>CAVZJF010000039.1:0-213517 GCA_963775525.1 uncultured Alphaproteobacteria bacterium | reverse complement strand
CGCGAGACTTGCATTTGTTGGCTCGACGGCGATCCCTGATCAGTTTAGCGGTGCGGTTGCCTATAATTCGAATTTAACCGGCCCGTGGACGCTGAACTTCAGCAATGGGTCCAATACGGCGTCTTCAATCACGCCTTCTGTAGAGGGGGCGACCCCACCGCCTTTCGCATCGAACGTGACGATATCGGGGTCCAGCGCCAATCCGACGTTTGCGTGGAGCTATCCGAATCTCAGCGTGATGGAGTTGTCATAAATATTTATGACAAATCTCTGACGAACGCCGCCGGCGGCCTGGATGGGGTATATGCCGTTGGAATCCCCGGGACGTCCAATTCGTTCACCGTGCCCAGCGCACTGGCGGGCGGTCTCACGCTGCAGTTAAATCACAATTATGTTATGGACATTATTGGTACCGTCCTGCGTGACCCAACGGGATCCTTTACTAATTCCAATCAGCTTGCGATTTCGAGAGCGTTTTTTGATTTTACCCCGCTTCCCGCGGGTGCGCCGGTTGTAAATCTACCGAGCATCACCCCCGCCGGCGCCTATCAATACACCATGACCGTGGTCGCTGGCACGACGTATTTTGTCGACCCGAAAGTCGCGGTCGGGTATTCGTTTGCCATCGGCGCCGGCGACCCGAACTTTGCTTCCGTGCTGCTTCCGGCGGTCCAGTTGGATCCGTTCGACGTTTCGTTCATCTACAATGGCATGGACTTCAGCGACATGGTGTCGCCCGAGACGGTGTTTGATTTTCCCAACGGCGGTGTCGATGCGTTTACGGTCACGGGGATCGACCCGGCCGACGGACTCGATCCCGCCGACACGACCGCGTTCATCACCGGCTTGACCTTTGTCGGTGACGGCACGTTCACCGGCACGCAGACGCCGATCACCGAGGAGGCAGCGGCAGCGCCCGAGCCCGGCTCGATCGCGTTGCTGGCCAGCGGCCTGCTGGGATTGGGATTGCTTCGACGGCGGCGAGGCGCTTCCCTGACTGCCCAGAACGGATTTCCGTCAGGTTGAACCGCCGCATCACGCCGTCATTGCGAGCCCACGGGTCGGCACAATGCGCGGCCCGAGGACAGGCTCCGCGAAGCAATCTCGGGCTGGCGTCGCCGCTTTGGTCGAGACTGCTTCGTCGCACGCGGCGCTCCTCGCAATGACCGCCGCCGGGAAACCGGTCGCAAATCGCGTCAGCTTGGTCGAAATCCGCTCTCAGCTGCGCCATTCGAGGGTGCGGGGTTTGACCGGGTTGTCGAACGGGCGTCCTTCGGCGCGGGCGCGGCGGTATTCGCGCTTCAGCCGGTAGTACCATTTGGCCTGGGTGTCGGCGTCGTCGATCAGCATCAGCGGCGGGTCCCAGCGCAAGCCCTGCTGCTGGCGCTCCATGATCGCGCGGTCCTGGTGCAGGAAGGCGCGCACATAGGGCCGCAGCAACGGCTTCAACGCGCTGAGCCAGGGTGCCGTCCAATAGATGCAATGGTTGATCTCGGTCGTCTGGTCGTCGACTGGGGTGATCGCGGTCAAATTGCACACGGCATGGCGGCCGGCGCGGATGTGCTCGATGCGCACGCCCGGCAGGCGAAAGACGATCTCGGTTTCGGGAGCGCCGCCGAGCAGCCGGTAGGCGCGCGAATTGGCGGACGGGGCGTGCCGGGTCATCGTGAAGCCCCAGGGCGAGGGCGCGAAGGCCTTGGCCTTGGCGTGGATCGACCGGCGCGAGCGCCACCACCACGCGCGATGGACAAAGGGTCCGTGCGCCGGGTCCATCAGCCCGACGACGGCGTGGTCGACCGCCGCGGCAAAGCGCACATTTTCGACAAGGCGCGGGGCGGCGTTCGCGAACCCGTCGACGGCGGGTATGTCGGGCGCAGCCGCCGGGTCTTCGCCGAAATACACCCAGATGTTGCCCTGGACCTCCCGCACCGGGTAGTTGCGGACCCGGATGCGGCTCGGCGTAAAAGGCTGGCCCGGCACCAAGGCCGGGATCGCGGTGCATTGGCCCTTGGTGTCGAAGCGCCAGCCGTGATAGCAGCACTCGACCTCATGCCCGTCAAAACGGCCGGCGTTGAGCGGCATGCCGCGATGCGGGCAGATGTCGCGCAAGGCAAAAGGCGCGCCGGCGGCGTCGCGGCCGATCAGCAACGGCTCGCCCAGCATGATCTTGGCCAATGTCGCCCGCGGCTTTAGGCGCGCGCCGGCCACCGCGTAGTACCACGCCTCGCGCAACGGCGCGGCATTGTCCTCCGCCCCGCTCGCCGAAGATATCTGTTGCCGCCCGAACCCCACCGGCGCGAGAGTCGCGTTTCCGGATGGGACAGGCAAGGGTGAAGGCGGCGATGACGGCGATGCCGATCGAGACGCAGGAGGCGGCGCTGCTGCTCGAGACCTTGGGCGATGGCGGCGTCTTGCGCCTGACCCTGAACCGGCCGCGGGCGCGCAACGCCTTGTCGGTCGGGCTGATGCAGAGCTTGGTCGAGGCGCTCGGCCGCGCCGCCGCGGACCGGCGCGCGCGGGTCGTCGTGATCGCCGGCGCCGGCCCCGCCTTTTGCGCCGGGCACGATCTGCGCGAGATCCGCGCCGACCCGCGCCGCGAAACCTACGAGCGGGTCTTTGCGCTGTGCAGCGAATTGATGCTGGCGATCACCCGGCTGCCAAAGCCGGTCATCGCCGAAGTGCACGGTGTGGCGACCGCGGCCGGCTGCCAGCTGGTGGCGAGCTGCGATCTGGCGGTCGCGGCCGAGGAGGCGCGGTTTGCGACGCCGGGCGTCAATATCGGGCTGTTCTGCTCCACACCGATGGTGGCGCTGAGCCGCGCCGTCGGGCGCAAGGCGGCGATGGAGATGCTGCTGACCGGCGAGCTGATCGGCGCAGCGCGGGCGCGCGAGCTCGGCCTCGTCAACCGGGTCGCGCCGAACGCCGGGCTGCGCGCGGCCGTCGACGGCCTCGCCCGCGAGATCGCCGGCAAATCCGCCTTCAGCCTGGCGATCGGCAAGGAGGCGTTCTACCGCCAGGCCGAGCTCGACCTCGCCGCCGCCTATCGCTATGCCGCCGAAATCATGACGACGAACATGCTGGCGTCGGACGCCGAAGAAGGCATCGACGCCTTTCTCGCCAAACGCGCCCCCGTCTGGCGCGACCGCTGAGGCCGATGATGGACCACGAGCACTATTCCGACGCCTATCTGCGCGACATCCTGACGAATGTGCGCACGATCGCGGTTGTCGGCGCGAGCCCGCGGGGCGGGCGGGCGAGCCATCGCGTCATGGCCTATCTGCAGCGCCGCGGCTACCGCGCGATCCCGGTCAACCCGAACGCCGCCGGCGCGGTAATCCTCGGCGAGGAATGCCATGCCGCCCTCGCCGACATCCGCGAGCCGGTCGACATGGTCGACGTGTTCCGCCGCAGCGAGCTGGCAGGAGCCGCGGTCGACGACGCGATCGCGATCGGGGCCAAAATCGTGTGGCTGCAGCTCGAGGTGCGCGACGATGCCGCCGCCGCCCGCGCCGAGGCGAAGGGCCTCAAGGTGGTGATGAACCGCTGCCCGGCGATCGAGATCCCGCGCCTCGGCCTGCCGCCGCGCTAGATCAGGGCTCGCCCCTCACTCCGAGCCTCTTCCCGGCAAGCGGGGCGAGGGAGCAGCGCGTCAGAGGCGGGCGACGAACGGCGCCAGGAACTCGCGCAATACCGGCGACCATTTGGCGTGCTCGGGGCCGCTCGCCGAATGGCCGAGATCGCTGTCGAGCTCGAAATAGCGGGCGTCGACCCCGGCGGCGGCGAGGTCCTGCATGACGCCGGGCGCCAGGGACGGCGGAAACAGGACGTTGGTGCGGCACAGCACGTAGAGCATTTTCGCGCGGATCTTGGCGAAATCCTTGACCGTGTCGAACCCGACCGTGGCGCGGCGCAGGATGACGAGCGAGTTGGTGTCCCAGTTCCGCGCCCAGTCGACGGCGAGCTGACGGATCGCCTGCTCGCGCGCGGTCTTGTCCGGATAGCGGGGGGCCAGCTGCTCGCTGTAGCCGTAGCGCATCAGGGTCTCGAACCGCATCTGCGTCAGCGCCGTCTTGGCGCCGCCATGCCCGTAATAATGCCCGCCATGCCATTCGGGGTCGGCGGCGAGCCGGGCCTCGAGCTCGGCGAGGCTCTTTTCGGCATTCTGCGAGCGCGGGGCGGTCACGACCGCGGCGACCGCGTCGATCATTTCCGGGTAGGCGACGGCCCATTGGAAGGCCTGGTAGCCGCCATAGGACGGGCCGGCGACGGCAACCAGGTGACGCACGCCGAGGCTGTCGAGCAATGCCTTTTGCGCTGTGACGATGTCGCGCACCGTGATTGCCGGGAAATCCGAACCGTAAGGCTTGCCGGTGCGCGGGTCGAGGCTCGCCCCGTTGGTCGAGCCGTAGGACGAGCCCAGCATGTTCGAGGCGACGACAAAGAGGCGGTCGGTGTCGATTGCCTTGCCCGGCCCGATCAGCCCGTCCCACCAGCCCGGCTGGTCGCCGTTCGCCGGGTTGTGCCCGGCGGCGTGATGGCTGCTGGTGTAGCCGTGGGTGACCAAGACCGCGTTCTTGCCGTCGGCGGCGAGCCGGCCGTAGGTCTCGTAGGCGATGTCGACCGCGGGCATGACCACGCCGTTTTGCAGGCGAAAGTCGCGAATGTGGAATTTGCGGTCGGCGACGGCGCCGATGTCGGCGGTGCGGATGGCGGCGGCGGACATGGCCTTTCTCCCTCGCTTGACGGCCGCGAATTGTGCCTATGGCCGGCGCAAATGTCACGGTCGAGCTTCCCGTGGGTTGGGTTTGGGGCTTAGATAGCGCCGTGACCCTAGATAAAGTCGTGACCCGCGCCGCCGGCCTGCCTGCGATCGTCCTGCTGCTGCTCGCCGCGTGCGGCGGGGGGCCCGCGCCGATGCCCGGCGACCAGTTCCGCGCCGGCTTTGCGCCGGGCGGTGTCGCCGACCAGATCGAGATCGCCGGCGCCGACCGCCTGCCGTTGCGCGGCGCCGAGCTGGTGGCACCCGACGGTCAGGTCACCCCCGCCCTGTCGATCACCGCCAATCCGGCGCCGACCGAGACGTTTTCACAGGAATTCCCCGGCAGCCCCTATTCCGGGTCCAATTTCGGGGTCAGCGGCATCGGCTCGAACGCGCTGGCTCCGGGCGTCGTCGGCACCGCGCCGCAGACCCAGACAAGGCTGCTGGCGATCGTGTCGAGCGCCTCGATCGCATTGCCCGACCCGGTCGCCTATCGCCGCGACTGGCAGAAATACCGGATCCGGTTGCGTCTCGGCGACCCGCCGCAGGCCGAGACCCGCGAGCTCGCCGCCCCCGCCCCGCTACCCGTCAATGGATAGATTCCTGTTTCGTTATTGACCGGGTCGCGTGCATACAGATGGCTCAGCCCCATCGCCCTGTAGGATGGGTTGAGCGCGCAGCGAAACCCATCGGGTGCGGCGGCGGCGATGGGCTTCGCAAGGCTCAGCCCATCCTACGGCTAGCTGGACGCTAAAGCCTGATCGGTCCGCTTGGACGTCTTAGCCGGCGGCGAGCTGGCGCGGGCGGTAGATCGCGGTGTGGGCGATGCGCGCGGCCGGGGTCGTGCCGTTGGCGTAGACCAGCACGTCGAGCTCGACAAAGCGGTGGCCCTTGCGCTCGTAATTGCCGGTGACGAGGGCGCGCGCCGACAACTCCTCGCCGAGCATGTGCTGCGGCGAAATGCTCGACCCGGCTGCCGACATGCATCCACGGCCCGAGGACGACATTGTGGCGCAATGCCCAATTGCCGATGTGCAGGATCGTGCCGGGATGGACCAGCCCCTCGTCGCCATAGAGCGGCAGGCTCTCGCGCACGTCCCGCAGATATTGTCGCGCCTCTGCGGCGTCGACCCGGAACGGGTGGATCGCGAACCACGCGCCCACCGGCAAGGTCGCCTCGCCGGCCGGCGGCCGGTTCGCCGGCGGGTCGGGCGGGGCCGGGGCCGCGGCAAACGCGTTCGGCGCCGCGACCGGCGCGGCCGGCAGCCAGGCGCGGCCGGTGGCGCACAGCTCGCCGCGGCTGTCGAGGCGCAAATCCAACCCGTCCGCGGTCTCGCTCGCGCTCACCGTGACCATGTCGCCGTCATAGACCGGCTTTAAGAGGCGGCATTCGGCGCCGCCGCGTTCGAGCCAGGCGCGGCCCCACAGCGCCGCCGGCAGGTGGGTCATGTAGGCGTAGACCTCGACCCCCGGCACCAGACCGCCCTTAAAGCCAAAGCGCTGGGCCACCGCGTCGTCGTGGATCTTGTTCTCCGATGCCTTGGCGGTGTTGAAGGCCTCGATCTGGTAGGGGCCGAGTGGCGATTGCGGCATGGCTCGGGTTCCTGCGGCCGGATATAACGGGTCGGCACAAGCTCGCACCGCCCCCGCGGCGGCGCAATCCCCTCGGCAGGAAGAGGCCGCAATGGAAACCACACTTCCCCGAATACGAGCTCTTCGCGATCCGCTATGCCGAGCGCGACGCCCGCCGCGCCGACCATTTCATCGGCGGCGACCCGCATGACGGTCCGATGCCGATGGACTATTTCGTGTGGGCCGCGATCGGCCATCAGCGCAGCTTTGTCATCGACACCGGCTTTACCGCCGAAATCGCCGCCGCGCGCGGGCGGCGCCACCTGCGCTGCCCGGCCGAGGCATTGTCACTGGTCGGGCTCGACCATAACAACTGTCGCCGACGTGATCCTGACCCACATGCATTACGACCATGTCGGCACCTTCCACCGCTTTCCGCAGGCGCAATTCCATTTGCAGGAAAAGGAGCTGCACTACACTACCGGGCATCACATGCGCCACCCGTTCCTCGCCCGCTCGTTCGAGGTCGACGACGTGGTCGGCATCGTGCGGCTCAATTTCGCCCGCCGCGTCAAGCTCTATAACGGGCCGGCCGAGCTGGCGCCGGGGATCAGCATTCACCCGGTCGGCGGCCACACGCCGGGCATGCAGTTCGTGCGCGTGCACACGAGCCGCGGCTGGGTCGTGCTCGCCTCCGACGTGAGCCATTATTACGAGAACATGGAAAAGGGCCGGCCCTACACCGCCGCCTTCAATGTCGGCGACATGCTCGACGCCTACGACGCGTTGCGCGCCGCCGCCCCCTCGGCGCAGCACATCGTCCCCGGCCACGACCCGTTGGTGATGCGCCGCTACCCCGCCCCCAGCCCCGCGCTCGAAGGCCTCGCCGTCCGCCTCGACGTCATGCCGCGCGAGTAGCCGCGGCCCGCGGGTCGCACGGCATCCTGCCCGCGAAATTCGCCGGAATCTCGCGCCACCCGTTCTTCCCCGCATTACCGGCAACCAGGGCATCGGAAGCGGTTTCCGGTCACGTTGCGTCGTCGAGGGCGAGCGACACGTGGGTAACCCCCAGGACCCCCGCTTTCGCGCGTGTGAAGGAATTCAAGGGAACGTCATTCCGGGGCGCGGGCGTTGCCCGCGAGCCCGGAACCCAAGCACACGGCGTTTTGCGATACCGGCGAGGCGCCGTTTTCATGTTGGGGTGGACGGCCCCTACGGCATCGAATGTGCCAGGCTGAGATGTTTCGACAACGCAGCCAAGGGAGCCGTCCGAATGACGATTATCAGAATTGGTTTGGACACGTCCAAGCATGTCTTTCAGGTTCATGGGGTTGACGAGAGCGAGCAGGCGGTGCTGCGGCGGCAGCTGCGGCGCGGCGAGATGACAAAGTTCTTTGCCAAGCTGGCGCCGACGCGGATCGGCATCGAGGCGTGCGGCGCCTCGCATCACCGGGCGCGGGTGTTGCGCGGCCTGGGGCACGAGGCGGTGCTGCTGCCGCCGCAATAGGTCAGGCCCTACGTCAAGCGCGGCAAAAACGACGCGATCGATGCCGCAGCGATCTGCGAGGCGATGAGCCGCCCGAGCATGCGCTTTGTGCCGGTCAAGACCGCCGCGCGGCAGGCGGCGCTGACGATGCTCGGGGTGCGCGATCTCTTGGTCAAGCAGCGCACCATGCTGATCAACGCGATCCGAGGGCATGCCGCGGAGTTCGGCGTCACCGCGGCCAAGAGCCTGCCCCGAGCGAAGGCCGGGGGGCCCCAGCATGTCGCCGAGCTGCTCGAGCGCCTGGCCGCCGCGGACAGCGTGCCGGAGCTGGCCCGCGAGATGCTGGGTCTGCTGGCGGGCCAGATCGAGGCCTTGAACGCCAAGCTGAAGGCGATCGAGGCGCGACTGATGGCGTGGCACCGACAGGATCAGACGAGCCGGCTGCTGGCGACGATCCCCGGGATCGGACCGATCGGCGGGGTCAGCTTCGCCCTCAAGGTTCCCGACCCCAAGGCCTTTCGCTCGGCCCGGCACTTTGCCGCCTGGGTCGGCATCACCCCGCGCGAGGGTTCGACCGCCGGGCGACAGCGGCTCGGCCGGATCAGCAAGCAGGGCGACGAGGAGCTGCGCCGGCTGCTCGTGCTCGGCGCCACCGCGGTGATCCGCGCGGCTCAGCGGCGGGTCGAGCCCGCGAGCCAAGGGCCAGCCAACACCGCCTCGCCCTGGCTTATGGGATTGCTGGCGCGCAAGGCCAAGAAGCTGGCCGCGGTCGCGTTGGCCAACAAGATGGCCCGCATCATCTGGGCCATGATGGTGAGCGGCGAAGTCTATCGGCGTCCGCAGCAGGCCTGAGCCCGCCGACCACCGGCATCGAGCAGACCTGGCACTGGCAAGGACAGCAGCAGCAAGATGGCAATCGGTCGATCCGAGGATCGGGACAACCCGTGGAACCCGTTGGTGCTCAGACATCACGTTCATGTTTGGGACCCGATCCGCGCAACCCATCTGGGCCAGCGGTCAGTCGACCGCACCACAAAGGCCCGACATATGACCGCAACCGACCAGACCCGTCGCAGCTGCCACGCCCTTGCGAGACCGGGGCCGTCCACATATGGGTTCCGGGCCCGCCAAGGGGCGTCCCGGAATGACCGGTTCTCAGCTGAGGCAATTCCTTCACACGCTCTTTCGCGGGGGCGAGGCGTGATGGCGCGACCTGACCGGAACCTGCGCACCAGAAATTAATCGCTTGATTTGTCGCGCTTATGCGTTCCGCCGCTGCGGCGGCGCGTCGAGCGGGAAACCGCACCGCCCGCCCGGAACACGACGAGCCCGATCAGCCCAGAGCCGAACAGAAACAGGCTGCCCGGTTCCGGAACACCCGTCTGCTCGGGGTCCTCGACGGGTGCTTAATGTATTAGCCTCGTCTTGCATCGTGGCGCGCATGGCCGCGCTCCGAAACCCGCACGACCATCGGCAGTCTGGTGTCAGCCGGAAATAGGTTCGCCATCAAAAAGAGGTCTTCGTCGATTGTGCTCATGCCGCACCTAAAACGAACGGGACTATCCTATGGGATATTCGTTCGGGGCCTAACCTACCCGTTCGAGGATGGCGTTGAAGAGCTCGGTGCGGCGCTCTGCGAGGTTGCGCGCGGAATTGCGGAACATCGCGCGCCAGTCGGGCCCAAGGATCAGGTGGGTCCCGAGCGGCGGCGGGGCGGTCTCGGTGTTGCGGGTGCGGCGCGCTGCCGACTCCACGGCCTCGGGCGTCGTGTCCTGCCAGCTCACGACGCGGAAGCCGGCGGCTTCGAGCCTGGCCCGCGTTTCGTCGGCCGAGAACAGAAAGCTGATTTCGGGCTCGCGCGCCCATTGCACCGGAAAATGCGGCGGCCCGCCCGGCCCCGCGGCGACCTCCTGCAAGGCGAGCCTGCCGCCGGGCTTGAGCACGCGACGCATCTCGCGGTAGAGCCGGTCGCGGTCGGCGATGTTCATCGCCGCGTTCTGCGACCACACCGCGTCGAAGCTTTCGTCGGCGAACGGCAGGTCGAGCGCGTCGCCCTGACGATAGTCGACCCGGCCCTCCAGCCCGGTGCGGCGGGTCAGCATCTCGGCGACGCGCACGAACTCGGCGGTCAGATCGACGCCGCTGACCCGCACCCCGTAACGCCAGGCGAGAAACCGCGACGGGCCGCCGAGACCGGAACCGACATCGAGCACATGCTCGGCGCCGGTCAGGCCGAGCAGCTCGGCGAGCCGGATCGTCGCCGGGCGCTGGCCGCCGTGAAACTCGTCAACGGGGGCGAGATCGTCCGGGGTCAGATGGTCGATGTCCTTTCCGGCGACCTTCAGGGCGGTCAGGATCGCCTCGCCGAGATTGTTGCTGGCATAGTGGGTCTCGACGGGATCGTCTGGCATTCACTTCTCCTCACGGTCCGGAGTCAATTTAACTATAAATTGACTGAAGAGCGCCTTTTATTTGATCCATGTTTATGCTAAAATCAGCTAAAGAATATTTGTGGTCGAAGTCGTGGTATGATTGAGCGGCTTGCCATCGCGCTCGGTTGCTTTCTGCTGGGCGCGCTTGCCGCACCGACCCCGTCGGAAGCGGCCCCTCTTCCGGTGCTGACAGCGGGCTCCGACACGGTCCATGTCGGCGATGTCTTTACGATCCCGATCTCGATCACCAGTGTCGTGGGGCTCACTTCATTCCAATTCGATCTCGCTTTCAACCCGGCGATCATCACCGCTCTGGGCTTCACCGATATCGGCACCGATTTCGAGGCGGCGGCGACCAGCGGCGGCGGCTTTCTGACCGGCATCACCGGCTTTGTCGACAACACGACCGGGCTGCTGAGCGGCGTTGCTGAATTCGATCAGCGGGCTCGTCACCGGCAACGGGCTGACACCCGGCGGCAGCGTGCTCGACATCGAGCTCCAGGCGCTGACGGCCGGCATCTCCCCGCTGACATTGTCGAACGCCTTTCTGACCGACAACGGGGCGCCGCTGTCTTCCGACAATGGCGATTTCCTGCTGCAGAACGGCCAGGTAACCGTCACCCCCGCTCCGGTGCCCGAACCGGGGACATTGCTTCTGTTGACCCTGGCGCTCGCCTTTGCATTTTGGGTTCATCGAGGGAGGAGAACCATGAAACATTTGATCCCGGCGCTCGCCGCTGCTGCAGCGCTGGCCCTCGGCAACGGGCCGGCCGGCGCCCAGCTGTTCCAAAACGGGCCCTATTACGCCAACCCGTCCTGGGCTCAGCAGATACCGGCGGCGCAGTGCTTTATCGTGCTGTCGAACTGGGGCAATGCCGCGGTGCTGGACCGTGAGACGGGCCTGGTGTGGGAGCGCAGCCCGAGCACCGACTGCTTGATTGGTCGGACGCCCTGACGCTATGTCATTCGCTTTCCCTGGGCAATCGGCTGGGTTGGCGGCTGCCGAGCGTTGAAGAGCTGGCCAGCCTGGTTGATCCGACGCAGAAGCCCGCGCTGCCCGCAGGCAATCCCTTTCAGAATATTCAAGACGCTGTGGGCCAGTTTTATTGGACTGCGAACTCAATTGGAGACTGACGGAGCGTTTGGTTATGCGGTCGACTTTGCTCGTGGAGTGGTGGCGTTTACCGTCAAGTCCAGCTCATTCAACCGCTGGTGCGTTCGCGGGAGCTCCAGCACTTCAAACCCGCCCTATTGACGCAGCCACGCCAGCCGCCCGGCCGGCACCGAAAACCTCGTGCGACACGCTGGTTCGTCGCGGCCTCATTTTTGATCGCACCGCCGCGACAAACGGCCCCGATCGCCGGACCGGTCAGCCTCGCGCGATCATGCCATGGCGGCGGCCAAAATCCCTTCGAGTTCGGCTGATCCGGTCGCGAAGATCGGCAACCTCCTGGCTCACCCGCGCCAGATCGACGGCGGTGTTGCGCTCGCGCTCGTCGAGCAGAATGACTTGCCGCAGCGCCCTGATCGTGTCGCCATAAAACTGACGACGACGCCGTCTTACCCCGCCACCGGACCACCGGATCACGCCGCGGCGGTCCGTCCGGGGTCAGATGGTCGATGTCCTTTCCGATCCCTTGCAGCGCCGCGAGGATGGCGGCGCCGAGGTCGCCGCTCGTGTAATGGTCTTCGACCGGGTTGGGGATAATTGTCACTTGCTTCTCCGCGTCTTCTGCTCAGCTTGCTGTTGGCACTTCGACGGCCATGCCCATTTCTCGCGCGGCGCCAGCCAAGCGCCGATCGAGCGTCAGGAAGGTCGCATCGAGGCGCCGGGCAATCGCGAGATGCAGGGCGTCCGCCGCTCGCAGCCGCAGATCAAAGCGTCGCACATAAATGTACGCGAGCCGGGCATCGGACGCTGCGATGTCGACGGGCAAGCTCATCACCGCTCGCCAAGCATCGAAGTCCGCAAGACGCGCAGATGCGTCGGCGTCAGTCGAGCTGGGCCATGCGTACGAGGCGAGACAGGGCCGATGCGACTTCAGCGGCAGCAAAATCGCTGATCAGCAGTTCCCGATCATCGCCGCCGAGACAGTTGTAAACGGCTTCGGTGGTCGGCTCGGCGATCAGCGTCGGCAAGAGGACGCTGGCGTCAAGATAGACACTCAATCCTCGTTCGAACTCGTATACGAGATCGAGAAGCTCGACTGACGTCAACCCGACACCCGGCCGGGCGCGCGTTCGAGCGCGGAGCCATTCGTGAGTTCCGGTCGCCGGCGTCGCCCGGCGCGAGGCAGGCCGAAGCTCGGCGACCGGCTTGCCGCGCCGGGTGATGACCACCTCTTCGCCGGCAAGCGCCCGGTCGATCAGCTTGGGAAGCCGGTTCTTGGCGTCGGCGACGCTGTAGGCGGTCATGTCGAGATCCCTCGGTACATGGCTATCGGTTTAGCCAAAATTGCGACTTGCGTCGAGAAGCGGCATAACCGTCGAGCCAAAGGAGGCTCCGACATGCGCCTGCTGATCGCGATGATGAAGCACGAGACCAACACGTTTTCGCCGGTGCCCACACCATTGGCGCGGTTCGGCAACGGGCCGGGGCCGCTTTACGGCGAGGCGGCGGTCGCTGCCTATCGCGGCACCGGCACCGGGCTCGGCGCCTATCTCGATCTTGCGCGGCGCGAACGGGCCGAGATCGTGTTGCCGATCGCGGCCGGCGCGCCGCCGAGCAGCCCGGTCGAGGACACCGCCTATGCCGAGATCACCGGCCGCATCTGCGAGGCCGCGGCCAAGGGCGGCTTTGACGGCATCATGCTCGATCTGCATGGCGCGATGGTGACGCAGAGCCTCGAAGACGGCGAAGGGCAGTTCCTGAAGCGGCTGCGCGCGATCGCCCCGGACACACCGATCGCGGTGGCGCTCGACATGCACGCCAACCTCTATGACGAGATCGTCGCCAACGCGACGGTGGTCACCGGCTATCGCACCTACCCGCATGTCGACACCTACGAGACCGCAAAGCTCGCCGGCGAAATCCTGCTGCGGACGATCCGCGGCGAAGTGCGGCCGGTCATGGCGTGGGGCAACGCGCCGATGCTGCCGCACGTCATGCGGCAGGGCACCGACGACCACCCGAACAAGGAATTGCAGCATCGCTGCGCCGCGATGAACGGCGACGGCGCATTGGCCGCCAGCCTGTTCACCGGCTTTCCGCATGCCGACATCGCCAATGCCGGGCTGAGCGCCGTCGTCGTCACCGACGGCGACCGCGACCTCGCCGAGCGGCTGCGCGACGAGCTGCTGGACCGCGCCTGGGTCGAACGCGAAGCCTTTGTCTACCGGATCGAGCCGCTGCAACAGTCGGTCGCCCGCGCCAAGGCGATGCCGGCGCCGTCGTCGGGCGACGGCCCGGTCGTCCTGCTCGACCATTACGACAATTGCGCCTCGGGCGGCACGATGGACACGACCGCCGTGCTCGCCGAAATCCTGCGCCAGGGCCTCGAAGACGTGGCGGTGTTCGCGATCTACGACCCCGAGGCGGTGCGGCAGGCGATCGCGGCCGGAATCGGCGCAGAGGTGACCTTGTCGATCGGCGGCAAGATCGCGATGCCGGCGATCCCGGGCGAAAGCCTGCCGCTCGATGTGACCGGCACCGTCAAGACCATCTCAAACGGCCGTTATCGCAACCGTGGGCCGATGGCGCGCGGCGTTCGGATGGATATGGGCCCGGCGGTGGTGGTCGACACCGGGGCGGTCGAGATCGTGCTGATCTCGCGCCATGTCGAGCCGTCGGATTTGAACTGCCTGTTGGCGCTCGGCATCGACCCGTTGCAAAAGCGCTACGTCATGCTGAAGAGCCGCATCCACTGGCGCGCCGGGCTGGGCTCGCTGGCGAGGGCGGTGGTCGAGTGCGCCGGGGTCGGGGTGTGCACCTCGGATTACGGGCAGCTGCGGTTCGAGAAGGTGCGCCGCCCGATCTACCCGCTCGACCTGCCCAACCGCTGACGCGCCGCCGCTGTTAGCCGCAAAATGCGGGCCGGCCGGCGCTATCGCTGACGCACCGGCAGATAACGGCGGCCCACACCCAGACCGGGCAGCTCGCCCTTGTCGGCCCGGTAGCGGCCTTCGGAAGCTCTTGGCGTTCGCGGGTTTTCGGCGCCCGGGGCGTCCTGGTTTCGCGGCCAGCTCGCGCTCCCGGCGCAGTTCGCCAAGGCGCGCGTTGATCGTCGCAAAATCATCGGCAGCGCGGGGTCGAGTCACGTTTCCTCCGGGGGATTTGCCGGTCGTCCGCGGGCGCGACCGGCTTATTGAAAAGCGGGCGCATGCTTGCCAGCCGGCGGCCGATTAGGCAAGCGTAAACCGCCGCGGCGACGACGCTTGTCCCGGCGGGGTCCGGCGCGGTTAGGTTGGCGGCAAGGGGCGTAGAGGAGCAGGTCATGGACGGCACCGCACAGCTGATCGAGGCCGATCGGCGCTATCTGGTTCACCCGCTGCACCACCCCGACGACCACAGAGAGCCGCTGGTCGTCACCGAGGGCAGGGGTGCGATGCTCTACGACGCCGACGGCCGCGAATACATCGACAGCCTGTCGGGGTTGTGGAACGTCAACGTCGGCCACGGGCGCGGCGAGCTCGCCGATGCCGCGGCGGCGCAGATGCGCCGCATCGCCTTTGCCTCGGCCTATATCGGCGCCACCAACGAGCCGGCGGTGCGGCTCAGCGAAAAGATCGTGGGCCACGCCTATGCGAATTCGGCCGCGGTCTATTTCACGACGGCCGGCGCCGAATCCAATAAATCCGCGTTCAAGTTCGCGCGCTATTACTGGAAGGTCAAAGACCAGCCCAACAAGACCAAGATCATCTCGCGCATCCACGCCTATCACGGGGTGACGATGGCGGCGATGAGCGCCACCGGCATGGCGGCCTACCACAAGATGTTCGGTCCGCTGGTCCCGGGCTTTATCCAGGTGATGCCGCCCTATGCCTATCGCTGGGCCGGCAACGAGGAGCCTGGGCTCGGCGCCGCCGAGGCGGTCGAAAAGGCGATCCTGGCCGAGGGTGCGGACACCGTCGCCGCGGTCATCGCCGAGCCGGTCATGGGTGCGGGCGGGGTCATCGTGCCGCCGCCCTCCTATTTCCCGAAATTGCGCGAGATTTGCGACCGCCACGACATATTGCTGATCACCGACGAGGTCATCACCGGCTTTGGCCGCACCGGCAAGTGGTTCGCGCTCGGCCATTGGGGGGTCGAGCCCGATCTGGTCTCGTTCGCCAAGGGGGTGACGAGCGGCTATCTGCCCCTGGGCGGCGTCATCGCCTCAAAACGCGTGCACGACGCGATCGAGAGCGCCCCCGCCGACCGCAAATTCATGCACGCCGCGACATATTCCGGCCATCCGGTGTGCTGTGCGGTGGGACTGCGCAATGTCGAGATCATCGAGAGCGAGGGGCTGGTCGAGCGCGCCGCGATTATCGGCAAGCGCCTGTTGGCCGGGCTCGAAAGCCTGCGCGATTTGCCGGCGGTCGGCGACGTGCGCGGGCTCGGCATGATGTGCGGCGTCGAGCTGGTCGCCGACCGCGGCACCAAGGCGCCGGCGCTCGGCCTCGGCCCGCGGATCACCCGCGAGGCGATGGCGCGCGGGTTGTTGCCGCGCCTGCGGGCGGGCAGCGCCGACCCGGTGATCGGCGACACGATCTGCGTCGCCCCGCCATTGATGACGCCCGAGGCAACCATCGACCGTATCCCCGAAATCCTGCGCGCCGCGATCGCCGCCGCGACGTAATCAAGCTGGGGCCGGCCGCGTCCCGGCTCGCGGCGACGGACCCCAGCGTCGGAGTGAGACGCGGGACCGGTGTGGATCCCGCCGGCCTCGAAATCGACCGGCTGCGCGGCTCCGCGCGCGGTGGTTACTCTTCAAAGGCCTCGCGCAGCGCCGCGAGAGTGAGGCCAAGAGTACGTGGCGAGACCGCGCCGAGCCGGCGCGCCAGGCGCTGCTTGTCCAGGGTTCGGAGCTGATCGAGCAGGATCAAACCGCTCTTGCCCTGAAATTCCACCGGGATCCGGTACGGCGCGGGCCGGCTGCCGGTAGTCAACGGCGCCACCGTGACCGTCCGGAGATGGTCGTGCATCTCGGCCGGAGATACGATCAGGCACGGGCGGGTCTTCTGGATTTCACTGCCCACGGTGGGATCGAGCACAGCGAGCCACACCTCGCCGCGAACCACGCTCGGCTGCCGCCTCACCACACGAGATCTTCATCCTCGGCATTGGGGAATGCGGGCCATGCCGGCTCGTCGTCTCCGGCCGCGGCGATGTCGTGAGACGCCTCCGCCCAGCCGGCCCTAGGCCGGCGCTTGACGGGCGCAATGACGACGCGGCCGTCTTCCAGGGTTATGTCAACCGCGTCCCCGACGCCGATTCCGATTTCCGCCAGCATCGGTTTTGGGATGATGACCCCCGACGAATTACCCAATTTTCGCAGCGCCGCCCGCATCACGATCTCTTCCGCCTCGTGACAACAAGGTTATAACCGTAGGCGTTGTCAACCGCTTTCGCGCGAAACCTCGACACTGCCGGCGCCGCTCCATACATTCCGCCGCCATGGACAAAGCGATCGGACGCTACGACGTTGTCGTGGTCGGCGGCGGGCATGCCGGATGCGAGGCGGCGGCCGCGGCGGCGCGGCTGGGGGCCCACACCTTGCTGGTGACCCACAAGCGCGCCACACTCGGCGAGATGTCGTGCAACCCGGCGATCGGCGGGCTCGGCAAAGGGCACCTCGTGCGCGAGATCGACGCGCATCGACGGGATCATGGGCCGCGCGATCGACCGCGCCGGCATCCAGTTCCGCGTCCTCAACCGCAGCAAAGGGCCGGCGGTGCGCGGCCCTCGCGCCCAGGCCGACCGCAAGCTTTATCGCCGCGCGGTCGCCGACCTGCTGGCCGAAACAGCGAACCTCAGCATCGCCGAGGCCGCGGTCGAGGATCTGGTGCTCGACGATAGGGGCGGCACCGCCGGCGTGGTGCTCGGCGACGGCGGGGAAATTGCCGCCGGGCGCGTCGTGCTGACGACCGGCACCTTCCTCAACGGCCTCATCCATATCGGCGAGGAAAAGATCCCGGCCGGCCGGGTCGGCGAGGCGCCGTCGCAGGGGCTGGCGCAGACCCTGGCGCGCGCCGGCTTTGCGCTCGGCCGGCTCAAGACCGGCACGCCGCCGCGGCTCGACGGGTCGACGATCGACTGGGCCGGGCTCGACGCGCAGCCGGGCGACGACCCGCCGCCGCCGTTCTCATTCGTCACCGACCGCATTACCACGCCGCAAATCGCCTGCCACATCACGGCGACGACCCCGGCGACGCATGCGGTGATCCGCGCCAACCTCGATCGCTCGCCGATGTATTCGGGCGGCATCACCGGGATCGGGCCGCGCTATTGCCCGTCGATCGAAGACAAGGTCGTGCGCTTCGCCGAGCGCGAGCGGCACCAGATCTTTCTCGAGCCCGAGGGGCTCGACGACGACACGATCTATCCGAACGGCATCTCGACCTCGCTGCCGCGCGACGTGCAGGAAGCGGTGCTGCGCACGATCCCCGGCCTCGAACACGCCGCGATGCGCCGTCCGGGCTACGCGATCGAGTACGATTTCGTCGACCCGCGCGAACTGCACCCGAGCCTCGAAACCCGCCGCGTCCCCGGTCTTTATTTCGCCGGCCAGATCAATGGCACGACCGGCTACGAGGAGGCCGCCGCCCAGGGCCTCGTCGCCGGGCTCAACGCCGCACTCGCCGCCGGCGGGGCGGCGCCGCTCGTCCTCGACCGCGCCGACGCCTATATCGGCGTCCTGATCGACGACCTCGTGACCCGCGGCGCCAGCGAGCCCTATCGCATGTTCACCTCGCGCGCCGAATACCGGCTGGTGCTGCGGGCCGACAACGCCGACCAGCGACTGACCCCGATCGGGCTGCGGCTCGGCTGCGTCGGCGGCATGCGGGCGGCGCGGTTTGCGGCGAAGGTCGATGCGCTAGCCGCGGCCCGCGATCAGCTCGCGGGCTTGCGGATGACGCCGCCGGCGTTGAGGCGGCACGGCGTCGCGGTCAACGAGGACGGCATCGCCCGCAATGCCGCGGAATTGCTCGCCTATCCCGGCATCGACGTGGCGCGGCTCGCCGCGATCTGGCCGGCAGCTCGGGTCGCTCGCCCCCGACATCGCCGAGCAGGTCGAGATCGACGCGCGCTATGCCGGCTATCTCGAACGCCAAGAGCGCGACATCGCCGCCTTTCGCCGCGACGAGGCGCTGCTGCTGCCGGCCGACCTCGATTACGCGGCCGTCGGCAGCCTGTCGCACGAGATCTGCGGCAAGCTCGCCACGGCCCGCCCGGCAACCTTGGGGGCCGCGGCGCGCATCTCCGGGGTGACCCCGGCGGCGCTGGTCGCGCTGTTGAAGCATGTCAAGCGCCGCGCGGCCTGAGCCGCCGCTCGGCGCCGAGGGCTTCGCCGAAATCTTTCCTGTTTCACGTGAAACACTGGCGCGGCTCGAAGCCTATGCCGAGCTGCTGACCCGCTGGTCGGCGCGCATCAACCTCGTCGGCCGCGATACCTTGCCCGATCTGTGGCGCCGCCACATGCTCGATTCGGCGCAGTTGCGGCCGCTCCTTCCCGGCAACGCGCAAAGCCTGGTCGACCTCGGCAGCGGCGCCGGCTTTCCGGGCCTCGTCTTGGCGATCCTCGGCGTGTCCGGGGTCGAGCTGGTCGAGGCGGATTCGCGCAAGGCCGCGTTCCTGACCGAGGCGGCGCGCGTCACCGGCGCGGCGGTGACGATTCGTCCCTGCCGCGTCGCCGCGGTGGCGCCCCACCCGGTCGACGTCGTGACCGCGCGCGCCCTCGCGCCGCTCGATCGGCTGCTGGATCTGGCGGCGCCGTTTATCGCTCCGGGCACCGTGTGCCTGTTTCCCAAAGGCGAGCGGGTGGAGCAGGAATTGACCGTCGCGCGCAAACGCTGGACAATCGTCGCGTCGATGCACCACAGCATCGCCGATCCGCGGGGGGTCGTTCTGCGTTTGCACGAAGTTGTTCGTGAGCCTCGGGAGCGCTGAGGTTCGCGTTGAGCCGCGCCCGGCCAGCCGGCGCGCGCGGGTCGTCGCGGTCGCCAACCAGAAGGGCGGCGTCGGCAAGACCACGACCGCGATCAACCTCGCGACCGCGCTCGCCGCCGCCGGCCACCGCGTGCTGGTCGTCGACCTCGACCCGCAGGGCAACGCCAGCACCGGGCTCGGCATCGAGCGCAGCCGGCGCCGGTTGACGAGCTACGAGCTGATCCTCGGCGAAGCGGAACTCGCCGAGGTCGCATTGCCGACCGAGGTTCCCGGCCTGTCGATTGTTCCGGCCTCGCAGGATCTGAGCGGCGCCGAGATCGAATTCATGAACCGCGAGCGCCGGGAATTCCTGTTGAGCCGGGCGCTGCGCAGTCATGTGCGAGACTGGGACGAGGTTCTGATCGACTGCCCGCCGTCACTGAATTTGTTGACGGTCAACGCGCTGGTCGCGGCCGACGCGGTGCTGGTGCCGATGCAATGCGAGTTTTACGCGCTGGAAGGGCTGAGCCAGCTGATGCGCACGATCGAGCGGGTGCAGCGCGCGCTGAACCCGCGGCTCGAATTGCAAGGCGTGGTGCTGACCATGTACGACCGCCGCAACAATCTGTGCGACTCCGTCGCTCTCGACGTGCGCGGTCATTTTGGCGCCAAGGTCTTCGACACGATGATCCCGCGCAACGTCCGGGTTTCGGAGGCACCCTCCTATGGCAAGCCGGTGCTGATCTACGACCACCGCTGCGCCGGCGCCCAGGCCTATATCCAGCTCGCCGCCGAGATGTTGCGCCGCAACAGCCAGGGCCTGCCGTCGCCATGAGCGAGCGTGCAAGACGCCGCCCGCTCGGGCGCGGCCTGGCGGCGCTGTTCGGGGAAACCGAGGGCGAGGCGCCGTTCGACCCGGCAAGTCAACGCCGGGTCCCGATCGAGCTGATCCGGCCGAGCGCATTGCAGCCGCGCCGCCGCTTTGCCGAGGCCGAGCTCGACGCGCTCGCCCAGTCGATCCGCGAAAAGGGGGTGTTGCAGCCGTTGCTGGTGCGCCCGGTCACCGATGACGACGCCGCGTTCGAGCTGGTTGCCGGCGAGCGCCGCTGGCGCGCGGCACAGCGGGTCGGGTTGCACGAGGTCCCGGTCACCGTCCGGGTTCTCGCCGACACGGAGGCTTTTGAAATCGCGCTGGTCGAGAACCTGCAGCGCGAGGATCTGTCGCCGCTCGAAGAGGCCGAGGCCTACCAGCGGCTCGTGACCGAATTCGGCCGCACCCAGGCGAGCCTCGCCGAGGCCGTCGGCAAAAGCCGCAGCCATGTCGCCAATACCCTGCGGCTGTTGTCGCTGCCGCGACCGGTGCGCAACCAGCTCGATGAAGGCGAGTTGTCCGCGGGCCACGCGCGGGCATTGCTCGCCGCCGCCGACCCGGCGGCACTCGCCGCGGAGGTCGTGCGCCGCGGGCTCAACGTCCGCGCCACCGAGCGCCTGGTCCAGCGGCGCGCGTTGCCGACGCCGGCGCGCCGCGTGGTGCGCGACGCCGACACGCTGGCCTTGGAGCGCGACCTCGGCGTCCAGCTCGGCCTGCGCGTCACCCTCGAGCCGAAAGCCCGCGGGGGAGCCCTGACCCTGCACTATCAGAACCTTGACCAGCTCGACCGGGTGCTGCGTCTATTACGCGCGGGATGAGCAACGGGGACTCGTGCAAATCGCGATCAAGCAGCTCACGCTTATGACGAGATTGCTTCGAAGCAATCTCGATCCGATGATGCGACCCGATCGGAAACCGCACTAACCGGCAAGGCCGTTCAAGGCGGTTGCCAAAAGGTGCGGCTGGTAAGCGCCGGCGACGACAAAGATCCGCGTCGCGCGGGCGCTGAACTCTGCGCTGCTTTCGACGATTCCGGCCTCGGCGAAATCGGCTGCCGGCGGCGCCGGGTCGCCGGCGACCAGCCACACAACGCGCCAACCCTCCGCCGCGAGCTTGCGGGCGCGGTCGATCCCCAGATCCTTGGCGACGGCGTCGGCTGCGATCGGCTCGACCAAAACGCTGCGCGGGACATGGGCCAGGATTTCCGCGTCGACTTCGTCTTCGTGAAAGACGACCTCTGCCGCGGTGATCGCACGAATTGCCGGCCGCGCGGTTTCACCCGGGAAGCACGGATCGGCGGCGAGCGGAGCAGCTAGGGCATCGAGGGGCATCGGGTCCTCCATTCGCATACCGCGGCGCGGCAATTCTACATGGCCATGCGCCCAGCGGCAGAATCCGAATGACCAGGTGAGATGTCAATAAATAAATTTATACATCTGTAAATAGTTATTAACGAAACGCCTTTTTGCGGTCGTGACCGGCTGCGCTAAGCTCACGGCAGTCGCCGATCGCCTGGCCGGGTGCAAACAATTGTTCGAGAGTGTGTTTCGCTTTTCCTTGCCCCGAAGAGGGCGCGTGGCGCGGCGGGTCGCCACCGCCGCGGCACTGTTGGCCGCCGCCTCGGCCGTGGCGGCGCCGCCGCAAAACGCCGATCCCGCCTTGGCGCCGTGGTTCCGCAGCCTGCAGCAGCCCGGCACGGCGATCTCGTGCTGCTCGGTGGCGGATTGCCGGCCGACCGAATACCGGATTTCAGCGGACCATTACGAGGCGCTGATCGGCGGCAACTGGCTTGCCGTGCCGCCGGACAAGATCCTGCAGCGCACCGACAACCCGACCGGCCACGCGATCGTATGCTGGACCCCGCAGCGCGGGATCATGTGCTTTGTGCGCGCGACCGAGTTGTGAACGCCGCCACCGGCCGCTGAAAACCGTTGTTCAGGGCGATCCGGGGGGCGGCGGCGCCGGGGATTGGCCCGTTCCGCCGCGCTGACTGCCGCGGCCCGGTACGCGTGACGGTGGCGGGCCCATCCCGGTTCCGTCCGGAAGATTGGGCATCGGCGCGGGCTCAGCGCCGAGGATCGGCACGTTCGCCAGCCGCTGGGTCGTGCCGGCGCTGCCTTCGGCCGGGCGGACCAGCGCCTCGACCTGGCGGTCGGTCAGCTGGACGCCGTAATAGAGCTGGTAGAACTCGCGCGCGACGGTTCGCAGATCCTGCTGGTAAAGGTCGGGGTAAAACAGGTTCGCCAGCCAATACATCCCGATCGCACGGTTGACGCCGGGCGGACCGTCGATCCAGCCGAACGGCTCGGCCGGCGCGAGATAGACCCGTTTGCTGCGCACGGCGGCAAGGCCGCGCCACTGCCAGCCGTGCAATAGCGAATTATAAAAGCTGCGCTGCTCGGCGACGATGATCTGCGGGTTCCAGCCAAGGAGCTGGCCGGGCGTAACGCGAGCAAGCCCGCCCCGCCCCAGCGCGCCCGCCACGTTGATGACCCCCGCCTGCTCGATGGCGCTCGCTTCCGCCGACCCCGGCAGCGCCGTCTCGAGCCCGTCGGGGCCGCGCCCGTAGTAAACCAGCGGCCGCTCGGTGGGCGGGCTGATCAGCAGCTGGCCCCGTAACGCCCCGATCGAGTGAAAGGCGTAGCTGGCGACGGCCGAACCGCGGTCGCCAGCGCCGAGAACCGGGCCCAGCCCGCGCAACAGCTCCGGGATTACCTGGATGCTGTCGTCGAGCAGGATATAGGGTGTGTGGGTCTGTTGCTGGATCCGGTCGGCGAACGCGACGGTCGGCGGCGAAATGACGCCGTAGCCGACGATCAAATCGGGATGCAGCCGCGTCACGTCGTCCGCGGTCGCCGTCGGAAAGGCTCCGCCGAGCTGGCCGACGACCGGCAGGCGTGCGTATTTCGCCGGCAGCAACGCGCGCTGAGCCCGCGACAACGACAATGGCCAGCCGATCAGCTTGTTCGGGACGAGCACGTAGACAAAGACCGCCGAGGCCGGACCGGCCGGCATGATGCGGTTGATCTGGTCCGGCAATATGACGCGGCGCCCGGCCGAATCGGTGTATTCGGCGGCGCTGCCGGGCACCGCGGCGAGCAAGGCGAGCAGGATCAGAGCCCGCGCGGCGAGCGATCGAAGCGGCATCGGCGTCCCCAATAAAGCGAGCGGCCAGGTTGGCGGCGACTATAGCGGTGGCGGCCGGACTGGCAAGCGCCGGACGGCCGGGCAGCTCGTCCCGGCGGCGGGTCGACACCACGGCAGGTTATGGTTGTTTTCGGGCGGCGACCCAAAGCGCGCAATCGGCTAAGCTTTCGGCGCGCTAATTTTCCGCTTCAGGAGCCCGGCATGACCCGTCCGTTCGAGGGCATTCGCATCATCGACATCACCCATGTGCTGGCCGGCCCGTTCGCCGCCTATCAGCTCGGCGTGCTTGGGGCCGAGGTGATCAAGGTCGAGCACCCCGACGACCCCGACCAGAGCCGCGACGGCGGCACCGACCGCGCGCTGAACCGCCGGCATATGGGCACCTCGTTTCTGACGCAGGGGTCGAACAAGCGCTCGATCACGCTCGACCTCAAGACCGAGCCGGGCCGCGAGATCCTCAAGCGGCTTGTTGCCGGCGCGGATGTGCTGGTGGAGAATTTCCGGCCGGGCGCCTTCGAGGCGCTCGGGCTCGGCTACCGGGCATTGAGCGAGATCAACCCGCGGCTGATCTACTGCTCGATCTCGGCCTTTGGCCAGGACGGCCCGCGCCGCGAGCAGACCGCCTACGACCATGTCATTCAGGCGACCTCGGGGCTGATGGCGATGACCGGCACCGAAGAGGTCAACCCGATCAAGTTCGGCGCCCCGGCGGTCGACTACGCAACCGGCACGATGGGGGCCTTTGCGCTCGCCAGCGCGTTGTTCCAGCGTGAGCGCACCGGCACGGGCCAGCATATCGACCTCGCCATGGCGGGCGTCGCGATGATGCTGATGGGCTCGCACCTGACCGGCTACATGCGCACCGGCGCCGAGCCGCGCCCGCACGGCAACAAGCAGCCTTTCGCCACCAACAGCTGCTACGAGGCCAAGGACGGCCTCTTAATGATCGGCGCCAGCAATCTGGGGCAGCAGCGCCGCTTGTGGCAGGTGCTGGAGCGGCCCGACATGATCAAAGACGACAACGAGGCGCGCGAGGCCGATCGCGCCCGCGAGGCGGCGGTGCTGGCCGACATCGTCAAGACGCGCACCGCCGACGAGTGGGAGGTCTACCTACAGGCGAGGCACGTGCCGGCGGCGCGGGTGCGCACGATGGCCGAAGCGGTCGCGGACCCCCATTTCCAAACCCGAGGGGTGTTTCACCACCATGCCTCGGCTCCGGGGGTCGAAGGTCCGTTCGGCGTGCCGCTCGCCGCGTTCAAATTCGCCCATGGCGGGCCCAGCATCGAAACCCCGCCGCCCGAATTGGGCGCCGACACCGATGCCGTGCTCGCCCAGCATGACTACAGCGCGGCGGAAATCGCCGAGTTCCGCCGCGCCGGGGCGATTTAACGGAATCGCCCCTGAGCCCGGCTCTCTCCCCGAACGGGGAGAGAGGGACCTATCGAGCCGGCAGCGTCAGCAGCCGGGGGTCAGCAGGAAGTGTTGTTGTTGTCGTTGCCGCCGAAATCGCCGCCCGAAAAATCCTGGTCCTGACCGCCGCTGAAATCCTGGTCGGAGGCGTAGTCCTGGCCGCCGCCGCTCGGGTCGTAATTGCCGCCCGAAAAATCCTGGTTCTGGTCGCCGCCCGAAAAATCCTGGTCGGTCCCGCCCTGGCCGCCGCCCGAATCGCCGTAGTAATTGTTGACGACCGACTTCGCCGAGACCCGGGGTCACGCCCTGGCCGCCGAGAATGCCGGCGCTGGCATGCTGGCCGAACAGCGACTCGATCCCCTGGAACAACAGCGCGCCGCCGGCGATCCCGGCCGCGGTCGTCGCCGCCGAGCGCAGGAAGCCGCCGCCGCCACCCATCAAACCACCGCCGCCGCCCATAAATCCGCCACCGGCGCCCATCGGCTGGCCGGGGCCGCCCTGGGGATAGGGCTGCCCGTAAGGCTGAGCGTAGGGCTGCGCCGGCGGCGCCGCGGCAACTTGCGGCGCGCGGGCCCAGGGTCCGGCCTGCGGGACGCTGCCGGCGCCGGGCGGGGGTGCGGCCGGCTGAGCCGGGCGAGTGCCGAACAGGCTGCCGAGAAAGCTCGTCGGCGCCGGCCGTGCGGCCTGCTGCGCGTCGGTCAGCTGTTTTTCGAGCTCGGCGATCTGGTTCTGCGCGTTGTGCAGGCTCAGATCCTGGATCAGCACGGTCTGCGCCAAGTAGTAGGACGCGTCCGGCTGCTCGGTCATGGCCTGGCGGATAAGCCCGTCGGCTTCGGGGTCCTTGGGCTGTCCACCCGCGTTTTTGAGCCGCGCGAGCAGGGTCGTCAGCAGGTCTCGTTCCTGGGGCGTCATGATTGCCTTCCGCTGGGGAAAAGCGGGCGCTCCTCCGATAAGGGGCGCCGGCGCCACCGATCCCCAGTAAAGGAGGACCGGCGCGCCGGCCTAGATGTGGGGAGCAGGGATGCGCGGTCAATGACCCGCGAAATCGCTCGCGATCCCGGCTCGGCACGCCTCAATCATAGGGTTCAGAGCCCGCGAGCGCCCATTGCCAGGAACTTTTCCCGCCGTTGCGCCCGCAATCGCGGCCCGCCGAGCCCAATCAGGGGCTGCAGCGCGTCGTTGACCGCTTCGCCCAATGCCTCGATCGCCGCGCCGGGCTGGCGATGCGCGCCGCCCAGCGGCTCCGGCACGACGCGGTCGACGACCCCCAGCCGCAGCAGGTCCTGGGCGGTCAGCCGCAGCGCCTCCGCCGCATCGCGGGCGTGCTCGCCGTCGCGCCACAGGATCGAGGCGCAGCCCTCCGGAGAAATCACCGAGTAGACCGCGTGCTCCAACATCACGACGGCGTTGCCCGCGGCCAGTGCGATCGCCCCGCCCGAGCCGCCTTCGCCGATCACCGCGGCAACGAGCGGCACCTCGATGTCGAGGCAGGTCTCGATCGCCCGCGCGATCGCCTCGGCCTGGCCGCGCGCCTCGGCGTCGATGCCGGGATAGGCGCCGGCGGTGTCGACGAAGGTCAGCACCGGCAGGCCGAACCGCTCGGCGAGCCGCATCAGCCGACGCGCCTTGCGATACCCCTCGGGCCGGGCCATGCCGAAATTGCGGGTGAGCCGGGCATCGGTGTCGGCGCCCTTTTCGGTGCCGAGCACCATGACGCTGCGGCCGCGAAAGCGGCCGATGCCGCCGACGATCGCCTTGTCCTCGGCAAAGGCGCGGTCGCCGGCGAGCGGCACGAACTCGGTGATCAGCGCGGCAATGTAATCGAGGGCGTGCGGGCGCTCGGGATGGCGCGCCACCTGCACCTTTTGCCACGGCGTCAGCCGCCCGTAAGTCTGGCGCAGCAGCCGTGCGGCGCTCGCTTCGAGCCGGCCGACCTCCTCGGCGATGTTAAGCTCGCTCGTCGTCGACAGGTGCCGCAGCTCTTCGATCTTGCCTTCGAGCTCGCCGATCGAACGTTCGAAATCGAGAAAATGACGCGTCATTTTCGGCGCGCGAGCGGGTGCGCGGTGTGCACCAGCCGGCGCAGCCTGTCGGACAGGACGTGGGTATAGATCTGCGTCGTCGCGATGTCGGCATGCCCCAGCATCTGCTGGACGCTGCGCAAATCGGCGCCGTGGTCGAGCAGGTGGCTGGCGAAGGCGTGGCGCAGCACGTGCGGCGACAGCCGCGCCGGGTCGAGACCCGCCTTCAGCGCCAGTTCCTTCAACAGCTGGCCGCAACGCTGTCGCGTCAGATGCCCGTCGCCGCCGCGCGACGCAAACAGCCACGGCGACGGCTGCTCGTCGGGCAGAAAGCGTGGGCGGCATTCGAGATAGGACGCGAGCGCCTGCCGCGCGGGTTCGCCGAGCGGCACCACCCGCTCGCGGCCGCCCTTGCCGCGCACCAGCAAAAAGCGCGGGTCGCGCAACGCCGCGGCATGCGGCAGGGTCACCAGCTCCGAGATGCGCAATCCGGTCGCATAGAGCAGCTCGACGACGCACAAGAGACGGGCGCCCTCGGCTCCGACCCAATCGCGAGCGGCCGCCAGCAGCGCCTTGACTTCGGCCTCCGACAACAGCTTGGGCAACGGACGCCCGAGGCGGGGGGTGTCGAGGCCGGCTGTCGGGTCGTCGAGCCGCACCCCGTCGACAACCAGGAATTTGTATAATTGCCGGATCGCCGAGATCCGCCGCGCCAGGCTGCGCGGCGCCAGCCGCGCTGTCGCCGGCGCGGCGAGATAGGCGTGCAGGCTGGCCTCGTCGGCATTTTCGAGCACGCTCTTGCGCGCGGCGAGAAACCGCGCGAGATCGCGCAGGTCGTTGCGGTAGGCAGCAATCGTCAGCCGCGCCGCGCCGCGCTCCGCCGCCAGCATTTCGAGAAAGGCTTCGAGATGGCGCGAAAAGCCGGAGGCCGGACCATCGTCCCCGGCGCTGACGCGGTCATTTTGGGAAACGCGCATCCGGCAACACCTTCTGAACCGGCGCCGAGGGTATCGGCGGGTTCCACAGCGCGAGAAACACCGCGCCGCCGAGCACCGCCAAGACGACGATGACGACAACCCCTATGGTCAGCTTTCCCATGCCGTGCTCGCATTGTCCCCTGGCCGAACCCCCTCCGGCCGAAACCGCCGGGCCGAACCGGTCTCGCCGGTTGACGGCCCGGCCGCACGATATGCTAGTACGATGCCGGGATGCCGCGAAAAAGAGCGGCGCCCGCGGAGAGGATCGGGGTTGGAGACTGACGCGCTCGGATCGGAACGGCGAGCCTTGGCGGTGCGGCGCTTTGTCCCGTGCCGAACCGTCGTGCTGGTCGGCTTGATGGGCGCCGGCAAGACCAAGATCGGACGCCGCCTCGCAATCCGGCTCGGCTTGCCGTTCTTCGATTCGGATCAAGAGATCGAAGCCGCCGCCGGCGAGACCATCGACGAGATCTTCGCCAATCGCGGCGAGCGCATGTTCCGCGACGGCGAACGCCGGGTCATCGCCCGGCTGCTGGCGAAGCCGCTGCATGTTCTGGCGACCGGCGGCGGCGCCTTTATGGACGCGGCGACCCGCGCCGTCATCCGCGAGCGCGGGGTGTCGATGTGGCTGCGCGCCGATCTCGACGTCCTGGTGCAGCGGGTGTCGCGGCGCACCGACCGTCCGTTGTTGAAGGCGGGCGACCCGCGGGCGATCCTGGCCGAGCTGATCAACCAGCGTCACCCGATCTACGGCGAGGCCGATCTGACCGTCGACAGCGGCGAAGGATCGCCCGAGGCCACGGTCAACCGGGCGATCGCGGCGCTGTCCGCCCACCCGCTCGCGCTGACGCCCCGACACGGAGTGCGACAAATGACAACAACAGCCGACCCCGCAACCGAGCGCCTGCGTGTGGCGTTGGGCGACCGCGGCTACGACATCGTCGTCGGACCGCGGTTGCTCGAGGGCGCCGGACGCGAGATCCTGCCGCTGATGCGCCGCCGCCACGCGGTCGTCGTCACCGACGAGAACGTCGCGCGGCACTGGCTGGCGCCGCTGCGCGCCAGCCTCGCCGAGGCCGGCATCGCCCAGCACACGGTGGTATTGCCGCCGGGCGAGGAGACCAAGGATTTCGGCCATTTCGGCCGGCTCGCCGAGGAAATCCTCGCCTGCGGCATCGAGCGCGGGTCGATGCTGGTGGCGCTCGGCGGCGGGGTGGTCGGCGATTTGACCGGCTTTGCCGCGGCGACGCTGTTGCGCGGGATCGATTTTGTGCAGGTCCCGACGACGCTTTTGGCCCAGGTCGACAGCTCGGTCGGCGGCAAGACCGGCATCAACACGGCGACCGGCAAGAACCTGATCGGGGCGTTCTACCAGCCGCGTCTGGTGCTCGCCGACACCGGCGTGCTGGCGAGCCTGCCGCGGCGCGAATTGCTCGCCGGCTATGCCGAGACCGTCAAATACGGGCTGATCCGCGACGCCGAGTTCTTCGCCTGGTGCGAGCGCCAGGGCAACGCGCTGTGCGCGCTGGAGCCCGAGCCGCTGCGGCACGCGGTGGTGACCAGCTGTACCATGAAGGCCGCGGTCGTCGCCGCCGACGAGCGCGAGGAGGGCGACCGGGCGTTGTTGAATTTCGGCCATACCTTTGGCCATGCGCTCGAAACCGAGACCGGGTTTTCGAGCCGGCTGTTGCATGGCGAGGCGGTGGCGCTGGGCATGGCGCTGGCGTTCGACTTCGCGGTTCGGCAGGGGCTCGTGGCCGAGGCGGAAGGCGAGCGCGTGCGCCGCCATTTCGCGGCGACCGGGCTGCCGACCCGGCTCGCCGACATCGGGCTTGCCGGCGTCCCTCCAGAGCGCCTGCTGGCGCATATGGGCAAGGACAAGAAGGTTCGCGACGGCAAGATCACGCTGATCCTGCCGCGCCGTATCGGCGAAGCCTTTGTCATGAAGGACGCCCCGGCCGAGACGCTGCGCGACTTCCTCGCCGCCGCGGCGTAACGCCGCCGCGCCGAGTTCCGCGAGGCGGGTGAAGGCGCGGCCTTATCGCTCGTCTTCGTCCGGGGTCAGCGTGGTCAGCGACAGCGCGTGGACGCGGGTCGCCAGTTCCTCGGCCAGCGCCTGATACACCAAGCGCTGGCGAGCGACGCGGTTCTGGCCGGCAAAAGCGGCCGAGACCACCGTCACCGCGAAATGGGTCTCGCCGTCCGGCCGCGCCCCGGCATGCCCGGCATGGCGGTGCGACTCGTCGACGATGTAGAGCCGGACCGGGGCCAAGCGCTCGGTCAATTTGCGGCGGATCGTGTCGGCGACAGACATGTTGACTAGGGTGAGAATGCGGCTCGGTGAGTCAAGGGCGCGGCCGATGAAATTGGAAACGGAGCGCGCGATGAAAATTTCTCCGCGAGGCTTGCCCCTGGGTTCACAAATGTGCATTTTCCCACTCCGTTGCATCCTCGGATGAGTGTAGCGGTGCTCTGGTATCAAGAGGGGCTCGTCCAATGCCAAATAACTTATCGCGATTGATCGAGATGGCAAAAGCGGTGAAGATAAATGAAGCGCAGAGAGAAGAACAGCGGCGGAGCTTTGTTTATGGCAACACCGCGGTCGAGAATGACCAGATAACCCCAGAGATGGTAAACCGCCAGGCTGAAGCGCTTCGAGAGAAGTGAGCCATTGCGCGAGGACAGCGATAGTACCACAGCCGCCGACCAAACGGCTCTGGATGAAAAGAAACGCATAGCGGAACTCGAAGTTGAAAATGGATTCCACCAGTATGATCTTGCCCTGGATATTATAAAAAGTTTCTTAGATCCGGAGCGACCGTTTGCACTGCGACCGTCAGTAATACAATTGTTACAAAAAATTGCCGTTGATAGCATTGAGCGATACCCGGGCCAATGGCGAACGGGTCCTGCGGGAATTGAGAAAAGTGCTCATACACCTCCAAACGCTCATTTGGTTCCATTTCTTGTTCAAGAAATGTGCGATTATGTAAATGACAATTTTCATGAAAAGACAGCATTCCATTTGTCCGCATATGTGATGTGGCGGCTGAATTGGATTTATCCATTTGCCGATGGCAATGGGCGGACAAGCCGCGTCGTATCATACATTGTGTTATCGGTTGCCTTGAAAACGTTACTGCCGGGCTCCCCATCTATCCCACAACAAATTCAAGCCGACCGGACGGCGTACTTTCAAGCGTTAGAGCATGCAGACAACGCTTACGCAGCTACGAGAGAGGTAAATATTTCAGAGATGGAGACAGCTATTCGGAATATGCTAGCGAAGCAGCTTCTCTCGGTTATTGAGCAAGCGGACGGACAAATCTTCGAACGTTGATGAGCGAGCTACGCGGCCTCGGTGAGGAAGCCGCCGAGATCGTCGACGACGTAGTGAATATGGCCGCCCTCGGAGCCGGCCGCGGCCCAGTCGATGGTGCCGCGCACCCAGGCGGTGGTCATGCCGAGGGCGGCGGCGGGGACCAGATTCTTGGCCATGTCTTCGATCATGATCGCGGTGTGCGGGCTGACCTCGTGCCGGCGCAGCAATTCGTGATAGCCGGCGAGCGCCGGTTTGGGGTCGAACCCGGCGGCGACGATATCGACGATGCCGCAAAACGACCCGGCGATGTCGAGGTGGTCGAGCAGCCGCTCGGCGTGGCGCACCGAGCCGTTGGTGTGCACGATCTTGCGCCCGGGCAACGCCTTCAGCGCCGCGGCCAGCGCCGGGTCGGACGGCACGCAGGCGAGGTCGACATCGTGGACGTAGGCGAGGAATTCGTGGGGGTCGACCTTGTCGACGGTCATCAAGCCGCGCATCGTCGTGCCATGCTCGCGGAAATAGGCCTTCTGGACGACCGAGCGCCGCTTCCAGGGAAAGCTCCAGCCGCTCGGCGACGAAATGTTGCATGCGCACATGGATCTGGTCGAAGAGCCGGCACGACGCCGGGTAGAGCGTGTTGTCGAGATCGAAGATCCAGGTCTCGATCTCGGTCAAGGGCCGGCCGCCTGGCGAGGGAAGGATCTTGAGCAAGGTACTCTTTCTACTCGACGACGGGGTCATTGCGAGCGCAGCGAGGCAATCTCGATGGACCGAGCGTTGTCGGACCGGGATTGCTTCGTCGCTCCGCTTCTCGCAACGACATCCGAGGCGCCTTGAATAATACGGACCAACCGATGCTTTTTCAGCCGGCCCGGATCAAGGTGCCAGCACCCGAGGTGTCGGTGAATAATTCGAGCAGGATCGCATGCGGCACGCGGCCGTCGAGGATTACCGCCGCCTCGACCCCGCCGTCGACCGCGTCGAGGCAGGTCTCGACCTTGGGGATCATGCCGCCGTAGATGACGCCCTCGGCGATCATCCGCCGCGCCGCGCCGGCGGTAATCTCCGACAGCAGCCGCTGGTCGGCGTCGAGCACGCCCGCAACATCGGTCAGCAGCAGCAGCCGCGTCGCCTTGACCGCGGCGGCGACGGCGCCGGCGACGGTGTCGGCGTTGATGTTGTAGGTCTCGCCGGCGGCGCCGACCCCGATCGGAGCGATGACCGGGATCATGTCCGACTGCCTCAAGGTGTCGAGCACGCCGGCCGCGACCCGCTCGGGCTCGCCGACAAAGCCGAGGTCGATCTCGATCCGGGCGCCGTCCTCGACCCGGCTGCGCACCGCCTTGCGCGCCTCGATCAGCCCGCCGTCCTTGCCGGTGAGGCCGATCGCGCAGCCGCCCTCGGCGTTGATCGCCGCGACCAGCTGCTTGTTGATGGTGCCGGCGAGGACCATCTCGACGACCTCCATCGTCTCGGCGTCGGTCACCCGCAGGCCGTCGACAAACCGGCTTTCGATGCCGAGGCGCTTGAGCATGTGGCCGATCTGCGGCCCGCCGCCATGCACGACGATGGGGTGGATGCCGACCTGCTTTAAGAGGACGACGTCGCGCGCGAACGAGGCGCCGCCTTCGCCCATCGCATGGCCGCCGTATTTGACGACCAGGGTATGGTTGGCGTAGCGGCGCATATAGGGCAGCGCCTCGGCCAGCACCGCGGCCTTGGCCATCGGGTTGGGTTCGGCAACGAACGGCCGGGGATTTAGGGTCGGGCTCATCGCACGCGGCACTCTATCGTGGTTGTTCGGTCGTCGCCATCGCGGGGACGGCGAAGGCGGGCGCAAAGGCGGCAAGTGTGGCGCGCAACGCGGCGATGCCGCGCTGCTTTTCCGCGCTCGTCAAATGGATTTCGGGATGGGCGGCGGGGTGAGCGGCAAGCCCGGCGGCGACCTGCTCGGCAATGCCGGCGAGTTCGGCGTCGCGCAGCTTGTCGGTCTTGGTCAGCACCACCTGATAGGAAACGGCAGCCTCGTCGAGCAATCGCAGCACCGGCCGGTCGGGCTCCTTGATGCCGTGGCGCGCGTCGATCAGCAGACACACCCGGCGCAGCGAGGCGCGCGACCGCAGATAACGCCGCACCAGCGCTGTCCAGCCCTCGATCGCGGCTTTCGACGCTTCGGCATAGCCGTAGCCCGGCAGGTCGACCAGCATCAATTCCCCGCCGAGATCGAAAAAGTTGAGCTGGCGCGTGCGTCCCGGCGTGTTCGAGGTGCGCGCCAGCATCCGCCGCGCGGTCAAGGCGTTGACGAGGCTCGACTTGCCGACATTGGAGCGGCCGGCAAATGCGATTTCGGGCAGGGCCGAGTCCGGGGGCAGCGCGTCCGGACCGGCCGCACCGGCGACAAAGCGGGCCTCGCGGGCGAAGAGCCGTCTGCCCGCCTCGACGAGGCCGGGATCGACCTCGCGCGGCGGAAACAGGTCGGCCGGACTGTCCTCCGCCATCTCCGGCGCAGCGTCAGGCCGCTCCGGCGCGGCGCATGATCACCCATTGCTGGCCGACGCTGAGGGTGTTGTTCCACGCCCAGTAGATGACGAGCCCGGCCGGGAAATGCGCCAGCATATAGGTGAACACCACCGGCAGGATCATGAACATCCGCGCCTGCACCGGGTCGACCGGCTGCGGGTTCAGCTTTTGCTGCAGGAACATCGTCAGTCCCATGATCAGCGGCCAGGCGCCGATCATCAGCATCGAGGGCGGGGTGAACGGGAGGAGGCCGAACAAATTGGCGAAAGAGGTCGGGTCGGGCGCCGACAGATCGTGGATCCAGCCGAAGAACGGCGCGTGCCGCATCTCGAGGGTGACGAACAGCACCTTGTAGAGCGAGAAAAACACCGGGATCTGGATCACGATCGGCAGGCAGCCGGCCAACGGGTTGGCGCCGACCCGCTTGTAGAGCGCCATCATCTCCTGCTGCTGGCGCGCCTTGTCGTCCGGAAAGCGCTCGCGCAATTTCTGGATCTCAGGCTGCAAGAGCTTCATCTTGCTCATCGCCTGGTAGGATTTGTTGGCGAGCGGGAAAGAACAACAGCTTGACGCACAGGGTCAGCAGCAGGATCGCCAAGCCGAAATTGCCGAGCATGCGGTCAAAGAACTGAAGCACCAAAAAGATCGGCTTGGTCAGGAAATAGAACCAGCCGAAGTCGATCGCGCGGTCAAAGCGCGGAATGCCCGAAGCCGCGTACGCGTCGAGCAGGTCGACCTCTTTGGCGCCGGCGAAAAAGCGGGTGGTTGTCGTATGCGTCGCATTCGGAGCCACGATGACCGCGGACCCGAGATAGTCGGTCTGATAGCGGTCGACCCCGTTTTCCTGCATGTGCGTAAAGCGCGCCTTCACCGGCTCTGCTTGCGCCGGGATCAGCGAGGTCAGCCAGTATTTGTCGGTAAAGCCGAGCCAGCCCCCGGTGGAGGTGTAGTCGATCGGCTGCCCCGCGGTCAGCGAGGAATACTTGACCTCCTGCAACGAGCCGTCGAGATAGCCGATCAGACCTTCAAAGAGAATGTAATAGCCGGCGACCTGCGGGGTGCCGGTGCGGCTGATCAGGCCGTAGGGCAGCAGCTTGACCGGCGCGTCGCCGGTGTTGCGCACCTCGTCGCGCACCGTGAACATGTAGTTCGGATCGACCGAGATCACCCGGTTGAAGGTGAGTCCCTGGCCGTTGTCCCAGGTTAGCGTCACCGGGTTCGACGGCGTCAGCGGCCCATCCGAGGCTTTCCATTCGGTCTCGGGCCCCGGCACCTTGATGCTTCCCGGCTCGGCCGCGACCCAGCCGAATTCGGCGAGATAGGGGTTGGCCGTGCCCGGCGGCGACAGCAGCAGGACCTCGGGGCTCTTCGGGTCCACCGTCTCGTGATATTTGGCGAGCGTCAGATCGTCGAAGCGGGCGCCTTTGAGCGCGATCGAGCCGTGCAGCCGCGGCGTGTCGATTTTGACCCGCGGCTGGCCGGCGATTGCGGCCTCGATGGTCTCGGCGGCCTTTGCCGCCACCGCACCGGGGGCGTTGGTTCCGGCCGCGCCGGGGCTGGTCGCGCCGGGGCTGGCCGCACCCGGGCTGGTTGCGCCCGAGGCGGTCGATGGCGTCGTCTCGTTCCCGACATGCGGCACCGTCGGGTGCAGCCGCTGAAACACGAATTGGAAGCCGATCAGAATGCCGACCGAAAGCACGATTGCAATCAAGAGGTTGCGCTGTTCCATCGCGGCCGGGTTCCGCTGGCTCAATGTCCGGCGCAAGCGCGCCGGGGCTCGACGGTTCCCGCAGGCGCAACGCAACGGCATGGCGGCACCGGGTCATAGCCGCTGCCGCCCCAAGGATGGCACCGGCCCAGCCGCTGCAGCGCCAGGGCGCCGCCGCGCAACGCGCCGTGCCGCGCCAGCGCGTCGATCGCATAGTCCGAGCAGCTCGGCAGATAGCGGCAGGACGGCGGCAGCAGCGGCGAAACCAGCAGCTGGTAACCGCGGACGAGGCCGCGCATCGCAGCTCCCGCGATGACCCCGAGATCGATCGGTTTCATCCTACTCCTCTGGCGAGGCTGACGGCCGGCGCCGCGCCCCGTCGCGCTCGACCCGCCGCAGCGCCGCCGCGAGATCGCCGAGAAGTGCGGCGAACGGCCGTTCGGAGGTGGTCGAGCGCGCGATCAGCACGTAGTCCGTCCCCGGCTTCCCTTGATCCGCCAAAATCCGCGCCGCGGCCGCGCGCAGCCGGCGCTTGGCGCGGTTGCGCACCACGGCGTTGCCAACTTTGCGGCTGGCGGTGAACCCGACCCGCACCGCCCGGGTTTCCGATACCGGTCGCCGCACCGCGGCCTGCAGGATGACACCCGGCGTCACCGCCTTGCGGCGGCCCGCCGCGACTCGCAGAAAGTCGGCGCGTATCTTCAGGGTTGCAAGTCTGCCGGCCGCCGAATTTGCCGCCGCCGCGACCTGCGGCACGAGTTCCTGGCTCAGGCGGACAGCCGCTTGCGGCCCTTTGCCCGCCGGGCGGCGAGCACCCGGCGTCCGGCGACCGTAGCCATCCGCGTGCGGAAGCCGTGGCGACGCTTGCGTACAAGGTTACTGGGCTGGTAAGTGCGCTTCACGGGCCGGCTCCGATTACAGCATCTCTTTCGACCGGAGGCGGCTATATAGGGAATGCGGCCGGCCAAGTCAACGTTGGCCCAGATCGCGCCGTGCGATAGCGGATGTACCCGGCGCGTTCGCCTTGAGCGCCCCTGGGCCGGGTGTCGTCTCGGGAAGGAAACGGGGAGAGCGGAGTGATCGCCGATGACTGACGACGCCGCCATCGAGGCGGCCGATCGCGCCGCCCGCGAGTGGAGGGCAGCCGGTGCCGCGCCGATCGCACCGGGCAGCGAGGCGCACAAGGCGGCGTTCTGCCGGATGCTGCTCGATACCCATAACCGCTACAAGCCGGCGATCATCGATTGGCCGGCGCTCGAACCCGAAGCCCGCGACCGTCTCGTCGGCCTGCCGATCTGGGACATTGCGGTGCAGACCGAGGGCAAGGCCCGGCTGCGGGTGCTGAGCTATGCCGAAGAAGTCGCGGACCCCTTGCTGCGCGAAGCCATCGAGCTCGACGGGTTCGAGGAAGGCCGGCACAAGCAGGTTCTCTCGAACCTGGTTCAAGCCTACGGCATTCGCCTGGCGCCGGAGCCGGCATATTTGCGCCCGCGAGACCCGGAATGGGCCTTTATGGTTACCGGCTTCAGCGAGTGCATCGACAGCTTCTTTGCCTTCGGCTTGTTCGCGCTGGCCCGTCGCTCCGGCTTCTTTCCGCCGGCGCTCGTCGACACTTTCGAGCCGGTCATGCAGGAAGAAGGCCGCCATATCCTGTTTTTCGTCAATTGGGTGGCCTGGCATCGGCGGCGGCTGCCATTGTGGCGCCGACCCGGGTTCGAGCTCAGGGTTCTCGCGGTCTGGGCTTTTTTGATCTGGGAGCGCATCGCCATCGCCCGCGGCGTCGGGGCTGCGGCCGGCGGTGACCCCGCGCAAACGACGGCGCAGGACAACAACTTCACCTTCACCGGCAGCAAGGCGGTCGGCGACGTCGATGTCTCGGCCGCCGAATTGCTCGGGATTTGCCTGGCCGAGAACAACCGGCGGCTCGCCGGTTACGATCCGCGGCTGTTGCGGCCCCAGGTCGTGCCGCGCCTGGCGCGATTGGCTCACCGCCTGATGCGCCGGCGGAGGAACAGTCCGGCGGCCGCATGAAAATCGGAACCGACGAACACAAGCAGCGGTTCTGCGACCAGTTCATCGCGAGCCACAACCCTTACGAGCCGGAAATTCTACCCTGGCCCGAACTCGACGACGGAGCGCTCGCAAGATTGCGGGCGATCCCGTTCTGGCCCGAGGTGCTCTACACCGAGCGGCGCGCCGGGGCCATCGTCGAGGCTTTCGGAGCGACCATCGACGACCCGTTGGTGCGACAGGCGGTCATGCTGCAGGGGTTCGAGGAGGCGCGGCATGCCCGGCTCCTGCGGCTGATGATCCAACGCTACGGCATCGCCGCCGAGGAAGAGCCGCTCGAACAGCTGAAACCCGATCTTTATCGCGCCTTCGCCGATTTCGGCTACGGCGAATGCCTGGATGCTTTTCTCGGCTTTGGCGTGTTCAAAATCGCGCGCCGCGCGGGTTATCTGCCGGAGGCGATGTTCGCGATCTTCGAGACTTTATTGCACGAGGAAAACCGGCACATCGTCTTTTTCGTCAACTGGATGGCCTGGGAACAGGCGCGCCGCGGGCGGGGCATGCCATGGCTGCGCTCGGTCGTCGCCGCGCGCTATTATCTGGGCGCGATCGGCCGCCTGCTCGGCACCGTGCGCCGCGGGCAGTCGGCAAACGGCGGGAAGGATTTCTCGGCGACGCAAGCGAGCGTTTTCATCGACGGTTTTTCGCTGCGCGACTTCGTCGAGAACTGCGCTGCGGAGCACCGCCGCCGTATGCAGGCCTTTCCTGCGGACCTGCTGCAGCCGCGCTTTTTGCCGCGGCTCGCAGCCGTGGCGCTCGCCGGCCTGCGGCTTGGCGCTTTACCGCGCCGCCCGTCCTGAGCGTGCATGAAGCTGGTCTCGGTTCTCGCCGGCGCGATCGGGCTGGGGTTCATCGCCGCGCTTGTCGTGCATTTCGGCGCCGGCTCGGTCACCGGCTCCCTGCTGGCGGTCGGCGGCATCGGGTTCGCCGCGATTTGCTTGATTCAGCTGGCGCTGATCGCCGTGATGGGGATTGCCTGGTGGGTATTGCTGCCGGGGACCAGCCCTTGGGCCGGCATCTGGGGCCGCCTCGTGCGCAACTCGGCTTCCGAGGTGCTGCCGCTGTCCCAGGTCGGCGGCTACGTGCTGGGGGCGCGCGCGCTCGCCGTCGCCGGGGTCTCCGGCAACGCCGCGGCGGCGAGCACGATCGTCGATGTCACGCTCGAATTTTTCGCCCAGCTCGCCTACACCGCGATCGCGCTGCTGTGGTTGCTGCGGCTCGAGCCGGGCTCGCGGATTGCGTTGCCGGCAGCACTCGGTCTCGCGATCGGCGTCGGCCTGGCCGCCGGGTTTCTGATCGCCCAGCGCCGCGGCTTTGGGGTGCTCGACCGCTTTGCGGGCCTGCTCGCCCGCGGCTGGGCCGAGAAAACGGCGGCAGGCGCCGCCGCGCTGCGGGCCGCCATCGCCGACATCTATTCCCGGCCCGCGCAGGCATGGGCGAGTTTTGTCCTGCATCTCGCCTGCTGGATCGCCAGCGCCGCCGAGATCTGGCTGGCGCTGTGGCTGATGAGGGCGCCGCGCGGCTTTGGCGCGGTGCTCGTGATCGAGAGCCTGCTCTATGCGGTGCGCTCGGTCGCCTTCGCGGTGCCGAACGCGGTCGGGGTTCAGGAGGGCGCCTACATTCTGCTCGGCGCGGGGTTCGGCTTGTCGCCCGAAATCGCGCTGGCCCTGTCGCTGTTGAAGCGGGCGCGGGACTTCGCCATCGGCCTGCCCGTCCTTGGCGCCTACCAGCTGGTCGAAAGCGGACGGCTGTGGCGGTACGCCGGCCGGAACGCCCGGAACCCCGCCTTATCGGAAGGGAAGCCCCGGTCGAGGTGACCGGGGCTTCGCCTGCCCGCCCCGGAGGAAGGGCGGACCCACCTGCATCGCTCGGAGGACCATCGAGGAGACATCACGATGCAGGCCGAACAATGCAGCATGTCCGTTATTGTTGCAATAAATATCTGATTTATTAACCACCATTCTGCAAATGAACGCTATACGTGTCGAGCAGCGCAGATGGATCGCGCGGCAGATGGATCACGCGGCCCGCTCATCACGCGAAGGTGAGCGCGCCATGCCGCCTTCGCGATGCTAGCGTCAAGACGTCCCCAGGCTGAGCTGACCCGTAGTGCCCGACCCCGCCTCGCCGCAACCTGCTGTTTCCGCGCGCCGGCTTCTTCCGCTCGGACTTTTGGTCGCGGCTGGCGTCGCATTCGTCGCCGTCGGCGGCCGTCATTACCTGACCCTCTCGGCATTGGCGGAGAACCGGGCCTGGCTGTGCGGACTGGCCGCCGATTGGGGCGTCGCCGCAGCGGTCCTCTACATCGGGGCGTATGCGGCGGTGGTCGCGCTGTCGGTCCCCGGCGCCGCGGTCTTGACGATCGCCGGCGGCTTTTTGTTCGGAACCTGGATTGGCGGGTCGTGCGCCGTGTTGGGCGCGACCGCGGGCGCCGTCTGCATCTTTCTTGCCGCCCGCGCCGGCCTCGGCGGCCTGGCGCAGCGCGCCGGACCGTTCCTCGGCAGGCTCGAAGCCGGTTTTCGCGCCAACGCCTTCAACTATCTCATAGTGCTGCGGCTGGTCCCGCTGTTTCCATTCTGGCTCGTCAACCTTGTCCCGGCATTGGCCGGCGTCGCCCTCCCGACCTTTGTGCTCGGCACCTTTATCGGGATCATCCCCGGCACCTTTGTCTACGCCAGCCTCGGCAACGGGCTCGGCACGCTTGTCGACCAGCCCGACCTGGCGATCATCTTCCATCCGAGCGTGCTGGGGCCGGTTGCCGCGCTCGCCGTCCTCGCGCTGATCCCGGTCTGGTACAGATGGCGGCACCGTGACGAGAACCCATGACCAACCCGCTCACCCCTGATCTGTGCGTGATCGGCGCCGGCGCCGGCGGGTTGGCGGTTGCCGCGGGTGCGGCGCAGCTCGGCGCCGAGGTCGTGCTGATCGAGCGCGCCGCGATGGGCGGCGACTGTCTCAATTTCGGCTGCGTGCCGTCGAAGGCGCTGCTCGCCTCGGCCCGGCTGGCTGATCTTTGGCGGCGCGCGCCGGCGCTGGGGATCGACTATGAGCCGCCGAGGATCGATTTCGCCGCGGTCGGCGACAGCGCCGCGGAGGTGGTCGCCGCCCTCGCGCCCAACGACTCGGCCGAGCGGTTCGAGGGGCTCGGCGTCACCGTGGTGCGCGCCGAGGGGCATTTCGTCAACCCGCGCGAGATACGCGCCGGCGACCTTGCGATCCGGCCGCGGCGGTTTGTGATCGCGACCGGCTCGCATCCGGCCGTCCCGCCGATCCCCGGGCTCGACCAAATCCCCTATCTGACCAACGAAACGGTGTTCGCCAACCGTGTGGCGCCCGAGCACCTGATCGTGGTCGGCGGCGGGCCGATCGGCATCGAGATGGCGCAGGCCCATCGCCGGCTCGGCGCGCGGGTAACCGTGCTCGATCTCGGCCCGCTGCTGCCGCGCGACGACCCCGAGCTCGCCGGCCCGCTGGCCGACCGCCTGTCGTGTGAAAAGATCGCACTGCGCCCGCGTGTCTCGATTGCGTCCGCCGCGCGCGACGGCGCCCGCCTCGTCGTAGAGCTCGCCGACGGCGAGCGGATCACCGGCTCGCATCTGCTGATCGCCGCCGGCCGCCGGCCGAACGTGGAGGCGCTCGATCTCGGCGCCGCAGGCATTGCCGCAAATCCCCAAGGGATTGTCGTCGACGCCCGGCTGCGCACGACCAACCGCCGTGCGTTTGCGATCGGCGACGTTGCCGGCGGGCCGCAATTCACCCACGTCGCGCTCTATCATGCCGGTATCGTGATCCGCAACGCGCTGTTCCGCCTGCCGGCGAAAGTCGACTACCGCGCCCTGCCTTGGGTCACCTACACCGATCCCGAGCTGGCCCAGGTCGGGCTGACCGAAGCCGCGGCGCGGCAAGCCGTCGGCGGCGCGCTGCGCGTGCTGCGCTGGCCCTTTGCCGAGAACGACCGCGCGCATGCCGAGCGCGACCGCACCGGGCTCGTCAAGGTCGTGACCCGCCCCAACGGCCGCATCCTTGGCGCCTCGATCCTCGGCGCCGGCGCCGGCGAGCTGATCCTGCCCTGGGCCCTGGCGATCTCAAAAAAGCTCAAAATCGGCGATTTCGCAAACCTCGTCGTCCCGTATCCGACCCGAGGCGAAGCCGGCAAGCGCGCCGCCGGGAGCTTTTACACGCCGGCATTGTTTTCGCCGCGCACCCGTCGGATTGTACGGTTTCTGGCGCGGTTCGGCTAACGCGGACGCTGTACGTGCTGATGAAAAGCCTGTCGGCCCGGCTGCTTGTCCTGACCGTCTTTTTCATGATGGTCGGCGAGGTGCTGATCTTCGTCCCCTCGGTCGCGCGCTTTCGCATGACCTATTTCGAAAACCATCTCGCCGCCGGCGAGCTCGCGGCCTTGGCGCTGGAGGCGAGCCCGACCGGCCGTCTCGACCGCGACCTGGTCAGCAAGCTGCTCGCCCGCGTCGGCGCGCACGGGGTGATCGTGCACCGCGCCGACGGCGCCGTGCTGATGCTCGACCGTCCGGTGCCGCCGCGCCCGGATGTCACGATCGACCTGACCCATCCCAGCATATTCGCCGCCATCCGCGGCTCGCTGATGGCCCTGTCGCGCACCGGCGACCGCATCCTGAAAGTGCTGGGGCCGTCGCCCGCGGGCAACGGCGAGACCGTCGAGGTCTTGCTCAGCGAGGAGCCGCTGCGCCGCGAGATGTGGGATTTCGGCGTCCGCATCCTGGAACTGTCGATCGTGCTGTCGTTGGTCACCGCCGCACTCGTCTATCTCAGCCTGCAATGGCTGCTGGTGCGGCCGATGCAGCGGATCACCGCCAGCATGATGGCGTTTCGCCAGGATCCCGAGGACGCCTCGCGCATGATCGCGGCGAGCCGCCGGAAGGACGAGATCGGGGTCGCCGAGCGCGAGCTCGCGGTGATGCAGCAGACCGTGCGGCGGGCGCTGGCGCAGCGCGCGCGGCTGGCCGCACTCGGCACCGCGGTCACCAAGATCAACCACGATCTGCGCAACATTCTGGCGACCGCGCGCCTCGTTACCGACGGTTTGACCGCGAGTGCTGCACCCGAGGTGCGCCGCATCCTGCCGCGGCTGATGGAGGCGATCGACCGGGCGGTGGCGTTGTGCACGCGCACCCTCGATTTTTCGCGCGACGACGCCGCCCCCCTGGCGCCGAGCAGGTTCCGGCTGGCAGCGTTGGTCGACGAAATTGTCGTCGGGCTCGCGGTCTCTGCCGACTTCGCGGTCGACTGCGCGGTTGCGCCCGATTTCGAGGTCGAAGCCGATCGCGACCAGCTTTATCGCGTCCTGTCGAACCTCGCGCGCAACGCGCTCGAAGCCGGCGCCCGCCGGCTGCAGGTTTCGGCGACGCGCGACGGCGACGCGATCGGAATCGAAATCGCCGACGACGGGCACGGTTTGCCGCCGAAGGCGCGCGAAAACCTGTTCCGCCCGTTTTTTGGCTCGGCCCGTCCCGGCGGCAGCGGGCTCGGTCTGGCGATCGCGCGTGAACTGACGCGGGCGCATGGCGGCGATCTCGCGCTCGAATCCAGCACCGGCGCGGGCACGGTGTTCCGGGTCACCCTGCCGGCGCCGACCCGCCACCGGGCCGCCGCCATTAGTCGAGAGACAGTGTCACCGACTTGAGATAGGCGGTCTCCGGCAACGACGGATGCACCGGATGGTCGGGTCCGGCGCCCGCGGTGCGAATGATGCGGCCGCTGCGGCCGGCATCGGCGAGCCCGCGCCGCACCGCCTCGGCGAACTCGGCCTCGCCGACATTGTAGGAGCACGAGGCCAGAAACAGGATGCCGTTGCGGGCGGTGACGCCGGCGGCGAGCCGGGCGAGCTTGCGGTATCCGCGCAATGCCGCCGGCGTCTCCTTGCGCGACTTGGCAAAGGCCGGCGGGTCGGCGACGACGATGTCGAAGCGTTCGCCCTCGGCGGCGAGCTGCCCGGCTTGGGCGAACGCCTCGCCGCGGCGGAAGGTGCAGATGTTGTCGACGCCGTTCAGGGTCGCGGCCTCGGCGGCGAGCGCCAGCGCCGGTTCGGAGCGGTCGATCCCGACCACCTCGGCAGCTCCGCCGCGCGCGGCCTGCACCGCAAAACCGCCGGTGTAGCAATAAAGATCGAGGACACGCGCGCCGGCCCTGGCGGCGGCGGCGACAAAAGCCCGGTTTTGGCGCTGGTCGAAAAACCAGCCGGTCTTCTGGCCGGCCTGCGGGTCGACCGGAAACACCGCGCCGTTCTCGCGCAGCAGAACCCGCGCCCCGAGGGCGCCGGCCGCCACCCGCGTCTCGGACGGCAACCCTTCCTGGACGCGCGCCGGGCTGTCGTTGCGCAGGACGATCGCCGCCGGTTTGAGCAGATGGGTCAGCACCTCGAGCACGAGCGGTTCGAGCCGGGCCATGCCGGCGGCGTTCGACTGGACGACGAGGACCTCGCCGAAGCGGTCGACAACGAGGCCCGGCAGCCCGTCGGCGTCGGCATGGACAAGGCGGTAGCAGGGCTCGTCGAACAGCTGCTCGCGCAGGCGCAGGGCACGCTCGATACGGCGGGCGAGAAAGCGCCGGCCGATCGCGCGGCCGGCGTCGCGGTCGAGCAGGCGCGCCGCTAACAGGCTGTGCGGGTTGAACATCGCTACGCCCAGCGCGCTGCCGTCGCCGCGACGCAATGTGACGAGCGTGCCGGCAGCAAGCGCGCGCGCCGCGTCGTCCATCCGCACTTCGTTCGAATAGACCCATGGGTGGCCGGCTTCGACGCGCTTGTGGCGCGCGGGAAGCAGAGCGACATCCGGCCGGGTCGCCGGATCGTCGGAGACCGCCTCGGCGGCGACGGCTGTCTCGCTGACCATTGGCGCGCTCCCGCTCTGCTTCCGCCGTGCGCCATTGTGCCTTCGCCGCTCGCTGTCAGCGAGTCTTGGCTGGGTTGTGCCGTGCCGGACCGATGGTTCTTGCCTTTTTACCCGTTGCCGGGGTAATTGTTGGGCCCCGCAGCCGCCTGACGGCTTCGGCGCGCGCCCGTAGCTCAATTGGATAGAGCACCAGACTACGGATCTGGGGGTTAGGGGTTCGACTCCTCTCGGGCGCGCCAATTTTTTTAACACTTGGACGAAGTTCGCAGCCGAGTCGGCGAGGTGGCCCATCATCGTATCATCGGGGGGCGCCGATGGCGTTTTCCGTTTGACTCGCTATTCGCGTATAAGGGTAATTTGCACTCCTTTGCGGACCGGGCAAGGTCCGCAATCATCCGGGAACTATTCTTATGCGAATGGGGTTCCGACTATCGACCGCTTTGGTTCGGAGGATGAGATGAGGGTCACGACGCGCTCTACCGCCACCGGCTTGTGCCTGGGGCTTTTTGTGCTGCTCGCGATGGGTTCGTTGCTGTCGGCCTGCGGTACGGTTGCCGGCGCCGGGCAAGACGTGTCCGCGATCGGTCATACCGTGACCACCGGAGCCACTCAGACGCAACGCGCGACCGGCGCCCCGTAAATATCGGCCGGCATAACGCAGGGAACCGCAAGCGGCGGCGCTCCAGGCCGCCGCCCGCCGGTGCGGTTGACCGACTAAGCACGTGACTTAGCTTATGAGCACGTGACTTGACTAAACTCGGGGCTGGCCAAACTCGGGGCTGACCCACCGGCCGAAGAGGCGTGGCGGGTCGCCTTGGCGGCGCCTGCGTCCTTAAAAAGTCTCTACAGCGCCGGCGCCGGCCGCACCAGACGCCCGATGGCACCTTCGAGCTGCTCGACGGCCGCGATCAGCTCGTCCGTCGCGAGATGGATCGGGGTCCCGCATGGACAAGCGACCTCATTATTTTCTCTGAACCATGCAATAGATTTTTGGATCTGGGCGCCGCACTTCGGGCAAACGATCGGCAACATATAGTTTTCTATTATTCCGGCCATATCCCGTTCCCTTAAGCTCGATCAGCTTCAACAAGCATCCGATGGCACATCGTCCGCGGCGAGGTCCGGGTCCATCGCGTATTTGCGACAATGTTCGAGATAAGCCGCCTCGTGACTGGCGACCAGCTCGACGATGCTCGACCACAACCAATTGGGGGCATCCAAATTTGCGGCGCGATTACGGCCGAGCTCGTCGCGCCATTTAGCACGCGTCACGACATCCATCTGGCGGGCATGCGCGATGCCGACGACCATCGCCAGATATCGGGCCGCCTTCATCGCCTCTTCGCGACTTATCTGGTCGACTTCGAGCTTTAGGTCCTCCGGCAGGAGCTCGCGCATAAAGACGGCGCGGTCGAGAAAGGTCGCGGGCAGCATGCGATCGCCGAGCGCCGGCGACAAATGGCGCGCTCCTTCGACGACGCGCATGCCCTGATCCGGCGGGATCGCGGCCTCGGGATAATGCGGCGCAGCCGCCGGGACGGCTTCCTTGATGTCGACGAGGCACAGACCACCTTCTTTGGTTCGGCTTTTGCCGACGCCGAGCAGGACCGCAAAGCGCAGCTTTCCGAGGGAGCTGCATCCTTTCATCCAGTAGGCGGAATCGAGCACTTCGACGCGCGCGTCGTTTTCGCGCGAGCGCAGGGCGGTGACCAGCAGGCGCGCCTCCTCGGTGGCAAAAATGCGTTCTATCTCATGCCTCTCCGCCTCGCTGACGGGCCAGAACCGACGACCCAGCGGGATCGTCGGGCTGGTGTCCTCGAGGCGCTCTTTCGCCAAGTGGTCCCAGGTCCGCCCGACCGCCCGGCGCATGACGACCCGGACGCATTCCGGGCGCCGGCTGCGCAGGTCCGGGTCTTTGTCGGCGAGGGCTTCCTCGTATCCCTCGATCATCTGCTCGATCATCTTGGCGGTGGTTACCCCCGGCAGGTCGGAGCCGCGCGCGGCCGTCGCCAGCGACAATCCGAGGCGGATCAGATCGTGCGCGGGATTGCCGATCACGGTCTGGTCGAGGTCGCGGATCTCGATGTCGATCTCGCCGTCGGTGTCGGCCAGCGGACCCAAATTGCCGACATGGCAATCCCCGCAAATCCAGATCGGCGGGCCTTGCGGCACCTTGCTGCGGTCCGCGGCCGCGAGCCATTCGTAAAACTTGACGGTGTTGCCCCGGACATAGGCATGCGCCGAACCCGCCATCTTCAGATTGCGGCATGCCCGAAGCGCGGCGGCCCGCTCGGCAGTCGACTTGACCTGCGACGAGGCCTTCGCCATGGAATTCCCCCTGTCCTTTGAAGGATCGAGGCCGAGGTTCGTCGACGGTTTCGTTTGAACCTCAACCCTGACCGCGCCAGCGCAAAGAGCCGTTCAACGCCGGCCTGGCATGACGCGCGCGCCCGGTCGCGGCCTTCCATCAACAAAATTCGGGATGGTTTGTTCCTCAAAATCGAAGTGTTGACGCGTATCTTCAATCAAGAGCCGTAGAGCGCAAAATCTCGACTGTATTTTCTTCCTCGCGCGGAGCCGCGCAGAGCGAAACTCGGGGCTCGGGCGCCCCCTGCGACAGCATGACTCCTTACGCTTCGGAGCCACGCGCCCAAGCTTGTTGCACCGCAACAAATTCGTGGGGCCATATGCCGGAGGAGATCGAAGGGGCCGAGCGGTCGTCGAGCGGCTGGCGCGTTGTCGCCTCCGCCTGGCTGGTCGCCATGGTGTTCGGGGTGCTGTTCGCGGCGGTCGAAGCCCTGGCCTCGCTGCATAGCGCCCCGCCAGGCAAAGCCAGTCTAGCCGGGGCGGTCATTCCCCAGCATGATGCCGGCTTTATCGGGCCGGACGATGTGGCGGCGTCGGACTGGCTGGAGCGAGCCAAGGCCGAGGCCTATTCCGGCTGGTAGGCCCTGCGTTCCGCATGGCGGTTGACGCCGGTGCGGGATAAACAGCGCTCGTTCGATGTGGGAGGAACCCGATGACCGACGACCCCGCCTGGCCGGTCGCCCAGCATGTCTGCCGCACCGGCTACGCCGACCTGCCCGCGAGCGCCGTCCAATCCGCCCGCCGCGATCTTCTCGACACCTTCGGCTGCATGCTCGGCGGCAGCGGCTCCCCGGGGATCGACGAGCTGTGTGCGGTGACCGGCCACTGGGGCGGACGCGAGGAAAGCCGGGTCCTGCTGCGTGCAACCCGCCTGCCGGCGCCGCAGGCGGCGCTGCTCAACGCCAGCATGGGCCACGCGCTGGACTTCGACGACACGCTCGACAGCGGCGGCTCGATCCATCCCGGCGTTTCGGTGCTCGCCGCGGTCCTGGCGGTTGCCGACATGCTGGGGGGCGTCAGCGGGCGCGATGCCCTGCTGGCGGTGGCGCTGGGGCTCGACGTGTCGTGCCGCGTCGCCTTTGCCGGCACCGTGGATCGCGGCTGGCACCGCACCGCCGCGATGGGCGTGTTCGGCGCGACCGCGGCGGCCGGCAAGCTCGCCGGGCTGACGGCGGAGCAGATGCTGAACGCCTTCGGCATCGCCTACAGCCACGCCGCCGGCAACCGCCAGTGCATTCTCGACGGGGCGCTGACCAAGCGCCTGCAGGCCGGCCAGGCGGCGAGCGCCGGGGTGTTCTCCGCGGTCCTGGCGCGCACCGGGTTCACCGGGGCGCACAACATCTTCAACGGCCGCTTCGGGTTCCTCGAGCTGTACCAGCCGGACGGGCACGACGCCTCGCTGCTGCTGCAAGATTTGGGCAGAGCGTTTCGCGGCGAGGCGCTGAGCTACAAGCCCTATCCCTGCGGCCGGCCGCTGCATGCGGCGATCGACGCCGCCCTGGCGGCGCGGGCCGAGCTGGGGATCGCGCGGGCCGACGACATCGAAGCGGTGACGATCGAGGCCGATCCCGAGGGTCACGCCGACCAGTTTGGCGGCATGCCCGCCAAACGCCGTCCGACCCAGGTGGTGGAGGCGCAGTTCGCCCAGCCGTTCCTGGTCGCCACCGCCTTGGCGCACGGCAAGGTCGGGATCGCCGAGGTCGACGGTCTGGGCGGCGCCCAGGTATTGGCGCTGTCGGATCGGATCGCGGGGGTGGCGCGGGACGGCCGCCCGAAACGGTCGCTGAGGATCACGGTGCGGCGGACCGACGGCCGCTCGGCTGCCGTCGAGGCGACCGACCCCGTTGGATCGCCGCAGAAGCCCTTGAGCGATGCCCAGTTCGCGGCAAAGTTCCGCGATTGCGCGCGCAACGCCCGGCGGCCGTTGTCGGATGCGAGCGTGGACGCGGCGCTGGCGGCGATCGGGCGGCTGGAGACGCTGGCCGATGCGCGGGAGCTGCTGACCCCGTTCGCGGAATGACCAAGAGGCTATTTCGGCCGCCCCACGAGGAGCGGCTGTCGTCTGTAATTTTTGGCTGATCGCGCATGGGTTCGCGCGTACAGTTCTCTGGGGAGGAAGCAATATGGCGGACAAGATTCGACTGGGCCTGGTTGGCGCCAGCGTCAGGGGCACTTGGTCCTCCCGCTCCCACCTGCCGGCGCTGCGGGCCAGCGCCGAGGTGGAGCTGACCGCGGTCTGCACCACCAGGGCCGACAGCGCCGAGGCGGCCCGTCAGGCGTGGGGCGCCCGGCTGGCCTTCGACGACTACCACCGGATGCTCGCCTCGCCGGAGATCGACGCGGTCGCGGTCGTCGTGCGCGTGCCGTCGCACTATGCGCCGACCAAGGCGGCGCTGGAGGCCGGCAAGCATGTCTATTGCGAATGGCCGCTGGGGCGGACGACGGCGGAGGCCGTGGAGCTGTCAGCACTGGCCAAGGCCAAGGGTCTGGTCACCGCGATCGGGCTGCAGGCTCGCGTCAACCCTGCCGTGATGCACATGAGGGAGCTGGTCGAGGCCGGCTTTGTCGGCGAGGTCATGGCCGTCCATGTCAGCCTGATGCGCGAGGGCGTGTTGACCCGGCCGTCGCACCGCACCTGGCAGCGCGACGCCGAGCTCGGCGCCAACACCTTGACCATCGCCAACGGCCACACTGTCGACGCGATGCGCTTTGTCGCCGGCGACTTCGCCCGGCTCTCCGCGGTGGTGGCGACCCAGGCCAAGCAGTGGCTCGACACCGGCGCCAACACATTGCTCGACGTGACCTCGCCCGACAACGTGCTGGTCAGCGGCCGGCTGGCGAGTGGCGCGGTGGCGTCGGTCCACATCGGCGCCATCCCATTCGCCGGGAGCGGCTATCGCATGGAAATCTACGGCCGCGACGGGACTTTGGTCGTGTCGGGCGAGGATTCGCCGCAGTTGAGCGAGGTTTCCCTCTATGGGGCGAAGGGCGGCGACACCTTGGCGCCGATCCCGGTCCCGCGGCACTTCACCGTCGCCGCACCCGCAACGCCGTCGGGTGAAGCCGTCAACGTGGGTCAGATGTACACGGTTTTCGCCCAGGCGATCCGAGACCCGGCGCTCGGCGACGGCACCAGCCGGCAGCCGACCTTCGCGACCGCGGTCGACCTGCACCGCCTGGTCGACGCGATCAAAGAGGCCTCGGACAACGGCCGCGAGGTGACGTTTCCGACCCGGTGACGTTCCCGACGAGGTGAACGCTGGCGCGACGGCGGCCCGGCGCGTCAGTCGGCCACCGTCGGCTCCGCCGCGTTGGTTGCGGTCCGCGCCGCGCGCCGGGTGATCAACGTAACCGGCGCGCACAGCGCGACCAGCACCATGCCGAGAATGACAAAGCTCTCACCCGCACCCCAGCGGTCGGCAATCGCACCCATCGCCGGCGGGATCACGATCGCCGCCAGCCGGTTCATGGTCTGCCGCAGCCCGACCACCGAACCCTGACGGTTCGGGCCGACCGCCTTCGCCTGCACCGAGAACATCATCGGCTGGACGACCCCTTGCAGCCAGCCGCGCAACGCCTGCGCCGCGAAGAGCAGGGCGAAAACGCCGCCGACAAACGGCGTCACGCAGATCAGGAAGATCGACAGCACGGTGCCGCTCAGCATCGTGCGCTGCGGATCGCCCAGCCGCATCGCGCGCCCGGCAAACAGCGAGCCGAGGCCGCTGGTTATCTCGGTCGCCGCGAACAGGATGCCGATTGACGTGCCGGTCAGCCCGACGCCTTTCAAATAGACGACGTAAAGCGAGCTCTGCACGCCATTCGTGGCGGTGCGCAGAAAGATGATCGCCATCGTGGTCGCCACCGCCGGGATCGCCATCAGCGCGAAGCAGCGCACATAGTCCGGCAGTCGCGGGAGGACGTCGCCGACACGGAACCGCGCGCGCCGGCGCCGATCCAGGCCGTCGCCGGCGGTGGGCTGCGCTTCGGGAGCGCGTATCAACGCCAAGGTCAGGGCCACGCCCCAGGCAAAGCCGAGCGCATAGGAAGGCCAGGCGCCGCCGAGATCCCAGGCTACACCGGCTATGATCGGCGCCGCGGTCGTCCCGATGCGGGCGAAGAAGCTGAACCGGCCGATATATTCGGCCTCGCCTTCGGCCAACTGCGCGATCAAGGTCTGCGATCCCGACCAGGCGAAGGACAGCGCGCCGCCGTTGACGACCTGCAGCAGCAGCAATGGCCAGAACCACGGCAGCAGCGGGAAGACCGGCGCCAACGCCATCGCCGTCCACACGAAGAACAAGGTCACCCGGCGGGTGCCGAACCGGTCCATCAGGACGCCGACATGGATCGACAGGAACACCGCGAGCAGCGAGCGCGCGCCGACAAGCATGCCGATCTCGCCGGCATTCATGCCGAGCGAGAGGCCATAGAGCGGGATCAGGAAAATGTAGAAGTCGGTGTAGCCCATCGCGAACAGTCCGGCGACGTAGAGCGAAGCCGGCGGTCGCAACGGGGAACTGGGCACGTCGGCGAGATTAACCCGCCGGCCCCGTCAGGAGTCGACTGAAATCGGATACCAGTCCTGACCGAAGGATCGTGAATGGCGAATATGGCCGGGCCGACGGCAGGTTTGCCGAGTGCGTTCGGATTGCCGCGGGCTGCGGCGTGCGCACCGGGTCGACAGGGCCGGCGCCGCTGTTGCACGATGCGAGGTTGAGACACCCTGGGAAGGAAACCCGAAAATGCCCGAGACGCCGACCTTTGGCCGCTACGCCGAGATCCCCTATGACCAGATGACGCCCGAGCAGCAGGAAGGCTATCGCTCGCTGATCGAGACCCGCGGCCAGGTGGGCGGGCCGAGCAAGATCTGGGTGCACAACCCGAAGCTGGCCAAGGCCGCGGGGCCGCTCGGCGCCCATTTCCACCCCGGCCATTACTCGCTCACCGAGCGCGAGCGCGAGATCGCCGTGTGCATCATCAACAGCAAATGGCATTCGGCCTATCCGACCAACGCCCATGAGCGGCGCGGCAAGGAGGTCGGGCTGCCGGCCGACAAGGTCGAAGCGCTGATCGCCGGCCTGCAGACCTCGTTCCCGGACGAGCGCGAGCAGGTCGTCTACGAGATGGCGATGGCGCTCGCCAATTCGCGCTGGGTGCCGCAAGGCCTCTACGACCGCGCGGTCAAGGCGCTCGGCCATGTCGGCATCACCGACGCGATCACCTTGATGGGCTACTACACCAGCGTGTCGATGACCCTGGCGTTTTACGACGTGCCGGCCGGGGCGCAGGGCATCGCGCGCTGACGGACCGGCGCGCGGTTGTGCCGCCGGGGTGACAGCGGCGGCGAATGCAGCAAGCCCCGCCGGAGCGGGGCTTGCGCTAACGGGGACAGTTCCGCGACAAAATTACTGCACCGCGAACACCCACACGGCGCCGCCCTGCGGCACCTCAGGGAACTGGTGCGGTCGAACAAGGTTGAGGCGCGCCTGCATGCGGGCCGAGTCAACCCCCCAGCCCGACTGCACCGCAATGTACTGCTTGCCGTCGACCTCGAACGAGGCGGGCACGCCGATCACTCCCGAGCCGGCGCGGAATTCCCAAAGGATCTTTCCGGTAGCGGCGTCGAAGGCCCGGAAATAGCGGTCGTTGGTGCCGCCCATGAAGACGAGCCCGCCGCCGGTCGCCAATACCGGACCCCAGAGCTGCGAATTGGCGAAGGGATGGCTCCACACCTTCTTGCCGGTATCGAGGTTCCAGGCCTGCAATTCGCCGATATGGTCGGCCCCCGGCGCGATGTAGAGGGTCGTCGTCGCCCCGGTAAAGGGCTGCCCCGCGGTGTAGCTGACCTTTGCTCCGATCGAGGTGCCGCACAGATTTTCGTTGGCCGGAATATAGAGAAGCCGCGTCTTTGGGCTGTAGGCTACCGGCGGCCAGTCCTTGCCGCCCCACAGGGACGGGCAGAAATCGGCTTTCTTGCCGGTGCCGGGCTGACGCACCGGGTCGACATTGGGACGGCCGGTCTTGGGGTCGAGGCTCTTGAACACGTTCTGCTTTACAAACGGCTCGCCGGCGACAAAGTCGATCGGGCCGTCAGCAGTACGCGCCAATTCCCACAGATAGCCGTCACGGGCGACGTTGACGAGGCCCTTCACCGGTTTTCCGTCATGCTGGTAGTCCACCAGAATCGGCGGCGAGACCTCGTCCCAATCCCATGAATCGTTGGGGTGGTACTGGTGGTAGCCCTTGATCGCCCCGGTCGCCACGTCGAGCGCCAGCACCGACGAGGTGTAGAGGTTGTCGCCCGGCCGCTGGTCGCCCATCCACGGCCCGCCATTGCCGGTGCCCCAATAGGCGAGATTGGTATCGGGATCGTAATTCCCCTCGATCCAGACCGAGCCGCCGCCGGTCTTCCATTGGTCGCCCTTGGGCCAGGTCTCGCTGCCCGGCTGGCCCGGCTCCGGCACGGTGTAGGTCTTCCACAGCGGCTTTCCGGTGTCGGCGTCGAACGCGGCGACAAAGCCGCGGATCCCGAGTTCGCCGCCCGAGCAGCCGACCATCACCTTGCCGTCGGCAATGAGCGGCGACAGCGTCATGTAGTAGCCGTGGGTGTAATCCTCGACAGTGGTTTTCCAGGCTTCCTTGCCGGTCTTGGCGTCGAGCGCCACCAGCACCGCGTCGGCCGCCGCGAAATACACCTTGTCGCCCCACAGAGCGACGCCGCGGCTGGTCGGATGGAGCAGCAGCATGTCGTCCGGAATCGGCCGTTTGTAGCGCCACAGAAGATTGCCGGACTTGGCGTCGACCGCCAGCACCTGGTTGCCGGGCGTGGCGACGAACATGACGCCGTTGCTGACGATCGGCGGCGCCTCGTGGCCTTCGACCTGGCCGGTCGCCAATGTCCATGCCAGCTTCAGCCCCCCGACATTCTGCGGCGTGATCTGGGCCAGCGGGCTGAAGCCCCAGCCGTTGTAGGTCCGCCGGTACATCAGCCAGTCGCCGTCCGCCGGCTCTTTCAGCTGCTGCGCGGTCACCGGTTTATAGTTCTCGAGGATCGCCGGCACCGGCGCCGGCGTTTGCGGCTGGGGCTGAGGCGGCAGCGGCTTTTGCGCCAAGGCGGCCGCAGACAGCAGCAACAGCGCGAGCCCAGCGCCGGCGATCGGCGCGGTCATTCGATGTTTTGTAAGCACTGGCGTTCTTCCCTGTTGTAGTTAATTAGGCCCGTCATAGTTGATTGGCGTCAGACCTGCTGGACTCCGACCCGGCCGGTAAAAGACCTGGCCACGACCAGGCTGCCGTCGCTGCTTTTCAGCGGCAGCGCCGGCAGCGCCCGCGGCGACGGGCCGGCAATCACCGCACCCGCCGATTTCGGGTCATATTGCGAATAATGGCATGGACATTCGAGCCGCTCGGTCTCGGCGCGCCACTGGGTTACGTCGCAGCCGGCATGGGGGCAAATCGCCGAGTAGGCCACGACGCCGTCGGCGGCGCGGGCTTTGGTTGTCGTGTCGAACCCGGCGGGATCGAGCCGCAGCAGCAGAACCTTGTTGAGCCGGCTGCCGTCGCGCACCGTCTTGTCCGCCGGGTCCATCGGCCAAGCCGCGATCTGCGGCCCGCCGAGCGGCAGGTCGGAGGCTTTCAGAGGCAAGGGGTCGGCGGCGCCGATCTTGACCAGGAGGTCGCCTTCGCGGGGCCGCGCGCGTTTGGTGTCGTCCTGGGCCAAGGCCAATCGCGGGGCGGCGAGCAGGCCGAAACCGACACCCAATGCCGCCCGCCGGCCGATCCCGTGCACCGCGCACGGGCATTGGCGATGTTCCCCCACTGCGTCTCCCCCTCAGCATCTCGGGCAGTTTGTCGAATTCGCCGCGGCGATCGTCGCCGCCTCATCACGAGGCGGCGGCGGACGGGAGCGCCCCGCCCGCCTTTCTCGGTTCAGCTTGCGAGCTGATCGCCGATCGGCAGCCGCCGGATGCGCTTGCCGGTGGCGGCGAAGATCGCGTTGCACAGCGCCGGCGTGAAGGGCGGCAGACCGGGTTCGCCGACCCCGCTCGACGGTATGTCGAGCCCGGCCGGGATGATGTGCACATTGGTGACGCCCGGCGACTTATCGATGCGGGCGACCTGGAACCCATCGAAATTGTTCTGCTGCGCCCGCCCGTTTTTGAACGTGATCTCACCGTATTTGGCGATGCTGAGCCCCATCACCGCGGCGCCTTCGATCTGCGAGCGGATGCGCTCGGGGTTGGCGGCGAAGCCGCAATCGATGGCGCTGTCGACGCGCGGCACCGACAGCCTGCCCTTGTCGTCGACCGCAACCTCGATAACGGTGGCGACATAGCTGACAAAGCTGCGATGGGCGGCGATGCCGAGCCCGTGGCCTTTCGGGACCGAGCGGCCCCAGCCGCCTTGCTCGGCCGCGACCTCGACGACCCGCCGCAGCCGCCCGGTGTCGATCGGGTAGCTCTCGAAGGGTTCGCCGTAATTGGTCCAGTCGGCCGCCCCCGGCGATTTGCGCGGGTCAAAGAGGCGCGCCGGGCCGATCAGCTCGAGCAGCATGTCTTTGGGGTCGCGACCCAGTTCATGGGCGAGCTCGGCGACAAAGGATTGCACCGCAAAGCCGTGCGGGATGTTGCGCACCGAGCGGAACCAGCCGATCCGCGAATGGGCTTCGGCTTCGCCCGTCTCGCAGCGCAGGTTGGGGATCGCGAACGGGTTGTCGATCACCCCCATGCTCAGTTCGCCCGCCTGCTCGCGCTTGGGGTCGGCGACAAAGATCGAGCGGATCGATGGCGCCGCCACACGGTGCCGCCAGGCCACAACTTTTCCCTGGGCGTCGATCCCGGCGTCGATACGATCGAGCGCGACGGCGTGGAGATAGTCGTTGTGGAGATCGTCCTCGCGCGTCCAGGTGACCTTGACCGGGGCGCCGTCCATCGCCCGCGACAGCAACGCGGCTTCGAGCACGAAGTCGCATTTCGACTTGCGCCCGAACCCGCCGCCCAGGAGGGTGACGTTGACCGTCACATCCTCGGGTTTGAGCCCGAGCTTTTGCACCAGCTCGTCGCGGGTGTTGCCGGGGCTCTGCACCGGCGCCCAGACCTCGCATTTGCCGCCGGCGACGCGGGCGGTCGCGCGTCGGCGGCTCCATCGAGGCGTGCGCGAGGTTGGGGACGTAATATTGCGCCGAGAGGGTCTTTGCCGCCGCGGCGAGTGCGGCTTCGGCGTCGCCGTCGTTGCGGGCCATCTTGCCCGGCTGGTTGACGGCCGCTTCGAGCTGCGTCTTGTAGGCGTCCGAATCGTAGCTGCCATGCGGCCCGTCATCCCAATGCACGACCAGCGCATCGCGGCCCTTCATAGCCGCCCAGGTGTTGGCGGCGATCACCGCGACCCCGCCCAAGGGCTGGAACTTGGCGGGCGGCGGGGTCCCGTCGATGACGACGACCTTTTCGACCCCCGGCACCTTCATCGCCGCTGTCGCATCATAGGAGGCGAGCTTGCCGCCAAGCACCGGCGGTCGCGCCACGACCGCGTATTTCATCCCCGGCAGTTTGGCGTCGATGCCGTAGGTGGCGCGGCCGGTGGTGATGTTGAACAGATCGACGATCTGGACGTTGCCCTTGCCGATATAGCGAAAGGCGGCCTCGTCCTTGAGCTTGAGCTGGTCGAGGGGCGGCGTCGGCAATGCACCTGCTGCGGCGGCGAGATCGCCGTAACCGAGCTTGCGGCCCGAGGGCTTGTGCACCACTTCGTGGTTCTGCGCCTGGACCTCGCCGATATCGACACCCCATTGCGTCGCCGCGGCCTGTTCCAGCATCCGCCGCGCAGCCGCGCCGCATTGCCGCATCGGCTGGATGAAATGGCGCAGGCTGCGCGAGCCGTCGGTGTTCTGGTTGCCGTATTTCTTCTCGTCGCCGGGCGATTGCTGGACATGGACGCGGGCCCAGTCGGCCTCGAGCTCGTCGGCCACCACCATCGGCAGGCTGGTGCGCGAGCCGGTGCCCATCTCGGCGCGATGATTGATGATGGTCACGATGCCGCTGGGGTCGATCGCGACAAAGACATGCGGATCGGAGACCACCCCGCCGGGAAACTTGGCGGCGCCGGTGGCGTAGGCGAAGGCAGCCCGCGCCGGCAGGAATTCGGCGGCGAGGACGAGGCCGCCGGTGGCCAGCACGCCGCGCAAAAAGCCGCGGCGGCTGACGTTTTCGATCGCGACGTGAATGGAGGTCATGTCACGCTCCTGTCGCAGCCGCCTTGATGGCGGCGGTGATGCGTTGATAGCAGCCGCAGCGACAGATATTGCCGCTCATGACGCTGGCGATCTCCTGCTTCCGACGGGTTCTTGCTGGTCGCCAGCAAGGCCGCCGCCTGCATGATCTGCCCGGCTTGGCAATAGCCGCATTGCGGCACGTTGGCGGCGCGCCACGCCTTTTGCACCGGGTGGTTGCCGTCGGGATCGAGGCCTTCGATCGTCACCACCGCGCGGCCGTTGGCATCGCTCATCGCGGTGATGCAGGCGCGCGCCGCCTGGCCGTCGACATGGACCGTGCAGGCGCCGCACAGCGCCATGCCGCAGCCGAACTTTGTCCCGGTGAGCCCGAGCTCGTCGCGCAGATACCACAGCAGCGGCATCGACGGATCGCCGTCGAAGCTGTGCTCCTGGCCGTTGACATGCAGCTTTACCATCAACTGTCTCCCTCCCGAGGGTCGGCGATCCACTGCCAACACGAGGTCGTTCGCGTTTCTTTAAACTCTATTCCGGAAAACTCCGCCGACGCAATCGGCCGCATCGGTCCGGCTGGGACCGGCGGCTCGGGGCGCCTCGGAATCAGCGCGCGCCTGCCGCGCCGCGCGCATACCGGCGTGCAAATAGGCTGGGGGTCACCGCCTGGCGACGGCCACCGGACCAGGTTCCGGCGCGGCCTCCAGGCTGGCGATGCTGCGGCCGCGGGTTTCGGGCAACAGCAGCAGCATCACGATCATCAGCGCCGAGGCGGCGGTGCAGAAAATCGCGATCGCCGTGCCGAGCGCCATCACCTGGGTCGCGAACCCGATCATCGTCGGAAAAAAAGAACCGATCGCGCGCCCGGCGTTGTAGCAGAACCCCTGGCCGGTGCCGCGCACCGCGGTCGGGTAGAGCTCGGTCATAAACGGGCCCATCGGCGCAAATTTCATCAGGATCGCGGCGCTGAGCGGAATCCCGAGAAACAAGAGCCCGGTGTCGCCGACCGGGACGAACATGTAGACGAGCACCATGATCACGGTGGCGATCGCCGACAGCATAAAGGTCCATTTGCGGCCGATCGCGTCGCTCAAATAGGCGCCGAGCAGAAAGCCGATCAGCGCCCCCACCATCTGCACCGCGACGTAGAGGCCGGCGTGGGAGGCCGACAGATGACGCACCGTGCGCAGATAGGTCGGCATCCAGAATTGCACCCCCCACACCCCGCCCTGGGCGCCGGTGACCATCAGCGAAACCTTGACCGTGGTCCACAGATAGGGCCCGCGGAAGGCGGCGAACATGTTCGCCGCGCCGGCTCCGGCGCTGCGCTGCTGTTGGAACGCCGCCGAACTCGTCGACGTGGCGGCGGATCCAGAAGACGAACAGCGCCGGCAGGATGCCGACGAAGAACAACGCGCGCCACGCGACGACCTCCGGCAACAGCGCGAACAGGCCGGAATAGACGAGCGCCGCGGCGCCGGGCCCGATCGCGGCGCCGGTCTGGACAAAGCCGACGCCGCGGCCGCGGTATTTGTCGCGGATGACTTCGCCCATCAGCACCGCGCCCGCCGCCCATTCGCCGCCGAAGCCAAAGCCGTGCAGCGCGCGCAGCACGAAGAGCTGCTCGAAATTCTGGGCGAAGCCGCACAGGAAGGTGAAGACCGAGTACCACAAGACCGCGAATTGCAGGATGCGGACCCGGCCGAAGCGGTCGGCGAGCGAACCGGCCATCCAGCCGCCGAACGACGAGGTCAGCAACGTCACCGTGACGATCGTCGCCGGCCTTTCCGGGCGACATCGCCCACAGCGTGATCAAGGTCGGGACGACGTAGCTGTAAAGCTGCCCGTCGAACCCGTCCAACGTCCACCCGCCCCAGCAGGCGAGCATCGTCTGCTTTTCGCGGGCGTTCAAATCGCGCAGCCAGGCCAGCACGCGCCTTCTCCGTTGTTGTTTTGTCGCTGCCGGAAGCCGCCTGAAGCGAGGCCGCGGTTCGATTGGGGGTGCCGGTGATCGGAAAGCCGGCGCCGCGCGGCGGCAGCCGGCTGTTGTCGCTAGCCGACCGGGAGCTTGTGAAGAAAGCCCGTCCGCTGCGCCGCGCCGGCCGCCATGAAGCCCGCGTCCTGGCCGCCGAGGACGAAGCGGGCGCCCATCTCGATGTAGCGCGGCATGATCGTCTCGCTGTAGATGCCGGCCATGCCCGGGAACTTGCCGTGCTTGCGGGCGCCGGCGATCATCGTGCGATAGGCGTCGGCGACGCGCGCGTGGCCGAAATCGCCGTGGATGCCCATCTCGGCGCACAGATCGTTGGTGCCGATCAGCAGCACGTCGACCCCCGGCACCGCCGCGATCTCTTCGGCGTTGGCGATCGCGGTCGGCGTCTCCAGCATGACGATCGTCAGGTTGGCGGCGTTGAGCGCCGAGGCGGCCTCGCCAGAGCTCGCCGAGCGCAGCCCGTAATGCGGCCCGATCCCGCCCATCGAGCGATGGCCGACCGGCGGGTATTTGAGCCGGTCGACGACCTCGCGCGCCTCGGCGGCGCTGTCGACATGCGGCATGACGATGCCGAGCGCGCCGTTGTCCAAGGCCCGCGTCGCGATCGCGTATTCGCCGTTGGGCACGCGCGCGATCGGGGCGATGCCGGCGTCGAGGGCGGCGGTCGCGATCTGGGCGCAGGCTTCGAGCGACATGACCCCGTGCTCCATGTCGAGAAACAGCCAGTCGAAACCGGCCGTCGCCATCGCCTTGGCGATCTCGACGCTGCGCGTCATCCGAATGCCACACCCAACGACAATTGACCTTGTTCGAGCTTTTCGCGGGCGACATTGCGGACGGCGGCGGGCATCGGCGTTCTCCCTCTGGGGTTTGGCCCAGCCTGCCTGTTCCCGCGGCCGACCGCAAGGTGCAGGCCGGACATTGCCGGCCCGCTCAACGCGGTTGCATTGGCGGCCGCGCGGCGGCATTAAACGCGTAAAGGGCCGGCGAACCGGTCGGCTCGAGGCTCGCGCACAGGAGGAACAACCGATGTCAGCCATCGCCCAGCGCTACAATGTCGGCGGGGTGTATTTGCCGCGGCCGTTCAAGGTTCGCCGGCTCGGTCATTTCGGCTTCAACGTCGAAAAATTGCCCGAGGGCCGCGAGTTCTATGGCGACCTGCTGGGCTTTACCGCTTCGGACACGCTCGATTTCTCGCGCATGCCGTGGTTCCCGAAAGATGCCGATCTCGGCGACCCGCGCGGTTATTTCATGCGCTACGGGACCGACCACCACGCCTTTGTGCTGTTTCCGAAACGGGTGATGGACCACCGCGCCGACCGTAAATTCGAGCCCGAGGTCACGATCAACCAGATCACCTGGCAATGCGGCAGCCTGCGCGAGATCACCGCGGCGCACGACTACTTTGTAGACCATCAGGTCCGGGTCCAGCGCGTCGGGCGCGACATGCCGGGCAGCAACTGGCATGTCTACGTCTACGACCCCGACGGCCACACCAACGAATTCTACTACGGCATCGAGCAGGTCGGCTGGAACCAGCTGTCGAAGCCGCGCGACATGTACTACCGCGGCTTTAACGAAAAGCCGGCATTGCCGCAGATGTCGGAGGCCGCCGAATTGTTCGAGGCGCGGGACAAGGGCATTGACGTGTTGTCGGGCCATCGTCCGGAACCGCCGCTGGCTTCGACCTACGACGTCGAAGGCGTATTGCTGCCGCGGCCGTTCAAGATCACCAAGATCGGCCCCCTGAGCCTCTTCGTCGACGATGTCGAGCGCGCCGAGGCGTTCTATGGCGAGCGGCTGGGCTTTGTTAAGAGCGAGGAGGTGCGCCATCGCGGTGCCCGCTGCGTCTTTATGCGCTGCGGCGCCGAGCACCACAGCGTCGGGCTCTTTCCCAAGGAGCTGCGCGCCACCCTCGGCCTCAGCCCGCACACGACCTGCATGTCGTTCGGCGTCGAGCTCGGCAGCTATGCGCAGCTGCGCGAGGCGGTCAAATTCCTGAAGTCGCACGGCGTCACCTTTACCGACGCGATCCCGCCCGAGCTTTACCCCGGCATCGACTATTCCGCCTTTGCGCTCGACCCCGACGGCCATTGCATCCAGCTCTACTATTACATGGAGCAAATCGGCTGGGACGGCCGCGTCCGCCCCGCCGCCGAGCGCCGCCATGTCAACGGCAACTGGCCCGAAGCGCTGGAGCCGTTGTCCGACACCTACATCGACCAGATCTTCCAAGGTCCGCTCGGGTAACGGGCAGCCGCCGGCCGAAAATGGACGCCGACCACGTTCAGGACATTCCGATGAAGCCGTTTCGGTTCGGGGTGAATGTCGGTCCGTCGCGTTCGCGCGCCGAATGGGTGGACAAGGCCCGCAAGCTCGAAGGCCTCGGCTACGACGCATTGACCGTCCCCGATCACCTTGCCGACTTTTTGGCGCCGATGCCGGCCCTCGTCAGCGCGGCCGAGGCGACGACGACCTTGCGGGTCGGGACGAACGTGCTCAACAACGATCTGCGCCATCCGGTGCTGGTGGCGCGCGAGGCCGCGACCGTCGATCTGTTGACCGGAGGCCGGCTGCTGCTCGGCCTGGGCGCCGGGTATGCGCAATCCGAATACGACCAGGCCGGGCTGGCCTATGCCCGGGGCGGCGCCAGGGTCGAGCGCCTGGCCGAGGCGGTCACCGTGATCAAGGGGCTGCTGAGCGGTGAAAACCTCACCTTTCGCGGACAGCACTATTGCGTGACCGGCCACACGATCCACCCCCTCCCGGTCCAACGGCCCCACCCGCCGATCGCCATCAGCGGCAATGGCCGCCGCCTTCTGACCTTGGCGGCGCAGGAAGCCGACATCGTCGGTCTCTCGGGCGTCACGTTCCGGCGCGGCGGGACGGCGCCCGACATCTCCGGGTGGCGGACGCCGGGTGTCGACGAGCGGGTCCAGCTTGTCCGCGAGGTCGCGCGTGACCGGCCCGCCGCCCCCGAGCTGAACGTGCTGGTGCAACGGGTTGTCGTGACCGACGACCGCCGCCAAGCCGCCGAGGAGCTGGCCACCCGTTGGAGCCAGCTCAGTCCCGACGAGATTCTGCAGAGCCCCTATGTCCTGATCGGGAACACGGACCAGCTGGTTGACGATCTCCAGGCGCACCGGGGACGGTGGGGCTTCTCCTATTTCACCGTCTTTGAGCCTTATGTGGACGCCTTCGCCCCAGTCGTCGCCCGCCTCGCCGGCAGGTAGATGTCTGCCCCTCGCAGCCTTCGATCGGCGGCAGCGCGCGACAAGAGAAGCGCCATGACCCCGAAGCCTATCTCGACCGCGTGCGCGCCTTGCTGCCGGCATTGCGCGAGCGCGCCGCCGCGGCCGAAAAACTGCGCCGGCTGCCCGATGAGACCTTCGCCGATTTCCAAGAGGCGGGGCTGCTGCGCGCGTTGCAGCCCAAGCGCTACGGCGGCTATGAGCTCGACCCCGGCACTTTCTACCAGGCGGTGATGGAGGTCGGCGCCGTCTGCGGGTCGAGCGGCTGGGTTCTGGGCGTCCTCGGCGTCCACAACTGGCATGTCGCGATCCTGCCGCCCCAGGCGCAGGAAGATGTCTGGGGCGACGACGACAGCGTCCAGCTGTCGACCTCGTTAGCGCCGACCGGAACCGTCGAGCGCGCCGCCGGCGGTTATCGCATTAAAGGACGCTGGTCGTTTTCGAGCGGCTGCGATCATTGCCGATGGGCGGTGCTCGGCGGCGCCGCCCCGCCGGCGTCACCCGGCGAGCCGCCCGACCCGCGGGTGTTCCTGGTGCCGCGCCGCGACTACGTGATCGACGACAACTGGCATGTGATGGGGCTGTGCGCCAGCGGCAGCAAGGACATCGTCGTCGAGGACGCGTTTGTCCCCGATACCGCACCCATTCCTACCGCGACGCCTTCGCCCTCAACCACCCGGGTGCCGCTGTCAACACGGCGCCGCTTTATCGGCTGCCGTTCGGGCTGATTTTCACCTACGGCATCGTGTCGCCGGCGATCGGCACGGCCCAAGGCGCGCTGGCGGCGTTTCGCGAGCAGGCGGCTCGGCGCATCAACGTCCGCGACGGCACGCGCGGTCGAGACCCGTTCATGCAACATCGCCTCGCCGAGGCGGCGGCCGAAATCGACGCGGCGCGCGACCGCATGCTCGCCAATTTCGCCGAGATGATGCGCCGCCCGCGCCGGTGCGGAAATCCCGCTCGCCGACCGCGCCCGCTACCGCTGGGATTCAGGCAAGGCGATCGAGCGCAGCGTCACCGCCGTCGACCGCCTGTTCGAGGCCAGCGGCGGCCACGCCCTCTTTCTCGACAACCCGATCCAGCGCGCCTGGCGCGACGTGCATGCGATGCGCGCCCACGCCGGCAACAACCCCGAGCGCGCCGCCTTCATCTTCGCCCGCTCCGAATTCGGCCTCCCACCGCAAGACATCCGGTTTTGAGTTAAATGGACCGCGTCGCAAGACGCTACCTCCGCCTCCCGCGGTAGCGCCTCAGTTTGAAGTTCCTAACGGGTAGCAAGCGACCACCCCTCCCGAAGGGGCGTCCACGGAGCCTTGTTAACAGCTCGCTTTTCTCCGCTAAAAGGGGCGCGGTCGATAAGACCTACTTATTGGTGACGCTAAGCATGGGTGGCACCGGCTCCTCCAGGCGGCGACAAGGATTGTTCAGCGAAGCATAATCCACGTAGGAGTCGGCGGCGTTAGAGATGCGCAACAGCATGCGATGAAATAGGCCCCTCAGGAGCTTCATGTCCCGAATCGCGGCAAGTTCATCGCCTTCGGGGATGGGAAGGCCATGGGCTGCATTGTTGCGGCGTTTCCAGGCGGCATCCTCACCGGCCCCCAATTCGATGCTGATAGCCTGCAACACCGCTTTCAGAATAGTGCGCTGCGGCATTTGGTTGATGCCGCGGAGTTTGTCCCTCAAGGCACGCTTGCTGTCCTCGGGAATTGTGGCGCCGGTGATGACGCAGGCAATGGCGGCTTGTAGCTTTTTCCATTGTGCCGAGGCCAGAATTCTCGGCGCAATCGTACCCGGATAGCTCTCGATATAGGCCCGCTGCAGCGCCTCGATCGCAGCGCCGAAGTGCGCCGGCGCGATATGGATGGTGGCAGCGCAGGCATGCCAATAGGCCCAGCTCAGATTGCCGAGTTTGAGGATTTCATAGTCAGCCACAAGCGCATTCACCATCCGCGTGAGCTCGGCGCGATCGAGGTCGTACTGGAAACCCCTGTTGCCAAGAGGTGCCAGCGGCGTCGGCGCGAGATCGAAAGCCCTCCTGGTGAGACTGTAGGCGCTGCGCGAGGTCGCGGAAACAATGTGCCACTCTTGATCGTAGAGCGTATGGCCGAGCTCGACGAGATAGACGCCCAGCGCAAAGGACAGCGCAGTACGGATCTTCTTACGGAAGAGGTCGTCGGGCTTTCCGACATAGACAATGCACCCTGGCCTGATCACAGCACCAGGGTCCTCACGGCCTAGGGCGCAAACGTAGAGCGTTTCGCCCGCCACGGTCAGCTTGGCGGCGGCGTCGCCGACACTCTCGCGACGATTGGAGCGAGAAATGATTATGCCATCCTTGGAGAGCGCGATACTGCTAGTGGTGGTCGTTTCTATCACGCTCCGTAGGGAATCAGGCCATATGAAGGGACTATCAGGCAGATTGTCCAGCCATTCGACAGTATAGGTGGCCTTCTCGAGATCACTCGGCGTCACCGTCATCTGGTGAACGCCCGCTACTTCTTTGAGCACGCTGCGATGGGGACCGTCGTGCACAGTCATGACAGTGTGGGTCTGGACCCCAACTAGCACCGCCCTAATCCCCGCAATATTGGCGAGTTCGACTTGGTCCGTGTTGAGGCGCACCGTGCCGTCGGGGTACTGGACCGCCGCCGATTTAGCGTCTGGCGCCGCCTCGGTTTCGAGGATGAGGGCGAGCTTGTCGTCGCGACGAACCGAGAATCCATGAATCGGCCCATGCAGGGGGCCCAGATCAGTGATCTGGAAGTGCCCCTGATTGAGCAGATCGATACTTTCCTCTTCCAAGCTGGTCATCGGCGACAGGCTGTCGAGAGTAGAGACTCGCGCCACTCTAAGGCCGCTGGACGGCTGTTAGAAATTTTTGTGAGCATGGTTGAGCGCATATGGATCAAGCGCGATCACGCCTATGAGGGAGTACATCGCCAAATGGTGTTAGCCTAAACCGGCGAGCGTTTCGGGTCGGAAGCTACATCAAGCTGAAGCACCACGCAGGTGGCGAGCCGATGGTGCCGGACCACAATTGACGATATGCACGAGCGCGGGCAAACGCTGGGAGGATCGGATGATCAAAGGGCTGCACCATAATGCCTATCGCTGCCGGGATTTGGAGGAGACGCGGGGATTTTACGAGGATTTCCTCGGGCTCAGGCTGGTCAGCGCGTTCGAGATCAACGAGGGCCGGGCATTGCATACCTTCTTTGAGATGGATGACGGCTCCTGCCTTGCGTTTTTCGAGGCGCCGGGCATGCCGTTCGAGTTCAAGCGTCAGGATACGTTGGATTTGCACATCGCACTCGGGGTCGAGCCCGATGTTTTCGAGCGCATGCTGCAAAAGGGCAGGGCGGAAGGCATCGAGGTCCGCGGGCCGGTCGACCACCGTTTTGTGCGCTCGATCTATTTCCGCGACCCGAACGGCTACGTCATCGAGTTGACCGCGAGCACCGGCGTGCACGGCGAGATCATGGACCCCGCGATCTCGAAACCGCACGAGGCGCTGGCGCACTGGCAGGCGGCCAAGAGCCACTGATCGCCCCTCGGATGGTAAGCGCGAACGCACGCTTGCTCGTCTTGGCCGGGCTTGGCCCGTAGGCCTTCAGCCTACGGGCGGGCTCCGTGGGCATCCACGCGACATCGGCACAGCGCCCGCCGGTTTCCGTGAATGGCCGGGCTTGACCTGGAGCCGGCAGGCGATGCGGTCCTCGCAACGACATCCATTTCCTTCCGAAAAAGCGATGCAAATCGGCCGACGCGGTCGAGACCTGTTCTAGGATCCGGCGTCGCCGACAAGCGCCGCGACCACCGGCGTCAAATCAAAGCGACCGCGCTTCAAATCGTGACCGGCGCCCTCGATCGGGATCAGCCGCGTCGCCGCCGGGATCAGCGAAATCGCCGACCGCAATTCGGTGATCGAGCCGAACGGGTCGGCCGCACCCTGCACAAACACCGCCGGCGCCTGCAGTCGCGGGAAATGCTCGGTGCGCAGCCGATCGGGCTTGCCGGGCGGGTGCAGCGGGTAGGAGAACAACAGCAGCCCCGCCGCCAAGTCGGGCTCGTCGGCCGCGAGCATCGTCGCCTGCCGCCCGCCATAGGACTGCCCGCCGAGAAACACCGGCCCCGCCACAACCTCGCGCATGGCCTCGACCGCGCTGCGCAATCCGGCGCGGTCGGCCGCCGCGGTCGACGGCGAAGGCGGCCCCTTTGGCCGCCGCTGGCGAAACGGCAGATCGCAGCGCAATACCCAGAGCCCGGCCTCGGCAAAGGCACTCGCCGCAATCGCCAAGAGCGGCGCAGCGCAATTGCCGCCCGCCCCGTGCGTCAACACCAGCCCGCGCCCGGCCACCCGCTGCGGCCGATGCAGGAACCCCCGGACCCCCGGTCTCTCGAAGGCAGCGACCCCCGCCATAGGGGTCAGCATACCCCGCGGCGAGGTCCGGGGTCATGTCCCCGGCAGTCGGCGGCTGCCGGTTGAACCGGCCGGCCGCCGCCGGATCGTGCGAACGACCCCTTTCGGCGCGGCCCCGCCGAGGCAACCTTGCTCAATCCGCGGCGGCGAGCTTGTCCTGGGTCCTCGTGTCGAAGTCGCCGGCGTCGTGGCGCTCGTGCAATTGGCTCGACGGCTCGCCGGAGAGGCGGTTGACCATGCGCCCGCGCCTCACGGCCGGCCGTTCGAGCAGGGTGTCGGCCCAGCGCTGGACGTTCTTGTACTCGTGGACCGCCAGGAACTCAGTTGCCCCGTATTGGCCGAACTTCACCAGTCCGCCATACCACGGGAAGATCGCGATGTCGGCGATCGTGTAGGCATCGCCAGCCACATATTTGCTCTCCGCCAGGCGCCGGTCGAGCACATCGAGCAGACGCTTCGTCTCCATTGCGAAGCGGTCGATCGCGTATTCGATCTTGACCGGCGCGTAAGCGTAAAAATGGCCAAAGCCGCCGCCGACATAGGGCGTGCTGCCCATCTGCCAGAACAGCCACGACAGGCATTCGGCGCGCGCCGCGGCTTCGGTCGGCAGGAACTCGCCGAACTTTTCGGCCAGGTGCATCAGGATGGCGCCGGTCTCGAAGACCCGGATCGGCTTGGGACCGCTGCGGTCCAGCAATGCCGGGATCTTGGAGTTCGGGTTTACCGTGACAAAGCCGCTGCCGAACTGGTCGCCGTCGCCGATCTTGATCAGCCAGGCGTCGTACTCCGCACCCTTATGGCCGAGGGCGAGGAGCTCTTCGAGCATGATCGTGACCTTGACCCCGTTCGGCGTGCCGAGCGAGTAGAGCTGCAAGGGATGGCGGCCGACCGGCAATTCCTTCTCGTGCGTCGAGCCCGCGATCGGGCGGTTGATGTTGGCGAACCTGCCGCCGCTCGGCTTGTTAACCCAGACCTTGGGCGGTGTGTAATCGGGCGTATCGGTCATTCCTAAAGCTCCATCAATCTTGCGGGCGCAGACGGACACAGCGCGCAACCGACCCATCTTACACGACAGGTCGGCCGTCGCGCACGCCTGACTGCTCTCGGGACTGCTGGAAGATGTGGAGAGACTGCCGCTAGATCGGCCCGGACGGGCGAGCGAACGGCTTGATCGGAGCGGCGATCGTGTGCGATCGTCGGGCACGTTTCTGCAGCATCGGCACGTCGGCCAGGGCCGCTGACGCGCCCTCGCCAGGTGGCGACGAGGATCTGCCATGTGTCGTAATATCAAGACTCTGCACAACTTCGAGCCACCGGCCACGGACGAAGAGATCCTGGCGTCTTCCTTGCAGTTCGTTCGCAAGTTGAGCGGCTTCGCCCGGCCCTCCAAGGCAAACCAGATCGCTTTCGGCCAGGCTGTGGACAAAGTGGCCAAGGCCGCGCACGAGCTGCTCGACGCTCTGGTCACGAACGCTCCGCCGCGCGATCGTGGCATCGAGGCTGCCAGAGCCCGCGCGCGGGCGGCCGATCGTTTCAGCTCCTCCGAGGCGAGCAGCACCACATAACCGGCGACACGCGTCGTGATCCGCCGCCGAATGCCGGCCGCGCCTAAGCCACTGGCGCTTTCGCAACGGCACTCGTGAAAACAAGGGGGCATACCCATAGAAGCCACCGGAAAAACCACCGGGGATCCGATTGTCTCGGCTTCCCTGGCCGAGCTTCTCGACCATCTCGGGATCGCCGTCGCGCATTTTGCCGGGCGCGGCTCGGCCGATCTGCAGGGCTTCGCGGCCGAGCAGCCGCAGCGCATCGCGTCGCTGACATTGCTGTGCCCGGCGGTGCTGGACACACGCTACCCTGGCGCCGCTGGCCGCGCGGCTGCTGGTCGTGACCGGCGACCACGGGCCGGGCGCGCGCCGGGTTCAGGCGGGGCTGGCGGAGCTGCCGCGGGCTGCCGCGGTGGTGCTGGATGATTATGCGGGGCACACCTGGGCCGACATCGCCGCGGAGCGCGGCGACGGCATCGGCGCGGCGATGCAGGCAATTCCTCGTGCAGCGCGACGCTCTGCCGGCGGCCGGCCTGCCGGAGCAGGAAGGCGAGGTCGCCGGCATTTCCTTTCGCGTGCGCGGCGCCGGACCGCCGCTGGTGCTGCTGCCGCTCGATCTGTCGCCGGGGCAATGGGAGCCGCTGATCCCGGCGCTGTCGGCGCGTTATTGCACGATCACCCTCGGCGGGGCATTGCTCGGCAGCGTCGCGAGCCTCGAGGAGCGCGGCCGCTCGGGCTACATCCAGGTCGTGCGCGGGCTGCTCGACGCGCTGGCGATCGTGCCGGGCGAAAGCGTGCTCGAAGTCGGCTGCGGCTCGGGTGTGATCATGCGCGAGCTGGCGCGGCGGACCGCCGGCGCCAACCGGCTGATCGGCCGCGACATGAGCCCCTTTCTGCTGCGCGAGGCGCGGGCGTTGGCCCGCCGCGAAGGGCTGCTCGACCATGTCGATTTCGGCGAAGGCCGCGCCGAGGCGCTGCCATTGGCCGATGGCGCGGTCGACGTCGCGTTGTCCTCGACGGTGTTCGAGGAGGGCGACGCCGATCTGATGCTGTCGGAGATCGTGCGGGTGACGCGGCCCGGCGGGCGGGTCGGCATCACCGTGCGCGCGATCGACATGCCGTTCTGGGTCAACCTGCCGCTCGACCCCGGCGCTGAAGGCAAAGGTCGACGCCCCCGGCGTCATCGGCGGCGGTGCGGCCCCGCTAGGCGTTGCCGATGCGAGCCTCTACCGGCGCCTCCACGCGCTGGGGCTGACCGGGCTGAAATGCTTTCCGCAGCTCGTCTCGGTCGTGCCGGGATCGGAGCGCATCGAGCGCTATCAGCAGCAGATCCTCGCCGCGCTGACCCCGGCGGAGGCCGAAACCTGGCGCCAGGCGGTTGCCGCGGCCGAGGGCGACGGCACCTTCTTTATCGCCCAGGCCTATCATTGCGCCGTCGCGACCAAGCCCGGATGAGCAACCAGGCCGCTTAACCTCCCAGCCGGGGCCCGGTCAGCGCCAGCTCGGCGATGTCCGGCGCTGTTGACCGGGCGAGCGCGATCCGGATCAATGCAAATATGGAGGGGAGACCGCGCTCCCGGGGCGAGATCTCCAGAACCACATTGCTCGCGGTTGTCCGCCTGACAAATACCAAGGAGAACCCATCATGCCGCGCCTGAATTTCGGCGCCTTCCTCGCCCCGCACCATCCGATCGGCGAGCACCCGATGCTGCAGTTCCGCCGCGACCTCGACCTCGTCGAGCATCTGGACGAGCTCGGCTACGACGAGTTCTGGTGCGGCGAGCACCATTCGAGCGGCTGGGAAATGATCGCCTCGCCCGAAATGTTCCTGGCCGCGGCGGGCGAGCGCACCAAGCGCATCAAGCTCGGCACCGGCGTCGTCTCGCTGCCCTATCACCACCCGTTCAACGTCGCGCAGCGCATGGTGCAGCTCGACCACATGACCGGCGGGCGGGCGATCTTCGGCTCCGGGCCCGGGCGCGCTGCGCCTCCGACGCCCACACGCTCGGCGATCGACCCGATGGTGCAGCGCGACCGCCAGGACGAGGCGATCGGCGTCATCCGGCGGCTGTTCAACGGCGAGCGGGTCACCGCGAAGAGCGACTGGTTCACGCTGCACGACGCGGCCTGCAGCTGCTGCCGTTGCAGGAGGACATGCCGTTCGCCGTCGCCTCGCAGATCAGCCCGTCGGGCATGACGCTGGCCGGCAAGCACGGCATCGGCGTCATCTCGATCGGCTCGATGTCGGACGAGGGCCTGAACGCGCTGCCGACGCAATGGGGTTTCGCCGAGGCCGCCGCCGCCAAGCACGGCAAGACCGTCGACCGCAAGAACTGGCGCGTGCTGCTGAGCTGGCACATCGCCGAGACCCGCGAGAAGGCGCGCGCCGAGGCCCGCGACGGGCCTGATGCGCCATCACAACGAATACATCACCGGCACCTTGCAGCGGCCGGGCGCGCAAGCCGTTCAACGACCCCGACGAGGCGGTCGACAAGACCGCGTTTTCGGACGGGGCCGCGGCGACGATCGGCACGCCGGACGACCTGGTGGCCCGGATCAAATCGGTGCTCGAGGTCAGCGGCGGCTTCGGCACGGTGGTCGGCTTTCGTCCACGACTGGGCCAACCCGGAGAACACGATGCGCAGCTGGGACATGGTCGCCCGCTACGTGGTGCCGGAGATCAACGGCTATCTCGCCGGGCTGCGGCAGTCGCAGCATTTCGTCGCCACCAACCGCGGAGTCTTCGACCGCGCCAAGGAAGCGATCATGGCGAAGATCAACGAGAACGAGGCCGCGGTCGCAGCCCTCGCGCTGACCAGATCGGGCGGCTCGGCGACCTCGCCGCGTCGGCCAGCAACCTGCCCGACCTGGACAAGGCCCGCGACCCCGGCAACAACGCGCTGAGGCGCAGGCCGGCAGCCCGGCTGCGGGTGCCATCGTCACACGACAAGCCGCGCACCCTAGGAGAGAGTAATGGCGCTGCTCATCATCGGTCTCGACCAACGTATCGGCAACGCCAAGGCATGGCGCGACACGTTCGCGGAAAAACTGCCCGATCTGGAGCTTCGCATTTGGCCCGACGCCGGAGAGCCGGCGGATATCGAATATCTGGCTTTCATGCACCCCGATTTCGACGTCCTCCCCGCATTCCCGAATTGAAAGCGATGTTCAGCCGCTCGGCCGGGGTGGAGGCGTTTGTCGACCATCCCGAAATTGCCGAAGGTCCCGCTCGGCAAAATGGAGCCGCCGGGCGGCGACCCGATGATGACCGAATACGTCGTCATGCACGTGCTGCGCTTTCATCGCGACATGCCCGGCTATCAGGCGGCTCAGGCCAATCGGGAGTGGCGCCGGACAAGGATCGTCCGGCCCGAGGAACGGCGCGTCGGTTTTCTCGGCTACGGCATGATGGCGAAAGCGCCGGCATTGGTCTTGAAGTCGCTCGGCTTCCCGGTTTCGGCGTGGGTTCGCACGCCGCGGGAGGACGCCGAAATTCCGCTCTTTCACGGCCGCGACCAGCTCGAGCCGTTTCTGAACCAGACCGATATCGCCGTCTGCCTGTTGCCGCTGACCAGGGAAACCGAGGGCATCTTCTGCGCCCGCACCTTTGCGATGATGCCGAGGGGCGCGATGCTGATAAATGTCGGGCGCGGCAAACATGTGGTGGCAGCGGACCTGATCCGCGCGCTCGATTCGGGGCAGTTGTCCTACGCCGCATTGGACGCGCTGTGGCCCGAGCCGCTGCCATCGCAAAGCCCGCTGTGGCTGCACCCCAAAGTCACCGTGATGCCGCACGTGGCGCGGCGGCCGACGGTCGCGCAACTGGTGACCGAGATTGCCGCGAACATCCGCAGCATCGAGGCGGGCGGCCGGCTTTTGCAGGAAATCGACATTGCAATGGGATATTAATCCGCCGCTCATACTTGGCCATGAGCCAAATATGAAACGTGGGCTTGTTGCTGCACGGGTGCAGTTCGCCCGAGGCTGACGAAAAAGGGGCTGTCCGGTCGGTCGGGGTCCGGCTCAATTCGCAATTCGTGGTTAAATTTTCAAATATGAATTGCAACTGACTTCAAATCATCCGAGTATCTGGTCGGCATCGTTATGTCCCCCCAACGATGCATTGTCGCCTGTCGGACGGGCAAACCGACAGGAACAGAAGCCCCGGTCCCCCCCGACCGGGGCTTTTCTGTACCAGGCCGCCGCGCGCTCTGTAACGGCAACAGGACTCTCTGGCGCCCGACCCGCGCCATTCCTTAAAATGACCCGCCGATACTGCAATGAATGAGGATCTGGCAATGGCGCTCGATGGGGATGCCGCACGGGTTCTGGAAATGGTGCGCCTGTCGGGCAGGCCGCCGTTCGAGACGGTAAGCCCGGCGGAGGCCCGCGCCCTGTTTCTCGGCGGACGCGAAATCCTCTCGCCGGATCCGCCGCCGGTGGCGGAAACCCGCGAGCTGGCGATTACCCGCGCGGATGGCGGCGCCGTGCCGTTACGGCTTTACCGCGGCGCCGGAACTCGTGCCGAAACGGCGCTGCCGGCGCTGGTCTTTTTCCACGGCGGCGGGTGGGTGGTCGGCGATCTCGAAACCCACGACCCGATCTGCCGACACATCGCCAATGCGGCCGGCTGCGCCGTGGTCGCGGTCGACTACCGGCTGGCGCCCGAGCACAAATTCCCGCACGCCGTCGAGGACTGTCTCGCTGCGGCCGAATGGGTGGCCGCGAATGCCGCCGCGCTCGGCATTGACGGCATGCGCCTCGCGGTCGGCGGCGACAGCGCCGGCGGCAATCTCGCCGCGGTCGTCAGCCTGCTGGCGCGCGAGCGTGGAGCGCCGCGGTTGTGCAGCCAGATATTGCTGTACCCGGCGGTCGATTTCGCGATGAACCACGTCTCGCATCAGCGTTTTGCCGAAGGCCATTTGTTGACCCTGGCGACGATGCGCTGGTTTGCCGAGGCCTATCTGCGCGGCGCCGAGGATGCCGGCGACTGGCGCGCGTCGCCGTTGCGCGCCGCCGATTTGTCCGGCTTGCCGCCGGCTTATGTGCTGACGGCCGGCTTTGACCCGCTGTGCGACGAGGGTGTCGCCTATGCCCGCCGGTTGCAGGACTGCGGCGTCGCCGTCGAGCACCGCCACCTGCCCGGCCAGATTCACGGCTTTCTGCAGATGGGCAAGGTCATCCGGGCCGCCGGCCCCGCACTTGACGAGATCGCGGCCGCTTTGGGAACCGAATTCGGCAAAGCGTGAAGCCGGCTCCCCCGGCAGGCGCCAGCTATCGCCCTGACCGGCGCATCCGCAATGAGCGCTCGCCAATGGTTGCGCCTGGTGCTGGTCGGTCTCGGCGCCTCGGTGGTGCCGCTCGACACCGCGGTCAATATCGCATTTCCCGACATTACCCGCAGCTTCGGCCTGCCGATACAGATGATCCAGTGGGTCGTGATCTGCTATGTCCTGACCTATGCCAGTCTGATGCTGGCTTTCGGCCGGGTCGGCGACATTTTCGGGCATGCGCGTGTCTTCCGCGCCGGTCTGGCGTGGAGTGTCGTCGCCTTTTTGCTGTGCGCCGCTGCACCGGATTACGGGTGGCTGCTGTTCTGCCGCGTTCTGCAAGGGATCGGCGCGGGGCTGGTGATCAGCGTGGCGCCGGCATTGGTGACCGGGTGTTTCGCCGAACATCGGCGCAGCCGCGCGGTCGCGGCGTTCACGATGATCTTTGCGTTGGCCTCGGCTGCCGGGCCGTTGATCGGCGGCGCGCTCGTCAGTGTCTGGGGCTGGCCGGCGGTGTTCTGGTTTCGGGCTCCTGTCGCGTTGACGGCATTGGTGTTTCTCGAAGGGCTGCCGCGCGGCGCGGGTGCGGCGGCGCGCGAGCCGCTCGACGTCATCGGCGCAGCCCTCTTGGCTGTCGCCATCAGCACCCTGCTGCTGTTCGTCAACGACCTGCCGCGCTTCGACCGGCATGACTGGCTCGCGGTTTTATTGCTCGCACTGGCGATCACCGGGGCCTGGGCGTTTCTTCGCCGCGAAGCGCGCGCCGCCGCACCGATCGTCAACCTTGAATTGTTCCGCAGCCTCGGCTTTGCGCTCGTCAACATCGCCAGCGTGCTGGTCTACCTGACGAGCTTTTCGGTATTGCTGTTTGTTCCGTTTTACCTGGTGCGGTTTACGCGGCTGCCGCTGCCTTGGGCGGGTGCGGTGCTGGCCGCCTCGTTCGCCGGTGCGATAGCGGCTTCGCCGCTGGCCGGCCGTTTGATCGAGCGCGTGCCGGCCCGTCTCGTCACGATGCTGGGCGCCGCACTGGGTGGAGCGGGACTGATCGCGATCGGCAGCTGGGACGACGGTACCTTCGGCCGTACCCCGGTCATCCTCGCAGCGCTGGTTTTGCAAGGGTTTGGTGTCGGGCTGTTCCAGGTCGCCTACATGGACGTCGTGATCGGCGCCATGCCGCAGCGAGCCCGCGGGGTGGCGGGCAGCGTGGCGATGCTGACCCGCACCCTCGGGGTGGTCAGCGGGGCGACGTTGCTGACCCTCGTCTTCCGCACTGTCGAGAACGGCGCGCTCGCGGGCGGACAAACCGCACCCGCGGCGTTCCTGGCCGCCTTCCGCTCAACCTTTTATGCGGCGGGTGTCATTTCGATCTTGACCGGGGTGACGGCGCTCGCCCTCGGCAAACGCCGGTAGCCCCCCGCTTCGCGTCATTCGTCTTCGAGGGCGCGTCATTCGTCCTCGAGGGTAAAGCCCACCTTGAGGATCACCTGGTAATGCGCCACCTTGCCGTCCTCGACATGGCCGCGGGTTTGCAAAACCTCGAACCAGCCGACCTGTCGCAGAGTGCGCGACGCCCGCCCGACCGCGCTTTGAATGGCATCTTCGATGCTCTTTTCCGACGAGCCTGCGACCTCGATGATCCGATAGACATGATCTGGCATCCGTACCCTCCTGGGGTTTGCCGCCGGCCCGTGCCGGCGGCGTTGTTCCGGGTTTGCTGGAGAGAAAACACGCGAGGCATCAGGTCGTCCCGCGGCGGGTTAATTTAAACCCCTGGGCGGGCGGTCGACTGCGTTATCCTGCGGCGCTGTAAACGCCGAGGAGTGGAGGACCGAGATGCCGGTGACGATGTATCACAATCCGCGGTGCAACACGTCGCGCCGGACCCTGGCCCTGTTGCGCGAGCGCGGGGTCGAGCCCGAGATCATCGAATACCTGAAGACGCCGCCCTCCGCGCCGGAGCTGAAAACGATCCTGGGTCAGCTCGAGATCCCTGCCGCGAAACTGCTGCGCAAAAAGGAGGCCGCCGCCGCGGGCATCGACCCGAAGGCGATGTCCGAGGACCAGCTGATCGCTGCGATGGTCGAGAACCCGATCGTCATCGAGCGGCCGATCGTCGTTTCCGGCGCCAAGGCCGCGCTCGGCCGTCCCCCCGAAGCGGTGCTGTCGGTGATCTGACCGCGGCTGGTTTGCGCCCGGGTTGACGTTTCAGTCGGGCGCCGGTCTGCGGGCACGTTCCAGTCCGCGGGCAAATTGGAGAAAAAGCCCACGCGGTGTGAGCCGCCTCACAGCCTCGCCCTCCAAACGATCCCATCCTTCAGCGCCCGCCGAGTTCTGCCTTAAGCCGGCCGCGTCGCGCGGGAAGCGGGATTGTTGCCCCTTGATCGGGGCCACAGAGGAGAGATGAGATGGCTGCCCATCGCTTTATTGGTGACCGCGAAACGCCGATGTCGCTGGCGTCGATGCGCCGGCGGCGCCCGATGCTGGGAACCGGCAAGCTACCCGAAGCGCTGCGCGAGATGGCCCGTATGCGCTCGTTTTACATCGAGACGGCGTCGGATGCGAAACCCCAGGTCGAGGTCGAGCGGGTCGGCAAGAACGGCGAGTCGGTTTGGCGGATCGCGGTCCCGGTCAGCGAACGGCTGAGGGGCGCTCGCGCCGGCCACACCTTGAAGCGGCATCCGGTCGAAAAGATCCTTGCGGAAGTCGACCCGGCAATCTCGTTCGCCTCCCACCGGCCGCAGTGGGTAGACTCGCTGCCGGCGCCTCGCCTGATCCTCGGCCGCAGCGCGCAACGGCTGCAGCAATTCGACGGCAGCCACGGCGAACCTCTGTGGGTGTACGACAACGCCCGGCATGCCTTCGAGGATGATTCCTGGCCCTGGGGGCTCGTCGGCCGCATTTTTAACAACCGGGGAGAAAGCGGCAGCGGAACCTTGATCGGCGATCGCCTGGTAGTCACCGCGGGACACATGGTGCCGTGGGGTGATTCGCCCTGGTGGATGCAGTTCGTTCCGGCTTACTTCAACGGCACCTCGCTGTTCGGGGCCGGGGTCGAATCCTATGTTTCGGATGCGCAGGGCTACAACATCAGCGACGTATTCATCGGCTATGACTATGCGATCCTGCGCCTGTACGAGCCGCTGGGCCCCTCGCTCGGCTATTTCGGTTACAACAGCTACTCGGACGCTTGGAACAATTTGCCGATCTGGAGCAACATCGGCTATCCGGGCGACATCGACAACGCAATGGAGCCTGCGTTTCAGCAGGGGTTCACGATCGGCGCCGATGTCGGAGACGGAAACGGCGGCGACGAGCTGGAGACCGAGAACTGCGACCTCAATCACGGCAATTCGGGGGGACCGATGTTCGCCTGGTGGAACAACGGGACCGATCCGCGGGTCGTGGGCGTCGTCAGCAGCCAGCTGACCAACGCCCAGCAGCCGCCGTTCCCCTCACCCGACGACAACGTGTTCGCGGGCGGGAACGCATTTGCCAATCTTTGCGCCTGGGGCCGGTCGAACTGGCCCGCGTAATCCTCGGGCCGGGGCGCTCGGGCTGGGGTGTCTCGTGGGCGGCAGCCGGTTCCGGACCTACCGCCGCCGGGCGCCCTACCCGTCGCGGCAGTCCCAAAGCCTGCGGGGTTGGCTCGGGCCGATCGTTGACGCGGCTACTCGCGCGGCGTCTTCGCGGTGTATTCGCCGGCGCAGAAGGTGCCGCCCTGGTAATGCTCGGCGATCGGATTAGCATTGGCCGGCTCGGCGGCCAGCACCGCGGCGGCAAAGGGCTCTGAAATCGTCTTGCGGCTTGTAGCCCAGGCGATAGGCGTTGGAGTTGTCGTACCACGAGCGCCGGTTGTCGGAGACGCCATAGACGATCTCGTATCGGATATCGGGGTGTTCGAGCCCGATGCGCACGAGCTGGGTCAGGTCGCGCGGGCTGACCCAGATCGCGAGCCGCCGCTTGTCGATCGGGCGGGTCCCGAAATTGCCGATCCGAACGCACAGAAAGCCGATCCCGTGCTTGTCGGCATAGAGGCTGGCGAGCGCCTCCGAAAATGCCTTGCTGACGCCATAGCGGCTGTCCGGCCGCGGCACGACCCGGTGGTCGATCGTCTGGGCTCGCGGGTAGAAGCCGACCGCATGGTTGCTGGTCGCCATGACGACGCGCTGCACGCCCGCGCGCCGCGCCGCCTCGAAGACGTTGTAGAGGCCGACGATGTTGGATTGCAGGATGACCGGCCACTCCGCCTCGCCGGAATTCCCGCCGAGATGGATGATGCCGTCCACGCCCTCAACCATGCGCTCGACCGCCCCCATGTCGGAAATCTCGGTGCGGTCGACCTCCTCGCCGGCGCGCGCCGGCTCCAGCGGGACCCGGTCGGAGAGCCGCAGCACGGGATAGACCCCGCGCAGCGTCTCGCGCAATGCGCGCCCGATGCCGCCGCCGGCCCCGGTGATCAGCACTCGTCGCATCGCAATCCTCCTTTGTCGCCCGCGCCATCACGATCGGCGCCCGGTGAATTGGCCTACGATATCCGAAACAGGTTCAATGGGGCTGCTCGATCATCCGGGCTTGTGGCCGTGCATGGCGCTTGCCGGTCAGCGTGGCGCTTGCCGATCAGGGCGGCGTCGGAGCGTCCGGGCGAAGCAACCCGTGGTCGCGCAGGTCTGACCACAGCCGTTGCGGTATCGGGTGGCGCAGCAGCCCCAGATTGGCGTGAAACTCGTCGACGTTGCGCGGGCCGGGAATAATCGCCGCCACCGCCGGATGGGCCAGCGGGAATTGCAACGCCGCCGCCGCGAGCGGCACCTGATGGCTGTCGCAGACCGCCTTGACGGCATCGACCCGGGCGACGATCTCGGGCGGCGCGGCGCGGTAGTTCCAGGTGTCGCGGCCGGCGAGGATGCCGGAGTTCAACGGGCCGCCGACCACGATCGAGGTGCCGGCCGCGACACATTTCGGCAGAAGGTCGTCGAGCGGCGCCTGCTCGATCAACGTATATCGGCCGGCGAGCAGGAACACGTCCCAGGCGCCCCATTCCATGGCTTCGAGCAACACCTCGCGCTCGTTGACCCCGATGCCGATCGCCCGCACCGCGCCGGCGTTTCGCAACTCTTCGAGCGCCCGATAACCGCCGTCGCGCAGAACCTGCATGAGCCGCGGATGGGTTGCGCCGCCGTGCTGCATGGCGCCGATGTCATGCACATAGAGGATGTCGATCCGCGCCAGGCCGAGCCGCTGCAAACTGTCCTCGAACGACCGCATGACGCCGTCGTAGGAATAGTCGTACACCGGATCGAACGGCATCGGATGGCGGCGCTCGCCGGGTTTGGCCTCGGTCGGGCGCAGAAGTCGTCCGACTTTTGTCGACAGCACCCAGTCGTCGCGCGGCACGGCGCGCAGCGCGTCGCCGACGCAACGCTCGGCCTGACCGAAACCGTAATAGGGCGCGGTGTCGACATAGCGCACCCCCGCCGCCCAGGCCGCGCGCACGATGGCTTCGGCCGTCTCGCGGCTGACCTCGACGCGGCTGCCGCCGAGAGTAGCGCAACCGAGACCCAGCGCCGTCACTTCGAGGGAAGTGCGGCCAATCCTGCGCTTCTCAAAAGCCGGCATCGCCATATCTCCTGCCAAAATCCAGCTGCACGGTCGCAGCAATCTCGGTGTTAAAGATCATCAACACAGGGTGCCGATTGGGTGTCCGCGGGTTTGGGCCGGCGCTCGAACACGGCGACGAAAAAGCCGTCGGTTCCGTGGCGCGCCGGAGTGAGGAAAAGGTAATGGTCGCCCGCGGGAGAGGCGCCGCCGATCGTCTCCTCCCAGGCGCGCGCGGCCGGCACCAGCGCGAAACCGGGTTCCTCGGCGAGAAAAGTCTCGGCCTGCGCCCCGTCCTCCTCGCGCAGCAGCGAGCAGGTGACATAGACCAGCCGTCCGCCGGGAGCGACCAGCCGCGCCGCGCTGCGCAGGATCTGCTGCTGACGTTCGACGAGTTCGGCCAGGTCCCGCGGCTGCGATCGCCATTTGGCGTCGGGATTGCGCCGCCAGGTCCCGGTGCCCAGGCACGGCGCGTCGACGAGGACGCGGTCAAAGCCTCCGGCATGACGCTTGACCCATTTGTCGCGTTCGCTCGACAGCGCGCGGCGCTCGACATTGCCGACCCCGGCGCGACGCAGCCGGCGGGCGGCGCGTTCGAGGCGATGGGTCGATACGTCACAGGCGACGAGCTTGCCGCGATTGGCCATTCCCGCCGCCAAGGCCAGGGTCTTGCCGCCGGCGCCGGCGCAGAAATCGACGACCCGCATTCCCGGCCGCGCCCCGGCGATAAGGGCAGCGAGCTGCGAGCCCTCGTCCTGGACGTCGAACAGCCCATCCTTGAATGCCGCGAGACCGGACAGCGGCGCCCTTTTCGCGAGCCGCAACCCGACCGGCGACCATGGCGTCGGCTCGGCCCTGACGCCCTCTGCGGCGAGCGCGCGGCGGGCGGTCTCGCGGTCGGCCTTCAGCAGGTTGACGCGCAGGTCGATCGGCGCCGGCGCATTGAGCGCCGCCATCTCGCGTTCCAGATCCTTGCCGAAAGCCCGTTCGAGATAGGGTTCGAGCCAATCGGGCACATCGTTGGCGACCGCGCGCGGCATCTCCGGGTGGCGCAAGGTGCGGCCGCCAAGCCTGTCGATCAGCCGTGCTTCCGCGGCGTCGAGTCTTGCCGGGCGGAACCGGTCGCCATCGCAGACGGCAGCGACCGCCTCCGGCGGCCAGCCCTCGACCAGCACCAGAACGGCCAGGGTTCGGCTGCGGGCGCACGGCGCAACCGCACCATTGCCGATCCGCGCGATCCACCAGTCGACGGCAGAGCGGTGACGCAGTGCTGCGTAGATGTGGCCCGCGATCTGAGCCCGGTCCTTGGCGCCGATATAGCGACGGCGGCGAAAGTAATCGGCCGCGGCGTCGTCGGCCGGGCGGCCGCCGGTCTCGATCGTTGCGAGCACCTCGATCGCGGCGGCGACCTGGGCGCCGGGGGTCAAGATGCCGCCGACGGTGTGAAGGTGCTCGCCGATGCCGCCGCCGGCCCCTCACTCTCCCCGCGTCCGGAGAGGAGGCCGGGGTGGGCGGCCGGCTGTGCGAGAAATCTCAATGATCCAACGAATAGTTGGGGGCCTCGCGTGTCATCGCGACGTCGTGGACATGGCTCTCCCGCAGCCCGGCCCCGGTGATCCGGACAAAGGTGCAGTTCTTCTGCATCTCGGCGACCGTGCGGTTGCCGGTGTATCCCATCGCCGCCCGCAGACCGCCGATAAGCTGGTGGACGATATTGCCGACCGGTCCCTTATGCGGCACCCGGCCTTCAACCCCTTCCGGGACCAGCTTCAGAGTGCTCGTCACCTCCTGCTGAAAGTAGCGGTCGGCCGAGCCGCGCGCCATTGCCCCGATCGAGCCCATGCCGCGGTAATATTTGTAGCTGCGGCCCTGATACAAAAACACCTCGCCGGGGCTCTCGTCGGTGCCGGCGAACAGCGAGCCCAGCATCGCGCAGTCGGCCCCGGCGGCGATCGCCTTGGCAAGGTCGCCCGAGAATTTGACGCCGCCGTCGCCGATGACCGGCACACCGAATTTGCGGCATTCGGCGACGGTGTCGACGATCGCGGTGAATTGCGGCACGCCGACCCCAGCGACCATCCGCGTCGTGCAGATCGAAGCCGGGCCAACGCCGACCTTGACCGCATCCGCCCCGGCCTCGATCAGGGCGCGCGCGCCCTCGGCGGTGACGACGTTGCCGGCGATGACCTGGGTATAGTTGGAGAGCCGCCGGATTTCCCGGACCGCGGCGATCACCCGGTCCGAGTGGCCGTGCGCGGTGTCGACCACCAGCACATCGAGCCCGACGGCAAACAGCGCCTCGGCCCGCTCGATGCCGTCGGGGCCGGTGCCGGTGGCGGCGGCGGCGCGCAGGCGGCCGTGCTCGTCCTTGCACGCGGTCGGAAAGCGCTGCGCCTTCTCGATGTCCTTTACGGTGATCAGGCCGATGCAGCGATAGGCCTCGTCGACCACCACCAGCTTCTCGATGCGGTGATGATGGAGCACGCGCTTGGCTTCGTCGGTGGCGACGTTCTCGCGCACCGTGACGAGCTTGTCCTTGGTCATCAGCTCGGCGACGGGCTGACGCGGGTCGTCGGCAAAGCGCACGTCGCGGTTGGTCAGAATGCCGGCGAGGCGGCCGGATCCGCGCTCGACAACCGGAATGCCCGAAATGCGATGATCGGCCATCAGCCGCAGCGCGTCGGCCAAGGTCTCGTCGGGATGGATCGTCACCGGGTTGACGACCATCCCGGCCTCGAATTTCTTGACCTTGCGGACCTCGTCCGCCTGCTGCTCGATCGACATGTTGCGATGGATCACGCCGATCCCGCCGGCCTGGGCCATCGCGATCGCGAGCGCGCTCTCGGTCACCGTGTCCATCGCCGCCGATACCAGCGGGATGCCGAGCTCGATCTCGCGGGTCAGCCGGGTTCGGGTGTCGGTCTCGCCGGGCAGCACCGCGGAGGCGGCGGGAACGAGCATCACGTCGTCAAATGTCAGCGCTTGCCGGATTTCCATCCGCGCCCTCCTCAGCGATGACGGCGCACTTTACACAAGGCCGCCAGAGTCCCAAACCGGATGGGCACAGATATAGGTGCGGCGCGGCATTTATGCGCGCCCGCGAAAGCCTTTTGCGACGACATAGGTCTCGGCCAATTCGGCACGGCTGGCCGGCGGCTTGGCATGGCGCAGCTCGGCGAAGGATCGCTTGAGCCGCGCCAGCAATTCGCCCTCCGCACCACCCTGAAAAACCTTGGCGACAAATGTGCCGCCCGGATCGAGGATCTCCTCGGCAATGGCATAGGCGGCCTCAGCCAATGCCACGATGCGCAGATGGTCGGTCGCGGCATGGCCGGTGGTCGCCGGCGCCATGTCGCTCAGCACGACGGCGGCGCCGCCGCCCAGCGCCCGGCGGATCGCGTCGAGCACCGTCGGATCGGTCAAATCGCCGCGCAGGATCGTGGCGCCGGCCACCGGCGCGGTTTCGGCGATGTCGATGCCGACGACGCGTCCGTGCGGACCCGCGCGCTCGACCGCGATTTGGGTCCAGCCGCCCGGGGCGCAGCCGAGATCGACAATGCGGTCACCGCGCCGCAGCAGGCGAAAACGGTCGTCGAGCTCGATCAGCTTGAAGGCGGCCCGCGAGCGGTAGCCCTGGCGATGGGCGGCGGCGACATAGGGATCGTTCAGCTGGCGCTTCAGCCATTCGGTCGAGGACGGCTTGCGCCGGCGCGCGCTGCGTACCCGCACCGCCAGCGGCCGATCGCCCGCCACCCCGGCTTTTTGCCCCGTCACCCCCGCTTTTCGCCCCGTCACCTCTGCTTTTTGCCACGTCACCCCTGGATCAGATCGAACAGAATCCCCTCGCGCACGCCGCGGTCGGCCACTCGCAACCGTCCGACCGGCCAGGTCTCGCAGATCGCGTCGAGGATCGCGCAACCGCTCAACACCAGATCGGCGCGCTCGCGCCCGACACAGGGGCTGGCGGCGCGGCCGGCGAGATCAAGGCCGGCAAGATGCGCCGACACCGCTGCGATCTGGTCGAAGGTCAGGCTGCTGCCGTCGACCAGTGCCCGGATATAGCGCGGCAGCGCCAGGTGAATTCCGGCCAACGTCGTCACCGTGCCCGAGCTGCCCAGCATCTGCACCCGGCCGGTGCGGATATGGCGGCGGATGCGATAGCTGCGCTCGAACAGCGCCAGGGACGCCGCCGCTTCCTCGACCATCGTGCGGTAGGTCGCGGGCGAAACCTCGCCGCCAAAGCGGTCGGTCAAAGTCACGACGCCGAGCGGCAGCGACATCGAGCCCAAAATTTTCGGGCGCCGCCAACGGCGGTCGCGACTGCCTTCGAGCCGCACCAGGACGATCTCGGTCGAGCCGCCGCCGATGTCGAAAACGATCGCATAGGGTACGCGCGGGTTGAGCAGCGGGGCGCAGCCCGAGACGACGAGCCGCGCCTCCTCCGCAGTCGAGATGATCTCGATGTCGAGCCCGGTTTCCTCGCGCACGCGGGCCAGAAACTCCTCGCAATTGGCGGCGCGGCGGCAGGCCTCGGTAGCGACGAAACGGCCGCTCGTAATCCGGCGAAACGAGATCTTGTCGGCGCAGACCTTCAGCGCGTCGAGCGTGCGTGCGACCGCGTCTTCGGACAAGGCGCCGGTGGCTGCCAATCCTTCGCCAAGCCGAACGATCCGGGAAAAGGCGTCGACGACGCGAAAACCCGAGCCCGCCGAGCGCGCCACCAGCAGCCGGCAATTGTTGGTTCCGAGATCGAGCGCCGCCACAGGAGCGCCGAAACGGGGCCCGAAGCGCCGTTGCGGCCGGCCGGCTGCGATCAACGCGTCGACGCCGGCAGGTTCCGCGCGCGCGCCGACGCCGCGCGCGAGCTTTGCCGACGCGGAAGCGGCAGAGCCATTCCCGACCGCTCCCCCGATGTCGAGCGGCTTCTCCACGGCCGGCTAACCATCCCATTAAAGCGACCGGCCATCGTAGCCCAGCCGAGGTTGGATTCAAAACCCTTCAACTGCCGTCGATTTAACCGACCGCGAACGGATCTCGCGCCGTCGCGAGGGTTCGGCCCAAACAAGCCGTCGTTTCCACCCCTTTCGCGGCCACCCTACCCACCGCCGCTCCGGTGTGGTATGTGGCGGCGTCGATCCGAGGGTGCTCCCGCATCACCGCGCTTGGGGGATCGTCTAACGGTAGGACAGCGGACTCTGACTCCGCCAGTCTAGGTTCGAATCCTAGTCCCCCAGCCAGATCGTCTTGCCGAAGGCATCCGGCCCGGTTTCAGCGGCGCCCCCTGTCCCTGAGCGGCCGGCCTAGCCACCCGAAAAGCCGATCCCGCTAGCCGTTCCGCATGCGCGGACACCGCCTCGTCGCACAGCGCCACGCGCAATTGGCGACGAATGTTAGGGCGTTCGCAACAATATCCATCTGATCGATGCAGGCTACGCACTTTGGGTACTTGGTCGATTGCAATGATCGTTTTGGTTACCACCCTTGTGTGGTTGCGTTGTCGGCCTGCGCATGGCCCTCTTTCAAAGATCATGGCCGGGTGGCGCCGTACCGGCGCGAAGGGCTGCTGCCCGGAAAGGCAGAAGCGGTGAAATCGAGCGCTTTACGGGAGGAATGCATGAGAACGTTGCTTCTCGTTTGCCTTGCGGCTCTATCGTTCAGCGCCGGCGGGGCTTCCGCGTCCACGCGGCTGAGCGACGCCCAGATGGATCGTATAAGTGCGGGCGCCCTCCCATCGTGTGTCGGCGCCTCGATGTGCAGCGGCACGAGCATCACCCAATCTTCGACGACTGTTACGCAGACCAACAGCAACGGCGTCGTGATGACCACGACCACCAACACGGGACCCGTCAGCACGACCCTCGGCAGCAGCACCGGCGGAACGGGGGGAACAACCGGCACCGGCGGTACGGGCGACACCGGCGGTACGGGCGGATCGACCGGCACCGGCGGTACGGGCGGAACAACCGGCACCGGCGGTACGGGCGGGTCCGCACCGGCACCGGCGGGCACGGGCGGAACAAGACCACCACTGTGGCGGTCTTACAGCCTAACGGTCGGCAACCCGCTGTTGAATATCAGCGTGACCAGCCCCGTCAGCCTTCCGGGGGATTAATTCCCGCTCGCAGAAATATCGAGCGATGTCGATGACAAGCGGGCCGGAGCCCGCTCCTGAAGAGGTGTTTCAACAAGCGGTATCATTGCATGAGCAGGGTAGGCTAGATCAGGCCGAACATCTCTATAAAACTATATTAAAAGCCGATCCAACCGATATCGGCTCGTTACACAATCTTGGAATATTGTGTATCCAGCGCGGCAAATACGACGAGGCTGCTGAATTGGCGCGCGAGGTTTTGCGCCACCAACCCGACCTTGCGCTGGCGCACCACACGCTGGGCATCGCGCTCGGTCATCTCGGCCGGTTGGAGGAGGCGGAAGTCTGTTGCCGGGAGGCGTTGCGCCTCGCGCCGGAATATGCCGAGGCCTACAATACTCTGGGCGACACGCTGATGGCGCTGGGCCGATATGGAGAAGCGGAGCGTTGCTGTCGCGAGGCCTTGCGCCTGAATGCGAATTACGTGGAGGCCCACAACAATCTTGGCAATGCCCTCGGATTTCTCGGCCGTGTAGAGGAGGCCGAAATCTGCTTCCGCGAGGCTCTCCGCCTCAGGCCGAGCTACCCGATCGCTTACAATAACCTCGGCAACGTCCTGATCCGCCAGGAAAAGCTCGTTGAAGCCGCCGAAGCCTTTCGGCGCGCCGCGGCCCTCAGGCCTGACGATGTCGATGCTCTGGCGACCTGGTTTCACCTGACGCAGCGGCTCTGCGACTGGTCCGATTACCATGAGAGCGAGGCGAAGATTCGGAACGGGGCGAGACGCCAGCTGCTGCCCGGCATGGCGTTCAATTTGCTGGGGATCTCATCGACGGCCGAGCAGCAGTTCGCCTACGCTCGCCAAGTCGCCGCCACCCTCGCGGTTCCGGCGTCCGCCAGATTCCCGGGCGCGTTGCCGAGGCCCGGCGAAAGGATCCGGCTCGGCTATCTGTCCTCCGATTTCCGTGCGCTGCCCACAGCGTTTTTGACGGCTGGGGTCATCGAGCACCACGATCGCCAGCGCTTTGAGGTAACCGGTTACTCCGCCGGCGTGGACGATGGGGGCCCGATGCGCCGACGTATCGCCGCTGCCTTCGATCGTTTCGTGGACATCTCAAAAATCTCGGACCTGAGAGGCGGCGCGGCTCATCCATTCCGATGCGCTTGATGTGCTGATCGACCTGAATGGGTACAAGCCGGAGAACAGAGCCAAGATCCTCGCCTACCGGCCGGCGCCGATCCAGGTCAACTATCTCGGCTATCCCGGCACGACGGGGGCGGATTTTATAGACTACATTCTGGTCGACCCCTTTGTCGTGCCGGCGAACCAGCAACCTTTCTTTAGTGAGCGGTTGGTTCACCTGCCCGACTGCTACCAATGCAACGACGACAAGCGCGAGATTGCCGCGGCGACGCCGTCGCGCGCGGAATGCGGGCTGCCCGAGGAGGGCTTCGTATTCTGCTGCTTCAACGACAGCTACAAGATCACCCCGGAATTTTTCGACATTTGGATGCGGCTGCTGCACGCCGTTCCCGGCAGCGTGATGTGGCTCTACGAGCGCGATACCGCGGCTAAAGCCAATCTCGCGCGGGAAGCCTCGGCGCGGGGCGTCGCTCCCGAGCGTCTGGTGTTCGCCCCGCGGCTGCCGCTGTCCGAGCATCTCGCCCGCCACCGCCTCGCAGACCTCTTCCTCGATACGTTGCCCTACAACGCCCATACGACGGCGAGCGACGCGCTGTGGGCCGGATTGCCGGTGCTGACCTGCGCCGGCAGCACCTTCGCCGGCCGGGTGGCCGGCAGCTTGCTGCGGGCAGTAGGGCTCGACGAGTTGATCACGACTTCGCTCGAAGAGTATGAGGCTTTGGCGCTGCGGCTCGTCCGCGACACCGAGTTAATGGGGCGGTTTCGCGCTCGACCTCGCGCAAAATCGGCTGACCTTCCCGCTCTTTGATACCGAGCGCTCGACCCGCGCTCTCGAAGCGGCTTATCAGCGGATGTGCGAAATCAGCAGAGCGGGGCGGCCGCCGACCGCTTTTTCGATTTTATCTTCGGGCGTCGCTTCATAAGCGGTCTATCGACCGGTCCGTACGATCATGAGCTTGGACCGACAGCATCGGCAGGCGGCAGCAGATTGGCGAAGCTCGCCGAGCCACGGCTCGTAGCGGCGCCAGCGCTCCACCGAGGAGGCAAAGACGGGTTGGCGGGCCTGCCAAAGGCTCGCGGTCGTCACCGTCCGCTCGTTGCTCTCGGGTTGCAGGCAGGCGTCATGCCAATCGAGCCCGCAGAAGCCGATCAGCCTTCGGGTAACCGCCTCGCGATCAGCAACCAATTTTTCGTAGTCGACTTCCAGGAAGCGGTCGGGTGGCAGCACGGAACGCCAGTGCTGCATGATCCGGGCATATTGTTGATAGGCGAATGCAAGGTCTGCCCTGTCGCTGACAAACGGCACCCGCCCCTTGAAATACGTAAAATACATCGACAGACAGGTGTCGATCGGGTGCCGGCGGCAATGAATGATCCGCGCCCTGGGGAGCAGCGAGTGGATCAAGCCCAATTGTTGGAAGTTGAAAGGCTGCTTGTCGGTCACCCGGAGCGCGGAAGGCCCGATCCGACGCAGCAGCGAAATGTATTCCGCCGCCAAGTCTCGCGCTCGCTTCCGCAGTAAGGGCGGTCGCCTCGGCCACCCCGCGTGAGCTGGCGCGGTTCGACCAAAAAAACAGCTCCTCGCCGGCGGCAACCGCCGGATGGGCCGAGACGATCTGCTCGACCAGGGTCGTGCCCGAGCGCGGCATGCCGACGATCAACAGCGGGGTCTCGTCCACCAGTCCGAAGCTCCGATTGGCCGCGAAGAAAGCCGGAGGTGAAGCGCGCGATCAACCGGTCGATAACTTCATTAAGCCCGACGCGATCAAATCGTAGCGTTGCGGCGCCTGATGCTGTTGGCCATGTCGAAATGGCTTCATCGCCTCCCGGTACTCGCCAAGGTCGTCCAACAGTTTGCCAATGGCGAAATGGAGGAACAGCCGGTCCGCGTCGTCGATCGAAGCATCGCGCAGGGTGGAAAGCATGCGCTGCAGCCTCGGCCGGTCCGCCTCGGTGCATTTTCTGACCCTGCACCGCGGTTAGATGCGCGGGAGCATACAGCGGGTTCAAGTCGAGCGCGCGATCGCAAGCCTCGATCGCTTCGTCGAAGCGCCCTCTCTTCGCGAGAACATCGCCCAGAGCTTTATGCAGTTGGTCGCTGTTCTTATCGTGCGCTATGGCCTGACGAAGGCAGGTTTCTCCGCGGCCGACAGATCGCCCTCGAGCACGGCCGCTCTGGCGAGATCGAGACGTCCCGATGCAGCATCTCGGGTCACGAGCGGCGGCGCGGCGCGAGCATTGGGCGGCTTCGTTGAGCTCGCCGGCCGCCTCGAGGAGCTCACTGAGCAGGCGATGCCCCTCGGCCAGCTGCGGCGCCAGCGCGACGGCGCGGCGGCAGGCCGCCACCGCTTCGCGATTCTGGCCGGCTGCGGCCAGCACGACTGCGAGATCGTGGTGCGCGGGCGCGAGGTCGTCTTTCAAGGTGACCGCCAGCCTCAGGCTGCCGACGGCCTCGGTGAGATGGCCACCCCGCAGCAGCGCCCGGCCGAGCATATGATGCGATCCGGCGTCCCCCGGGTCGAGATCGGTCGCCCGGCGCAAGGCGGCAATCGCGGCAGCGAATTTCCCTGTCTCGAAGAGCCGCATCCCGAGCTGCCGATGCCGCTCGGCATCGATCATCCGCCGTTGCGCCAAGGACGATCCGCGCGCCGCGCCGGCAGCGTCGGTTTCGGTGAAGAGGGCGGCGGGCAGGCCGGATCGGGCCTGGCGGAACCGCTCGGCGGCCTCGCGAACCTTGGCCGCTTCGGTCAAGGGACCGACATCTCAGCCTGCTGCCCGGCTTCGGCCGCCTGAACGGCGCCGTCGGATGGCCGTCCTACCAGGTAACGGCCTTTGCCGTACGCGATGCCGCCGCGCCGCAGCACTGTTTGAATTTTTTGCCGCTCCCGCACGGGCAGGGGTCATTGCGGCCAAGTCGGAGCGCGTCAGCCGTCACCCTCGCCCCAGAGGACCTCATTGCGCGTCCTCCTGTCGCGGAGCTGCGATCATGGCATCGACACGGCGCCACCGAGTCGCCCGGCGAGAGAGGCACCAGCCGCTGCCATGCAGCCAACAGGTTTCGTTTTCCGGGTGGCTGTCACGGCGCAGCGACCTCACCGAACCGCCCCAGTCGCGCACGAGCGCCGCCGCCAGCCGGCGATCAGCGTCCTGGTCGCGCGCACCCAGAAAGTGGACGAACCCGGCACGGCACAAAAAGCGGGCGCTAAATTCGTCCTCAGCCCGACGGACCACCAAAAGCATTACGCCGGGACCACCCCCTGCCGACAACGCGATCCTCGCCGTCGACAATTCGGCAGCCCCCAGGCTCTCGGCTGTCGTCATCGGAAACAACAGCCGCCCGCCGGGTTTGAGTGCGTCGAGCCACGATGGCAGCGGATGGGTCGCGCCGGCGCTGGCAACGACGACGTCGGCCGGGTCAAAGGAGATGTGAGCGCCGTCCGCGTTGCTGACCCTGACCTGCGGCCATGACGTAATGCGCGGCTTGCGCCTTCTCGGCGAGTGTCGCGTCGATTTCGACGGCGGTAACCCGGCCCGCCGGCCCGACAAGTTCGGCGGCGATTGCGCTGTAGTAGCCGGTGCCGCAGCCCAGATGCAGCACCTGCTCCCCAGGTCTTTATGTCGAGGTGGTCGAACAGGCGGGCCCAAAGGCCCGGCTGACCGTTGTTGATGCCGCGCGCTTCGTCGAGCGCAATCAGCACGTCGTGATAGACGTGGCGTGGGTCGGCATCCTCCGTCGACCAATACCCGTCCATGTGCATTGGGCTCCTGATCCGCCACGGCCCGGGACCGACAAAACGCTCACGCGGCACGTCGCAAAAGCGCCAATTACTGCGGGGGTACCCACTCTGGCGGTAAAGCGCAATTCCTCCGCATACGATTGGCGAAACTGTCCATGCGGCATGCGACGGTCGCACCGCTTTCCGGCCTCTGTCTGCCGCACTTGCGCGTCGAGTATTCGCCCGCCCCGGCACGCTTTGAGCGAACCGCAAGGCCCCGGCCAAATCCTCATTCTGCAAATAGGCGCCGCCTTCGACCCGTCCCGAATGGGCTCGGCAGAACCAGGCCTTGCGCCCGCAGCACTTGCCGCACTGTTCCTGTTATATTCGCGGCTGCCCGTCGACGCCGGCCTTTAGAGATTGTTCACCCTTTCGAAATTGTTTTTGTTTCTGTCGGCACGACGTCCTCCCTCCGATGGCGTCCGTCCCCTCAGCGGCGGATTTTAACGCAGCGTACCACCAAGGCTGACGTCCGCCAGAAATATAGTCCCGATGAACCGTCAGAATGACAGTTTTGCCGAGGAGCACGGCAAGCATACTACGATAACATAGTTAGTCGGACATTCCCAGACACACCGAATTTGTGGCACGATCTTACTCACCTACCCGGTCTCCATTCCGGAAGATGACATTCAACTCATGAGAATACCACATTACTATTATCGGACACTCATTTGGAGTACGACTTTTGCGTCATTGACTTAACTATTATTTTACGTTTAACTTGTGTGAAAAGCAATTTTGTGTTAACGACCGAAACACTGAACGGCCCGCAAACCAACTTCGCCGGCCGGAAGGGAACGCCGCGATGACGATTTACCATAAAGACGATGGCGCTGTCCTTGGCCACCGCAACCGCATTGTTGTGCGCCCCGACGGTTGCCGACGCCGGCAGCCCGGTCGCGCTGACCAGACAGCCAGCTCGATCGCGTCACCGCCGCCCAAGGCGCAGGCCGGCCGTGCTGGTGGCCGCGGCCGCCGCCACGGGCCTCGGACTGTTCGCCTTCGGGAATACCCAACACCACCGCGGTCACCGGCATGGTCGCCGGGAATGCGGTCCGTTCGACGGTTCGAATGCGCAAGTGACCGGTTGCGTCGGCCTGTGGCAGTGGAATGAATGGCCTAACTCGCAGGCTCAGTCGAGCGCCGAGTGTGGCGACGTTTACCGAAGCCCCCGGAAACTTTGTCCTAACCATCGGCTGGAACTATGACCGTCTATGGGCTCGGCGCGACACTGCAAATCGGCGTCTCTTCTTCAGTTGGACTATTCGTCCCCGGCGTGCCGTAGGACGAAAATCCGCAAAACATCCTGCATAAATGTCCAACATAGCATCGCAACGATGCTCCGGATCTAGAGCACGCACAGTGTGTAAATACTTGCTTCACGAATGTTGCAGCTTTCGGGAAAGCATCGGCTGAGAACCCGCTTCTTCGTTCCGCGGGTTCACGGGCGACACCGCGCCCCGAACGCTGCCGCAGAGCTCGGGGATGGCCCCGGGCTGAATTACCCACCACGAGGAGGTATGTATGAACAAGCTTACTTATCGGCTTGGCGACTGTGCCGCTGATGTCCAGCGTTGCATTCGCGGCTCAGCCGCTGAGCGACCGGCAGATGGACGCGGTAACCGCCGGCTTTTCCGCTTTTTCGACGTCTGAAGCAGAGTGCATATCGGGGTGTCACGGCGACGGCGACGGCCAACCTCGCCGAAGTAGCTGCATTGAGAAATAACAGCGGCGTCCCCGTTACCATCACTTTCAGTGAAGTCACTCTGACACATCATCAAGTCGGTGTCAGCGGCACAGTCTGCATCGACGGCCGCGAACCTGCCCTCGTTAGAGCCGCTTGCCAGTAGTCTCATCCCTAGCGAATGCTGACGCGCCAGGAACGGACCGCTTGTCCTCTCTACAACCTTCGAACCTGAAAAGGACACCCACAATGAAGATCAAGTTCAGCCCTCTGCTCGCCGGCGCGGCGCTGCTTGCGCTTGCCAGCGCCGCCAATGCGGCACAGCCCTTGACCGACAGCCAGATGGACGGCGTCACCGCCGGCCTCGGCAACAATTTGATCGCTCTTGCCAATTCTGCCGCGGTCGCGCTCGGTAATTTCACAGCGAAACCGCGACGCTTACCAATACCCTCACGGATCAAGGCCTAGGGAGCCTCCGTCGCCGAGTCCGCCGCTTCGGCCGTCGGCAACTCCGCGATAACCGCCTCGTTTATCGTGGTTGGCTCCAACGCAGCCGCGACCGGGGCGTTCAACTGACGAGTGGCATCCGTCGTATCGAGTAACGTCCTTCTGAGAGGAGAAGCAGATGATGAAGAGATTGCTTTTGGGCATGGCGATCCTGCCGTTCGTGGCCGGCGTCGCGCTGGCGGCGCAGCCGCTCACCGACAAGCAGATGGATAAGGTAACCGCCGGGCATACCTTCAGTCCTGCTAGAGATGACCGATGTCTCCGTCGTCGGCATAAACGTGGGTGTAGCTCCGGTCACGCCTCCCGCCTCGCGCGGGCCTCCTCATCGGTAATGTGATCCTTCCGTTGACCACGATCCAAGTGTGGTGGACAGCGATCCCGTAAGCCATCCGGCGACGCTTCGCGCTGCCGCGTGAGGCGCCGCCGCCTGTTAAGCGGTGCAGCACACCGGGCGCGTCAATCCCGAGCCCGGTGTGTTGCATTGAGAACACCGCGTTCGGCTCTTGACAGCGCCGACAACCCCGAGTTCAAATGTCAATTCTGGGAGTGCGTAAACCGCGATGTCTCCAGCGGAGGGAGTCGCGATGAAAAAACATGGGAGTTGGTTTGCAGCAGGCGCGCTGGGCTTCGTCGCGTTGCTGATGTGCGGCTGCGGCGTCAGCGGCCAAAACCAGCGGGCTCAATACGCCTCGCTTCAACCTGCGGAACAAATCAGCCGCCGACGGCATCGCCGACTCGGCCGCTGCGGTGCGCGTCAACCGGACCGTCCCGGCGGGCTATGCCATCCGAGCCATATCGCCCGGTTCGGCTCTCGGTGACGAAAGCATCGCCGGTCCAATCGCTGCTGGAGATGCGGCACCACGACGTCGTCATCCAAACCTGGGATCTGAGTTGCGGGGCGGCCGCGCTCGCTACCCTGCTGAACTACGAGTGGGACGACCCGGTCACCGAAAAGCAGGTGGCGAACGGGCTGATGGGCCGGCGCGAATACGTCGAAAACCCGCAACTCGTGCAGATCCGCGAGGGCTTCTCCCTGCTGGATCTGAAGCGCTACGTGCAGGCGCACGGTTTTAAGGGCGAGGGTCTGGGTCAGCTCGACTTTAACGACCTGCTCGAAAACGCGCCGATCATGGTGCCGGTCGACGCGCTCGGCTACAACCATTTCGTCATTTTCCGGGGGGTCTACGGCGGTCGCGTGCTGCTCGCCGACCCCGCCTGGGGAAACCGGACCATGACGATCGACAAGTTCCAGCGCATGTGGCTCGACTACGGAAAACCAATGGGCCACGTCGGATTTGTGGTCGAGCGGACCGGGGCCAAGCCGCCGAACAAGCTCCAACCGGAGCCCAGCGATTTTGTGATGCTGGACTGACCCCATGGGGGAGGGGAAGATCGCGTGAAAGCCTTAAGGCTAAGGCGGCGCCGCGGGCTGAACCGGCCCATGGCGCCGGGGGCGGTTGTCGTCGCCGGCGCAGCGTTGCTGGCAGCGACCTCGGCCCTGGCCCAGACCGCCGAACCGACTGTCCAGGAGCTCCAAAAAGAGATCCGGCAGCGCGACGCGGTGATTCAGAATTTGGCGCGGCGCGTCGACAAGCTGGAGAAACAGGCCCGAAAGGGTGGTTCGCGCCCGGCTGCTCGACGCCGCCGGTTGCGACGCCGGCGGTGGCCGTCGTGCCGGCGGTGGCCGCAGCGCCGGCGGCGCCAGGGTCGCAGACCCCGGTTGCGTCTTTGGCGTCGGCCGAAATTGCCCAGAACGCCGGCCAGGCGGCGCCGGCCCCACCAGCAGCGCCGCCCTCCTCGAATCCTCCCGCGAGCCCATCGCAGCCATCAGCGGCAAAGCCGCCGGCGCCCGGGCAGTTCGAGGTCAGCCCCGAGGCGGCTGAGCGCGCCCTGGAGCGAACGCTGGTCGCCACCGGCAACCTCCTGGTGCCCACGGGCTTTGCCGAAATTGAGCCGCTGTTCAGCTATACGCGCCGCGAGGCGCCGACCCAGGTTCTCTTCAACGTGAACCGCAACGAGGTGTTCCCGGCACTCGACGCCCGGATCGGTCTACCTTGGGAATCGCAACTCGAAGTAGCTCTCCCGTGGAATTTCAATGAGCAGCAGGTGACGGACAATGCGGTCTCGCCGCCGCAACTGGGATCTGATCGCTGGGGTAATGCCGTCGGCGATCTCACCATCGGGGCAGCCAAGACCTTTGTTCATGAAAGCGGCTGGATTCCCAGCCTGTTGGGCCGGGTCACCTGGGAGGTTCCCACCGGCCCGGTTATCGCCAACGGGGTCCCGATGGCCAGCGGCGCCGACCGGCTCGGCTTTTCGGTCACCGCGCTGAAGCGGCAGGACCCGCTCGTCTTCGTCGCCACCGGCGGCTACACCAAGGCGTTCGAGGCCAATCAGATCAACCCGGGCAACCAGTTGAACTTCACGACCGGGGTGTTTCTCGCCAGCAGCCCGGAGACCACGCTGCGCACGGTTTTGTCTCAGAATTTCGTTCAGGAGGTGACCGTCCACGGCGTCACGATCCCGGGCTCGAACACGGTTCAGCCGATCCTGACCTTTGGTGCGTCGTCGATCCTGGGCCGAGGGCTCCTGGTCGACCTGCAGGTCGGCGTCGGCCTCAGCAACTCGGCCCCGAAATACTCTGTTATCCTGTCCTCCACCTATCGCTTTGGCGTGACCGGTCAGTGAGGCCGGCCTGTCGCGTCGGCGGCCGGGATGATCGAATGGGAGTTGGCGAGCAACCGGTTGGCGACAGTGGCGGCATGGGTGCGATTGCTCACCCGCAGCTTTTTCAAGATATTGCGCACGTGTACTTTTACCGTGCTTTCACGCATGTTCAGCCTGAGGGCGATCACCTTATTGGGGTTGCCCTCCCGTAAAAGGTCGATCACCGAAAGCTCACGCGAAGTAAGGTTCAGCCCCTCCGCTACGCGGGCTTGCCCGTCGTCCTCGACGTTGCCCTGAAGTGGGGCGCCTTCGATGTTGCCCGGCTGCGCGACGTCGACCGGTCGGAGCGCGCCGGCCGGGATGTAGGTGCCGCCCGCCTCGATCAAGGTCAGAGCGGCGATCGCGACTTCTGCTGCGATGGACGTTGGGATGTAGCCGCGTACCCCATGGTTCAGCGCGTCCAGAACGTCATTCGAATCGTCCCGATCCGAGATCATGATCACCGGCGTCTCTGATCGGCGAAGCCGGATGAGCTGGAGCTGATCCTGCACCCACGTGTCCGTCACCCCGGCATTCCGGATGTACAAGATGATGAGATCCGGCTTGGCTTCGATCTTGAGCAGTTCTTTTTGATCTTCCAGCAGCTTTTCGTACCCCGAAGCACCCAGCAACGTCACATGATCGGGAAGCGCATTGGCCAGCATCTCGAGCAGGGACTGGCGCGTCAACGGCTTCGGGTCAATCAACGCGATCGAGACCGGAGAGGCCGCCGGAGCGGCCCCGACTTGAACGCTCTGAGAACTGAAGTCAGCGAGGCTCGGCTCTCGCCGGTGCGGATGTCGAAAACTGCGGCGGCTTCTCCTCGCACCTCGCTCTGACGCAAAGGCAGGAAATTGCATTGAAGGGCCTCCCATACAGCGCTGGTTTTGGTCCTTACGCAAATTTTGCATTGCGGGCATTCGAACTCGACAACCCGGATACTTATCGCTCGATAGGATATTTTTACGGCCGCTCGCGGAACGACACGGCTACGATCGAGGTGCTTAACAAAGGTTAACATTAACGCCAAATTGATGTCAAAGCCTCATTATGGTTAATTTGACCTCATTATGGTCAATTTGATTGCAGCGCGGGTGGATAGGGAGTCATCGGTTGGAGCAGCCCACAGAACATTACTACAAGCTTACAAGACCCCTTTCTTTCGAGCGACACGCTCCGTTGCCGCGGAAAAGCGACGAGGAGAAGATTTACCCGAAATTTGCGTCGCGATCGCGGTCGGCGAGGCCTCCGGCAAGTTGATTCTATCCGCCATCTTCTTGTACATGATATGAGATTCGATAACGGCATCGTCGAACGATAAAAAAAGAAAGGGGCCCCCGGGCGAGCGGAACCCTGGGGTCCTGAACAGGGAACAGCGCAAAACATGAGTAACCCACGGGGCTGGAAGGCGATGATCGCGGCAGCCGCGCTGGTCGCCGGTTGCGAGGCTCCTTCGGTTGGCAGTCCCGAAAGAGCGAGGCTGTTGGCCGACAGCGAAATGGATCAAATCTCGGCGGGCTCGGCAGATGCCACGATCAACGTCGTTGCATACGCGCAGGGCCCAGCCCCCCAAACGACCGCCTCGACCAGCACTAGGGCGGTCTCAGGCAGTCCCGTATCCGCTCCGCCTTTTCTCAATCTGGTTACTTTGAATTACGCCTTTTCGCAGGCGGTGGCCGCCGCTGCCGATGCGCCGCTGACCGCAGCCAGCGGCTCGACGCATCTTGGGGTCGATGGCGGCGGCGGGGGAGCCTCGATAAATGCCGCGAGCATGGCAGCCGCCACGGGGAGTGCCGCAGGCAGCGGGCAAGTCAGCATGCAGTTTTATGGGTTGAGCATAGGCCAGGGGGTTGATCTCGTTTTCGGAACAGCCGTTGCCGCGGCGTGCTGTGCCCCGCTCCTCGCGGCCCAGGCCACCGCGGATGGGGCGGGAGGCGGATATTGGCGGGCCCTCCAAGCTTCCCCCGTGTCCGATGTTCCCGGCCAGGTCCAAGGCAGGGTCGATATTTCGGTGGTCTCCTCCGCCTTGCCGATTTTGGATGCGGGACAAGTGTCGGCGCTCGCCGGGCCTGCTCTGTCGCAAAGCGTCGGACAATAAAGGGTGATTGCCGATTATGATCGGCAGCCCTATCCGAAATGATTACGCCCTCTTAATGTTTGCATTTGAAGTCCTGTTATCTGCATTCTTTAAACAAGGCGGAACGGCTTCAGCCTTCGCCAACATCGATCTCGAATAAACTCCGACGTGCGTCAGCGGGGAGACTTCCATGTCGCAGCGAAAATCCGTGATTTGGTCCACCGCACTTGTCGCGGTCTTATCCGTGGCGGGAGTGGGTGGGGCAAAGGCGGCTCCTGTCGAAATTGACTTTGGCGCCTTGGCTCCGACAAGCACCGGATGCGTCCACAGCACCACCTCTGGCGACACCGGCTACGTATGCACCAACCCGCAAACGTTTTCGGCGAACAGCAGCGTCTTTACGGCAACCGGGTACAGCGACAAATTCATAACCTCGACCGCGCTCACGCTCAAACCCGAAACCGGAAGCCCGCTCGCACCGCCCAGCAACGTTGCGGGGGAGAGCGGCCTCGGGGAAAACGCCAAGGGAGCCACGGCGTGCACGGACTCGTCAACAGCCGAGAACTGCGAGATTGCCGGGACCGCTTCTGTCGCGATCGTGGACAGCGACCCGAACCGCTTGATTGAAGACGTCGTCATTGGCTCTGCGCAAGCGGGCGAGAATTTCATCGTTTGGGGGGGGTCATCCCTCTCCGGTTTGACGGAAATCGCGGCCGGGAGCGGCACCGGCTGCGCCGCGACCTTCCTCGCCCCCGGCGCGAAGATGGCAGTGGCGGGCACGGATGAGTGTATCGTCAGCGGCTTTTTGGACGCTGATGTCGGGGTCCAGAGCGGCGGGACCGGCAACGTGCTCCTCGTCGCGGTGTCGCAGGAACCGCCAGGCATGAACATGCCAGAGCCCGGAACCTTGGCATTGATCGGCTCCGCGCTCGTCGGTTTTGGGTTGTTCCGCTTGGGGCGTCGTCCTTTGTGATATCCCGCATCTTGACCACCGGCGGCTCCTTTGGCGTCGCCGCCGTTCAGTAAAATTATCTCCGTTAAATAAAATCGTGGCCCGCACCCGGAACGGGCCACTGTCTCGGGCGCGGATAAGGCTTCCAACCGACACGAACCAGCTAACACCCCTCGGTTGCAGACCGCCCATGAGGCTGCTTAGCGCTTAGCTGGATTGCTCTGGGGCGAGAGGGTCACGGCAGTGACAGCAGACGCAACCTCCAAAGCCGCCGCAATACCTGTCAAGGACAGCCTCGCCGATCCGGATGACAAGATCAAAACCCCGGAAGAGGCCAGTCCGCCGCCGGGCCGCGTGCAGAGAGCACCACTTGCAACAGACGGTTCTGCTTCGCGCGATTCCAATACGACGATATCCGAAAATGAGGCGTCTGCGGGCGCGTCGCGGCCCCGAATCAGCGTCCGTCTCTGGGATTCATATCCGTAACATCTCGGGCGTCGGCCTCATGCCGCGTAATTCTCCCTCGCTGCGATAGGCGCGTCAGGTGACCTCTTTACCGATAAGGCTGCGATTCCAGGGATGCCCCCAATAAATGCCGGCGCCCGAGGTCATCAGGTGAGGGATCGATGTGCGTGATCCCGCCGGTTCAATCGCCGACCTGCCTCCGCCTGACGTCGTCCGATGGACGATCCGCCGCAAGGCCGCGATTTTGACGGCTGTGGCGCAGGGCCTGCTCACCGGCGACGAAGCATGCCGCCGCTATCGAATATCGGCGGAAGAGTTCCGCTATTGGCAGCAAGCATTCCAAATCCATGGTCTGCCGGGCTTGCGCGTGACACGTCTTAAAGAGCTCCGAAAGCCGGAGTCGCGAAGAGACGGATGACGCCGCCCAAATGCACGCGATATGCCCGTCCGCCTTGTCACCAGCAACATCGGCGCCCGCTTCACCTTCGGGGGTGTGAGCCTTCATCCGGCCTGTGCGGCGCGGAACCGGGGGGCGACTTCGGTCATGAAGAGGCGCAGGCTGCCGACGGCGGCCTCGTGCGACAACGGGCCGAGGCGGAAGGTCGCGATTACGCCGCCGACGCCGAGATCGTCGATTTCGGCGATCGCCTCGGCGACGCGGTCCGGCGACCCGCAAATAAAGCCGTGCTCGGCATTGGCGCGGGCCGACGGCAGGTCGCCCGCCGGCACCTCGATCCGCAGCCCGGTCTCGCGGTAGATGCGGCTGCGCATTTCCGCCCGAGAGGCCGCCATCGCCGCAAACGCCGGGATGCCGATGCGCTCGGCCTCGGCGTCGGTCTCGGCGACGAGGACGTTGCGCCACACCCAGCACTCGTCGAGGTTGCGGGCGATCCGTTCGTGGTCGAAGCCGGCCTCGGCCATCGTTTCGAGGTAGAGCTCGAAGCGCCGGCGCGTCGTCGCGGCCGACTGCACGTTCATCAGAAACGGCCGGCCCTCGCGCGCCAATTCGAGCATCGAGGCCTCGCCCGAGGCGGCGCGGACGACCGGCGGGTGCGGCTTGGTATAGGGGCGCGGGCGCAGCATCGGCACGTCCAGATCCCAGAACCGGCCATGATGGCGGAATGCCGCCTCGGTCCAGGCTCGGACCATGATTTCCTCGGCTTCGTCGAGCCGCGCCTGGGCCTCGTGATGGTCGATGCCAAACCCCTGGTAATCGTAAATGTTGTACGAGGAGCCGCGGCCGAGGCCGACGATCAGCCGGCCCTTGGTGATGTTGTCGAGCACCGCGATCTGCTCGGCGAGGCGGATCGGGTGGTGCAGCGCCATTTGCAATACCGCAAAGCCGAGCTTGGCATGCCGGGTCGTCGCGGCGAGCGCCCCGGCAAAGCCGATCGGGTCGGCATAGGCGCAGATGCCGTCGAAATGATGCTCGGCGAGCCAGATCGCGTCGCAGCCGAGCTCGTCGGAAAGCCAGGCCTCGCGCAAGGTCTCGTCGATGACGGCGCCGTCATGCTCTGGGTCGCGGCTGTCGGGGAACAGGAAATTGCCGAATTTCACACCCACCTCCAAACTGCGAGCGCTGACGGCTGCCGCGCGGCCGACCGATCTTTGGCCAACCACCTATGCCGGTCGCCGCACCTGTTCTACCTGTTTTATCAGGTCGAGATCACGACCCACCGGCTCCTTCACGGACTATTTTGGACCGGACACGCAAGCCGCTGCCTGCGAGTGAAATGCCAATACAGCAATTACGTGGTGAGTGGCGGTGTAGAGTCGCGGATCATAGGTGCGGTCCGACAGCATTCGTTTCCAATTGCGTGACTGATGGCGAACGGCACAATAGCATGCCATTATGGCAACATCTGGACCCCACTTGCCCGACGCATGCAAGCCGAAATTGCCGTCGCCTTCCTCGACGAGACGAAATGCCCGGAACGCTCGGGCTGGCGCAGGAGAGCCGCACGAGATAGGGGGCCGGGTTGTGGCGCTCCCGATTCCGCCCCGCGGCGCGATGATCCTTTGCGCGATGATCCTTTGCGCGATGTCCAGGCGACCTCGCGGTCTCACGCCTCGCGGTGGCCGCAATTGAGGATCCGGGCGGGGCCGTCGATGTCCGACTCGATAACCCGCACACTCCATTCCACTGGCCGACCGCCGTTTCCCATCAATGTTTTATTGGTCTCGGCAACGGCCATGTCTTTGGCCTGTTGCGCGTCCTCGGCGATCAAGGTCGCATAAAACAAATCTTCGCCTAGAGACCTGGTGCAGCTGAATTTGTTCATCTCTCTACCCCCATAGCTCGCGGCCCATCGTAGTAGAACCAACGGTTCGGGATCAACAGCAGCACGATATGCCCGCCGCCGGATGCCCGCGCCGAGCGGGGTGTCCCGTTGCCTGCCCCACGCGATCCGGCGCACGATCCGAGGCGGCTCCGGCTTCACACCGGCCGGCTTCGGATGTAGCTTTGAGCGTTTGTCTCCCTACAGCAGCATCAGGCCCGTCATGCCGTTTCTTGCCGACCGTCTCGCTCGCGTCAAACCCTCGCCGACCATGGCGATCACCGCGCTCGCCACCGAGCTCAAGGCGGCGGGGCGCGACATCGTCAGCCTGTCGGTGGGCGAGCCCGATTTCGACACCCCGCCCAACATCCAGGAAGCGGCGATCGCCGCGATGCGGCGCGGCGAGACCCGCTACACCACCTTCGACGGGTCGATCGAGCTGAAGCGCGCGGTGGCGGCCAAGTTCAAGCGCGAGAACGGCCTCGATTACGAGACCTCGCAGATCACGATCAGCGCGGGCGGCAAGCAGGTGCTGTACAACGCGATGGTCGCGACCATCAACCCGGGCGACGAGGTCGTGATCCCGGCGCCGTTCTGGGTGTCCTACCCTGAAATGGTATTGCTGTGCGACGGGACCCCGGTGCCGGTGCCGTGCCCGCAGAACAACGGCTTCAAGTTGCGGCCCGAGGATCTCGACGCGGCGATCACGCCCAAGACCAAGTGGCTGATCCTGAATTCGCCGTCGAACCCGACCGGTGCCGCCTATACCGAGGCGGATTTGAGGACGGTGGCCGACGTGCTGCTGCGCCACCCGCATGTCTGGGTCATGACCGACGACATGTACGAGCACCTCGTCTACGACGATTTCGAGTACCGCACGATCGCCCAAATCGAGCCGCGGCTCTACGACCGCACCCTGACCGTCAACGGTGTCTCGAAAGCCTATTGCATGACCGGCTGGCGCATCGGCTATGGCGGCGGCCCCAAGGCATTGATCAAGGCGATGGGGGCGATCCAGTCGAACTCCACCGCCAACCCGTGCTCGATCAGCCAGGCGGCGGCGATCGAGGCGCTGAACGGGCCGCAGGATTTCATCCCGGTCCACAACCGCAGCTTCAGGGAGCGGCGCGACCTCGTCGTCGACCTGCTGAACCGGGTCCCCGGCCTGTTCTGCCCGCGGCCCGAGGGGGCGTTCTACGTCTATCCGTCCTGCGCCGGGGTCATCGGCAAGCGCACGCGCGCCGGCAAGACGATCGCCGACGACGCGGACTTTGTCCGCTATCTGCTGGAAGAGACCGGGGTCGCGGTCGTGCATGGCGAGGCCTTTGGCCTGTCGCCGCATTTCCGCATCTCTTACGCGACCTCGCCCGAGGTGCTGCGCGACGCCTGCGCCCGCATCGACCGCGCCTGCCGAGATCTCGTCGACTAGGCGCGTCCGTCGCCGCCGGCGCCGGCTGACGGCCGTTAGATTTCGTTTGCGTTACGGCGGCCCGCCGCGCCAGATTGGCCGACACACCGGGGCGCCGCCGGGACGCAGTTTCGGCCCTGCGGACGCCCGCCAAAAATGGTTGGAGGCGCCCCCATGGCGAGCATACCCGCGAATGCGACCGCGGCCCCGCGCTGCGCCGCCCTGATCGGCCCGTATCTGTCGGGCAAGACCAGCCTGCTCGAAGCGCTGCTGTTCGCGAGCGGCACCACGACCCGGCGCGGCAGCGTGCGCGACGGAAATTCGGTCGGCGACCATGCGCCGGAGGCGCGGGCGCGACAGATGTCGACCGAGCTCAACGTCGCGACCACCTCGTTTCTTGGCGATGCGTGGACGATCCTCGACAGCCCCGGCTCGGTCGAGCTGATCTACGAGGCGCAGGGTGCGATGCTGGCGAGCGACGTGGCGGTCGTCGTCGTCGAGCCCGAGGTCGAGCGGGCGCTGACGATCAGCCCGCTGTTGCGCTTTCTCGACCAGCACAAGATCCCGCACATGATCTTTATCAACAAGATGGACACCGCCAGCGCGCGGGTGCGGGACGTGCTGGCGGCGCTGCAATCGGTGTCGCAGCGCCCCTTGGTATTGCGCCAGGTGCCGTTGCGCGCGGCCGAGGGCGAGGTCACCGGCTATGTCGACCTGGTCAGCGAGCGCGCCTACCGCTATCGCCCGGGCCAGGCCTCGGATTTGATACCGCTGCCCGACACCTTTTGGGACCAGGAGCGCGAGACCCGATCGGGCCTGATTGAAAAGCTCGCGGATTTCGACGACTTGCTGCTGGAAAAGCTGCTCGAGGAAGTCGAGCCGTCAAAGGAGGAGATCTATCAACACCTGAGCCGTTCGATGAGCCAGGCGCAGATCGTCCCGGTGTTTCTCGGCTCGGCGATGGCCGACCACGGCGTGCGCCGCCTGTGGAAGGCGCTGCGCCACGAGACGCCGTCGCCGCAGGAGACGGCGGAGCGGCTCGGCATCGCCGCCGAGGGCGAGCCCTTGGCCCACATCGTCAAGACCTATCACCTCCCGCACACCGGCAAGCTCTCCCTCGCCCGGGTGTGGCGCGGGACGATCGGCGAAGGCATGGTGCTGAACGGCACCCGCGTCGCCGGGCTGTTGCACGTGACCGGCGCGCAGCACGACAAGACAGCCTCGGCTCAAGCGGGCGAAGTCGTCGGGATGACCCGCATGGAAGACGTCGCCACCGGCGACGTCCTGACCCCGTCGGGCAAGGCCGACCCGGTGCCGCGGCCCGATCGGCCGCAGCCGGTCTTTGGTCTGGCGATCGCCTCGGAAAAGCGCGCCGACGACGTCAAACTGACCGGCGCCATTGGCAAGCTCGTCGAGGAAGACCCGACCCTGGAGCTCGATCAAAACGCCGATACCCAGGAGATGGTGCTGTGGGGGCAAGGCGACATCCATCTGCAGATCGCGATGGACCGCCTGCGCACCCGGCACAATCTCGCGGTCACCGGCCGGCCGGCGGCGGTGCCGTACAAAGAGACGATCCGGCGCGGGCTCCAGCAGCATTCGCGCTTCAAGCGGCAGAGCGGCGGCCACGGCCAGTTCGCCGATGTGACGATCGAGGTCAAGGCGCAGCCGCGCGGCGCGGGCTTCACGTTTACCGACAGCGTCGTCGGCGGGGCGATACCGCGCAACTACATCCCGGCGGTGGAAGAAGGGGTGGTCGAGGCGCTGCACCACGGCCCGCTCGGCTTTCCGGTCGTCGATCTCGCGGTCACCCTGCTCACCGGCCAGTTCCACGCCGTCGACAGCTCCGACCAAGCGTTCAAGACCGCCGGGCGGCAGGGGGTGCAGGAAGCGCTGCCAAAATGCGAGCCGATCCTGCTCGAACCGATCGACTCGGTCGAGATCTCGGTGCCCAACGCGTTTACCGCGCGGGTGCAGCGGCTGGTGTCGGGGCGGCGCGGCCAAATCCTCGGCTATGACGCGAAGACCGATTGGCCGGGCTGGGACGTGGTCAGCGCCCACATGCCGCAGAGCGAATTGCACGATCTGATCGTCGAATTGCGCTCGTTGACATTGGGCGTCGGCAGCTTTTCGCATGCCTTTGACCACATGCAGGAATTGACCGGGCGGCCGGCGGAAAAGGTGATGGCGCAGCGCACCGCCGACGCCGCCCAATAGCATCGCCGGGAGACCGGCGCCAAAGCGCTCGCGAAAGCGTGACTTGGCAGCACCGATCGGCGCCCGATCTGGCCAGATTTCTGGGTCGTCAGGAGTTGAAGGGCCGGTGATGCTAATTCGGCGCCATAGAGGATGGGATTTCGCGACAGCGCGGCGACGCCCGAGGCGGTATTTCTGGCGCGCCGCTCGCTGCTGAAGGCGATGGGGTTGGGCTCGATGCTGGCGCCGGCGTTGTTCGGTGCGGCCGCAGCGGGAGAAGAGGACCCGTCGGCCGGGCTTTACCCGGTAAAACGCAACCCGCGCTACACGCTCGACCGGCCGCTTACCGACCCGAAATATTCGGAGAACTACAACAACTTTTATGAATTCGGCTCGGACAAGTCGATTGCCGAAGATGCCCAGGCGCTCAAGATCCGGCCGTGGACGATCAAGATCGACGGCATGGTTGAAAAGCCGATCGAGATCGGGATCGACGATTTGTTAAAAAAGATGCCGCTCGAAGAGCGGCTTTATCGCCACCGCTGCGTCGAGGCGTGGTCGATGGCGGTGCCGTGGAGCGGCTTTCCGATGGCCGCGCTCGTCGCCTTCGCGAAACCGCTGGGCTCGGCGAAATACGTGCGCATGGAAACCTTCGCCGACGCCGCCGCGGCGCCCGGACTAAAGCAGTTCTGGTACCCGTGGCCCTATGTCGAGGGTGTGACGATGGCCGAAGCCAACAACGAGCTCGCCTTTATGGTGACCGGCATGTACGGCAAGCCGGTGCCAAAGCAGGACGGCGCGCCGCTGCGGCTGGCCTTGCCGTGGAAGTATGGGTTCAAGTCGGTCAAGTCCATCGTGCATGTCGCGTTCACCGACAAGCAGCCGGTCACCTTTCTGGCAGACCGTGGGGCCCGACGAATACGGCTTTTGGGCCAACGTCAACCCGGATGTGCCGCATCCGCGCTGGAGCCAGGCGAGCGAGCGGGTGCTCGGCAGCGACGAGCGCGTGCCGACGCAAAAATGGAACGGCTACGGCGAGTTCGTCGCCCACCTCTATGACGGGCTGCAGAGCGAGAAGCTGTTCGTCTAGCCCGCTTCAGGGTACGAGGCCGAGACGGCCGAGCGCGCCCGGCAGCTCGGCGAAATCGTCGAGCAGGGCGTCGGCGGCGAGCGATCCGGGGTCGCCTCGGGCGTAGCCATAGCGCATCAGCATCAGCGGAACCCCGGCCGCATGCGCGGCGGCGGCGTCGTTCTCGCTGTCGCCGATCATCGCCGCCGTCGCCGAACTCGCCCCCATTTCGCCGATCAGCCCCAGCAGATGACCGGGGTCGGGCTTTTTGACCGCGAAGCGGTCGCCGCCGGCGATGCCGTCGAACAGCGGCAGCAGCCCCAGCCCGTCAAGCACGGTACAGGTCGCATGCTGTGGCTTGTTGGTGCAGATCGCGGTGCGGTAGCCGCGCCGGCGCAAAGCCGCCAAGGTCTCCGGCACCCCGGGATAAGGCCGGGTGAGCCGGACCGCGTCGGCCTCGTAGAGTTGCAGAAAGCGCGGCAACGCCCGCGCCGCCTCGGCGGGTTCGGCGCCGCTGGCTTCGAAGGCGCGGGCGACCAGCGCCGGCACCCCGTCGCCGATCATATGCTTGACCTGCGGCAATGACAGCGGTGCGCGGCCACGCTCGCGCAGCATCTCGTTGAGCGCCGCGCGCAGGTCGGGGGCGCTGTCGATCAGCGTGCCGTCGAGATCGAAGACGAGAAGATAGCCAGCCATTACGGTGTCGCCGCGTGTCCCTGTCAGGATTTCGCGGGCGGGCGGTAACCCCGCGCCAGCGCGACAAAGCTGGGATTGGCCAAGCCGCTTTCATGGGCGTCGTTGATGGCCTCTTCGAGCGGAACGCCGAGATCGGCGGACAAATGCACCGCCCACAGCGCCGACGCACGGTCCCCACTGGAACAATGCATCAGCAGCGGTCGCGGCGCGGCGGCGATCCATGCCCGTACCAGACTTGCGCGCTGATCGAAATCGCTCTGATCGATGCCGTGGGGAATCGGGACGTTGGTGTAGCTGATGTTTCGAGAAAGCAAGGCCGTACTTTCGTTGAAGTCGAAGCCCGGCTCGGTCGGATCGCGCAGGCACATGACCGCCTGCACGCCCGCTGCCGCGATGGCCTGAAGCCCATGCGGGTCGGCCGGTTGGCCGGTCACATAGCAGTCCCCGATCTTGAACCCGCTCAGGTAGGCGATTGGGATGGTACACGGGGCTCGGTGCGTACTGATTGCTCAACGAACTCACTCCAGTGGTCCACCGATTTCTGACGCGTTCCGCGCTTCGTTATTCCACACCCCAACACCGGGAGCCAGCGATCTCCCACGGCGCCAAGTAGGTCCGAGCATTTGTCGGGAACCGAGCCTGCCTCCGGCAAGCGCAATTCTCCACGTCGCAGACGTTTTGCGGATGGATGCGGCACGCATTCGACCACCGGCATGGCGTGTGGAATTTTCCGCGAAACGGTTTGCTGGCGTTCCAAACTTGTGATAACTTTGACACGGTAATAGAAAGCAGCCATAGCCATTGTTGCTACGGCTACGAGGGGAGACGGCCGTGTCAAACAATTGGCAATTCCATTTCCGGAACTGTGATGTGGCGAGCGCGAGCGGCGGCCAACCCGCTTCCAATAATTGGTTCGGAGTTTACCATTTCGGTTGCGGGGGCGTCCCTGCTACCCCCGTCAGCGACAATTCTCGCGCGAATTGCTTCGGGATTAATCTTGCCCCCGATCCATCAGGTTTGGCAAGCGGGGCGGCGGTCTATAGGCCCGCTGATAGCGTCGTCGATGCCAACGATATACTGGATGAGGTTCTCCAGGGCGCATTGGACGCGGCAAATTTCGCCGTTTTCCTTGCGTCTGGCGGCACTGACGTTGGGGCGCTGGCGCAGAGCATTGGAGGTTGTCTCAGCCTGTCCGCCGATGTTGTTACCAACGCGATGAACGAAAAGGGTGTGAACGATGCTGCATTCCTGCAAAATTATCTGACCGGCAACCTTGAAACGGCGGCCGAGACCGTCGCCATTCAACCGATGCGCAACTCGAGCGGCCGTATGGTCGCAGAGTCCAGCCGAGATATTGACAAGCATTGCCGAGGTAACGCTTGGCTTGGCGCCCGGAACCTGGGGTTTTATGGGCGGCACAAACTATATATCCAGCATACACGACAATAACGACAATAACGACCAATCAGGTTTCAGCGTGTTGCGAGCACCATATGAACCGTCTATTATAGACCCCTGCTATGATTACATAGCTAATCATGCCTTCATAAACCAGGGACATCTGATATATTTCTGGGATCGATGGTATCTTCCTGGGCCGAACAATAATTGGGGAGGCCTAAGCCGATTTTGGCTGCCACTCTCATAGAATTTGGTCGAAAACGCCGGCGTTGCGTCCGGGCGGCGGCGTCCGGGTTGAGGGTGCCGCCCCTCCGACGAATGAGCGTGCGAACCAACGAGAGTCACAGGACCGGCTGTTCGGACGGGCCGCGTTAAGGCAAGCATTTGCAGCTCACCTGATACGCCGTCATCTGATCTGGCGCCTGCAGCCATGACGGTGCCGAAGACGGTCAGGGCCGCCGCGATTGTTGCGCTCTTGCTGCTGGGTCCGATTGCGGCGCGAGCCGGCGACAGCGCCTGGCAATATTCGACGATCGCGGCGCTGATGGCCGGCGCCTATGACGGCGATCTGACCGCGGGCGAGCTCAAACGCCATGGCGATTTCGGTCTTGGCACCTTCGATGCCCTGAACGGCGAGATGATCGAGCTCGATGGGCAAGTCTGGCAGGTGCCGGCCAGCGGCCGCCCAACTCGCGCCGCGGATGACGCTCGCCTGCCGTTCGCGGTCGTGGTGCGGTTTTCGCCGCACCAGAAAATCGTCGTTCCGGCCGGTCTGGACATGGCCGCGCTTGGCGCATTGCTCGACTCGCAAATCGGCGATCTCGGGCTCGTCCAGGCGGTGCGGATTGACGGTCGCTTTACCCAACTGAAGGCGCGCAGCGTCAGGGCTCAGACCCCGCCATACCACCCTTTGGCAGAGGTGCTGGCGCGCGATCAGGTCGTGTTCAACCTCGTCAATGCACAGGGCACCCTGGTCGGATTCCGCTTTCCGGCCTGCTTTTCCGGGGTCAATGTCCCCGGATGGCATTTCCATTTTATCGCCGCGGACCGGCGCAGCGGCGGCCATGTGCTCGGGCTCGTCACCGGCCGGGAGCAAGCAGAGTTGAATGCCGTCAAGAATTTTTCGGTCCAATTCCTGCCCCCGGGAAGCAATGTCGGAGCTTGTCCCGCGACGCAGCCTTGCCCGCCGGCGCGTGGCCCGTGAGCCCTGGCTCCGCTCCGGAAAAGCCGTTGCCGAGAGGCCGGCGCTTTCTATTTCCCGATCGCGCTCGCGACTTTGGCGATAATGGTGTCGAGGGTCTGAAACACCACTTCGACACTGTAGCCGACAAAGAACGCGAGCGCGGTCAACGACAACGTCACGCCTTCGAGCTTGACCGGCTGGCCGTTTGTCCACAGCACCCCGAGAAGGCCGCCGAGGATTGTCCCGAGCAATATCCGCAACGTGCCGTGCAGGCCGTCGCCCGGCCGTAGGGTTGCGGTCTGCACGCGCCGATCAAGATCGCGATAGACATAGGTAAAGGCCCCGAGCAGCCCCAGCAGCATCGGCAGGACAAATCCGGTAAACCCGGCCATCACCGCCGATGCGCGCAACTCGCTCGCGTCCCATTGCGCCTGGGACAAACCCGAAGGCAGCGGTTGGCGTCCGCCGAGCCAACGGATCGGCAGAACATCGGCCAGGCGATAGGATACGACATTCCAGGCGCCGAGCCCTCCGCGGGCGATTTCCATGCGTTGCAGGACGTCGCGCAGCCGCTCGCACCAAGGTTGGTAACCGACATTCGACTGCCGCTGCGGCTCGGACAAGCCCTTGGTGCAATCCGCGAGCTGGTCGGGGTCGTGCCGTTGATCCACAGCGGCGACTACCAGCCGATATTCCTCTTGCACCTGTTCGAGCTGCTGGATCTCTCGGCGACCCCGATCGACGTGCACGAGGAGCAGCACCGCGCAGAAAAAAAACAGCAGGCCGAGGACCGCGGTTGTCATCGCCCAGCCTCGCAGACGGCGTGCTGCCGAATTTGCCTCGGCCGACGCGATCGAGCTGGTTTCGTCGCGCAGGAACGCCGACGTCAGATAAATCGAGGAGACGGTGGCGGGTGCCGCCAAGCGGGTCAACACCTCGACGCTGGAATAGAGCTGCTGGAGCAGGATGTCGTCTCGTGCGATTTCTTGGGGCGTTTTGGTCAACAGCTCCAGGTGGATGCCGGCGGAAAGCGGCGCTGTTGTCGCCTGCTGAGCGGGAAACCCGGACGGCGCAACCGGTATCACCGTTGCGCCCGACGCTCCGCAACGCATAAGGTGCCGTAACAGCAGCACCCGAAACGCATTCAGCAGGCTCACGACTTCCGACACGGTCGCGGGTTGCGGCGCGGTTGCAGGCGAGCCGGCGGCCGCAGGCTGCTGCGCGGCGGCGCGTGCTTCCGGCGACGCGTTAAGCAGGTCTAAGGCGGTTTTCACGTCCTCGGTCCGGGACGGATCGGAACCGGCCGCAGGTTCCGGCAAAATCCCCGACGGTAAGCGCTCGATCATATCTCCCTTTACCCTCTGTGCTTGTTCTCGGCGATTTATTACGGTGAGCAATCAGCGAGATAATCGAGTATAAGGGCTCTAATACGGCTTTATTTACAGTCCAGGAGCGTGCGGGGCTGGAGGAGGGACGGCATTCGCCGCGGTCAGGCCGAGCGAATTGCGCGGAACAGGGAGTCCGGAAATGGCGGATACGTTCAATACATGTCTTGCTTTCACGCTGCGCGAAGAAGGCGGCTATGTCGACAATCCCGCCGACCCCGGCGGCGCGACCAATATGGGCATAACCTTGGCTACCTATCGAGACTGGTCGGACAACCCGGATCTCGGTCCAACCCAAGTCCAAGACATGACCGAGCGGACGGCCAGAGGGATCTATCGATCGCTCTATTGGAATCCGCTGCGCGCCGATGCGCTGCCGGCCGGCGTCGACCTCAGCGTGTTTGACATGGGCGTCAACGCCGGGAACTGGCGCTCGGCGCGGTTGCTGCAACGGGCGCTGGGGTTTACCGGAGACGAGGTCGACGGCTGTATCGGTCCCGAGACTTTGGGTGCGGCTGCGAAGTTCGGCGCCCGAGCGTTGATCAACGACCTGGCCGGGCGCCAGGCGGATTTTTATCGGTCGTTGGCCGAGTTCGACATTTTTGGCGCGGGCTGGCTGAACCGCACCAAGGCGCGGCATCGGGCGGCGCTGGCGATGATCCACGCGCCCGAGACAAGGCCCGAGACAAGGGATGTCTGAAACCCGTCCTTTCGTTACGGAGGGATGGGACGCCGCCGGCGGCGGGGGCCCCGCCGGGGAACGCCGCGTTCGTATGCTATACTTTGTAACAATCTGTGCGTTGTAAAAAGACGAGCCGCGTTGCATCAGTGACGCGGCGTCGCTTTGTCTTCAGTTCGAGCCGTCGATGAGCCGATCCGAGTTTGCCGCCATTGTCCTCGCCGCCGGCAGCGGCACGCGTATGAAATCCGCGATCCCCAAGGTCATGCATCCGGTTGCCGGCCGGCCGATGATCGCGCATCTGCTGGGCGCGCTGGAGCCGCTGGCGCCGGCGGCGACGGTCGTCGTGATCGGGCCGCGGATGGAGGCGGTCGCGCGGCTTGTCGAACCGGCCGAAAGTGTCGTGCAGCATCCGCCGCTCGGCACCGGCGACGCGGTGCGCGCCGGCCTCGACGCCCTCGCCGGCAGGCTGGCACCCAACGGCGCCATCGACGACGTGCTGGTGCTGTTCGGCGACACGCCGCTGTTGACCGCCGAAACGCTGTCTGTGCTGCTGAACGAGCGCCGGCATGCGGATGCCGCGGTTGTCGTGGCGGCGCTGCGGCCCGACGACCCGGGCGCCTACGGCCGGCTGGTGCTGGGTCCCGACAGCGCGCTCGAACGGATTGTCGAGGCGGCGGACGCGACGCCCGAAGAACTGGCGATCGGGCTCGTCAATGGCGGGATCATGGCGATTTCGGCACGGCATGCGCCGGACTTGGTCGCGGCGCTCGACCGCAACAACGCGAAGTCCGAGTTCTACCTGACCGATATCGTGCCGGTCGCCCGCCGCCGCGGCCTCGAGTGCCGAACCATCGAGTTGCCGGCGGATGAATTGGCCGGCATCAACACCCGCGCCGATCTCGCCGCCGCCGAGGCGCTGATGCAGGAGCGGCTGCGGCGGCAGGCCATGGCCGCTGGCGCGACGTTGGTCGCGCCGCAAACCGTTTTTCTGAGCGCCGACACCCGCCTCGGGCGCGATGTCGTGGTCGAGCCGAACGTCGTTTTCGGGCCCGGCGTCGCGGTCGGCGATGGCGCGCGCATCCGCTCTTTCAGTCACCTCGAGGGCGCGGTGGTCGGCGCCGGCGCGATCGTCGGCCCGTTCGCCCGGCTGCGGCCCGGCGCGGTGCTGGAAGACGGGGTGCATGTCGGCAATTTCGTCGAGATCAAGGAAGCTCGCCTCGGCGCCGGCGCCAAGGCCAACCACCTCTCCTACATCGGCGACAGCACGGTCGGCGCCGGGGCCAATATCGGCGCCGGGACGATCACCTGCAATTATGACGGCGTTAACAAGTGGCGCACGACAATCGGCGAGGGCGCCTTTATCGGCTCCAACACCGCGCTGGTGGCGCCGGTCGAAATCGGCGCCGGCGCCATCGTCGCCGCCGGCAGCGTCGTCACCCGTGACGTGCCGGCCGACGCGCTGACCGTGGCGCGCGGGCAGCAGGTCGACAAGCCGGGCCGCGCGGCGGAGATCCGGTCGCGATTGAGGAGGAAAGTCTGATGTGCGGCATCGTCGGCATCATCGCCAAGGATATCGTCGCGCCGGGGCTGATCGAAGGGCTGCGGCGGCTCGAATACCGCGGCTATGATTCAGCCGGCGTCGCGACCCTCGTCGACGGCCGCATCGAGCGCCGGCGGGCGGAGGGCAAGCTCGTCAACCTCGCCCGGCGGCTCGAACATGAGCCGGTGCAGGGTGCGATCGGCATCGGCCACACCCGGTGGGCGACCCACGGCCTGCCGACCGAGACCAACGCCCATCCGATCGCGACCGAACGGGTCGCCGTCGTCCACAATGGCATCATCGAGAATTTCCAGGCCTTGCGCGCCGAACTGACCGGGCTCGGCTATGTGTTTCAGACCGAGACCGACACTGAGGCGGTGGCAATCCTGGCGACCTGGTTCCTCGACCAGGGGTTGGCGCCGCAGCAGGCGGTCGCGGAGACCTTGGCGCGGCTCGACGGCGCCTTTGCGCTCGCCTTCCTCTTTGCCGGCGAGCACGACCTCTTGATCGGCGCGCGCCGCGGCAGCCCGCTCGCGATCGGCTATGGCGACGGCGAGATGTTTCTCGGCTCCGACGCGCTGGCGCTGGCGCCGCTGACCCGCCGCATCACCTATCTCGAAGAGGGCGACTGGGCGGTCATCACCTCGCAAAAGGTGACGATCTTTGACGCCGACAACGCCGAGGTTGAGCGCCCGATCCGTGAATTGGCGGCCTCCGGCGCGTTGATCGGCAAGGGCAACTACCGCCATTTCATGCAAAAGGAGATCTTCGAGCAGCCGGCGGTAATCGGCGACACGATCAACGCCATGGTCAACCCGGCGACCCGCACCGTCCACCTGCCCGAATTGCCGTTCGCGCTCGGTGAGATCGAGCGGATCACGATCATCGCCTGCGGCACCTCGTGGCACGCCGCGCTCGTCGCCAAATACTGGCTCGAACGCATCGCGCGCATCGCGGTCGACGTCGACATCGCCTCCGAGTTCCGCTATCGCGCGCCGGCAATGCCGCGCGGCGGGGCGGCGATCTTTATCTCGCAATCGGGCGAGACCGCCGACACCCTCGCCGCATTGCGCTACGCCAAAGCCCAGGCGCAGCGCATCATCGCGGTCGTCAACCAGCCGGAAAGCTCGATCGCGCGCGAGGCCGACATCGTCCTGCCGACCCTCGCCGGTCCGGAGATCGGCGTCGCCTCGACCAAGGCGTTTACCACCCAGCTCGCGGTGCTGGCGGCGCTGACCGTGGCGATGGCGCGAGCGCGGGGTGCGATCACCCGCGAGCGTGAGGCCGAGCTGGTCGGCCACCTGACCGAAATCCCGTCACGCGCCGCCGAAATCTTGAACCACGACGAGCGGCTGCGCGAGATCGCCCAGACCATCGCCGAGGCCCGCGACGTGCTCTATCTCGGCCGCGGCGGCGCCTTTCCATTGGCGCTCGAAGGGGCGCTGAAGCTCAAGGAAATCTCCTACATCCACGCCGAAGGCTACGCCGCGGGCGAGATGAAGCACGGGCCGATCGCGCTGATCGACGAGAGCGTGCCGGTCATCGTGCTGGCCCCCAACGACGATTTGTTCGAAAAGACGCTCGGCAACGTCGAGGAGGTCATGGCCCGCGGCGGCCGCGTCGTCATGATCTCGGACGCGGCCGGCGTCGCCCGGCTCGCCGACCGCCTCGCCTACGGGATCGCGGTGCCGGATTGCGACCCGTTCGTCGCCCCGCTGCTCTACGCGATCCCGATCCAGCTCCTCGCCTACCACACCGCCGTTCTCAAAGGCACCGACGTCGACCAGCCCCGCAACCTCGCCAAGAGCGTCACCGTGGAATAGAGGCGGCCGATTCAAGCTGCGTCCGAGGTTACGACGAGGCGACGGCCGAGAGCGCGCATTGCCGCCTCGATCTGGTCAAGGCGGGAAGCATGGCGGATGTCGAAGAGGCGCTGGGCCTGCTGCGGCGAGACCCCGACGCGGCGCGCCAATTCCGCCTTGGTGATCCCAGCTCGGCGCATTGTGCGGTAGAGTTCGGCCTTGGCGGCAACCAGCGGCGCCAAAGGAACCAATGGCCGGCCGGCCGGGGATGACGGATCGGGCAAGTCCCAGCCCTCGGCCATGTAGTTGGCAACCATTGTTTCGAGGAGGTCGGCGGCCTGTGCGATCGCCTCCTCACGTGTATCACCCTGGGTCCATCCTTCCGAAAAATCCGGGAAGTTTACGACGAATCCCCCCTCTTCGGCGGGAACGAGGGCCACCGGCCAAGCCAGCGGTGATTCCAGACGGGTCATCATTGCCGTCTCCTATCTCAGATCGTCGGGCCGGAGCTGGATGCAGACCCGTTCTGTTCGGGCAAAACCTCGTCGGCGCTCTATAGCAAAACGCTGTTCCGCGGCCGATATGCCGGATATCGGAGGTCGCCTTCCATGAACCAATTCGGCATTGGCCAGCCGGTCCGCCGCGTCGAAGACCGGCGCTTCTTGACGGGCCACGGCAATTACGTCGACGACCTGGTCCGGCCCCGTCAGGCCTATGCCTTCATGCTGCGCTCGCCGCATGCGCATGCCCGCATCCATGCGCTCGACACCGCGGCTGCGGCTGCAGCACCCGGCGTGCTCGCCGTCCTGACCGGCGACGAATTGGCGCGTGACGGGCTCGGCCCGATCCCGTGCCTCAGCACCGTGACCAATCGCGACGGCTCGATGCCGCCTTTGCCGGCGCGGCCGGCGATGGTGCGCGACCGCGTCCGCCATGTCGGCGACACCGTGGCGATGGTCGTGGCCGAAACTCTCGCCGCCGCGCGCGACGCCGCTGAATTGATCGAGGTCGACTACGAAACCTTGCCGGCCGCGGTCGAGACCGAGCGCGCGCTCGATCCCGGTCAACCGGGAGTGTGGGACGAAGCGCCGGGCAATCTCGCCTTTGACTGGGCGATCGGCGACGCCGCGGCGGTCGACCGGGCATTGGCGACGGCGCGCCACCGCGTGGCGCTGGAGATCGTCAACAACCGCATCGTCGTCAATTCGATGGAGCCGCGCGGCGGCATCGGCGAATACGATTTGAGCGAGGATTCCTATACCCTGTGGAGTGCTACCCAGGGGTCGCACTTCCTGCGCAGCCTGTTGGCCGAGAGCGTCTTCAAGATCCCGGAGAACCGCATCCGCGTCATCACCCGCGACGTGGGCGGCGGGTTCGGCATGAAGTTTTTTCTTTATCCCGAGCACATCCTGGTGCTGTGGGCGGCGAAAAAGCTCGGCCGGCCGGTCAAGTGGACGCCCGAGCGCTCCGACGCGTTCATGACCGACACGCAGGGACGCGACAACATCACCCGCCTCGAACTGGCGCTCGACGACGAGCTGCGGTTTCTCGGCTTATCGGTCGTCAACATCGCCAATATGGGCGCGTATTTGTCGAATTTTGCGCCCGAGATCCCGACCGGCTCGGGCGGGGTCATGTTCAGCGGCGTCTATGCGATCCCGGCGATCTCGGTCGCGGTCAAGGGGGTGTTTACCCATACCGTGCCGGTCGACGCCTATCGCGGGGCGGGTCGGCCGGAAGCGGCCTACGCGGTCGAGCGGCTGATCGACTACGCCGCCCGCCGGCTCGGGGTGGCGCCGCAGGAATTGCGCCGGCGCAATTTCATCCGCCCCGCGGCGATGCCGTATTCGACGCCGCTCGGCCTCGTCTACGACAGCGGCGATTTCGCCCGCAACATGGACGACGCGCTTGCCGCGGCAGATGTCGCCGGCTTTGCGGCGAGGCGCGCCGAGGCCGGCGCGCGCGGGCGTTATCGCGGGATCGGCTACGCGGTCTACATCGAGCAGTCGGGGATGCCGCCCGACGAATTCGCCGAATTGCGCTTCGACCCGAGCGGCACGTTGACGATGCTGATGGGAACGCAGTCCTCGGGCCAGGGGCATCAGACCGCTTACGCCCAGCTTGCCGCCGACCGGCTCGGGTTGCCGCTCGACCAGATCCGGGTGGTGCAGGGCGACACCGCGGCAATCGCCTTTGGCCGCGGCACCGGCGGCTCGCGCTCGCTGCCGGTCGGCGGCGCCTCGGCCGACGCCGCGGCGCAAAAGCTGATCGCCAAAGGACGGCGCATCGCGGCGCATCTGCTGGAAGCGGCCGAGGCCGATGTCGACTTCGCCGACGGCGTATTTCGGATATCGGGCACCGACCGCGAAATCGGCATCGCGGCAGTGGCGCGGGCGGCATTCGACCCGGCGCAATTGCCGCCCGATGTCGAGCCCGGCTTTGCCGAGAGCGGGCATTTCACCCCGCCGGCGCCGACCTTCCCTAATGGCTGCCATGTCTGCGAGGTCGAGATCGAGCCCGAGACCGGACATGTCGACATCATCCGCTATCTCGTCGTCGACGATTTCGGCACGGTGGTCAACCCGCTCCTGTTGCGCGGCCAGGTGCAGGGCGGGGTCGCGCAAGGAGTGGGCCAGGCGCTGCTCGAGCGGACCATCTTCGACCCCGAAACCGGTCAGCTGGTGACCGGGTCGCTGACCGACTACTGTCTTCCCCGCGCGGAAGACCTGCCGGCGATCGAATTCGCCTACAACGTCGTACCCTGCCGCACCAACCCGCTCGGATTGAAGGGTGCGGGCGAAGCCGGTGCGATCGGGGCGCCGCCGGCCTTGGTCAACGCGATCGTCAACGCGCTAGCCCCGCTCGGGATCGAGCATGTCGACATGCCGGTAACCCCGGAGCGGTTGTGGCAGGCGATACGGACAGCCGAAGGACAAAAAGCAGCATGATCGAGACGCGCGAAAATTTGCTCGAAACCGCGCGGCATGCCGCTGTCGCCGCAGGCAAGGCGATCATGGCCGTCTACGCCGAGGAATTCGACGTGCGGCAAAAACTCGACAAGACCCCGGTGACCGAGGCTGACCTCGCCGCCGAGCGCGTCATCGTCGGGATGCTGAAGGAGGCCTTTCGCGACATCCAGATCGTATCCGAGGAGATGGTCGACGCCGAGGGGCTGCCGCCCTCGGCATCACGGTTCTGGGTGGTCGACCCGCTCGACGGCACCCGCGAATTCGTCGCCAAGAACGGCGAGTTCGCGGTCTGCATCGGCCTCGTCGAAGACGGCCGGCCGGTGTTGGGCGTATTGCACGGCCCCGCTGTCGGACTGACCTACGCCGCGCACGGGCCGGGCACCGCCACCCGCCAGCGCGACGGCGGTCCGATCGAGCGGATCGGCGCCCGCGTTCCGTCGCGCGACGGGCTCGTCGTCGTCCACAGCCGCTCGCACGAGAACAGCCGGCGGGTCGGCGAGTTTCTCGAAAGCTACCCGGTCCTCGAACGGCGCAAATGCGGCAGCGCCCTCAAATTCGGGCTGATCGCCGCCGGCGAAGCCGATCTCTACCCGCGCTTCGGCACGACGATGGAATGGGACACCGCGGCCGGACAGGCGATCCTCGAAGCCGCCGGCGGCCGCGTCGAAACCCTGGCCGGCATGCCGCTCGGCTATGGCAAGCCCGGCCTCAAAAACGACGGTTTTGTCGCCTGGGGCCGCAGACGGCCGGACCGGTCAATCGGCTGAATCCTGCCTGCGCTGTCGGCTTCGCCGAATTTACGCGCCCTGCTGGAGCTCGATCCGTCGGGCTTCTTCGCTACCCGCCAGCCTGGCGGCCGGCGCGGGCGTCGCGGATGGCCCGCCACACGCGTTCGGGGGTGGCGGGCATGTCGATGTGACGGATGCCGTATTCGGAGAGGGCGTCGACGAGCGCGTTCATGACCGAGGGCAGCGCGCCGGCGCAGCCGGCCTCGCCGCAGCCCTTGGCGCCCAACGGGTTGGTCTTGGCCGGCACCGGATGGCTGTCGCTGACAAAGAGCGGCGCGTCGGTGGCGCGCGGCATCGCGTAGTCCATGTAGGAGCCGGTCAAGAGCTGGCCGTGCTCGTCGTAGACGGTGTGCTCGCGCAAGGCCTGGCCGATCCCTTGCACGATGCCGCCATGGGCCTGGCCGGTGACCAGCAGCGGGTTGATGACGACGCCGAAATCGTTGACGAAGGTGTAACGGACGACATCGACGATGCCGGTCTCGGGATCGACCTCGACCTCGGCGATGTGGCAGCCGTTCGGGAACGCCGAGGGCGGGCCGTCGCTGATATTGGCGACATCGAGGCTCTGCGGCAGCTCGGCCGGAATCTCGATCCCGTTACGGATTTTTGCCGCCAATTCCATGATCCCGACCGACCGGTCGGTGCCGGCGATCACAAAATGGCCGGCGCGGAATTCGATGTCGGCGGCGGCGGCCTCCAGCACGTGGGCGGCGATCTGCTTGCCGGCCTCAACGCATTTGTCGGCGGCTTCGACGATGGCGACGCCGCTCGTCATCATCGATTTGGAGCCGCCGGTGCCGCCGCCGGCGATCAGCTCGTCGCTGTCGCCCTGCAGCAGCCGGATGCGGCGGAACGGAATCCCGAGCCTTGCCGCCAGCACCTGGGCAAAGGGCGACCAGTGGCCCTGGCCGTAGTCGAGGGTGCCGGTGATCAACGTCACGTCGCCGTCAGGCTCGAAACGGATGCCGCCCATCTCGCGGCCGGGCGGCCCGGTCAATTCGAGATAGTCGCTGATGCCGCGGCCACGCAGCCGGCCGCGCGCCCGGCTTTGCGCCCGGCGCGCGGGAAAGCCGTCCCAGTCGGCCAGAGCCAGTGCGTCGCCGAACAGGTTGGTGAAGTCGCCGCTGTCATAGGTGGTGCCGTTCGGGGCCTTGTACGGCATTGCCTCGGGCGGGATGTGGTTCTTGCGGCGCAATTCGACGCGGTCGATCCCGGTCTCGGCCGCGGCGGTCTCGACCAGCCGTTCCATGTAGTAATTGGCCTCGGGCCGCCCGGCGCCGCGGTAGGCGCCAACCGGGGTCGTGTTGGTGAACACGCACTTGGTCGTAACCTCGATCAGCGGCGTCTTGTAAACGCCGAGCGTGTTGCGCACCGCGTTGTTGGTCGACGGGCCGGGGGCGCCGTAGGCAGCGCCGAGATTGCCGTGCCCGGTCAGGCGCACGGCGAGAAAATGGCCGTCGCGGTCGAGCGCCAGCTCGGCGGTCATGTCGTGGTCGCGGCCATGGCTGTCCGAGACGAAACTGCCCGAGCGCTCGTCGGTCCACTTGACCGGGCGGCCGAATTCGCGGGCCGCATGCAGGATGCAGTAATATTCGGGATAGGTCGGCTGCTTCATGCCGAACGAGCCGCCGACCCTCTCGGTCAGGATGCGCATCTGGTCGCGCCCGACGCCAAAGATGCCGGCGATGTAATTGCGAAAGCCGAACACCCCCTGGCAGCCGACATGCAAGGTCCAATGCCGGCGCTCGACGGTCGTAGTCGGCGATTGCCGAGCGCGGCTCCATCGCATTGACGACGATGCGGTTGTTGCGCAGCCGCAGCCGGGTGACATGCGCGGCGCCGGCAAAGGCGGCGGCCACCTTGCTGCTGTCGCCAAAGTGGAAATCGACCCCGACGTTTTGGGCACGTCGTCATAGAGGATCGGCGCGTCCGGGGCGTCGGCGAGTGCGGGCTCGGTGACCGCCGGCAACGGCTCGATGTCGAGGACAACCAGCTCGGCCGCGTCCTTCGCTTCGGCGACGGTCCGGGCGATGACGGCGGCGACGGCTTCGCCGACATGGCGGACCTTGTCTGACGGCAGCGCGTGATGGATCGGGGTCAGCATCGGCGTGCCGTCGCGATTTTTGATGACCTGGCGCGGCGGCAACGGGCCGATGCCGGCCTTTGCCAGATCGGCCGCGGTGTAGATTGCGAGGACGCCGGGCATCGCGCGCGCCGCCGCGGTGTCGATGCCGCGGATGACGCCGTGGGCGAGATGGCTGCGGACCATTACCGCATAGGCCTGGCCGGGCAGGCTCACGTCGTCGGCATAATGCCCCTCGCCGCGCAACAGAACCGGGTCTTCGGAACGCGGCACCGGCTGGCCGATCGCGAATTTTTCTTCCGGCTCCAGCAATGCCGGATCAATGTAGTCGTCCATCGCTCATCCCTTTGCGCATGCGTCGTCGGTTTGGATCAGGATATAGCCAACCGCTCCTGTGGAGGGACGGAAATCGGGATGCCGGACGACAAACCACAGCTTTACCGCGACCTTTCCGTACAACTATCGGCCCTGCTCGAAGGTGAGGCTGACCCGACCGCCAACGCCGCCAACATGGCCGCGTTGATCTGGCACGGGCTCCCCGACCTCAACTGGGCCGGGTTTTATTTTCGCCAGGGTGCGGAACTGGTGCTGGGCCCGTTCCAGGGAAAGCCCGCCTGCGTGCGCATTCCGGTCGGCAAGGGCGTATGCGGAACCGCGGCGGCACGCCGCGCCGCGGTGCTGGTGCCCGATGTAGACAAGTTTCCGGGCCACATCGCCTGCGACCCGGGCTCGCGTTCCGAGCTGGTCGTGCCGCTCTTCGACACCGGCTCGGTCGTCGGCGTGCTCGATCTCGACAGCCCGCTGGCCGCGCGCTTTGACGAGGCCGATCGTGACGGCTGCGAGCACCTCGTCGCGCTGTTCATGGCGCACCACCACCGCGCGGCACCCGCCCACGCAGACGATGTCGATCCCCAGTCGGGATGCCGGCTGCCGTTGCCGCGGCGCGGCGATCTCGATCAGGAGGGGCAGCGGATTTACGACCGTCTCGCCGACCCCGAGGGCGGGACGTTGCGCGGGCTGCGCGGCCCCGGCGGCATCCAGCTGCACAGCCCCGAGCTGTCGCGGCGCTCGCGGCCGGTCAATCAGTATCTGCGCTACGAGGCCGGGCTCGGCGGGCGGGTGCGCGAATTGGCGATCCTCGCGACCGCGCGCGAGCTCGACAATCAGTTCGAATGGGCGGCGCACGAGCCCGAAGCTCGCGCCGAGGGGGTGGCACCGGAGGTCATCGAGGTTGTTCGACAGCGCGGCGACACGAGCGCGCTCGCCGAGGCCGACGCCGTCGTCGTCGAGCTTGCGCGCGAGATGTTCGGCGCCCGCCATGTGACGGCGCAAACCTATGCGCGGGCGTTGCGGCGGTTCGGCCGCCGCGGCCTCGTCGACCTTGTGGCGTTGATGGGCAATTATGCGGCGACCGCGGCTTGCTGACCGCCTTCGACATGCGCCTAGACCCGGGCCAGCCGGCACCCTTGCCGAGGCTGTGGTTCCCCGGCCGGTAGGCGGAGCTCGAACCGGCCTGCGCGGTCCCGATCCGGGAGCGCGTCACCCCCGGCGACCGGAACACCCGACCCCACGCCATCCCACCTCGGCCGGGTTGCCGTCGCGGCACTCAGGTCCGATGCTGGGGCGCCAATCACCGGAGGGCCTGCACCATGCCGAACCAGTTTCTGATGCTGCCGCCGCAAAGCGAAAAAACCCGCGAATGGGGCGCCCGGCTCGCCGCGGCGGTGCCCGAGCTCGACATCGTCGTCGCCGAAAACCCGGCGCGCGCCGAAGAGGCGATCGCCACCGCGGAGGCCGCGTTTGGCACGATCCCGCCGGCGTTGCTGCGCCAGGCGCGGCGGCTCAGATGGCTGCAGGCGCCGCAGGCGGCGCCGCCCGCCGGCTATTACTACCCCGAACTGATCGCGCACCCGGTCGCGATCACCAATTTCCGCGAGATCTACAACGACCACATCGGCACCCATGTGATGGCGTTCGTGCTGGCCTTCGCCCGCGGGCTGCAGCGCTACATCCCGCAGCAATTGCACCGCGAGTGGAAGAAGCCGACGCAGAACGAGGGCGTCGTCCACCTGCCCGAGGCGACGGCGCTGGTCGTCGGCGTCGGCGGCATCGGCAGCGAGATCGCGCGGCTGTGCGCCGCCTTCGGCATGCGCGTCGTCGGCGTCGACGAGCGCCGCCGCGACATGCCGCCGGGCGTCGCCGAATTGCATCGCGGCGACGAATTGGACGCGCTGTTGCCGCAGGCTGATTTCGTGATCCTGACGGTGCCGCACACGCCCGAGACCGAGGGCTTTATGAACCGCGCGCGGTTTCAGGAGATGAAGAAGACCGCGTTTTTCATCAATATCGGGCGCGGTCTGACGACGCGGCTCGACGACCTCGCCGCGGCGCTCGAGGCGGGCGAGATCGCCGGCGCCGGGCTCGACGTGTTCGAAGAGGAGCCGCTGCCCGCCGACCACAAATTGTGGACCCTGCCCGGCGTCCTGATCACCCCGCACACCGCCGGCTACGGCCCCTATCTCGACGAGCGGCGCTACGACATCGTCCTCGACAATTGCCGCCGGTTTCTTGCCGGCCGGCCGTTGCGCAACCTCGTCGACAAAGCCCGCTGGTTCTGACCGGATCCTAAACAGCCAAACCGGCTTCGGCCTCCGGCGGCCAACGGTCTGCTTTTGCGATCACGTTTGTGGACAAGCGCCCGCGGCTGCCCGATGCTCCTTCCAAATTTCGGGAGGAAACCATGGATCGCCTGTCAAAGCGCCGGGCCTCTGCCGGCGCGATCGCGGTTGCCGCGCTCGTTCTGCTGGCTGTGCCTGGCCTCGCTGATGTCGTCGTCACCGCCAACGACAATCACACGGTCAACGTCAACGGCACGGCCGCTGCGGCCAAGAACGCGCCGCCCGACACGGTTACCGTCATCGATGTTGCGGAATATCCGCCAAAGGTGGTCGCGACCGTCGCAGCGCCGACTTCCGTCGTCGGCGCGCCGACCGCGATCTGGATCGCGCCCGACGAAAGCTGGGCGATCGTCACCGCGGCGACCAAGATCGACCCGCAAAACCCCGACAAGATCATTCCCGACAACCGCGTCTCGGTCATCGACCTGAAGGCCACGCCGCCAAAAGTCGTGCAGCAGGTCGCCGCCGGCAACGGCGCCAACGAGGTCTCGGTCTCGCCCGACGGCGCCTTGGCATTGGTCGCCAACCGCGGCGAGGGCACCTTGTCGGTGTTTACAATCAAGGACAAACAGCTCGAACCCGCGGGCAAGGTCGACCTCGGCAACCCGAAGGGGATGCCGAGCTCGGTCAAATTCCTGCCCGACGGCAAGACCGCGCTGTTGACCCGTTATGGCGACAACCTCGTCAGCGTGCTGCACATCGACGGCAGCAAGGTCACGATCGACGAACGGCCGCTGACCGCCGGCGTCAGCCCCTATACGCTCGACATCAACCGCGCCGGCACCTTGGCGGCGGTCTCGAACATGGGCCGCGGCAATGGCGACATCGACACGGTGAGCCTGATCGACCTGACGCAAAAGCCGTTTCGAACGGTCGCGACGATCGGTGTCGGCCATTCGCCGGAGGGGCTCAAATTCTCGCCCGACGGCAAATTTCTGGCCGTCGCCGACATCGAAGGGTCGACCAAGCCGGCGAACGCGCTGTTTTTTCACGACCACGGCGCGCTGGTCGTGTTCGCGGTCGAAGACAACAATCTGCGCAAATTGGCCGAGGCGCCGGTCGGCCGCTGGTCGCAGGGCATCGCCTTCTCCAAGGACGGCCAGGTGATCCTGGTCGAGTTGATGATCGACCATGGCCTCGACGTCTTTCGCTGGGCAAACGGCAAGCTCACCGCGGGCGCAACACTCGATCTCAACGGCAGCCCCGCCGCGATCCGCACCGCCTGGCCGTGAGCCCGGTTCGACAACACCCTTACCCAGGCCAGAGCCTGCCCTTGGCCCGAACAGAGGGGCAAGCTCTGATCCCCCGCTTTTTGCGGGGGCGACGGCGAGCTACCGGAATTTCTTAACTCTTTGATATCCATCTACATTGACAAGACGAGCTTCCAGCGAGTAATCCAAACGCGATTGGGGAGTAGCTTCCGCCCTCTCGCGGGCGGGATCGTGTCAACAGGCTCGCGCTGCGGCGCGTGGCACGGTCGGCAGAGGCAATCGCTCTGCTAGGCGAGACCAGTACGCGCCCAAGGCCGTTCCGGCCGGCTTGGGTTGGCGTGCTGTGCTCGTCCGGCGGGTCGCCCAATGAGCCCTATCGCGATCGTCGTCATCGCCTTCAGCATGTCGGCCGACGCCTTTGCCGCCGCACTCGGCAAGGGTGCGGCGCTCGACCGCCCGCCCTTTGGCGAGGCGCTGCGCTGCGGCCTGATCTTTGGCGTTGTCGAGGCGGTGACCCCGGTCGTCGGGTGGTGGGCCGGGGCGGCTGCCAGCGGCTTTGTCGGCGCCGTCGACCGCTGGATCGCCTTTGCCGTGCTGGTGGCGATCGGCGCCAAGATGATCCATGACGGCCTGCGCCGGACCTCCGACGACGAAAAGCCGAAGCGCCATTCGACGCGCCTGCTGGTGGTTACCGCGATCGGCACCAGCATCGACGCGTTGGCGGTCGGCGTCAGCCTCGCCCTCTTGAACGTCGGCATCATCGCGACCGCGCTCGCCATCGGGCTGGCGACCTTCACGATGACCACGCTCGGCATCCTGCTCGGACGGGCGCTCGGCGAGCGCTGCGGTCGCCTCGCCGAGACCCTGGGCGGCGCCGGGCTGGTCGCGATCGGCGTCAAGATCCTGGCCGGTTGACCGGCGTCAAGATCCACCGGCGTCAATGTCCTGGCCGGTTGACCGGCGGGCTTAGGCGTCGAAACCGTAGAGCCGGGCGGCGTTGCCGCGGGTGATCTTAAAGCGGTCCTGCGCACTCGCGTCCTTGAAGTCGCGCGCCACGACCTCCTGCGAATGCGGCCAGGACGAAGCCTGGTGCGGGTAGTCCGACGACCACATCATCCGGTCGACGCCGATAAAGCTGCGGTTGGCGACCCCGACATAGTCGTCGATATAGGTGCACCACATCTGACGCTGAAAGTACTCGCTGGGCTTGAGGTGGTTGGTGAAGCCGGCGGAGATGCGCTGGCGCTCGAAGGCGCGGTCCATCCGCTGCAGGTAATAGGGGATCCAGCCGCAATTGTTCTCGGCCGAGACGATCTGCAATTGCGGGAAGCGGTCGAGCACGCCCGAAAAGATCAGCACGCTGAACGAGCGCTCGACCTCGTGCGACAACACCGTCGCGCGCATGTAGCGCTCGCCCCAATTATACTGGCTTTCCATGCCCATGCCGGTGATCGCGTGCAGGCTGACCGGCATGCGCAGTTCCTCGGCCGCCGCCCAGAACGGGTCGTAGACGTCCGAGCTGTAGGGCTGCTCCTCGGGCGGCGAGCACCAGATCATCGCACCCTTGAGGCCGATCTTGGCGCAGCGCTCGAGCTCGCGGGCGCCGGCCTTGGGGTCGTACAACGAGATCATCGGCAGCCCGGCCATGCGCTTTTTGTCATAGCTGACGAACTCGGCGAGCCAGTCGTTGTAGACGCGAAAGCAATCGGCCTGCAGCCCGGCGTCCTTGAGCCAGAAGATGCGAAAGCCGAGCGTCGTGTAGAGCACGTCGGCCTCGACGCCGTCGGCGGCATTGTCCTTTTGCCGCTCGGCCGGGTCCCAGCCGCCGGGCCGGGCGTCGGCATAGGTCGCCTTGGTCAGGAACTCCTTCAGCTCCTCGGGGCTCTTGCCGGCGCCGAGGCCGATGCCGATCGGATGCGGCGCATAGCCCTCGTAATGGAAATAGGCGCCCTCCTTGCCCGGCGGGTTGACCATCAGCTGCGGCGCCCGCTCGCGGTATTTCCTGTCGACCCGATCGGCCCACAGACTGGGCGGCTCGCTGACATGCGAGTCCGCGGAGATCAGCTTGTATTCCGCCATTTTTACGCTCCCTCCAAAAATCCCGGCCGCTGTTTCTCGCGGCTGCGCGCCGATCCCGGCGCTGTCGATCGACTATCGTAAAGGAGGTTAACGCCGCCCGTCCAGGCGCGCCATCGCCGCCTGGTTTTTGTCCGAGCCGCCTAGTTTTTTGTCTGAAAGGTGTAGTTGCAGCTTGGGGATACGATGTGGGCGGTAAGATTGTTTCCCCGGATGCGCCCCGTCATTCGTACCGATCCCCGCCGTAAGCGGGCAGAAGCTTTGAAAACTCCGTCTTCACCGACTTTCCCGCGTAACGTGGTGTCAAATCGCGGGACATAGGCGAACCGAACCACACCTCCGGATATCGTCAGCGGGTAAAGCGCCCCCAGAGGAGGCGGGGTGCAATCATTGATTACTTTGGTGAGGGTAAGCTCCCCGATGTATTGGCCGTCGAACCCGGCCGCGCCCTGCGCCCACGCGGCGCTCGCCAGCCCCGTGCCGAGCAGGAGGCCCAGTCCCAGCCATCTCAGCATTTTGTCAACTCCGCCCAGCTTCGCGTGCCGGCTACAAGGGAGCAAAGCCCCCGGCGACCGGCGCCGATGTTTGAGGCACGGCCTCCCGAACAAAGACTCGCTCAGCGTTACATTCCGCGCGAACCGTGTGCAAGCAGGGCGAGAACCCGCTCGCCCGGCCGCGGGCAAAAAACGGCAATGCCCTGATCGCCAGGTCAGCTCCCGGCGAGGCCGTGCCCGACCATCTTCTTCGGGTCGACGATCTCGTCAAAGCGCTTCTCGTCGATGTAGCCGGATTTGAGCGCCGCCTCCTTCAGAGTCAGCCCCTTTTCATTCGCCTCGTGGGCGATCGCCGAGGCCTTGTCGTAGCCGATCACCGGGCTGAGCGCGGTCACCAGCATCAGCGAGCGGCCGACCATCTCCTCGATGCGCTTCTCGTTGAGCCGCGCGCCGTCGACCGAGAATCGCCGCAGCTTGTCGCACGCGTCGCCGAGGATGCGGGCCGAATGCAGAAAATTGTTGATGACGAGGGGGCGCATCACGTTGAGCTCGAAATTGCCCTGGCTGCCGGCAAAGGCGACGGCGTTGTCCTCGCCGATCACCTGGATGCAGACCATGACCATCGCCTCCTGCTGGGTCGGGTTGACCTTGCCCGGCATGATCGAGGAGCCCGGCTCGTTCTCCGGCAACAGCAGCTCGCCGAGGCCGCAGCGCGGACCCGAGGCGAGCCAGCGCATGTCGTTGGCGATTTTCATCAGCGCTATGGCGAGCCCGCGCAGCGCCGCCATCGCGGCGACCATCGCGTCGAGCGAGCCCTGCGCCGCGAATTTGTTGGGCGCGGTCACAAACGGGCAGCCGGTCAGCTCGGCGATTTTCGCGGCGATCTCGCGGCCGAAGTTTGGCGGTGCATTGAGGCCGGTGCCGACCGCGGTCCCACCCGCCGCGAGCTCGAACAGCTCCGTTTCGGCCGCCCGGATGCGGTCGAGCGCGGCGCGCAGCTGGTGCGCCCAGCCTGACCATTCCTGCCCGACGGTCAGCGGCACGGCGTCCATCAGATGGGTGCGTCCAGTCTTGACCACATCCATCCATTGACCGGCCTTGGCCTCGATGGCGGCGGCCAGCGCCCCGGCATAGGGCAGCAAGCGTTCTTCCAGCTCCGCCACCGCCGCGATGTGCATCGCGGTCGGAAAGGTGTCGTTCGACGACTGGCCCATGTTGACGTCGTCATTGGGGTGCACCGGGTCCTTGCTGCCGATCCGGCCGCCGAGCAGCTGGACCGCGCGGTTGGACAGCACCTCGTTGACGTTCATGTTCGATTGGGTGCCCGACCCGGTCTGCCAGACATGGAGCGGGAAGTGGTCGTCGAGCTTGCCTGCGATCGCCTCGTCGGCGGCGCGCACGATGGCTTGCGCCTTCGATTGCGGCAGCCGCCCGGCCGCAGCATTGACCAACGCCGCGGCCTTTTTGACATAGCCGTAGGCGTGATAGACCCGCTTTGGCATAAGGTCGTCGCCGATCGCGAAATGGACGAGGCTGCGCTGCGTCTCGGCGCCCCAATAGCGGTTGGCGGGCACTTCGATTTCGCCCATCGAGTTGGTCTCGCAGCGCGTTCCGGCCGCGCGAATGCCGATCGGGATGTCGTGCGGGTCGGGATGGGTCTGCTCGTTCATGTCATCGATCCTGGTCCTGCGGGCCGACAGGCCGAATAAAAGGCCGACGCCGGGATCGAACCTGTCGAGCAGCACGCGGCGGAGGATGCGTGCGACGCCGATGGTGCTGGTCCCCGCGCCGGGCGGCATTCTATAACGGCGGCCAATAATCGGGAGGACCGCCATGGCGAAATTCGTGATCGCCCCGCATATGCGGCTGCACGAGTGGGTAGCGCGCGACAAGGGATATTTCGAGCGCGAGGGGCTCGCCTACACGTTTCGCGACCAGCTGGTGTCCGCCGACGGCAAGCGCCACGATCTCGGCGACCGGGTCGGAGCGTTCCAGACCTTTGAGCGCGGGCGCGACGCCGATATCGGTTGCGCCTGCCACTGGACAGTCAACGTCGCGGCCTCGGTTGGGCTTGGCAAGCTCTACCCGCACGCCTATTCGGTGGCGCCGGCGGCGGTCTTTGTCGCGCCCGAATCCGACGTCACCGAGCCGGCGCAACTGGCCGACATCCCGATCTCGGTCGGCTATCAGTCCGGCAGCCATTACGCGACGATCCAGGCGCTCGAGCAGTATCTGCCGCGCGACCGGATCAGCCTGTCGTTTGCCGACGGATTGCTGTTCCGCCGGATGGAGCTGCTGATCGACCGCAAGGTGCCGGCCGCGTCGCTGTTCAGCGGCCCCTACTACTTGGCGGAGCAGCTCGGCTTCCGCAAAATCGTCGACTTCGACCTTTATGATGGCCTCGATGATCACCGGCGACCCCGACCCGGAAGACATCAAAAAATATTTCCGGGCGTTGCGTCTGGCGCAGCGCGACATCGATCTGCGGCCCGAGCTGTATACCCGCTACTATCGAGAGGAATTTCCGCCGCGCTTCCACGATGTGATGGACACGCGGCGTTGGGGACCAGGCGAGCGGCTCGTGTTCGAACCCTATACGCGGGAGGCCTACGAGGAATCTTTCGCCTGGATCGCGGCCCGCGGGATCTTCCCCGAGGGGCAGGCCGGCGCCGGCCGCTACGAGGACGCAATCCTCGACCTGCCGGCTTGACCATTTCTCAATCCCGCACGTCCGACGCCGCACCCTCGGCAGCGCGCCGCGCGCCGCTCTCCGCCTGGACGCCGCTCGCGATCCCGATCTTTCGCGCGGTGTGGATCGCGACCGTCATCTCGAACATCGGCATCTGGTTGGGCAATGTCGGCACCGCCTGGCTGATGACCGAGCTGAGGCCGACACCGGTGATGGTGACACTGGTGCAGGCGGCGGCGAGCCTTCCGGTGTTTCTGTTCGCCCTGCCGGCGGGCGCGGTGGGCGATCTCGTCGACCGGCGCCGGCTCGCCATCGCGCTTCAGATCGTCTCGACCGCGCTGGCGATGGCGCTGGGTTTGGCGACGTTGCTCGGGTTCGCCACACCCGGGGTAATCCTGGTCGGGTCATTCCTTTTCGGCACGGTCCTCGCGTTCAGCATGCCGGTGCTGCAGGCGATCGTGCCCGATCTGGTGCCGCGCTCCGAGCTGGCGCCGGCGGTGTCGCTGAACAGCGTCGGGGTTAACGTCGCCCGGGTTGCCGGTCCGGCGCTCGGCGGCGTGCTGATTTTGATCTGGGGGGTCGCCGCGCCGTTCTTTGTCGACGCGGTCATATACTTTGCCGTGGCCGTCGCTCTCGCGCGCTGGCTGCCGGCGCTGCATCGCCCTTCACGGACGGCCGAGCGGATCGTCGAGGCCATCGGCAACGGTCTTCGTTTCACCCTCGGCACACCGCAAACCAGTGCGACCCTGGTTCGATCCGCCGGCTACGCCTTCTGCGCCGCCATCTATTTCGCCCTGCTCCCGTTGATCGCGCGAGATCGCCTCGCCGGAGGGCCGGGAATCTACGGCCTGCTGCTGGGCTGCATCGGCGCCGGCGGCATCACCGCGGTCATATTGTTGCCGCGACTGCGGATCTATTTCACCCCCGACCATATCGCCCGCGCCGGCAGCCTGGTGACGGCGGCGCTGCTGGTGGCGCTCGCCGGTTCGCGCTCGCTGTGGATGGCGGCGCCGGTCCTGTTGGCCGCGGGTGCTGCATGGGTCGCGGTGGTGGCGACCATCAACGTCGCCGCACAGGTGGCATTACCCGGATGGGTCCGGGCCCGGGGACTTTCGATCTTCATGGTGGTGTTCAGCGGCATGATGGCGCTCGGCAGCGCCGCCTGGGGGTTGGTGGCCAATACTGTCGGCATTCCGCTGGCGCTCGTTGCCGCCGCGGCGGCGCTGGTCGTATTCGACCTTTGCACGACACGCTGGCGGTTGCCGGGCGAGGAGCGGCCGGAGAGCGGCCGCCACGCCGAACGATAGGCCGCCGGCGCTTGGGGCGCTTCGCCCCATCCGCATCTGGCGCTTAGCGCGCGGGTTTGCATGTTACTGGCTTGCTTGGCGTCCCCTACCGGATTCGAACCGGTGTTGCCGCCGTGAGAGAGACGCTAAGGCGCCCAACCGCGTCTAACCATGGAGGTCACAACTAACTGTTTAATCGAATAGAAATAGCATTCTCGTCCACCCTTGCATACCCCTGTCCAACCACATATATTGGACATCTGTTGGACGCGCTGTTTTTCCGAAGCGCACGGTAGCAAGGGAGAAATAAGGACATGGCGCGCACGGTTCGGGATGCAAATTTGGGGTCGCGATCAGGGCGGCTCAGCCTCGCGCCAGCCGGCAAACCTTATTATCGGGCGATCGACCCCGGTCTGCATGTCGGGTATCGCAAGGGGCGCGAAGGTGGCAAATGGGTCATGCGCCGCTATGTTGGCGACAGCGCTTATCAGGTAGAGACGATCGCGACCGCCGATGACAAGGCTGACGCCGATGGCGTCGCTGTGCTCAGCTTCGCCCAGGCGCAAGCTCGCATCCGCGAATTGCACGTCGAGCGCAGTCGTGTCGCACAAGGCCTGCCCGGCCTCGAATGGCCCCTATACAGTGCGCCGGTGCGTCAACGAATACCTCGACTGGCTCGATCGGAATCGGAAATCAGCCAAGGATGCCCGATATCGCGCCGAGGCGCTGATCCTGCCCGAGCTGGGCGATATCACGGCCGCGGAGCTGACGGCCGCCGCCCTGCGGAAGTGGCGCGACGAACTCGCCGATAACGCGCCACGCCTCCGCACGCGAAAGGATCGGCCGCAAAACCATCGCGAGGTCGACGACAGCGATGACGAAGCCAAGCGCCGCCGGAAGGCGACGGCAAACCGGACGCTGACAATTCTAAAGGCGGCGCTTAATGCGGCGTGGCGCGAGGGCAAAATCCCGTCGGACGACGCTTGGCGCCGCGTCGAGCCGTTCGAGGAGAAGCCGATGCAGCGCAAATCCGGTATCTCGGGATCGACGAATGCCAGCGCCTGATCAACGCTGCTCAAGGCGAGTTCCGAGATCTCGTGTGCGCGGCCCTGGCCACGGGCTGCCGCTTCGGCGAGCTGGCCGCGCTGCAGGTGCGCGACTTCAACCGCGACAGCGGCACGCTGCACGTCCGGACCAGCAAAAGCGGCAAGGCGCGCCACGTCGTGCTGACCGAGGAAGGTGTGGAGCTATTCTCGCGGCTCGCCGCCGGGCGCCCCGGCGTCGAATTGATGCTGCGGAAACCTGACGGAGACCGCTGGGCGAAGAGCAACCAAAGCCGCCCGATGGCGGCCGCCTGCGAGCGCGCCAAGATAGAGCCCCCGGCGAACTTCCACTGTCTCCGCCATACCTGGGCGAGCCTCGCGGTAATGGCCAGCGCGCCACTGATCGTGGTTGCGCGCAACCTCGGCCATGCCGACACGCGCATGGTTGAAAAGCACTACGGCCACCTGAGCAAGTCCTATGTCGCCGACGCGATCCGGGCCGCGGCGCCACGGTTCGGGGCAGTGCCCGGAGACGACAGGGTCAAGCCGATTGCGGGTGCGCGCTGATGACCGCTGACGAGTGGGACGCCGAGAATCGCCTGATCGTTTGGAAAATGCAGATCGGCATGTGGGGGCCGATGGAGTGGGTGCCGGCGATGGCAAAACTTGGGCCGCGCCCCGCGCCCGCAGCCCCCGCAAAAGATACCGGATCATCATGCCGTAGCAGGCCGCGTGATACCGAACTCATAAAGCAACGCCAGCAACAGATAATAGCGGCTGCGCGTCAGCTCATCGCCGATGGAGTCGCGCTGGAACCGATGACTGCCGAGCAGAGCACGCCAACCGCCGCCGCCGGTGGGTGCCGTTCCAGCAAATCCGATCGTCGTGCTCGCTGCCGTGGCCGACGCGGTGAAATCCTCGAACGTGTAGGTGGTCGGGGTGACGTTTACCAGATTGAGCACCTGACTGCTACCGAAGGATGCGGTGAATTGATCGTTGTAACGAGGTCGATGCCACTCACCCAGAATGAGAAATCGTAGGCGGTGCCGGGGGTCGTGGAGATGCTTTGCGACAGCGTTGACGTTAGCTCGAACGACGCCGCCCAACTTCCTGTGTGCGCATGGGTATTGCAGGTAGCCTGCGGCGATGCGCTCCAACCCGGTGGCGGAGTGGCCGGGCAGCTTTCGAAGCCGGGGTCGACAACGAGGTTAGCGTGAGCAGGGATGACGCCGGTTGAGAGAAGAGCGAGTGCCGAGCCGATGCTTGATATCCCTTCATGGGTCTTCTTCCTTCGCGCTGGTGGATAATCCCGGCTGGTGGGAAAATTAACGCTCTGCGCGAAGAAGCATCAACAGAATGGTTAATGGTACTCAATCTCGGTGACGACCATGTTGATCCGCCGGCTGCCGCATCGGCCGCACACCAGCCGCGGCTTCCATTGCGGGACGGTCATTTCGGCGCCGTAGCGCGCGGCCATCTTCGCGGGGTCGGGCTCTACCTGATGGCCGCACTCAAGGCACCAGACGATAAATCGCACGCGGGCCTCTGCCGCGTTGCCGAGCGTCATCGGCGGGCCGCTGTAGGCGTTCATCGCCTCCGTCTGCCCTGCGTCGGGCATTGCCCGGCCGCAGCGGTGAAGGAATTCCAATCGCTGCTTTCCCGTTCCCGCTAATATCGAAAATCAGGAGGATATTCCCCATGTGGCCCTATAAAGTTCCGACCTATATACGTGTGGAAAAGTCTGAATTGCGTCCCCTACCGGATTCGAACCGGTGTTGCCGCCGTGAGAGGGCGGTGTCCTGGGCCTCTAGACGAAGGGGACGGCGGCTCCCGCCGTTAAATACCCGCTGACGGCGGCGGCGGCAAGAGCGAGCCTCGGGACCCGGTGACGCCCACCGGCTTGTTCGCGAAAATTCCGGCTTATTCGCGAAAATTGAGATATTGCAGCGGCTGCTCGATCTTGAGGCCGCGGATCACTGTGATCGCGGCCTGCAGGTCGTCGCGCTTTTTCCCGGTCACGCGCAATTCGTCGCCCTGGATCGACACCTGGACCTTGAGCTTGCTGTTCTTTATGTCGCGGACGAGCTGCCGGGCGAGTTCCGTGTCCACTCCCTGACGCAACGCGATTTCCTGGCGCACGGCATTGCCCGAGGCCTTCTCCGGCGTCTTGTAATCGAGCGCGCCGGGCTCGACCTTGCGCCGCGTCATGTGCACCTTGAGCAATTCGTGCATCTGCTTCAGCTTGAGATCGTCGTCGGCGAGGACGGTCAGCACACCTTCCTTGCGTTCGATCGTGCATTTGCTGCCCTTGAAATCGAACCGGGTGGCGATCTCCCGGGTTATGCCGGCGACGGCGTTGTCGACTTCGGCAAGATCGATCCTGGAGACAATGTCGAAGCTCGGCATGGCGTGCTCCTCCCTCGCGGCTCGAACCCTGGAGTTTTCGGGGTTCGATATAGCGCAAAGAGCCCCTTCGATCAGTCCCGTTCTTTGCGCGTAAATACCGGTGGCCCTGTTACCGACATCATGAACGCCTCGACCCGGCGATAAGCCTCGTCATAGGGCAGGCGCTGACGCGGCGCGGTCGTCGCCTCGCCGACCCGGGCGCGCCCGCTCCACTCGCTCACCGCGAGGCTCAGCTCGGGATCGGTCAAGATGAAGTCGACCGTCTGGTTTTGCGCGCCAAGGGTGGGAGCGCCGTTTTCCGCGCTGAGCTCGCGGTACAGCTCGATCACATAGGCGATGGCGTCGCCGATCAGCGCGGTGTCTTCGGTGAGGCGGGTCATATGTCCCTGCGAGAAGCTCGGTGCTGCGGCGATAACGCCGTCGGATCGCTCACCGTTCGCTTTTGCCGCCGGCATGCGAAGGCTTGGGCCGCCGGCGCGTGAAGGCTTGGGCGGTCGCCGCGAGCCCGGCTTCGGGCGCCACCGCCGGCGACCAGCCGAGCGCGCGCCGCGTTTCCGTGTCGTCCACTTGCAGGGATGAGGTGAGGCGCGACACCGCGGCCGCCACTCGGGGAACCGACCGGAGCGCGTTGAGGAGCGCCGGCGGGACCGGAAACAACAATGCCCGGCGCCCGAACCCGCTGGCCAGCGCGCGGACCAGCTCGGGCGTCGAGAGATCCCGTTCGTCGCGCGCCAGCAGCACGCGGCCCGGCGCCGCCGGGTGGATGCAGGCCTTCGCCAACAGGTCGACGAGATTGCCGAGAAAGATCAGGCTGCGGCGATTGTCGACGCCGGCGAACGGCAAGGGCACGGCACGCGCCACGAGCCCGGTCAATGCCCGGAAATTCCCCTTGACCCCCGGTCCGTAGACCAGCGGCGGGCGCAGGATGACGAGGTCGAGCCCGCAATCGCGGGCGGCCCCGCTCGACGGCATTTTCGATCGCGAGCTTCGCGTGCCCGTAGGCGTCACGCGGCGACGGCGGATCCTCGGGCCGGAAGGGCATGTCGGGCTCCGTCGCCTCGCCCATCGCGCGGATCGAGCTGACGTGAACGAGGCGGCGCACGCCGGCCGCGGCGGCGGCCCGCGCCAGCCGGGCGGCGGCCTCCGCTTCGACCATGCCGGCAGCCGGACCCACCGGGCGATGCGCGCTGGTGGCGAGGTGGACGACGATGTCGACGCCGTCGAGATGGCGCGCCCAGCTCATCTGCGGGCCGATATCGCCGACCGGACGCAATTCGACCCCGCCGACAGGCTCGGCGGCGCCGCGCGTCACGCCGAGAACGGTGTTGCCGCGCCGCACCAGCTCCCGGCACAGCGCGCAGCCGATAAATCCCGCCGCACCGGTCACCAGAATACGGGCCAACTCGCGGCCTCCATTCCCGATCAGCCGACAGATTGGGCAAGCGGTCCTCAGGCGAATGCATTAGAGAAGGACGAGCCCCACGGCAAGGCGGCCGCAACCCTGTGCTCGACCCTTGTTCGCTGTAACCGGCGAGTGAACCTTCACGATTCGATCCGCCCCCAGCCTCCGCCGCCCTCTCCCGCGCTGACCGGCGGGCGGCGGCCAAAGCTGCTGTTTCTGGTCACCGAGGATTGGTATTTCTGCTCGCATCGGCTGCCCGTCGCGAGGGCGGCGCGCGACGACGGTTTTGAGGTTGTCGTCGCGACCCGGGTGCGGGGGCATGGCGCGCAGATCGCCGGGGAGGGCTTCGCACTTCGGCCGTTGGACTGGCGGCGTCGCGGCGACGGGCCGACCGGCGCGGCGCGGGCAATCGCGGCGATCTGCCGGCTCTATCGGGCCGAGCGCCCCGACATTCTTCATCACGTCGCCCTTAAGCCGGTCTTGTTCGGCGGGCTCGGGCGCGCGCTCGCCTTTCGCGGCGCCGCCGAGGCGCCGACGAAGATCGATTCGGTAATGGGCCTCGGCTCCGGCTTCTCGGCGAACGACGCTGGCCGCACGGTTGCGCCGGCCCGCCCTCGGCTTGGCGCTGCGCATCGCCGTCGATCGCGGCCGCAGCCGGGTCATTGTCCAGAACCCGGAAGACGGCGCGGCACTCTCGGCGCTCGGCATCGACCGCCAGCGGATAACGCTGATACGAGGATCGGGGGTGGACATCCGCCGCTTTGCGCCGCTGCCGGCGCCCGGCGGCGACACGGTGACGGTGGCGCTCGTCTCGCGCATGCTGCGCGACAAGGGCGTATCCGACGCCGTGGCCGCGATCCGCCTGCTGCGCGCGCGCGGCGTGCCGGTCGAGCTGGTTCTGGCGGGACCCGTTGATCCCGACAACCCGGGCACCCTGTCGGCGCAGTCCTTGTCGCTGCTCAGCGCCGAGCCGGGAGTGAGTTGGCGCGGTCCGGTAGCGGATGTACGGGAGATATGGCGCGACGCGGCGATCGCGGTGCTGCCCTCGACCTATGGCGAGGGCGTGCCAAAAGCGCTGCTCGAAGCCGCCGCCTGCGGCCGCCCGATCGTCGCCAGCGACGTTCCAGGCTGTCGCGAGGTGGTTCGCGCGGGCTCGGACGGGAACGGCATCCTGGCGCCGCCGCGCGACGTTGGCGCGCTGGCCGACGCGATCGCCACGCTCGTCGCCGACCCGACGCGGCGCAAGGCGATGGGACGGCGCGGCAGGCTCTTGGTCGAATCCTGCTTTGACGAGGAGATCGTCGCGCGCGCGACCCTCGCCCTCTACCACGCGGCGTTGGCGGAGCGAAGAGCGGGGGCGGAGCGAAGAGCGGGGACGGAGCGAAGGGCAGCGGCGCCGCGATGATCCGCGCTTGGCTCGCCGCCGCCGCAATCGGCGGGTTTCTGTCAGTTGCGGCCGGAGCGGTCGCCGCCCATGTTGCCGCCGGAGACGCGCGGGCGGCGGAGCTGCTGCGCACCGGCGCGCTTTACGGCATGGTTCACGCGGCGGCTCTCCTCGCCCTCGCCGCGCTCGCCGGACACGGCGGCCGGCCGAGTCTGTCATTGGCAATTGCGGGGTGGAGCTTCGGCGTCGGCATCCTGTTGTTCAGCTTCAGTCTGTTTGCGCTGGCGGTGACAAAATTGACCTGGTTTGGCGCGGTCACGCCGTTCGGCGGCGCCGCGCTGTTGGTCGGCTGGGCGGCACTCGGTCTTTATGCGGCGCGCCGGCGGTGATTTGCCGCCGCCACGTCAGAATGCGTTCGGCGATTTGGATATTCGCGGCGATATCAAAATATGAATATGCGACACTCGGCGCTGCCGGCTTGCGAGGGCTTGCGATGACGACACTGCTGTATACCCATCCGGCCTGTCTCGAACACGACCCGGGAACGCATCATCCCGAATCCGCGGCGCGTCTGCGCGCGGTGCTGGCGGCGCTGTCCGGCCCGCGATTCGCCGCCCTCGAGTGGCGCGAGGCGCCGGCCGCCGAGATCGAGGATTTGCTGCGGGTCCATCCGCGGCGCCAGGTCGAACGCATTCTCAACGCCGTCCCAAGCTCGGGCCACGTCGCGATCGACGCCGACACCGTGCTGTCGCCGGCCTCGGGCCGGGCGGCGTTGCATGCCGCCGGGGCGGTGACCGCCGCTGTCGACGCCGTCGTCGCCAACGAGGCCGACAACGCCTTTTGCGCGGTGCGCCCGCCCGGGCATCATGCCGAGCCCAATCGCTCGATGGGGTTCTGCCTGTTCAACAACGCCGCCATCGGCGCCTTGCGGGCGCGCGACACCCACGGCCTCGACCGGGTGGCGGTCGTCGATTTTGACGTTCATCACGGCAACGGCACGCAGGCCGCATTCGAGGCCGACGACAGCCTGTTCTACGCCTCGACGCATCAATCCCCGCTTTATCCGGGCACCGGTGCGGCGAGCGAGACCGGAGTGGGCAACATCGTCAACGTGCCCTTGCGACCGATGTCGGGATCGCAGCCGTTTCGCCGGGCGTTCAGCGAGCGCGTGCTGCCCGCGCTCGATGATTTTCGCCCGATGCTGGTGATTATCTCAGCCGGCTTCGATGCGCATCGCAATGACCCGCTGGCGCAGCTGATGCTGGATGAGAGCGATTACGCGTGGGTCACCGAAAAGCTCGTCGGCACCGCCCGCCGCCACGCGCGCGGACGGCTGGTCTCGACGCTCGAAGGCGGCTACGACCTGGAGGCGCTGGGTGCGAGCGCCGCGGCTCACCTGCAGGCGCTGATGGCTGCGTAAGCAGCTGCGAATCAAGCCGCACTGTTGCGGTTTTGCTTCTGTCGCTGGATATTACGTGATCGCAAACGGCTAAAGCGCGCCTTTAACCTCGCGTTACTGCTAGATAGAGCGACGATGACCGAGACGAACCCGCCGCCCGAAATCGCGGGAATGAGTTTCGAGGATGCGCTGGCCGAGCTTGAACAGATCGTGCGGCGGCTCGAAGCCGGGCAGGTCAAGCTCGACGAGGCGATCCTTTCTTATGAGCGCGGGGCGCAACTGAAGCAGCATTGCGAACGAAAGCTCAACGAGGCGCAGCAGCGGGTCGAGCGCATCGTCATCGGCGCGGACGGCGCCATTTCGGCGGAGCCGGCGAAGTTTGACTGATACGCTTTGGTCCCATTCGATCGGCTTCGAAGAAGCGCTGGCGCAGGCGGCAAGCTTGACCGATGCGGTGCTGGAGCGGCTGCTGGTCGTGCCGCCGGACCTCGAAGCGCGCGTCTATGCGGCGATGCGCTATGCCGCGCTGGGGCCGGGCAAGCGGCTGCGCCCGTTTTTGGTGCTCGGCAGCGCTGGTCTTTTTGGCGTTTCGCGGCAATGCGCGCTGCACGTGGCGGCGGCGATCGAGATGGTCCATGCCTATTCGCTGGTCCATGACGACCTCCCGGCGATGGACGACAGCGATTTGCGGCGCGGCCGGCCGACCTGCCACAAAGAATTCGACGAGGCGACCGCGGTGCTGGCCGGCGACGGTCTGCTGACCGCCGCGTTTGGCGTGCTCGCACATCGCGACACGCATGGCGATCCGGCGGTGCGATGCGAGCTCGTGGCGGCGCTGGCGGCGGCTGCGGGCGCCGCCGGTATGGTCGGCGGCCAGATGATCGACCTGATCGCCGAGCATCAGCCGCTCGACATCGGAGCGATCACCCGGCTGCAGCGGATGAAGACCGGGGCGCTTATCGCCTTTTCGTGCGAAGCGGGGGCGATTCTCGCCAAGGCGCCGGTTGAACCCCGCGCCGCGCTGCACGGCTATGCCCATGATCTCGGACTGGCCTTTCAGATTGCCGACGATCTGCTTGATGTCGAGGGCTCGGCGGCCGAGACTGGCAAGCCCGTCGGCGCCGACGCCGCCGCCGGCAAAGCGACCTTCGTGTCGATCCTCGGGGTCGAGCGGGCGCGCGCTCAGGCCGAGCTTCTGGTCGGCCAAGCCGTCGCGCATCTTGATTTGTTCGAGGGAAGAGCGGAACTCTTAAGAGAAGCGGCGCGATTTGTAATCAGCCGCCGCACGTGAGGAGCCCAGCATTGGATCCAAACCCGAGTCGCCCGATCTCCAATCGGACGCCGTTGCTCGACCGGGTTGACATCCCGGCCGATCTGCGGCGGCTGCCCGAATTGGATCTGCGCCAGCTCGCCGACGAGTTGCGCGCCGAACTGATCGACGCGGTCTCGATCACCGGCGGCCATTTCGGCGCGGGGCTCGGTGTTGTCGAGTTGACCGTGGCGCTCCACTACATTTTCGACACGCCGAACGACCGGCTGATCTGGGATGTCGGACATCAGGCCTATCCGCACAAAATCCTGACGGGCCGCCGCGACCGCATCCGCACGATTCGCCAAGGCGGCGGGCTTTCCGGCTTTACCAAACGATCCGAGAGCGAATACGACCCGTTCGGCGCAGCCCACAGCTCGACCTCGATCTCCTCGGGGCTCGGCATGGCCGTCGCCCGCGACCTGCGGGGGGAGCGGCGCAACATCATCGCCGTGATCGGCGACGGTGCGATGAGCGCCGGCATGGCCTATGAGGCGATGAACAACGCCGGGGCGATGGATTCGCGGCTGATCGTGATTCTCAACGACAACGACATGTCGATCGCCCCGCCGGTGGGTGCGATGAGCGCCTATCTGTCGCGGCTGCTGTCGTCGAAATCCTTTATGTCGTTGCGCCACATCGCCAAGGAAGTGGCGCGGCATTTCCCCAAGCCGCTCGAAGACGCCGCCCGGCGGGCCGAGGAATTGGCGCGCGGCTTTGTCACCGGCGGCACGTTGTTCGAGGAGATGGGTTTTTACTACGTGGGCCCGATCGACGGCCACAACCTCGATCACCTGTTGCCGGTGCTGAAGAACGTGCGCGACACCACGGAGACCGGCCCGATCCTGGTCCACGCCGTGACCGAGAAGGGGCACGGCTACCTGTCGGCCGAGCAGGCCGACGACAAGTGGCACAGCGTCGCCAAATTCGACGTGATCACCGGGGCGCAGGCGAAATCGAGCTCGAAGGCGCCGTCCTATACGAGCGTCTTCGCCAAGGCGCTGATCAAGGAGGCGGAGCTCGACGACCGCATCGTGGCGATCACGGCGGCGATGCCGTCCGGCACCGGGCTGAATTTATTTGGCGACAAATTCCCCAATCGCTGCTTCGACGTGGGCATCGCCGAGCAGCATGCGGTGACCTTTGCCGCCGGCCTCGCCTCTGAGGGCATGAAGCCGTTTGCCGCGATCTACTCGACCTTTTTGCAGCGTGCCTACGACCAGGTCGTTCACGACGTGGCGATCCAGAAGCTGCCGGTGCGTTTTGCGATCGACCGCGCCGGCCTGGTCGGCGCCGACGGCCAGACCCATGCCGGCTCCTTCGACGTTGCCTATCTCGGCTGCCTGCCCGGCTTTGTGATCATGGCGGCGGCGGACGAGGCCGAGCTCGTTCACATGGTGGCGACGTGCGCGGCAGTGGACGACGCCCCGTCGGCGGTGCGCTACCCGCGCGGCGACGGGATCGGCGTGCCGCTTCCCGAGAGGGGCACGCCCCTCGAAATCGGCCGTGGCCGGATCGTCCGAGAAGGCACGACAATCGCCCTCCTCAGCCTCGGCGGGCGGCTCGGTGAGTGCATGAAAGCCGCGCAGGAGCTGGCCTCATACGGGCTGTCGACGACGGTCGCCGACGCCCGCTTTGCGAAGCCGCTCGACACCGGCATGGTCAACCGCCTCGTGCGCGAGCACGAGGTCGTGATCACGGTCGAGGAGGGCTCGATCGGAGGCTTTGGCAGCCATGTGCTGCACCATCTGGCGATGAACGGGCTGCTGGATCACGGCTTGAAGATCCGCACAATGGTGCTGCCCGACGAGTTCCTCGAACACGACGGCCCGCAGGTGCAATACGATCAGGCCGGGCTCAACGCGCGACACATCGTGGCAATGGCGCTGTCGGCGCTTGGCCGCGAGATCGCGGCGCAGCCGGTACGGGCCTAGCCCGGCTCCCTCAGGCCGCCCGGACCGTTGGCGAGCAAGCATCGCGCCGACCAGCTGCTGGTTCAACGCGGTCTTGCGGAAAGCCGAACCCGCGCGCAGGCGTTGATCCTCGCCGGGCTGGTGTTTTCCGGTGAGCGCAGGGTCGAGAAGGCCGGCGAGCCGCTTGCCGACGATACCGCGATCGAGGTGCGCGGCCGCGATCATCCGTGGGTGTCGCGCGGTGGCGTCAAGCTCGCCCACGCGCTCGATCATTTTGCGATCGACCCGTCCGGTTGGGTCGCGCTCGACATCGGCGCGTCGACCGGCGGCTTTACCGACGTGTTGCTGACCCGCGGCGCACGTCGCGTTTATGCGGTCGATGTCGGGCACGGCCAGCTCGCCTGGAAATTGCGTCAGGATCCGCGCGTCCTCCTGCGCGAGAGGGTGAACGCGCGCGCGCTCGGACCCGAGCACGTCCCCGAGCGGGTCGACATCATCGCCTGTGATGCGAGCTTTATCGGCTTGGCGACGGTATTGCCCGCGGCGCTGGCGCTCGCCAAGGAGCGGGCAACCCTGGTCGCCCTCGTCAAACCGCAATTCGAGGCCGGCCGCGAACATGTCGGCAAGGGCGGCGTCGTGCGCGATCCGGCGATCCACCGCGAGGTCTGCGACCGCGCCGCCGCCTGGGTCGGGGCGCAACCCGGCTGGATGGTGACCGGCGTCGTCGAGAGCCCGATCCTCGGGCCTGAAGGCAATCGAGAATTCCTGCTCTACGCCCGCCGCGAGTTGACCGAAGGATAGAGCGCCCCGCCGGCGGCCGGATCACCGGGTTGCACCGGTTCCGAGCGCAGCGCCACGGCGTCCAGAACGCTTTGCAGGTCGTCAAAGCGAAATGGCTTTTCGAGCAAAGCGCACGGCCGTTCCGCCGCGGACTGGTCAGGACGGAATTTACTCCCGCTCAAGGTGACGGTCGGAATCCCGAGCGCCGCGCAATCGCGCCCCAATGTTGCCTCACTATCGAATTCGAGCACGAAATCGGTGACAACGACATCGACCGCTCGTGTCGCCAGCGACGCGGCCGCTTCAGCCGCGTCGGCGCAGGTCTCGACCGCATGACCGCAATCGGACAGGATACCGGCAATAAACCGGCGGATATGCCGATCGGACTCGGCCAGGAGAATGCGTGCCATCGATCGCCTCAATCCGAATTGGGCAAAGCTCGGACCCGACGCTGATCGAACCGCTTAAATTATAAGAAAGGCTGAAGATTCCTCCCAGACTCGGCTAAATTTAATCAAAATTGTCGGTGCTCCCGCAATCAACCCCGTATCGGTTTTCGAGCCCGGGAAAGGAATAATTCGGGCTGGCGGCCACCTGATCCGGGATAATTTCCGGAATGAATTCCGGACGCTTTGCGAAGTCGCCATCACTGCTTTTGGCGGCGGCAACTCCGGGTACAAGTCGAAAAATCAAAAAATTCTGGACAACGATCAGCCGTCTGACCGAAAATTGACGGTATTGGAATAATGTATCCGTGGCATTCTCTTAACGCGATGGCGCTTGGGTTCGGGGGATGGTCGTGGATCGCCGTTTGATTGGTCTAGGGTGACAGAGAGGTTCACCCGCCGCGGAACGGAACCTGCCGATCGCGGTTTTCTGTTCCTGCAGGGAATGCCGACGCGGTTTTTCGAGCGGCTCGGAGCGGCGCTGAAGGGGCGCGGTCATGCCGTGCACCGGGTCAACTTCAACGGCGGCGACCGAGTGTTCTGGCGGCTTCCCGACAGCGTCGACTTTCGCGGGCGCGAATACGAATGGCCCGAGTTTCTCGATCGCCTGGTCACCGAAAGGGCGATCAGCGACATCATCCTGTTTGGCGACTGCCGGCCGCTGCACCGCGCCGCGATCCGCGTCGCCGAACGGCGCCGGCTCCTCGTGCATGTGGTCGAGGAGGGCTATATGCGCCCGGACTGGATCACCTTCGAGGAGGGCGGGGTCAACGGGTTCTCGACATTGCCGAAAGACCCCGACTGGTTTCGTGAGCGCGCCCGCGACCTGCCCGAGTGGGAGCGGCCGCCAAAGGTGCCGGGCAGCTTCCGGCGGCGGGCTTTCGAGGACGTTCTCTACAACTTCGCGTCGATGGCGGGGGTATGGCGCTTCCCGCACTACAAGACCCACCGTCCCTACCACCAGATGATCGAGTACGCGGGGTGGCTGCGGCGGCTCGCATTGATGGGCAAGTCGAAACGGCAGGCCGCCGCGGCGATCGAGGCCTTGACCGGCGACCCGATCTATTTCTTTCCGCTGCAGCTCGATTGCGACTACCAGATGCGGGTGCATTCGCCGTTCCGCGCGACCCATCTCGCGATCGATTTTGTCCTGAGCTCCTTCGCCCGCCACGCGCCCTGCGACGTCCCGCCTCGTCGTCAAGCTGCACCCGATGGACAGCGGGCTCGTCGACTGGGTCGGGATGGTCGGTCATGTCGCGGTCGAGCACATGGTGGCCGAGCGGGTGACTATTCTCGATGGCGGCGAATTGCCGAAGCTGCTGGCGCGCAGCCGCGCCGTGGTGACGGTGAACAGCACCATCGGCGGCGAGGCACTGGCAAAGGGGCTGCCGGTCATAGCACTCGGCAACGCCGTATACGACATGCCGGGGCTGACCTATCAGGGCGACCTCGATGATTTCTGGACCGAAGCGCAAGCCCCTGACGCCGAGTTGTTCGACGCCTTCCGCCGGGTGCTCGCCGCGCGCTGCCTGATACCCGGCTCGTTCTTCAACGAGACCGGGTTGCGGCTGGCGGTCGATGCGGCGATCCAGCGGCTCGAAGCGGCTTATGCCCGGCCGGCGCGCGGCTTGGCCGAGGACGTGGCCGTCATCCCGGCCGGGCCGTCCGCTCCAATCGCCGCGGAATAACCCTCGATTGCTCGAAGCCGACGATCAGCGGCCGCCCTCGCGCGCCGCCGCCGCGCCGCGGACGAGTGCTGTCAGCTTTGCGACCGCGATGTCGCGCGCCATCGGCGCCATGCCGCAATTGGTGCAGGGAAAAAGCCGCTCCGCCGGGACAAAGCGCGACGCCTGCTCGATCGTGCGCGCGACCTCCTCGGGGCTCTCGATCCGGTCGGTGGCGACATCGATCGCGCCGAGGAGCACGTCCTTGCCCGAGAGCAGTCCGAGCAGCTCGACCGGCGCATGCGAGCCGGCGCACTCGACCGCGACCTGATCGATCCGGCTCGCCGCCAAGGCCGGAAAAATCGCCTCGTATTGCCGCCATTCGGCGCCGAGACCGGATTTCCAGTCGATATTCGCCTGGATGCCGTAGCCGTAACAGATATGAACCGCGGTCTTGCATGAGAGACCGTCGGCGGCGCGTTCGAGGGCGGCGATCCCCCACTGCGTCACCGCATCGAGATAGACGTTGAAGGCGGGCTCGTCGAATTGGATCACCTCGACGCCGAGCTCGGCCAGCTGCCGCGCCTCCTGGTTGAGCAACTCGGCGAATGCCATCGCGAGGCTGACGCGGTCGCCGTAATGCGCGTCAGCCACCGTGTCGGCGATGGTCATCGGACCGGGCAGGGTGAATTTGAGCGGCCGCCGGGTATGAGCGCGGGCAGTCGCCGCTTCGCCGCAGATGCGCGCTGCGCCTCAGCCGCAATGGGCCGGTGACGGTCGGCACCTGCGCCTCGTAGCGGTTGTTGCGGATGCCCATCGTCACGCGACGGGTGAAATCGACGCCGTCGACCGCTTCGATAAAGCCGTGGACGAAATGTTGGCGCGCCTGCTCGCCGTCGGTGACGATGTCGATGCCGGCGTCTTCCTGCAGCTTCACGGCGAGGATCGTCGCGTCGCGTTTGGCCTCGGCGAGCTCCTTGCCTTCGAGCCGCCAGGCGGGCCACAGCTTGCGCGGCTCGGCCAGCCAGGACGGCTTTGGCAGGCTGCCGGCGATCGTGGTTTCGAACATGGCGACAGCTCCTTATTTTTCCGCCGAGATCACCGAGACCAGCCTCGCCCGGAGGAATTTTCCGTCCGCGTCGAAATCGAAGGCGTAGCGCACCCGGCCGACAATCGCGCAGGCGTGGCAGAGGTCGCGCAGCAGGTAACCGACGACGATTTCCCGCCCGTCTCGCACGACCTCCGGCGCCGCCGCGCCGCGGTCGCCGGGCCAGAAGGTGACATTGGGATAATGCCGGTGAATTTCGGCATAGGCCGCCGACGCCGCGCATCTGCGGGAACGGCAGGTTATGCCGGTCGTCGACGTCGACCAGCGGCGGCGTGCCGTTGACCAGAAGCCAGGCCTCGTTCTCGTTGGCGCGGAACGGGTAGACCACGCGCGCTACCGCGACCGGCCCGCCGGTCGGCTCCAACGCCTGCAGATAAGCCTGGTCGCCGAGACGCCGGGTGAAAGCGAGCGCCGCCTTCGACGCCCCCGCCCGCGCCATCGCCGCGGCAAAACAGGCGTCGAACGCAGCCCCGCTTCGGCTGTCGCAATGCGCGTGAAAGCGCGCCAGGAAGCCGGCATCGGGCTGCCAGAGTGCCGCCGCGGTCACTCTTTCTTGCGCAACCGCATGATGGGCGAACGCGCAAACGGCGAGAACCCCGGCTGCCGTCAACGACGCCGCCGCCGCGCCCCCCTCACCCTCTACCCCGAGTTCGCCGGAGAGAGGGCGATACCGCCGCCGCTCGCCGCCACGCCAGGATTAGTTTGGCGTCCAGGCGAGAGCGCGGATCTCGGTGAACTCGCGCGGCAGCTTGCCCCAGGCGTCACCGGCGTCGCGGCTGATGTACAATTCGCCGTAATGGCTGCAGGCGAGGATCAGCCCGGCATCCGCGGGATGGGTCGCAAAGGCCCAGATCGGCGAATTCGGCGCCACCGGCAATGGCAGCTTTTCCCAGCTTTTCCCGCCGTCTTTCGAGCGCTGGATCGCCCCGGTGGCGCCCGCGGCGCCGTCGCCGGTGGCGACGAACACGGTGTTGGGGTCGTCGGTCTTCAGCGCCAGACCGCGGCAATACGGCAGACCGAAATGCTTGCCGACCCCGAGCCCCTGCCAGCTTTCGCCCTTGTCGGCGCTGGCGAAGATCTCGCGCGGCGTGCTGGTAAGCACGGTCTTGCCGTCGCCGGCCGGGCGGACCGCCACGTCGTGGATGTCGGGATCGTTGAGCCCGCCCGAGATCCGCGTCCAGGTTTCGCCGCCGTCGAGGCTGCGGCGCACCCCGTCGACCTCGACCCCGGCCCAGACGACGCGGTGGTCGGACGGGTCGACGGTCAACGCGGTCACCCGCGGCACCCCGACATTGGGGCAATCCTCGACCATGTCGACCGGCAGCATCTCCCACTTCTGCCCGCCATTGTTCGAGCGGAACAGCGCGGCGGGGCGGGTCCCGGCAAAGATCGTGTCGGGATCGGCCGGGTCGAAGGCGATCTTCCACACGTCCATCTTGTTCATCGGCGAGTTGAGATGCTCAAAGCTCTGGCCGCCGTCGAGGCTCTTGTAGACGCCGTCATCGGCGCCGGCGAACACCGTGCGCGGCTCGCGCGGATGCACGGCGAGGCCATAGATGCGGCTTTCGCCCCACAGCCCGCGCCGCACCCGCTGCCAGCTGTCGCCGCCGTCGGCGCTGGTCCAGGCGCCGCTGCCGACGGTGCCGACGCAGATCGTGAAGTTGGCGGTCATGTCCCGTTGTCCCAGCCGGTGTGGGAGATGTCGATGACGACGCCGTCGGGGCCGGCCCATTTCATCTCGAAGTTGCGGTGGCTTCCGGCCGCCATTTCCATGTCGAGCCCGTCTTTCGAGGTCAGCTGCTCGCCCGCCGCTTGTTCGAGCTTGTCCGCCGCGTCATCGAGGTCTTCGACCTCGAACCCGAAATGGTGGATGCCGCTGAAATTGGCGCCGTGCGCGCCGACATCGGCGTCTTTCTCGGTCTTGAAATTGAGGATCGCGAGGTTGATGTAGCCGTCGGTCAAAAACACCGCACCCCGCGGGTTGCGGCGAATTTCGCGCATGCCGAACGCTTGTTTGTAAAAGGCGGCGGCCTTGTCCGGATCTTTCGTCGTCAAGGCGATATGCTTGATTCTGGGCATGTTTTTCCTCCTAGCTCGGCCAAGTCAGCCAAAATCGAGCGTCAGAGCTGCACAGCCTTAGCCGATCTCGGTAAATTAATACGCGCCGCGCCAAGGTGCAAACCCGACGGCGTCCGAAAGCTCGGCGACGACACGGGAGAGTAGCGAGGGCCCCGCGGTCGTCTAAAAATACCGGGCGAGGTTGGTGCGGATGCGGTCGAGGATCGGCGTGGCGGGGTCGGGAAATTCGAAATCCCGGCCGGTGACGGTTTCGAACGCCTCGACATAGAGGCGCGCGGCCTCGGCGACAATCTCGCGCGGGATCGGCGGGATCGGGTCGCGGTAGGGGTCGCAGCGCGCGGTTACCCAGCGGCGGACGAAATCCTTGTCGAGGCTTTCGGGCGGCTCGCCGGCGGCAAAATGTTGCCGATAGCTGTCGGCGAGCCAATAGCGGCTGCTGTCGGGCGTGTGGATCTCGTCAGCGAGCACAATCGCGCCGTCGGGGTCGAAGCCGAATTCGTATTTGGTGTCGACAAGGATCAGCCCATGCCGTCCCGCGATCTCGCGGCCTCGCGCGAACAAGGCGAGGGCAAGTTGCGAGACCTCCTCCCATTGCCGCGGGGCCAGCAGCTCGCGGCCGATGATCTCGTCCGCGGTCAACGGCTCGTCATGCCCGCCGTCGAACGCCTTGGTGGTCGGGGTGATGACCGTGGACGGCAGCTTTTGGTTTTCGTGCAGGCCGTCCGGGAAAGGAATGCCGTAGATCTCCCGCCGGCCTGATTTGTACATCGGCCAGATCGAGGTTGCGGTCGTGCCGGTCAGATAATCGCGCACCACGACCTCGACCGGCATGATCGAAAGCCGGCGGCAGACGAGGACGTTCGGGTCGGGATACTCGATGACGTGGTTGGGGCAGATATCGCAGGTCGCGTCGAACCAAAACCGCGCGATCTGGGTCAGCACCTGCCCCTTCAGCGGGATCGCGGTGATGATTTGATCGAACGCGCTCAGCCGGTCGGTCGCAATAATGACCCGGCGGCCGTCGGGCAGGTCGTAATTGTCGCGAACCTTGCCGGCGTAGTGGTTGGGCAGCTCGGGGACCGTCGCATCGGCCAGAACCTGGTCGAGATGCGCGCCGAGCGACATCCCCTCGATCATCGGCGGCTTAGCGCTGCCGCCCCTCTAGCGGTGGCCGCCGCCATGGAAGCCGCCACCGCCGTGAAAGCCGCCACCGCCGTGAAAGCCGCCGCCGTGAAAGCCGCCGCCCCAACCGCGGCCCCAGCCGCCGCCCCAGCAACAGCCGCGTCCGCCCCACCAGCCGCCCCCCCAGCCGACCGAGAGGCCAATCGGCCAATAGCCCGGCCAGCCCCACCATCCGGTGTTCCACCAGGGGTTCCAGTAATAGGGATTAGACGCGTAATATGGAGAATAGCCCGGCCAGCCAGAAGCACCATACGCATAAGGATTATAAGAATAACCACCCTGATTTGCGGGCGGTTGAGTGGCATAATTCGGATAGGTTGAGCTCGAATAATTCGGATAAGTGGAGTTTGTGGATGGCTGTTGATAAGAATAATTGGGCGCTGCTTGCTGCGTGTAGGAATAGCCTTGCTGTGGATAGGAATAGCCTTGTTGCGGATAGGTATAGCTTTGCGCAGAGGCCGGCACGGTCAGCGCTGCGGCGGTGACTGCCGCCGCCATCACCGCAGTCCCGGTGAAGACGACCCGACGAAACCCGCCGAACTTTGCGCCAACCGACATCGTTTCCTCCACTCGGCCAAACCTCGTGACCGCATGACAACGTGCTATATGGATAGGCCATTCCGATTGTCATCCTCCCCTTAGGGTCATTGGCGATCGAGGTTGCACGGGGCCTCAGAGGATGCCCGCTGAAAGCCGAAGCAGCCATGGAATCAACGACCCGCGCGAGCGCGCCGCAGTCCCAGCCGCCCGAACCGCCGACCGAACCGCCATTGGCGGCGCCGCTTATCCGGGTCATGGCGATGCCGGCCGACGCCAACCCCAACGGCGACATCTTTGGCGGCTGGCTCCTGGCGCAGATGGATCTCGCCGGCGGCAACCTGGCGATGCAGCGGGCCGGCGGGCGGTGCGCCACCGTCGCCGTCGACGCCATGGTGTTTCACGAGCCGGTTTTCGTCGGCGACGAGGTCAGCTGCTATGGCGAGGTCATCCGCACCGGCCGCACCTCGATCACGACGCGCATCGAAGCGTGGCGCCGCAATCTCGCCTCGGGCGAGGCGCGCCGGGTCACGCAAGCCATCTTCACCTATGTCGCGATCGGCGAGAACCGCCGGCCGCGGCCGCTGACTGCTCCTTAGCCTCGGCGGGCGCGGATCAGCTCGAGCGGTGACGGATGCCTGTTCTCATTGGTGCGGCTTGACGCCGGATTAAGCTTTATGCGCTGATTTCCGGGCATCTCGCTCGCATTGGAGGAAACCATGGCGTCAACGATAACGGCAATGCCCGCGCGGATGTCGGCCGGGGAATGGCAGACGCGGGTCGACCTCGCCGCCTGCTATCGCCTGGTCGACCTGTTCGGCTGGTCGGACCTGATCAACACCCGCATCACGGCGCGCGTCCCGGGGCAGGACGGCCATTTCCTGATCAACCCTTACGGTCTGCTGTTCGACGAAGTCACCGCGTCGTCGCTGGTCAAGGTCGATGTCGCGGGCAACAAGGTCGAGGCCTCGGAATGGGAGGTCAACAGCGGCGGCTTTGCGATGCCCGGCACCGTGCATACGGCGCGCCCGGAAGTGGCTTGCGTGCTGCACACCCACTCGGTCGCCGGCTGCGCCGTGTCGATGCAGCAGCATGGGCTGCTGCCGCTCAACCAGCATGCCATGCAGGTCATCGGCGACGTCGCCTATCACGAGTACGAGGGCTCGGCGCGAAGCCCCGAGGAACGCGCGCGCTTTCTCGCCGATTTCGGCGACCGCCACATCATGGTCCTGCGCAATCACGGCCTTTTGGTCGTCGGCGCGAGCATCGCCGCGGCGTTTGTCGCGACCTATCGCATGGAACGGGCGTGCGCGATGCAGCTCGCCTTCCAGCAATCGGGCGCCGAGCTCCACCCGATCGACGACGCGGTGGTCAGCGCCGCCTATGGCCGGGCCGCGGGCCGGGGCAACGACCCGGCCAAGTTCGAATGGCCGGCCCTGCTGCGCAAGCTCGACCGCATCGACCCGTCCTATAAGCAGTAACCGCAGGAGCGGGAGCCGGAATAGGGGCGGAATAGGGCTCGGCGGCGTCCTGCGTCACAGCCGACCGAGGGCTTCCCCGACACGTTATTTCCCGGCGGCCGCCGGCTGTACCCGAGCGCCGTCGCCGACCTCGTCGGGGAGGTTGAGGGCAACGCGTTGCCCAACCGTCACGCCCTCGGCCAACGACGCTCGAATTCCGTCTGTCGCCGCCACTTTCACGGGCAGCATGCGCACGGTGTGGTCGTCCTGGACGCCGGCAATATAGGTCTGCGTCCCGCGCACGATCAGACCCGCCACAGGCACCTCGGGATAGACCCGGATCGGCACGTGCAGGGTCACATAGGCAAAGCTTCCCGGGACCAGAAAACGGTCGCGGTTGTCGACATCGAGCTCGACGAACAACGTGCGGGTGCGCGGGTCGAGCTCGTTGGAGGTGCGGGCGACCCGCGCCTGGACCTTGCGGTCGGAACTGGCGCCGTCGGCGACATCGGCCAGGTCGCCGACATGCACGTAGGGCACGTCGCGCTGCTCGACATAGACGTCGACGCGCAGCCGGCTCTCGTCCGCGATCGTCAGCACCGGCTGGTTGCTGGTCTTGTTGGTGGTCGAATTCTGCACCAACGCCCCGACATCGACAAAGCGCGCGGTCACCACGCCGTCGAACGGCGCCCGGATCTGTTCGTAGGACTTCAACGTCTCGTTCTGGGAAACGGTCGCCGTCGCCATCGTGTAGTTGGTCTCCGCCTGGTCCGCCGCCTGCTGCGATGTCCAGCCCTTCGCCACCAGCTCTTTCGATCGGGTCCAGTTGCGTTTCTTGTTTTCGAGGTCGCGCAACGCGGCTTCGTATTGCTGGTCGGTCTCGACCGACGAGACCGCGGCGACCACGGCCCCGGTCTTGACCCGGTCGCCGCGGTCGACCGGGATCGAGGTCACATAGCCGCTCACCTTGCTGTAGAGCGTCGCGTTCTGATAGGGCCTCGTGTCGGCGAGAAGCCGGATCAACCGCTCTTTCGGTCCTTCGGTCACGGTCGCCACCTGCACCACCGGCCCGCGGGCGACGCCCTCGGCCAGTGCGGCGCGCGACGCCGACAGCGCCACGCCTTTGTCGTGCCACAGCAGGAACGCGCCGAGCGCGGCGCCGCCGATCACCGCGATGCCGGCCAGATAGAGCGCCACCGAGCGCAGACGGCGTCTAGCCATGCGAAGCTTCTCCCGCGCCGACCGCCCCTGCCGCCTCGGCGGCGAAGCGGGCGTCGAGCATGTGCAAGGTCGGCGGCCGGCGCCGCAGCAGCGTGTAGAAGACCGGGACGATAAACAGGGTGGCGAACGTCGCCATGATCAGTCCGCCGATGACCGCGCGCCCGAGCGGCGCGTTCTGCTCGCCCGCGTCGCCGAGGCCGAGCGCCATCGGAACCATGCCGATGATCATCGCCAGCGCGGTCATCAGGACCGGCCGCAGCCGGTCGTGCCGGCCTCGACCACCGCCCCGTCCACGCTGGGCGTTCCACGGGCGCGCAACTCATTGGCGAAGCTCACCACCAGGATCGAGTTCGAGACCGAGATGCCGACCGCCATGATCGAGCCCATCAGCGACTCGACGTTGATGGTCGTGCCGCTCAGCGCCAGCATCCAGATGATGCCCATCAGGGCGCCGGGCACCGCCATCATGATGATGAACGGGTCGACCCAGGACTGGAACAGGATCACCAGCAGCGCATAGACCAGGATCACCGCCAGAATCAGGCCAATCGCCGAGGCTGCGGAACGACGCCTGCATCACCTCGTTCTGACCGCGGATGTCGATATGCGTGGTGATCGGCAGCCCTTTGCTGAGGTCCCTGATCGCGCCTTGGATATCGGCGGCGATCGCCGCCGAGATCGCGCCCGTCGACGTTGGCGGCGATGTCGAGCTCGCGCTGCACCGTGTAATGGTTGACCGATTCCAGGCTGGAGCGGGGATAGACCGTCGCCACGTCGGCGAGCCGCATCACCCGCGCGGCCGGCACCGCCTCGGTGTCTACGGAGGTTGGCGCCGCCGGGGCGCTTACCGGGGTGCCCAACAGCTCGTCGGCCGAGTTGATCCGGTCGATCGGCGTCTGCACCGCCACCGAATAGTTCACGTTGTTCTGCGGGTTGAGAAAAAAATTCGGCGAGACCAGCACCGACGACGACAGCGAGGTCAGCATGTTGCTGGCGACGTCGCGCTGCGATATTCGCAGCTTCGCGGCGCGCAAGCGGTCGACGTCGATTTGCAGTGCCGGATAGTTGAGCACCTGCACGAGATGCGGGTCGGCAACGCCGGGAATCATCTTCATCCGCTGCAGCAGACGCTGCGCCAAACCGTAGGACCGCTCGAAATTGACGTCCTGGATCTGCACGTCGATCGGCGCCGGCAGCCCGAAATTCAGCACCTGGCTGACGATGTCCGCGGTCTGAAAATAGAACAGGCTCCCCGGAAACCGGCTCGGCAGCGTTTGGCGAATGGCCCGCATGTAGCCGATTGTCGGGTGGTGGTCACGCCTGAGCGAGATCAGGATCTCGGCGTCCATGTCGCCGACATTGTCGCTGGGCACGAAGGCGAGATTGAACGAGGACGGCACGCCGACCATGTCGTTGATCGTCTCCAGCTCGTGCGGCGGGAATGATCTGCCGGACCGCGTCCTCCACCCGCAACACCAGCCGCTCGGTCTCCTCGATGCGGGTGCCCGGCGGGGCGCGGAAATGCAGCTTGATCAGGCCGACATCGGCGGTCGGGAAAAAATCCGTCCCGATCGTGGCCGCCACGCCGCCGGTCACCACCAGCAAGAGCGCAAAGCAGGTCAGCACAAAGCCGCGGTGGCGAAGGGTTCCTTCGAGCAGCCAGCCATAGCAACGGCGAAACCGGTCAAACCCGCGGTCGAAGAGGCCGAAGACTCCTTTTGGCGGGCCGTGGTGGCCGCCGCCCGAGGCGAGGAGGAAGCGCGCAAAGCTCGGCACCACGGTAAAGCTCAGCGCGTAGGACGCCAGCATGCAGAACACCACGGTCACCGCCAGCGGGATGAACAGGTAGCGCGCCACGCCGAACAGCAGCACCACCGGGAAAAACACGATGCAGATCGCCAACGTCGCGACCGTCAACGGCTGGATGACCTCGCCGGTGCCGTCCAGGATCGCGACCGTCAGCGGCTTTCCGAGCATCAGGTTGCGATGGATGTTCTCGATCGTCACGGTCGCATTGTCGACCAACAGGCCGATCGCCAGCGCCAAGCCGCCCAAGGTCATCAGGTTGATGGTGTTCCCGGTCAGAAACAACCCGAGGATGCCGGCAAAGACCGACAGCGGGATCGAGGCCGAGACGACCACCGTGTTGCGCCAGCTTCCGAGAAAGACCAGAATCAGCGCCGAGACCAGGATCGAGGAGATGATCGCCTCGCGGACGACGTTCTGCACAGCCGCGCGGACGAACACCGACTGGTCGAAATCGAGCTTGAGCTCGAGCCCGTTGGGAGCGGCCGCCTGAATCTCCGGCAATGCCGCCCGGGCCGCGTCGACGACGGCGAGCGTCGAGGCGTCGGCGTGTTTGAGGATCGCCAGATAGACCGCGCGCTTGCCGTTGACGTGCACGATGTTGGCCTGGGTCGCAAAGCTGTCGCTCGCATGACCGACATCGCCGATCGTGACCGGGGCGCCGTCGAATACGCCGATCGGCAACGCGTTGAAGCGGTCGACCGCCGACGGGCTGGAGTTGAGCTGGATGTTGTATTCACGCCCGCCGATCCGCGCCGTCCCCGCCGGCACGATCACGTTCGAGGCCTGCAGCGCGTTCACCACGTCGGTCAGCGAAAAGCCCTTTGCCGCGAGCAGTCCCGGATCGACGTCGACGTTGATCTGCCGCTGCTTGCCGCCAAACGGGCCTGGGGTCGACAGGCCGGGGATGGTGAACAGCTTCACCCGGATGAAGTTCAGGCCGTAATCGTAGATCTGCTGCTCGGTCAGCGTCTTCGACGACATCGTCAGCTGCACGACCGGCACGTTGGAGGCATTGAACTGGATCAGCGCCGGCGGCTGCATCCCCGGCGGCGCGATCCGCAGGATCGTGTTGTTGACCGCGGAGATCTGGGCGATCGCGCCGCCGATCTCGGTGCCCGGCTGGAAATACACTTTGAGCAGGCCGATCCCCGGGATCGACTGCGACTCGATGCGGGAGATGCCGTTGACCGTGGTCGAATAGGCGCGCTCGCTGATGAAGACGACGCGCCGCTCCATGTCTTCGGTCGTCAGCCCGGGGTAGTTCCACACCACCAGCACGACCGGGATGTCGATGACCGGAAAGATGTCGACGATCATCCGCGTGACCGACAGACCGCCCAACAGGACGATCAGCATCGCCGCGATCGCGGACGTGTAGGGCCGGCGCAGGGCAAGGCGCACCAGACCGACCATCAAATCCCTCGCCGTTAATTAGGTAAGCGAGCCTTACCGGAATTTGTCGGCCGCCGGTACCCGTCCCCGACGCAAGGGGGTATTCGCTAATCGCAGGCCGGGAGGCCCGGCCGACGCCGCCCGTTTCTCCCGACGGCCTCAGTCGACGCGAAAGCGGCCGATCGCCTCGCGGTCGATCTCGATCCCGAGACCGGGCCCGGCGGGAATCTCGACCCAGCCGTCCTTCTGCTCGATCGGCTGCGTCAGAACCGCCATCCGGATCGGGTGCTCGGACTGGTCGAATTCGAGGAGTGGTGCAATCGGATGAAGACCGGGCGGATTGTCCGGCAAGGTCGCGATCAGCTGCAGCGAGGCCGCCAGCGCCACCCCGGTTCCCCATACATGCGGATTGACGCGCACGCCAAAGGCGTTGGCCATGTCGGCGATCTTCTTGCACTCGGAGATCCCGCCGGCGGCGCAGACATCGGGCTGCAGGATGTCGATCGCGCGGTCGACCAGGATCCGGCGAAAGCCCCAGCGGGTAAACTCCGCCTCGCCGCCGGCGATCGGGATGCGCAGCGCCGCCTTTACCTGCCTGTAGCCATCGACGTCTTCGGGCGGCACCGGTTCCTCGAACCAGCCGATATCGAGGTCTTCGATCCGCCGACCCACCCGGATCGCGGCGGTCGCGTCGTAAGCGTGGTTGGCGTCGACCATGATCGACATGCGTTCGCCGACCGCCTCGCGCACCGCGCGGCACAGCCGCAACGTCCTGATCGATCCCGAAACCGAGCTTGAGCTTGATCGCGCAAAAACCCTCGTCGGCGCGCTGCCGCGCCTCGTCGAGCAGATACGCCAGCGGGTCGCCGCCGCGCTTGCGATAGAACCCGGTGGCATAGGCCTGGACGCGGCGCCGCAGCGGCCCGCCCATCAGCCGGTGCACGGGCTGGCCGAGATGCCGGCCCTTCAAATCCCACAAGGCGATGTCGACGGCGCTCAGCGCCTCGATCGCGAGCCCCTTTTGCCCGTGGTCGCGCAGCCGGTTGTAGAGGTTCTGCCAGTGCATTTCGGTCGCGAACGCGTCCTCGCCGACCAGCATCGGCTTGTAGAAATCGACGATCGGCGCGGTCAGCTGCGGCGGGCCGAAGGCTTCGCCCCAGCCGCTCTCACCGTCCTCGCCGATGATTTCCACCAGCATCGCGCCGCGCCGCTCGTACCAGGCCTGCGAGTAGGCGAACGGCTCCGCCAATGCCGCGTCGAGCCGATAGGTCTTGATCTCCCGGATTTTCATGTGACGGACCTGCATTCGCCGCGGACCAGGGTCGGATCAGCGGATGGGAGGGTTGCACGAATGCGCGCTCGGCAAAAGGCGATGACCGCACCCGGCGATCGTCTATGATCTGGCCATGATCGATCCGCGCCCGACCGTCGACATGCCCGACGACGACCCCTATCTGTGGCTCGAAGAGGTCGACGGCGAGCGCGCGCTCGCCTGGGTCGAGGCGCAAAACGCGGCGACCCTGGCGCGGTTCGGCAACGGGCGCTATGCCGCCGATCGCGACATGCTCGCCGCGATCTACGACCGCCCCGACAACATTGCGCTGATCGCGCGGCGCGGCTCTCGGGTGTTCAATTTCTGGAAGGACGCGGCGCATCCGCGCGGGTTGTGGCGCGCGACCAGCCTCGACGACTTCCGCGGCGAGGCGCCGCAATGGGAGATCCTGCTCGATCTCGACGCGCTGGCGCTGCGGGAAGGCGAAGACTGGACATGGAGCGGGGCGGCGACCCTTCCGGGCAGTCACGACCGCGCCATCCTGATGCTGTCGCGCGGCGGCGCCGACGCCGTGGTGCTGCGCGAGTTCGACCTCGCCTCGCATGATTTTGTTGCCGCAGGGTTCGATCTGCCGGAGGCAAAGGGCGGCGCCGCCTGGCTCGATCGCGACACATTGCTGCTGTCCTCGGCCTGGGGCGAGGGCATGGCGGCCTTTGGCGAAGGCATGGCGACCAGCTCGGGCTATGCGCGCACCGTGCGGCTATGGCGGCGCGGGACCGACCCGCTCGCGGCCCCGGTCATCTTCGCGACCGACGCCGCCAATATGGCGGTGTGGGCCGATCTCGACCGCGAAGCCGCCGACGGACGCGTCGTCTTTTCCGAGCGCCTCGGCTTTTTCGACGAGACCGTGTGGATCGGCGACCGCGAGGGGCCCAAAACCCGGCTCGACCTGCCGACCGACGCCTCGGCCGAGTGGCATCGCGGCTGGCTCGCGGTCAAGCGCCGCACCCCGTGGACGATCGGTGGCGACACCCACCCGCCGGACACCGTGCTCGGCATGTCGCTCTCCGCCTTCCTTGCCGGAGACCGTCATTTCACAAAGCTCTTCGAACCGGCCGAGCGCCGCGCCCTGCAAGGCTTCTTCTGGTGCGGCAACAGCCTCGTTCTGTCGATCCTCGACGATTTGAAGCCGGTGTTCGAGGCGCTGACCCCCTCCGCCGCCGGCTGGTCGCGCGAGCGCATCACCGGGCTGCCCGAGTTTGGCGTCGCCAATGTCTGGCCGCTCGATGTTCGGACCGAGGAGTCGAATGGCGACCTCCTCGCCAGCGCGCAGGACCCGCTGACGCCGGCCTCGCTGTTCCTTGTCCGCCCCGCGGCGGCGCCGGAATTGCTGAAGCGGGCGCCGCAGACCTTCGACGCGTCCGGTCTCGTGGTCACCCGCCACGAGGCGATTTCCGCCGACGGCGCCCGCATCCCCTACACCCAGGTCGGGCCGCCCGGCGAGACCGGCGAGGCGCCCGTCCACCTATCGGGCTATGGCGGCTTTGGCATATCGATGCTGCCGTACTACAACCCGACCGTCGGCAAGCTGTGGCTGGAGCGGGGCGGCACCGGCGTCGTCGCCAACATCAGGGGCGGCGGCGAGTTCGGCACCGCCTGGCACGAGGCCGGGCGGCGCGAAGGCAAGCGCCTGTCGCACGACGATTTCGCCGCGGTCGCCGCCGACCTCGTGCGCCGCGGGGTGACGCAGCCCCGGCATATCGCCGCCGAGGGCGGGTCGAATGGCGGCATTCTGATCACCAATATGCTGACCCGCTATCCCGAGCGGTTCGGGGCATTGTTCTGCACCATCCCGCTGATCGACATGCGCCGCTATGCGAAATTGCATGCCGGCGCCAGCTGGATCGCCGAATACGGCGACCCCGACAACCCCGAGGACTGGCGGTTCCTGAAAGAGATATCCGCCTATCACACGGCGCTCCCCGGCCGGGACTACCCGCCGATCCTGCTGGCGACGAGCCGGCGCGACGATCGCGTCCACCCCGGCCATGCCCGCAAAATGGCGGCGAAATTGCAGGCGATGGGCTGCGAAGCCTATTTTTACGAGCCCGCCGCCGGCGGTCACGGCTATGGCAAGGACAATCGCGAGCGCGCCGCCTTTACCGCACTCGGATACAATTTCCTGCGCCGCGCCATCGGCTGGGAGCCGGCCGACCTGACCGCCGAGACGCCAGGTTGAGCGACGCCTGACGAGACCGCTGACGTTTCCTTCCCCCATTTGCAGGAGCCTCCCGATGCCCGTCACCCCGCCGTCGCCCGCCCGTGAGCAGGTCCGCCCGATCGCGCCAAAGCTGATCGACCTTGCCGACAAGGTCGTCTATGGCGACGTCTGGGAGCGCCCCGGCCTCTCAAAGCGCGACCGCAGCCTGATCACGGTCGCGACCCTCGTCGCGCTCGGCCGCGAAAAGCAGCTGGTCGGGCATTTGGGGCGGGCGCTCGACAACGGGCTCAGCAAGGAGGAGCTGGGCGAGCTCGTCACCCATCTCGCCTTTTACGCCGGCTGGCCGGCGGCGATGACCGCGGCGTTGGTGGCAAAGGACGTGTTCGCCGGGCGCTGACCCCCGGCCGCGGATCGGCGCAATTCGGATCGGCCCAATGCGGATCGGCCCGATGAAGCGGTTCTCCGGCTTTTTCGGCGTCTGCGCGCTGCTTCTTCTGACTGGGCTGCCGGCGGCGGTTGTCGCCCGCGAGCCGACGGCGCCGATCGCGGAGCAAATGGACGGCCACCGACCCGGCGATCAATTTCGCTCACATCGAAACCGGCGAGATCAACCGGCGCGGCGAGGCGGTCGGCTATCACCACCGGCTGAACGGGGTCGACCCGGCGGATGCCAAGGTGCTGCGCATAATTCAGCCGCCCGATGCAAACGGCGTCTATCGCGCGCGCGTCGCGTTGCGGGACCCGGCAAGCGGCCGGTGGGTCGACAAGCGCGGCGCCTCGACCTTTTTCCCGGACGCGATGTCGGATGACGAGGTCATCGAGGCGGTGCTCGCCGCGTTCCACACCGGACGCAGGCGAAGCGACGGCGAATTCGTCGGCAATTCGGGGCGTGGTTTCGCAATCCAGGGGTGGTACCAGTCGGGGCGGATCAACGCCGCCTATCCGCTGCAGGCCCCGTAATGGCGCGAAGCCGCAACGCACGCGCCGGGCTGATCATCGCAAGGCGGCATCCAGCGGGCCATCTCGAAGGGCGTGCTGTGCGCGGCAGCGGCCGGCGCGGCGTGGTGCTGGCGAGCTTTCTGCAGAGCGACGTGCAAGGCGACCTCGAGGCCGCGCGGGAATTGCTTGCCGCGATCGGCGCCGTCGAACGCGGCGAACCGCCGCAGCCGGCCGCAATCGGCAATGCCTACGCGGTCTCGGTATCACCCGAAGGGGTCACGATCCGCAACGCCGTGATCGAGGATTCGCGTCCAGAACAGTACGGCTTTGACGAGCTGCGGCAGGCGCTCGGCACTTGGATTGCGGCGATCGAGCGCGCCCGCCGCAACCCAGACTGAAGGCATTTGCTGGAGCCTTCGCCGCCGGATCGCGCATAGTGCGGCGATGAACGACGCTCCCATCCACCAGGTCCCGCCGGCAGCGGCGAGCCTTCCGCCGCGAGTTGTGCGGCCGCGTGACGCCGCCTCGCTGATCCTGCTGCGCGGAGAAAGCGACAAGCTCGAAGTCCTGGTGGGCCGGCGCTCGTTGTCGGCGCGCTTTATGCCCGGGGTTTACGTCTTCCCGGGCGGCCAGATCGATCCGCCGGACCGGATCGCATGGAGCGTCGAGAGCGGCGCCGAGAGCTTTGCGCCGCGGCTCGTATGCGCCGCCCGCGCCGCCGTTCGCGAGACCTGGGAGGAGGTCGGGGTGCTCGTCGGCAAGACCGCCGAAGTGCGGCCGGTGAGCGGGCCGGGCGAGAGACCGATCGAAAGCGCCTATCGCGAGCGCGGCGTCACCGCGGCGATGGAGCGGTTGAGCTATGTCGGCCGGGCGATCACGCCGTCGCATTCGTTTCGCCGGTTCAACACACGCTTTTTTCTCGGCGACGGCGATTGCGTCTTTGGCGAACCGACGGCGAGCGACGAGCTTGAAGACGCCGGCTGGCGCCCGATCGAGCAGGGGATGCTCGACGGGTTTCGCGACGTGACGCGATTCATGTTGGCGCGCGCGATTGCCTTGCGCCAGGGCGACGCCGATGGCGCCGCACCGCTGTTTTATTGGGCCAAGAACGCGCGCCGCATCGGCATCTGCCGCGAGGGCGGCGGCTGAGCCTGGTTCAGCGCGCTTCGGTGCCGAGCAGGGACGGGCGGGGTCGCACGGCCGTCTCGTCGGCGGTGAAGGCGATGGTCTTGCCGTGCGTCTCGACGCCCAGGATCAGGAACGACAGCGCCACCAGCCCCATGCAGAACGCGAGGAAGAGATAGGCCGGAAACACCGCGGCGGCGGTCGCCTTCGGCGACAGGATGTTGCTGCTGCCGGCGATCAGGGCGAGGCTCAGCGGTCCCAGAATCTTGCCGACGCCGTTGGCCGCCTGGCCGAGGCCCGACGCACGCGCGCCAAGGTTGACGCCGTAGCTCTCGACCGTATAGGGGGCCAAGTTCGAAAACCCGCCCTCGATGAAAAAGGTCGACGCGCACAGCAGGACGACCATCAGCGGCACCCCGTCGAGGACGACGTCATGGTAGTAGCCGGCCGCGGCGAGCGCGGCCACCCCGCCCAGTCCCCAGACCACGCCGAGCGGGCGGCGGCCGGTCAGCGGCGCCAGGAAGGTGACGACGATCTTGCCGACGACCCCGCCGAGCGCCACAAAAACGAAATAGGCCGCCGCGCGCGGCACCGTGACGCCGAGCGCCAACGCCACGATCGTCGGGCCCCACAAGTAAACGCCGTAGCCCGCGGTTGACGACCCGCCCCAGATCAGGATCGTCTCCCAGAACATGCGCGGATGGTGATAAAGCTCCGAGAGCTTGCCGCGCGGCTGGTTGGCGGGTGCAACCACGGGCAGCGGCACCGAGCGCAACGGCAGGTCGAGATGCTTTGCGACTTCGGCGCGGGCCTCGGCAAAGCGCCCCTTGGCCGCGAGCCAGCGCACCGATTCGGGGACGTAAAGCCAGATCAGGACCCCGACGACAGCCGGGGCGATCCCGAGCATCGCCACACCGCGCCAGCCCAGCGCCGCGAGCAGTGCGGCCGAGGTCGTCGAGGCGAGCAGGCCGCCGGCCGACGCGAAGACGATGTAAAAGCTCGTCAACAGGGTGCGGCTGCGGGTCGGGGTTATTTCGACCAGGATGGTCAGCGACGGGGTTACCCCGGCGGTCAGGCCGACACCGACAAAAAAGCGCAGGACCGCGAAGGTCTGCCACGACCCGCTCGGGACCAGGCCGATCAGCGCGGCGGCAATGGCGCAAATAAACGTGCCGATGATCATCTGCGACTTGCGGCCCCAGGCATCGGCGAGCCCGCCGAAGACCAGCGCGCCGAGGATCGAGCCGATGCCGCCGCTGTAGAGGATCAGCGCCGACTGGCCGTAGGTCAGGTGCCATTGCGGGCCGAGCACCGCGAGCAGGTAGCCGACGACCAGAAAATCGAAGAATTCGAGGACGAACAGCGCCGAGAGCAGTGCGAAGCTGACCCAGTAGCGGCGGTTCAGCGGCGCCGTGTCGAACAGCGCCAGCAGGTCGTCAGACGTCTGACCAGGCATTTCCCCTCCTTTTGGCGGCGGGTCCGAAATCCCGGCCCGCCGTCTCCGGTCGGAGGTTTATGCCTGTGGCTCTTGCCTCGTCAATGGTTTGACGCGGCGCCCCGGCTCAGCCGGCCTCGGTGGGAAGCATGGCCGGACGCGGCGCCGAAGCCGGCTCAGGCTCGGTGCCCATCGACATCGGCCGCCCATGCGTCTCGCGTCCGAGTATGGCAAAGGACAGCCCGACCAGCAGCATTCCGAAGGCCAGGAACAGAAAGGCCGGCAGCAATGCCCCTTCGGTCGCCTTGGGCGACACGATGTTGGCGGTGCCGGCGATCAGCGCCAGGCTCAGCGGGCCGAGAATCTTGCCGATGCCGTTGGCGGTCTGGCCGAGACCGGAGGCGCGCGCGCCGAGCCGCACGCCAAAACTTTCGACCGTATAGGGCGCCAGATTGGAGAAGCTGCCGTCGATGCAGAACGTCGAGGCGCACAGCAGGACGACGATCAGCGGCACGCCCGCGACGAGGGTGCTGCCGGCGAAGCCGACAGCGGCGAGCGCCGCCACCCCGCCAAAGCCCCACACCAGGCCGAGCAGGCGCCGGCCCAGCAGCGGCACCAGCAGCGACACGACGATCTTGCCGATCACCCCAAAGCCGGTCACGAAGATAAAATACTTGGCGGCCTGCTGCGGCGGGACCTTGAGCAACAGCGCGACGACCGTCGGGCCCCACAAATAAACGCCGTAGGCGGCGGTGGCGGCGCCGCCCCAGATCAGCATCGTTTCGCAGAAGTGCCGCGGCTGCGACAGCAGCTCCGACAGCCGGCCGCGCGGCACCTCCGAAGGCATCGCCGTCGGCAAAGGCACCGACCCCAGCGGCACCCCGAGATGCTTGGCGACCGCGGCGCGAGCCTCGGAAAAGCGGCCCTTGGCGGTCAGCCAGCGCACCGATTCGGGGACAAACAAAGCGGCCAGCACCCCGACCAGGGCGACGATGATCCCCAGCATGGCCATGCCGCGCCAGCCGATCGACGCCAGCAGCAGGGCCGAGGTCGACGAGGCGACCAGCCCACCGGCAGTCGCGAACACGACAAAAAAGCTGGTCACGGAGGTCCGCCGCCGGGTCGGCGTCAACTCGACGATCATCGTCAACGCCGGCACCGCCGCCGCCGTCAGCCCGACCCCGACGACAAAACGCAACAGCGCAAAGAGCTGCCAGGCGCCATCGGGCACAAAACCGATCAAGGCGGCGCCGAAGCCACAGATAAAGGAACCGATGATCAGTTGCTTTTTACGGCCCCAGGCATCGGACAGGCTGCCAAAGACCAATGCGCCGACGATCGCGCCGATGCCGCCGCTGTAGAGGATCAGCGCCGATTGGCCATAAGTCAGGTGCCATTGCGGCCCGACCACCGCGAGCAGAAACGCGACGACCGAAAAATCGAAGAATTCGAGGACCGTGATCGCCGCCAGTATGGCGAAGGCGACCCAATAGCGGCGGTTGAGCGGCGAGCGGTCGAACAACGCCAGCAGGTCTTCCGATGTCTGTCCGGGCATATTTCCTCCGAAGGCGCGGTCGCCGGCTGACGGGTTCGCAGCCTTTCAGACGGACGACTAAGAGCCCGGCGCGGTCTCGTCAACCCACTGCCGCGGTCGCCGAGGCATGCGCTTTTTGAAGGGCTTGCGGTCTTCGGACCGGTCAAGCGGCCGACAGATCGAGGTTAGGCGCCGCCAAGCAGCTGGTGCAGCTTTTGCCGCAACGCTTCGGTGGTGAACGGCTTCGCCAGCAAATCGACCCCGGTATCGAGGGTTCCGTTGTGGACGATGGCGTTACGCGCATAGCCGGTCGTGTAAAGGATCTTCAGGCCTGGCGCCCGCCGCTTTGCCTCTTCGGCGAGCTTGCGGCCGTTGAGGCCGGGCAGCCCGACATCGGTGAACAGCAACGCGATCCCCGGCTGCTCGTCGAGGATGCGCAGCGCCGCGTGACCCTCGGCTGCCTGAAAAACGCCATAGCCGAGCGCTCTCAGAGCCTCTGCGCCGTAAAGTCGCACGTCCTCGTCATCCTCGACCAGCAGCACGCTCGCATGCCCGGCGCCGGCGTCGAGTTTCGGGCGGTCCGGCGGTGGCGGGGGCTCGTCCGCGCTCAGGTAGCGCGGCAGATAGATTTTGATCGCCGTGCCGTGGCCAACCTCGCTGTAGAGCTTGATATGGCCGCCCGACTGCTTGACGAACCCGTGCACCTGGGCCAGCCCGAGCCCGGTGCCCTTGCCTTCGGGCTTGGTCGTAAAGAACGGCTCGAAAGCGTGGGCCTTGGCTTCCTCCGGCATGCCTTCCCCGGAATCGCTGATGGCGATCAGGACGTACTGGCCAGCCGTCACCTCGGCATGGGTTGCGGCGTACTGGTCGTCGAGCCAAGTGTTGCCGGTTTCGACGGTGAGCTTGCCGCCGCGAGGCATCGCGTCGCGGGCGTTCACCGCAAGGTTCAGGATGGCGTTTTCCAATTGGTTGGGGTCGACATGGGTGCGCCACAGCCCGGCCGCCGATACCGTCTCCATGTCGATCGTCTCGCCGAGCGTGCGATGCAACAATTCCGACATCGAGCCGACCAGCTTGTTGACGTCGACGACCTGCGGCGCCAGCGGCTGGCGGCGCGCGAAGGCCAGCAGCCGCTGGGTCAGCGTCGCGCCGCGGTCGGCGGCCCGCCTTGCGGTTTCGAGCAGCCGCGCCGCCCGGACCGGGTCGGACAAGCCGGCCGGGCGCTGCAGCAATTCCACACTTCCGAGGATCGACTGCAGCAGGTTGTTGAAATCGTGCGCGACGCCGCCGGTAAGCTGGCCGAGAGCTTCCATTTTTTGGAGCTGCGCCATCGCGGCGCGGTTCTGCTCCAATGCTTCCTGCTGACGCCGCCGCTCGGTGATGTCGCGCACGATCTGGGCGAAACCGCGCAAGCCCCCGTCGGCGTCATGCAATGCAGTGATCACCACACTCGCCCAAAAGCGTGAGCCGTCCTTGCGGACCCGCCAGCCTTCCTCCTCGGCGTTGCCCGCGGTCGCCGCCACCGCCAGCAGGTGTTCCGGCGCTCCGCCGGCGATCTCCGCCGCTGGGAAGAACAGCGAAAAAGGGCTCCCGATGATTTCGTCGGCCCGGTAACCCTCGATCCGCTCGGCGCCGTCGTTCCAGCTGACGATGGTTCCGGTCGGGTCGAGCATGAACATCGCATGGTCGCGCACCCCCGACACCAGCAGCCGAAAGCGCTCTTCGCTGCGCTGCAGCGACGCCTGCGAGCGCACGATCCGGCGATAGGCGCGCCACAGCAGCAGACCGCCGAGCAGGATCACCACGAAAGCGAGAGCGGCGGCGAGCGCGCTCGTCCGCGCGCTGACCCGGACGACCTGCAGAAACGCAGCCTGCCGTTGGTCGAGCAGGCGGTTTTCGGCGCTGATCACGGCCTCGAGCTGATCGGTTATCGCGCTCATTGCGTCGGCGCCGACATTGGTTTCGACGATGCGGCGCGCAGCGTCGAAACCCTCCTTGCGGCGCAATTCGATCGTGCGCTTCAGCTCGTCGAGCTTGGTCCTGATCTGGGTATCGAGCTGAGCGACGCGCCGCTGCTGCTCGGCGTCGTCCCGGGTCAGTCGGCCGAGCTCGTCGAGCTTGCCCGGCGCGGCCCGCACCCCGGCGTCGTAGGGTCCAAGATAGGCGTCGTCGCCGGTGATCAGAAACCCGCGCTGGCCGCGTTCGGCGTCCTGCATCGCCTGGTCGACAGAGTGTGCCGCAGAGATGACCTCGAAGCTGTGCGACACCAGCGCCTGACTATGCCGCAGCGCGGGAATGATGCTGACGGCCTTGTAGGTCTCGAGCCCGACCGGGATCAGCGAGGTCAACAGAATCAGAGCCAGCGCGCGCCGCAGCCCGCTCGGCGTCGCCGAACGCGCAAACGCGGCGCGCAGCCAGCGCCAACCGCGTCGGCGCGGGGACTCCGTGACGAACTCGGGATCGCTCGCCAGGTCAGTCATTTCTCCGCCCTCGCGACACGCCGGTAGATCGAGATCACGTTAGAGAATACCCCCGACGCGTACAAATGCGTCATTCGGCCAAGGCCGGCCTCGTCGGCCCCTTTCGATTTATCGTCCGGTGCGGCCGACCGCAACATCAGGCGGGCCGAATTGGTCGACGGCCTCCGCGAGCAGCCGGTATTTGACCTGGGTCAGGTTGAGGTCGCGAAAGTAATTGACGAGATCGCCCCAGGGATCGTTGAGCCGGCTTATTCCGGATATGAAGGCGACGACACCGCCGATTTCGAGCTGACCGGTATAAACCCACCAGCCGCCAACCAGCAATGCCGAGACGATCTGCAAATGATTGCAGATGTTCATCAGAAAATTCATCGTGAATTTGATTTTGAAAATCCCCATGTCGAGGGCGAAGGCCTGGTCGATGCGACTTTCGTCCTGGGCGCCGTCAGTGCGGTCGATCATCGCGATCCCGAGCTGGCGCAGCACCTGGATGCGCGCCCCGGTGCGCCGGTTCACCGCCCTTTGCAGCACCGGCACAAAGATCAGCTGCGGCACGAAAAGCCCGAAGGCGGCGAGCGCCATCCACGGGTCGATGTGGACGAGATAGGCCAGCACCGAGGTCATGATGCCGCCTTGCAGCAACGGCTCGGAGACGCTCTCGCCGACAAAACCGCCAATCGGCTCGACCTCGGCGACGATCATCGAGATCGAGATGCCCTGAGCCTCGGCCGCGGGCGAAGCCGCCGCGGGCGCCTCGACGACGGTGTGCACCCGGCGCCGCAAGTCGCGCTTGGCGCGCTCGCCGACCCAACCGCGATAGATGTTGAGCACGAGCTTGGCGCCGCCCTGGACAAGCACGACGGCGGCATAGGCCGCGCACAGCCATATCACCCAGGAATACGGCCGGTGCTTGACCAGGTCGTTGACGATCCGGCGCTGCAGCTCGAGGGGGACGACTTCGAGCAAAGCGACGCCGACCGTCAGCGCCAACAGCGCCAGCTGATGCAGCGCGCTGGTTCCCAGCACGTAGCGAAAGACGCTGCGCGGCAGCCCGCCCTCGGGGCCAGGGACCAAATCCTGCAGCCACGTCGCGACGCTCGTCACGCGCTCAAACCTATACGCTCGCCCCGCGGCGCGCTCGCCCCAATGTCCATAAATCGGCGAAAGCCTTGCGCGCGCCTCGGCTCGCGCTCACCCTGCGCGGCGACGGATGAATAAGGAAGCATGCGCCATGCGGGTCGGGATTCACTTGCCGCATATCGGGCGAAAAGCGGGGCCGGAGGCGATCCGGCGCGCCGCGGTCCAGGCCGAGGAACTGGGCTTTGACGACGGCTGGACCAGCGAGCACATCATCGTGCCGAAGGGGGCGCCCTACCCGCCCTCGGCGATTTTCTACGACCCGGTGCTGACCCTTACCTGGGCCGCGGCCTACACCAAGCGGCTCGGGCTCGGCACCAGCGTGTTGGTGCTGCCGATGCGCCATCCGCTGCCGCTCGCCAAGGAATTGGCGAGCTTGCAGAACCTCTCCGAAGGGCGGCTGATCCTCGGCGCCGGGGTCGGCTGGCTCGAAGCCGAATTCGCCGCCCTCGGCGTGCCGTTCCGCGAGCGCGGCCGGCGCATGGACGAAGGCATCGCGATGATGCGCGCGGTGTGGGGCGACGACCCGGTCAGCTTTGCGGCGCGCCACATCCCGGCGGTCATCGAGGACATGCGCTCGCTGCCGCGGCCGGTAAAGCCGATCCCGATCTGGATCGGCGGCAGCTCGGAACCGGCGCTGAAGCGGGCATTGCGCCTCGACGGCTGGCATGGCTCGCGGGTCACGCCCGAACAGGCGGCGCCGATCGTCAAGCGGCTGCGCGCCGAGCGCCCCGAGCCGGAATTCGCGATCTCGGTGCGCCACGGCTGGGACGGCAAGGACGGCGGCGCGCTCGCCGCCCGCCTCGCCGGCTATCGCGACGCCGGGGTCGGGCACGTGCTGGTCGAGCCCGCCGAACGCACTCTCGACGACTGGCTCGCCGCGGTCGAACGAGTGGCCCGCGCCGCCGAACCCGTTCGCTCGTGAGCGACCCTTCGCGGCGACGAAGGATTTGGGCGGCGCCGCGCTATTCCGCAAAAGGCGGGGCGACCCCGTCGGGCACCGCCACCTGAAACACGTTCAGGACGTTCCCGATCAGGGTGTAGTAGCCGACGATCGCGATGACTTCGACGAGGCCGGTCTCGCCTAAAGCGGCCGTCGCCTCGGCGAAGGTTGCATCCGACAGCCGCTGCGTCTGGAACAGCTCGGTGCAGATGCGGTGCACCAGCGCCTCGTCCTGTTCGGCAAATACCGGCGTCTCGCCGCGGCGGATCGCCTCGACCGCGGCATGGGGGACGCCGCCTTTCTCGGCCAGCGGAGCGTGTGCGTACCATTCGTATTGCGCGCGCCAGAAGCGGGCGGTGGTGATGATGGCCAGCTCGGAGAGGCGGTCCGGCAGCGATGTTCCCCAACGCAGATGCTCGCCCAGCTGCGAGGCGTGCTCACAGATTTCGGGGGCGCGGATCAACAGCTGAAACGGGCCGCCGAACCGGCCGCGACGACCGGCGATGATCAGATCATGGACCCGGCGCTGCGCGGGGGTCATCTCTTCGGGGGTAATCTCGCGATAGCGGCTCATTGTTTCCTCCAGTCGCCCCGGGTTTCCTCCAGTCGCCGCGGTCGGCGACGGCCGTTCGCGGCGGGACAGGTCGTCCGCCGATCCTGCCCAACTCTACCGGTCGGGTGCGGTTGGTGGAAAGCCACGCCTTGCGCAGCCTTTAGGTGCGGCAGCCGCGCGCCTGCATCGCGCCGGGGCGAGGCGCGCACGCCGGCCCTCGGGGCGGTTCAGCCCGTCCTCCGAACAAAAGACGATTATCAGAAGCCCCAAGGTTACAGCGAATTAATCACGGCGCAAGCCGGCTGTCACGTGCCGGCGGCATATATCCGGCGACCCCGCTTCCGCTGACGACGCATTCGCGTGTTCGGCAAGGGCGACACCGCGCAACAAGAGGACAGGATGGTAGAGTCTCCCGCTGACAGGATCCGCCTCCCGAAACTGACCCGCGGCCGCGCCGCGGCCGCGGCTTTCGGGCTCGGCGCAACACTCGCACTGTCGCCGATGGTGTGGGCCGAAAACCCGACGGCCGCGGTTCCCGCCGCGCCGCAGACGATGACCTCTCCGGTGGCGCTTATCCAGCAGCAGAGCTTTGCGCCGCTGGTCAAGAAAGTGCTGCCCGCCGTCGTCAACATCTCGGTCACCCAGAAGGCCGGGGCCGACCAGATGTCCGAGGAGCAGGATCAGGCCTCACCGTCGCAGGGCTTCCCGAATTCGCCGTTCGACGAAATGCTGCGCCGGTTTTTCGAGCAGCAGAACCCGGGCGGCGGCGAGCAGCATGCGTTTCCGCAGACGCCCGGAGCGCCAGCCTCACCGGATAGCGCTCGGCTCCGGCTTTATTGTCGACCCGTCGGGCTATGTCGTGACCAACAACCACGTCGTCGGCGACGCCGGCAAGGTCGAGGTCATCCTGCAAGACAAAACCAAGTACACGGCAAAGATCGTCGGCCGCGACCCTAAGACCGATCTTGCGGTGTTAAAGATCAAAGCCGACAAGCCGCTTCCGTATGTCAGCTTCGGCGACAGCAGCGCCGCCCAGGTCGGCGACTGGGTGATGGCGGTCGGCAATCCCTTCGGACTCGGCGGAACGGTGACAACCGGCATCATCTCGGCGCGTGGCCGCGACATCAACGAGGGCCCGTACGACGATTTCCTGCAAATCGACGCGCCGATCAACCGCGGCAATTCCGGCGGCCCGACCTTCAACCTCGACGGCCAGGTGGTCGGCATCAACACCGCCATCTATTCGCCCAATGGCGGCAGCGTCGGCATCGGCTTTGCTGTGCCCTCGAACGTCGCCAAGAACATTGTCGCCCAGCTCGAAGAGCACGGCAAAATCACTCGCGGCTGGCTGGGGGTTCAGATCCAGGAAGTCACGCCCGCGATCGCGGCGAGCCTCGGGCTGCACGGCGATCACGGCGCCTTGGTGGCGGTCGTCAATCCTGACGGACCCGGCGCCAAGGCCGGTCTGAAGCAGGGCGATGTGGTCCTGGCGTTCAACGGGGCCGCGGTCGACCAGCTCCACGATCTGCCGCGTCTGGTTGCGACCGCCTCACCGGGCAGCGCCGCAACGGTAACGGTGTGGCGCGAAGGGCATAAGACCGATCTGCAAACCAAGCTCGGCGAGCTTCCCGACAATAACAAGCTCGCCTCTGCCGCCGGCGGCCAGGACGAGGATCAGGCGTCGCAAGCCTCGGCATTGGGAATGCACTTTGCGCCGCTGACCAGTCGTCTGCGGCAGGAATTGCACATTGCCAAGGGGGTTGACGGGGTCGCCGTCACCGGGGTCGACAACGGCAGCGCCGCCGACGAGGTCGGCCTCGCCAATGGCGACGTCATTGTGTCGGTCAATCAACAGACCGTGCACACCCCTGAGGAGGCAGTGGCCAAACTGAACGAAGCCATGCACTCGTCGAAAAAGACGGCCCTGCTGCTGCTGAACCGGCACGGGGTGACGCAGTATGTCGGGATGACGCTGGCCGCCAACCAGGGGATTAAACGCCCTTTGGGATAATCCCGGTCGCGAAACGTTGGGCCGCGCGTTGCTCGCCCCCGAGCAGCGCGCTGGTCCGGCGCCAGCGAGCTGATGCCGCCAGCGAACTAACGCGGCCGGAACAGCGAAGACGGCTGCGAATTTTTGTCTCGCGACGCGAGCGGGACGCGCGCCTCGAGCCGTTCGAGCTCGATCCGCGTCCGCGCCCCGGCTCGCAGCAGCCGGTCGGTCGCCTCGCGCAGCCCGGTGCGGCTCTCCGCGGTGTCGTTGTCGAGAGCGGCGTCGAAGGCGGCAAGAAAGGCCGCGATGTCGCCGTCGATTTGTTCGCGCAGAGCATGGTCGATAAAGGCGCCGGCCTCCCTTGGTCGATGCGCCTCGCCCAGGGTTGCGGCCGGGACCCGCATAGCCCCGAGCGGGCTCGGCGACGGACCAAACGGCAGCGGCTGCGCCGTCACCTGACGGGGCTGCGGCACAAAGCCCGGCTGGCCACCTTGCGGACGCCCAACCGGGCGGCTGTCTTGGCCAAAACCGGCATTGGCAGAATTCGGCATGCCGGGCGGATGCGCTTCGGCGCCGCCGCCGTTACCGTTACTTTGCGGCAAAGACAAATGCAGTCTTCGTCTTGCTTCGCCAAATTGCTGGGTCGCCGCCGGATGGGCCGGCCTCGCGCGCAAGGGCTGTGCCGTTTCCCCCGGCATGAAATTCGCGCTGACCCGGCCGTCGTGCTGCGGCGCTCTGTTGACTTCCGGCGGCCGTTGGGTTTCCCCGGCGCCGGGCGACAGCGGCTCGTCGGGGAACAGTCCTCTTTCGGCTTGCTGCGAGGCCCGCGGCAACTGCTCGATTTCGCCCGCCACGGCTCTGTCATGCGCCTGATCGTCGGCTGGCATGCCATTTACGGGGGTCGGTGAAGCAGACACTTTTATCAGCTGGGGCTCGGCCGGCACGGGCAAGGATGCCTTGGGAGCAACGGCCTCGGCTGCGGCGTTGCGCGCGCGGGTCCGACTAACGATATAGCTGATCGCCGGCGGCGAACAGTCGTAAGTCCGGGCGATGCTCGCCAGCGTTTCTCCCGCCTCGTAACGCGTAATGATCGACGGCCAATCCTGCTGGGGGATTTTGCCTCTTTTACTTGATTTTTCCATTCGAAAGACCTTTGTTTGTACGTCTTGGGTTTCGTATCTCGGGGTTTGGCTCACCCGATTTCAGAGCACTAGGCCGAACCACCATGGCGGAAAGACACGAGGCAGATGCACTAAAGCCGAGGCGATGATCCTTCGGGCCGGTTTACCAAAGCCTTACGCCGGACGCCGAGACCGGTCCCGCTTTTCAAGGGGCTGATAATACCACCTGCAAGTAAACAGTGAAGGACGAATTCCGTTCCAAGACACTGTGCCGCGCGACCGCCGCCACTGTTCGACCGCGGTCAGATGCTGACGATCTTGCCTGGATTCATGATGTTGTCCGGATCGAGCGCCCGCTTGATCGTCCGCATGACGCCGACCCCCTCGCCGTGCTCGGCGACCAGGAAGTGCATCTTCCCGTAGCCCACGCCGTGCTCGCCGGTGCAGGTGCCCTCCATCGCCAGCGCGCGGGCGATCATGCGGTCATTGAGCCGGCCGGCCTCGGCGATTTCTTCCGGCCGATTTGGGTCGATCATGAAAACGAGATGAAAATTTCCGTCGCCGACATGTCCGACCAACGCCGACGGGACGGTTGACTGGGCGAGGTCGCGCTTGGTCTCGCGAATACATTCGGAAAGCCGCGAAATCGGCACGCAGACATCGGTCGCCCAGCCTTTCGAGCCGGGCCGCAATGCCAGTGCGGCGTAATAAGCATCGTGCCGCGCCTGCCAAAGTTTCGTGCGCTCTTCCGCCGTCGTCGCCCAGCGGAAATCCGCGCCGCCGTAGTCGGCGGCAATCGCCTTCACCGTCTCGGACTGTTCGGCCACGCCGGCGGGGGAGCCGTGAAATTCGAAAAACAGCGTCGGCGCCACTTTGTGGTCGAGATTGGAGTATTTGTTGATTGCCGCCATCTGCGCTTCGTCGAGCAATTCGATGCGCGCGACCGGCACCCCGGATTGAATCGTCAAAATCACCGTTTCACCGCGTCGTCCAGCGTCGGAAAGGCGCAGACCGCGGCCGAGATCGCCTCGGGAATGCCGTAGAGCCGCAACGTCAGCTCGGTGATGACGCCGAGGGTCCCTTCCGAGCCGACGAACAGCCGCGTCAAATCGTACCCCGCGGCGGATTTGCGGGCACGCCTGCGCGGTGCGAACAATACGTCCGTCGGCCAGCACGACGGTCAACGACAGCACGTTCTCGCGCATCGTGCCATAGCGCACCGCGTTGGTGCCCGATGCGCGCGTCGCCGCCATGCCGCCGAGCGAGGCGTCGGCGCCGGGGTCGATCGGAAAGAACAATCCTGTGTCGCGCAGAAATTCGTTCAATTGCTTTCGGGTGACCCCGGCTTCGACCGTGACGTCGAGATCCTCGGCATTGACGCGCAGCACCCGGTTCATCTGCGTCATGTCGACCGAGACGCCACCATGGAGTGCTGCGACGTGGCCTTCGAGCGAGGTGCCGGCCCCGAAGGCGATGACCGGCGACTTGTGCTCGGCGCAGAGTTTTACGATCCCCGCGACTTCTTCGGTGCTGTGGGGAAAGACGACGGCGTCCGGCGCGTGCGCGGCGTGATAGGATTCGTCTTTGCCATGCTGCGCGCAGATCGCCGCCGAGGTCGTCAGCCGGTCGCCGAGAAGCTCGCGCAGCGCCACAATCAACGACGGGTCGGGCGGTTCGCGTTTTAGAGCTGTTGCAGGCATGGCGGCAGTCCCGGATTTGAGCGACAGCTGAATTTAAGCAAGCACTACTCCTGCCCTGGCGAAGCCGCAATCCGCATCAACGGGGCAGCGATGCCGGTCGTGTCGCGGATGCCTTCGCGGGCAACATTTCGCGCGGCGAAACGAGTGCTGGGACACCAGTTCGTTTCCTTTTCCCCGTCGGGGCGCCGCGCGCATTGAGGAACCGCTGGTAAAACACCACGTCCTGTCAAAGCGAAGCGGCGGTTTCTGGAGGTCGCGATGGCGCTGGCGGCGGTCACACTCGACGACAAGTACGTTCTTGACAAGGGGCGGGTCTATTTGACCGGGACCCAGGCGTTGGTGCGCCTGCCGATCACGCAACGCCAGCGCGACGCCGCCGCCGGGCTCAACACCGGCTGCTTTATTTCGGGATATCGCGGCTCGCCGTTGGGCGGGTTCGACCAGGCGCTGTGGAGCGCCAGGCGTTTTATCGAAAAGAACCACATCCGTTTTCAGCCGGCGATCAACGAGGAGCTCGGCGCGACCGCAGTCTGGGGCAGCCAGCAGCTGAACCTGTTTCCCGGCGCCAAATACGACGGCGTCTTTGCGATGTGGTACGCCAAAGGGCCGGGTGTCGACCGCAGCGGCGACGCGCTGAAGCACGGCAACGCCGCCGGCTCGTCGCGACACGGCGGGGTGCTGCTGCTCGCCGGTGACGATCACACCTGCAAGTCCTCGACTTTGGCGCATCAATCGGAATACGCGTTTATGGACGCGTGCATCCCCGTGCTGAACCCGTCCGGAGTGCAGGAAATCCTCGATTTCGGCCTCTACGCCTGGGCGATGTCGCGCTATTCGGGCTGCTGGATCGCGCTGAAGACGATCGCCGAGACGATGGACAGCTCGGCTTCGGTCGAGCTCGATCCACAGCGCGTGCGGATCGTGTTGCCCGAAGCTTTCGAGATGCCCGCGGGCGGCCTCAACATCCGCTGGCCCGACCAGCCGTTGGAGCAGGAATACCGGCTCCACAAATACAAGCTTTACGCAGCACTCGCCTTTGGCGGGGCCAACCGGCTCGACCGCATCGTCATCGACAGCCCGCGGCCGCGCTTTGGCATCGTCACCACCGGCAAATCCTATCTCGACGTCCGCCAGGCGCTCGACGACCTCGGCATCGACGACGCGCATGCCGCCGAGATCGGCTTTCGACTTTATAAAGTAGGGATGTCGTGGCCGCTCGAACGCGAGGGCATCCGCCATTTCGCCGAGGGGCTCGAAGAGATCCTGGTCGTCGAGGAAAAGCGCGCCGTCATCGAAAACCAGTTCAAGGAGCAGCTTTACAACTGGCGCGCGGATGTCCGCCCGCGCGTTATCGGCAAGTTCGACGAAAGCCGCAACTGGATCCTGCCGTCGACCGGCGAATTGACCCCGGCGATGATCGCGCGGGTGATCGCCCAGCGCATCGCACGCTTCCACACCTCGCCGCGCATCGAGGAGCGCCTGGCTTTTCTCGAAGCCAAGGAACGCCAGCTCGGCGGCAACGTCGTGCCGTTTGCGCGCACGCCCTATTTCTGCTCGGGCTGCCCGCACAACAGCTCGACCAAGGTGCCCGAGGGCAGCCGCGCCCTCGCCGGCATCGGCTGCCATTACCTGGCGCAATTCATGGACCGGTCGACCGCGACCTTCACCCAGATGGGCGGCGAGGGCGTGCCGTGGATCGGCCAGGCGCCGTTTACCGAAACACCGCATGTCTTCGCCAATCTCGGCGACGGCACCTATACCCATTCCGGGATATTGGCGATCCGCGCCGCGGTCGCCGCCAAGGTCAACATCACCTACAAGCTGCTGTTCAACGACGCGGTGGCGATGACCGGCGGCCAGCCGCTCGACGGCGGCCTGACGGTGCCGGTATTGACGCGCCAGCTCGCCGCCGAAGGTGTGGCGAGTATCGTCGTCGTCACCGACGAGCCCGACAAATACCCGCCGGCCACCGACTTTGCGCCGGGCATAACAATTCGTCATCGCGACGATCTCGACGAGGTTCAGCGCCAATTGCGCGACATCCCCGGCGTCACCGCGATTGTTTACGACCAGACCTGCGCCGCCGAAAAGCGCCGCCGGCGCAAGCGCGGCCGGTTCCCCGACCCGGCCAAGCGGGTCTTTATCAACGATCTGGTTTGCGAGGGCTGCGGCGACTGCTCGAAGACCTCGAATTGCGTCTCGGTGGTGCCGGTCGAGACCGAGTTCGGCCGCAAGCGCGCGATCGACCAGTCGAGCTGCAACAAGGACTACTCCTGCGTCGAAGGGTTCTGCCCGAGCTTTGTGACCGTCCATGGCGGCGGCCTCAAAAAGCGCCCTGCCGGCGATTTGGGCGAAGACGGACTTTCGGCGTTGCCGGAACCGGCGCATCCGGCTCTCGACGAGCCCTACGGCATTCTCGTCACCGGTGTCGGCGGAACCGGCGTCGTCACCATCGGCGCGCTGATCGGCATGGCGGCGCATCTCGAAGGCAAGGGCTGCACCGTCCTCGACATGACCGGCCTCGCGCAGAAGGGCGGTGCGGTCTACAGCCATGTCCGCATCGCCGGGCGGCCGGACCAGATTCACGCGGTGCGAATCGCCGCCGGCAACGCCCGGCTGCTGCTCGGCTGCGATCTCGTCGTTTCGGCCAGCGCCGACGCCTTGTCGAAGCTCGAGCCGGGGCACAGCCGGGCGATCGTCAACAGCCATGAAACGGTCACCGGCGACTTCACCCGCAACCCCGACCTGGTGTTTCCGACCGGTGCGATGGAGCGCAGCATCGCCGAGGCGGCCGGGCCTGAAAGCACCGAATTTCTCGATGCGACCCGGTTGGCGACCGGCCTGTTGGGCGATTCGATCGCCGCCAACCTGTTCATGCTCGGCTTCGCCTACCAGCGCGGCCTGGTGCCGTTGTCGGCGGCAGCGATCGAACGCGCCATTGAGCTCAACGCGGTCGCCGTCGACTTCAACCGCAACGCCTTCCGCTGGGGGCGGCGCGCCGCCGAGGATCGGGCATTGGTCGAAGCGCGCGCCCAATCCGCCGTGGCGCCGGCAAGCCATCGCCTCTCGGAGACCCTCGACCAAATCGTCGACCGCCGCGTCAGGTTTTTGACCGATTACCAGGACCGCGCCTATGCCGCGCGTTACATGGCGCAGGTTCGGCGTGTGCGCGAGGCCGAGGCGGCCTGCCTTCCGGGGAACACGGCATTGACCGAGGCCGTCGCCCGCAGCCTCTTCAAGCTGATGGCTTACAAGGACGAGTACGAGGTCGCCCGGCTCTACACTGAAAGCGATTTTCTGAAGCGGGTCGCCGACCAGTTCGAAGGCCCCTACGAGCTGCGCCTTCACTTGGCGCCGCCGATCCTCGGCGACCGCGACCCGCAAACCGGGCATTTGCGCAAGCGCGAATTCGGGCCGTGGATGCTGACCGTTTTCCGGCTGCTGGCAAAGCTGCGCCGGCTGCGCGGGACCCGGTTCGACCTCGTTCGCCCGCAGCGAGGAGCGCCGCACCGAGCGCCGGCTGATCGGCGAGTACGAAGCGGTGATCGACGAGGTCGTCGCCCGCCTGACGCCCGCCAACCACCCGGTCGCGGTCGAGCTCGCCTCGTTGCCGCAGGAGATCCGCGGCTTCGGCCACGTCAAGGACGCCAACCTCACCCGCGCCAAGGCCAAGGAGCGGGCGCTCCTGGCTCGCCTGCGCGCGCCCGCGCCCGCACCCGCTCTGGCGGCGGCGGAGTAAGCAGATCCGGCGGCTTACCCGCCTTCGGCGGGGAGTGCCACAAATCGGGTGATGCCGTCGCGCTCGACGCGGACGAGCAGGTTTTTGCGGGCGAGCTTTTTTGCGGCCGCCGCCTTCTGCTGCACGTCTTCGGGCGTCGCGACCACGCTGGGGCCGATGGCGACGAGCAGGTCGCCGGGCCGCAGCCCCTGTGCGGCCGCGGCACTGTTGGCCGGGACCTCGGTGATCACCACCCCTTTCGCCGCCTCCGGCAGCGCAAACTGCTTGCGCAGGTCGGCGGTCAGCCTGGCGAGCTTGAGGCCGAGCGCCTCGACCGTCGGCGGCGGTTTCGGCTTTTCCGGCTCGGTGGGCGGCGGCGGCGCCGGCCGGTTCGGGTCGAGCGCAGCGACCTTGAGCTCGACCTCGTGCGCCTTGCCGTCGCGCCAGACCGACAACTTGACGGCTTTGCCGGGAGGCGTGTCGGCGACGAGGCGCGGCAGCTGCCGGCTGCGGTCGACGGGCTTGCCGTCATAGGTCAGGATCACGTCGCCGTCCTGCAGTTTCGCCTGGGCCGCCGGGCTCGCGGGATCGATCGAGGCGATCATGGCGCCGCGGCTCTTGTCGAGCCCGATCGCCTCGGCGATGTCGTCGGTCACCGGCTGGATGTGGGCCCCGATCCAGCCGCGCTCGACCTTGCCGGTCGCTTTCAGCTGGTCGATTATCGGCCGCGCCGAAGTCGACGGAATGGCAAAGCCGATCCCGATCGACCCGCCCGACGGCGAATAGATCGCGGTGTTGATGCCGATCACGTCGCCGTTCAAATCGAACATTGGTCCGCCCGAGTTGCCGCGATTGATCGAGGCGTCGGTCTGCAGGAAATCGTCATAAGGCCCGGCATGGATGTCGCGGGCGGTCGCCGAGATGATGCCCGAGGTCACTGTCCCGCCGAGCCCGAACGGGTTGCCGATCGCCAGCACCCAGTTCCCCACCCTGGTCTTGGTCGAATCGCCCCATTGCGCCGCCGGCAGCGGCGACTTTGCCTCGACCTTGAGCAAAGCGAGATCGCTGACCGAATCGCGCCCGACGACATGCGCCTGCAAGGTCGTGTTGTCCGACAGGGTCACGGTAATCTGCTCGGCATTGGCGATCACGTGGTTGTTGGTGACGATCAGCCCGGACGGGTCGATGATAAACCCCGAGCCGAGCGATGCCGTCGGCGGCGCCAGCCCGCCCGTGGTACCGCGGTCGCCAAAGAAATCCTGGAAGAATTCGTCGAGCGGCGAGCCCGGGCTGGGCGCTTGGCCGTCCGTCCCGCCCTTGTGCGCCGGCGCGGTGTTGGCCTGGGTCGTCGAAATGTTGACCACGACCCCGACCAGCCTTGACGCCAGCTTGGCGAAGATTTCGGAAAACGGCGTCGGTTCAGGCTGTGGGTCGGCCCGGCTCGGAGCCGCCGCGATCAGCGCTGATGCGAACAACGTCGCCTTGATCGCAGCCCGGCGGCCGAACACCCTCAACGAAGCCCCTTTCCTGATCCAAGCCGGCGGCCGCGCACCCTTGCGCGCTGCGAAGGCGATCTAACGCTGGCCTTTCCGTGGCGCTCGATATGAAATGCCGCCAGACTTGGCAAGACGGAAGAGTGACGTGGCGCCGCGCGACCAGTCCCAGTCGGGTGAGTTTCTGAGGGCCTTGTTCGACGCCGCGCTGGCGGCGGCGGACCCGCGCCGTGCGCTGGTCGGCCATATTCCGACGGCGGCGCCGGGACGCACGGTGCTGGTCGGCGCCGGCAAGGCCGCGGCGGCCATGGCTCATGCCTTCGAGGCGCTGTGGCCGGGCCCGCTCGAAGGTCTCGTGCTCACCCGTTACGGTCATGGCCTGCCGCGCCAGCGAGTGGAAATCCTCGAAGCGAGCCACCCCGTCCCGGATGACGCGGGCGAGCGCGCGGCGCGGCGCATCCTGGATGTGGCGAGCGGCCTCGGGCCCGACGACCAGCTCGTGTTTCTCGCCTCGGGCGGCGGCTCGGCGCTGCTGGCGTTGCCGGCGCCCGGACTGACACTCGCCGACAAGCAGGCGGTGACGCGCGCCTTGCTGCGCTGCGGCGCCACGATCGGCGAGATCAACACGGTGCGCAAGCATCTGTCGGCGATCAAAGGCGGAAGGCTTGCCGCCGCGGCGGCGCCGGCGCGGATCGTCACCTTGGCGATTTCGGATGTTCCGGGCGACGACCCGGCGGTCATCGCTTCCGGCCCGACCGTGCCGGATCCGACGACTTTCGCCGACGCGCGCGCGGTGCTCGCAAAATACCAGATCGCCGAACCGGCGGCCGCGATCCGCCACCTCGCGGCAGAGGCGAACGAAACCCCGAAGCCCGGCGACCCGATCTTCGCGCGGGCTCGCTTCGAGCTCGTCGCCAGCCCCCAGGATTCGCTGAAGGCGGCAGCCGCCGAGGCGCTGCGGCGCAACGTCACGCCGATCGTGCTCAGCGACCGCATCGAGGGCGAAGCGCGCGACGTGGCGCTGGTGCACGGGGCCATCGCCCGTCAGCTGCGAGCCGGCGAGTTTCGCGTCGGCAACCAGGTGATCCGGCCCCCGGCGGTGCTGCTGTCGGGTGGCGAGACGACGGTCACGCTCAAAGGCAGCGGCCGCGGCGGGCGCAACGTCGAGTTCCTGTTGGCGCTCGCCGTGGCGCTCGACGGCGCCCCGGGCGTCTCGGCGCTGGCCTGCGACACCGACGGCATCGACGGCACCGAAGACAACGCCGGCGCGATCTTGTACCCCGACAGCGTCGCCCGCGGCGCCGCGAACGGAATTCGAGCGGCGGTGGCGCTCGCCGACAATGACGGGTACGGGTTTTTCGCCGCACTCGGCGACCTCGTCGTCACCGGCCCGACCTTGACCAACGTCAATGATTTCCGGGCAATCCTCGTCAGCCCCTGAGAAGGTCCGGTGGAGGTAACAAATGCGGCGCCGGCGCAGCACAAAGATCGTCGCGACTCTCGGTCCGGCAAGCTCGACGCCGGAGCAGATCCGGGCCCTGTTCGATGCCGGGGTCGACGTCTTCCGCCTCAATTTCAGTCACGGCACGCATGAGGAGCACCGTGCCCGCGTCGAGGCGATCCGGCGGATCGAGCATGCGACCGGGCGGCCGATCGGCATTCTCGCCGACCTGCAAGGACCAAAGCTGCGCCTCGGCACCTTCGCCGAAGGCCCGATCGAGCTTGCCGCCGGCTCGCATTTCCGCCTCGACCTCGACCGTCGCCCGGGCGACAGCACCCGAGCGCCATTGCCGCATCCCGAGATATTCGAGGCGTTGCAGCCGGGGACCGAGCTGTTGCTGGACGACGGCAAGGTACGGCTGCAGGCCGAGACTTGCGGCGCCGGATACGCCGAAACCTTGTGCCGGGTCGGCGGCACCTTGTCGGACCGCAAGGGCGTCAACGTCCCAAACGCCGTGTTGCCGTTGTCGGCCATCACTGAAAAGGACCGCGTCGACCTTGCCTTCGCGCTCGATCACGGGGCGGATTGGATCGCGCTGTCGTTCGTCCAGCGTCCTGACGACGTAGCCGAGGGGCGCAAGCTGGTCGCCGGGCGCGCCGGGGTCCTGGTCAAGCTCGAAAAGCCCGCGGCGATCGAGCGGCTGCCCGAGATCATCGAGCAGGCCGACGCGCTGATGGTCGCGCGCGGCGACCTCGGCGTCGAAATGCCCCCGGAGGATGTGCCGAGCGTGCAAAAGCAGGTGGTGCACGCCTGCCGGCTCGCCGGCAAGCCGGTCATCGTCGCGACGCAGATGCTCGAATCGATGATCACCTCGCCGACCCCGACCCGGGCGGAGGCCTCCGATGTCGCAACCGCCGTCTATGACGGCGCCGACGCGGTCATGTTGTCGGCCGAGACCGCCGCCGGCCGCTATCCGGTCGAGGCCGTGGCGATGATGGACCGCATCATTTGCCGGGTGCAGGAAGACCCGCTCTACCGCACCATGCTCGAAGCGGCGCGCACCGAGCTCGACCACACCGCGCCCGACGCGATCAGCGCCGCGGCCTGCCAGGTCGCGGGCATGGTCGGGGCGGCGGCGATCGTCTCCTACACGACCTCGGGGGCCACCGCGTCGCGCGCCGCGCGCGAACGCCCGGCGGCGCCGATCCTGCTGCTGACGTCGATGATCGGCACCGCCCGCCGGTTTGCCGTTCTGTGGGGCGCGCACTGCGTCCACACCAGCGACGTGAAAAACTTTACCGACATGGTGCAAAAGGCGGCGCGCATCGCCCATCGCGAAGGTATCGCCGAACCCGGCCAGCGCATCGTCGTCACCGCCGGGGTCCCGTTCGGCACGCCCGGCGCCACCAACGTGCTGCGGATCGCCTGGGTCGACCGCTGAAGCACGTTCACCCGGTGCGGATTTTCCGGCGGTCCCGGGCGCGCAGCAGCCGGGCCGTGGCGACCACGATCGAGCTCCACACCCGGAACGCTTCGGAATACGGCTGGCGCAAATGCTCGGCGCGCCGCGCTCTGGCGTGGGCGAGCGCCAAATCTCCATGCTCGTTCACCAAAATCGCCGCTAATTCGTCGATCTCACGCTTGCTCATCCTCTAGGGAAAAGGCGCGCCGGCGGGCGAAGTTCCGGCGCCGCCCGGTTTGCCGCCGCGGCCCGCGGCGGCGTCCGGCAACGTCCTCTCCCGCAAGGAGATTTGTTCCTGTTGGGGAAACATGCTACACGCGCGGCGTATCACCAAAGCCGGCGGAAAAGCCGGGCGGGCTTGTCGCGGGCAGCGCGCCGGTTGGGCTTTTAGCCAGTTGAGGCTTAGGTTGCCGATTTGATCGATCTCTCCGTCGTCATTCCGGTCAAGAACGAGGTCGAAAACATCGCTCCGCTGGTGACCGAGATCACCGCGGCGCTCGATGGCTTGGCCGCATACGAGGTCATCTGCGTCGACGACGGCAGCAGCGATCGGACCGCCGCCGAAATTATGCGGCTTGCGGCAGAGGTTCCGCAGTTGCGGCTGTTGCGCCACGCGCGCGGTTGCGGCCAAAGTGCGGCCATTCTGACCGGGGTCGAGGCGGCGCGCGGCATCTGGATCGCCACGCTCGACGGCGACGGCCAGAACGACCCGGCCGACATCCCCCGACTGTGGCATCTTGCTCGCTCGGCGCCGGCGAGCGCGCCGCTGCTGGTCGCCGGTTATCGCCAGAGGCGCCGGGACAGCTGGTCAAAGCGCGGCGCGTCGCGCATCGCCAACGCGGTCCGGGCCCGGCTGCTCGGCGACGCCACCCCGGATACGGGCTGCGGGTTGAAGCTGTTTCCGCGGGCGCTGTTTCTCGACCTGCCGGCATTCGATCACATGCATCGGTTTCTGCCGGCGCTGGTGCTGCGCGCCGGCGGAACGGTGCGCTCGGTGCCGGTCAATCACCGGCCGCGCCGCGGCGGGGTGTCGAAATACGGGGTCTTCGACCGCCTCGGCGTCGGAATTGTCGATCTGTTCGGGGTCTGGTGGCTGCAGCGCCGCGTGGTTCGCCAAAACCTGGCCGGCGAGGGAGCGCTCGACGCGGCGGCCGATGCGCCGCCGGCATCCCGGCTGTCCAGCGCGCAGTGACCGCAAAGGGTCAGGAGACGGCGGAACTCGACCGGCCGTTTGCCGGCTGGCGCCGCGCCGCGCGGCTGATCGTGCTCGCCCTGCTGGCGGCGGGGGTCGCCTTCGCCTGGCGCTGGCGGGCAGCGCTCGACCCGGCGGCCATAGGTGCGGCTATCGCCCGCTATCCTGCGGCCCCGCTGGTGTTTCTCGCCGTCCATGTCGCCGCCAGCCTGTTGTTCGTGCCGCGCACCGTGCTCGCGGTCGCCGCGGGACTGCTGTTCGGCATGGGTTGGGGCGTGGTGTGGGCAGCGCTCGGCAGCGTCCTCGGCGCAATCGCCGGATTTCAGCGTCGCCCGCTACCTAAACGCGGGCCATATCGACGCCGCAGGCAGTGCCCGGCTCCGGCCGATCCTGGACCGGGTCGAGCGGGGCGGCTGGCGCGCCGTGGCGCTGCTCAGGCTGATCCCGGTCGTCCCGCACAGCCTCGCCAATTACGGGCTGGGTCTGACCCGGGTCCGGCTCGGCGCCTACGCCTTCGGTTCGTTGATCGGCCAATTGCCGATGACGGTCGCCTGCGTCGATCTCGGTGCGGCCGGCGAACGGCTGGCGTTGGGCCGCCCCGGCTGGGTCGTGCCGACCGCGATCGGCGCGGCGGCGCTGGCGGTGTCGCTGCTGGTCCCGGCGGTCGCCCGCCGCCGCGCCGGATAGCCGGCGCCCAGCGCCCGCGGCTCGGGGCCGCCGGTGGCCCAGTCGAGAAGCTCGACGGTATGCAGCACCGGCGCGGCGCTTCCGGGCGCGAGCTGGGTGATGCAGCCGATGTTGCCGGTCGCGACCAGATCCGGCCGGGTCTTGGCGATGTTGGCGAGCTTGCGCTCGCGCAGCTTGCCGGCGATCTCCGGCTGCAGCAGGTTGTAGGTGCCGGCGGAGCCGCAGCAGACATGCCCTTCCGGCACCTCGGCCACCTCGAACCCGGCCTGGGTCAATAACGCCTTGGGTCCGCCGTGGAGGCGCTGGCCGTGCTGCATCGAGCACGCCGAATGATACGCGACGCGCAGACCGCCGGCCGGACCCGCCGATGACGGCGGGCGCAGGCCGAGCTGCTCGACGATTTCGGTGACGTCGCGAGCGAGGGCCGCGACCCGCGCCGCCTTGTCGGCATAGGCCGGATCCTCGCGCAGCATAAAGCCGTAATCCTTGACCGTCGTGCCGCAGCCCGAGGCGTTGATCGCGATCGCGTCGAGCCCAAGGGCGAGCCGCTCGCGCTCCCACGCGTCGATATTGGCGCGGGCGAAGGCGAGCGCGGCCGGCTTCTGCCCCAAATGATGGACCAGCGAGCCGCAGCACCCGCTGCCGGGCGCAACGACGACCTCGCAGCCGTGGCGGGTCAGCAGCCGGATCGTCGCTTCGTTGATCTCGGGGGCGAGCACCCGCTGGGCGCAGCCGGCCAGCAACGCCACCCGCATCCGCCGCTCGCCCTCGGCCGGGAACACCCGCTGCCGCTCGGTCGGCGAGGCGCGGGGGACCGACGCGGGCACCAGCGCCATCATCGGCGCCAGCCGGCGCGGCAGAAATCGCGCAAACGGGCCGGCGAGGGCGGCGCCGTGCAACGCCAGGCGGAACAGCCGGGGCCGGGTCAGCACCGCGCCGAGCATCCGCCGCAACGCCCGCTCAGACCAGGGCCGGCGGTATTTCTCCTCGATCCAGCGGCGGCCGTGGTCGACGAGATGCATGTAGTTGACGCCCGACGGGCAGGTCGTCATGCAGGCGAGGCAAGAGAGGCAGCGGTCGACGTGCTTGACGGTGTCGGCGCTGGGCGCGTCGGCGCGCGCCAGCATGTCCTTGATCAGGTAGATGCGGCCGCGCGGGCTGTCGAGCTCGTCGCCGAGCAAGAGGTAGGTCGGGCAGGTCGCGGTGCAGAACCCGCAATGGGTGCAGGTTCGCAAAATCTTTTCGGATTGCGCCGTGTCAGGGTCGGCAAGCTGCTCCTCGGTGAAATCGGTGCGCACCGCTCAGCTCCCGACGAGGAATGGCGCCACTGCGACCATGCGGCCGGGGTTCAGGATATGGCGCGGGTCGAAGCTGTCCTTGACGCGGGCGGCCAGCGCCGCCAATGCCGGCGGCTGCGGCTCGAACACCGGCACCGCGCGGCGCAACGCCGCCGAGCCTCTGACCAGGGTCGCGTGCCCGCCGCCATGCCCGTCCGCGCCGCGAACCGCGGCACGGATCGCCTCGGCGCCGCCATCCTCGGCGCCGGCGACCGCGACCCACACCAGCCCGCCGCCCCAATCGAGATACCACGCCGCATCGAGGGCGCGGGCGACCGCCTCGCCGAGCTCGGCGCCGCGCGCCGGCGCCAGCGATATTCGCCACACGGCACGGTCGGCGAGCGCGGCGAAGGGCTCGACATCGCGGACCGCGCGCCAGAAGGCGGCCGAGGCTTCGTCTTCGAGGACTTCCGCTTCACAACCGCCGGCCAGCTCGGCCAGCAGCCGCTCGCGGCGAAACGCGACCGACGGCTCGGGGCCTTCGAGGCGCAACGCGGCCGCCGCCGTCACCGCCGCCGCTCGGCGCCGGAGTCGCGGTGCCGGCCGGCAGATAGGCGGCGGCCGAGACATCGTGCGGCGAGGCGAGCGCCCGGCTCATCGCCCGCCCCGCGGCGGCGGGATCGAGCCCGCGCAACACCACCGTCGCGGCATGCTCGGGGCGCGGCAATACCTTGACCGTCACCTCCTCGAGCGCCGCCAGGGTGCCGTAGGAGCCGGCCATCAGCTTCGAGAGATCGTAGCCGGTGACGTTCTTGACGACCTTGCCGCCCGATTTGAAGATTTCGCCGCGACCGCTGACGCCACGAAAGCCGAGGAAATGGTCGCGCGCCGCCCCAGCCTTGATCCGCCGCGGCCCCGAGAGATTGCAGGCGAGCGCGCCGCCGAGCGTCGGCCGGGTTTCCGGGACGCCGACCAGCCCCCGCCAATCCGGCGGCTCAAAGGCCAGCATCTGCCCCTTTTCCGCCAGCGCCTCTTCAATCTCGCCGAGCGGGGTCGCCGCTCCCGCGGTCAGCACCAGCTCGTTCGGCTCGTAGCTGCGGATGCCGGCGAGCCGCGACAGATCGAGCGTGCGCGGGGTCTGCAGCGGCCGCCCGAGGTTGCGCTTCGACCCGCCCGCGACCACTTCGAGCGGCTCCTCGGCGGCGAGCGCGTCGCCGACCGCGTCGCGCAGTTCATTGATCGAACTCGGTAAGAACCGGGTCATGCCCGCACGATGTCATTGCGCGCGCAGCGACGCAATCTCGCGGTCCGGTAGGAGATCGACGGCCTCGTAGGATGGGTTGAGCAACGCGAAACCCATCATCGCCGGGACGATCCACCACATCCGATGGGTTGCGCTGCGCTCTACCCATCCTACGGGATACGGAACCGTCCGTTAAAACCGCGGCAGGTCGGGGAAGGGCAATTTCCCGGCGCGGACGTGCAGGCGGCCGAATTCGGCGCAGCGGTGCAGTTGCGGAAAGACCTTGCCGGGGTTTAAGAGGCCGTCGGGGTCGAACGCGCATTTGACGCGCTGCTGATGGGCCAAGTCGGTTTCGTCGAACATCGTGCCCATCAGGTCGCGCTTTTCGACGCCGACGCCGTGCTCGCCGGTCAACACGCCGCCGACCTCGACGCAAAGCCGCAGGATGTCGGAGCCGAACGCCTCGGCCCGCTCGATCTCGCCGGGCTTGTTGGCGTCGTAGAGGATCAGCGGATGCAGGTTGCCGTCGCCGGCGTGAAACACGTTGGCGACGCCGAGCCCGTATCGCTCGGACAATTCGCGCATGCGGCTCAGCACCTGGGCGAGGCGGCCGCGTGGGATCGTCCCGTCCATGCAGTAATAGTCGGGCGAGATCCGTCCGACCGCCGGAAACGCCGCCTTGCGCCCGGACCAGAACGCCAGCCGCTCGGCATCGTCGCGGCTGACGCGGATCGTCGTCGCGCGATGGTCGCGGGCGATCGTCTCGACCTTGGCGATCAGATGGTCGATTTCGGCCGGCGGCCCGTCGAGCTCGACGATCAGCAACGCCTCGACGTCGAGCGGATAGCCGACCTGGACAAACGCCTCGGCGGCGTGGATCGCGGGCCGGTCCATCATCTCCATGCCGCCCGGAATGATGCCGGCGCCGATCACCGCGGCGACGCATTCTCCGGCATCCTCGGCGCCGGCAAAGCCGATCAGCAATGCCCGCGCCGCCGCCGGCTTGGGCAGTATCCGCACCGTCACCTCGGTGACGACCCCGAGCAGCCCCTCCGACCCGGTCATCACCCCCAAGAGATCGTAGCCCTCGGCGTCGAAATGCTTGCCGCCGAGGCGGATCACCTCGCCATCCGTCAGCACCATCTCGATGCCGAGGATGTTGTTGGTGGTCAGCCCGTATTTGAGGCAATGCACCCCGCCCGAATTCTCGGCGACGTTGCCGCCGATCGTGCAGGCGATCTGGCTCGACGGGTCGGGCGCGTAATAAAACCCGGCCTGCTCGACCGCCTGGGTCAATGCCAGATTGGTGACGCCGGGCTGCGCCACGACGCAGCGGTTGTCGTAGTCGATGTCGAGAATGCGGTTGAACTTGGCCATGCCGAGCAAGACGCCGTCGGCCAACGGCAAGGCGCCCCCCGACAATGACGTGCCGGCGCCGCGCGGCACGATCTTGACGCCCATTTCCTTGCAATAGCGCAATACCGCCGCGACCTCCTCGACCCGCGACGGCAGCACCACGACCATCGGCAACTGGCGGTAGGCGGTCAGCCCGTCGCTCTCATAGGCGCGGCGCTCGACCTCCGACGCGATGACGCCCTCGCCCGGCACGATCCGCCGCAACGCCTCGACGATCTCGGCGCGCCGCTGCAATACCGCCGCGTCGGGCGTCGGCATTTTCATCGGCGGCGGCCGGCGGGCAGAATCAGCCCTGGCGGGCCTTGTAGCGGGGGTTCGCCTTGTTGATCACGTAGACCCGGCCCTTGCGCCGCACGATGCGGCAGTTCTTGTCGCGCTTTTTCAGCGATTTGAGCGAATTGACGATCTTCATGTAGTTTACCCGGAACTCGAATTGTTGGCGGCGGACGCATTGGCGGCCAACGCAAGGGCTTGGTGCGGTCGAGAAGACTCGAACTTCCACGGAGTTTCCCCCACAGCGACCTCAACGCTGCGCGTCTACCAATTCCGCCACGACCGCACGGCAGGGGGATGGTCTCGCATCTCGCCGCGAGGCGGCGTGATTAGCAAATCCGCGCTACCATATCAAGCGACATGGGTCTTGAGATCAGGCGCCGGACCGGACGGGATCGAGTGGCGCGTCGAGCGCCGGCCGCCGTCCCGTACGCCGAGGCCGTCGACGAGATGGAAAGCCGGGTGGCGGCGATCCGCGCCGGCGCGGCGCCCGAGCTCGTCTGGCTGCTCGAGCATCCCGCCGCTCTACACCGCCGGCACCAGCGCCCGCGACGAGGAGCTGTTGGAGCCGGGCCGCTTTCCGGTCCACAGCACCGGCCGCGGCGGCCGCTACACCTATCACGGGCCGGGACAGCGCGTCGTCTATGTGATGCTCGACCTGACCCGGCGCGGCCGCGATGTGCGCTGCCATGTCCACCAGCTGGAGGAATGGGGATCCGCACCTTGGCGGGTTTCGGCGTCACGGGCGAGCGGCGCGAGGGCCGCGTCGGCATCTGGGTCGCGAACGCACGGGGCGCCGGCGAGGCCAAGATCGCCGCGATCGGGGTGCGGGTGCGGCGCTGGGTGACCTATCACGGCATCGCGATCAACATCGACCCCGATCTCGACCATTACCGCGGCATCGTCCCGTGCGGCATCGACCCCGAGATTTCCGGGCACGGCGTCACCTCGCTCGCCGCCCTCGGCATCGCCGCGACCATGGCGGATGTCGACGCCGCCCTGCGCGCCAGCTTCGATCATGTTTCCACTTGCCGCGCTCGCTTTTATCCCGCTCAGCCCGCTTGTGGGGGAGAGGGCGGGGTGAGGGGGGCGGTCGCCCCGAGTTCGGGTGAAGCCCACCTCGCTCTCCCCGTCCCCGCGGGTCGAGCCCGCGGGCTTGCGGCTGACGCCGCGACGGGTCCCCTCCTCTCCCCCGACGGGCGGAGAGGGCGGCCATTGCTCTGGTCGCCCGGCTGATCGCCGGATGACCACCCTCTTCGAGAACCAGGCGCCGCGGCCGCTGGCAGACCGGCTGCGGCCGCAAAGCCTTGGCGAGGTGGTCGGCCAGGACCATCTGCTCGGGCCGAAGGGCCCGATCGGGCATATGGTGGCGAGCCGGCGGCTGTCGTCGATGATCCTGTGGGGGCCGCCGGGCTGCGGCAAGACCACGATCGCGCGCCTGTTGGCGAAAGGCACCGACCTCGAATTCGAACCGCTGTCGGCGGTGTTTTCCGGTGTCGCCGACCTGCGCAAGGTGTTCGACGCGGCGCGCAAACGCCGCGAGATGGGCCACGGCACATTGCTGTTCGTCGACGAGATCCATCGCTTCAACCGCGCCCAGCAGGACGCGTTTCTGCCGGTCGTCGAGGACGGCACCGTGATCCTCGTCGGCGCGACGACCGAGAACCCGTCCTTTGAGCTGATCGGCGCGCTGTTGTCGCGCGCCCAGGTCTGGTCCTGCGCCGGCTCGGCGACGACGACCTCGAAACCCTGTTGCAGCGCGCCGAAGACCGCGCTCGGCCATGAATTGCCGCTGACCGCGGATGCGCGCACCGCGTTGCGCGCGATGGCCGACGGCGACGGCCGCTTTCTGCTCAACCTCGTCGAGGAGATCGCCCGGCTGCCCGCCGGCCGACCGCTCGACCCGGGGCGCTCGCCCGGCTGGTGCAGCAGCGCGCCCCGCTCTACGACAAGGCGCAGGAGGGCCATTACAACCTGATCAGCGCGTTGCACAAATCGCTGCGCGGCTCGGATACCGACGCGGCCCTCTATTGGCTCGCGCGCATGCTGGCGGGCGGCGAGGACCCGGTCTACATCCTGCGCCGCCTGACCCGCGCCGCGGTCGAGGACATCGGGCTCGCCGACCCGCAAGCGGTGGTGCAGGCGCTCGCCGCCTGGGACACCTACGACCGGCTGGGCTCGCCCGAAGGCGAGCTGGCGATCGCGCAATGCGTGATCTATCTGGCGACCGCGCCGAAATCGAACGCCGCCTACACCGCTTTTGGCGAGGCGCGGCAGATGGCGCGCGAAACCGGCTCCTTGATGCCGCCGATGCACATCCTGAACGCGCCGACCCGGCTGATGCGCGATCTCGGCTATGGCAAGGGCTATGTCTACGACCACGCCACCGAGGAGGGGTTTTCGGGGCAAAGCTATTTCCCCGACGGCGACCGCGCGCCGCAATTTCTACCAGCCGGGCGAGCGCGGCTTTGAGCGCGAGATCAAAAAGCGCCTCGACTACTGGGACAAGCTGCGCCAGCGCGCGGCTAGGAGGATTCATGACGCGACAGAATAATTGTTATTCCGGAATGCCCCGTAGGGGCAGGTCCGGAACCCATGAACACAGGCGAACGAGTAATCGGCGCAGGCCGGCGTGCATGGGTTCCGGGCTCGCGGGCTCAGCCCGCGCCCCAGAATGACGATAGATTTGCCTCTCCTCGCCATGACCGGCACCGAACGTCACCGTCGGCGAGGCCGACGGCTCGTTGCGCCTCGATCGCTGGTTCAAGCGGCACTATCCGGCGCTGGCCCATGGCCGGCTCGAAAAGCTGCTGCGCACCGGCCAGATCCGGGTCGACGGCAAACGCGCCAAAGCCGGCGACCGGGTGAGGCCGGGCCAGGCGATCCGCGTCCCGCCCTTGGACGCCGATCGCGGCAAGCATGCCGTCCGCGCGCCGCCCGGTGTCGCCGGCCGACGCGGCGATGCTGCAGGCAGCGATCCTGCATCGCGACGACGACCTGATCGTGCTCAACAAGCCGCCCGGTCTCGCGGTCCAGGGCGGGACCCGGTCCGAGCGGCATCTCGACGGGCTGCTCGACGCGTTGCGCTTTGGCCATGCCGAGCGGCCGCGGCTGGTGCACCGGCTCGACAAGGACACGAGCGGCGTCCTCGTCATCGCCCGCACCGTCATGGCCGCGGCGTTTCTGACGCGGGCCTTTCGCGACAAGACGACGCGCAAGATCTACTGGGCCCTCGCCGTCGGCCGGCCAAATCCGGCGCAGGGGCGGATCGGCCTGGCGCTCGCCAAGCAGCCCGGCCCACGCGCTGGGCAGGGGGGCGGCGAGCGCGTGCGCGCCGATCCCGACGAGGGCAAACCCGCAATCACCTATTACCGCGTCGTCGACAACGCCGGCGAGCGGGCGAGCTGGCTGGCGCTGCTGCCGGTCACCGGGCGGACGCACCAGCTGCGCGCGCATTGCGCCGCGATCGGCGACGCCGATCCTCGGCGACCCGAAATATGGCGGCGCCGGCGCGCAATTGGCGGGCGCGCCCAATGCCGGCCGGCTGCATCTGCATGCCCGCGAGCTGTCGATTCCCCACCCGCGGGGCGGTATTCTGCGGGTTCAGGCGCCGCTGCCGGCGCATATGCGGCAGAGCTGGGACTTCTTCGGCTTTGCCGGCGACGTCAAGGATCCGTTTGCCGGGTTGGACCTGCCGGAATGAAACGCTTTTACCAGCAGGCCGGGGTAGCACCGGCCGGGCGCGGCTATGGCGTCGCTCTCGACGGCAAACCGGTCAAGACCCCGGCGAGGCGCGACCTGATCGCGCCGACCGCGGCATTGGCGGCGGCGATCGCCGTCGAATGGAACTCCCAGGAGCGCGAGGTGCGGCCGGCCGCGATGCCGCTGACCCAGCTCGCCAACACCGCGATCGACCGGGTCGCGCCGCAGCGCACCCTGGTCGTGCAGCAGATCGCGGACTACGCCGGCACCGACCTCGTCTGCTACCGCGCAACCCGACCGCCGCAGCTGGCGGCGCGCCAGCAGGCGGTGTGGCAGCCGCTCCTCGACTGGGCGGTGCGGCGCTACGACGCGCCGCTCGAAGTCACCACCGGGGTCGTCCCGATCGCCCAGCCGCCGGCGAGCCTGCGCGCGCTTGCCGCCGCGGTCGCCGAGACACGACGATTTCGCGCTGGCGGCATTGCATGTGACAACCGGGGCTTGCGGCTCGCTGGTCATCGCGCTGGCGCTGGTCGAGGGTCAGATCGGCGCCGGAAGCCTTTGCCGCCTCGCAGCTCGACGAGAGCTTCCAGATCGAAGCCTGGGGCGAGGATTGCGAGCAGGCCCAGCGCCGTCAGGCGCTGGCCGGCGAGATCGGCGCGGCGGCGTATTTCCTGTCGCTGCTGCGCGCCTGAGCCAAGGGCCGCCCGGTCCACAGCGATCCCGGCGTGATCACGAAATCGACCCGGCCCTCTTCGAGGGTCTTCAGGCATTCCTCGGGCCGGTTGACGATCGGCTCCTCGTGGACGTTCAGGCTGGTGTTTACCAGCACCGGCAGGCCGGTGCGCGCCTTGAAGGCGGCGAGAACGTCGAAATAGCACGAATTGTCGGCCCGCCGGATGATCTGCGGCCGGGCGCTGCCGTCGACATGCACGATGCCGGGGATCCGGTCGCGCCAATCGCGGGACACCTCGCAGCTGATCGTCATGAAACGGGCGGCATAGCGATTGCGCGCGCCGAGGTCGAACACCGCGCCGGCGTCGTCCTCGGCGACGACCGGGGCGAACGGCATGAACTCGCTGCGCTTCAGCCGCTGGTTCAGCTTTTGGTTGATTTCGGGATCGGCGGGGTTGGCGAGGATGCTGCGGGCGCCGAGGGCGCGCGGACCGTACTCCATGCGGCCGTTGTAGATGGCGCCGATATGGCCTTGCGCGAGCCATTCCGCCGCCGTCGCCGCCGGGTCGCCGTCGCCCCGCGCCACCGCCGGCGACGCGCCGAAGACTTTGTCGACCGCCGCATCGTGGTCGCCGCCCCAGTAGACGTTGGCCAGCCGATGCCGATGCGACAGCCATGCCGGCAACCCGTCGCGTTCGAGCAAAAATTGCAGCGCGCCGCCGATGACGAGACCGTCGTCGCCCATCGGCGGCACGACGAACACCTCGTCCACCGGCAGGGTCTCGGCGAGCAGGCGGTTGAGCCGGACATTGGCGAAGACCCCGCCGGCCAGGCCCAGCCGCCGCACCCGGTGCTTCTCCAGCAAGCGGCCCACCGACTGGCGGATGGTTTCTTCGAGCAGCGCCTGCACCGAGGCGGCGGCGTTCTCGCGGGTTTCGGTCAGCGCCAGCGCATGAAAGCACTCCCGCATGGCGCGGTGGTCGGCAAAATCCATCGCGATCCTGCCGTCGTCCGAGACCGTGTAGTGGCGCCGCATCTCGGGCAGCAAGGTCGGCTCGCCATAGGCGGCAAGCCCGGTCAGCTTCCCCTCGTGGCGGTTGATCTTCCAGCCCAAGGCCTCGGTAAAGCAGCCGTAAGCGAGGCCGAGGCTGCCGGCATCGTCGGCTTCGGCCAGCCAGCGGTCGTCGCCATAGAGATTTTCGAGCCTGCCGTCCGTGCAGCAGATAATGGCTGTAATACACTTGGTCGCCGACCCCGTCGGCGGTGTACAGCAGCGCCTCCTCCCAGTCGGTAAAGAACAGGCTCGGCAGGGCGTGGGTGAAGTGGTGGTTTGAAAAGAACACCCGCGTATCCGGGCGCAACCCCAGATCGGCCAAGAGGGCCGCGGAATTGAAAACGTCCTCGGCCGTGTGGCCCGGGTTCTTGCGCAATACCAGGCTGATTTCATGCATCTTTGGCCGCCCGGAGAGGCGCCGCCACTCTTCGCGGATGCGCTCATAGGAGCGCCGGTGACGGAAATAATGCCGCTGGAAGAGGCAGCGCGTGCATACCAGCACGTCGACATGCCGCCGCTCCACGCCCGCGACGCGCAGGACCTCGGCGATCGACTGCGTGGGGAACCCGCCGGAAGTTTTGACGCGGTTCAGCCGCTCTTCGGCGACCGCGGCAAGCAGCCGGTAGTCGTCGAACAGCGCCGCCGACGAATCATGCGGGCCGCTGTGCACACTGAGGATCAACATCGCACAAACCTGGTGGGGTTTAAGAGGCGGCGGCGTGCGGGATCGACCCGGACACGACCGCCGCGAACTGGCGGGCGAAGGCGTCGGGGCCATATGCGCGGATCACCGCGGCGCGGATCGCGGCCCGATCATAGCTCGAAGCTTGCCGCCGCATCTGCAGCAGCGCGTCCCTCAGCGCCGGCCCGTCCGCGCGGAGGAACCAGGATGCCGTTCGCCGAGCTGACCAGATGATCCGGGCCGCCGCTGGCGGTGCTGACGACGGGAAGGCCGCAGGCGAGGGCTTCGATGACGACGACGCCAAAGGTTTCGGTATTGCTGGCGAGCACAAACCCGTCCGCGGCTTCCATTTCCGCGCGCACCTGCTCGGCGGGGAGCGCGCCGGCGAAGTCGAGCTGGGCCGCGACCCCGAGCCGGCGGCTCAGCTGCTTCGAGGGCGGCCAGCGACGGTCCGTCGCCGACCAGCCGCAAGCGCACCTTTGCGTTGCCGCCGAACGCGCTCGGCAAAGGCTTCGATCAGCAGCGCATGCCCTTTCTCGGGCGACAGCCGGGCGACGCAAAGAAACACAAACGGGCGATCTTCGGCGGGTATCCCGGCCGAGGGCGTCGCGACAGAGGGCGTCCCGACCGGGGGCCTCGCCATCAGAAACGCCTCGCCGAGGACATTCGGCAAATATTGCCATGTCGACGCCGGATACTGTTGGCGCAGCAAGTCGGCAAGATAGGGACTGACGGCGAGGCACCGGCTCGCCCTTCTGGTCACCCGCCTGACCAAATCGCGTTCCCACCAGCGCGGCCGCCCTTGGCGGAAACCGCGGCTGTGCTCGGTGACGACAAAGGGGATGCCGTAGCGTTTGTTTACCGCCAATGCCAAAACTCCGGCATTCAGACAGCAATGTGCGTGAACCAGATCGGGGCGGCCGTTTTCGTCCATGTATTGCTTGACCAATTTCATCCCGCAGACCGTCCAGGCCAGCGGGTTGCGATAGGGAAGGCGCGGCAGCGCGGTAAATTCGTTGCGCCGGTAGACCGGGACGCCGTCATATTCGACGCTCACCTTTGCCGTGCCCGGCCGCGCCGGCCTGCCCCAGCCCGGCCCGGCCGGCGCGCAGGTCGCGCAAGGTGTGAATGGCGGGCGCCAAAATCGCCACCCGATATCCCGCGGCCTTGAGCGCCAGCGCCTGGTCGCGAAAATACCCTCCGCCCGATCCGCGCCCGTCCGAATACCAGGACGGGATCACCAGGATGTGCCTGGTCAACCCGCGGCCTTCTCCGACGCCTGCTCGGCGCGATGCTCGGCAAAGACCCTGCTTGCCACCATCATCGATTCGCGGATGATCGGCACCCCGACATAGCCCGAGAGGTGCAGCAATGCCTCGGTCAATTCCTCCTCGCTCCACCCCTGGCGCAACGCCATGCGCAGATGCAACGCCAGCTCGGGTTCGCGCCCGGTGGTGGTGTCGGAGATCACACAGATCAGGGCCCGGGTCTTCAGGTCGAGGCCGGGCCGCGTCCACAGCGCGCCGAACACGGTCTCGGTGGCGACGTCGATAAACTTCTTCATGACCGGGTCGCTGTAGGTCTCGCGCGCCGAGCGTTCGACCGCCGCGTCGCCCATCAGCCGGCGCCGCATCGCCGCTCCCTTTTGATACAGCTCGCTTTCGGCCATCGGCTTTCCTTGGTTGGTGGAGACATTGTCGCGCCGCCGATATTGCGCCCTGACGGCGCTCCCGAACAAGCGGCCGGCCAACCCGCACGCCGTCGGCAATCCATCCCGCCGCGGTCATCGGATCACGGCGATGCCCGGGCGGGGCTTTGGCCGAATTCCCGGTTCGCCGGGAAATATACGGCAATTTCGCCTCTCCTGCTCGATCTCGTCGTCAAAATACCCCGCTATATCAATTCTTTGCGAGCGAGTTCCCGTAGCGCACGCAAACGGGAATTTTGGCGGCCCTAATCGCGAATTACATTTTCCGAACCGGGAATTGAATCGCTCGAACCGGGAATTGGGCAGCGACATCGAATCCCGCCGATTGGACGGACCGTCCCCGATCCGGCGCCGCCTCCCGCCCGCCTCCGATCGCCGACAATCCGACCTCCCCGACGACACCCCCGCCCCTCTCGCCGCCCTCTGCGAAGCGCGGCTCTACACCTCAAATTTGGCAATTTTACCGCCGCCGCGGCATCCTTCCTCGGAATGCGCCGCGGCGCATGGTCTGCGCAGCCGATGAAAACGCATAGTAGGCGATTCTGGAAAGTGGCTGACCGGTTCGCCTACTTCCCGATTTTCCTACCAACCATGAACGAAACCGTTCCGCTCAAGATGGCTGCCAAAAGCGATTGCGACCATCTTTGAGTTTCCGGCGGCACGGCTTTGGCAAACAAAATGAAGTACAGGCAGACTACCACCATGACGATAAGAAAAATGTACAGGGCCGCAAAAATAGCCACATCTTTGCAGTGGTCTATAATTGCAGCCCTGATTTCTTGCCTGAGCCTGACAGTCCTCTCGTCAGGATGCTCCTCGCGCCCGAGCGTCACGTCGCCGCGCGGGACGACCCCATCGAGATTAACCTGGTTCGGCATCAGCCGGTCATAGGATGCCGACTAGCTCCGTGTCTAGTTTTGAGGGATCGGACACGAGCCCAAGGTGCCGACCCTCGCGCCGCGCCTGGTGGGCGATTTTCATCAGCGCGAGCGCCTGCCGAATGACCTCCGTCCGGTTGCTGCCGGTGCTATCGGCCATTTCCTCCAGGTCGGAATTGAGTTGTGCGGAGACCTGAAGATTTAAGCGAACCTTTGCGGTCATGGATATTCTCCCTCTCTAAAATCTGCATCGCGCTCGTTTTCACCGGGGGGGTGACGGGATAATGTGTCGCCGACCACCATAAAAACAAGCTGAAAATGGCAACACGTGACGCATGAAAATGCTATTTGTGCGCGAAAATCGTGCATTTTGTACGTTGACCCCACGTCACCCAATTCCTGCTCCTCCTACCACGCAGCATGCGCGGGCCTGCGCTCATAAAGCGCCCGAGGGAGACTTGTCGATGGTTCGATTTCAAGACCTTATAATGTCGAACGAAGCTGCGAATAAATGGGCCAACGCCGCCATCGACTTTTTAAGAAATCCCAACTCCTTGGATGAACTATCTCGCCTACCTTAAAAGCCATCGTCAATTCTCCTAATTCTTGCCGTTATGGGCGCGCCGGACGAGATTCCAGCCCCGACCGGGGCCGTCAGTCGGAGGCAGAGGCTTACTGTGAGCTTGCTCGCTGCCCGGCCGCCAAGCGGCCCAATCTGCTCATAAATGCCGGTGAATTTCTAAAATTCGGCGAGGAGCGGCGGGTCGATGCGCCTGGTCCCGCGATAAATAACGCGAAGGGTGCTGCCCGGTTGCCGCGATTCCTGCACCAGTGAGATGGCGCGTGCTGGTGCGGGCGGTACTTGACCCGGTGCGGGAAACCGGGGCGAATGGCGGGCATGGATGATCTCGCGACCCTTGAGGCGGCGGCGGAGCTGGTGCGTCGGGTGGTGCCGCCGACGCCGCAATATTGCTGGCCGCTGCTGTCGCGCCGGGTCGGCGCCGAATTGTGGGTCAAGCACGAAAACCACACCCCGATCGGCGCCTTCAAATTGCGCGGCGGGCTGGTTTATCTCGACGATCTGAGACGCCGCGAGCCGCAGACTTCGGGTGTGGTGACCGCGACCCGCGGCAATCACGGGCAGAGCATCGCCTATGCCGCGCCCGCGCCTCGGCCTTGCCGCGACGATCGTCGTGCCGCATGGCAACAGCGTCGAGAAGAACCGCGCGATGGCGGCCTTTGGCGCGCGGCTGGTCGAAGAAGGCCACGATTTCCAGGCGGCTTATGAATACGCGATCGGCCTCGCCGAGCGCGAAAAGCTGCACCTCGTGCGCTCGTATGACCCGCTCCTGGTGCGCGGCGTGGCGAGCTATGGGCTCGAGCTGTTCCGCGCGGTGCCCGATCTCGACACGGTCTACGTCCCGATCGGGCTCGGCAGCGGCATTTCCGCGGTCATCGCCGCGCGCGAGGCGCTGGGCCATACGGCCGAGATCGTCGGCGTCGTCGCCGCCGAGGCGCCGGCCTACGCGCTGTCGGTCGCCGCCGGCCGGCCGGTCGCCACCAACTCCGCCGAGACGATCGCCGACGGGCTCGCGGTGCGCGTGCCCGACCCGGCCGCACTCGACATCATCCGCCGATGGGCGGCGCGCATCGTCACCGTGTCGGAGGCCGAAATCCGCCGGGCGATGCGCATCCTCTTCGCCGACACCCACAACCTCGCCGAGGGGGCGGGCGCCGCCGCGTTGGCCGCCGCGTTGCAGGAGCGCGACCGGCTGCGCGGCAAGCGGGTCGCGGTGATCCAGACCGGCGGCAACATCGACCGCACCCTCTTCGCCGAGGTGCTGGCCGAGGAAGATGCGGAGTGACCGTCCGTCTGGAAAGCCCATGTCGGAAGCGCTAAATTGAGGCATGGAGCCGGCCTACAAATTGCTGACGGTCGAGGAGTTCCTCGACGCCTGTCCGAACGACCAGCGCCATTACCAGCTGTTCGACGGCGTCATCGTCGCGATGGCGCCGCCGGCGGTCGCGCACCAGGTCATCGCCGGCAGGCTTTCCGGCGAAATCTACAGCCTCGCTTCGCTCAACCGTCCCGAGTGCTCTGTCCGTCCGCAGGCCGGGATTGCTCCGATGGGGGTCGGCGGTCGCGATCATTTTGAAACCGATTTGACGGTCAGCTGCGAGCCCCTCGACCGCGATCGTCGCGGGATCGTCTCCGAGCCGCTGCTGATCGTCGAGGTGCTGTCTCCCGTCGACCGACCGCGACGATGTTTTCATCAAACTGCCGAGCTATCAGCGTATCGCGAGCTTGCGGGAAATCCTCTACGTCGAGACCGAGCGGGTGGGCGCGACGGTCTATCGCCGCGACCGGGGACATTTGGGCTACGACGGCGGTCGGCGAACGCGATCGGCTCCAACTCGACACGGTCGGGCTCGATCTCCCGCTCGCCGATCTTTATCGCGGGGTTCCCGGGCTTTTGCCCTGAACACCCGCTCTTCCGCGCATCGGCCGACGACCGGCGGCCGATGACCCGGTCAGCGGCGCGCCAACATCTCGTCCCGGCGATGGCCGGCGACGGTCGCCGCGACCGCCGCGATAAAGGCGCCGACGATCATCGAGAAGGCGGTGAAGAACGACAGGTAAGAGGCCGCCTTGCGCCCCTGGTCGATGGCTTCGTGCGCCTTCAGCCACGCGGCTTTGACCTGGCCGTCGACATCGTCGACCCGTTTGGCGGCGTCGGGCTGGCCGAGGCCGGTGCGGGCGGTGACGAGCTCGGGTCAGATAGGCCTTGTCCGCGGCCGGCATGCCGCCTTCGCTTAAACCGCGGACGATGATCGGCGTCGCCTCGGCGCGCGCTGCCGGCAGGCTGGCGCTGAGGTCGGGGTGGTCGCTGCGGAACAGCTCGTTGACCAGATACGCCGTCGGATCGAGCGCCGGCGAGCCCGAAGCGGCGTTCGCGGTCGATCCCGGCGCCGCGGATTGCGCCGCCGTGCCGACAACGCGCGCCGCCCCGCCGATCACCGACGAGGTTGCCGAGGCCAGCACCGCCGCGGTGATCACCGCCGCCACCGCCCACGCCAAAAAGCCGTGCGCGGTGTCGCGGAAATAGATTTCGTCGCTGTGCACCGACACCCATTTGGTGCGCAGGCGGCCGGTCAGATAGCCGCCGAACGCCGCCGACAGCCACTGCACGACGAGCAGCCAGATCGCCGCGGCGACCGTGAACGTCGTCGCCGACGCGCCGGAACCGGACCATGGCGACACCGAGGCGAATCCGAGGCCCGCGCCGAGAGCGAGCAGGATCAGGCCGATCGCCGCGATGGCGAATGCGCCGCCGATGATCGCCGCCCACGATACCGCCGAAACCGGGCTTTCGGCCGCGACGGGCACCAACCCGGCCGCCACGAGCCGCTCGTCGCCCACTCTTAGGGATGTGCTTTCCATGACCAACCTCCTCGGTCCGCCTAATGCCACAGCAACAGCAGGATGATGATGATCGGGATCGGTATGCCCAGCAGCCACAGCAGGATAGCACCCACGGTTGTGTCCTCCACGACCTTGACTTGGGCAAAACAATGGCGGCGGCGGCAACGTTCCGAAAGGATGCCTAGAAATACGGCAGGCAAGCACGGCGGGGCTGCCGGACGCGGCCGCGGGCCGGTCGGTCAGCTTTGGTTTGACCGGCGATCAACTCCGGCGATCGACTATTGCAGGGAGCAGGGCCGGTGAGGGAGCAGGTCTGCGGGTCCGGATGCGAGCGGCCTTAATGCCCCGCGCGGCGCTTCGCCGTCACCTCGATCTCGATCTTCATGCGCGGGTCGACGAGGCCGCAGACCAGCGCCGTCGCCGCCGGGCGGATCGCGCCAAAGACTTCGCCCAGAACCGGGATAATTTTTGGCCAATCGGCGAGATCGGGAAGGTAATAGCGCACCCGCACGACGTCGGCGAGGCCGGCGCCGGCCTCGGAGAGTGCGGCTTCGATGTTGCGCAACGCCTGCCGCGCCTGCTCGGCCGGGTCGGCGGCGATCGTCATTTGCGCATAGTCGAACCCGGTCGTGCCGGCGACAAACACCCATTCGCCGTCGACGACCGCCCGGCTGTATCCGGCCGCCGCCTCGAACGGCGACCCCGACGAAATCAGCCGGCGCATGTCACGCAGCTCACGGGTTCGCCTGCTGTTCCTCGAGGCGGCGCAGCCGGATGTCGAAGCGGTTATGCTGCGCGGTCAACGCGTGCAATTGATCGAGGATGCCGTTCAGCGTCGCATCGTGGCGGAAAACAATGCTGGTCAGGACGGTCAGGTCCCCGCGGGTCGCACTCTGCTCGTCGCGGATCGCAGCCAATTCGGCGAAAACGCGTTCGAACTGCCTGCCGAGAAATTCGAGGGTGACCGTCTCAGCCATAGCGACAGCATTGGAGACCGCAAGCCGCGTGTCAACCTAAGCCGTCTCCTCAAATATTTCGCGGCCGATCAGCATGCGGCGGATTTCGGAGGTGCCGGCGCCGATCTCGTAGAGCTTGGCGTCGCGCAACAGCCGGCCCGGCCGGGAACTCGTTGATATAGCCGTTGCCGCCCAAAATCTGCACCGCGTCCAATGCCATCGCGGTCGCCTTTTCGGCGGCGTAGAGGATGGCGCCGGCGGCGTCCTTGCGCGTCGTCCGGCCATGGTCGCAGGCCCGCGCCACGGCATAGACATAGGCTTTGCAGGCGTTCATGCCGGTGTACATGTCGGCGACTTTGGCCTGGATCAGCTGGAACTCGCCGATCGGCTGGCCGAATTGCCGGCGGTCGTGGATGTAGGGGACGACGAGGTCGAGGCAGGCCTGCATGATGCCGAGCGGCCCGGCGGCGAGGATCGCGCGCTCGTAGTCGAGCCCGCTCATCAAGACCCGCACGCCCTCGCCCTCGGCGCCGAGCACGTTTTCCTCGGGCACCTCGCACTCCTCGAACACCAGCTCCGAGGTCGGCGAGCCGCGCATGCCGAGCTTGTCGAGCTTTTGCGCCGGGCGAAAGCCGGCAAAACCCTTTTCGATCAGAAACGCGGTGATGCCGCGCGCGCCCGCCTCGGGCCGGGTCTTGGCGTAGACGACGAGGGTGTCGGCGTAATGGCCGTTGGTGATCCACAGCTTGGTGCCGTTCAGCACCCAATGGTCGCCTTTTTTGTCGGCGCGCAGCCGCATCGAGACGACATCCGAGCCTGCTTCGGGCTCGCTCATCGCCAAGCGCGCCGACATGCTCGCCGGAGATCAGCTTCGGCAGGTATTTCTGCTTTTGCGCGTCGCTGCCGTTGCGGCGGATCTGGTTGACGCAGAGGTTCGAATGCGCGCCGTAGCTGAGGCCGACCGAGGCCGAGGCGCGGCTCACCTCCTCCATCGCCACGCAATGGGCGAGATAGCCCATCCCGGCGCCGCCATATTCCTCCTCGACGGTGATGCCGTGCAGGCCGAGCGCCCCCATCTGCGGCCACAGCTCGATCGGGAAGCGGTCGGCGCGGTCGATCTCGGCGGCGAGCGGCGCGATGCTTGTCCTCGGCGAAGTCGCGCACGCTCGCGCGCAGCATGTCGATCTCCGGGCCGAGATCGAAATCGAGGGCCGAGAGCCGCGTGTTCTGCATCGGTCGAATCCTGCGTTTCCGCGATGCCGCAGCCGCGCTCTATACGCCTGCCGCCGGGCTCGCAGGCCATGGCCGCGGTTGCCGCGGCCGCGCGCGGCCTATCTGCTGATAGATTGGCCATGCGCATCGCCCAGACCCGACTGACCCTCGACACCCAACCGCGCGAGATCAAGGAGATCACGGCCGAGGTATCGCGCATTGGGTCGAAGATCAGGGCATCGCCTGCGGGCTGCTGAACGTGTACATCCCGCACACCTCGGCCTCGCTGTTGATCCAGGAGAACGCGTCACCCGACGTGCGGCGCGACCTCGACGCCTTTCTGCGCCGGATCGTCCCCGAGGACATGGCGCTCTACCGTCACAACGACGAAGGGCCGGACGACATGCCGGCGCACATCAAGAGCATGCTGACCCAGACCCAGCTGACGATCCCGGTCGCCGAGGGACGCATGCAGCTCGGCGTCTGGCAGGGGATCTTTTTGTTCGAGCACCGCGCCTCGCCGCACCGCCGGGAGCTGATCCTGACCCTCTTCGGCGACGACAGCGCGGTTAGTTAGCGACTACCGAGATGCCCCATAAGGTGATTGCGGCGCTTACAGCGTTTTGCCACCGTACATCCCCGTCCCGGCCTGCGCCGGGATGGCGGGTGAAATTTGCCGGCCTCGCGACACTCCGCTACAGCGGCGTCGCCAGCAGGGTCGGGACGGCGAAGGTGTCGAGCAGGACGAGCTTGTCGCGGATTTTTAGGCCGCCGCCCGCGAGACTCCAGCCGGTCGCGGTAGAGGCCGGTGGCGAAGAGGCGGGTGGCGCCCTCCTGGTCGGTCTGGTAGACCGCGAACGGCGTTTCGACCGACAGCCCGTCGGCGCCGGTCAGGCGCGGCAGGCCGATCAGGTGGCGGTCATTGTGGATGTTGTATTTGTTGGCCTCGCGCAACGCCATGATGCGGTCTTCGAGCATGGCGCGGCTGTCGCAATAGATCAGCCCGACCGGCAGGCCCTGCTCGAAATTCTCGCGCGGCATGACGTTGTAGCGGCACTCGGCGGCGAACAGGCCGAGCCATTCGTCGTACTTCGCCATGTCGAGCAAGGCGCCGTACTCGGCGAGCAGCTCGCAGACCAGGGCGCGGTCGGCATTCACCGCACCGCTCCGGCGGGCTCGATGCCCAGCAATTCGGCGTAATACGACCAGAAGCCGCGCAGCGGCACGTCGGTGACGCGGTAGTCGCGGTCGGAAATCACCCCGCCGCCGCCCAGCTCGATGACCGAGCTGCGCTCGGGGTCGGGTTTTGTCGCGCGATGGGCGATCTCGATCGCCTCGCCGTCCTCCATCGAGACGAGGCCGGCCGGCCCGACCAGATTGGCCTGGCGCAGCCGGTGCCGGGTCATCTCGGGCGGGTCGTCGGCATAGCCGAGCATCGTCTGAAACACCTCGAACTCGCCGACGCCGCGCGGCCGGATGTGGCGCACCGCCAGGCTGTTCGAAATCTGCACAAAGACCGCCGACGGAAACACCGAGGTGACGGCGAGGTTGAGCTTGTCGTCGCGCTCGCGGCGGAAGGTGACCAGATCGGGCTCCTGCAACGACAGGTAGTCGTTGCGGACGCGGGCATTGGCGTAGGCCTGATGGGCGAAGTCGTCGGTGTCGCTGTCGGCTTCGGCCCAGGTGATGTTGTGGCGATGGCGGCCGTCCATCGTGACACCGCCCTTCTGGGTCGAGCGGTCGAGGCCGAAGGTCACGAGAAACTCGTGCAACAGGCTCGCATGGTAATTGTCGCGGGTGTTCTCGGCGTAAAGCTTCCAATTGGCGTGGATGCGCTGGCGGTTGTAGCCGAGCACCTGGACCGGCCGCGCGAGGAGGCGCTCGATCTGGGCCGTGATCGGCGGCCCGAGGAAATCCAGGAGCGGCTCGGCGTCCTCGGCGAGGGTGCCGAAGATGGCGCCGCCGACATTGCCCACCCGCAGCCGGCGCAGGCCGTGCGCGCCCATGTCGAAGCCGGCATCGAGGCCGCCCTTGCCGCGGATGCCGCGGCGGAACGGGATCGCGGTCAGATGCCCGTCGAGCCCGTAGCACCATTGGTGATAGATGCAGATGTGCTCCTTGGCGTTGCCGGCAAGCTCGCGCCGAACCATCGCGCCGCGATGGGCGCAGCGGTTGACAAAGGCGCGCACCGCGCCGGTTTCGTCGCGGTTGAAGACCACCGGGGTTTCGCCGACCCAGGTCGCGCGGAAATCGCCGGGGTTGGGGATCTCGGCGTCGAGGCCGAGGTAATTCCACACCGGCCCCTGAAAGATGCGCTGCTGCTCGCGCTCGTAGATTTCGGAATCGTGGTAGAGACGGTACGGCACCCGGCTGTAGTCGAGCGCCGGCCAGATCGCGTCGGTCACCGTCATCGTCCCCGTCTCCGTTGTCGTCCCGCAACGCAGCGATGTCGGGGACGACGGTAGATTATCGGAAGGTTTGCGGCAATCTCGCCGGTTTTCGCGAAGATCGATCCACCCGCCGGTCGAGGTGTAGATTGGGGTAGGCCGGGTTCGTCGGCCGGTCCTTCAGCCGGCTTCGTCACGGGGGAACATTCCTCGAGCAGGCGGTAGGCATTGTTTCAGGCGGCGCTTCAGCCCGCGCGGCAAGGCGCGAGCCGCCGCTATTGCCGGCCGCCGGGTTGAAGGCGCGGACCCTCGGCCATGCCTCTCTCGCGCTCTATCGCGAGGGCGGGCGGCCGCTGTTGCTGACCGACCCGTGGCTCGTCGGCTCGGTCTATTGGCGCAGCTGGTGGCTGCAGCATTACCCGAGCGCGGCGGAGCTCGACTGGCTGACGACGGCGGCTCACGTCTACGTGACGCATGAGCACCCCGATCATTTCCACATGCCGTCGATCCGGCGTCTCGGCGCCGGTCCGACCTACCTGTTCCCGGCTCTCGCCGAACGCGGCTATCTCGGCTATCTCGGCGAACGCGGGTACCGCGCCGAGATGGCGGCGCCGTTGCGCTGGCGCGCGCTCGGCGAAGGCGTTTCGATCTTGTCGATCCCGGTGTGGAACGACGACAGCCTGCTATTGGTCGACACGCCGAACGCGCTGATCCTCAATCTCAACGACGCCAAGCCGCTGCCGCCGGTATTGCGGGCCATCGGCCGCGCCGCCGACCAGATCGACAAGCCGCGGGTGCTGTTGTGCAGCTATTCGCCGGCGAGCGTCGTCAACAGCTTTCTCGACGAGAATGGGGTCGTCTCGTTGCGGCCGGCGCGCCATTACGTCGACTACGCCTGCCGATTGTGCGACCGGCTTCGCGTCGACCATTACCTGCCGTTCGCGAGCCAGGCCGTGTTTCGCCGCGCCGACAGCGGCTGGGCGAACGACTACAGCGTGACCTACGACCACCTGCGCCGATACTGGCATTCGCGGGCGCGGCTGCTGCCGCCCTACACGACCCTGGACCTTGCCGATTTCAGCTACGCCGCGGTCCCGCCCGCAGAATACCGGCCGATGGACCCGGCAATCCTCGCCCGCCGCACCGCCAAGCGCGCCGCCGAAGAGGCCGCGGCCGAGATCTCCGCCGAGGAGACGGCGCTGCTCCGCGGCAAGCTGAACAAGTTCCGCTGGCTGCTGCGCCTGCTGTTCCGCCGCGGCTTTTCGTTTCAGCTCGGCGACAAATGCCTCAACTACGATCCACGGCGCGGACAGCTGCGAGAGGGCGGCGCCGCCGACAACGGGCCGGGGGATTTCGTCGTCGACGTGCCGACGGCGACGATGAAGGAGGCGTTGCGCAACAACCACGTCTCCGATCTCGGCATCACGATGTTCGTCCGGATCCGGCTGTTGCGCCCGATCGACCCACGCAAGGCCTACGGGCTCTTCGTCCTGTTCCAGTTCGACGATTACGGCCATCTCGCCGGGATCGGACCGTTGCTGCGCTGGCTCGGCCGCGGGCTGCGCTATTCGCTGATCCGGCGCCTGCCCGGCCGTCGCCGCCGCGCCGAGGCCTCGGCCGAGCGGCGCTCAGCCGCGGTGGGCCCCGGCCTCGCCGCCGCACCGCGCGCTGCAGATAGTCGACCGCCGAGCCCAGCTGCGCGTCCTTGGTCGTCCCGATGATCAACGGCTTGATCGGGTGCTCGGCGGTATCGCCGCCGCTCTCGGAAGCGAGGCCGCCGCCCCGGCCCGGCCGTTGAGCGAGCCGGTGTTCTTCAGCGCTCCGTAAAGATCGCTCTCATGGCTGAGGACGGCGTTGGCGACCTGCTCGCTCTTGGGCAAGGTGACGACGATGTCGGGACTGATGCCCTGGCCCTGGATCGAGCGCCCCGACGGCGTGTAGTAGAGTGCGGTCGTCAGCCGCAAGGCGCCGTGCCCCTCGATCGGGATGATCGTCTGCACCGAGCCCTTGCCAAAGCTGCGGGTGCCCATCACCGTCGCGCGATGGTCGTCCTGCAGCGCGCCGGCGACGATCTCGGCCGCCGAAGCCGAGGCGCTGTTGATCAGCACGACCATCGGGACGCCGGGGATCAGGTTGCCGGCGACCGGCGCGCGATAGACCCGGTCGTCGTCGCGGTTGCGGCCTTTGGTGGTCACCACGACGCCGCCGTCGACGAACTCGCCGGTCACGTCGACCGCCGCATCGAGCAGTCCGCCCGGGTCGTTGCGCAGATCGAGGACGAAACCGTTGAGCCGCCCATGCGCCTGCGCCTTCATCTTGGCGATCGCGTCGGCAAGCTCGGTCGCGGTGTTCTCGGTAAAGGTCGTGATCCGCGCATAGCCGATCTTGTCGCCCCTCAGCACCGATTTTACCGAGTCGACATGAATGATGCTGCGGGTCAGCGGCACATCGAAGGGCGGCCGATCGGCTGCGGGCAATCTCAAGGACAACCCGTGAGCCGGGCGCGCCGCGCAGCCGCTTGACGACCGACTCGACATCCATGCCCGTGGTCGCCAGCCCGTCGATCTTTACGATCCGGTCGCCGGGCTCGATGCCGGCGCCGGCCGCGGGGGTGCCGTCGATCGGCGAAATCACCTCCGGCACCTTGCCTTCGAGGGTCAGCTCGATGCCGATCCCGCCGAACTGGCCGCGGGTGACCGCGGTCATCTGCTGATACTGATCGGTGTCCATATAGTCGGAATGCGGGTCAAGTCGCGTCAGCATGCCCTTTAAGGCGTCCTTGGTCAGCTCGTCGCCGGCGACCGGCTCGACATAGCTGCGCTGCACGACCCGCGCGACATCCTGCAGCAAGCCAAAATCGGCCGGGTCGCCCGGCGCCGACGCGGCGGCCCCGGCCCCGGCGCTGTCGCAGCCGTAAAGACTAAACGAGATCAGAACGACGGCAGCCGTCCTTGCGGCCAGATGGGGCAGGCGTGACATTGCGAACATCGGAGCCTTTGCGGCAAGCGGCCCGTCGGCAACGGGTCGAACAGCGGGTCCCGGATGATCGTCCGCCGCCACCTCGCCTGGCCGCGCCCGAGCCGTTATCCGGTCGCCGCAGAATGTAGTCTTCCGACCGCCCGCTTCCAGGGGCGCGGCGCCAAATCACCGCGGCGACAATGGTTTCCGGGCGATGATCGGCCGGGCTATAACTCCGCGCGTGCTCCGATAAGTGGCTCGACGGCTCGGATGGAAAAGGGATCGTGATGACGAGTGGGATGGCCGGCGACCGGCTGAGAGTGCAGGGGATCGAGCTTGAAGTGGTGCGCCGCGGCGCCGGGCACCCGATAGTGGTATTGCACGGATTTGACACCGTCGATGCGGCGGCGCCGTTCATCGACCGGCTCGCGCGGCATGGCGAGGTTGTGGCGCCGTCCTCGCCGGGCTTTGGCAACTCGCCGCGGCCGCAGGATTTCGACACGGTCTACGACCTCGTCCATCTCTATCTTGCCGCGCTCACGGAACTGGCGGAGGACAAGGTCACCCTGTTGGGCTTTTCGTTCGGCGGCTGGCTCGCGGCCGAGATCGCGGCCGCCTCTACCCATCGCATCGACCGGCTGATCCTCGTCGATCCCGTCGGCATCAAGATCAGCGATCGCGAGACGCCGGACATTCTCGACATCTTTAACAAATCGCCGGACGAAGTGCGGCAGCGCAGCTGGCACGACCCCGACCGCTTCGCCCCCGACTACAACGCGATGTCGGACGAGGCGCTGGTCACCCACGCCCGCAACCGCGAAGCGCTGTGCCTCTATGCCTGGCACCCCTACATGTACAACCCGCAATTGCCGCGGTGGCTCGGGCGCATCGACGTGCCGACCCTGTTGTTGTGGGGCGAGAGCGACCGCGTCGTCACCCCGGATTACGGCCGCGCCTACGCCGGGATGATCCCGGGCGCCCGGTTCGAATTGATCCCGGGCGCCGGTCACCACCCCGAAATCGAGCAGGCCGACGCCTTTGCCGGCCATGTCGCCCGCTTTGCCGGCTGATCGCGAGGTTGACCCCCGGCGCCGGCCGATGCGCGGGTCGGCGAGAACCCGGCGCCGGCGCCCCGCCGCCGCTACTCTTCCGGGAACTGCGCGGGAAACCGAAACCGGCGGCACTTGACCCCGGCGGCGGCGCGCGCCTATATGATGCCGCGCCGGCCGGATGGCAGAGTGGTTATGCAGAGGACTGCAAATCCTCGTACAGCGGTTCGATTCCGCTTCCGGCCTCCAGGGGTGATCGCACCGGCCCGTCAGGGCCTCTGATCCCCGGTAGCTCAGTTGGTAGAGCAGGCGGCTGTTAACCGCCTTGTCGCTGGTTCGAGTCCGGCCCGGGGAGCCAAATTCACAAAAGGCCGTTGGCGGCGTCGCCAGCGGCCTTTTTGCCAGGCTTGCACCATTTCGGGGCGGCGCTCGGCAGCGTGGGAAAGCCCGCAGGGTCGACGAGGGGCGGCAATTGTCGCAATTGTCGCTTCGGCCGACCTCCCGCAACCCGAGAAACTTGCAACTCCGGGGACGCGGCGGTTATTGTCAAGCAGCGATTATCATTAAATCGCTGAACCACGCAGCAAATCGCTTAGGCACGCAGCGCGCGCGAAAGGTCCGGAGGCCCGTATGAGGTGCCCTCGTTGCGGCGCCGACAGCCCGGACGGAATGAAGTTCTGCGGGCAATGCGGCGCGGCGCTGGGCTCGGCCTGTCCGTCATGCGGCGCCGGCAACCCTCGCCGAATACCGGTTCTGCGGCCATTGCGGCGCGCCGCTGGACCGGGCCGGGCCTGCACGAAGCCGCCGCGCCCGGAGCCTACCAGACGCGGCCCCAGCCCGCCAGGGTGCCGGGCGCCCTTCCCGGCGAAATGAAACAGGTCACGGTCCTGTTTTGCGACATCGTCGGCTCTACCCCCCTGACCGAACGGCTCGGGGCCGAGGCGATGCGCGACCTCGTCCACGCGTTTCTGGCGCCAGCCTTGCCGAGGTGGATCGCTATGGAGGCACCGCGCCGCAATTTACCGGCGACGGTTTCATGGCGCTGTTCGGCGCCCCGCTGACGCAGGAAGACCATGTCCAGCGCGCGCTGCTCGCCGCCCTGGCGATTCAGCGGGCGCTCGGCGCGACCGCGGATCCGGCCGGGTCGCCGGTCTTTGGAGCTGCCGGTGCGGATCGGCATCCACTCGGGGCCCGGTCGTGTTCGGCCCAGTCGCCGACAATTTGTCGATGGACCATACGGCTATCGGCGACACCGCCAATGTCGCGGCCCGGCTCCAGCAAGCCGCCGAGCCGGGGACGATTCTGCTGAGCGACGCGACTTACGACTGGCGCAGAGCTATGCTCGCGTCGAACCGGTCGGCCCGCTCGTCCTCAAAGGCAAGGCCGATCCGATCACCGCCTTTCGGCTGCTCGGCGTGTCGCATCGCGCTCGCCTCCGACGACGCGGCGTCGCTCGCGCACGCACGGTCTTCGTCGACCGCGAGACCGATCTCGCCGTCTTGAACGATTTTCTCCGGCAGGTCGAAAACGGGCGCGGCCAGGCGGTCGGCCTCGTCGGCGAGCCCGGCATCGGCAAGTCCCGGCTGCTCGCCGAGTTCCGCCGGCAGCTCGGCGACGGGCGGGCAACCTGGGTCGAGGGCCGGTGTCTGTCCTACGGCACCGCGATCCCGTACATGCTCGTCCTCGACATGCTGCGCAGCAATTGCGGGATCGCCGAGACCGACCCGCCCGAGGTGATCGCCGAAAAGGTCCGCGCCGGGCTGCGCGAAGTCGGGATGGACCCGGACGAGGGCGGCCGCGGTGCTGCTGCACCTGCTGGGCATCAAGGATACCGGCGCGCGTCACCGGCGCTTGCCAACCCCGAAGCCGTCAAAAACAAGGCTTTCGAAATCTCTCCGCCAGCTCTGCCTCAAGGCCAGTCAGCCGCCGGCCGCTGATCCTGGTGCTCGAGGACCTGCATTGGGTCGACAAGATTTCGGACGAATTCCTCGGTTTTCTGGCAGAAAAGTTTCGGCGACGCCCGCATCCTGCTGCTGGCGACCTATCGGCCCGGCTACCGGCCGCCATGGATCGACAAATCCTATGCCGGCGCAGATTCCCGCTGCAGCCATTGTCGCGCGACGACAGCATGGACGATGGTCCGCTCGGTGCTGCGGGTCGAGCGATCTGATCGACCTGGTCACCCAGGAAATCGTCGCCAAGGCGGACGGCAATCCGCTCTTCCTCGAGCAGCTGGCCCTGCACGCCGGGCGAGGCGCAAGGACCTGCGCATCGGCCTGATGGTGCCGGACACGATCCACGATGTCGTGATGGCGAGGATCGACCGGCTGCCCGAGCGAGCCGAAGCGGCTTCTGCAGACCGCCGCTGTCATCGGCCGGGAATTTCCGTTGCGCCTGCTGAGCGCGGTTTGGCAGGGGCCGCGGACCGGCCGAAGACCTGCTGCGCGAGCTCGACCCGGCTCGAATTCGTCTACGAGCGCGTCGAAGCGCGAGGGGTCGGTCTACGTCTTTCGCCATGCGCTGACGCAGGAGACGGCGTATGGCAGCCTGCTCGAGCGGCATCGCCGCGCCCACCACGGCGCCGTCGGACACGCCCTCGAAGAGCTCTATCGCGGCCGCGCGCGACGAGGTGGCCGAGCTGCTGGCGCTTCATTTCGGCCGCAGCGACGAGGCCGAAAAGGCGGTCGATTACGCGATCCTCGCGGCCGAAAAATCGCAGCGCCGCTGGGCCAACAACGAGGCGTTGGCCTATTTCGACGACGCGCTGCGCCGGCTCGATCGGTCTGCCCGACACCGAGCCGAACCGGCTGCGCCGCATCGACGCCGTGATCAAGCAGGCCGAGGTCAAGTTCGCCCTCGGCCGGCACGCCGAGCACATCCGAGGCGCTCGACCAAATCCGCGGCCTCGTCGACGAGACGGCCGACCCGCGCCGCCGCGCCACCTGGCATTATTGGCGCGGGTTTTTGCACAGCCTGACGGGCGGCCCGCCCGATATCGCGATCGACCATTGCAACGAGGCGGCGACGCTCGCAGCGGCCGCCGGTCTGGACGAAATCAAGGCGTTCGCCGAATCCTGTCTTGGCCCAGGTCTACCTGATCACCGGCCGGCTGCGCGAGGCGATCGAGGCGGGAGAGCGCGCGCTCGCCAGCTTCGAAGGCGCGTGGCAATCTATGGTGGGCGGGCCGGACGATCTGCGCATCTGAGCCCGGCGGCGATCTCGCTCGGCTAGTGGGAGGCGAGCCTCGACTATTGCCGCCGCGCGCTCGATTACGGCGCCGCGCTCGAGGATCTGCGGCTCAGGGTGGTCGGCTCTGTGGCGCATGGGGGCGACGCTATATTCACCGGGGCGACCCCGAACGCGGCATGCAATGCTGCAACGAGGCCCTGGCGCTCGGCCCGCTGCCGTTCGACGCCGCGATGGCAAAGGCCGTGCGCGGATATGGGGAAATCAAGGCCGGCCGGCTCGATGACGGCATAGCCGATCTCAGCGAGGCCGTCGCCTGGTTCGAGAATTCTCGCCTGCGCTATACCCATGCGCGGTCGCCGTGTGGCTCGCCGAGGGCTATCTCCGCCGCGGCGACCGCGCCGCCGCGCGGCCGTTGATCGAAAGCGTGCTGCAGACCAGCCGGGCACCGGCTATCTCCATTACGAGGGCATCGCGCACTGGCTGATGGGCGAATACCTGGCGCCCGACAGCCCGCTCGAGGCCGAGCGATCGTCGAGACCGCGATGGGCATTCTCGGGCGCATCGGCGCGCGCAACGATCTCGCGCGGGCGATGGTGACCCGCGCCGCGTCTGCGCCAGAGCCGCCGGCGACACCGCGGACGGCGCGCCATTCTCGACCAGGCCAGCGCGATCTTCCAGGCGCTCGGCACGCTCGACGAGCCCCGCCCGCGTCGACGCCGCCCGCGCCGCCCTCGACCGCGGCGCGCCCATCCCGTCCGGCGTCCGCGCATTTTGATGTTTTTCAGTCCCGTTCAACACTTCTGAATTAACAATGGCGCCGGCATTTCGATACATGCCACATACCAACATATACTGTTTTTATGGCATTCTCCCCCGACCGCGCACGATGGACGGGTGGTTGGCGCGAGTTGCGTTTGTTCCTCCTCTGAAAACGCTGTGAGCGATGCCGATCCGGTGATAAGCTGGCGGCGGTCTCCACTCAAGCGCGCACATCGCCGATCGCGGGCATCAGACGGCAACCGGCCGCAGGTCACGGGAGAACGTTAAATGAAATTTACAGCTTTTATCCTGTGTTTGGGTCTGCTCCTGGTTATCGGCGCCTCGTGCGCGCCAACAACGACTGTGGCGCCATTCCGGACGGCCGTCGCGACGCCGACCTGTCAAATGGACGCGACAACGTTCGTACAACAAAAGGTTTTTTTCTTTCCCCAAATTTTAACCCGCAACAAACGAGCAACTACCAGCCACCCTCGGGCCCGAGCGTTTACAATGTGCAGCCGTTCTCCAACGATATAATCGCAGCCTACAATGCCGCCCCTGCTTTTTTCCAGCAGGAGCTGTGCGGTTTGGATGGCGTGTTTATTGTTCAGAACATCTGCCCGACAACCTGCAGCGTGACGGACGTGGTCGATTTTTCCTGGGGTTTTCGCGAGCACCCGCCGCAAATTCCGCCCAATCAGACGCCGCGCCGGTACATTGCAATCTCTCAGCAATTATGGCAACGAGGACAAGCGCCCCTGTTGAGCGTCTATGAGACGCAGCGTCTGCGTTACCTGTTCCATTGGCCTCCATCCTTTGCTCCCCCGTTGCAGCCACCGGAATTCGGCAACGTCGTACACGATTCCAGCACGCTAGCCGTTCTCGCCGCGCTTGCTCATGAATTCGGGCACGTCTACTGGTGGGACGCTTTTGTGCCGACCCCCGGGGGTGATGTAAACCCGAATAATCAGACCTGCTACAGCACGTTCTATACCGGCTCCTGGCAAAACGGGCCGGCTATACCTTACCAAAGATGGGTGAGCTTTGGGGACACCTCCAACAACTATCACTTGACCGATGATGTGAACCTGAGTAATTTGTTTCACGGCTTATTTAACGGCAACGAGTACTACACGGCCGTGGGAGACATACTGCACGGGATATATTCCGGGCAGTGGAATGGCCAAAACGCCGACAATGGCCGGTGGGCGAGCGCGCTGGCGTCATTTTCGACGGATGAGGATTTCGTCGAAACCTTCCAGTTGAACGTGCTTATGAACGCCAGTCCGCCGCTGACCAATCTGCCGCTGACGATTTACCGGTCGGGTAAGAAACCTGTTATCGACGACATCCCCGCTAATTTGGCTAACAAACCTGTTCTGAAAGCGAAGGTGGGATGCGTCGGACCGCTGCCGTCTCTTGCCCAACGTAGGTAGGCTGGATTTTTTAAAGCCGGGCAAACCGCTGAAGGAGCAGCTCGC
>CAVZJF010000038.1:0-120465 GCA_963775525.1 uncultured Alphaproteobacteria bacterium | reverse complement strand
GGTCGCGGGGCTTGTCCCGCAGGGACTGCCGGACGGATCGCAGCAAATCGGCTGGAAAGGTGGTGCGCCGGTTTGGCGCGCGCCTGACGGCAGTCGGCATCTGGTGCAGCCGTAAATGCCCACCCTGGTCCCGCTTGACCCCGGCGCAACCCTCGATACCGCGCCGGCCGCTTCAAGCGGCAGCGGCGACGCCGCTGCCTCAACAGTGACATCGCCCCCGGCGTCGTCAGCGGCGCCGGCATCGCCGAAAATCGTGCCGCTGGCGCCGGATGCGACGCTCGACACGGCGCCCGCATCCGCGCCCGCAGCGCCGGCGCCGGCGGAAACCATCGGGCAGCGCGCGGGCTCGTTCGCCACCGGCGCCAATGACCTGCTGGCGCGGCTCGCCGGCGCTCCGGTTGACCTCGCCACGGCGGCGATCAATCGCACCCCGGATTTCTTGAATTGGCTGAGCTTTGGCGCGCTGCCGGCGACGTCTCCCATCCCCAAGATCACCGATCCGGTCGGCGGCTCGCAGCAGATACGTCAGGCGATCGCAGGCACCGTCGGCCGCACCGACCCGCAGGACGCTCTCGACCGGGTGCTCTACGGCACCGGCGGTGCAGTGATGAGTGTGCCGCTGATGGGGATGGGCGGCGCGTTGCTCGCCGACCCGGCCCCGGCGAGCGCCGCGCTGGCGCCGGCGGGGGACGCGCTGGCACAGGCGGCGCGCGGGTTCCTGACCCCGGCGACGGGGCCGGCCTTGGCGCGGACGACGGCGCTCGCCGCCGGGAGCGGCGCCGGCGGCGGGGCGGCGCGCGAGGAAATCGCCAATGTCACGAACAACCCTTGGGCATTGGCGGGCGCCGATCTCGCTGGCAGCGTGCTCGGCGGTCTCGCCGCCGGGGGCGCGCTCGCGGTGCCGCGGGTGGCAACGCAGCTGTTGGCGCCGCTATCCGGGGACGGGCAACAGACCATCGCCGGGCGCCTGCTCAACCAGGCTGTCGGCGACAGCGGGACGCCGAACGGCGGCTTGGTGACACTGCTGGCGAACCGGCCGCAGCCGGCCGGGGTCGCGCCGACCCTTGGCGACCTGACCGCCAATCGCGGATTGCAAAGCGTCCAGCGCGCGGTTGAGGCGAACCCGGATGTCGCTGCTCGCGGCGCTGCCATCGCCAGCCAGAACAACCAGCAAATCCTCAACGCCTTCGACCAGGTCGGCCAGCCCGGGAACCGCGCCCCTTACGAAATTTCGCAGCAAGGGGCGCAGCAGCTCGAAGCCATCCGCGCCGACCAGCAGCAGAAGGCGTCGGGTGCGTTTCAAGCCGTCGACCCGAGCGGCCAGGCGATGGTGCCGACCGCACCGTTGCTCGATCGTTACGACAATTACGTCACCGGGCTGAGCGCGGCGCGGCGCCGGTTCCTGCCGGACACCTACGACAATTTGCTCACCAGCTACGAGCCGCAGGAGCCGTTGCAGGAATTGCAGGATTTTCGCACGACCCTGCAGACCGAAGCGCGCCAGGCCGGGAGCGGCCCCAACCCCGACTACAACCGCGCCAACGTCCTCAACGGGTTGCACGACGCGCTGTTCCCCCAAGGGGGTCCCGAGGAGTTGTTGTCGCCACAGCAAGGGTCGATCGCCGCCGCCCTGCAATCCGCGCGCGACCAATGGCAAGATTATGCCCAGACATACAATCAGCCGCCGGCGATCAAGGCCGTCCTTCAACCCGGTGGGACGACCCAGGACAGCGACGCCTTTGCCAAAATGCTCGGCCCCGGAGCGGGGCAATCCGAACGCGCCGCGCAATTCGTGCGAGCAGCGCAAGGCGACCCCGACCTTTTGCAAAACGCGCGCGACTGGTTCACCGCCAAGATGCAGCAGGCCGGCAGCGTCGCGGCGCAGGATCAACAGGGCAGCCAGATGCTCAACGGCAACCAGCTGCGCCTGTTTCACCAGAATAATCAGCCGCTGATCGACAGCCCCCTGTTCAATGACCAGCACCGGCAAGCCATCGGCGACATCGTCGACGCCGCCAACATGGTTCAGAGCACCGCGCGCGCCGGAACAGCGGGCGGCTCGGACACCGTGCGCAACCTGGCGAGCGGCAAGTTTCTACAGCCGATGGGGATGGGGCCGCTCGCGTCAGCGATTGCGACGGTCCCGAGGCTGGCAGGCGGCGCGGCCGGGATGGCGCTCGGGCATGAGTTCTTCGGATTGCCCGGAGCGCTGATCGGGGGACCGGTCGGCACCGAGGTAGGCAGCCGAATTTTGAATTACGAACCGGCGCGCGCCAATGTCCAGAACCTGATCGCGCAGGCGGTCCACGATCCGACACTGGCCGGCAGCCTGATGAGCCGGCCTGCCGCGATGACGCCGCCGGCGCGCGGGTTTACCCTGCAGGAACTGCTCGCGGGCGCTATGGGAGCTGCCGCCGGTCAATAGCACGCAGCAGTTTTCGGTGGGCAAACCCAACTCGGCGAATGTGCAGGCCGCGGTTGACATCGCGCAACCAGGCGCGCTCGCCCTCCGCCGGGTTGCGATATTTAACCGCGTAGTATTGGCGAATTCGTTCTGTAGCGCGTTGCGATCAAGCCAGATCACCGTGCAATCCGCCCCGTGCGGCATAGCAAGCATCGGCGAGCTTTGCGACCAGCTTAAGCATTGCCATCGCAAATAAATAGAGAACAAGAAGCCAGCAAAGCCAAGGGTGGGCAATGGCTACGAGGCCCAAGCCGATGCCGCCAACAAGTGTGAGCATTTCGGTAATCCCTTATTCCGGCAGAATTCGCCCGGCCATGCGGACGAGCAGCGACAGCATCGCCGCCATGCGCTCTTCCTGGATGGCGAAGCGGGTTTCGAGCGAGCCGAGCCGGGTCTTCATCGCGCCAAAGCGGGCTTCCATCGCACCCAGCCGGGTTTCGATGCCGCTAAAGCGTTGTTGCAGGTCACGCATTTCGGCGGTCAAGGTTGCGAGCCTCACGCCGAGCAATTCGAGGCTGATCTTTTCGTCGCTCATTGCGGGGTGTCCTTGGGCTCGACCGCGGCGAGGCCCTGTTCAAGCAGGTAGACGAGGGCAGCGGTCTTGCCCGGCCGCATCGGCAGCCCGGCGCGCCAGGCCTCGATCTGCTGGTAAAGGTCGAGCGGGATTTGTCGGGGATGCGCGCCAGCGGCGCGCCCTTGGGGCGAGCCATCGAGCTGACGAGCAATCGCCAAACCGCGGAGAACCCTGCGATTGCCGAACCGAGGCCGCCGGCAAATACAATCGTGGGCGCAAGCCAGCGGTCGATGTTCATCTTGCGTGTCTCGGCTTGGAGCTTGTCGCGCTCGGCCATCAGCTTGTGCTGTTCGGCGACAAACTTTCGGGTTTCCTCCAACATGCGCTGTAATTCGGTTTGCTCGCGGGTTTCGTTCATTTTTGTGGTTTTCCTTCCCTGCGGCCAATCAGTGCACGAACAGTTTGACGAGGATCGCGATCTGCAACGCGTACATGAGGCCGATCTGCCATTGCAGCAGCCGGATGTCGGACTTGACCGCGACCATGTCGGTCTTGAGCGACGCGACATCGGTCTTGAGCGACGCGACATCGGTCTTGAGCGACGCGACATCGGTCTTGAGCGCGGCGACATCGGTCTTCAGCGCGGCGACATCAGTCTTCAGCGCGGCGACATCGGTCTTGAGCGCGGCGACATCGGTCTTCAGCGCGGCGACATCGGTCTTGAGCGCGGTGAGTGCTGCGACATCGGCTTTGGTGGCGATCTCGTCGCCAAGCGCCGCGTTCAGGGCTTCGGCCGTGGCCTCAGCGGCGGTTTCCGTAAAGCCGCCTTTGTCCCGCAAGGCGCGGGCCAACCGCAATGTGTCGATGACCGCCATGTCGGCCCGCTAAATCGGTTTTAACCGTGGTTAATTCAAGGGGGAGCTTTGCCCATGCCGTGGAATGGTTCGGTGTTTGCGCGCGTCTATTCCTGGGCGGCCGACCGCGACGCCGGGCTCGACATCCTGGCCGACCGGATGGACACCGACACCGACGACATCGCCCAGGGGCTGATGCACTGCCTGACGGTCAACGGCGAGACCGTGCCGGTGGCCAACCTGCCGATGGCGAATTTTCGCCATACCGGGGCCTCGGCCGGGGTCGCGACGACCGATTACGCCACCGTCGGCCAGGTGCTCAACGGCGGCGGCGGCATCCCCTCGGGCGGCTTTCTGCCGTTGACCGGCGGCGGCGCGATAACCGGCCCGTTGACGGTCAGCGGTCTCCTGACGGCGAGTGGCGGCGGCGCGGTGACCGGCCCGTTGACGGTCAGCGGCGCCCTGACACCGAGCGGCGGTGTGGTCGGTCCGCTCACGGTCAGCAGCAGCGCCACGATAAACGGCCCGACGACGGTCAACCACGGCGCCCTGACGGCGACCGGCGACCGCATCCTGTGCACCGGCAACAGCCCGTCGGTCATCGTCTCCAACACCGCGCCGCCGACCGCGTCGCCGCCGGGCGGCTTCGCCTTTGGGATGTGGGCCTGTGACGGGCTCTCGAGATCGGCGCCGCCGACGCCAGCGGCGACCCGCAAACCTCGATGATCCTGCTCGACCGCAGCTCGGAGCTGTTTCTCGTCGGCAACCTGTTCCCCAACGTCAACGCCGCCCAGGTATGCGGCCAGACCGGCCGCGCCTGGGGGTCGATGGTGTACTATGCCTTCACCAACGCGTCGGACGCGCGCGACAAGCGCGACATCACCGAATTGCCGCCGGCGACCGCACTGGTCAAGGCGCTGACGCCCAAGCGCTATCGCTTCAACCCGGAGGCCACCCCGCCGGCGCACAAGCCCGGCTTTGGCGCGCCGCGGACGGCGACCCCAAATGGCTTAGCCCCCTAATGGCTCAGCCCCCCTAATGGCTCAGCCCTGGGCGACGACGGTGTGCACTGGGGGTTTCTGGCCCAGGAGGTCAAAGCCGTCATCGACCAAGCCGGGCTGCGAATTCGCCGGCCACCGGACCGAACCCGAAAACCGGTGCATCAGGGGCTCGGCTACCACGCAGCTGCTCGCGGTGTTGTGGAAGGCGGTCCAGGAATTGACCGGCGAGGTCGAGGCGTTGCGCCGCCGCCGGCGCGCGCTGAGCCCGTCACATGGCCAGCATTCGCGAGGTCATGGCCGCCGGGGTCCCGGCGCGCCTCGCCCGCATGATCGGGCAAAACCGGCTGCGCACGGTCGTCGCGGCGGGCTCGAGCCGCGCTCGATGCCACCCCGCTGATCTCGAATTTCGTGCTGGTCGCGACGACCGCACCGGGCAGGCATCCGCCTCAACCAGGCGGTCGGCGGCGGCATTGACGGCACTCTACAATGTCGGTCCCGGCGGGGTGATGATCTACCCGGCCGAGGACGAGGCGCTGAACGACCTCGATCCCGACCTGCCGGTGTTGCTGCCCGAGGGCGACGGGATGCTCGCGGTGCCGGCGGTCAACCACTGGCTGGCGATCGCCGCACCCGGCAATTCCGGGGCGATCGGCGAAGCGCCGCTGACCGGCCAGCTTTATGCGCGCCAAAGCGGGCTGTGGACGCCGGTCCCGGCGCCCGGCATCTACGACGCGCCCTTCGACGGGACGGTCTATGGCGCCGAGGGGCTCTGGGTCACGGTTCCCGACGCGCCCGGCGACGCGCTCATGCCCGCCAGGGCGCGCTGGTCACGGTGCCGCCGCCCGGCACGCCACCTCCCAATGTCACGATCGCTGCCCGGCGGCGGCGACCCGATCGCGATCCTCTCCGGGATCGGCCGCGTCTATGTGACGACGACGGATTTCACCACCTTGGTATTGCCGCTCAACGACTGCCTGGTGATCGACCGCAGCGGCGACCGCACCAACCCGATCGTGGTCCGAGACTCCAGCCAGCGGCGCGGCCCCGGGCTCGCCGCAGCCGGTGATCAACGGCGGCCTTACCGCGCTGGCGATCGTCAACCCGTGGGACAGCCGGAATTTCATCTATGACGGCGCCAATTTCGCCGCCTGACGGCGCTGCGGAATCTGGTCGCCGCTTGCAAAAAAGGTAGCCGCATGAGGCTCAATGAGCGGCTCGCCATCGCGGCGGCGGCGGTCGCCGTGGCCGTGCTGTCCGCGGCCGACGACCCCAGACTTCAACCTTTGGCGTTGTCGGCAACAACACCGGGCTGCAGTACCTCGCACCCGGCCAGTACCAGATGGTCAGCCGCGCCGGGCTCAACACGCCGGGCGACATGCCGGCGCAGTCCTACACCTTTGGCGCCGCCGATTGCGACGCGCGCCGACGACGGGTCCGGAAGTCCAGGTGGCGCCCGCGATGGGGCACGGGTGCTGGCATGCGGTGTGGAGCAGCACCTCGATCAACGCCTCGCTGTTCACCGTGCACGGCGCCACCGACGCGACCTTCGACCGCGCCGACCAAGTCGTGCACGCCGCCGGCAAATGCCTGAATGTCGACGTGGTCTGGGCACTCGCCGCGAGCCACACCCAGACCCTCGGCTGCTACTCGTTCGCGCCGGGCGGGCTGTTGCGGCTCAGCGGCGGCACCACCACCCTCAACAGCACCCCGGTCGGGGTCTCGCCGACCCAGCAATTGTTCGACACCAGCGCCGGCGGCCAAATCGTCTCTAGCGGCGGCGTGGCGCGGGTGTTCGTGCCGTGGTTCGGCGCGCCGGCGGCGATCGCCAGCGACTTTTCGGGGCCGATCATGGCGGCGGCCATCAGCGTCTCGGGGCTCGGCGCCGCCGGCAACGCCGGAATCCCGCTCGACGGCGCCGGGCTCTCCTACAAAGTCGCCAACACGCCGGTGCTCGCGGTCTCGTGGGAGCACCTGGTCAACGCCACGATCGACTTTTCGGCGGTCGCCCCCTACAGCGGGATGCCGCCGAGCCTGGTCGCCGCCGGATCGATCCTGCAAGGCTCCTACGGGACCCCGGTGCCATTGCAGGCCGATGTCCAGCACGGCAGCAACGAGGTCGTCGTCGCCACCACCGACGCCGCCAATTTCACCGTCGGCCAGGATGTCTCGGTCACGATGCAGCCGACATTGCCGCTGCTGACCGCACCGTCGCCGTCGGCGACACGACCATCAACGTCACGATACGACCGCCGGCATGTTCTCGAACGGGATGCTGCGGGTCGACAGCGAATACATCGCCTACACCGCGACCGGGCCCACCACGATCACGGTGCGGGGCGCCCCGATCTGCGGGGTGACGCCGCCCGCGGGCCGCGGCGTGATGGGCTCGACGGCTGCCGCGCACACAACCGGGGTGGCCGTTTACGAGCTCGATTTCGGGATTGTCGGCGACCACGAGAATTCGACCGGCTTCCCGATCTGGGCGCGCGGCGAGACCTACACCCTCCTCGCCGTCAGCCCGCTGTGCCCGGCGGCCAACACCGAGCCCTGCGCGCAACACCAATTCGGTGTTGCGGCTCGACGCGCCGTTCGAGGAGACGATGCTGGCCCGAGCGCAAGGGCGTCCAGATCGGCTGGGTCTACCCCAACACAAGGCCGTCGCATGTCACGGTCAGCTGGAATTTTATCGGACCGAAGACCAAGCCCAACGGCGCCACCGGCACCCCGCTTAACGTCGGATTTTACTGTCGGCTTGCCGATTACGTGACCTTTGACGGCAAGACCAGCTACGCCTGGTCGGCCGGTGCTACCTTCGAGAGCTGCAACCACTGGAAACAGGACACCCGCGCGCTCGGCCTCGGCGCCGCCGGGGCGCTCGCGACCCTCTAACATACCGACGCCTACGCGACCTCGGTCAAGGGCGACAGCTACGACTGGCAGGTCAACGAGCAGGATGTCGGCGCCAATGGCGGCGTCACCTTGTGGTCATCGGGCATGTCGGCCTCGGTGCGGAGCTATTTCGGGGAACCGAGCCACGGCACGGTCACCTTTCACTCGACCAACAATTTGTGCTCGTACCAGGACTTGCATTACGGCTTTTGCCGCCATGGGACGGGCCGCGACATCACGGTGCTCGGCGATGTCAACTGCACCGCGGCCGGGATCGAATTGCAGGGCGGCGACCATATGGTCGTCGACGCGACGGTCAGCGGCTGGTCGCAAGTCTGTCTCGAGATCGGGACCCTGTGGAAGTTCACCAATTCCGACATCAAGGTGCGCTGCGGGCCGCAATTCGGCGGCTCCGGCCGCACCCTCCTGAGCCGGGCGCTCGCCGCCGGCGACACGACGATGTACCTCGCCGACCTGCCGGCGCTGAGCAACCAGGCGTCGACGGAGCAGCTGGTGCTACACGATCGACAACGAAATCGTGTCGACCAGCACCGCGCCGACGCAGACCGCCAACGGCGACTGGCAGTTCGCGATCAGCCGTGCGCTGAGCGGCACCACCGCCGCGGCTCATGCCGCCGGCGCCGCCGTCATACCCCAGCAATACACGGCAGCGCGCGCGGTCAATATCGATGTCCGCGGGGCGACCTGGCCGCTGTTCGACCCCTATGCCGGGGTCTCGTACCTGACCGCCCCTTACACCGCCGGGGCGACCACCCTCTCCGTCAACGACACGACGCAATACCCGGTCCAGGCCGACACGCTGCACCCGCTGATGCTGATCATGGAGCAAGAGAGCGCGAACACCGGGCCAGATGAATGTCTGCGCCTACACCGGGGTCACGCCGCCCAACACCTTGACCGAGGTCGCTTGCGGGCGCCTCGGGCAGACCGACCAGGCCGAGAGCGTCGGGCGGTTTGTATTGCCGTTCGCGGCGGCGATCGCCAACGACCGGATCGCCGCGACGACGACGACGAGCCTGCCGTCGGTGGTCGCGCCGCTGTACCAGCAAGGCTATCAGTCGGTGGTCAATTCCGAGATCGACTTCTCGGCGCAATATGTCGGGGGCATCACCCAGCTCTTTAACGGCGCGCGGATAACCGGCAGCAACTGGCGCGCCCGCATCGACCTCTTCGGCTATCATTACGGCACGCTGCTCATCGGTACGCGAATTTGCTGCTGAGCCGACCGCGGCGATGCCGACGCCCGACCCCCTTGCGGGTGGCTATGGCGCCTCTCTCACCGGCAACGGCAACGTCATCCTCAATCCCTATTTCAACGGTACCTACAACGCGTTGGCCTCGCCCGGGCTGAACACGACCTGCGCCGGCGGCTATATGAGCACGTTCTCGGCGACATCTTGGCGATCCCGGCGCCGGCGCCGATCCGCTGCCCGGCCTCCTGAGCCCTGCGGCGACCGGCTCACTCTCCCCCGTCTAAGGAAAAAACATGACCTGGGTCGCGTCGAGCCCGGCGAGCTTTGCCGGGCAGCGGGTCGGCACCGGCCATTGCGTGCCGTTTGTCCAAATCGCCGCCGGGGCGCCGCATACCTCACGCTGGCGGCGCGGCGCTCGGGTGCGCGGCGGCGAGGTCGCGACCGGCGCCGCGATCGCCACCTTCGACGCCGAGGGCCGTTACGCCAACCGCACCGACGGTGCCAGCCATGCCGCGATCCTGGTCGCCGAATTGCCCGACGGGTTGCGGGTGTGGGACCAGTGGGTCGGCCAGCCGGTGCATCAGCGCACGATCCGCTTTCGCGCCGGCAGCGGGCGCCCGGTCAACGACGGCGACCAGTATTTCGTGATCCTCGAGGCCTTGAGCTGAGCCATGGAATTCCTGAACCGCTTGACCGCCCCCGGCGCCCCGGCCAGCCTCGCGGCGTTGCTGATCGCCATCGGGATCGAGGTCCCCGAGCCGATCTTGAAGCACGTCTTCGACATCCTTGGCGGGCTCGTCGCCCTCCTCGGCCTGGTCTTTTAGGGGAAGCTGCCCCCGGCAGCGAGTGCACGGGGGCGGCGGGGGCCTACAAAGCCGGCCCTCCCTGGCTGTCCCTTAGAGCTTGCTCGCTGCCTTTTCAGGGCTATTCGCGCGACTGCACCCCCAGCCGCCACGCGGGCAATCGGGGTCAAGCATCGCGCACAGCTCGTCGTCGTCGACCCAGCCCGGCAGCATGATGCAGGTCGCGCAGAGCCGGAACTGGGTCACCGGCCCGGCGACGACGATGATGTGCCGCCCGCACTCTACACAGTCGAACTCGGCTGCCGGCGTGTTCATCAGCGCAGATGCCTCCGTACCTTGTTTGTGCCGTCGCCGCACCGCGTGTCAGAAACGTGTCAGAGGTGCTCCAAAATGCACCGTTTTAGCCCTTTGTCGTACCTCTCTTGTTCGTATGAGTTTTGATCTAACTCCTTGAAAAGGCGGTAGGCGCGAAAGGGAATCGAACCCCTGACCTCTCCCATGTGGTAGGAGCGCTCTGCCACTGAGCTACGCGCCTGCAAGGCCGGGCCGTTCGGGGATCGGGCCGATGGTGGGCGCGACAGGGATTGAACCTGTGACCCCACCCGTGTGAAGGGTGTGCTCTCCCGCTGAGCTACGCGCCCGCTCCCGGCCGGTCGCATTAAGGGGGCGGTTCAGCAGGCTGTCAAGCCGCCGCCAGGTGCGGTTCGGCCGCGCGGCGACTAATATCATCTCGACCGACATTGCCTGGGGAATAACCGGCGGCATCATCAGGAGGAGCGAATGGAGCGGCGGCAATTGGGGGACTTTGGCCGGTCTCGGCGTTGACCTTGGGCGGCGGCGGGCTCGGCATGGTGTGGGGCGAGACCACCTTCGAGGAATGCGTCGCCACCGTCCACGCGGCGGTCGAGGCCGGCGTCGACCTGCTCGACCTGGCGCCGCGCTATGGCGACGGCAAGGCCGAAGAGGTGGTCGGCGCCGCCTTTGGCGGCAAGCTGCCGCAAGGCGTGCGGGTCACCAGCAAATGCAATCTCGGCGAGCTGCCGGCGGGCGAGATCGAGCCGACATTGCGCCGGTCGATCGAGGGCAGCCTGCAGCGGCTACAGCTGTCTCGTCTGGATTTGTTCTTTCTACATTCGAATGTTGTGCCCGATTGGTCCATCGTTCGCGCCGGCCCGACGCGGCCTCGCGGATGACGCTCTACGAGACATTTGTCCACCATGTCCGCCCGGTCTTCGAGCGGCTCGTCGCCGAGCGGCTGATCGGCGCCTGGGGGCTGACCGGCATCGGCCACCCCGACACCATCATCCGGCTGGTTGGCGAGACGCCGGCGCCGGCGGCGGTGCAGTGCATCGCCAATCTGCTCAACTCCGCGGGCGGGCTGAAATTCTTCGACGGCCCGGCCAAGCCGCGCGAAATCATCGCCGCGGCGCGCGCGAACGGGGTCGGCGTCATGGGCATCCGCGCGGTGCAGGCCGGCGCCTTGACCAGTGCGGTCGACCGGCCGCTGCCATCCGACCACCCCGAGATGCGCGACTACGCCCGCGCCGCCGGTTTTCGCCGGCTGGCGGCGGAGCTGGGGACGAGCCCCGCGGGACTTGCCCACCGCTATGCCTTGTCGCTCGGGGTCGACACGCTCGTGCTCGGCGTCAAGAACCGCACCGAGCTCGCCGAATGCGTCGCCGCGGCGGAGGCGGGGCCTTTGCCTGCCGACGTGGTGGCGCGGGTCGATCAATCGGTGGACCGCACCGCCGAAGGGTGACACTTTCGCCGCGGGCAATTTGACCGGCGGAAAGGAAACCACATGGGCCAGGCGCTCGAAGGCATTCGCGTCATCGATTTCACCCACGACCAGGCCGGCCCGTCCTGCACCCAGATGCTGGCCTGGCTCGGCGCCGACGTGATCAAGATCGAGCGGCCGCCGCATGGCGACCGCGCGCGGCGGCTGTGGAACATGGACAACCCGGAGCTCGACAGCTTCTTTTTCCTGCTGCTCAACAGCTCCAAGCGCAGCACCGTGCTCGACCTGAAGACCGAGGAGGGCAAGGAGATCGCCCGCCGCCTCGTCGCCGAATGCGACATCGTCGCCGAAAATCTTGGGCCCGGGGTCATGGAACGGCTCGGCCTCGGCTGGGAGGCGGTGCACCAGCTCAACCCGCGCGCGATCTATGCCTCGGTCAAGGGCTTTGGCTCCTATGGCCCCTACAGCGGCTTCAAATGCTTCGAGCCGGTGGCGCAGGCGACGTCGGGCGCGATGAGCGTCACCGGCGAAAGCGACGGCCCGCCGCTCGTCAACGGCGCCAATATCGGCGATTCCGGCACCGGCATGCATCTGGCGATCGCGATCCTCGCCGCCCTCGTCCAGCGCGCCCAGACCGGTCGCGGCCAGCTGGTCGAGGTCGCGATGCAGGAGGCGGTGCTGAACCTGACCCGGGTCAAGTACACCGGCACCTTGGCCACCGGGAACCCGCTCGAACGCACCGGCAACCGCTCGGCGACCGGCGGCTGGTCGGATCTGGTGCGCTGCGCCGGAGCCGGCCGCAACGACTACGTCTACATGATCATCCCGCCCGACAACCCGGAGATGTTCGCGGCGGTGACCGAAGTCATAGGCCATCCGGAATTGCGCGCCGACGAGCGCTTTGCGACGGCACCGGCGCGCGCCCGCAACCAGGCGGCGTTGACCGAAATCATCGAGAGCTGGACGAAGAGCCGCGACAAGCGCGAGGTCATGCAGGCGTTTGCCGGCCGCGGCATCCCCTGCGGCGCCGTCCTCGACACCGCCGAGGTGCTGGCCGACCCGCATCTGCGCGAGCGCGGCACGGTATTCGACCTCGACCATCCGACGCGCGGCCGTTTCTCGATGATCGGCTGCCCGGTGCGGCTGTCGGATTCGCCGTTCGAGCCGACCCGCGCCCCGCTCAAAGGCGAGCACACCGAGGACGTATTGCGCAGCCTCGCCGGCTATTCGCCCGAGGCGATCGGCCAACTGCGCGAGCGGGGGGTGATTTAGGAACAAGACGTTTCGCCTCATGGCGAGGCGGACGCTTTGCGGTGAATTCTGACGAGGAACGTGGATGATCGAAGACACCTTGGACATCGCCACCAGGGACGGGGCGATGGAAACTTTCATCTGCCATCCCGAGCGCGGCGGGCCGCATCCGCCGGTATTGCTGTTGATGGACGCGCCCGGCATCCGCGAGGAATTGCGCGACATGGCGCGCCGGCTGGCGACAACCGGCTATTACGTGCTGTTGCCCAATCTCTATTACCGCGCCGGGCGCGACACGATCTTTGGGTCGGACGTGCTGGAGCCGGGCAGCCCGGAGCGCGAGCGCATGCGCGCGGTGCGCACCAAGATGACGATCCCGCCGGTCATGGACGACGTCGCGGCGCTGATCGCCCATGCCGACGCCCAGAGCGCCGCCAAGCCCGGCCCGGTCGGCGCGCACGGCTATTGCATGAGCGGCCCCTATGCGCTCGCCGCGGCGGCGCGCTATCCCGAGCGCGTCACCGCCGCCGCGTCGTTTTACGGCACCTGGCTCGTCAGCGACGCCGAGGAGAGCCCGCATCTGTCATTGGGCAAGGTCAAGGGCGAGCTTTACATCGCCTGCGCCGAACATGACGAGCTGGCGCCGTTGCCGATGGTCGAGGAATTGCGCGGGCTGTTCCGCCGCGCCGGCAGCCCCGGCGAAATCGAGCTGTTCCCCGGCGTCCATCACGGCTTCGCCTTTCCGCAGCGCTGGTGCTACGACAAAGGGGCGGCCGAGCGCCATTGGGAGCGGCTGACGGCACTCTACCGGCGCCGGCTCGGCTGAGCCGGTCCATGACGCATTCGAGACGATCGGCGACAGCCGACAGCGGGGTGCTGACCACCTCGCGCACCGGCTGGGATCTGCTGGCCGACCCGCTGCTCAACAAGGGCACCGCTTTTACCGAAGCGGAGCGCGACACCTTCGGGCTGCACGGGCTGTTGCCGCCGCATATCGGCACCTTGGACGAGCAGGTCTCGCGCCGGCTGATGGTGTTGCACCGCTTTGCCAGCGATCTCGAGCGCTATGCCTTTTTGCGCGAGCTGCACGACAACAACGAAACTCTGTTTTTCGCGCTGCTGGAGCAGAACATCGACGAGTTGCTGCCGCTCGTCTACACCCCGACGGTCGGCGCCGGCTGCCAGCAATTCAGCCAATTGTTCCGCAAGCCGCGCGGGCTGTTTCTGAGCCTCCCGCATCAGCGGCGGCTGCACCAGATCCTGGCGAACCCGCGTTTCGACCAGGTCGAGGTCATCGTCGTCACCGATGGCGAGCGGATCCTGGGGCTCGGCGACCAGGGTGCGGGCGGCATGGGCATACCGATCGGGAAATTGGCGCTGTACACCGCCTGCGGCGGGCTGCATCCGGCGACGACCCTGCCGATCATGCTCGATGTCGGCACCGACAACCAGGAGCGGCTGACCGACCCGCTCTATCTCGGCTGGCGCCACGAGCGGGTGCGCGGCGCGGAATACGACGATTTTGTCGAGGCCGTGGTCGGCACGATCACGCGTCGCTGGCCGCACGTGCTGCTGCAATGGGAGGATTTCGCCGAAGGCCAACGCGACGCGGCTGCTCGACCGCTATCGCGACCGGCTGTGCACGTTCAACGACGATGTCCAGGGGACGGCGGCGGTCGCGGCCGGAACCTTGCTGTCGGCGATCAACGTCACCGGCGTGCCGCTGACCGAGCAGCGCATCGCGGTCTTGGGCGCCGGCTCGGCCGGGTGCGGCATCGCCGGCCTGCTGCAGAAAATGATGGTCGAGGCCGGATTGTCGGAAGGTGCGGCGGCCGGCCGGTTTTACATGGTCGACCGCGACGGCCTCTTGGTCGACGGCATGAACGCGATCGAGCCGTTCCAGCGCCCGTTTCTGCAAAAGCGCGCGGCGGTCGAAGACTGGGCATTCGACCATCCCGACAAGATTTCGCTGCTCGACGTCGTGACCAACGCCAAGCCGACAGTGCTGATCGGCGTCTCGGGCCAGCCCGGTGCGTTTTCCGAGGCCGCGGTGCGGGTCATGGCGCGCAACAATTTGCGGCCGGTCATCTTTCCGTTGTCGAACCCGACCTCGCGCGCCGAGGCCATCCCGGAAGACATCGAGGAGTGGAGCGAGGGCCGCGCCGTCATCGGCACCGGCAGCCCGTTCGCGCCGCTCACCCGCAACGGCGTCAAATTCAACGTCGACCAGACCAACAATTCATACATTTTCCCCGGTGTCGGCCTCGGCGCCGTCGCGGTCAGGGCCCGGCGCGTCACCGACACGATGTTCATGGCGGCGGCGAAGGCGCTCGCTGCGGCGTCGCCGGCAGCGTCCAAGACCAGCGACAATCTGTTGCCGCCGGTGACGGCGTTGCGTGAGGTTGCCTTTGCGGTGGCGGTGGCGACCGCGGTAGAGGCGCACCGGGAGGGCCTGACCCAAGGGATCGAAATCGACGACATCGAGGCCGCGATCCGCGCCAAGATCTGGCAGCCGCGCTACTACCGCTACGAGCCCGCCGGCAAGCCCGACCGCTGACAGCCCGATCGCTGACGGCCCGATCGGGCGGCGGAAGGTATGCGCCGTCGGCGATACCCCGAGGCCTGCCCGCCATTCCAAAGAGCCAGCGCCCGGATGTCGGGCGAATTATCCGCCTGTCGTCTGTCACCCCGGGTGGAGCAGGCGGAGAAGCCTACGGCGGCTGGGTCGGCGTGTCGCGGAATGCTCTCAAGGCCCTGACTTCAGATTCGGGCTGACGTCCTTACGTGCTCGGGGCGGAAGCCGAGCCCGACGATGCGCGCCGGAAGCCGTCGAAAATAGGGCCACCGGCTGAGCAGACGCAGCAGCAGCGGCGCCCTGACGCGGCGGCGGTTGGCCAAAACCCGGCTGATCACGCGGTTCTGCACAAATACCTGCAATGCCTGCGTCGCGCGGGTTGGGAATTCGCGCCGCCGCTGCACGGCGCGCAGATCGTCCTCGCTTGGCGAGCCTTGCAGCAACGGCCGAGCGAGGAGGTTGGATGCCGCCACCGCGTCCTGGATCGCGAGATTGATCCCGACGCCGCCGATCGGCGACATCGCGTGAGCGGCGTCGCCGATGCACAACAGCCCCGGCCGATGCCACACCCGCAGGCGGTCGACGACGACGCTCAACAGCTTGACGTCGTCCCAGTCGCGCAATTCGGCTGTCCGATCGCGCAGGTAGGGAGCCAGCCGCGCGACCTCTTCGCGAAAGGCCGGCAGGCCGCGCCGGCGGATCTCGTCGAACCCACCCTTGGCGATGACAAAAGCGCATTGCCAATAATCCTCGCGGTTCAGCATTACGAAGACCCGGCCGGCGTCGATCCGTCCCAAGGTTTGGCCGGGATCGTCCGCCCGGCGCGACAAACGCAGCCACAGCACGTCCATCGGTGCGCCGAGATCGTCGATTTCGAGCCCCGCCTGCGCGCGCACGGTCGAATGGCGGCCGTCGGCGCCGACGACGAGATCGGCGCGAACGGTCAGGATGCCCGCCGGGGTCGAGGCGCGCACGCCGGTCACCCGTCCGCCTTCTTCGACAAGGCCGGTGACCTCCGACCGGGTCGCCAGCCGAAACGTCGGATAGCGGCGTCCCTGCTCGGCGATGAAATCGAGGAAATCGCATTGCGGCATCAAGGCGATGAAGCGGCAATGCGTCGGCAGATGGGTGAAATCGGCGACATCGAGAAAATCGTCGCCGATTTGCGCGCCGAGGGTGCGGGTTTCCTGATGCGGACGGCGCAGGAACTGCTCCAGCAGACCGAGTTCGTACATGATTTCGAGGGTCGACGGGTGGATCGTGTCGCCGCGGAAATCGCGCAGAAAATCCGCGTGTTTTTCCATCACCAGCACCGAAACCCCGGCGCGGGCGAGCAATAGCCCGAGCATCATGCCCGCGGGACCGCCCCCGGCGATGCAGCAGCGGACGGAAAGCTCGCTGTCGGCCATCAAAATTCCCGCGGTATTAACGCTAGTAGCGTAATCCGGTCACACTGAACCTCATTCCCGAAAGCGGGAACCCGCAGCAAAGACGTGGATACGCGGGACAAGCCCGCGCAAAGCGACTTCGGATTGTCCGAGACAAGCATCATGCAAGACATCCCTGCCGGCATAAATTCCCGGACGGCCCTGCGCCTGCGCGGGGTGACGAGCAGGATGGTCCGGTCTGACCGGCTCATGCCACGGTTCGGGGCGGCGCGCGCCTGTCGCCGTTGGCTCCCACCACTGGCGCCGGCCACGGCTGAGCCGGATGACGCAGCGATTTGATTTTTTCCAGCCGTGCGGCTTCCCTGGCCGCGACATAATCGCGATAGGCGGCACGGTCGGTGTCGGCGACTGTCGCCTGCGTCGGGACGGCGCAGACGGTCGGGCAGCGGGTGACGCCCTTGGTAAGCAGGAACTGGGTGACGGCGGTGTCGTAATCGGCCTGCGACATGACCGATGCTCCGGTTGGTTGGGGGGTAACCCGGTCATAATCCGATCTGGTTAACGACAGGTTTAGAAGAAGATCACGAAAAAGCCGCCGAACGATCCCGGAACTCGATGCCAACATATAGCTTTTTTTATGAAACCCGACGATATAAGGACCCACGGGGACGAGAGGGTTAGGACCCGGACCTTGGTGCAGTCAGAGTATACGGTGCGGTTTTGGGGCGTGCGCGGCAGCATCGCCTGTCCGGGTCCGGACACCGTGCGTTATGGCGGCAATACCTCTTGCGTCGAGATCCGCTGCGGCGACCGCCTGATGGTGTTCGACGGCGGCACCGGTCTGCGCCTGCTCGGCAACGAGCTGACGCGGGCGCGACAGCCGGCGGAGCTGGACATCTTCTACAGCCACACGCATTTCGACCATATTTGCGGGTTGCCGTTTTTTGCGCCCTGTTATGACGCCGACAGCCGGATCCGGATATGGGCAGGGCATCTGAACGGGCTCGGCATCGAAACCGTCCTCAACAACATGATGATCGCGCCGCTGTTCCCGATCCCGATGGGAATCTTTACCGCGAAGCTCGATTTCATGGATTTCAAAGCCGGCAAAAAATTGACCCCCCATCGCGGGATCCGTCTCTCGACCGGGCGGCTCAATCACCCGAACGGCGCCACCGGCTATCGCATCGAGTATGCCGGCAAGGTCGTTGCCTACATTACCGACACCGAGCACCGGCCGAGCGGCCTCGACCGCAACATCCTAGAGCTGGTCGACCACGCCGACCTGATGATCTACGACGCGACCTACACCGACGCCGAGTATCCGCAACACCGGGATTGGGGCCATTCGACCTGGGAGGAGGGGGTACGGCTGGCCGACGCGGCGGCGGTGCGCACCCTGGTGATCTTTCACCACGATCCCGGACACGACGACGCCTTTATGGACCGTGTGGCGGCCGAGGCGGCGGTTGCCCGGCCCGGCACCATCGTGGCTCGGGAAGGATTGATCCTGCGCCCCTGACGGCTGCATTGGCCTGCAGCCCCGCCATTCGTGCCGAGGGGCTCGGTGCCGGGCGGCTCAGCGTCACGCGGCTCAGTGGTAGGGATCGGCAGCGTCGCGCAGCCCGTCGCCGAAGAAATTGAAGGCGAGCACGGCGACGATCACGGTGGCCACCGGCGCCAGCAGCCACGGGTAGAGCGCCACGACGTTGATGTTCTGCGCGTCGCTCAACAGCACGCCCCAGCTCGTCATCGGTGGCCGCACGCCGAGCCCGAGAAACGACAGCGCCGTCTCGCCGAGGATCATCCCCGGGATCATCAACGTCGCCGAAGCGATCAGGTGGCTGGTAAAGCTCGGCAACAGATGCCGGCCGATGATCCGCGCCGGCCGCGCTCCCATCAGCACCGCGGCGGTGCAGAAATCCTCCTCGCGCAATGCCAGCAGCTTTGAGCGCACGGCGCGGGCAAGATGGGTCCAGTCGATCATCCCGAGGATCAGGGTGATGCCGAAATAGACGAGGATCGGGCTCCAGCTGACCGGTAATATCGCCGACAGCGCCATCCACAGCGGCAGGTGGGGGAAGGACTGGATCACCTCCATCGCGCGCTGGGTGAGGATGTCGGTCCAGCCGCCGTAATAGCCGGCGATGCCGCCGATGACGATGCCGAGGGTGAGGCTGACGGCGACGCCGATAAGGCCGACGGTCAACGAGACGCGCGCCCCGTAGATCATCCTCGACATCAGGTCGCGGCCCAGCCGGTCGGTGCCCAGCAGAAACAGCTGCCCACCCTCGGCCGGGCAGACGAGGTGCAGATCGCCTGGGATCAGGCCCCAGAACTTGTACCCGTCGCCGCGGCAGAAAAACCGCAGGGTTTGCCGTTTGCCTATATCGGCGGCGTAAATCCGCTCGAGCCGTTTCATGTCGAGCCGATAGTCGAAGCCGAAGACAAAGGGTGCAACCAACCGTCCCTGGTAAAAGACGTGCACCGGCTGCGGCGGCGCGTAGATGAAATCGGTGCTGCGGGCATCGACGCTGTAGGGGGCGAGGAACTCGCTCACCGTGATCCCCAGATACATCGCCAACAGGATCACCCCAGCCGCGACCGCTACACGGTGCCGGCGCAGCTTCCACCACACCATTCGCCATTGCGAGGCGACGTAGAAACGCTCCTGCGCCGGCGTCATCCGGTCGACGGCGTAGGGGTCGTAGGGTGCCGTCGAAACGTAATGGGTCAATGGCGTCGCGGTGTCGGCAGCGGGGCCGTCCGACGCCCCGGGGACCAAAACCACGTCGCTCATTGGCGCCGCCCCGCCTGCAGCCGGATGCGCGGATCGAGCAGCGCCAAAGCGAGATCGGACACAAACACGCCGATGACCGTCAAAGTCGCCATGAACATCAAGAACGAGCCGGCCAAATACATGTCCTGGCTGCGCAAGGCGCTGAGCAGCATCGGGCCGGTTGTCGGCAGCGACATCACCACCGAAACGATCGCCGCCCCCGAGATCACCTGCGGCAGCAGCGAGCCGATGTCGGAGATGAACGGGTTCAGCGCCATGCGCAGCGGATATTTGAACAACGCCTTGAGCGGGTGCAGACCCTTGGCGCGCGCCGTCACGACGTACTGCTTCTGCAATTCATCCAACAAATTGGCGCGCAGGCGGCGGATCATGGCGGCGGTCCCGGCCGAGCCGATGACGATGACCGGGATCCAGATATGCGCCATCAGCGACAGTATTTTACCCCAGCTCCACGGCTCATTCAGATATTTCGGATCCATCAAGCCGCCGATCGAAATCCCGAAATACACGTTCGACAAGTACAAAAGGACCAGCGCCAGCAGAAAGCTCGGCGTCGCCAGACCCAGAAACCCGAGCAGGGTGAGAAGATGGTCACCCAAACTGTATTGGTGGGTCGCCGAGTAGATGCCGATCGGAAACGCGACAAGATAGGTGAAGATGATCGTCGTAATCGAGACGACCGCAGTCAACAGCATGCGGTCGCCGACCACTTTGTCGACCGGCAGGTCATAGGAAAACGAATAGCCCAGGTCGCCGTGCAGAAGTCCGCCGACCCAATAGAGATATTGCTCCCACAGCGGGCGGTCAAAGCCGTATTCCTTCTCCAGGAACTCGATCTTGGCAAGGTCGGTCGTCTCCCCCGATCCTTGCAGCTCGGCAATGTAGGTCGTGAAATAGTTGCCGGGCGGCAGATTGATGATCGTGAAAATTACGATGCTGATCGCGATCAACGTCGGGATCATGATCAAAATACGGTGAACGATATAGTTCAGCATTACCCTGGTCCCGTCAGCGCCCGGCGGCTCGGACGCCAAAGTTCGCGTCTCCGCGGGTTACCGGCGTTTTGCTCGAGAACGCGCCCGCCCGCCGACGGCGACAGGCTATTGCAAGCAAGCCTGGAAGAGTAAGCCCCTTTGCGCAGGGCTGGACTTCACGCTCGACCGGCGCGCCGGAATACCCGGCGGCGCCTGGATATGCGCGGCCTGGCTGCGCGGTCACCGCCGATGCCCGGCAAGCGAGGCCCGCAACCCGGTCTCTCAGCGGATCGCCTCCGTGGGGCCGGCGCCGGCGGACGCCGACTTCGCTCGCGGTTCGGTGTCGAGCCAGAAATGATCGGGCCTGTAGATGCCGAAAAAAGCCCCCGGATCCCAATTGTAGATGCCTTTGTCGGGGACGTTGCGCAAATTGCCGTTGACGACGACCGGCTGCAGGACGCCGCCGACGGTGCCGATCGAAAACACCTCGTCCGCCCAGATTTGCAGGATCTGGCGCCAGATGGCAGCCTGCTGGTCCACCGACGCGGTGCCGAGCCATTGGCTGAAGAGGTCGCGCAGCCGCAGCGCGGACGGAAGATCGGGCGGCTCGCCGCCGTGCCCCTTGGTTTCATAATACTGGCCCCATTTCGGCCATTGGAGCTCCTGCTGAGACGTGGGCGCAAACTCCCAGGGCGAAGACGCCGCATTGGCGAGGCCGTTCTCGACGCCCTTGTCCAGAGCCATCAGCGCTTCGCCGGAAAACACCCGCCGGCGAAACAGCGTCAGCTGCGCCGGCTTGGCAAAAAGCCTGATCCCGATATGGAACCACGAGTTGCGGATCAGCTCGAGAACGTCGGGCTCCTCGGGCAGCTCGCCCGAATATTCGACGATGATTTCCATCGGCCGGCCGTCGGGAAGCAACCGGATGTCTTCGCTGCCGCGCTTTGTCAGGCCGATCAGGTCGAGCAGCCGGTTGGCTTCGCCCAAATCATACTGCGCCCAGGCTTGGCGATAGGCGCTGTCATAGAGCGGGCTTTGCGGCAGGAGAGTGTTCTGCCCTTCGATCGCCAAGCCGAAATAGATGACCTGGTTGATCTCGTGGCGGTTGACGGCGAGCGACAAGGCGCGGCGAAACCGCAGATCGCGCATCAGCCCGCGCCATACCGCGTCATCGGCGTTGAGATTCGGGTAAAGCGCGAATTGGCTGCCGGGGCCGGTGCGCCAGAGCCGCACGTCGAAATGGTTGCGCTCCTCGCTCTGCCGCAAAAAGGTATAGTCGTCAAAGCTCAGATAGCGCGCCTGCAGGTCGGTTTCGCCGGCCGCGGTCTTGGCCGGGATGATCCTGCTGTCGGCGAGCGACAGGACTACCCGGTCGATATAGGGCAGCTGATTGCCCGCCTTATCAATTCGGTAATAATAGGGGTTTCGTTCGAATACAAAACGTTCGGCCGGCGGCTTCGTCTTCAGGATCCAGGGATCCAGACTCGGCAAATCCGGATTGTCGTTCTGGTACATCGCGTCCAATTTGATGTGCAGCGCGGCCCAATTCCGTACCCGGGCCTTCTTTACCAACGCATCGAGCTTGTCCTTGTCGGCATATTTCTCGTGAAATTGCTTAAGATAATGAGAAGGGCAGTAGATAAACAGCGGATCGGGACCGGCAGATCGCGGCAGAAACAACGGGTTGGGCCGCGACCAGCTATAACGCAAGGTGGTCGTCGTCGAGGACTTCGAAATGCGGCTTCTCGCCATTGCGGCAGCAGATCCACCGGCAGCCCCGAGGGCGCCAAGTGCGGATTGCTCGCGACATCCTCAAACCAGTAGCGGAAATCCTCGGTGGTGAAGGGCTGGCCGTCCGACCATTTCATTCCCTTGCGCAGGTGCAGGGTAAAGCTGCGGCCGTCCTGCGACGTCGATCGCCTTGAGGATGTCCGCCGCGAGATCGAGCGACGGTGTGTAGACCGACCAGCCGGGCATAGCCGTAGACCACCATCATGCGGGTGTCCTTGGGGCTCGCCATCAGCATGCGCAATTGCCCGCCGGGCTTGCCGGACGCATCGACGATCGCGGGTTCGGCGGGCACGCGGTCCTCGATCTTGGGCAGCTTGCCGTCCGCCACCGCCCTTGCGAAAAGCGGCGTCTCCTGCAACGCCGCCCAGGCTGCGCCGGGCGCGCAAAGAAGCGCCGAGAGCAGGGCCGACCGGGCGACGAAATCCCGCCGCGTCATCGGCGTCGCCCGCCGGACCGGGCCAATGCTGGCTCATCGGCGCCGCCCGGCCGTCACGCCCGGGCCAGTCCGCCCGCGCGAGCCGGCAACACCGGCAACGTCCTCGCCTCGACGGCGTGGCCCGGGGCGATCTCGAACAGCCGCAACCGCCTCGCCGGCCCGCGGCGGAACGGCTCGGGCCATGCCGCCGGGTTGGAGGCCCTGTCCTCCATCAGCCTGTCGAAGTCGAGCGGCTGCGCCAGATCGGGTGTCGGCACCGCCGCGAGCAACGCCTGCGTATAGGGGTGCGCCGGGTCGCGGAACAGGGTCGCGCGGTCGGCGATCTCGACGATGCGGCCGGCGCACATGACCGCGATCCGGTCGGCGATGTAGTCGACGACCGCGAGATTATGGGAAATGAACAGATAGGTCAGCCCCAGCTTTTGCTTCAGATCCATCAGCAGGTTGAGGATCTGCGCCTGGATCGAGACGTCGAGCGCCGAAGTCGGCTCGTCGCAGATCACCAGATCGGGCCGCAGCGCCAGCGCGCGGGCGATGCCGATGCGCTGACGCTGGCCGCCGGAAAAGCTGTGCGGATAGCGCCGCAAGTGATGCGCGGTCGAGGCCGACGAGGCCGACCAATTCCTCGACCATCTCGCGGCGCGAGCGCGCGATCGCCGATGCCGTGGATCGCCAGCGGCTCCTCGATGATGTCGAACACCGTCATGCGCGGGTTCAACGAGCCGAACGGATCCTGAAAGATGAACTGCACTTGGCGCCGAAACTGCTTCAGCCCGTCGCCTTCGAGCGCCAAGACGTCGGTCCGCTCGCCGTGATCGTTGAAGGTGATCGATCCGGCGTCCGGGGTGACCGCGCGCAGCAGCACCTTGCTCAAGGTGGTCTTGCCGCAGCCGCTCTCGCCGACCAGCCCGAGACATTCGCCGCGCTCGATCTTCAAGCTTACGTCGTCGACCGCAACCACCTGCGCCGCTGCCCTGGCGCTGCCGAACAGCCCGCTTTTGCGGATCGCGAAGGCCTTGCGCAGTCCCGCGCATTCGAGCAGCGGCGCCGAGGGACCTTGCCGGCCACTGCGCTTTCGCCGCCATCAGATGCGGCGCATCGCGCGCCGCGATCTCGCGGATCGGCACCAGCCGCTCGCCCGGCTTCATGTCGAAGCGCGGCACGGCGCGCAGCAAGGCGCGCAAATAGGGATGCTCCGGACGGCGAAAGATGTCTTCGAGCGTGCCGCTTTCGACGACCTCGCCGCGATACATGACGACGATCTCTTCGGCGACGTTGGCGACGATGCCGAGATCGTGGGTGATCAGCAGCACCGCCATGCCGAATTCGTGCTGCAATTCGAGCACGAGCTTTAGGATCTGCGCCTGGATCGTCACGTCGAGCGCGGTGGTCGGCTCGTCGGCGATCAGCAGAGCCGGACGGCAGACCAGCGCCATCGCGATCATCGCACGCTGCCGCAAGCCGCCCGACAACTCGAACGGGTAGCTTTTGAGCGCCCGCTGCGGGTCGGGAAAGCCGACGAGGCGCAAAGTGTCCCGCGTCAGCTCGGCGGCTTCAGCGGCGCCGACCCGGCGATGCAGCCGCAATGCCTCGCCGACCTGGTTGCCGACGGTGTGCAGCGGCGACAGCGAGGTCATCGGCTCCTGAAAGATGATCGAGATGCGGCCGCCGCGGATCGCCCGCATCTCGACGCTGTTGGCCGGCAAGCGGGCGAGGTCGATGGCGGCCCGTCGCCGCGCGGATCGGTGAACAGGATCTCGCCCTGGGTGATCTGGCCGCTGCGCGGCAGGATGCGCATGATCGCCTGGCTGACGACCGATTTGCCCGACCCGGATTTGCCGACCAACGCCACCGTCGAGCGCGGCCGGACCCGAAACGACGCCCCGCTGACCGCCCGGATAAAGCCGCCCGGCGCGGCAAAGCGGACATGGAGGTCGCGGATCCGCAGCAGTTCGCTCACGCCCGGCCTCCCGCCATGTCGGCGAAGCCGGGGAAAACCGGGTTTTTGATGCCGAGCGCCTCCAAATTGGCCGCGGTCGCAGCGCTCAGCTCCACGCCGCGCGCCGCCGCCGCGAGCGCCGAGCGCTCGACCAGGTCGTTGAACCCCGCAATCCGGCTGTCGAGGCGGATCGTCGCGCCATCGCCTTTGAGCTCCAGCTGCATCCAGCCGTCGCGCTGATCGCGCCGGGTCGAGTAATAGGCGAGCTTGAGCGGTCGAGCTCGGCCCAGCGGATCGCCGCAGCGAGCGGTCCCGAGGCCCGCAGCCCGGTTTCGCTGACGTCTATCCGCGTCGCATGGCGCAGCGCGGTGCGAATGCCGAACAACGCGAACAGCGCGGCAAGGCCGGCCAATATGGTGGTCGCGACCGGGCCGGCCCGGGCGAGGGCCAGCACCACTGTGGCCGGCACGAACCCGGCCGCGGCGCGCACGTAGTCGCCGATCATCGCCGAGTTCGGGTAGACGTACCGGGTCATGCTCGGCCCGCTGGCTCGATGCCGGCGAAAGCCGCCGCGAAAACCTCGCCGGCAGCGAGCCAGCGGGCTGCCGGATGCCGCGCGCGTCAGCCCCAGCAGCCGGTCGAGAAACACACAAGTCGTCTCGTCGTGGACGAGATGGTGGGTGAGGATTCCGGTCGGCTCGTCGGGATCCGCCTCGCGGCGGCGGCGCGCCCGCAAATGCCCGACAATTCCGCCGAGCGCCGCTGCTTCGCCGACAAACCCCCGACCTTCGCGCCACGCGACCAGGTCAACATGGACATTGGCCGCGAACACGCCCGGCGCCGGCCAAGGCGCGCGGCGCGGCTTGATTTGAGAAACCGCTTTGACGCCGGCGCTTGCGAGAAGCGGCAGAAGGGCGTCGTCGAAGCGGTTCCACGGCGGCGCCAGGACCGGGAGCGCACGGGGGCCGAACAGGGCCTTTATCCGGACATGCCCGTCGGCGAGATCGGCCGCTGTTTCGTCAGGTGAGCGCGATGGCGGAAATTCGCTCTTCTTGCCGCCGTCTTGCCGCCTTCGGCATGGTTGTGATGACGCCAGCCGTGCTGCAGGACGCGCACAGCGGATTGCGCCGGTCGGCAAAGCCGCGCGGCGAGCGCCGGCTGCGCCAGCGCCGGGATCACCGCAAGCGCCACCGGAACCTCGCCGGCGATGGCCAAGAGGTCGTCCAGGCGTCGCGAAGGCGCGACCGCGTCGTCGTCACGCCACCACAGCGTAGCCATCCTCCCTTCTTCTCCCCACCGGTCCAACTCACTCGCCAAATCGGTCCATTGGGCCGACGCGACCTTGGGGCTGTCTGAAACAGTTATCATTTGCCGGCCCGATAGTCACGCGGCGGCATGTGAAATTTCCGCCGTCCGTCCGATCTCGCATGGTCCGAGATCATGCGGGCAATCGTCAGCGCGGTGCGCCGCGCCCCCCCGGCGTCGATTTCGAGCACCGCCGGCGGCCGCTGCACCGCACGCTCGATCGCGGCGGCCAGCCGATCGGGCGACAGCGCGGCGGGGGTAACGATCTCGGCCACCCCGGCCGCCGCCAGCCGCTCGGCCCGCAGGGTCTGCTCGGTCTCGCGCATCTCGGCGAACGGCACCAGCACGGCGCGAGCGCCCGCGCCGAGAATGTCGAGGACGGTGTTGTAGCCGGCCTGGCTGACCGAGACCCGGCAACGCCGCAGCATCTGCGGAAAATCGGGCCGATAGCGCTCGACGACGACGCCGTCGGGCAGGTCGGCGGTCAGTGCCGCAAATTCCGCCGGCGGCAGATTGGGGCCGGTGAGCAGACGCCAGCCGGCCTGTGCCCCGCCGGCCTGTGCCGGGCTGCCCTGTGCCCAACCGGCCTGGGCAAGGCAGCCGCGCCGGCGCGCTCCAGAGCCGCTCTCAGCAGCGCGCCGCCCACAGCACCGCCGCCGGCCGACACCAGCACCTCGCCCGCGCCGTCGTCCACCCCAGCGTCGTCTCGGGGGACGAGACCGGCGCCGCGACATAACCCGTGTAGACCAGCCGGTCGGCGATTTCAGCGGCCGGCGGAAAGCTCGCTCCGAGCGGGATCAGATTTGGGTCGCCATGCACCAGCACCGCGTCGAAATCGGCGCGCACCCGGTCGACGATCTCGCGCCGGCGCTTCTCGTCCTCGGGAGCGACGACGATGTCGCGCAGCGAGCACAACACCAGCGCGCGGGGATGGCGCGCATGGGCGGCGGCGATCAGCGGTTCGAGCTCGAAGCGAAAGGCGCGGCGGGCAAAGGGATAGGCCTCGATCAGCACGGCATCGGGCGCTGCCTGCGCGAACGCGCCGAGCAGAGCTTCGCGGCGCGCCGCCCGCAGAGCGTCGTCGACCGGCCGGCCGTCGGCGCCGGCCAAATTCTTGAAGGTGGCGTCGCGCGCGCGGATCGGCGCCAGCTGAACGACATGCCGGGCGGCGGCGCCGGCCAGTTCCGGCAACGGCTCGCCACCCGAGACCAGGGTCACGGCGAGGCCCGCATCCGCCATGCCGGCGACGAGATGAAGCGCCCGCCGCAGATGGCCGATGCCGAGCAGGTGCTGGACGTAGAACAGGACGGAGCCGGTCACCGCACCCCTCTCGGCGAGGCCGGAAGGCTTGCGCTAGGCGGCATGAGCCGGGCACAGCGCGTCGATTGCCGCGGCAAGGCGGGAGGCGGCGGCCGGCAGGTCGTGCTCGGCCAATACCCGGCGCCGCGCCGCTTCGCCAAACCGTCGGCGCAAATCCCGGTCGACCAGCAGCCGCCGCACCGCGGCGGCAAAGGCGGCGGCGTCTCCCGGCGCCGCGAGCAACCCGGTGACCTCATGCGCGACGATCCCGGCAACCCCGCCGCCGGCGCCGGCCACCACCGGCAACCCGCTCGCCTGCGCTTCGAGCAGCGCCATGCCGAAGGCTTCGTTGACCGCCGGCCACACGCAGAGATCGGCCTCGGCCAGACGAGCGGCCATCGCTTCGCGGGCCGAGCGCACCGGCCCAACTCACCCGGCTCGCCGAGCGGCGCCAGCGCCGCCGCGACCTCGGCGCGAGCCGGGCCGTCGCCGATCACCTCGATCGACCAGTCGAGAGCGAGCAGGCATGACAACGCCTCGCCGAGAACCCGGTAGGAGGAGAGCTTGTCGCCCGGCCGCATCATCGCCGCCGTGACGAGCCGCGGCGCGCCGGTCGCCGGCAACGGCATCGCGGCGTGAAGCGGCCGGCGTCGAGGAACGGCTTGACCGGGACCCAGCGCGACGGGTCGGCGAGCAACGGCAGCACGCAATCGCGGTCGGCCGGGTTGAGTGCGATTACCGCGTCGGCGCGCCGGATCGCCTGCTCCGCCGCGCGATGACCCTCGGCCCAAGGCCCGTCGGCCTGCTTGGGCGCATAGGAAGCCTCCGCGACGACGTAGGGGATGCCGAGCGCGCCGGCGACCCGCGGACCCAGCCAGTCCGGCGCCTTGTGGTAGACGTGGTAGGTGAACCAGAGCTGCGGCGCCGCCGCCGGGGAGGTGCGGCAGCGGCGCAGATAGCGCTCCGCGAGCCGTCGGCCGAGAGCCGCGAGCCGGGCCTGGCGCCCTTTCTCGCCGCGCCCCTCGAAGCTGCGGAAATGCGACGCCAGCACCGGCTGATGCCCGGCCCGCCGCAACGCGTCGAGGAACAGCTGAGCGACCCGGCGGTCGCCTGACGGGACCGGGTGGTCGGGCGGCTTCAGCGGCGCGTAAAAGGCGATGCGCATGGCCTGCCGGTCAGCGCGCCTCGACCAACTCCCGCGGGTCGGCGCGCTCGCCGGCGGCCTCGGCGGTGTCGGGGGCGTCGGCGGCGGGCATCAGTCCGAAACGTCGCGCGAGCAAATCGATCCCGGAGGTCAGCGAAAACCGGGTGCGCACCCGGCGCTCGCCGGCCGCACCCAGCGCCGCGCGCCGCGCCGGGTCGCGGATCAGTCCGGCAAGCGCGCGGGCCAGCGCCGGTGGGTCGGCGGACGGGACCAACAGCCCGGTGGCGCCGTTCTCGATCAGCTCCGGGATCCCGGAAATATCGCTCGCAACGCAGGCCAGACCCTGGCTCTGCGCCTCCAACAGCACATTCGGAAGACCGTCGCGGTCGCCGTCTTCGGTGACTTTGGCGGCGAGCACGAACAAATCGGCCTCGCGATAGGCGGCCAGCACGTCGGGCTGCGGCCAAAGCACCCCGCCACTCGATCCGCGGCGACAAGCCGAGGCCTCGGCCCGCTGCCGCAAACGCGGCGGCAAGCGCGCCGCCGCCGATATGCACAAAACGCCAGGCCAAGCCCGGCGGCAGCAGCGCCAATGCCGCGAGCAGGTCGTCATAGCCCTTTTTCGGCACCGCCCGGCCGACCGAGAGCAGCACGACCGGGTGTCCGGGATCGCTGCCGTCGCCGCTCGGCAGTCGGGCCGGCGGCGGCGAAAAGCGGTCGAGGTCGAGCCCGTGATAGCACAACCCCACCCGCTGCGGCCGGGGCGCCAGCGCCGCCAGATGGGCATGGCCGGCCGCGGTGCAGGTCACCGCCCAGCGCGCCTCGCCGAGCTTTTCGCGCTTTTCCCAATCGGGGGTCGTCCAAATGTCCTTGGCGTGCGCCGACACGGTCCAGTCGAGACCGCGGATCAGCGCTGCATAACGCGCGACCGAGGCCGGCGTGTGCAGGAAGTGAGCATGAAGATGCCGCACGTCTTCGGGTAACTCGGCCGTCAGCACCAGCGCCTGGCCAAACCGCCGGATCCGGTTCGGGGTCGGGTCGCGGCGCAGATCGGCGAGCCACGCCCGCCACGCGCGGCGATAGCCCGCTTGCCGCCGCGCCCGCCGCCAGCCGCGCCAGACCCGGGCCGGCTCCTGGTACAGATATTCCGGCAGATAAAGTCGACGGGCGCGGATCGCCTGATGCACCGGATGCGTCTTGCGATCGGTCGGGTGGCGCAGCGACACGATCAGGATGCCGAGCCCGCGCTGCCTCCAGCGCCAGGATCTCCTGCGCGATAAAGGTCTCCGAAAGCCGCGGATAGCCCTTGAGGACAAAGGCCACCCGGCCCGGGGCCGGCGCTGCTCGCTCCACCTTATGCTCGCATGCGGGTCCGCATCGCGACCCGCCCGGCGCGGCCCCGGTCGAGCCATTTCTTGGCCAGCCGGTTGACGTTCGGCATGCCGTCGAGCAGGCCGGGAATGACCGCGTTCGAAGGCGGCGGCTGGTTCATCAGCCGGCGCAGCGCCACCGCCATCACCTGCGGGTCGCGCGCGCGCTCCTCGGGCAGCATCGCGACGAGGCCGAGCTCCTCGGCCCGCGCGGCGCGGATGAACTGCTCCAGCCGGGGTGCGGTGCGCGGCACGATCAGCGCCGGCTTGTCGAACGACAAAATCTCGCAAAAGGTGTTGTAGCCGCCCATCGCGACGACGCCGGCGGCGCGCGCGATCAGCGCTTCGAGCCGGGCGTTGAAGGTGATCGCGTGAACGTTCGGCAGCCGCGCCGCGCGGGCGCCAAACCCGGCGCGCTGTTCCGGCGCCATGAACGGGCCGAACACGATCAGCGCCGGCAGAGGAATGTCGGCGTCCTGCTCGTAGGCCGCGAGCACCAGGTCGACCAGCGCGTCGCCGTCGCCGCCGCCGCCCGGGGTCACCAGCAGAAACGGCTTTTCGACGATCTCCTGAAGATCGGGCGTCAGCACCGGCTCGCCCGCGGTGCGGCGCAGATAGCCGGTATAGACCATGCGCCGGCGCACGCTCGCCGGCACCGGCAGGCCGGCGAGCGGGTCGCAGATTTGCGGCAGCCCGTAGACCCAGATCTCGTCATAATATTCGGACAACGCCGGAACCGCGTTCTTGCGCTCCCACTCGTTTTCGAGCGCTTCGGGATCGTCCATCACGTCGCGCAGACCGAGGATCACCGTCGCCCGCCGCGCTGCATCAGCTGCAAGGTGTCGCGCACCTCGCCGCGCAGCCCGAGCGGCTCCTTGTCGACGATCAGCATGTCGGGGTCGAAAATGTCGGCGGTGTGCCGGATGATCGAGGAGCGCATCGCCAGCGTCTCCTCGATGTCGATATGAAGGTTGAGCGAGACGTATTCGCCGTTGCGCAGCTTGATGACGCCGGGAACGCGCACGAAATCTACGCGAGAGCGAAAATCGAAGCTGCCGATGATCGGCGAACCCGACAGGATCAGGATCGAAAGCGACGGGTCCGCCTCGACCAGCGAATGGGCGATCGCCCGGCAGCGGCGCAGATGACCGAGGCCGAAGCTGTCGTGGCTGTAGATCAGCACGCGCTTTTGGTGACGCCGATCGGCCATTTAGGCCACCTCGTGCATATCTGCGGCTCGACTATTGCATGGCGAGTCGGGTGGCGAAATGATCTTTTTATGAAGCTCGCGGCGATCAAAGGAATGGCGGCCGTCGTCGGCAGCGTCGAGGAGACGCCTTGCCGCCGCCGCGCCGCCGACGCCTGGCGCCGGCTCGACCGCCGGCGCGCGCGCAAGCGGCAGCGCCGCCCGACGCCGCCGCCGGAGCGCGAACCGGCGACCCCAACAGCCCTCGAACCGTCGATCTACCGCTTCATCCTGCGCCACAGCCTGCGCCAGCAATTGTGGTTGCTGGTGCTGACCCTGATCTCGTTTCCGTTTCTTTATTATTCGCTCGAACTGCCGAAGACGATCGTCAACCGCGCGATCGGCGGCCATCATTTCCCGCAAGCGTTGTTCGGCTTCGAGTTCGACCGATCCCCTATCTGCTTGATGCTGTCCGCGATATTTCTGGTGCTGGTGTTTATCAACGGGGCGTTCAAATATCACATCAACACCTTGAAGGGGCAACTCGGCGAGCGGATGCTGCGGCGCTTCCGCTACCAGCTCTATCATCGGCTGCTGCGTTTCCCGCTCGACCAGTTCAACAAGACCTCGTCGGCTCAGATCATCCCGATGATCACCGCCGAGTGCGAGTCGTTGGGCGGGTTTATCGGCGACTCGTTCGTCACGCCGGCTTTCCAAGGCGGGACGCTGCTGACGATCGTCCTGTTCATGTTCATGCAGGATCCGGTGCTCGGCGCCGCGGCGGTCGCGCTCTACCCGATCCAGGGCTACGTGATCCCGCGGCTGCAGCGCAAGGTCAACCAGCTCAACAAGCAGCGCGTCCGCACGGTCCGGCAGGTCGCCGACCGGGTCCACGAATCCGCCGCCGGCATCGTCGACATCCAGAGCAACGACGCCGTCAAACTCCAGCTCACCGGGTTCGCTCATCTGCTCGGCACGATCTACGGCATCCGCTTCGAAATCTACCAGCGCAAATTCTTCGTCAAATTCCTTAACAATTTCATCGCGCAGCTGACCCCGTTCTTCTTTTATTCGATCGGCGGCTATCTGGTGATCCGCGGCAGCCTGTCTTTCGGCGCGCTGGTGGCGGTGCTCGCCGCCTACAAGGACCTGGCCTCGCCGTGGAAGGAGCTGCTCGACTTCTACCAGATCAAGGAGGATTCGCGGATCAAGTACGAGCAGATCGTCGAGCAATTCGCACCTCCCGGAATGATCGACACGCATCTGCAGCTCGACGAGCCCGCAGACCCTGATCCCGCACTCGAAGGCGAGCTCGCGGTCGCCAATCTGTCGCTCGCCGAGGACGACCGCAGCCGGATTCTCGACGGGGTCAGCTTTACCGTGCCGATCGACCGTCATATCGCCGTCATCGGCCAGGGCGGCAGCGGCAAGAGCGAGCTGGCGCTGCTGCTGGCGCGGCTGATCCAGCCGAGCGGCGGCCGGATCACGATCGGCGGCGACCGACATCGCCAGGCTGCCGTCGGCGGTGATCGGCCGCCGGATCGGCTATGTCGGCGCGACGCCCTATCTGTTTGCCGGCACCTTGCGCGACAATCTGCTGTTCGGGCTGCGCCACGTCCCGGTGCGGCCGGCGGAATACGAGCCGGACGTCGCCAGGCGCCGGGCGCGCCAACTGACCGAGGCGGTCAAGGTCCGGCAACATCGACTTCGACATCCATGCCGACTGGATCGATTACGCCGCCGCCGGCGTCGCCGACCGCGAGGCGTTGTCGCGGCGCATCACCGAGGTGCTGGCCCGGCTCGATTGCGAGAGCGACGTCTACGGCCTGGGGCTGCGCTGGCGTCTCGATCCCGAAGCCGAGCCAGAGGCCGCCCGCAGGCTGCTCGAAGCGCGCACGGCGCTCGCCCGGCGGCTCGCCGAGGACGGGATCAGCCATCTCGTCGAGACCTACGACGTCGAGCGCTTCAACCGCAACGCTTCGGTCGCCGAAAACCTGCTGTTCGGCACGCCGATCGGCCCCGCCTTTGATTTCGAGGCGCTCGCCGACAACAACTACGTGCTGCAGGTGCTGGACAAGGTCGGGCTGGTCGACGATCTGGTCGAAGCCGGCCGCGAAGTCGCCGAGACCATGGTCGAGTTGTTCGCCGACTTGCCGCCCGACCACGCCTTTTTCGAGCAGTACAGCTTTATCGGCGCCAACGACCTGCCGGAATTCGCCGCGATTCTCGGCCGGGCCGAGAAAGGCGGCGCCTCGGCGCTGGCCAAGCCCGACCGCACCAAGCTGCTGTCATTGCCGTTCAAGCTGATCCCGGCGCGGCATCGGCTCGATGTGATCGACGAGCCGATGCAGCAGCGCCTGCTCGAGGCGCGGCGCGTGTTTCGCGCCGACCTGCCGCCCGAGGGCGCGGGCGCCAGATCGAGTTCTTCGACGCCGAGCGCTACAACGCCGCCGCCTCGGTGCAGGACAACATCCTGTTCGGCAAGATCGCCTATGGCGAGGCGGACGCCCCGGTGCGGGTGCCCGCCGCACTCGCCGAAGTCATCGACGCGCTGGCCTTGCGCCAGACGGTGATCGAGGTCGGGCTCGACTACAATGTCGGACCGGGCGGCTCGCGGCTGTCGCTTGGCGCAGCGCCAAGTGGTCGGCATCGCCCGCGCGGTGCTGAAGCGCCCCGATCTGTTGATCCTCAACGAAGCGACATCGGCGCTTGACGGTCAGGCCCAGGCAAGCGTTACTAAGGGTCTGAGGGAGGAATTCGCCGGCCGCGGCATCATTTGGGTGCTGCACCGCGCCAGCCTCGCTCGCAACTTCGACCACGCGCTCGTTCTCAGCAACGGCAAATTGCAGGAGCAGGGCGCCCCGGCCGAACTTGCCGAACGCAAGGATTCGCTGCTGACATTGCTCGCGGCGACAGAATGAGCAAGGCGGATCGGCAGAACCGGAAGGAGGGAGGGAAATGAGCCTGAAACAGGAATTCGAGTTGTTGCGGCGGGTGCCGTTCTTTGCCGAGATCGAGCCGTCGAAACTGAAGCTGCTGGCGTTTATGAGCGAGCGGGTCGGGTACGACGCCGGCAAGATCATGATGCGCCAGGGCGACCCCGGCGACGCCGCCTATCTGATCATCGACGGCGAGGCCGAAGTCATCGTCGAGACGCCGGCCGGGCCGGTGACGGTCGACGTGCTCGGCGCCAACGAGATCGTCGGCGAGATCGCGATCCTCTGCAACGTGCCGCGGGCGGCGACGGTGCGCGCCAAGAACCGCCTGATCGCGCTGCGCATCCCCAAGGAGCCGTTCATCCGCATGGTGCGCGAATTTCCGACGATGGCGGTCACGATCATGCAGGAACTGGCGCAGCGGCTGCAAAACACCAACAACCAGCTGCGAGCCGCGCAGGCCGAGCTGAAGCGGCTGCGCGAGCAAGTCGGCGTCGCCGCCTGATTTTTTCGGGATGAGCCGGCTCGACAGCTTTATCCGCCGCCTCGAGGCGCAGCGCGCCTGCCTCGACGCGGCGGCGGTGCTGGTCCGCGATCTTGCCGGACCGGTGCTCGAGCTCGGGCTCGGCAACGGCCGCACCTACGATCATTTGCGCCTATTGTTTCCCGACCGGCAAATCTTTGTTTGCGAGCGCCGGATTGCAGCCCACCCCGACTGCATCCCGCCTGCCGAATTCCTGCTGCTGGGCGACATGCGCGAGACCTTGCCGGCGGCGCGCGCGCACCTCGGAGGCCGGGTGGCGCTGGCCCATCTCGACCCTGGAACCGGGGATGTCGAGACCAGCCGCGCCCTGGCCCTGGAGCTGGCGCCGCTGGTGGCGCCGCTGCTCTGCGCCGGCGCCATCCTGGTCAGCGAGCCGGAGATGGCCGCCGCCGGCCTCGCCGCACTGCCGCTCCCCGCCGGGATCGCGCCCGGCCGATACCACCTCTACCGCGCCTCGCCCACGGCTCGTCCGGGCGTTGGATAAGAGCCCAGCCCGCCGGTATTCCTGCCGTCAAAATGCAGGGAAAACCAGTCACATCCATGTGCTACCATGCCCCCATGTCGGCCGTTGATGATTTGCTTCTCAAGCGCTTTCGTGCAGCGCTCGATGAAATGTATGGCAGGCGGCTCGAGCGCGTCGTGCTGTTCGGGTCGCGGGCCCGTGGCGACGCGCGGGAGGATTCCGATTACGACGTGGCCGTGTTTCTGCGCGACATGGCCGACCGCTGGCAGGAGCTCGACCGGCTGGCCGATCTCAGCACGGAAATTCTCGACGAGACCGGCGAGTTCATCCACGCCATTCCGTACCGCGCCGGCTCTTACGAAGATCGCACCTCGCTGATGCGCGAGATTCGGTACGAGGGCGTCGATCTGTGACGCCAGAAACCGCCGGGCATCTCGACAAGGCACGCGAATATTTGACCAAGGCGCGCAATCTGCTGGATGTAATGCATTATCATGACGAAGCCGGAAGGGCCGCCTACCTGGCCGGGTTCCATGCCGCACAAGCTTTGATTTCCGAGCGGACCGGCCGGGTCACCAAAACCCATGATGGCATGAACAGTCGGTTCAATTTGCTGACGCGCGGCGACGCGCGCGTCGATGACGAATTGCGCGGCTTCCTCGGCCGCGCTTACAACCTCAAGGCCGTCGCCGATTACGAAACCGGGCCGGGATCGATTGTGCCGCTGGAGCGGGTCGAGGCGGCGCTCGCCACCGCCGTTCGCTTTGTCGAAGCCGTCGCCGGGCTTCTGGCCTAATCCGCGCTCGCCGCCGCCGGCCTCACGGCATTGCCGCTCCCCGCCGGGATCGCGCCCGGCCGCTACCACCTCTATCGCCGCGTCAACCGCCGATCGTGATCATGACCGGGACGTGGTCCGAGGCCTTTTCCCAACTGCGGGTGTCGCGAAACACCCGCGCCTCGGCCAATTCGCCGACGAGCCCGGGCGTCACCCAGACATGGTCGAGCCGCCGGCCGCGGTTCGACGCCGCCCAGTCGCGGGCGCGATAGCTCCACCACGTATAGAGCCGTTCGGGCGGCGGGACGAAATGCCGCACCGCGTCGACAAAGCCGCCCGCCGCCTGCAGCCGGCCCAGCCGCTCGACTTCGACCGGGGTGTGGCTGACGACCGTCAACAGCTGCTTGTGCGACCAGACGTCGGCTTCGAGCGGCGCGATGTTGAGGTCGCCGACCGCGACCATCGGCCGTCCGTCGCGACGCTCGGCGGCGAACCAAGCCGTGACTTCGTCGAGAAATTGCAGCTTGTGCGCGAATTTCGGGTTGGCGTCCGGGTCGGCGACGTCGCCGCCGGCCGGGACGTAGACATTGTGCAATTCGATCCCGCCGGGAAGCACGGCGAACGCGTGCCGGCAATCCTCGCGCGCGCACCAGCCGCGGGTTTCGGGCGTTTCGAACGGAACGCGAGAGAGGATCGCAACCCCGTTATAGCCCTTCATCCCGTGCACCAGCCGATGCCGGTAGCCGACCGCCTCCAGCGCTTCGGCCGGGAATAGTTCGTCCGGGGTCTTCGTTTCCTGCAGGCACAGCACGTCCGGGGCCCATTCGGCAATCAGCCGGCGCACATTGCCGATGCGCAAGCGCACCGAATTGATGTTCCAGGTAGCGAGCCGCAATGCCACCGCTCAACCCTTTTGGGTTCGGCAGAGCGCCGCACGGGCCGGAAAACACAACGGCGCCCGGTCGGGGGGGAGACCGGGCGCCTGCATGTCAGAAGCGTTTGGGGGAAATCGGACCCGCAGGGGAGACGGGGCCGTTTTTGAGAGGGCAATTTGCCCTCCCCGCTTCTGGAAAATTGAAATGGGGTGCGAATTGGGCAAAGCAATCCCCCGATTTGTGCATGCCGGAAAGAAAAAAATAGCATGCTCGACGGCGGAACGAATCGAGACCCGCTCAGGCCGCGCGAATGGCGGGGGCGGCACCCGCGGCGACCGCGCGGCAGGCCCGGCCAAAAGCCGAGAACAGCGCCGCCGAGACCGGGTTCTCCAGCACCTTGTATTCCGGATGCCATTGTACGCCAACGACAAACCGCGCCTGCGGCAGGCTGACCCCTTCGATCTGGCCGTCGGGCGCGATCGCCTCGACGCGAAGGCCCGGAGCCGGGCAGTCGATCCCTTGCGAGTGCAGTGAATTGACCAGGATTTCCTCGCTGCCGGCAAGAGCGGCGAGCAGCCCGCCAGGGGTCAGCATCACACTGTGCGCGGGCCCGTAGGGGCCATCCGGCGATTCCTTGCGCGAGCGGTGATTGAGCCGGCCCGGCAGATCGTGGACGCGCTGATGCAAGGTGCCGCCGAGCGCCACGTTGAGCTCCTGGATGCCGCGGCATATCGCCAGCACCGGCAGGTCGCGCCGCACCGCCTCGCGGATCAGCGGCAAGGTCGTCGCGTCGCGCGCCGGGTCGTGCATGATCTCGGCGTCGAGCGGCTCGCAGCCGTATTCGCTCGGATGGACGTTGGACGGGCTGCCGGTCAAGAGCAGGCCGTCGAGCAGGTCGAGCACCGCGAGTATGTCGATCCGCGACCCGACCGCCGGGATCGCCACCGGCAGGCAGCCGGTCGCCTCGATGACCGCGCTCGGGTACTTGTCCGCGATCGTGTGGATAAGCCGCTCGTTGACCGTGCGCGTACAGGCGGGAATGCCGACGATCGGCAAGGGACGGGCTGGCATCGGGCGCGGCTCAATTATCGTTGGTGCGGTGCGAAGAGTACGGGTTCTGATATACAAACAGGTTGGGGTCGAGCGCCATACCGAATTGCTGCTGCGACAGCGACACGGTCGTGACGTGCTGCTGCTGGTCGACCACCGTCCATTGGCGCAGGGTCAGCGGCTGATCGCTGAAGGTCATCGTCAGCGAGCCGTTATCGGGTGCGGCCGGGTCGACGACTGTGATCCGCAAGGCGTTGGCGGCGCGCTCGAAGCGGGTGACGACGAGGTCGCTGAAGCTGATTGGGACCCGCAGCAGGAACCATGCCGGGGTTGACTTCAGCCCGACCTGCGAAACCTCGGCGAGCTGGGTGTCGATGTAGTAAACATAGAACCGGTCGGCGAGCAGCAGGATGGGCGTCGGCGGGTCGTATTGAAAGCGCATCCGCCCCGGCCGCTCCATCCACAGCCAGCCGCCCGCACTGCCGCCATTGGCCGCGGCCTGGCGAAAGCGCGCGGTCATCGTCCCGATGCTGTTGAGATAGGTCGCGATGCGCTGCAGGTCGGCCTGGTCCTGCGCGGTCAGCGGCGCCGGCCGCGGCGGCGTGTCGGCGCGGCCGGCAACCGGCGGCGTCAACATCGCCAGTGCCAGGCCGGCGGCCATCAGGCTGCGCCGATCCCAGCTTCGACCGCTTACCGGCGTGCGCGACCGGCGGTTTTTGATCCCGACCATCGTATCCGTGCGTGCAACCCGCCGGTGCGGCGGTGTCGGGGAGATGAGGTCGCAGGCCGATCGCGTCAATTGCGCTCATTCGCCGCCGCGCGCCAGAACCTCGCGCTTGCCGACATGATTGGCGGCGCTGACCACGCCTTCGGCCTCCATCCGCTCGATGATCCGCGCCGCGCGGTTGTAGCCGATCTGCAGATGGCGCTGGACAAAGCTGGTCGACGCCTTGCGCTCGCGGCAGACGACCGCGACCGCCTGGCGATAGAGCAGATCGCCCGATTCGCCGTCATCCTGGCCGGTCAGCGCGTCAAGCGGGGCGTCGTCGTCTTCGGTGATGTCGTCGATGTAGTCGGGCTCGCCGTGCGCCTTCAGAAACGACACGACGCGTTCGACCTCCTCGTCGGAGACGAATGGCCCGTGCACCCGGGTAATGCGGCCGCCGCCGGCCATGTACAGCATGTCGCCGCGGCCCAGCAGCTGCTCCGCCCCGCCCTCGCCGAGGATCGTGCGGCTGTCGATCTTGGAGGTGACCTGAAAGCTGATCCGGGTCGGGAAATTCGCTTTGATCGTCCCGGTGATGACGTCGACCGACGGGCGCTGGGTGGCGGTGATGATGTGAATGCCGGCGGCGCGCGCCATCTGCGCCAGGCGCTGGACCGCCGCCTCGATCTCCTTGCCGGCGACCAGCATCAGATCGGCCATCTCGTCGACGACGACGATGATCAGCGGCAATTCGTTGGTGTCGAAAGGCTGAGGCTCGAAGATCGGCTGGCCGGTGTCGTCGTCAAAGCCGGTCTGCACCTTGCGGACCAGGCTTTCGCCCTTGGCCGCGGCTTCGGCGAGACGCACGTTGAACCCGTCGATGTTGCGCACGCCGAGCTTCGACATCTTGCGATAGCGGTTCTCCATCTCGCGCACGACCCATTTGAGCGCCAGCACCGCCTTTTTCGGGTCGGTGACGACCGGCGCCAGCAGATGCGGGATGCCGTCATAGACCGACAATTCCAACATCTTCGGGTCGACCATGATGAACTTGCAGCGGTCGGGCGGCATCCGGTACAGGATCGACAGGATCATCGTGTTGATGCCGACCGATTTGCCGGAGCCGGTGGTGCCGGCGATCAGCAAATGCGGCATCTTGGCGAGGTCGGCCAATACCGGCTCGCCCGAGATGTCCTTGCCGAGGATCAGCGCCAGGCGGCCCGGGTGCTTTTCGTAGACCGGCGAATCGAGCAGCTCGCGCAAAAAGACCGTCTCGGCCTTGCGGTTCGGCAGCTCGATGCCGATCACGCTGCGCCCCGGCACCACCGCGACCCGCACCGAAATCGCGCTCATCGAGCGCGCGATGTCGTCGGCGAGCCCGATTATCCGCGAGGCCTTGATGCCCGGCGCCGGCTCCAGCTCGTAGAGGGTGACGACCGGGCCCGGGCGAACCTGCACGATCTGGCCGCGCACGCCGTAGTCTTCGAGCACGGTTTCGAGCATCCGCGCATTTTTTTCGAGCGCCTCTTCGTCGATCGCGGCGGCCTTGGCGGCCGGCGCCCGCTCCAGCAGCTCGAGCGGCGGCAATACCGGCTCCTCGTCCGGGACCAGGTCGAGCTTGGCCTGGCGCTCCTCCGCGCTGCGCTTGCCTGGCGCCGCCGGCCGTGCGTGCGGTGCGATAAACCGGATCAGGCCGCCGCGCTCGCGCTCCTTTGCCGGCGCCGAGGCCGGGGTATGCGGCAGCGGCGCGGCCCGGTCGAGGCGCGGCTCGCGCCGGTCGGGCAGCGGCGTCACGACCCCGCGCAACTGCGGTTCGGCCGCCGCCGCGGGCTCGGCGCGCCCGGACCGCGCCTGCCACCAGCGCCGCAGCATTCTGCCGCCAAAAACCGCGGCGACGAGGGTCCCTCGCCCGGAGAGAACCGCAACGCGCCCGGCGCTGTGGCCGGCGCCGGTTCCGAGCTCGCGCCAGTCGCGCCAGGACAGTCCCAGGACCAGCAGCAGCACCAGGCCGAGACCGGCCGCCGCCGTCATCGCCACCGGCAGCGCCAGCGGGGCGAGCCCCGCCAGCCCCAGCAGCCGCTGCATTTCCCAGCCGAGCGCACCGCCGTAGCCGGCCGCACCCGACCCGGCGGCCTGACCAAGCACCGAGAGGGCCAGCGCCGCCAAGACCAGCGCCGCCGGCAACAGGCCGAGCTTGAGCAATGGCGAGCGCAGCGGGCGATCGAGCAGCAGACGCAACGACCAGCCGGCCAGCACCAGCGGGACGACAAAAGCGGCAAAACCCAGGCCCTGGCGCGACAGGTCGGCGAGCACCGCGCCGCTGTGACCGAGAAAATTATGCGGCCCGGTGTCGATCGCGGTGTCGAGCGACGGGTCTTGCGGATCGTAGGAAATCAGCGCCGCAGCGACCAGCAGCGCCGCCAGCAGCAGGCCGAACCCGAGGCCCTCGCAGAGCCGCCGTCTCAGCGTTGCCCAAGTCTCGTTCCACGCGCGCATTCGGCGCGCCCCGGCGCCTGCCGTCAAACCGATCGATCTGGCCATGCTTCCCCCGATGCCGGCCTTTCCCCCAAGCCTCGCGCGGTCGCCTGCGGCGTCGCCGGACCCGCGCCAGGGCAGCCCCACAATATCCTCGCCGCGGACGAGCGCCAGTCCGTTGAAGCAACGGCCCTCAAAAGGTCTGCGTCCGCGGGAAAGGGGTGGAGAGGATGCCGGGCCGAGAGGAGCGGGGCCGCGTGGTCGAGAAGGCTGATTGAGATGGCGCGGCGGGCCGCGCATATTTCAGCGTGCGGCCCAAGGTTCGAAACCAACTGTTCGAAACCAACTGTTCGAAACCAGCTGCTCGAAACCGGCTTTCGAAACAATCATCGCTGCCGACGGAGGAAGCGGATGGAGCTCGGGTTGAGGGGAAAGAAGGCGCTGGTGACCGGAGCCTCAAAAGGGATCGGACGGGCTTGCGCCGAGGCCTTGGCCGAGGAAGGGTGCGATGTCGTGCTGGTGTCGCGCACCGCCGCCGACCTCGAAGCGGCGAGAGCGGCGATCACCGCCAAGCACAATGTCGCGGTGCGGGTGTTCGCGCTCGACCTCTCCGACAGCAGCAATGTCGACAAGCTCGCCGCCGAATGCCCCGACACCGAAATTCTGGTCAACAACGCCGGCGCCATCCCCGGCGGCGACATCGTCACCGTCGACGAGGCGCGCTGGCGCGAGGCCTGGGACCTCAAGGTGTTCGGCTACGTCAACATGACCCGGCGGTTTTACGCCCTGATGCGCGAGCGCAGAGAGGGCGTCATTGTCAACATCCTGGGGGCGGCCGGCCAGAACCCCGATTTCGACTACATCGCAGGGTCGTCGGGGAACGCCTCGTTGATGGCGTTCACCCGTGCCATGGGCGGGACCTCGCCGCGCGACGGGTTGCGCGTCGTCGGCATCAACCCCGGCCCGGTTTTGACCGAGCGGCTGGTCACCCTGACCCGGCAGCGCGCGCAAACCCGCTTTGGCGACGCCGAGCGCTGGCCGGAACTGATGGCTGGCCACGCCTTTGGCCGCGCCGCCAAGCCCGAGGAGATCGCCTGGATGGCCGCCTTTCTCGCCTCCGACAAATCCGCCTACACCACCGGCGCGATCGTCACCATCGACGGCGGCGGCTCCAGCCGCCGCAGCGCGCTTTGAGCGATTCCTGCCGCTCTCGTCACCGCGACCGACCCACCCGATCCTGTCAATGTAACGGATCTAGAAATCGCGTCCGATTATAGGTTTGAGTGCGTTTGATAGGCGGTCCATGTCACCCTTAGCCTCGATCCGTCCATTAAGTTCGAGGATAATGTCGTTTTTCTGCGATCTTACATCTGTGCTTTGCGGCACATTGAGAGCGTTCGCAATATCATCCAACATAGTCTTGTTTGCGAGAGCGCGGATGGACCGTATCATCACCACTTCGGGCCCGCACGTCGGCGGGGAGCGGAACGGCCTTCAACATCCCTTCCAGTTCAAATCCGCGAGCCCCAATGGTAATCGAATTTGCGCTTCGAATCCGGTCTGCCATGTTCTTGGCAAACCCCTGCAATTCGACGCGCAAGATAAGGAATATGAGCAAGCGTCGTCGAGGCCGATTCTACCGCGACGGATCAATTCTCGTCAGGTCTGCGCAGCTCGGGCGCAACATGGGCGGCATCAGCGCCGCGCTTTTTGCTCCGCAGCCAGACGCGCCCGGCCTCGGCGTTTTACATCCTCGGCCAGCTCCTTCATCGACTCCTGTAATAATGATGCCTTCTCCGCCAGCCAGGGAAGCTTCCGCCTCGTCGATCGCGGTGAGGATTTCATCGCGTGTGCGCTCGCGCTCAACCCATAGCTGCAAGCGCTTGTTGCACCGCTTCCTCGGTCCGCTTCACTCGGTCCGCTTTCGATGGCGCGGCTGGATGAATTCTTGCTGCTCTGCGGTAAGCTCGATCTGCATCGCTTCACCCCGCCTTCAGCGCGCGCGCCGCGTCGACGGCGGCGTAGGTCAGGATGCCGTCGGCGCCGGCGCGCTTGAAGGCGAGGAGGCTCTCCATGATCGCGCGGTCGCCGTCGAGCCAGCCGTTCAGCGCGGCGGCGTGCAGCATCGCGTATTCGCCCGACACCTGATAGGCGTAGGTCGGGACGCGAAACGCCTCTTTGACCCGGCGGACGATGTCGAGATAGGGCATGCCGGGCTTGACCATGACCATGTCGGCGCCCTCCGCGAGGTCGAGCGCCACCTCGCGCAACGCCTCGTCGCCATTGGCCGGGTCCATCTGGTAGGTGCGCTTGTCGGCGCTGCCGAGTGCCGTCTTCGACCCGATCGCGTCGCGGAACGGCCCGTAGAACGCCGAGGCGTATTTCGCCGCGTAGGACATGATCCGGACATGGGCGAACCCGGCCTCGTCGAGCGCCGCGCGCACCGCGCCGACGCGCCCGTCCATCATGTCGGAGGGGGCGATGATGTCGCAGCCGGCCTCGGCCTGGACCACCGCCTGGCGCCGCAAGATCGCGACGGTCTCGTCGTTTTCGACATAGCCGTCGCGGATCACGCCGTCATGGCCGTGCGAGGTGAACGGGTCGAGCGCCACGTCGCACAAGACGCCGATCTCGGGCACCGCCTGTTTCAGCGCCGCGACGGCGCGGCAGACGAGATTGCCGGGGTTGAGCGCCTCGCTGCCCTCGGCGTCCTTCAGCGCCGGACGGCACCGCCGGGAACACCGCGATCGTCGGGATGCCGAGCGCCGCCGCCTCGCCCGCGGCGTCGACCAGCGCCGGGATCGGCAGGCGGAAGACGCCGGGCATCGAGGCGATCGGCGCCTTATGCCCCTCGTCATGGACAAAGACCGGCCAGATCAGGTCGCCGGCGGTCAGCACGTTTTCGGCGACGAGCTTGCGCGACCAGGCGTCGCGCCGGTTGCGGCGCAGCCGGAGGCGCGGGTAGGGGGCGAGCGGCGGCAAGAACTCGGTCACGGGAGCTCCCCTGAGAGAGGGCGGCGGCGGAAACGTGGATCGCTGGAAAATAGGCACAACCGGCATGGCTGGCAACGTGGGGACAGACCGAATAGCGGCGCCACACTCGCGGCCCATCGCTGCCGCGGTCCCGGGCGCTGATGGCCCTGCCATCAGCCAAAAGCCACGTTAAACTGAGGCCGATTTTATCGGGAACTGTTGCTCCGATTAGCGATCACTGGCAAGAACAGCCGGTATCCTGATCCCGATCTCGCGGTAATAGCGCACGGCGCCGGGGTGGTAGGGGATGAAGGTGTTGCGGTCCAAATTCGCGCCCACGCTGTCCCGCGCGGTGGGGATGGCCTTAACCATGCGGTCGTGATCGGCGTAAAAGGCTTTGACGATCGCGTAGACCAGATCGTCCGGGAGGTCCTCGCCGGCGACGCCGAAATTGTACAGGCCGATCGTCTTGTAGCCGCTCTTCAGTGAGGCATACCTCCCTCCCGAACGACCGACACGCCAAGCTCCGGTATGGCCTTGCGTATCGTGGCGATGTCGGCATCGTCTAGCGGGATGAAATCTACCGGCTCAGTCCCGTCGAACTCGGTAATCAATGCATGGGCACCCCTATTGCCGCGGCGATGGCGTCGGGCTGGTGCGATCGCATTTGCGATCCCTCAAGGCGTAGGCGCCGCCGGTGCCTCCTTGCAGGCCGGCGCCAATGCGTTTCTCGCCCATATCGGCGAAGGATTGGATTTCCCAAGAATTGGATTCCCAAGGAAACGGCCTTCACCACTGTCGATGCGGGCTCGAATGATCCCCTCAGGCCTGCTGGATCGGGTATTTCGCGAAGATCTCCTCGATCCGCTTGAACGCCTTGTCGATCGCCGTTTCCGGCGCCATCCCCGCTTTGATGACATCGAATTCGGCGACGCTGAAGAGATGCTCGGAATTGACTTGGGCAATGGCGGGGTTGAACACCTCGTGGATTGGCAGCGTCGCACCAAGTAGCGCAACCTGGGTGAATGCTTCGCGGTGCGGGTCCTCCTTGAGCCAGAACGGGTCGCTCTTGGCGATCTCGGGCACCGGTATCATCCAGCGGCCGAGTCCGCCTTTCAGATACTCGTTCAGCACTTTCGGCTGGACTGCGTATTTGATGAATTCCTTGGCCACCGCGATGTTTTTCGCCCCTTTCGGGATCACCGGACCAATGAGCGCGACTTGGCTTGGCAGCTGCTTGCCGTCGTTGCCTAGGGGCAGGCCGCGGGTCACGATATCGTCGTATAGCTCTTTCTTGTCATAGACGGCGATCTCGGTCGAGATCGTGCCATCGAAATCCATCACCATCAGCTTGGAATGAAAGGCGTTGTTGTCGTCGGCATCGTTCCAGTTGACGCAGCTCGGCGGCACATAGCCGTCCTTGAAAGGGCCGGTCAGCTGCTCGATCGCCTTCACCGCCGCCGCGCGCACCTGCGGATCATTGGTGTGGAGCCTGCCGTCCGCCGTGACGAGGTCCTTGCCGCCATGGGCGATCAGGAACGCGTTGAAGATATTGATCGGGTCGTTGCCGTTGGCGGTCAGCTGATAGCCGTAGGCATGGATGTTGCGCATCCCCTGCGCCCGCAACCTGTCCTGCACCGGCTTGAAGAAATCGAGAAAGGCATCCCAGGTGTTAGGAATATCGGAGACCTTGTAGCCCGCCTTCTCGACCAGCGACCCCCAGATATGGAATGGAACCCCATTGATCTTCATCGGCGCCATGTAATAGCCGCGCTGTTTCCTGGTGTTGTTGTAGAGAAAGCAGGAATTGATAGCGACCGAGACGAAATCCGCTTTCTGGGTTTCGACGATGTCGCCAACATCCACGAGCTTGTCGTCCCAGGAGCTCAACGGGGCAAACTCGCGGTCGTAGACCTCGATTACGTCCGGGACGACGCCGCTGGTGACCGCCGAGATTGCCTTCCGGCCTAGCGCGGCAAACGGAATAATGCTGTAATCAATTTTATTGCCGCTCGTCTTCTCGTATTCGGCGACCATCTTCTTGAAGGCGGCATCTTCCTCTTTGGCAAAGCCCTGCTGCCACCACACCTCGGCGGTCGTGGCCGCGGCGTTGGCGATCAGGGGTCGCGCCAATGCCCCGGTCGCGCCAAAGGCGAGGGAGCCGCGAAGCAGCGAACGCCGCGTCAGAATGTTCATTCCCGTCTCCTCCCGGTTCGCGCCTGCAGCCTATTGAGGGAAAATTCGCTTAAGTTAAGCTGACATACCATAGTGCTGCGACCGCCCGAGGACAAATTTATCATCGGCAACCGTTGGCACATTCGAATTCCCTGTCAGGCCGGCTTGATCTCGATATTTTTCGCGAGATGCCAAAAAGGCGTCCCGCCGGAGCTCCCGCCCGCCGCGATCATGACGCTCCTCATCAGTCGAGAGGCGACCAGCGTATATAGTCGTCTCGCCTCTGACGAGATCGTGGCTTGCCGCCCGACCCGCTTGTTCTAGACGCATTCGGCGGCCAAGTCCATCGATGCCACCGGAGGCGCCCGTTTCAACCTGCTGCGATGCAATATGGCCACAAAATCGGCTTGGCGAGGTAGGGTTGGCATGTCCATACCCGGAACCTCGGCTGATCTGGGCTCGCTGCGGCCGCCGAGGGTGCGGTCCGCTCTCGCCGCTCTCCCGGCTCATCCCCGGACTGAGGGGCCGGCTGCTCCTCGCCTTTATCGCGATCAGCCTCTTTGTTGTCGCCGCTGCCGCAGCGGGCCTTTACGCGCTGCGCGAGGTCGAGCGGAGCCTGGACCGGATCACCGCCGAGACGCTGCCAGTGGCGCTAGACGCGCGAGAGCTTTTGCGCAAAAGCGAGAAAATCGTGGGCATCGGTCCAGCGCTGGTGAACGCGAGCAATGCGAAGGAGGCGGAAGCACTGACGAGCCGGGTGCGGGACGAGCAAGCGGATCTGTCGACGATCCTTGCTCGTCTAAGCGGCGCGAACCTCGATCCCGGCGCACTCGACGAGATCAGCGATGCAACGGCTCGTCTCAACCACAATCTGGACCTGATGTGGGTGGCGTGGTCGGATGGGATGGCGGCCGCTGATCGCATAAGGAGCGGGTTCAACGAGGTCCTCTTGGCATACCGGCAGTTCGGCAATACCTGGCGGCCGCGGTTTGCCGATCTGAGCACCCGGATTGCTCGGCTGCGGCTAGCGATGCCCTCGGCTAGTGCGGGCCCGGAGGAACGGCGCAGTCGTCCACGACCAGTTCGACCAGGCGATGGCAGCCCTGCTGGCGCTGGACAAAATCCAGGGCGAGGCCGGCAACGCGTTCGAGCTGATCAGTCGCGCCGCCAGCGCTTCCGACACGACCGAGATCGATAAGCTGGAAGCTCAGGCGCAACAATCGATCCGCGCGCTGGATGGGCTCGTATCCCATGTCGACCTCGACATCTCGTCGGAACTGTTCAAACAGCTCAACGGGCTGCAAACCGCTGTAACCGGTGCAGAGAGCATCTTCAGCTGGGTGCGCAAGGCGATGGCGGCCAAGGTCGAGAGCCGACGGCTGGTTGAAGAGAATCAGGCGCTTTCGGTCCGGTTGAAAATGGCAATCGACAAGCTGGTCGCTTTCTCGCGGCTAGAGATCGATGGCGCCAACGCGCAGGCGGTCCGCGTGCAAGCCGTTGGACAAAACGTTCTTCTCGCAGTCGCCGCGCTGAGCTTGGTGTCCTCTTTTTTAATCGTGTGGCTCTACGTCGGACGCCGCATCGTCTCGCGGCTCACTCGGCTCAGCAGCAATATGGCAGTTATCGCCGGCGGCGGGCGCGATCTGATCATTGATACCCAAGGCTCCGACGAAGTGTCCGCGATGGGCCGTGCGGTCGAAGTTTTCCGCCAGCATGCGATCGAACGTGACGCGCTCCTCGCCGAGCGCGCCGAGGCGGCGGCGCGGTTGGAGCGGCTGGTCGAAGAGCGCACCGAGGAGCTGGCGCAGCGCCAAGCCGAATTGCGCATCACCTTCGAAAATATGGGTGATGGCGTGGCGATGTTCGACCAAGCGCTGCGGCTGGCGGCGTGGAACCGCAATTTCCAAGAGATTTTAGATCTGCCTGATGCGTTCCTCGCCGAGCCGCGGAGCTATGCGGAATATATCCTCTATCTCGCTGAGCGCGGCGAATTCGGCGCGGGCGGCCGAGCCTGAGGCCGAGCTTCGCCGCCTCACCGAGCGGGCCGGTGAGCACTACGTGTTCGAACGCACCCGTCCGGATGGACGAGTGCTCGAAGTTCGTCATAACCCGGTGCCGGCAGGCGGCTTTGTGCTGATCTATGCCGATATCTCGGAGCGCAAGAGAAGCGAGACAGAAATCAGAGCGGCCCGAGACGCGGCAGAAGAAGCCAGCCGCAGGATCGAGGCCGCCTATCACGAGCTGAAGGCGGCTCAGGCAAGGCTGATCCAGGCCGAGAAGATGGCCTCCCTCGGCCAGCTGACCGCCGGCATTGCGCACGAGATCAAGAACCCGCTGAATTTCGTCAACAATTTCGCCGGACTCTCGATCGAATTGCTCGACGAATTGAAAGAAACCGCGGCGCCGGCAATCGCCGCTCTGGGCGGGGATGAACGCGGCGAGGTCGACGAGATCGTGGAGATACTGACTGGCAATCTCGTGAAGATCGCCGAGCACGGCCGCCGCGCCGACGGTATTGTCAAAAGCATGCTCGATCACTCGCGCGGGGAGACCGGCGAAGCCCGCGACGTCGACCTCAACAACCTTGTCGAGGACGCGCTGAACCTCGCGTTTCACGGGGCTCGTGCCCAAGATCAAAGTTTCAATATCATCCTGGAGCGCGATTTCGCCGCCGCTATCGCCCCGGTCGAGCTGGTGCCGCAGGACATCACCCGAGTGTTGCTCAATCTGATCAGCAACGGCTTTTACGCCGCCACCAAACGCCAGCGCGAGGGCGCTGAGCCCAACTTTCAGCCGACCGTCAAGGTGGCGACACGCGATCTCGGCGCTGATGTCGAAATTCTGATCCGCGACAACGGCACCGGTATCGCGCCTGAGATCATGGACAAATTGTTCCAGCCGTTCTTCACCACCAAGCCGACCGGCGAAGGCACCGGCCTCGGGCTATCGATCAGCTACGACATCGTGACGCAAGAGCATGGCGGCACGATCGCGGTCGACAGCCGGGTCGGCGAGTTCACCGAGTTCGCGATCCATCTGCCGCGCGCCCGCTGGACCGGCGGACAGGGAACCGAGCCGTAGGAGCAGAATACGCAACATTCGCCCGGGTTCGGTCGCAGCAGCACGCCGCGGCCAGTGCACTCGTAAAAGAACTGGCAGGCGGCGTGCAGCATCGCGTATTCGCCCGACACCTGATAGACGTAGGTCGGGACGCGAAACGCCTCTTTGACCCGGCGGACGATGTCGAGATAGGGCATGCCGGGCTTGACCATGACCATGTCCGCACCCTCCGCAGGTCGAGCGCCACCTCGCGCAACGCCTCGTCGCCATTGGCCGGGTCCATCTGGTAGGTGCGCTTGTCGGCGCTGCCGAGTGCCGTCTTCGACCCGATCGCGTCGCGGAACGGCCCGTAGAACGCCGAGGCGTATTTCGCCGCGTAGGACATGATCCGGACATTGGCGAACCCGGCCTCGTCGAGCGCCGCGCGCACCGCGCCGACGCGCCCGTCCATCATGTCGGAGGGGGCGATGATGTCGCAGCCGGCCTCGGCCTGGACCACCGCCTGGCGCCGCAAGATCGCGACGGTCTCGTCGTTTTCGACATAGCCGTCGCGAATGACGCCGTCATGGCCGTGCGAGGTGAACGGGTCGAGCGCCACGTCGCACAAGACACCGATCTCGGGCACCGCCTGTTTCAGCGCCGCGGCGGCGCGGCAGACGAGATTGCCGGGGTTGAGCGCCCCTCGCTGCCCTCGGCGTCCTTCAGCGCGGCCGGCACCGCCGGGAACACCGCGATTGTCGGAATACCGAGCGCGGCTGCTTCGCCGGCTGCGTCGACCAAGGCCGGGATCAGCAGGCGGAAGACGCCGGGCATCGAGGCGATCGGCGCCTTATGCCCCTCGTCATGGACAAAGACCGGCCAGATCAGGTCGCCGGCGGTCAGCACGTTTTCGGCGACGAGCTTGCGCGACCAGGCGTCGCGCCGGTTGCGGCGCATGCGAAGACGCGGATAGGGGGCGAGCGGCGGCAGGAACTCGGTCACGGGTTACCCCCAAAGGGGCAAAAACAGCGAATAGCGGCAAAATAGGCGCAAGCGCCAGCGCTGACAACGCAGGGACGCAGCTGAAGGCAGCGTCAAATCGTGCCGCGCAATCCGGCCGAAACCGACGGAAAGCGGCCGGCTTTCCTGCCCGCTCGTGCGCCGGTATGCTTAACTGGCGATATGGCAGCACTTGGCCGGCTGTCGATTTGGGGAGATCTCGCGATGCCGTCTTGCCGCACCCTGGCCCCGGTTGCTTTCGAACGAGGCGCCCCGGCAATTGGAGGCGGGCCGAGCCGGCGCCGGTAACGCCCGCGTCCCGCTGCTGATGGCGAGCATGTTTGGCGAATGGGGCGACAGCGGCAGCCACCTTGTCCACCTGCTTGCGGCCTTTTTGCTGGCGTTGCCGATCGGCTGGAACCGGGCGCGCGCCGAGCGGGGTGCGGGGCTGCGCACATTTCCGCTGGTCGCCATGGCGAGTTGCGGCTTTGTCCAGACCGCGATCTCTGTTATCGGGGCGAGTAATGCGACCCAGGCGAACGTGCTGCAGGGCGTCATCACCGGGGTCGGCTTTATCGGCGCCGGCGCCATCATGCGGCAAGGCGAAGCGACGACCGGCAACGCCACCGCGGCCAGCATCTGGACGGTCGGCGTCATCGGCGCCGCCGTGGGATATGGGTATTTCGACATCGGGCTGATCCTGGCGGCGGCGAACTTTGCGGTCCTCAAATTTCGGGTCCGGCTCCCCACCGACCGGCCGGCGTCGACCGATGCCGCGGGCGACCCTCGGCTGGACTGAAGAGGTCAGGTCTTTCCGGCGCGCCGGCGGATCGAACCGTAGCAGCGGCGCTGCGCCAGCCGGGCGAACGCGCGGCAGAGCCGAGGCGCATTCCGTTGTCGGCGCATTTCGCGACGGGCCGTTGTCGGGCATGCTGGGCCCATGCCGGGCTGTCGACGCAGCCGGGTCATCGTATCAGGTGAAGTGACATGGACAATTCCAAGAAGACGAGTTTCGACGACCGGCTTACCGCCGCCGCCAACGCGAAAAAGGCTCAGCTCGAGAAGTTTCGGGCGCGGTCGGCGGCCAATGACCCGGCCTTCGCCGAACGGCAGGCCGCCCGGCAGGCTGCCGCCGTCGCCCGCGCCGCCCGCGCCGCCGAGCGCGACGCCGCCCGGCTGGCCGCCGCCGCCCGCAAGGCCGACGAGAAGGCCGCCCGCGAGGCCGCCGCGGCCGCCGCGGAGGCGGCGCGCGCCGCTGCCGCAAAAGCCGAAGAGGCGATGCGCGAGGCCGAAATCGCCCAGCAGGCGGCCGACAACGTCGCCCTCGAAGCCGAACGCAAAGCCGCCCGCGACGCCCGCTATGCCGCCCGCAAGGCGCGCCCCCGAAGATGACGGCCGGCCCTTCGAACAAGTTCGCAACCCGGGAAGCCGGGCAGATGGCGCGTCGGCGGCACGTGGACGCCAGCGGGACCGGCCCGGCCACGACAGCAGGGAGAAGCCTTCACCAAAGCTCGTACATTTTCGGCGTATTGTGCTAATCGTAATTGTGCTTATTTGTCATGGCCGACAGTGGTTGCGGGGTATATCGGACCGCGGTCCCGTCAATTCCCGGTTGGCGGATATGAATTCGCGATTAAGAGGGTTTGCATTCCCGGTTGCACGCGCCACGGGAATTGTCTGGCAACAGATTGACTTTGTTGATGCTTCGGGGGCTGGCTCGCGACGGAAACCGGGAAATCCCGGTAAAAGTCCCGTTTAGCCGGGAATTTGCACGGCGGGCGCCGCCGGGGGCCGGGCGAGCGCCGCGGGGCTGGGGTATCGGGGCGGGTCACACCGAGAAGTATTTGGCTTGGGGGTGGTGGACGACGATCGCCGAGGTCGACTGCTCGGGATCGAGCATGTCTTCCTCGGAAAGGGTGATGCCGATCTCCTCGGCGTGGAGCAGTTGGAGGAGCTGCTTCTGGTCGGCGAGGTTGGGGCAGGCGGGGTAGCCGAACGAATAGCGGCTGCCGCGATAGCCTTGGTTGAGCATGGCCTCGGCGTCGCGCGCCTCCTCGGCGGCAAAACCCAACTCGCCGCGGATGCGCCGGTGCAGGTACTCGGCCAGCGCCTCGGCCATCTCGACCGAGAGGCCGTGCAGATAGAGGTAGTCCTGATAGCGGTTCTCGGCGAACCACTCGCGCGCCGCCTCGGAGGCGCGGCGGCCCATCGTCACCACCTGCAAGCCGATCACGTCGCGCTCGGGTTCGTTCGACGTCGCGAAAGAAGTCGGCGACGCACAGCCCGCCCTCCTTGTTCTGGCGCGGAAACGAAAACCGGGTCAGCTCGCGGCGGCGGTCGAGATCGAACAGGATGACGTCGTTGCCCTCGGCGGCGCAGGGCCAATAGCCGTAGGCCGCCTGCGGCATCAGGATCTCCTCGCGGATCGCGATGTCGAGCATCCGCGTCAACACCGGGCGCAGCTCGTCGCGGGCCCATGCGCGGTACTCGGCCAACGACTTGCCGTCTTTGCGATAGCCCCATTGGAATTGGTAGAGCATGCGCTCGTTGAGGTAGGGCACGACCGCTTTCGGCGACAGCCGGGTGATCGCGCGCGGCCCCCAGAAAGGCGCAAGCGGCACCGGCACGCCGCGGGTCAGCTCGGCGCGGCGCAGGCGGATTTCGTCGAAATCGACCGGCCGCAACGGCCGCGGGTCGGCGGCGCGGCCGAGCTTGCGGCTGGGCTTGGCGGGGCGGCTGTCGTTCTTGGCGCGGACCTCGTCGAGGTGGGCGTCGAACGTGCCGGAAACGACCTTGTCCATCAGCCCGAGCCCGTCGAAGGCGTCGCGGGCATAGGCGACGCGGCCCGCCTCGTAGGCCTTGACGCAATCCTCCTCGACATAGCGCCGGGTCAGCGCGGCGCCGCCGAGCATGACCGGCAGGTCGAGCCCCTGCCGGCTCATCTCTTCGAGGTTCTCGCGCATCACGACGGTCGACTTGACCAACAGCCCCGACATGCCGACGGCGTCGGCCCGGTGCTCGACCGCAGCTTCGAGGATCGTGCCGATCGGCTGCTTGATGCCGAGGTTGATGACCCGGTAGCCGTTGTTGGTCAGGATGATGTCGACGAGGTTCTTGCCGATGTCGTGGACGTCGCCGCGCACCGTCGCCAGCACCACCGTGCCTTTTTCCTGGCCCTCGACCCGCTCCATATGCGGTTCGAGAAAGCGCACCGCGGTCTTCATCGTCTCGGCCGACTGCAGCACGAAGGGCAGCTGCATCTTGCCGGCGCCGAACAGCTCGCCGACCGTCTTCATCCCGCCGAGCAGGATGTTGTTGATGATGTCGAGCGGCTTATAAATCTCCATCGCCAGATCGAGATCGGCTTCGAGGCCCTGGCGGTCGCCGTCGACGATGCGCTGGGCGAGCCGGTCCTCGAGCTTTTCGGGCCGGCCCTTTTTCTCGCTCTTTTCGGCGGTGCGGTTCTCGAACAGCCCGATAAACGCGTGCAGCGGGTCGTAGCCGTCATGCCGGCGGTCGAAGACCAGGTCTTCGGCGATTTTCGCCTCCTCCGGCGGGATGCGGTGCAACGGCATGATCCGCGAGAAATGCACGATCGCACCGGTCAGCCCGCGGCGCAGCGCATGGTCGAGAAACACCGAGTTCAGGATCTGCCGCGCCGGCGGGTTGAGCCCGAACGAGATATTGGAGAGGCCGAGGATGATCTGGCACTCGGGCATCGCCTGGGCGATCTGCTCGATCGCGTCGAGCGTGTTGAGGCCGAGCCGGCGGTCGTCCTCGTTGCCGGTGCAGATCGTAAAGGTCAGCGGGTCGAACATCAGGTCCGACGGCGGCAGGCCGTGCTTGTCGCAGGCGAAATCGTAAAGCCGGCGGGCGATGGCGAGCTTGTGCCCGGCCTCCTTCGCCATGCCGGTCTCGTCGATCGTCAGGGCGATGACCGCGGCGCCAAAGCGGCGCGCGAGCTTGAGGCGCTTGTCGGCGGCGTCCTCGCCATCCTCGAAATTGATCGAGTTGATGATCGGCTTGCCGCCGTAGAGCTTCAACGCCGCTTCGAGCACCGGGTACTCGGTCGAATTGATGACCAAGGGCGCGTTGACCGCGCCGCGCATGCGGGTCACCGCCTCGGTTATGTCGGCGACCTCGTCGCGGCCGACAAAGGCGGTGCACAGATCGAGGGTATGCGAGCCTTCCTTGACCTGCTCGCGCGCCATCTCGACGCAGCCGTCCCAGTCGCCCGCTTCCTGGAGCTGGCGGAATTTGCGCGACCCGTTGGCGTTGCAGCGCTCGCCGATCGACAACCAGGCGTTCTCCTGGCGCAGCGGCACCTGGCCGTAGAGCGAGGCGACGGCGGGCGTCCAGGCCGGGCGGCGGACGCGCGGCGCCGGCCGCCGGCGCCCATCTGCGCCGCCGCGGCCGAGGCGGCGCAGCATCGCGTCGAGGGCGGCGATGTGCGCCACGTCGGTGCCGCAGCAGCCGCCGATCATGGCGACGCCGTCTTCGAGCACAAAGCGCTCGAGCCACTGCGCCAGCTCGGCGGGACCGAGCGGGTATTGGGCATGGCCGGCGACCAGCTCGGGCAGACCGGCATTGGGCTGGACCGAGATGTGGCCGGGCCAGTTCTCGCCGAGCCATTTGACGTGCTCGGCCATCTCGCGCGGGCCGGTGGCGCAGTTGAGCCCGATCATCGGCACGTCGAGGGCGTGGAGGATCGTCGCCGCGGCGGCGATGTCGGCGCCGACCAGCAGGCTGCCGGTGGTTTCGATCGTGACCTGGACCAGGATCGGCGCATCCTTGCCGGCGTCGCCGCGCGCCCGCTTGGCGCCGTTGACCGCGGCCTTGACCTGCAACGGGTCCTGGCAGGTCTCGATGATGATCGCGTCGACCCCGCCGGCGATCAGCCCGGCGCATTGGATGGTCAGCGCGTCTTCGAGCGCCTGATAGGCGACGTGGCCGAGCGACGGCAGGCGGGTCCCCGGCCCGACCGAGCCGAGGACAAAGCGGCTGCGGCCGTCATGCGAGAACTCGGCGATGGCTTCGCGCGCGATCTCGGCGGAGAGGCGGTTGAGGGCGAAGGCATGGCCGGCGAGGTCGAACTCGCCGAGGGTGATCGGCGAGCCGCCAAAGCTGTTGGTCTGGATCGCGTCGCAGCCGGCGGCGAGATAGCCGCGATGGATTTCGAGGATCAGATCGGGACGGCTCTCGCAGACGATCTCGGTGCAGTTCTCCTTGCCGAGGAAATCGCGCTCGATGTCGAGGTTGCGCGCCTGGATTTGGGTGCCCATCGCCCCGTCGCACAGCACGACGCGATCGGCCAGGTAGTCGAGGAAATGGGGCATTCTGTGATCGCTCGCGACGGGTGGACGAGCCGGTTACCAAGCTGCCGCCGCTGCCGGCCGCGGCGCGCGCACGCCGAGCAGGTGGCAGATGGCGACGATCAGGTCGGCGCGGTTCAAGGTGTAAAAGTGGAACTCGTGCACGCCCTCGGCATGCAGCCGGCGGCACTGCTCGGCGGCGATCGAGGCGGCGACGAGGCGGCGGGTGTCGGGGTCGTCGTCGAGCCCGGCGAAATGCCCCTCCATCCAGCCCGGGATCGAGGCGCCGCAGACCGCGCTGAATTTTTTGACCTGGGCGTAATTGGTCACCGGCAAGATCCCCGGCACGATCGGCACCGCGACCCGGGCCGCGGCGGCCCGGTCGCGAAAGCGCAGATAGGGGTCGACGTCAAAGAAATACTGGGTGATCGCCCGGCTGGCGCCGGCGTCGACCTTGCGCTTCAGATTGTCGAGGTCGCGTTCGGCGCTCGCCGCTTCGGGGTGGGTTTCGGGGTAGGCGGCGACGCTGATCTCGAAATCGGCGACCCGCCTCAGCCCGGCGACGAGGTCGGCGGCATAGGCGTAGCCGCCGGGATGCGGCTGGTAAGCCGCGCCCCCGGCCGGCGGGTCGCCGCGCAATGCGACGATGTGGCGGATCCCGGCCTCCCAGTAATCCTGGGCGACCGCGTCGATCTCCTCGCGGGTCGCGGCGACGCAGGTCAGGTGCGCGGCCGGTTCGAGTGCCGTCTCATAGCGGATGCGGCGGACGGTCGCGTGGGTGCGCTCGCGAGTCGACCCGCCGGCGCCGTAGGTCACCGATACGAAGCGGGGGGCCAGAGGCTCGATCCGCTTGATGACCTCCCACAGCCTCGCCTCCGTCTCGGTTGTCTTCGGCGGAAAGAATTCGAACGAGATGCGCGGCGGCCCGGCGTCGAAATCGACGACCGGGTCGGCGGCGAGCCGGCCGCGGGCCGCGGTGGAGCCCCAGTGCTCGCTCATCAGCGCAACTCCCCTTCAAGTGCCGCGGGCAGAACGATTTCACGCAGATCGCCAGGTGGCCTGGGGTTCACGACAGCCGAATGGCGCGTGGCGGTCCATATCACCACGGTCAACGGGTCGCCCGGCAGCGGGCACGGCTTGACCGGATCGAGGCCGGCGGCGCGGCACCATTCGGCGATCTCGCCATCGGCAAAGCCGAGCCGGCGGTGGGCATGCTCCTCGCGCAGAAATTCGAGGCCGTGCGGGGCGAAATCGACCAGCATCAGCGTGCCGCGCGGCCGCAATACCCGCGCCGCCTCGGCGATCGCCGCCGCCGGCCGGTCGGCGTAGTGCAGCACCTGGTGAATGACCACTGCGTCAAAGGACGCGTCCGGCAGCGCCAGCTGATACATGTCGCCGAGCCGCACCCGCCCGTTTTCGAGCCCTGCCCGTTCGAGGTTGACCCGCGCCACCGCCAACATCTCGCGCGACTGGTCGATGCCGAGCGCCTGCCCCACTCGCGGCCCCAGTATTTCGAGAATGCGCCCGGTGCCGGTGCCGATGTCGAGCAGGTCGCGCGGATCGGCCCGGGCGATGATCTCGACCAGCGCCGCCTCGACCTCGCGCTCGTCGACATAGAGCGAGCGGATACGATCCCACCGTGCCGCGTTTTCGCGAAAATAGGCGGCGGCGACATCCGCGCGTTGGCGCTTGATCGCGCCGAGCCGCTGCAGATCGAGTGCGAGCGTCGGGTCGAATTCGTCGCAGGCCGCCACCAGCTGACGGGCGAGCGCGGCGGCGGGACCCGCTTGGCTGAGCCGGTAGAACACCCAGCTGGCTTCGCGAAAACGGTCGAGCAACCCCGCTTCGCACAACAACTTCAGGTGGCGCGAGACGCGCGGCTGGCTTTGCCCGAGGATCTGCGTCAGCTCGGTGACGGTCAGCTCGCCGCGTGCGCACAACACGACAAGCCGGAGCCGGGTCGGCTCGGCGACGGCGCGCAACGCTGACAGCAGATGCTCCATCGGTTCGGGTCTCTCGCCCCTTTCGCTGCGCAACGATATACAGATATCTTTATATTCGCAATCGGCTTTATCAGCCACGACGGACGTGGGTTGGGGCGACCACGAGCAAGCGCTTGCCGGTTCGGCGGATTTCCCTCATTTATTTCGCGCACTGGGGAGAAGCGAGCTTGATTCGAGACCGATCGATGAACCTTCCTGCCTTCCGGCTTGCGTTCTTGCAGCTCTTTATCATGACCGCGCTGGTTGTTTCGGGTTGCGCGACGCGGCCCCAGAGCCCGCAACCGGGCAGCCGCCGCCGACGAAGATTTCAACGATCCGCTTGAAGACACCAATCGCAAGATCTTCGACTTCAACCAGGCCGTCGACCGCCATGTTCTGGTCCCGGTGGCGACGGCCTATCGCACCGTCCTGCCCGAGCCGGTGCGCAACTCGCTGCGCGATTTTCTGACCAATCTCAAAGAGCCGCTGGTCTTCGCCAACGACACGCTGCAAGGCAAATTCGCGCGGGCCAAGGACACGGTTGTCCGCTTTGTGGTCAACTCGACCATCGGCATGGGGGGGCTCGTCGATGTCGCCGGGCGGTGGGGCATCCCGTATCACGAGCAGGATCTCGGCGTGACCTTCGGCGTCTGGGGGATTCCGGAAGGTCCCTATCTGGTGATACCGGTCCTCGGGCCGTCCAACCCGCGCGATTTGACCGGTGAAGTCGCCCAGGGATTTGGCGACCCGTGGAACATTCTCGCCGCCGACAACACTCTGTTGTGGGTGACCTTTCTGCGCGGCGGCGTTGACGGGATCGATCAACGCGCGCGCTATCTCGACACCTTGGCCGATATCGAGCGCACCTCGCTCGACTATTATGCGACAATCCGCTCGCTCTACCGCCAGCGCCGAGCCGCGCTGATCCGCAACGACCGCAAGAACCTGCCGCCCAATCCGGGCTTTACTCAGGGCGCCCCGGCGGCGCCGGTGGCATCGGCGAACCGGTTACCGTCGGCGACTGTTGTCTCAGCAGTGCAAAACAGTTTCGAGGTATCCGGCCAATGAAGCGACGGTTGTTCTGGGTCGCGGTCTGTCTTTTCGTCGTCGGCGTCATGCTGCCGGCGCGGCCCGCGGCGGCGGCCGACCCGGCCGCAGTGATCACCACCCTCGGCAACGAGGCGCTCAAAGTGCTCGGCAAGAATGTCGACCCGAACATGCGCGTCACTCGTTTCCGCCAATTGTTCAGCGAGGATTTCGACGTTCCGGGCATTGCCCGCTTTGTCCTTGGCCGCTATTGGCGGATCGCCACTGCGGAGCAGCAGCAGGAGTTCGTCAGGCTGTTCACCAATTACATCGCGCTTGCCTACGCGAACCGGCTGGCCGAGTACAGCGGCGAGACCCTGCGGGTCACCGGCAGCCGGTCGGCGCCCGACGGTCAGCTGGTGTCGAGCGAAATCGTGCGCGCGAACGGCCAGCCTCCGGCCCGCGTCGACTGGCTGCTGACGCCCGAAAACGGCGCCTACAAGATCAGCGACGTCACCGTTGAAGGCGTCAGCATGGCGGTGACGCAGCGCTCGGAATTTGCTGCCGTCATCCAGCGCAATGGCGGCCAGGTTGAGGGTCTGATCACGGCATTGCGGCAAAAGACCGAAAGCGCCGGCCTGCGCTGACCGCGGCGGCGACAGCGCCGCCTACGCCCGCGCCGCCTATACCCCCGCGCCGCCTACGTCCGCGCGCCTACGCCGCGCCGTCTACGTCCGCGCTGCCTACGCCCGCGCCAGGGGCTTGTAGCGGATCCGGTGAGGCTGATCGGCTTCGGCGCCGAGGCGGCGGCGCCGGTCCGCTTCGTAGTCGGCGTAGTTGCCCTCGAACCAGACGACCTGGCTGTCGCCCTCGAAGGCGAGGATGTGGGTCGCGACGCGGTCGAGAAACCAGCGGTCGTGGGTCACGACGACGGCGCAGCCGGCAAAGTCCAGCAATGCTTCCTCGAGCGCGCGCAAGGTGTCGACATCGAGGTCGTTGGTCGGCTCGTCGAGCAGCAGGACGTTGGCGCCGGCTTTCATCATCTTGGCGAGGTGGACCCGGTTGCGCTCTCCGCCCGAGAGCTGGCCGACTTTTTTCTGCTGGTCCGAGCCGCGGAAATTGAACAGCGAGCAATAGGCGCGGCTGGGGGTTTTGCGGCGGCCGAGGTCGATTTCGTCCTGCCCGCCGGAGATCTCCTGCCACACCGTGTTGTCGGGGGAGAGCGTCTCGCGCGACTGGTCGACATAGCCGAGCTTGACCGTGTCGCCGATGCGCAAACTGCCGCTGTCGGGCGCCTCCGCGCCGGTGAGCATGCGCAACAACGTCGTCTTGCCGGCGCCGTTCGGACCGATGATCCCGACGATCCCGCCCGGCGGCAGGCGGAAATCGAGCGCTTCGATGATCAGCCGGTCGCCGAACGCCTTTCTGACCTTTTCCGAGGTGACCACCAGGTCGCCGAGCCTCGGTCCCGGGGGCAGCACGATCTGTGCGGTCTCCGGCGCCTTCTCGCGGTTTTCGGCGACCAGTGATTCATAGGCCGACACCCGCGCCTTGCTCTTCGCTTGCCGCGCCCGCGGGCTTTGCCGCACCCATTCGAGCTCGCGTTCGAGGGTGCGCTGGCGCGCCGCCTCCTGGCGGCCTTCTTGCGCCAGGCGTTGCTGCTTTTGTTCGAGCCAGCCCGAATAATTACCCTCGTAAGGAATGCCCCGGCCGCGGTCGAGCTCGAGGATCCAACCCGCGACGTCGTCGAGGAAATAGCGGTCGTGGGTGACGGTGACGACGGTGCCGGGATAATTTTCCAGAAAGCGCTGCAGCCACGCCACCGACTCGGCGTCGAGGTGGTTGGTCGGCTCGTCGAGCAACAGCAGATCGGGGCGCTGCAGCAGCAACCGGCACAGCGCGACGCGGCGCCGCTCGCCGCCGGAGAGGTTGGCCACCGGCGCGTCGCCCGGCGGGCAGCGCAGCGCATCCATCGCGATTTCGATGGTGCGGTCGAGCTCCCAGCCGTCGGCGTGATCGATCTTTTCCTGCAGATCGCCCTGTTCGGCGATCAGCGCGTCCATCTCGTCGGGCGACAGCTCTTCGGCAAACCGGGCGCTGACCGCTTCGAAGCGGTCGACCAGCGCCTTGGTCTCGGCGAGCCCCTCGACGACGTTGCCGAACACGTCCTTGGTTTCGTCGAGGACCGGCTCCTGCGGCAGATAGCCGACCCGCGCGCCCTCGGCCACCCACGCCTCGCCGGCAAAGTCGCGCTCCTCGCCCGCCATGACCCGCAGCAGGGTCGACTTGCCGGCGCCGTTGGCGCCCAGCACGCCGATCTTGGCGCCCGGCAGGAACGACAGCCACACGTCCTTCAGCACCTCGCGGCCGCCGGGATAGGTCTTGCCGAGCCCCTTCATCACATAGACGTACTGATAGGCCGCCATCGCGAGTTCTCCGCACAGAATGATACAGGATGATAAGGCATTGGGTGGGGCGCCGGCGCCGCTCGGTCAAGCCTGCTGCACTGCAATATCGAGCTTGACACCGGGTGAGTGAGCGCTTACTTGCTCGCCGCCATGGCCATCACTCGAACTCGACAGCGACGAGCGCCGCAAGGCTATCGTCACGGCGGCGGTACCATTATTCGCGCGCAAGGGCTTTGCCGGGACCACGACGAGGGAACTCGCCGAGGCGGCGAGCATCTCGGAGGCGCTGCTGTTCAAGCATTTCCCGAGCAAGAAGCATCTCTACAGCGAGATCCTGGGTCTGGGCTGCCAGGGCGATCCGGCACTCGAACGGCTGGCGTTGCTCGAACCGTCGACCCTCACGCTCGTCCGCATGATCCATTACATGGTGCGGTATTTTCTTCAGGCGACGGAGGCCGACCCGGCCGAACGCGACTTGCGGCTGCGGCTGGTTTTGCACAGCTTTCTCGAGGACGGCGAATATGCGCGCGAGATGTTCGAGACGATTTTCGCGCGCGTCCACCCGCTGTTCGCCGCCTCGGTCGAGGCCGCCAACGCGGCCGGCGACCTGGTCCTCGGCCCGATCGCCCAGGCCAACAGCTTCTGGTTTGGCCATCACGTCGCCGCGCTGATGGCCTTTGTCTTTCTGCCGTCGCGGGCATGTCTGCCGTACCGGGGCACGCTCGCGGCGCTGGTGGAGGAGACGAGCTGGTTCGTCCTGCGCGGCATCGGCATGACCGACGCGGCGATCTCGAAGTCGCTCGCCGCGGCTCGGGAGACCCGGCTCGAAGTTTCGCCGCCCTGACAGGGGAGATCTTATGGACGGTGACCAGATGACCAACGTCGGGGCGAACACGCTCACACCCAACCTTCGCGAGCGCGGGGACGGTGAGCGAGCGGCGGCGCCGCGGCCAAAGCTGGTGCGGTGGTTCGCGATCGTCGGCTTGCTGCTCGTTGTCCTCTTGGGCGGGATTTACGGGTTCAACCGCTTTCGCACCCAGGCGATCGCGAATTTCTTTGCGCACAACAAGCCGGCTCCGGCGCAAATCAGCGCGGTCCCGGTCGCGGTCCAGGTCCTGCCGCGCTCCGCGCCCGGCGTCGGCTCGCTGGCCGCCGTCCACCAGGTGACGATCAACCCCGAAGTCGCCGGCCGCGTCACCCAGATCTTTTTCAAGCCGGGGGCGACGGTCAAGGCCGGCGACCCGCTGGTTCAGCTGAACGACGCCCCGGACCGCGGCGACCTCGCCAGCTTTGAGGCGCAGGCCCGATTGGCGCAGATCTCGCTGCAGCGCTCGCAATCCTTGCGCCGAAGCGATTTTGCCTCGCAGGAGACGGTCGACCAGAACCAGAGCCAGCTCGCTCAGATGAATGCGATGATCCAAAAGACCGAGGCGATCATCGCCCAAAAGCTGATCCGCGCGCCGTTTTCCGGGCGGCTCGGGGTTCGCCAGATCGACCTCGGCCAGTATCTGACCGCCGGCGCCGCGGTCGTCACCCTGACCGATCTGTCGACCCTCTACGTCAATTTCACGCTGGCGTCGTCGTTGCGGTCGGAGATTTCGGTCGGCCAGCAGGTCGAGGTCACCGCCGACGCGTTTCCCGGGCGGGTCTTCAAGGCGACGGTGACGACGATCGAGCCGCAGATCAGCCCCGACACCCGGACGATGGCGATCCAGGCGACGATGAGCAACCCGGACGACGTGCTGCTGCCGGGAATGTTCATCAACGCCGCGGTCGTGCTGCCGCCGCGGCCCGACACGATGGTCGTGCCCGAGACCGCGGTCGAGTTCACGCTCTACGGCGACAGCGTCTACGTGATCAAGGACGACGGCAAGGATGCGAGCGGGCATCCGGTCCTGCGGGCCGTCCGCACCCCGGTCAAAACCGGCATGCGATGGGACGGCAAGGTGGCGATCCTCAGCGGGCTGAAGGCCGGCGAGCAGGTCGTCGCCGCCGGGCAGGTGAAGCTGCAGAACGGCGCGCAGGTCGCGGTCACCGGCGCGCCGCCGCCGCAGCCGCCGCAACACCCGACCAATAACTGACGCCGGCGCGGAGCGGGCCAAATGTCGTTCACCGACATCTTCATCAAGCGCCCGGTGCTGGCGCTGGTCGTCAGCCTGTTGATCCTGCTGATCGGGCTGCGGGCGATGCTGGGGCTGCCGATCCGGCAATATCCCAGGCTGTCGAACACGACGGTCACGGTTACCACGGTCTATCCCGGCGCCGACCCCGATCTGATGCAGGGCTTCATCACGACCCCGCTGGCGCAGGCGATCGCCACCGCCGAGGGCGTCGACTACCTGACCTCGTCATCGATTCAGGGGACGAGCACGATCACCGCCTACATCCAGCTCGATTTCGATCCCGACAAGGCGCTGACCGAGGTGATGGCCAAGGTCCAGCAGGTCAAATACCTGATCCCGACCGCGGCCGAGGACCCGGTCATCGTCAAGGCGACCGGCCAGACCACCGCGGTCATGTATATCGGCTTTTCGAGCAATGAGCTGGCGAGTGCGGCGATCTCGGACTATCTGACGCGGGTGGCGCAGCCATTGCTCGACACCGTGCCCGGTGTCGCCTCGGCCGACATTCTCGGCGGCCAGACCTTTGCAATGCGGCTGTGGCTCGATCCGGCGCGGATGGCGGCGCGCGGGATCTCGGCGAGCGACGTCGCCGCCGCGATCCAGTCCAACAACTACCAGTCGGCGCCGGGCCAGGCGAAGGGCTTTTACACGATCACCAATGTCAGCACCAATACGGGGCTGACCGACGTGGCCCAGTTCAAGAACATGGTGGTCAAGGTCAAGAACGGGGCTTTGGTGCGGATGGGGGACATCGCCACCGTCGACCTCGGCGCCCAGAACTGGACCTCCAGCGTGATGATGAACGGCCAGCAGGCCGTGTTCATCGGTATCCAGGCGACACCGTCGGGCAATCCGTTGACCATCGTCAAAGGGGTGCGCGACATATTGCCGGAGCTCCAGCGCAACCTGCCGCCGGCGCTCCACATGGAAGTCGCCTACGACTCGACAAAATTCATCCAGGCTTCGATCGACGAGGTCAAATCCTCGCTCGGCTCGGCGGTCATCATCGTCGTCGTCGTGATCTTTCTGTTTCTCGGCAGCGTGCGCTCGGTGGTGATCCCGATCGTGACCATCCCGCTGTCGCTGATCGGCGCCGGGATGGTCATGGCGGCGCTCGGCTTCAGCCTCAACCTGCTGACCCTGCTGGCGATGGTGTTGGCGATCGGGCTCGTCGTCGACGACGCGATCGTCGTCGTCGAAAACGTCTACCGCCATATCGAGCAGGGCCGCACTCCGGCCCAGGCGGCGTTGATCGGGGCGCGCGAGATCGCCAGCCCGGTGATCTCGATGACCCTGACCCTGGCCGCGGTCTATGCCCCGATCGGCTTTCTCGGCGGGGTCACCGGCGCGCTGTTCCGCGAGTTCGCGTTTACGCTGGCGGGCTCGGTGATCATCTCCGGCATCGTCGCGGTGACCTTGTCGCCGATGATGTGCTCGCTGCTGTTGAGCCGCGAGATGCTGCACGGCCGCTTTGTGCGCGTGATCGACGGCGTGTTTTCGCGGCTCGCCGGCTGGTACGGCCGCCGCCTCGAACGGTCGCTCGACTATCGTCCGGTGACGGCGCTGTTCGCCGCCGCGGTGCTGTCGAGCCTCGTCTTCATGTATCTGCACACCAGCGCCGAATTGGCGCCGGAGGAGGATCAGGGGGTGTTGTTCGCGCTGACAAAGGCGCCGCAATACTCCAATCTCGACTATTCGGATTCCTACAACGCCAAGCTCGACAAGGCGCTGAGCTCGTTCCCCGAGACCTTTTTGCGCTTTATTCTCAACGGACGCCTCGGGCCGAACCAGGGTATCGCCGGCGTCATCCTGAAGCCGTGGAACGAACGCACGCGCTCGGCCCAGCAGCTGAAGCCGCTGGTCCAGCAAAAGGTCAATTCGGTCGAGGGGCTGAGCGCCTTTGTGTTTTCGCTGCCGCCGTTGCCGGCGACGATCGGCGGGTTGCCGATCCAGATGGTGATCTATTCGCCCGGCGACTTCAAATCGATCTATCTCGAAATGGAGAAGATCAAGGCGGCGGCGCGCAAGAGCGGCATGTTCATCGTCGTCGACAGCGACCTCGCCTTCAACCAGCCGGTGATCCGGGTCACGATCGACCGCTCCAAAGCCAGCGATCTCGGGATTTCGATGCAGTCGATCGGCGACACCCTGGCGTTGCTGGTCGGCGAGAACTACGTCAACCGCTTCAACCTCGACGGCCGCTCCTACGAGGTTATCCCGCAGGTCCCGCGCTCGGCGCGGCTCTCGGCCGACACCTTGACGCGCTATTACGTCAAATCCGCGGCCGGGCAGCCGGTGCCGCTGTCAAACCTCGTCAGCCTCGAGATGACCACCCAGCCCAACGCGCTGACCCAGTTCAACCAGCTCAACGCCGCGACCTTCCAGGCGGTGCCGATGCCCGGGGTGACGACCGGAGAGGCCGTCGACTTTCTCGAGCAGCAGGTCAAGAACCTGCCGACCGGCTTTAGCCACGACTATCTGTCGGACACCCGGCTCTACGTAAAGGAAGGCAATCAGCTGGCGGTCACCTTTGTCTTCGCGCTGATTATCATTTTCCTGGTGTTGGCGGCGCAGTTCGAAAGCTTGCGCGACCCGCTGGTGATCCTGGTCAGCGTGCCGATGTCGATCTTTGGGGCGATGTTGCCGCTGTTCTTCGGCTTGGCGACGATGAACATCTACACCCAGGTCGGGCTCGTGACCCTGATCGGGCTGATCAGCAAGCACGGCATCCTGATGGTCGCCTTCGCCAATGAATTGCAGGTCAGCGAGCGGCTCGACCGGCGGCGCGCGATCGAGCAGTCGGCGCGGGTTCGGCTGCGCCCGATTTTGATGACGACGGCGGCGATGGTGGTCGGCCTGATCCCGCTGCTGACCGCCAGCGGCGCCGGGGCGGCGAGCCGGTTTTCGATCGGCGTCGTCGTCGTCGCCGGCATGTCGATCGGCACCTTGTTCACGCTGTTTGTGCTGCCCGCGGTCTACACCGTCTTGGCCAAGGACCACCTTGCCGCGTCGCAGTCGACCCGCACCCGCGAGATCGAGCAGGTGTCGTGACGGCGCGAGGTTGGTCGTCAAGCCCGGCATCCGGCGCCGCTCTCTCGCTCGGGCCGGCGGGGACGGGGTAGACATGCAAGACTGGCGCACCCGGCGAGATTTCGAACTCACGACCTCTGCCTTCGGAGGGCAGCGCTCTATCCAGCTGAGCTACGGGTGCGCGATAGCTTTTCTGCAGCGAGCGGGTGGATACCGCTGCCGCAACGCAGATGCAAGGAAGTTCGGATATTGTTGACCGCGGGGCCGCAAATTGTCGCGTCGCGCCGGCCAGCGGCTTGGTGGTTCAGCCTGATATCGCGTATTACTCGCAAAACTATTGCGTCGGCACAGGATTGGGATGAGAACAGGGCTCAAACCTTCGCTGATCCTCAGATAGAACATTAACTATCCCGCAATTCGATCATTGCATAATTAGTGAATGAGTCATGATCTGATTGATAAACTCGAGCAGCGCTTTGGGCGGCTGCATTTACGGCAGCGACTCGGCATCGAAGACGAGCATGAAGCGCGCGCCAACCGCAGGGGCGGGTCGCTGCGGCCGCGGCGCTGGTATCTGAGCCCGGCGCTCGTCCGCAGCTCCCTCCAGCTGACCGGGTTGTACTGGCGGGCGCGCAGAAACGCCGAGCGGATCGAGATCCGGCGCCACCCCGTCGTTTTCCCCGGATTGCCGGCTGCCTTCGACGGCTTTACCATCCTCCAGATCAGCGACCTGCATGTCGACATCAGCCTGGCGGCGATGCGGCGGCTTGGCGAGCTGCTGCCGCAGCTCAGTTACGATCTTTGTGTGCTGACCGGAGACTACCGCGGCAAGACCTACGGGCCGTGCGAAGCCACGATCGAGGGCATGGCTCGGCTGCGCGCGCAGATCGCCGCACCCGTCTACGCGGTCCTCGGCAACCACGATTCGATCCGGATGGCGCCGGCGCTCGAAGAAATGGGCATCCGGATGCTGGTCAACGAGGCCGAGCCGCTGTTCCGCGACGGCCAACGCCTGTACCTCGCCGGCATCGACGACGCCCACTACTACCGCATGGACAAGATCGAAAAGACCGCCCTGGAAATCCCGCCTGGCGAATTTTCGATCCTGCTGTCGCATACGCCCGAGGTGTATCGCCAGGCGGCGCACGCCGATTTCAACCTGATGCTCAGCGGCCACACGCATGGCGGCCAGATCTGCTTGCCGGGAGCGATCCCGATCACCCTCGATTCGACGCTGCCGCGCCGCATGGGCTCGGGATCATGGCGCTACGGCCGAATGGTCGGCTACACCTCGGTCGGGGTCGGAGCCTGCGTGCTGCCGGTCAGGATCAACTGCCCGCCGGAGATCACCCTGCACCACTTGCGGGCGGGGGTGAGCGCCGGCTTTCTTTTTAATAAGGCCGGTCGCGCAAATCGAAAGCGTAGAGCAGGCGCGACAATAAAATCGCCCCGATCGAAAAGATCGCCACGCCGATCGCGACATCGGCAAGGGTCAGCGACAGCGGCCGGAGGCAGGCGAGCAGCGGCAACAGCGATTCCGGGATCTGGTCGACGCCGACGACCGGGCTGCTCGGCAGCCGGCCGAGGCGACGCTTTAGAAAGCTCGAAAACAGGTCGCCCACCATCGCCAGGGTTCCGACCATGAGCCCGATCTTCCATCCGAGCCCGACGAGCGAAGCGCCGGCCGCCGTCACCACGATCGCGCACGCGACCCCACGCAACGTCTTTGCCGGCCCGAACACCGGCCGGCCGTCGACAAAGTCGCGGTCGCCGTCGACCGGGTAGGCGAGATGCTTGCCCAAGACTTTTCGCGCCATCAGCGGGGTGCCGTTGGCCAGCAGCAGCAGGAACAACAGCGGCACGATAAACGGCGACGGCATCGCTCACCGCCCGGAGAGCGAGGCTTGATTGATCCCGCCGAGCTCCGCCGCAAAAGCGCGGCGGTCGGCGCCCGAGAGCAGCGGGGTTCCCGGCGCCGACACCCAGCCGGCGACATCGGCGATCACCGTCGGGCCTTCGAGATCGCGCAGCAGCATGTGATAGCCATGCCGGTAATAGGCGAAATCGCGGCGGTAGCGCGGGTCGTGCGGCAGGGCGCGGACAAATCGGCCGATCGGGCGTCTTGGTATGATTTCGTCTCTTTCGCCGTACATCAGCAACAACGGCACGCGTAACGCCGGAGCCGAATCGAGCGCGGCGTCCATTAGGTTTACCAGGCCCCAGATGGTGTCGACGCGCGTCTCCTTGATCACCAGCGGGTCATGTCCCAACGCCCGCAGCATCGGGATGTTGTCGGAAGCCAGTATATGGAGGCTGCGGCCGCTCAGCGTTAGGCCGGGCATCAGTCGGACCCCGATCCACAGCGCCGTCTTTGGTGCGAGATCCATCGTCGCGCGGCCCCACACCGCCGGCGCGGTCAGGATCACGCCGTCGACATCGGGGATCGGCGTGCCGCTCTCGCCGGTCATCGCGACGACCGCGACAGCTCCGCCCATGCTCTCGCCGAGCAGGTAGAGCGGCACGCCCGGATAAAGGCGGCGCAGGATGCCGCAGGCGGTCGCGGCGTCGGCCGCCAGCGCTGCGCGGCCCGGCCACAACCCGCGCCCAGGGGCGCCGCCGAAACCGCGCTGGTCATAGGCGTAGGTGGCGATGCCGTCCTTGGCCCAGGCCGCGCCCGCCGCCGCAAATGCGTTGCTGTAATCATTGAAGCCGTGGAGCGCCAGGATCACGGCTTTGACCTGGCGGTCGGGCAGCCATTGGCGCAGCGGCAATTGTTGACCGTCGGCGGCGACGAATTCGCCGTCGGTGAACCTGGGGATTGGCCTCGGATAAAGCGCCGCGCGAGTTGCGCCCGCGCCGGCTGCGGCGAGCGGCGCTGTCCGGTCGGTTGTCGGCGCGCAGCCGCTCCACCAAAAACACGACGATCAGCCAGATGCCGACGAATAGCGCAAGGAGCCGTGGCCGCTCGCTCACGCGTATCCCGGCCCGCCGATTCCGTCGGATGACGCGCCGCGACAGGCAGGGTTGACCGCAAACCCTCGCCCGCGCGTCGACGTGTCCGGGCGAATGGCCCTGGACCAAGGACGGCGACCCGAGGACGAACGTTTCGTGCAAAGGCCAGGATTGCGACAGCGGATCATTGATCGTACCGCGGCAATGCGTATCATCGAGGCCGTCAAACGGTCAACCGGCCGCCGCGCCGCGCCGGCTGTGGGATATCCGCTGGTTTATGGGACCTTTCGAAACCATTTATATCGATGGCATGGTCGCAGCCTGCAATGGCGGCGGGGGCGTCCTCGGCCATCCCAGGGTCTACCTCAACCTCGCCCCTGCCGGCCGGGTAGAATGCCCCTATTGTTCGCGCCTCTATCTCAACCGGGCGATGGCCGGCTCCGGCGCTCAATTGGACGAGACGGTCTCAACCCCGTCACCGAGCGGCCCGAACAGCGCAACCTCTGAATAGCAGGTGGCCGTGGACGATTTGATCGGCGCGATCGACGACGCAAAGACCCCCGCAGAGCCGGTAATGACGCAGCCGGCAACGGCACAGCCCGCAACGGCACAGCCCGAAATGGCCGCCCCCGCGGTTTCTGCGGCGCCGCATCATGTGTTTCTGATCGACGGCTCGGGCTTCATCTTCCGCGCCTATTTCGCGCGGGCGCGCGACCCGAAAGCGGAGCGGTTTCAGAGACAATCGGATGGCATGGCCACCGAAGTCGTCATGATATTCAGCAACATGCTGGATAAATATCGGCGTGAAACCGACGCCGACCATATGGCCGTTATTTTCGATGCGTCCGGTCATAGTTTTCGTAACCGGATGTACAGTGACTATAAAGCAAATCGGCGAGAGATGCCTGATGATTTGCGCCCGCAATTAGAGCATGTCCGCCGCGCGGCGGCGGCGTTCGATATTTGCCAGATCGAGCTGCCGGACTTCGAGGCGGACGACCTTATCGCAACTTACGCCCGCCAGGCTGTCGAGGCGGGAGCGACAGTTACAATCCTGTCCTCCGACAAAGACCTGATGCAGCTCGTCGGCGACAGTGTCAAAATGCGCGACCCGATGACCGATCGTCCGATCGCCGAGGCCGAGGTGCGCGAGAAGTTCGGCGTCGGACCGGACAAGGTCGTCGACGTGCAGGCGCTGTGTGGGGACAGCACCGACAATGTGCCGGGCGTTCCGGGTATCGGCGTCAAGACCGCGGCCGAATTGATCAACACCTACGGCGATCTCGAAACCGTGCTCGCCCACGCCAGCGAAATCAAACAGCCAAAGCGCCGCGAAGCGCTGATCGAGAACGAGTCCAAAGCGCGATTGTCGAAGGAGTTGGTCAAGCTCGACAATAATGTGCCGCTGCCCTGCCCGTTATCGGCGCTGAGGGTGAAGCCATACGACCCCGAGAAACTTTTTCCATTTCTCGACGAGATGGAATTGCGCGCCCTCAGGTCGCGCATCGAGCGTCGTCTCGATATAACGGCACCGCTTCCGACCGGGCCCAGCGAGCCGGTCATCCCCGAGATCCCGCCCTTCACCGCGCCGCGCACTTACGCCCTGATCGAGACCGTCGAAGGGCTCGATCATTGGATCGAGGCGGCGCGTGAGGCCGGATCGGTTGCGATATGGGCGGCGGCGAGCGCCGTCCCCGGCATGCGGCCGGCGCTCGCCGGGATCGCCCTGGCGTTGTCGCCGGGGCTGGCGGCTTACGTCCCGCTCGGCCATCGCGCCGCCGGGCGAGCTCGATCTCGCCGAAGCCGGCGGGGTTCCTTTCGACACGGCGATCGAACGGCTGCGGCCGCTGCTCGAGGATCCCGGGGTCGTCAAGATCGGTCACGACATCAAGACCACGGCACACCTGCTGTCGCGCTGGGGCATCGCGCTGGCGCCGCACGACTGCACGATGCTGATGGCCTATGTGCTCGACGGCGGCCAGTTCGACCACGATATCGAGGCTCTGGTAAAGCGCTCTTTCGAGCACGATTTGACGCCGCTCAAGGGGCTGGTCGGCACCGGCAAGAGCCTGATCGCCTTTGCCGAGGTGGCGCGCGAGCGGGCGCGCGACTTCGCCGCCGAGCGGGCCGACGCGGCATTGCGGCTGCACCTGCTGCTGAAGGCGCGCCTCGTGCGCGACAAGATGACCGCGTTCTACGAGACGGTCGAACGTCCGTTGGCGCCGGTCGTCGCGGCGATGGAGCGGGAGGGGATCAAGGTCGACCGCGCCGCCCTCGCCGAATTGTCGCGCGATTTCGCGGGGCGCATCGCCGAGCTCGAGCGCGCGATCCACGCCGCGGTCGGCAACGAATTCAACATCGGCTCGACCAAGCAACTGGGCGACGTGCTGTTCGAAAAGCTGGGTTTGCCCGGCGGCAAAAAGGGCAAGACCGGGGCTTACGGCACCGACGCCTCGATCCTCGAAGAGCTGGCGCCGCTGCACCCGGTGCCGGCGCAGGTTCTCGAATGGCGCCAGCTGACCAAGCTCAAATCGACCTATGCCGACGCGCTGGCGGAAGAGATCGACGGCGAGACCGGGCGCGTCCACACCTCCTACGCGCTCGCGGTCGCGGCGACCGGCCGCTTTTCGTCGAACAACCCTAACCTTCAGAACATCCCGATCCGCACCGAGGAGGGCAGGCGCATCCGCCGCGCCTTTGTCGCCGAGCCGGGCCACGTGCTGCTGTCGGCGGATTACAGCCAGATCGAGCTGCGGCTCGCGGCTCATGTCGCCGACGTCCCCGAGCTCAAGCAGGCGTTCCACGACGGGGTCGACATTCACGCACTGACCGCGAGCCAGGTCTTCGGGGTGCCGCTCGCGACGATGGACGCCGCCACCCGGCGCCGGGCGAAGGCGATCAATTTCGGCATCATCTACGGCATCAGCGCGTTCGGGCTCGGGGCGCAGATCGGCGTGCCGCAAGCCGAGGCTGCGGCTTACATCCGCGCCTATTTCGACCGCTTCCCGGCGATCCGCGCCTATATGGAGCGGACCAAGACCGACTGCCGCCGCACCGGCTTTGTCGAGACGCTGTTTGGCCGCAAATGCTGGATTGCCGGCATTCGCGACCCCAATCCGATGCGCCGCGCCGGCGCCGAGCGCCAGGCGATCAACGCGCCGCTTACAGGGCGCGGCCGCCGACATCATCAAGCGGGCGATGATCCGCATCCCGGCCGCACTGTCCGGCGCCGGCCTGCGCGCGCGGATGCTGCTGCAGGTCCATGACGAACTGCTGTTCGAGGTGCCCGACGCGGAAACCGACGCCACGGCCGAGGTCGTCAAAAGGGTCATGGAAGACGCCTGCGCGCCGCATTGCGAATTGTCGGTGCCGCTCGTCGTCGAAACCGGCTCGGCCCACAGCTGGGACGACGCGCACTAAATTTCCTTGTTGGGTACCGTGCTCCGGCTCGCAGGAGCGCCACCGGCAAATCCTTACCGGCCCGCTCAGCGCGTCACCGCCGCTATTTGTCGCCCTGGACCGGACAGCTCGTTTTTATCTTTGTGTGGCGCCGCGCGCGCGAGCTTCGCCTGTTGCGGCGCGCTTAACCCGCCATGACATCAACCAACGCGAAACCCTCCCTCCGTGCGGCGTCGGCGAGACGCTCGTCGAGCGTGACTATTTGGAGCGACGCCGGGCGGCGTTCTGAAGCCATGAAAGCTGCTGCAAGCTGAAGCGCGTCGGCCGCTCGCAGCGGATGAACGCGAAGAAATCGTATGGCATTTTCTCGGACAATCTCGCTGGGTTCGATTTCGTGCCATCCGGCCGCCAGCTGTTTGAGCCGTTCGAAGGCGAGTGAGGCGGCCTTCACATCGAGTGCGCCGGCACGCTCGAGGCGGGCGAGCGCCGAACTGCATTCGACATCCGAGCCCCACCATACCAGCATCTCGGGATCGCGCCCGGCGAGCACCTGCACGGGCCGCGTCGTCGGCTCGTCCACCAGAAGCGGCACGATCGCCGAGGCATCCCAGAATTTCATCGTCCTTCGCGGCGCTCCGCGATCAGCGCATCGACAACCGACGCACCGGCATCGGCCCGCGGAGGCTGGCTGCTAAAAAGCGATTGGGGCGGCATGGCGCGGCGCGGTCGCACGATGCCGTCTCGCAAGAGCCGTGACAGCCTGCCGTCGTCTTCGCCCTCGCTGCCCGCCACCACGGGTTCCAGCCGTGCGACCGGTCGTCCGCGATCGACGATCAGGACTGGCGAGCCGCCCCTGAGGCCGTTGATCAAGGCGCTCAAATTGTTCTTGGCTTCAGTGATGCTGGCCTTTTTCATCAAGCTAGAGTAGCTCGATCAAGAGCGCTGGCCAAGCGTCTTTGAGGCGCCGTGGCCGAAGGGCCTGCCGGGCTTGCTCGGCAGACCGGTGGGCGCAAAGCTCGGAGAAGACGAATAAACGGAGTCCGACTAAGGGGACTAAAAAAATGGCCGGGCGCGAGGCCCGGCCGGTGCTTTCAGATTTGCGGCCCGCAGGCCGGGGCGATCAGTTGCGGCGGGTGCCGAGCAACTGCATCAGCATCATGAACAGGTTGATAAAATCGAGGTAGAGCCGCAACGCGCCCATGATCGCCTTTTTGCTGGCGATCTCCGAGCCGTCGCCCTCGTAGTACATCTCCTTGATCTGCTGCGTGTCATAGGCGGTCAAGCCGGTGAACACGAGGACCCCGATCACCGAGATCGCGAATTGCAGCGCCGAGGAGCCGACGAACATGTTGACGAGCGAGGCGATGATGATTCCGATCAGCCCCATGAACAGAAACGAGCCGAACTGCGTCAAGTCGCGCCGGGTCGTGTACCCGTAGAGGCTCATCGCCGCAAAGGTGCCGGCGGTGATGAAGAACACGCGGGCGATGCTCTCGTGGGTGAACACGATGAACAACACCGCCAGCGACAGGCCCATCAGCGCCGAGTAGCCCCAGAAGACGAGCTGCAGCGTGCTCGCCTGCATCCGCTGGACGCCAAAGCTCATCAGCATCACGAGCCCGAGCGGCGCCAGAATGACGAGCCAGATCAGCGGCGTATGGGCAATCGACTGGTAAAAGCCGGAAGCCGCCGCGACATAGGCCACGATGCCGGTCAGCGCGAGCCCCGACGCCATGTAGTTGTAGACGCGGAGCATATACTCCCGCAGGCCGACATCGATGCCGACCGCGGTGTCCGCCGGCCGCACCGTCCAGCGGGGCTGCGAACCCAGAGCCATAAACCCCCTCCAAAAGAGAGAAGCAGCGCGAGGGATATTCCTCGCGCGCCACATATCGGCTCAAAACGCGATCGTTTCAATAACAGAGATGCCGCCAAGCGCCGGGCACCGGCTGATTCGAGGTTACTCGTTGCGCAAATAGGGAGCCGCCTTGACCCCGAGCGCCCGCCACGTGCCGGCAAAACCGAGGGTCAAAGCAAGGACAATCGCCACCATCACCGTCCACAGCACCGGCCCCGGCAGAAACACCCAATCCACTTCCATCAGCCGCGTTACGAGCAAATAGGCGGTGAGCGTGCCGGCCCCGGCGGCGACAATTCCAGCGAGCGCGCCGAGCAAACCGTGCTCGATCAGAAAGCTCGACAAGATCATGCCGCGCGTCGCCCCCAGCACCTTCAGCACGACGGCGTCATACACCCGGCGGCGGTTTCCGGCCGCGACGACGCCCCCCAGCACCAGCGCGCCGGCGGCGAGCGTGACCAGCGCCGTCACCCGAACCGTATCGCCGATCAGGCCGATGACGCGGCTGACCGCGGCGAGCGCCTCGCGGACGTGAATTGCCGAGATATTCGGGAACCGCTCGGTCACCTGACGGACCAAGGTCTCCTCGGCATCGCGGCTCAGGTAAACAACCGCGAGGTCGGTCTGCGGCGCGTGTTCGAGCGCGCCCGGGGCAAAGACGATCGCGAAGTTGATGCCGAGCCTCTCCCAGTCGATCGTCCTGACATTGGCGATGCGGGCGGTGATCTCGCGCCCCAGCAGGTTGACGCTCAAAGTGTCGCCGATCTTGAGCCCCATGCCATGGGCGAGCGCGGCGTCGAACGACACAATCGGCGGCCCCTGATAATCCGACGGCCACCATGTTCCGGCAGCGAGCCGCGAGCCCTTTGGCAGGGTGGCGGAATAGGTCAGGCCGCGGTCGCTGCGCAAGGCCCAGCGGGCTTCGGGCGCCACCGCCGCGGCCTCTACCGGGACGCCGTTCAGCCGGGTGATGCGGCCGCGCATCATCGGCACTTCCTCGGACCGCGCACCGGGGATGTCGCGCACGATCGTCTCGAAGCCGGAGAGCTGGTTCGGCTGGATGTCGATGAAAAAGAAAGCCGGCGCCTCGGCCGGCAGCCGGTCGTCGACTTCGCGGCCGAGATTGCCCTCGACCAGCGCCACCGCCACGAGCACGGTCAGCCCGATCCCGAGCGACAGCACAATTTGCGCGGTCGGCGCGCCCGGACGATGCAGGTTGGCGAGCGCCAGGCGCAGCACCGGCCACCGCGGCCGGACGAGCCGGCTCGCGCCCAGAGCGACCGCAGCACCGGCCGTCCAAAAGACGGCGAAAGCGCCCGCCGCTCCGGCGACGAACCACAGCCCGATTTGGCGATCCTGGGCGCCGGCGACGACGACGCCCGCCAGGCACGACACCAGCAGCATGGTCGTCGCGAATGCCGCGCGCGGGATCTGGCGGCGGGTCCGGTCGACCGTGTCGCGAAACAGCGCCGCCGCCGGGATCCGGCCGATCGCCGCCAGCGGCCACAACGAAAAGACGAGAGTGGTCAGCAGCCCGTAAAGTGCGGCGAGGAGGAGCGGCCCGGGATAGATGCCGAGCCGCGCCGGGACCGGCAGCAGACGGCCGAGCAACGGTGCGGCAGCTATCGGCAGCAAGGCTCCGACCGTCAGCGCGGCGGCGATCGCGATCAGCGCCAGCGCCAGGATTTCGCAAAGATAGACGGTGAAGACCAGCCGGGTCGGGGCGCCGAGGCATTTGAGGGTGGCAATCGTCGGGGTCCTGGCGGCGACGTGGCCCCGTACGGCGTTGCCGATGCCGACGCCGCCGACCAGAAGCGTCGACAGGCCGACGAGCGACAAGAACAGCCCGACGCGGTCGATCAACTGCTGCACCGCCGGCGCCGCCTTGCCAAAGCTGCGGAGCTCCCAGCCCGCGTCAGGAAAGGCGGCGCGCGCCGTCTGCGTCCAAGCCGCGGGGGCCTCGCCAGCGGGCAGCCGCACCCGGTAGCGGTAAGTGACGAGCGCGCCGGGTTGGACCAGCCGGGTCTCCGAGAGCGCCGACGACGAGATCATGATCCGCGGCCCGAGGACCAGCCCGCTGAAGGCGGCATCGGGCTCGCGCTCGATCATGCCGCGGATCTGCAGCGCCGCCTCGCCGATTTTGATCAAGCCGCCGATCTTGACGTCGAGGCGGCCGAGGATTGCCGGGTCGACCACGGCGCCGAAAACACCGCCTTGCGCGTCGAGCGCGGCGCTGAGGCTTTGACGCGGCGACAGAACGAGCTGGCCATAGAGCGGGTAGGCGCGGTCGACTGCCTTCAGCTCGATCAGGCTTTGCCGTCGGCCATCCGGCGTGCGCGCCATCGCCCGCATCGAGGCCGCCTCGGACAAATTCCCGCTCCGCGCCAGAAACGTGTGCTCGGCGGCGTCCGCGGGTCGGTAGGCAAGCTGGGCCTCGACGTCGCCGCCGAGCAACTCGCGGGCGTCATGGGCGATGCCCGCGCTCAGCGATGCGGCGAGCGAGCCGATGCCGGCGATCGCACCGACGCCGAGCACGAGACAGGCGATGAAGACGCGCAGCCCGGCGACGCCGCCGCGGAGCTCGCGGTGGGCGAGGCGGATCGCGTAAACCAGCAACGCGGGTCTCACCGCGCTCGCAGAGCCGCGCCGAATTGCGGCCGCGCGGCAGCCGGCTGGTCTTCGGCGATCGTGCCGTCCGCCAGCCGGATGCGGCGGGCGCAGCGCTTGGCGAGGCTTTCATCGTGGGTGATCAGCAACAAGGTCGTGCCGTGGCGGGCGCGTTGCTCGAACAGGCAGTCGATGACCAGGCGGCCGGTCGCGGCGTCGAGATTCCCGGTCGGCTCGTCGGCAAGCAGCAGCTTGGGCCCGGCGACAAAGGCGCGGGCGATCGCGACGCGTTGCTGCTCGCCGCCCGAAAGCTGGGCAGGGTAGTGGCCGAGACGATGGCCGAGACCGACCGCATCGAGGCCCTGCCCAGCGGCGGCGAATGCGTCGCGGCGGCCGCCCAATTCCAGCGGCAACGCCACGTTTTCCAGCGCGGTCATCGTCGGGATCAAATGAAAAGCCTGAAACACGATGCCGATATGGGTGCGCCGCAGCCGCGCCAGCGCGTCCTCGCCGAGCGCGCCGAGGTCGTGGCCGTCGATCAGCGCGCGGCCGGTGCTCGGCCGCTCAAGACCGCCCAGCACCATCAGCAACGTCGATTTCCCCGAGCCCGAGGGACCGACCAAGGCGACCGTCTCGCCGGCGGCGATCTCGAGCGATATCCCGCGCAGAATGTTGACGGGCCCGGCGGCGCTGCCCAGAGTGAGGTGAACATCGTCGACCACCACGAGCGGGCCGCCGGAATGGAGCGAACTGGTCATGTTTGGTTCGTGCCGAAAGAGGCGGCGCCAATCCGCGGGCGGCGAAATCCTCGACGATATGGCGCCCTCCAAAGGGTTTTCAACGCGATCCGCCTGGCTGCCGCGGCGCTTCTGGTCTTGATGCCGGCCACCACGCTGGCCGCCGCCACGCCGGTCGTGGCGCGTCTTCCGGTCATTCTCGATTTTGGCGACAGCCTGACCGCGGGCTATGGGTTGATGCCGGAGCAGGCGTTCCCGGCGCGCCTTGAAGCCTGGCTGCGCCAGCACGGCGCCGCGGCGCGGGTCGTCAATGCCGGAGTTTCCGGAGACACCACCACCGACGGGCTGGCCCGGCTCGATTGGGCGCTTGCCGACAAACCCGACCTGGTGATCCTGGCGTTGGGCGCCAATGACGCGCTGCGCGGCATCGACCCGGCGACGGTTCGCGACAACCTCGGCAAGATGCTTCAAAAGATCAAGGCTGCCGGCGCCAGGGTGCTGATTTTAGGCATGGTCGCCCCGCCCAATTGGGGCGAGGCCTATGACCAGGCTTTCGACCGGATCTTTCCCGAGCTGGCGCGGGCGCACCACGCCGCGCTGTATCCGTTCTTTCTGGAGGGTGTTGCGATGAAACCCGACCTCAACCAGCCGGATGGCCTGCATCCGAACGAGCATGGCGTCGGCGTCCTCGTCGACCGGATTGGGCCGGTCGTCGCCGGCCTCCTGGCCCGGCGTGGCGGTGGTGCGTCATGAGCGCGAGCTTCGCCGCCGCCGCCGCGACCGGCGAGCCTGGAAGCCTCGCCTCGCGCTGTATCGCCGGTCTCGCATCGGTCGATCAGGCAAATCTTGGCATCGTCTATGTTACCGAGCCGGCGGCGAGCGCCTTGCCCGGCTTTTTGCGCGAACTTTCCGCGCATACCGGGGTGAAGTCCTGGGTTGGCGGGGTCGGGTTGGGCGTGTGCTCGGCGGAAAGCGAGGTCTTCGAGGAGCCGGCCGCGGTGGTGATGGTCGGCGCGCTGCCCGGTGACGGCTTCCGCGTCTTCGGGGCGACAAAGGACCCGGGCTCCGACCTGCCCCGGCGCCACGCCGCCTGGATCGAGAAATCGGGGCCGGCGCTGGCGCTCGTCCATGCCGATCCCCGCTGCCCCGATGTGACCAAGGCGGCCGTCGACGTGGCCTCGGCGAGCGGCGCCTTTCTCGTCGGCGGCCTCGTGTCGCATCGCTGCGAGAGCCCGCTGGTGGCGGGCGGGCCGGACGAAGACGGTCTCGGCGCCAACGGCGTCGCCGGCGTCATGCTGGCGCCGGAAATAGCGGTCGCCACCTCGCTGAGCCAAGGCTGCATGCCGATCGGCGCAACCCACCGCATCGACGAAGCCCGCGACAACATCGTCATGGTGATCGACGGCCGGCCGGCGCTCAGTGTCTTTCTCGAAGATATCGGACCGGATCTGGCGCAGGATCTGCGGCATCTGGGCGGCGTCATTTTTGTCGGCCTGCCGGTGGCCGGCTCGGACACCGGCGACTATCTGGTGCGCAATTTGATGGCGATCGATCCGGGCCGCGGGTGGGTTGTCGTAGGCGCCGAGGTCGCTGCCGGCGACCAGATCCTGTTCTGCCGGAGAGACCCGCAGAGTGCCCGCGCCGACATGGCGCGGATGGTCCGCCAGCTCGCCGGACGGCTCGACGGGCCGCCCAAGGCCGGGGTCTACGTCAGCTGCGTCGCGCGCGGCGCCAATCTGTTTGGTGAACCTGGGGTCGAAACCCGGCTGATCCGCGAGACCCTCGGCGACTTTCCGCTGATCGGGTTCTTCGCCAACGGCGAAATCTCGCGCGACCGCCTTTATGGTCATACCGGCGTGCTGACCTTGTTCACCTGAGCGTATGCTGCGTCTTTTCGTCGGCATTGGTTTTCCGTCGGAACTAAAGCTCCGGCTGTCGCTGCTGTGCTCGGGGATATCGGGAGCGCGCTGGGTCGATTCCGGGAACCTTCACCTGACCCTGCGCTTCATCGGTGAAATTTCCGAGGATGTCGCGGCCGATGTCGACGAGGCCCTGGCGCGGCTGCGCGCCCGCCGCTTTGCGCTGCAGCTCGCAGGAACCGGGGTATTCGGCGGCGACCGGCCGCGCAATTTGTGGGTCGGCGCCGAGCGCGGTCCGGATCTGGCCGCCTTGCGCGACAAGATCGAGCAGGCGCTGACCCGCGCCGGCCTGCCGCCTGAGCCGAGGAAATTCACCCCGCACGTAACCTTGGCGCGGCTGCATAATCCGCCGCTCGACCAGGTCGCGGCGTTTCTCGCCCTGCATTCCCGGTTCCGCCCCGAGCCGCTCTCGGTCGAGGCGTTCAGCCTGATCGCCAGCTATCCGACCAAGGCCGGCTCCGTTTACGAGGACCAGGCCGATTACCCGTTGCAGAACTGAGCGAGGGAAGGGACGTCGCCATGGCGCATTGGCTGCTGAAATCGGAACCGTCGGCCTATTCGTGGGATCGGCTCGTCGCGGACGGCCAGACCAATTGGGACGGCGTGCGCAATGCCCAGGCGCTTAACAACCTGCGCGCGATGAAGCCGGGCGAGCGCGCCTTTTTCTATCATTCCAACGAGGGCAAGGACATCGTCGGGGTTGCCGAGATCGCCAGCAGCTTTTATCCCGACCCCAATGACAAGAACGGCAAGCTCGGCATGGTCGACGTGAAGCCGGTGATGCCGGTGGCAAGGCCGGTCACCCTGGCCGAGATGAAGGCCAAATGGGAGCTCGCCGGCATGGCGCTGCTGCGCCAGTCGCGGCTCTCGGTGTGCCCGGTCACCGACCATGAATGGGCCGTGATCTGCGACATGGCCGGCATTGCTCGCTGACCGGCGAACCGAGCGGGCGCGCCGCCGGTTCGGTCGGATTGCGTCTAGCTCCGCCCGCCAAACGATCTGAGGTCGCGGAGCGTCAGCTCGATATTGCCGTCCTCGGTCAGACTACGCGCGCGAACCTTGATTTCGGCGGCGCGCTCGAACGCGCTGCGGTAGAGGTGAAATGCCTCGATGCAGCCCTGCGGGGTCATGCTGTGTTGGAGCAGGTGCCGGAACACCTGTCTCCGCACGCGAACGACGCCGCGGTACTCGCCGACCCGGACTTCGAACTCGACGGCGTCTGCCGTCTCATTCCAACGGGCGTCCTCCGGGAACGAAAACAAGGTCATCGGTTCGGCAGGTCCGGCAGCGGCGCTGGCGCCTCAAGGTATTCGGCCGCGCACCGGTCGGGCTGGGCACGCACCTACCTGTAGCGCAGTTGATGCTCCTCGGCGGCGGGATGCTGCCGGGTGCTCGGTATCCGCGTGTAGCGATAGCACTGCAAGCGCGTAGTTCGCAGCCCGGGCACGCCGTTCTGGTCCAACGCGCGCTCCCAAGCGGTCAATTCCTCGTCCGACAGCATATAACGTTCGCACGCCTCCTCGCGGCTGATCAGGCCGGCGCGAGCAGCGGCTACGACAGCAGCCTTTCGTGCCGGCGACCATCGCTTCGTGTCCAGCGGCGGTAGAACGATATCGAACGGCGGAGTTGAAGATTGCAGCGTCATGTGCGTGCGTCTCTCTGTCTGTTCTTAACGAAATCCCCGGCGCCGCCGCCACCGGCGGGCATGGGTTTGACATAAATAAGACTCTGTTAGGGACGATTTATTCCCTCGGCGCTCCGCCCGAATATTCGGGCGGATTGCGCGAACCTTCGCCTGCCTTTGCGTTTCTCTGGACACGGCGTGCGGCAGGAAGCCGCAGGCAGGTCCGTTTTGCAGTAGCGTTGTCCGCCTGAACCGATTATCACCCGGCGCCGCAGGTTTCCGAAATCATCTTCCGGGCGCCGATGAGGTCTGTCGAGAGCCGGCATCGGCTCGCCATATCGTGCAAACGGGTTACGAGTTCGGGTATTACGCATGAAATTTAATCGCTTGCTGGTCGGCCTCGTGGAATTTTGCCGGCAGCAGGCGGTGCTGGTCTTGGGAGCAGCGCTCGTCCTTGCGGTCTTTGCCGGCTTTTTCGCGGCCGGTCATCTCGGCATAAATACCGACACCGACGAGATGTTCGCCCAAAGCCTGCCGTGGCGTCAGCGGGCTCAGGCGTTCAAAGCGGACTTTCCGCAATTCACCGATGTGCTGGCCGTCGTCATCGACGCCAAGGAGCCCGAGGAGGCGGAGGCGACGGCGGCCGGATTGGCTGCGGCCCTCGCTGCCGACCATGCGCATTTCCGCACCGTCAGCCGCCCCGACTCCTCTCTATTCCTGAAGAGGAACGGGCTGCTGTTTCTCGATGCCAAGCAGCTCGACGGACTGCTCGAACGAACGATCGACGCCCAGCCCTTTCTCGGTCAGCTGGCAAAGGATCCGAGCGCACGGGGCCTGTTCGCGGCGCTCGCGCTGTTGGGCAAAGGAATGCAGCAGGGGCAGGTCGACCTGACCCCCTATACGGCGGCGCTCGCGGAGTTCAACAGGACGATGTCGGCCGCGCTTGGCGGGCATCGTCAGCCTCTGTCCTGGACGCGGCTGATCGGCGGCAGCCTCGCCGATCTCGGCGGCGCCTACAAATTCGTGCTGGTGCAGCCCAAGCTGGACCCAACCGCGCTGCAGGCCGGGGGTGCCGCCACGGCGGCGATCCGCGCGGCCGCCGACAGTCTCGAATTCGTCAAATCGGGGGATGCGAGAGTCCGCGTCACCGGCAACGTGGCGCTTGCCGACGAGGAATTCGCCTCGGTCGCCCAGGGCGCGGTGGCGGGATTGATCGGGAGCATCCTGCTGATCTCGCTGTGGCTGTTCCTGGCGGTGCGCTCATGGCGGCTGATCGTGCCGATCCTGCTCACTTTGGCGCTCGGGTTGATGCTGACTTTGCTGTTCGCTGCGGCGGCGGTCGGGACCCTGAATCTGGTCTCGGTCGGTTTCGGCATCTTGTTTGTCGGCATCGCCGTCGATTTCGCCATCCAATTCTGCGTGCGCTACCGCGAGATGAGGTGGGAACACCCCGATCCCGCCGCGGCGCTCGCCGAAACCGGACGCCGGGTCGGCGGGCAGATACTGGTCGCCGCGGCGGCAACCTCCGCCGGTTTTCTCACCTTCGTCCCGACCGACTTCCGCGGCGTCGCGGAATTGGGGCTGATAGCCGGCGTCGGGATGCTGATCGCCTTCGTCTGCACAATTACATTTCTGCCGGCGGCGATCACCGTTTTCCGGCCTCGGGGGGAGCAGACCGAAATCGGATTTCGCTGGGCGGCGCCGCTCGATGATGCCGTCCGCCGTCGCCGCCGTCCATTGCTGGCGGTTTTCGCCGCGTTGGCCGCGACCGGCGTCGTCCTGATGCCGCGGTTGAGCTTCGACTCCGACCCGCTGCACACCAAAAACCCGAACACCGAGGCGATGCGGACCCTCTACGCGCTGATGGACGGGCCGCTGACCAATCCGTTCACGATCGATATCCTGGCCAAGAACCCGACAGAGGCGGCCGCACTCGCCGAACGGCTGCGGCATTTGCCGTTGGTCTCCGACGTGCTGTCGATAAACAGCTTCGTGCCGCAAGACCAGAAGGCGAAACTGGCGCAGATCGACGACGCCGCCATGCTTTTGGCGCCGACATTGACCCTCGCCAAGCCGGCGGCGCCCCCGGCGGCAGATCAGATCCGCAGAGCGGCAAACGACGCGCTCGATGCCTTGACGCCGGTGCTCGACAAATCAGCTCCCAACGCTCAGCTGGCCGGCATTGCCGAGGACCTGCGTCAGCTTGCGGCCGCGCCCGATAAAACCGTGCTCGCGGTCAACGAGGCGTTGACCCGGTTTCTGCCGACACAGCTCGATCAACTGCGCGTGGCCCTCAGCGCGACACCGGTAAGCCTGCAGAGCATCCCGCATTCGCTGGCCCGGGACTGGGTGCTGCCCGATGGCCGGGCTCGCATTCAAGTCGTCCCCAAGGCCGCTGCGCGCAACAGCCGCGGTCTCGCCGAGTTCGTCGACCAAGTGACCGCGGTGGCGCCCGATGCCGGCGGGTCGGCGGTCACGATCGAAGCCACCAGTGCTACGATTGTCGGCTCGTTCCGCTCGGCGGCGATCGGCGCGGTGGTGGCGATCGCCGTCATCCTGTTCGTCGCGCTCAGGCGACCGCTCGATGTCGGGCTGGTGCTGGCCCCGCTGCTGCTGTCGGCGTTGATGACGGTTGTCGTCATGGTCGCGGCGCCGCTGCCGCTCAATTACGCGAACATCATCGCGTTGCCGCTGCTGTTGGGTGTCGGCGTCTCGTTCAACATTTACTTCGTGATGAACTGGCGGGCCGGACGCACCGCGGTGCTGGGCTCGGCGACTGCCCGGGCCATCCTGTTTTCGGCGCTGACCACGGGGACCGCCTTCGGGTCGCTCGCCTTGTCCGGCCATCCGGGAACCGCGAGCATGGGCACGTTGCTGCTGATCAGCCTCGCCTGCACGCTCGTCGCGAGCCTCGTGTTCATCCCGGCATTGCTCGCGGCGCTGCCGCTTCCGCAGACCGAGGACCGCGCCGGCATCACCTTGCCGTCACCGCGCCTCGGCAGCCGGGAGATCGACCTCGAAGGCCGAGACTAGGGGCGTGTAGCCCGAGCCAGGTTCGACCTCGTCTCCCGGAGTCGATCAGCCCGCCGCCGTGCGGCGCTCGGGCGGCGCCGATCGGGTCGGCGTTCGGCCCTGTTCGGGGTTGATCCCAAAGCGCGCCATGTAGCGCGCATAGCGTTCGTGCTCGCGCGCCGGGTCGAGCCCGTAATCCTCGAGCTGAGCGCGACGTCGGCCGTACCCGCCGTTGGGGTTGGCCGCGACCCGGCGCTTGATGCGCATGGCGGTGTCGGGATCGAGGACGCGCCCGAAATGGCGGTAGAGCGCCGCCACCGTTCCGGCCGGATCGCCAACCAGTTCCGGGTAACGGACATGAAAGATCGGCGGCTCGAAGCGCGCTTCGTCGGCCGCGGCGATCATCAGCTCGGCCGCGGCCAGCCAGCGATCGCTGTCTTCGCGGCCAACCTCGAACCGGTCGACGCGGCGGCTGAAGGGCCGGCGCAACACCTCGGTAAGCCGCGCCACCGAGGCCAGCACCGCGACCGGGTCGCGATGCACGAATACCAGGTTGGCGTCGGGGTAGACGCTGCGCAAGGCGCTCAGCGCAAAGATATGGTCGGGGCATTTCAGCACCCAGCGACCGGCGCCGCCGCGCTGGTGCTGCAAGTGCTGCAAAAAGCGCTTGTGAAAGCGATAGGCCTCGAGATGTCCGGTGTCGTCGAGCCAGCGCCGGTAGCTCGGAATGCGATAGGTCGTGTCAAGGCGCAAGCTGGCGAAAATGTGCGCGGTAATCTCCGAGCATTCCTGCGGCGACGACGCGTCGATCGGGTGCAGACGGCGAAATTGCGGCGCCAGGATCTGGAACATCCGCAATTGCCGGGCGACGCGTTGCTGCCGGCGGTCAGTGGCGGCCCGTTTCCCCAGCGCCGGATATGGATGGATCAGCTGCCACACGCGCGGCACGATGTTGGCGCCGTCCTCGATCAACAGGCCATGCAGAAAGGTCGTGCCCGAGCGCGGCAGGCCGGCGATCACCAGCGGCGCCTCGATCGGCTGATCAAGAATCTCGGGCGAGCGCTTTTCCTCCTCGCGCAGGCGCAGCAGGTTCTCCAGAAACCGCACCGTGTCCCAGCGGATGGCGGCGCCGCCGAACAGGCTCAGCTCGGCCTCCTCACGGCACGCCTCCAAAAACACGCGCATCGGGAGCTCGAACGGCAGGTCGCCGAAATCGCTCAAGCCGGTGCGCCGCCGCGCTTCGCCGATCAGGTGCTCGGTGCTCGGCGGCTGGCGCCAGCGAGCAAGCGCGCCGGCGATCATCTTGGCGACTTTGAAATCGGTGTGTTCCGACGCGGTCCGCTATGCTGTTGCCGATGACCGCGCGAGCCGATCGAGCGCGCGTAGCGTGCTCTGCACAGGCGGGCGCGACAACGGGCGGCGTACGGCGCGGATCGCGGGTTCGCCTCGTCGGTCGTCACGTATCGAAGCAGTGCCGGGGCAGAACACAGCAAGCGTCAGTCTCCATCAGGGTCGCGGCCGAGACACGGCGACAGATTGTGATATCCGCCGGCGCGGCTCGGCGTCCCCGGCCGGGCCCGCTCGAGACGGATTCGGGTTATACGATGCGAGAACGCCGGAAGCGACAAGCGGCTTGACATATCCGGCGATCGATCGGAAAGGCGTCGAGGCGATGCGAAATCGGTCAGCGCCGCCGGCTGCGGCCGAGCGGGTCGGGATCGAGCCTTCTTCCCGCGAGCGCGCCCAGCCAGTCGAGCCCGGCGCGCAATCGCACCACCTCACCGACGACGACGACCGCCGGCGCCTCCATTGCGAGCGAAGCGGCGGCGATTTGGCCCAAGGTCGAGACCACCACCTGTTGGCCGGGGGTGCTCGCCTGGCTGACGATTGCCGCCGGCTCGTCGGGCTGCCGCCCGCCGGCCACCAGCCGCTCGACGATCACCGGCAAATGCTTCAGCGCCATGTACAACACGAGCACCGGCGCGCCGCGGGCGATCGCATCCCAATCGAGCCCGTCCGGCACCGCGCCGATGCTGTCGTGGCCGGTGACAAACGTGACAGCCGAGTTGGTGTCGCGATGCGTGAGCGGAATCCCGGCATAAGCGAGGCCGCCGACACCCGCGGTGATCCCCGGCACGATGCGAAACGGCACCCCGGCGGCGACCAATGCCAGCGCTTCCTCGGCGCCGCGCCCGAAAACGCACGGATCACCGCCTTTGAGCCGCAATACCCGCTTTCCGGCCTTGGCCAGACGGACGATCCGCGCCGAAATATCGGGCTGGCTCGGGGACGGGCGGCCGCCGCGCTTGCCGGCGTAGTCGAGCGCCGCTCCCGGGTGCGCCAGGCGCAGGATGCGCGGGTCGACCAACGCGTCGTAGACGACGCTGTCGGCCTGAACGAGGGCGTGCAGCGCCAGGGCCGACAGCAGCCCCGGTCGCCGGGTCCGGCGCCGACCAGCCACACATGCCCGGGCTCGAAATCGGGCAGGCCGAGGCGCGCGCTGTCGATCAATGTCCGTCCCCATCGTGCGAAGCCGGGAAGCGAGAGGCCACAACGTAGTCATCCGCGCGGGTTTTGCTAAGATCGTCGGATGGCAAGGAAGGTCAACACCGGCCTGCGCCGCGGCTGGACCACCGGCGCCTGCGCCGCAGCCGCTGCCCGCGCGGCGCTTGCGGGGCTGCTGACCGGCGGTTTTCCCGACCCCGTATCCATCCGCCTGCCGCGCGGCGGTGGCGCGCGGTTCGCGCTGGCGCTCGCCGAGCGGGGCGAGGGCAGCGCCCGCGCCGGCATCGTCAAGGATGCCGGCGACGACCCCGATGTCACCCATGGCGCGCTGGTCATCGCCGAGGTCGCCCCGGCCGCGCCCGGTTCGGGCATCGGGTTCGCTGCGGGCGCCGGCGTGGGCACGGTCACCCGCGCCGGCCTCGCGCTCGGCGTCGGCGAGCCGGCGATCAACCCGGCGCCGCGGGCGATAATCCGCGACGCGTTGACCGACGAGGCGGCGGAGCACGGCATGCCGCCGCCGGACGTGACCGTCACCATTTCGATCCCGGCGGCGAGCGCCTTGCCGAGAAGACCATGAACGCGCGTCTCGGCATCGTCGGCGGGCTGTCGATACTGGGGACGACCGGGATCGTCGTGCCATATTCATGCTCGTCATGGATTCATTCGATCCAGCGTGGCATCGATGTCGCCCGCGCCGCCGGGCTTGTTCACATCGCCGCGGCGACGGGCGCCACCTCTGAGCGCGCCGTGCAGCGCCTCTATGATCTCCCCGACCACGGGCTGATCGACATGGGCGATTTTGTCGGCGGCACGCTCAAATATCTGCGCACCCATCCGATCGACCGGCTGACGATCGCCGGCGGTTTCGCCAAGCTGGCCAAGCTCGCCGCCGGGCATCTTGATCTGCATTCGGCGCGAAGCCGGGTCGACACGGCGGCGCTGGCCGGGATGCTCGCCGCTCTCGGGCTCGACCCGGCGGCGGTGCGCGAGGCGGCCGCGCCGGGGGCGCGGGCGAGATCCTCGTCCTTGCCGGCGACCGGCGCGAAGCGCTCGCCCGCGACGTCGCCCGGCAGGCGCGCGAGGTCGCCCTTGCGACCCTCAGCGGGGAGACGGCGATCGAGGTCGCGGTCGTCGACCGCACCGGCGAATTTCTCGCCAGGGTCGGCAAGTGAGGCCGCGCGACCTGTTGATCCTCGGCGGCACTGCCGAAGCCGCGGCGCTCGCCCGGGCCGTCGCCAGCCGGTTCGGCGACGATTTCGTGGTGACCACCTCGCTCGCCGGCCGCACCGAGCGTCCGGGCCCGATCCCAGGCCAGGTCCGGATCGGCGGGTTTGGCGGGCCGGCGGGGCTTGCCGCCTATCTCGAAGAGCACGGTGTCGGCCGGCTGATCGACGCTACCCATCCTTTCGCGGCGCGGATCGCGTCCGCAGCGCGGCTCGCCTGCGAGACCGCGGGGGTGCCGCGGCTGATGCTGCGGCGCCCGCCCTGGCCGCGGCATCCGCTCGACCGCTGGATCGAAGTCGACGACATGAAGGCGGCGGCCGGCATCGTCGCCCGCCTCGGGCGGCGCGCCTTGCTGACGATCGGGGCCGGCGAGATCGCCTGCTTCTCGGCCGTCACCGGGGTGCGCTTTGTGGTGCGCCTCGTCGATCCCCCGCGCCAGGCGTTGCCATTGCGCTTTTCTCAGGTGGTGATCGGGCGCGGGCCCTTCGCCCTCGCCGACGAGCGCCACCTGATCGCGCGCCAGGCGATCGACGTGCTCGTCTGCAAGGCCAGCGGCGGAAGTGCCACCGTGGCCAAGCTCGTGGCCGCGCGCGAATACAGCCTTCCGGTGGTCATGGTGCGGCGCCCTCCGCCCGAGCCGGGCGAAGCGGTCGAGACCGTCGAGGCGGCGCTCGACTGGCTCGCCGGCCCACAACCGTCAGCCGAAGCGGAGAGGGTTTTATGATGACGCGAAGGATCGCGGTCGCGGGGCTGGCGGCTTCGCTTTTGCCGTTGCCGTTGCCGCGCCGGCTGCGCGCGCCGACGTCGCCCTCTTTGGCGCCTATTACAACAACGTCGCCCGCGCCGCCGCCCAGAACGACGCGGAGGCGGTCAGACAGCTGGTCGGCGGGGGTGACGGCGACCCGAACCAGGTCGACGACAACGTCACGCACCGGCCTGCACTATGCGGCGATCAACGGTAACGTCCAAATCATCGCGATTCTGGTCAAGGCGAACGCCAAGCTGAACGTCTCCGACGCGCTCGGCGACACCCCCTTGCACCTGGCCGCGGAGCAAAACCAGACCGAAGCGGCAAAGCTGCTGCTCGCTGTCGGGGCCGAGGTCGACCCGCAGAACAAGAACGGGCTGACGCCGCTGATGATCGCCGCGGGCCGCGGCAATCTCGAACTCGTCCGGGCTTTGCTCGCCAAAGGCGCCAGCACGGCCAAGACCGACTATACCGGGCGCGACGCATCGGGTGGGCGCAGGACGGCCGCCATCCCGCCGTGGTCGGCGCCATCGCCAGGGCACGGGGCCCTTAACCGCGATTTGCATCTTCAAGCGCCGCGACAACGCGCGAGCTCGACAGATGAGGCCGGCTGGAAGCCGGCCGCGAAACGGGTTACATCCAATTCCCAAACGAGCGGTCGAGGACGGCGCATGCGCATCGAGATCATCTGTACCGGCGACGAGGTTCTGACCGGCAAGATTGTCAACACCAACTTCAACTATATGAGCCAGAAGCTCGAGGATTTCGGGCTGTCGGTGTCCTGGGGAACGATCGTCGGCGACGACCGCGACGAACTGCTCGCGGCGTTCCGCATGGCCGGCGAGCGCGCCGACGCGGTCATCGTCAATGGCGGGCTCGGGCCGACCGTCGACGACCTGTCGCAGGAGATCGCGGCGCGCGCCGCCGGGGTCGACCTCGCTCTCAGCGAGGAATGGCTCGCCCGGATGGAGGATTTCTTCCGCCGGCGCAACCGCGTCATGTCGGCCAACAACAGAAAACAGGCGATGCTGCCGGCAGGCTCGGAAATGCTCGACAACCCGGTCGGCACCGCCTGCGGTTTTGCGCTCGACATCGGCAAGGCGCGGTTTTTCTTTACCCCCGGGGTCCCGCGCGAGCTGTTTCGCATGCTCGAGGAGCAGATCGTCCCGCGCCTTTTGGCTCGCGCCGGGACGCCGGGCGTGATCCATTTGAAGCGGTTCCATTCCTATGGGCTCGGCGAGTCGCATGTCGACCAGTTGCTGGCGGGGGTCGAGGAGCTGGTCCCCGACGGCGGCGTAAAGCTCGGCTTTCGCAGCCACTATCCGCAGATCGAGACCAAATTGACGGTGCGCGGGACCGACCGCGGCGACATCGAGCGCAAGCTGGCGCCGGTCGTGGACGAGGTCCGCAAACGGCTCGGCAATTTCATCCTCGGCGAGGACGACCAGACCCTGGAGGGCGTCGTGCTCGCAGCGCTTGCCGCCCGCGGCGGCTCGTTGGCGGTGGTGGAGACCTATACCGGCGGCCAGATCGCCGCCCGCATCGCTCCGCTGCCGGGGGCGGAGAAGGTCTTCCGCCGCGGCCTCGTTGCCCGCGATCCGGCCGAGATCGCCGCGGCGCTCGGCGTCGACGGCGCCTTGATCGCCGGCGAAATGAGCCGCGAGACCACCGAGGCGGTGGCCCGCGCCATGCGCGAGGAAACCGGGGCCAGCCATGCGCTCGCGGTGCTGATCGAGGTCGATGACGGGCCCGACCGGATCGATTTCGGCGGCAGCATCCATCTCGCCATCGCCGACGGGGAGAAGATCAAATCGCGCCGCGCGCGCATCTATGGCGGCCGCGACTGGGTCAGGCTCGGCGCCGTCGAGCTCGGTCTCGACTGCCTGCGCCGCTACCTGCAGGGCCTGCCGGTCACCGAGCGCACCGATTTCGAGCGGACGGAGCGCAGCTGAGCCGGCGGACCCTCGAAATCGCCTTAATACCAAGGCACGCGGAACAGCCGGAAGGTTGTTCGCGGGGCGTGAAAAGCGGTCGCGGGGCGGCGACCCGACGCAGCGTGAGCCGCAGCCGAAACCGCGCCGCCGGCGACGCCACCTCAACGTGACCGGCGAGTTGCGCGACTGGGGCGAGCTGCGCGAGGTCCTCGCCCTGAACCGGCGATGGACGGAGCAGCCTATTGCGGCGCCGGATCGGGTGCTGTCGCTGTGATATAACACATTTATTGCACGGAGAATCGAAGATGAGGGCCCGCAGCGAGCAACAGCAGCCCAAGGTGCTCCGCGATTACGCCGCCGGTCTTGTCGGCACCCGCCGCGCCATCGAACGCGCCGGCCTTGAGGATTATGCCGAGCTGGTGATTGCGCTGTCGAAGCACGACCTCGATTTGCCAAAGCCCGCCGACACCCCGGAGCGGCGGGCCAACCTTGAGCGCGCCCGCGCCATCTTGCAGCCGCGCTTGCGCGATGCCGGTTGATGTCAGGATCATCGTCAGCGACACCCCGCCGCTGATCACATTGGCGGCGGCCAAGAGCCTCGATTACCTGCTCTATCCCGCGCTTCCGGTGATCATCCCGGATGCGGTGTTCTCGAGGCGACGAATGTCGCCGGGCAAGCTCGGTGCGCAGGAAATTCTCGACTGGTATCGTGAGCACACGGACGCAGTGCGGGTCGAGCCGACCGAGGCTTTCGCCACGGCGCAACTGGTGGCGCGGGCCGGGCGGCGGTCGCGCGATTTGGGCGAGCGGGCCGCGCTCGAAGTGATCCGCAACTATCCGCTGGCCGAGCAGGAGCGCGCCTTGCTGTTGAGCGACGACCGCAATCGGCGCGTCGTCGTGATCGACCCTGACCGGCTGATCCTGCTGACGACATGGGACTATTTGCGCCAGCTTGAGGAAGCGCAGCGCATCCAGTCGGCCGACGCGGTGATCGAAGCCGTGCGCGCGGCGGGCCGCAACCCGCCGACGCACGAGCCGCCACGACCCGGAAATCCGCGAAGCCGTGCGCGCCGTGATCGAGCGGGCGCATCGTGATCGACCGCCCGGCAACGACAAGCGGTAACCAGCTCCGTTGACCCACATCTTGTGTCCGTACGCGTGAAGCAGAAGCATAGGGCGGCAAGTATTCATGGCTTCTGCAAGACGCAGAAACCAAGTCAAAGCGTGCGAGGAGCGCGGAAAGTCTCAATCGTTAAAAACATAATTTTACAATGACCTGAAAAAATTTAACATAATGCAGTTGCCAATGGATGGTTCCCATCTGTTGGCTGATTCGCACCACCAACCTATTAATCTGGTGGGCCAATTCACGGAACGCTTGGGAATCAAGCGTTTCGATCGGACTACTGCTCCGGCAATTTTCGCGGATAGGGGCGCGGGAGCCGCAGCGTTGTCTTCGGGCTAAGCGCCTTCGGCGATGATCATCTCGTAGGCGGGCATGGTCAGGAATTCGGGGAAGCTCGGGGCTTCGATCAGCTCGCGAAAGAGGCGTGCGGCGTCCTCGTAACGCCCGTTCCGATAGGCGTCGTCGCCGGCGGCTTCGCGCAGCTTGGCGAGCTCCTCGTCGAGGATGGAGCGGCACAGCTCGACGTCGACCTTGCGGCCGTCATCGAGCTTGGCGCCGTGGCGGATCCACTGCCACACCTGGGCGCGGCTGATCTCGGCGGTGGCGGCGTCCTCCATCAGGTTGTAGAGCGGGACGCAGCCGATGCCGCGCAGCCACGCCTCGATATAGCCGATCCCGACATTGAGGTTCTGGCGCAGCCCGGCTTCGGTGATCGTGCCGGTCGGGACCGCCAAGCAGGTCGGCGGCGGTGACGTGCACGTCCTGGCGCTTGCGGGCGATCTGGTTGCTTGCGGCATTTCGCGGTCGAAAATTTCCTTGGCGATGCGGACCAGCCCCGGATGCGCGACCCAGGTGCCGTCATGGCCGTCGCCGGCTTCGCGCAATTTGTCGGCGCGCACCTTGTCCATCGCGGCCTCGTTGGCGGCGGGGTCGTTGCGGATCGGGATCTGCGCCGCCATGCCGCCCATCGCATGGATTTCGCGGCGGTGGCAGGTCCTGATCAGCGCCAGGCTGTAGCTGCGCAGGAAATGGCTGGTCATCGTCACCTGCCCGCGATCCGGCATGACGCAGGCGGGGTCCTCGGCGAATTTCTTGATATAGCTGTAGATGTAGTCCCAGCGGCCGCAATTGAGCCCGGCCGAATGGTCCTTCAGCTCCCACAGGATCTCGTCCATTTCAAAGGCGGCCATGATCGTCTCGATCAAAACCGTGGCGCGGATTGTCCCCTTCGGCATGCCGAGCTTTGCCTGGGCGTAGAGAAAGACATCGTTCCACAACCGCGCTTCGAGATGGCTTTCGATCTTCGGCAGATAAAAATAGGGGCCGGTGCCGCGCCTCAGCAATTCCTTGGCGTTATGAAAGAAGAAAAGACCGAAATCGAACAGCGCGCCCGACATCGGCTCGCCGTCGACCAGCACATGCTTTTCCGGCAGATGCCAGCCGCGCGGACGAACGAACAGCACCGCGATCTTGTCGTTCAACAAATAATGGCGGCCGGTCTCGGGGTCGTCGAACTCGATCGCCCGGCGCACCGCGTCCATCAAATTCGCCTGGCCGTCGATCATGTTGTCCCAGGAGGGCGTGTTCGCGTCCTCGAAATCGGCCATGAACACGCTCGCCCCGCAATTGAGCGCGTTGATCACCATCTTGCGGTCGGTCGGGCCGGTGATCTCGATGCGGCGGTCCTGGATGTCGTCGGGGATTGGCGCCACCCGCCAGTCGGCGTCGCGGATGGCCTTGGTTTCGGGCAGAAAATCGGGCTTCCAGCCGCGCTCGAGCCGCTGCTGGATTTCGCTGCGACGGTCGAGGAGGCGCTGGCGTTCGTCCCTGAATTTGCGTTCCAACCCGGCGAGAAAGGCGATCGCCGCAGGGGTGAGCACCCGCTCGTACCCCGGCCGCATTTCGCCGCAAACATCGACCCTTGCAGGCAACTCGGTGGTTTTGGCCATCGCAGATTTCTCCCATTCGTCTGCATCCGCTACGGTCGGAAGCCGCTCACCTCGCGTCCCGCCGACACCGAAAACCGCCTTCAGGTCTTGCTGTTGCCTCCCCGATTTATTCGCGGCCGTAGAAGGCTGCCGCCGCGGCCCTACGGGTGCGCCGCGCGACGGCGCCGGTCGTTGGACATTATGATGCAGTGCAACATAGCGGCGGTCAACCGGTCACGCGAGCGTGGGCGGCGGAACTTCGAGTCAGGTCGGGCGAGAATGCGCCGCCGGTCGCCATTCGAAAAATTTTCCGAATGCGCGAAAACGTGTCCCGTGGAGGCCTGATGAGCCAGGGACTCACCCTCCGCCATCAGTGGCGGCATGCAGGCGGGTACGCGGCCAAGATTTCTAAAAGGGAGCCAAGCCGGCCGACCTGCCGGTGGAGATGCAGCCCAAATTGGAGCTGGTCGTCAACTTCAAGACCGCAAAGGCGCTCGGGGTTACGATTCCGGCTCGAGTGCTGGCCTTTGCCGACGACGTGATCGAGTGACCGGCCGCCGGCGGCGTTTATTTCAGGCGCCTTCTTCAGCTCGCTCGCGACCCGCGCGAATGCGGCGGCCACCAGCCTCGGCAGGCAGCCGCCGCAGCCCGCAGCCTCAGGCGGCGGCTTTGCGGTTGACCGCCAGCCGGTCGTCGACCACGGCGACGGTCTGGTCCACGATCGGGTGGCGCATGCCGAATTGCGCGCCGATCAGCTGCACGAGCCGGTCGGTGCGCTCGATGTTCGGAGCGCCGTTGTACAGCGCGCGCGCGGCCGAGGACGGCCGCACCAGATCGTTTGCCGCCGCGGCGTATTTCTCGAACGGCACGAGGTCGTCGGGCGATGCCCCCATTTTGCTGCGACACCTCGCAGCACCCAGTTGTAGACCGAGCGCGACGCTTCATGTCGCCGTGCACCGCGTCCTTGATGTCGATCGCGGCGTCCTTGGTGACGCAGCGGTAATTGCCGGTCAGCAGCATCGCCCATTTGGCGAGCGGCACGAAGATCGACTCGTGGACCTTGAGCTTGACCGGCAGGTCGATCGGGCCGTCGCCGGGATCGTAGCGGACCGCCTCGATCTCGCTCTGCATCTGCCGCAGGATCGCGGTCGGCGCCTCGGCCTCGAAGCGGGCCGCCTTGAAATTGGTCGGCAAGGTCACCTGCAGCACATTGATCTTTTCGCCCGGCGGACGGATCGCCTGCGGGTCCGGGCTGCACAAGGTCAGGAGCCCCGGCTCGAAATTGTCCCACACGGTCGCGTCGGTGTAGCAGGAGCGCAGCGCATCGGTCTCGAGACCGGGGATGCGCTTCAGATAGGGCAATGGCGGCATGTTCATGATCGACATGCACGGCACCCGCGCCTTGGCCACCGCGTCGAGCAGTTCGCGCACGCCGGGCGAGCGGTATTGCGGCTCCTGCATCGCCAGCACGACGAGATCGTAATCCGCGGGGTTGACGTCGCCCGGCCCGGCCGCGCGCAGGCTGCCCGGCAATTTGCGCGAGTTCGAGCTCGACCGGCTCCTTGCGGCCGCGGATCGGCATGCGCACGCGCGCGCCCTCGCTGTTGAACGCCTCGACCTCGGCCGGCAGGCATACCATGGTGATCTTGTGGCCGCCGAACAGCAGCTTGGTCGCCAGCAGCGACCCGTAGGACGCGCCCATCATCAATACGTTGTATGTCGTCATGACCTTTCCTCCCAACCACGCAGGATCGCCGGCTTACCGCAGAATTGGCCCGACCATGCCGGAGGCCCGCCGCTTCGGCAAGCCTCAACCCGTCTCCGCGGCGAGGATCGCGGCAAGCCCGGCCCGGTAATCCGGATAGCGCAACGCTGACCCCGAGCTCGCTTTTGATCAGCGCGTTGCGGACCCGCTTGTTGTCGTCGTAGAAGCTCCGCGCCATCGGCGACAGCCCGGCTTCTTCGAGCGGCACCAACGGCGGCGCGGCGATTGCCGAGCAACTCTGCCGCATAGGCCACGACCGCCTCCGGCGGCGCCGGGTCGTCGTCGCAGACATTGTAGACCGCACCCGGACGCGGCCGGGCGATCGAGGCGCGCAGCACACGCGCAAGGTCCTCGACATGAATGCGCGAAAAGACCTGGCCCGGCTTGTCGACGCGTTTGGCGGTGCCGGCCCGCAGCGCGTCGAACGGGCTGCGGCCGGGGCCGTAGATCGCCGCCAGACGGAAGATGTGCACCGGCACGCCGGCAGTCGCCGCAGAGATCGAGCCAGCCGTGCTCGGCCGCGACCCGGCGCCGCCCGCGCTCGCCGGTCGGCGACAAAAGCGGAGCTTTCGTCGACCCAGCCGCCGCCGCGGTCGCCGTAAACCCCGGTCGTCGACAGATAGCCGAGCCAGGCGAGGCTCGGCAGCGCCGGCGATGTCCGCGCCATGAAGGTCGAGCACCGGGTCGCCGGCTTCGTCAGGTGGAATCGAGACCAGGATGTGCGTCACCCCGTGCAATGCCTCTGCCGGCAGCGGTCGGCCGCGGTCGAACAATTCGCACGGGTAATCGAGCCCGCGCGGTTCGGCCGGCGCATCGCGCTTGCGGCAGGTGCCGGTGACGGTCCAGCCCTCGGCGGAGAGCAGTCGGGCGAGTGCCAGCGCGCTGTAGCCGAGGCCGAAGCAGAGCAGATGCGCGTTGTCCGGCCGCTCCGTCACGACGCCCGCGCCGTCACGATGCCCGCTCCCGCGCGGAGCCGACGGGAACTTCCGCCGGCTCGCTTTCGAGGGTCTCGGCGATGCGTTTCTGCTTTGCCCAGGTGAAGGCCCAAAAGCCGCAGGAGACGACAGCGCCGACCGCGAGCGGCAAGCGCAACCCAAACCGCTCGCTGAGCGAGCCCATCAGCACCGCGCCCAACGCCGGCCCGGCGCGGAAGATCATGCCGTAAAGCGCCATGATGCGCCCGCGCATGCCGGTCTCGACCGCGGCCTGGATCAGGGTCTGCGCGCCGATCCCGGTGATCGTCATCGCGGCGCCGGCGAGAAAGACGCAGGGCAGCGCCAGATAGAACCGGTTGGTCGCGGTAAAGGCGAGGATCGCCAGCGACATCATCAGGGTGTTGCCGAGAACGACGCCGGTCAGCCCGGTGATCCCCGGCCGCACCAGCATCCAGGCGCCGCCGAAGATCGCACCGAGACCGACCGTCGAGGTCAGCATCGACAACCCCTCCGGCCCGCGGCCGAAGACGCTGTCGGCAAAGCCCGGAAACAGCTCGACAAAGCCGCGGGTGCCGATCGTCGTCACGGTGAACAACAGCAGCATCGGCGCGATGCCGGGATGGCGGCTGGCATAGGAGTAAGCCTCGGCCGAGGCGCGCAAGACGCTTTGCGTCGCCGCCACCGGCAATGCCGGCAGCCCGCGCAGATTGGCCATCGCGACCAGAAAGACGAGATAGGTCGCGGCGTTGACGGCGAAGGCGGCGCCGACGCTGACCTTGGCGATCACGATGCCCGCGACCGCCGGCCCGACAAACCGCGCCGAATTGAAGATGATCGAGTTGATCGCCAGCGCCGAAGCCAGGGCAGCGCGGTCGACCAGGGTCGGGATCAGCGCCAGCCGCGACGGCTGGGCCATCGCGTTGAACACGCCGAGCAGCAAGGTCAGCGCGAACAGCAGCTAGATCGTGATCGCGCCGGTGTAGACGAGAACGGCGAGCAGGATCGCCTCGATGCTGCCGGCGATCTGCGTCACCCGGATGATGCCGACGCGGTCGCGCCGGTCGGCGAGGGCGCCGGCGAGCGGGCTCAAAAACACCACCGGAAAAAACTCGGCCATCGACATGATGCCGAGCCAAGTGCCCGAATGCGTCAGGGTCCAGGCGAGCCAGCCGACCGCCACGCGCTGCATCCAGATCCCGACCAGCGAGACGGCGTTGCCGCTCGCATAGATGCGGTAGTTGCGGTGGGCGAAGGCGAGCGTCGCGTTGCCGACGCCACCCGGAAAGAGACGACCGAAATCGAGGGTCAAAACGCTCTACGATCCAAAACAGCGAACAGGGTCGCGCCAATCGTAACCTGTTGCCCAATTCCGCGGCAACGGCGCGCCGTGCTATGGAGAGGCCGCTCGAACAGCGGCGAGGGGGAATGCGGTTGGATCTGCGACGCGCCTGGAGGGACGGGATCTGGTGCGCGCTGCTGACGCCGATCGCGCTCTTGGTCTTCGGTCCGGCGCTCGCGGCCGACCCCGCCGGTCCGGTGATGCCGCCGCCCTCGCTGAGCGGGGTGCAGACCGATGCCGCCGCCTTCGGCGGATGCCGACGCCGAGACCTATGCTCGCTGCATGAAGCTCGCCCGACAGGACCCGCATGCGGCGCAGAGCCTCGCCGATGCCTGGCGCCAGCGCGGTGGCGCGCATCCGGCCGATCATTGTGCTGCGGTGGCGATGATCGGCCTCGGGAAATACAAGGAGGGGGCGACCCGTTTGCAGGCCCTGGCGCAAGCGATGGCGAAGGCGCCGCCGGCGTTGCGCGCCGACGTTCTCGACCAGGCCGGCCAAGCCTGGCTGCTCGCCGGCGACCCGGTGCGAGCCTATGCCGCGGCAGGGGAGGCGGTGCTCCTGGAGCCCGGCGACCCCGAGCTGCTGGTCGACCGCGCCGAGGCCGCGGCCTCGGCGGGTTATCTCGACCGCGCCGTCGCCGATCTCGACCGTGTGCTGAAGGCCGACCCGAACCGGGTGGACGCGCTGATCTATCGGGCGTCGGCCTATCGCGGGCTCGACCGGCTCGACCCGGCTCGGGCCGACATCGACAAGGCGCTGGCCCGGTCGCCGCGTTCGTCTGCGGCGCTGCTCGAGCGCGGCAACATCCGCCGCCTCGAAGGCGACCGAGACGGCGCGAGGCGCGACTGGGAAGAGGTCGGCCGCGCTGCCCCCGGCAGCCCCGAAGACATGGCGGCGCGGGCCAACATTGAGCATCTGGCGAACAACCCCGCCATTGTCCCGCCGGCGACGCCAGTCGGCACGGCGCTGCCGCGATGAGTGCCGGGTGAGTGCCGCTGCGATGAGTGCCTCTGGGGTGAGTGCCTCTGGGGTGAGCGCCTCTGGGGTTCGCGGGCCGCGGCGGCGGCGGGTTCTCGCCCTCGGGCTGGCGGCGTTCGGCGCCGGCGTCGCCGCGCCTCTCGGCTCGGTTGGCCTGGCGGCCGAGACCGACACCTTGAAGCGGCTGGCGGCGGCGAAGGGGCTGGTCTACGGCACCACGATTTCGGCCAAGCAGATCACCCACGATCCTGAATTTGTCGCTCTGGTGGAGCGGCAGGCCGGTCTCGTCGTTCCCGAAAACGACATGAAGTGGCAGGACGTGAACCGCGGCGCTCCCGGCGACGACGACTATGACGGCGCGGACACCGATCGCCGGATTTGCCATGGAAAACGGCATGGCGCTGCGCGGCCACAACCTGTTGTGGTATTTTCGCACGCCGCCTTGGTTTTTCAAATTGCCGAGCCGCGAGGCGCAAGAACGGGCCGTCGTCGACCACATCAAGACGCTGGCCGGGCGTTATCGCGGCATCGTCCACAGCTGGGACGTCGTCAACGAGCCGATCGAACCCAAGGACGGCCGCGCCGACGGATTGCGCAAGGCGGTGTTTCTCGACGCCCTGGGACCCGGCTATCTCGATCTCGCCTACCGGTTGACGCGCGAGACCGACCCCAAGGCGCGCCTTGTCGTCAACGAATACAACGTCGAGCTCGACACGCCCGAGCACGAAGCCCGCCGCATCGTGCTGCTCGACCTGCTGCGGCGGATGCAAAAGGCGGGGACGCCGGTCGACGCGGTCGGCATCCAGGCGCATCTGACGGCGGCCGGCGGCCCGCCCTTTTCGGCCGAGCGATTGCGCCGGTTTCTGGCCGACATCGCAGCGCTCGGGTTGACGATCCAGATCACCGAGCTCGACGTCACCGACGAGAACGCGCCGGCCGACATCGCGTTGCGCGACCGGCTGGTCGCCGACGCCTATCGCCGCTTTCTCGACGCGGCGCTCGACGAGCCGGCGGTCAAGATGGTTGTCACCTGGGGCCTCTGCGACCGGCACAGCTGGATCGTGCGCCGCGAAACCAACGAGTCGAAATGGCGCAAGGACGGGCTGCCGTCGCGGCCGTTGCCGTTCGACGCCGACCTGCGTCCCAAGCCCGCCTTCACCGCGATGGCCGAGGCCTTCACCCACGCTCCGGCGCGCCCCCCGGCTAGCCCGCATTTCGCCCGGCAGGGCCGCGGACGGAGGGCGCCCGCGAAGAGTTCGCCGGCATCACTCGCCGCCGCGGCGTTATTTTGTTCCCGCGAGCGCGAGCCGACGGCATCATGCGCCACCCGATTTGGCGCGGCCGAGCGTGCGGCGCGGAGGAGAAACGATGAAGTTCGGCATTTTTTACGAGCTGCAATTGCCGCGCCCCTGGGAGCCCGGCGGCGAGTTCCGGCTCTACCAGAACGCGCTCGACCAGGTCGAATTGGCCGATCGCCTCGGCTACGATTTCGCCTGGGAAGTCGAGCACCATTTCCTCGAGGAATATTCGCATTCGCCGGCGCCGGAGGTGTTTCTCGGCGCGGCGAGCCAGCGCACCAAGAACATCCGGCTCGCGCACGGCATCATGCAATTGACGACGAGCCCGCCGGCGCGGGTCGCGGAGCGCGTGGCGGCGCTCGACCTCGTGAGCAACGGCCGCGTCGAATTCGGCATGGGCGAGAGCGCCAGCGTCACCGAGCTCGAACCGTTCGGCCGCGCCTTTGAAGAAAAACGCGCGGTGTGGGAAGACGCGGTGCGCGCGATCATCCCGATGTTCAAGGATGGCGGCTGCGAATACCACGGACCCTATTTCGATTTCCCGTTGCGCAACGTCGTCCCCAAGCCGTTGCAAAAACCGCACCCGCCATTGTGGTGCGCCTGCTCGCAACTGGAGACGATCGAGATGGCCGGGCGCCGCGGGCTGGGCGCCCTCGCCTTTCAGTTCCTGAGCGCCGAGGCGGCGCATGCCTGGGTCCACGCCTATTACAACGCCTTCACCAAGCGCCAGGAAAAGCTCGCCGACTACGTGACCAACCCGAATTTGGCGTTGACCAGCTATTTCATGTGCGCCCCGACCGACGAGGAAGCGCGGCGCCGCGCCGACGGCATCCCGTTCTTTCAGTTCGCCTTGCGCTTTTACGGCCTCAGCCCGAACCGCGAGCGGCCAAAGCCGGGTGCGGTCAACCTGTGGGACGAATACGAAAAGTGGAAGCGCGCCAACCCCGAGGGACTGGCCCGCGCGTTGTCGGGCGGGCTGATCGGCTCGCCCGAGACGATCCGGCGCAAATTGCGGCGGTTCGAGACCTCGCATATCGACCAGGTCATCTTCCTCAATCAGGCCGGCAAAAACACCCACGAGCACATCTGCGAGAGCCTCGAGCTCTTCGCCCGCGAGGTGATGCCCGAATTCCACGCCCACGAGCCCGAGCAGCAGGCCTGGAAACAGCGCGTCCTAAATCGCGAGATCGAATTGGAGGAGATCGACACCCAGCCCTACCGCGACCGCTACGGCCCCAATTCGGTGCAGGTCACCCGCGCCCAAGCCGCGGAATAGAGGAGATACCGATGTTCAAGCGCATCGACCATGTCGAGATCGTCACCGACCAGCCGGGCCGTACGGAAAGCTTCTACACCGACGTGCTCGGGTTCAAGTTGAAGGCTCGCGACCGGGTCGAGCGCCCCAGTCCCGGCGTGCCGATCGATCTCGTTTATCTGGAGCTCGGCGGGACCGTCGTCGAGCTGATCTCGTATGACGGCGCCGCCGTCGATCCGGCGCCGCAAGGGGAGCATCTCGGCTACCGCATGATCGCGATCGAGGTCGACGACATGCAGCAGGCGGCCGACTATTTGAAGGGGAAGGGGGTCGACATCGTCTGGGGCCCGCTCGTGCGCGAAACCTATGCCCGCGCCGAGATCTGCGATCCCAACGGCTACCACATCGAGCTGCGGCAGTGGTTCCGCTGACCGGATGACCATCGCGCCGCGCCGGAGGCGGCTCACGCGGCTCTTGACATAAGAGAACATATCAGGTACGATCGGCTCTCTTGCGATATCGTGGATGGGCCAATGGTTCCGGCCGGTGTTCATGTTTGGTGCCTGGGTGCGGGCGGCGACAAGAGCCTCGACCTGTCCTGCACCGAGGCGGGTCTATTTCTCGGCCGCACGGCGCTAATCGAGCGCCGGGGCGTCGGCTATGCGATTCGCCCGCGAGCCGATCTCGAACAGCTGCTTGGCCACGCCTATTGCGCTGAAATAAATCTCGATCGGTTAATGCCGGGCCTCGGTGTCGTCGCGTCGGCGCTCGGCGAAAAAAATCTCTGCCTCGCGCAGATCGCAGCAGTGCAGTTGCGCATGCCCGATCTGCCCGACTCGGTCGCGCGCCAGCGCATGGAGGCCGAGGACCTGCGGATCAAGCTCCGGTGGGGCGACGACCGGCTCGCCCGCAGCGCCTGGGATCCGACCGAGCATCCCCGCGCCGGGGTTCCGCCCAATCCCGGCTGGTTCGCCCCGACGGCTGGCGGCCCAGCGCCGACCCAGGTCGCCCAGGGCGAAGAAGATGAACGCGCGCCCGAAGAAATGCTCGATCCCACCGGCCCGCTGCGCCAGGCGCAGTGGGACGCTGCCATCGCCACCCTGCGCCAGATCGATCCCGGCAACCCGCAGCTTTCCAGCATCACCGCGCCGGGATGGGTGCCGCGCAATCAAGACATCGCCGAGATCAATGCGGAAATCAGCAGAGCCGTCACCCGACGAGTTACCGATTTCGTCATGCCGGGAGGCCACCCGATCGGCGCAACCGGTGGCGGACAGGATATTAGAGTAGTCGAAGGCGGAGCGACCGCTGCGCGCAAGGCGTTCGATTATCTGAGCGTCGGCGGTACGGAAGTGACGCCATCGACCTACGCAGGAACCCTGATTCAGCTGCCGGGAAATGCCGGCTACGTAGGATTACGAGCCTCTGACAGTGGCCCAGCGGTCGATAGAAACGTGTCGAGCGTGCCTTATCGGACATTGCATTACCCATGAACACTCCGAATCGACTAAGCGAAATCGTGGACGACTACATACGGCATGCCCATGCCGATTATGTAGGCCTATGGCAAATCGCCAGCAGAATACGGTTAGATCTTGAACTCGATGATGGCAAGAGAGTCGAACAACAGACGCTAATCGTCGTACGACAACTTGTCGATCGAGGCCTTCTTCCTGGAGATTATTTTAAATCAGGATTTAATTTTTGGAATGAAGACGATACCGAAGCGATCGTAGCCCGGATCAAAAAAGAATGGGATTTTGGGCACGGCGATCCGACGCTCGCGAATCCAATCTGTTGGTTCGCACCCCGCCCGAAATAAGTTATCGGCAGCAGACGACTGGCCCGGCGTTGACGGGCGTCGGCGATCGGCGGAGCATTCATGCGCCGGGTTTCACCCAATCCGGGCTGGTTCACCTCGACCGATGGCGGCGCAGCGCTGACACAGACCGCCCTGGACGAAGAAGACGAGCGCGTGCCGGAGGAGATGCTCGACCCCGAGGGTCCGGTGCGCTAAGCGCAGTGGGACGCTGCGATCATCACGTTGCGCGAAATCGATCCGCAGAACCCGAACCTGTCCTACATCGCCAATCCCGGCGCGCCACTTGAGCACTGGCGCTCCTGCGATCGACATTAACGTACCTGGAGTTGTGGTCGATAAAATCCATTTCCCATGAGGCTTACCATGATCGATCTCGATGATATCGTAGAGGGATACCTAAAGGAGGCGAAAATTGACCACGTCGGATTGTGGCAGTTGGCTAGCACCGCCCGACGTTCGCTTGGCGCACAAACGACAGACGAGGCAAGAAAATTGAGTCTCCGGATCGTCCGCCACCTCTATGAAAAGGGATTGCGGCCGGGAGATTACTGGGGCGGCGGCTTCGACTATTGGCCCGATGAGGGCTGCCAAGCGGTGCTCGACCGCATCGAGCGGGAATGGATTGCGGCCGGCGCCGACCCCAACCTCGCCGAGCCGATCTGCTGGTTCGCCCCCGCCCCGGAATGAGGAGCGCCGGTTTTAAGCCGCGCGTCCGCGAGGGCGACCGGCCGATTGCGCCGGCGCAGGCCGCCGCATAGGCTGCCTGGTACCGAAAGCCATGGGGTACCGGCAATGACCGAACCACTTCCCGCAATTAGCCTTGTCGCCGTGCCCGGGCGGCGGCGGCAGACCCTCGACATCGCCCGCGACATCGAGCGGCGCGGCTTTTCCGGCATCTACATGCCGAGCCGCTGGAGCAACATGGCGCAATGCACCGGGCTGGCCTTCGCCACCGAGGGCCTCCGGTTCGGCACCGCGATCGCGCCGATCTACGCCCAGACGGCCGAAGAATTCGCGATGAGCGCCGCCTACATCCACGAGGTTTCGGGCGGGCGCTTTCGCTTCGGCATCGGCGTGGCGCACGGGCCGACCCATCAGCGGCTCGGGGTCACCGTCGGCAAGCCGCTCGCGGACACCCGCGCCTTTGTCGAGAAGCTGAGATCCTTTGACGGCATCGGTGCGTTGCCGCCGATCGTGCTCGCCGCGTTGCGCAAGCGGATGGTGGCGCTCGCTGCCGAGATCGCCGAGGGCGTGCTGTTCGCCAATGCCAGCCTGTCGCACATGGCCCAGTCGCTGGCCGTGGTCCCGCCGGCCACGCGCAACGACCCGGATTTCCTGGTCGGCAACATGCTGCCGGTGTGCATCACCGACGACGAGGGCGCTGCGTTGGCATTGCACCGCCGGCGGCTGGTGCGCTACGTGCTGTTGCCCAATTACCGCAACTACTGGAAGGAAGCCGGCTATGTCGACGAGATGGCGGCGATCGAAAATGCCCTCGCCGACAACCGCCGCGACGACATCCCGCGCTACCTGACCGACCGCTGGATCGCCGACAATTCGCTCTACGGCTCGGCGACGAAGGTACGCGACCGGCTCGCCGCGTGGTACGCCGCGGGCTGCAACACCCCGGTCCTGGTCCCCAACTCGGTCAACGGCAACCAGCTGACGGCGCTCGACGAAATCTTCGCCGCCTTCGCCAGCTGATCCCGGTCTCCGGGATCACGGCGGCGGGTAGTAGGGCTGCGGGCAGGAATAGCCCGGCGCGCAGTAATAGGGCGGCGGGTAGTAGGCGGGCGTGCCGTAATAGCTCGACGCTGCGGCTGCTGTGCCGACCGCGGCACCGACGGCCACCCCTGCCGCCACCCCGCCGCCGTAATACGCGCCGCCGCGATAGGCGGTCCCGCCGTAATAGCCGCCGTGAACCGCGGCGCCGCCATAGACCGGGCCGCGCACCGCGGTGTTGCCGGCTGGGCCGCGCACCGCGCCGGCGCCATAGGGGCCCCGCACCGCGGCACCGCCGTTGGGGCCGCGCACCGCGGCACCGCCCATCGGGCCGCGATAGGCCGCCCCGCCGCGCGGTCCGCTGACCGCACCCCAGGCGAAAGCGTCCGAGCCGGCCGAGGCAGCGAGCAGAACGCCGAGGCAGGCAATGGCGAGGTATCTCATTTGGCCGCTCCCGGGGCTTTCGCCTGGCCGGCGGGCACCGCACCTGCCGGGGGCTTCAGCGCCACCTTCACGGCTCCGGCAGGCGGTTGAAACACGAAATCCGCGTCGGTGGGATGAACCGAAAAATTCCAGCCGGAAAACGTCGCGATAAAGCTCGGCTGGCCGGGCAGAGAGCGGTAGGTCACGACCAGCCGCCGCGGCAAGGACTGGTCGTTCTTTTCCAGCCACAGCTCGAGCTCGATGCCGGGTGGCTGCAAAAAGAACATGTGGAGGCAAGGAACGCCGTCGATCGTCACGGTGTTGACGACGCTACCCTCGGTGACGCCGCTCAGGAACGACTTTCCGGGAGCATCGGTCAGAAAGTCGGCGAGCGGGAAGTCGACGCCGAGCCGCCCCATCGCTTCCTTCATCATCGCCTCGATCGTGCCCGGCACCTCAATGGTGGCGTATTTGTTGGCGTCGCCCATGTAGATGACGAGGGTCTTGCCGTCATAGGCGAGCTTGCCCGGCCCGTCGTCGCCGTTCCTGACGACCAGCAGCCGGTTCGGGCGCCGCACCGTCACGTCGAGGGTGTGGAAAATATGCAGCGGCTCGCCCTTGGGGCCGGCATAGACGCGGAGCGTCTGCGCCTGAAACGCGAATTGCTGCGCCCGCAGGGTCTCGCCCATGCGCTGCAGCGCGGCGCTCGCCTCGGCGCTGATCTGCGGCTTTGCCGGGCTCGCGGGCTCGGCCGCCAAAATCGTGACCGGCGCGAAGCCGGCGATGCCGCCACCCGCCAGCATGCCGAGAAGTGCCAGAATCATTCGAAGCTTCACAGTTTCCTCCTGCTGTGGGCTGCCGGAACCGCCCCTAAGCACCGCCCCGCTGACCTTGGATCACGGACCAAGCGGGGCGACCCGTCCCCGGCCGCGGCAGTCTAGTTGGTCAGTGTCCGGTTTTCGATGGCCAATCCCGCCGAGCGGGTCAAGCTGATGGAGCTGTTGTGGAATGCCGTCGGCGGCGAGTTCGGCGACCGCACGAGCTTTGCCGGCCGACGGCTCTGGCAGGCACGAGGAGATTTGCTGCTCGCCGGCCTCACAGCCCGATTTGTTGCGGTGCGTCAGCGCGAGATTTGTTCGAGACGCAGGCGGGCCGTCGGCGGTCCCATCGTCGCGATCACGATCACGCACAGCACCTTTTCGCAGCAGAGGAGCGCGGTCGGAATCATCCTCCTCGGCATCCTGATCACGTTCTCGACCTCGAACCTGTCCTATTCGTTCCACGCCTACCAGGCCGAGCTGTTTCCGACCCGCATCCGCGCCCGGGCGGTCGGCTTTGTCTATTCGTGGAGCCGGTTCAGCACGGTAGACCGCGCACCGCTACGCCGGCGCGGGCTTCGGCCATGCGCGAGGCACATGGTCGCCATGACCACCATGACCGAACGGGGCCTGCCGCCCGCTCTGATCAGCCCGCGATTCTTGGGCTATATCGCGGCGGTACGGCGCTTCTTCCGGGAAGGAACGGTCAGTGATGTCGGCGGGGCGCCGAAAACCGCGCCGACTGTCTCGACGGTCAGCTCATCGCGTAGGGCGACGAAGCGGGCAACGGCATCACCGGCTCCGCGGTGCTGATCTGGCTCGGCCAGACGACGGTGATGTCCTTGCCGCGGTTCTGCATCACGACCGGCAATGCCCGGATGTTCTGCCCCGCCATCGCATCCTCGGGCGGGGCGAATTTGACCCCGTAGCCCTGCAACGTGCCGCCGAGCGGGATGTCGACGTCGAGCGCCGCCTTGCGCACCGCCTCGGGATCGGCGCCGCCATATTTGCCGACCGCGGCCGGCAATACCTTGGCGAGCAATATCCAGGTGTTGTTGAACCCCATCGACACGTGGGTCGGGACCTCGGCCGCCTGGGTCTTGGCCCGGTAGCCGTCGACCATGATCTTGATCAAATCGCCGACCCCCGGCGCCAGCTTGCTGGCGTTGAGGATCTGCGCCGGCGCCGGGTCGATGTTAAAGAAATCGTCGACATCGGCGCCAAAAGTCGTCCGCAGCTTGTCGAGCTGGCTGTAGCCGGCGCCATTCCCGATCAGGGTCTTGAAATGAAGACCGGCCTCGCGCGCCTGGCGCAGAAAAAGCGTGATATCGGGGTTGTAGCCGGCATGAATGATCGCGTCGGGCCGCGCCCGCTTGAGCTTGGTTACGAGCGAGGACAAATCGGGGGCGCTCGCCGAATAAGACTCCCTGAGCACGATCTTGCCGACATGCTTCTCGCCGGCGAAGCGCTGGTCGGCCTGTTGGACGCCGGTGCCGTAGGGGCCGTCCTCGTCGATCAGGGCGATCTTGAGGTCGGCGGGATCGACCCCGAGCTTGGACTTGCTGGTCTCGCCGAGAAATGAGATCGCCGCCTCGCCATAGGCGTCGGACTGGGTCGTCGGGCGAAAGACGTAGTGCAGATGCCGGTCCTTCAGCACCGCGGTGGCGATGGCGCTGTTGATCCACAGGATCTTTTTCGCCTCGTCGACCTTGGCGGCGAGCGGCACCGCGTGAGCGCTCGAGTAAACGCCGAGTATGATGTCGACTTTTTCCTGGTTGATCAGCCGCTCGACTTCGTTGATCGCGACATCGACCTTGCTCTGGGAGTTGGCGTTGACCGCCTCGATTTTGTATTTGCCGAGAATGCCGCCCTGGCCGTTGACGTAATCGATCGCGAGCTGCGCCCCGATCGACAACGGCACCGAGCCGGCGCCGGCAAAAGGCCCCGAAAGGTCGTGCAAAAGCCCGATGCGGATCGGCTTTTCCTGGGCGAAGGCCCACCGCAGCGGCGCCGCGCCAGCCGCCAGCCCCGCCGCCGCGCCGACCAGCAAACTTCGTCTCCGCATCCCTGCCTCCCGAATTAATGTCCTGCGCCTGCGCATTGGCGGCGGCGTATTCTTCGCAAAGCTGCGGCGCTGTCAAATCGAACCGCGCGGCGTGTTCCCCGACGGAGCGTGGCCGGGACCGAGCTTTTAGACCGGCGCCGGTTCCTTCGCGCGACTGCGCAGGCGCTCGATCCGCGCCGTCATGTCCGGCCCGGGCCAGTCTTCGAGCAGCCAGGCGGGCAGCGGGTCGTTTTTGCCGCTGACCGGCAGCGCTTCGTCGTCGTCGGAGCGGCCGTCGGCGAACAGCTCCAGCGCGTGCGGCATCTCGTAATATATTTCGAGCGTGTTGCCGTCGGGGTCGGCGAAATAAAAGCTGCGCTGGTTGACGTGGTTGGTCGCGCGCAGGATCGCGACGCCGCTGCGCGCCAGATGAGTATAGGCGTCGCGCAGGGCAGCGTAGCTGCCGACCTGGAAGGCGATATGACCGAGCCCGATCTGGTCGCGCCGCGGCCGTTGCGCCGCGCCCGGCTCGGGATGCTGGCCGATGTCGAGGGTGTGGAAATTCTCGCCCAGGGTCATAAAGACGCCGCCATGGTCCGGGTCTTCCTCGGCGATGACAAAGCCGAGAATGTCGCGGTAGAATTCCTTTGACGCCTCCTGGTCGGCGACCCGTAAGTTGACGTGGCCGATACCCTTTAATTTGATCATCGCACCCTCCTGTTCGCTCGTCGGCAGCTACCGACGAAATTATGCCGGCGCTACCCGACTAGCAAGTGTGCCTACCCCAGATGCGTCCTCGGGGGCACGGCAGGACATGGCCGAAGTCAGCAAAGGGCGCGCAGGTCGGTCCGCAGGCGATCGGGGTCGGATCCGGCGATACCCTGTTCGATCGCGGCGTGCGTTTCTTTCCACACCGGCACCGCGGCCAACAACAGCGCCCGGCCGGCCGGCGTCAGGCTCAGGCGGCGGGTGCGCCTGTCGTCGGCGTCGGCCGTCACTTCGACCAGCCCCCGGCGTTCGAGCGGCTTCAAATTGGCGGTCAAGGTGGTGCGGTCCATCGCCAGCAAAGCCGACACGTTACCGATGCTCGCCGGCTCCCGGCGATTGAGCGACATCAGCAGCGAGAATTGGCCGTTGGTCAGATCGAGCGGCCGCAACGCCTGATCGAACCGCCGCGCCACCGCGCGTGCGGCGCGCTGCAGATGCAGGCACAGACAGTTGTCGCGAACGTGCAGCGTTAATTCGTAGGAAAGTTCTTCGCCGCTTGACATGCCGTAAAGTAAGTTGATATCAACCTATCTGTCAACTGTGGATCGAGGAAAACCCCTATGGAGCCGCACAAAACCGTCTCTCGCGACGAGTGGCTGGCCGCGCGCCGGGATTTGCTGGCCGAGGAAAAGGAATTCACCCGTCAGCGCGACCGGTTGAGCGCGGCGCGCCGGGCATTGCCCTGGGTCAAGGTCGAAAAGAAATACGTTTTCGACACGCCGGCCGGCAAAAAGACGCTGGCCGATCTGTTCGACGGTCGCAGCCAACTGGTTGTCGACCATTTCATGCTCGGCCCGGGCTGGGGCGAAGGCTGCATCGGGTGCTCGTTCGGCGCCGACCACATCGGCGGATCTCGCGTTCATCTCGAGCATCACGACGTCAGCGGGGTCGCCGTGTCGCGCGCCCCGCTCGCCGAAATCGAGGCCTACAAAAGGCGCATGGGCTGGACGTTCAACTGGGTGTCGTCCTACGGCAGCGATTTCAATTACGACTATCACGTGTCCTTCACCAAGGAGGATCTGGAAAAAGGCAAGGTCTATTACAATTACCGCATGACCGAAGGTGGGATCGAGGAGCTCGCCGGCCTCAGCGTGTTCTTCAAGGATGGCGCCGACATCTTCCACACCTATTCGAGCTACGCGCGCGGCGCCGAAGAATTGTTGACCACCTACATGGTGCTCGATCTGACGCCTAAAGGCCGCAACGAGACTGGGCCGCACCACAATTTGATGGATTGGGTGAAGCGCCACGACGACTACGACAAAGCCGCGGACAACTCGTCCTGTTGCGCCGGGTAGAGCTGGAGGAGATCGAGACGGTGTTTTCCAAGTTGCGGCTCGCGCGCCTGGACTTCACCCACCCCACCGGACATTTGCTGCGACTTCCGGACCTTGGCCTATCAGGCGATCGACGACTGAAGGCGCCGCGGGCGCGACCTATCGGTCCGCCCCGAACGCAGAACCGAAACCGAACGGAGAAGGGATAATGCGATTTATGCTGCAGGTCAGAGCCGACCGGGACAGCGAGGCCGGCGTCCTGCCCGACAAGGAGCTGTTCGCCGCGATGGTCAAGTTCAACGAGGAGATGGCCAACGCGGGTGTGATGCTCGCTGCCGACGGCCTGCATCCGAGCTCGAAAGGTGCGCGAATTCTGTTCGCCGGGACCAAACGAACCGTCGTCGAAGGCCCCTTTGCCGATCCCAATGAACTGATCGCCGGCTTTTGGATGATCAAGGTCAAATCCAGGGATGAAGCGATCGACTGGGCCAAACGGGTCCCCTTCATCGGCGGGACGATCGAGATTCGCCAGGTCTTTGAAGCAGATGATTTCGGCCCCGCCATGACCCCCGAGCTGCGCGAGGCCGAAGACCGCCTGCACAGCCAACTTGCCGCCAACCGTCAGCGTTAAGGAGCAGACGATGGAACTGAACCCGTATCTGAGCTTCGACGGCCGCTGCGAGGCGGCGTTCAAATTCTACGAAAAGGCTCTCGGCGGCAAAATCGTCGCGATGCTGACCTATGGCGACACGCCGATGAAGGACCAGACGCCGGCCGAATGGCGCGGCAAGATCGCCCATGCCCGGATGACCGTCGGCGACAAGCTGCTGATGGGCGGCGATCCGCCAGCCGAGCACTACCAGCCGGCAAAGGGGATGACGGTCATGCTCGGCGTCGACGAGCCGGCCCAGGCAGAGCAAATCTTCAAGGCATTGTCCGAAAACGGCGCCGTGCAAATGCCGATCGAGGAGACCTTTTGGGCGCGGCGCTTTGGCATGCTCGTCGACCAGTTCGGCGTTCCGTGGATGGTCAACTGCGAAAAGCCCGCCTGATCGGCCTCGCCGGCGCCCCTCTCCTCCATCGCGGGGAGAGGGGTGGGCAAGGCGCGCCCTTCGCTACGGCTGGCTCGGCGCCCACGAGCGTGGCATGCTCGGCTCAATGCCGCGCGAAAGCCAGGAGCCTCGGGATGATCGACCTCTACGCCATGGGCAGCCCAAACGTCGTCAAGATCTACATCGCCCTCGAAGAGATGGGGCTGCCCTACACCGTGCATCCGGTCGACGTCTTTGGCGAGGCGCAGTTCGATCCCGACTTCCTGCGGCTCAACCCGGTCGCCAAGGTGCCGGTGATCACCGACCGTGACGGTCCGGGCGGCAAGCCCTACACACTCTTTGAATTGGGCGCGATCCTGCAGTACCTGGCGGACAAGACCGGGCAGTTCCTGCCCAAGGACCCGATCGGGCGGTTTGACGCGCTGCAATGGATGATGGTCCAGATGACCCTGGTCGGCCCGATGTTCGGACAGTTCGTCCATTTCATGCGCTTTGCCCCGAAGGGCAACGACTACGCGCTCGACCGCTATCGCACCCAGGCGCGCCGTTCCCTCGACGTGCTCGACCAGCGGCTCGGCGCGGCGCCGTTCCTCGGCGGCGCCAGCTATTCGATTGCCGACATCGCGACCTTCCCTTGGGCGCGCAACGTCGGCGCCCTGCTCGGCAAGCCGGCGGAAGCGGATTACCCGAAGTTGATGGCCTGGGTCGGAACCATCGCCGCCCGGCCGGCGGTGGTTCGGGCATTGGCCAAGGTCGACGAGGTGCGGGCCAAGACCACCCAATTCGACAAGGCCGCCGCCGCGGCGATGGATCGCCTGTTCGGCCGCGGCCGCCACACCGCCGCCGCGTAGCCGCACGGGAAAGGCGGCCATGATGGCCGAGGACATGCCCGGGCTGCCGCCCGGCGCTTTCGCCAAGCTCGACGCGGAGGACGACGAGTTCTTCTACGAGCCGGCGCGGCTCGTCTGCCATATCGACGACGGCGCGATCGCGGCGCTGACCGATTTCTATCGCAAGATCCTGCCGGCGGGCGGCGTGCTGCTCGATCTGATGTCGAGCTGGGTCAGCCATCTGCCGCCGGAAATCACCTATGGTGAAATCATCGGCCACGGCATGAACGCCGAGGAATTAGCCGCGAACCCGCGCTTCAGCCGCTGGTTCGTGCAGAATTTCAATCGCGACCCGATCCTGCCGCTCGGCGACGGCAGCGTCGATGCGGCGATGATCTGCGTCTCGATCCAATACCTCCAGCGCCCGGTCGAATTGCTGCGCGAGGCGGCGCGCGTCCTGCGCCCCGGCGGCCCGGTTGTCATCGGCTTTTCGAACCGCTGCTTCTGGACCAAGGCGGTGGCGGTGTGGCGGGCGCTGGACGATGACGGCCACGCCCGGCTGGTCGAGCAGTATCTGCGCCATGCCGGCTTCGCCGACATCGAAACCCACCGTCTCGCCGAATGGGTCGAGGATGTCAGCGACCCGATGATAGCGGTCGTCGGCCGCCCGCCTCGGGTGTAGGCTGCGGCCACACGCGAAACCGGGAGTTCGGTAATGGAGCTGGGGACATTGTTGCCGTGGAGCGACATCGGCGGCGAGCCGGCGGTCATCCGCGAATACGCGCAGGCGGCGGAATTGATCGGCTACCATTTTCTCGAAGCGCCCGACCACGTGCTGGGCGTCAACGCCGCCAGCCGCCCGGGCTGGGACCGCAACGATTCCGAGGATCTGTTTCACGACCCGTTCGTGCTGTTCGGCTATCTCGCCGGCTGCACGACCAGGCTCGGCTTCTCCACCGGTGTCCTGATCCTGCCGCAGCGCCAGACCGTGCTCGTCGCCAAGCAGGCGGCCTGCCTCGACGTGCTGTCGGGCGGGCGCTTCCGGCTCGGCATCGGGGTTGGCTGGAACGAGGTCGAGTTCACCGGCCTCAACGAGAATTTCCACAATCGCGGCCGCCGCTCGGAAGAGCAGGTCGAGGTCATGCAGAAATTGTGGGCCTCCCCGCATGTCAGCTTCAAGGGCCGCTGGCACACGATCGAGGATGCCGGCGTCAACCCGCGGCCCGCCTCGGGCAAGGTGCCGGTGTGGTTTGGCGGCCATCATGACCGTACCCTGGAGCGCATCGCCAAATGGGGCGACGGCTGGATGCCGAACGCCTATCCTCCCGGCCCCGAGGCCACCGAGGTGCTGGGCCGGCTGCGCCGTCTGACCGAGGCCGCCGGGCGCGACCCGAGCGCAGATCGGGATCGAGGCCTGGGTGTCGATGGGCTCCGGCAACGAAGCCGACTGGGCCAAGGAGGCGCGCTTTTGGAAATCGGCCGGCGCCTCGCACATCTGCCTGACGACGACCTTCAACCGCCGCCATCACAAGGGCATCGCCGGCGACACCCTCTCCGATCACCTCGCCGCCCTGCGCCGCTATCACGACGCCGTTGCCGCCGCTTTGTAGGCGGTCACCTTTTGTAGCCGATCGCAATGTCCGAAAATTCGACCGTCAATCTCAACAAGTACCGCAAGCAGCGCGAGCGCGCCGAAGCCGAGCGCCGTGCCGCGGAAAACCGAATCCGTTTCGGACGCGGCAAAGCGGCTCGCGCCCAAGATGCGCGCGACCGCGAGCGGGCGAAAAAATCCCTCGAAAACAAACGCCTCGATTAAGGCGGGAGTAATCGCCTGTCCCCGCGCTTCAAGGCGGAGAGTGGCGCGCTCGCGACTGCTTTGCCTACTCGAACAGATCGCTGTGCGAGCCGAGCCTGACAAGTTGCAGCAAATCCGGCGAGCTCTTGGCATAGATCAACAGGAGGTCGGGCCACAGATGGCAATCCCGGTAGCCTGACCAATTTCCCGACAGGGCGTGATCGCGGTTCAGCGGCGGCAGCGGCCGGTCGTCGACCAAAAGGTCCAGCACAGCGACGAGCCGCTTGTCGAGATCGCGGTAGCGGGATACCGCCCTGACCCGGCGGTAGTCGCGTTTGAATGCGGTGGCGCGCTCAATCCTCCGCATCCAGCTCGGCCATTAAGTCGATCACGCTGTCGAACGACTTTCCCGCCCCACGCTCGAGTTCCGCCATCGCCGCGCGCGTCTCGGCGTTCGGCGCCTTGATCTCGAAAGGCAGTGCCTTCTCGGCCGCCACGCGGACCAGCAGCAGCCGGATCGCGTCAGAGACCGAGAGGCCCATCTCGGCGAGGACCTTGGCGGCCTTTTCCTTGACCCGCCCGTCGATGCGGGCGCGCACCACCGTATCCGAAGCCATTGTACCGTTCCTCGTTATCGGGGACTACAATGTAGCTACGAGTTTTGGCCCTTTCCATGAGGCAGTCTTTTTCTGGCGATCGGTGAACGTTGCTACCGCAGTGTGAATACGCTCACAGACGATGAATGCGGAGGAATGATACTGACGGAGTCTCGGAAAAACCTACGTTCCGGAACTCCAGCTATGCCGAGCCCTAAACAGGCTATCGACCCTCTGGACGAGACACCAGAAAGTTTGGGGATAGTCTAGGAAAAATGGGTCGGCCTGGCTATATTTCAGATAGGCCTCATCGCGTTTATTTACAATTTCGCCAGCGTGCCGGCGCCTGGCGCTTAAACGCGGACGAGCTTGCCGGGGTTCATGATCCCTTGCGGGTCGAGGGCGTGCTTGACCCGGCGCATCAATTCGATCTCGACCGCCGGTTTGTAGTGGGTGATCTCGTCGCGCTTCATGATGCCGACCCCATGCTCGGCGCTGATCGAGCCGTGCAATTCGCGCACCACGCCGTGGACGATGTCGTTGAACTCCTGCCAGCGGTCGAGATAGGCGGCCTTGTCGATGCCCTCGGGCTGGGTCAGGTTGAAGTGGATGTTGCCGTCGCCGACATGGCCAAAGGCGATCGGCCGGATGCCGGGCAGCCGGGCGCACACCGCGTCGCTGGCGCGGGTGACAAACTCGGCGACGCGGCTGACCGGCACCGAGACGTCGTGCTTGATCGAGCCCGAATAGAGCTGCGCCTCGACGATCGCCTCGCGGATCCGCCACAATTCCTTGGATTGCGCGCTGCTCTCGGCGATAACGCCATCGGCGACGAGGCCTTCGTCAAGGGCGGTTTCGAGCAGCCGCTCCAACAAGCCGCGGATGCCGCTGTCGGTCTGGCTCGACGACATTTCGAGCAGCACATGCCAGGGATGGCGCCGGGCGAGCGGGTCGATCGTGCCGGGGACATGGGCGAGCGCCAGGTCGAGCCCGGCGCGCGGGATCAGCTCGAACGCGGTCAGCTGGTCGGCGGTGGCGGCGCGGGCATGAGCGAAGAGGCCCATGGCGTCCTCGATCCGCGCGAGGCCGAGAAACGCGGTCTCGATCTCGCGCGGCTTTGGGAACAATTTGACGGTCGCCGCGGTGATGATGCCGAGCGTGCCCTCGCCGCCGATAAAGAGCTGCTTCAGGTCATAGCCGGTGTTGTCCTTGCGCAGGCCGCGCAGCCCGTCCCAGACGCGCCCGTCGGGCAACACGACCTCGACCCCCAAGGTCAATTCGCGGGTGTTGCCGTAGCGCAGCACCGCGATGCCGCCGGCGTTGGTCGACAGATTGCCGCCGATCTGGCAGCTGCCTTCGGCGCCGAGGCTCAGCGGGAACAGCCGGTCGACCTCGGCCGCGGCCTCGTGCAAATGGGCGAGGATGCAGCCCGCCTCGACCGTCATCGTAAAATTGACCGGGTCGACCGCGCGGATATGGTTCATCCGGCCGAGTGCTAGGACGATGTTGTCGCGGTCTTCGGGCGGCACGCCGCCGCCGACGAGGCCGGTGTTGCCGCCCTGAGGCACGATCGCCAGCCCCGCTTCGGCGCAGATGCGCACGACCGCCGCGACTTCGGCGGTCGAGGCCGGCCGCACGACGAGCCGGGTTGCGCCGCGATAGAGCCGCCGCGCCTCGACGAGATAGGGCTCCTCGTCATCCGCGTCGGCGATCCATCCGGCCGCGCCGACCGCCGCTTTGATCCGATGTAGGGCCACGACGAGATCCATTGTCAGCTTCCGCGCTTTTTCGTTGATACCTAATCTCCGTTTCGCCCAGTTTTCCGCGTCGGAAAGTCGGAGACACCTCCCGTAGCGCCATCCCACAAAGGTCGGGATCCATTCCACCCGTAGATACCGGCCTTCGACGGCATGACAAAGAGAATTGCGGCAGCAACATCCAACCGACTTTTGGTTTGCGACACTAGGGCGTGTCGTCAATTATTGCAAGCCTACCCGTAATACGAGTCGTTGATTAGGTATAGATCGTAAAACAAGTCTACCCACACTGGAAATTGTGTGATCAATGAAAGGTCGGCTTTGACAAAAGGCTGACCTATGACCCGATATGGACTGCGTGACGACCAATGGGAGCGGATCAGGGACTGGTTGCCGGGGCGGATCGGCCATGTCGGCGCGACCGCCCAAGACAATCGCCGGTTCGTCGAAGCCGTGCTCTATCGCTACCGCGCCGGCATCCCCTGGCGCGATCTGCCGGAGCGATTGGGCGACTGGAAGAATACCCATCGCCGGTTCAGCCGGTGGGCCAAAACCGGGGTCTGGCAAAAAATCTTCGCACATCTCGCCGGCGATGCCGACAACGAGTATGCGATGCTCGACAGCACCATCGTGCGGGCGCATCAGCACAGCGCTGGCGCTCCCAAAAAAACATGACGATCAGGCGATCGGGCGTAGTCGCGGCGGCCTGAGCACCAAGATCCATGCGCTGGTCGACGCGCTCGGCAATCCGCTGGCCTTTCTGCTGACCGCCGGACAGACCCACGATCTGGTCGGCGCCGACGCGCTGCTGCCCCAGATGGCGGCCGATCGGCTGATCGCCGACAAGGCCTACGATGCCGACGCGCGCGTCCGCGAACCCCTGGCCCGGCCGGCAAAGCCGCCGTCATCCCGCCGCGGCCAAACCGCCTCGCGCCCCGCGACTTCGACCGCGATCTCTATAAAGAGCGCCACCTGATCGAGAACTTCTTCTGCAAACTCAAGCAGTTCCGCGCAATCGCCACACGCTACGACAAGACCGCGCAAAATTTCCTCGCCGCCGTCCACCTCGCCGCCGCTATTATTTGGCTCAATTGACGACACGCCCTAGCCACGCCACAGGTCGGCGAAGCGAGTGGCGACGACTTTTTCGTAGGGGATCTCGCCGGTCAGAATGCCGACGTCGCGGGCGAACTGGTTCATGCCGGCGACAAATTCGCGCGAGATCGACGGGTCGTAATAGGGCAGGTCGCGGCGGATCAGCGCGGCGATCAGCGCCGCCTCGGCCGGCGGAAACAGCTTGTGGCCGATTTCGGTTGCTCGGCCGACATCGGCTTTGAGCGCCGCCTGGGTCTTGACCATCGCGCGCACCGCCGCTGCCGCCACCTCGGGTGAATGCTCGATCAGCCGGTCGGTCGTGGCCAGCGCCGACATCGTGTAGTTGAACGCGGCCTTTGGCCCGTCGCCGCGGCGGACGTCGAGGACGACCGTCCCGGCCCCGCCGCGCACCGCGACTTCGGCGCCCATGCCGTTGGCCCAAAATCCGTCGATCAGGCCCGCTTCGAGCGCTTTGGCGGCACTGACCCCGAAATTGACGATCCCGGTTCCGGCGGTTCCCGGCACCGGGGCGATCGTCACCCCATCGCGCTTGAGGTCGATCCCGGCTTCGGTCAGCAAGCGGCGCAGCCCCATCTCGACCCAGGGTGCGGCGCCGATGGCGCGGCCCTTGACCACGCCGACATCGCCGCGCTGGGCATCGAGGTCGGCGCGCATGACCAGAAACCAGTACATGCCCTGGGCCTGGGCGCAGAGCAGCTTGGCCCCCTCCCATTCGGGAAAGGCGGCCAGCGCCGAATGCGCCGAACCGCCGACGAAGTCGATATTGCCGTCGCGCAGCTCGCGATAGGCCCGGTCGACCGGAAACACCAGTTCGAGCGAAACGTCGAGCCCTTCCTCCTTAAAGAAGCCGAGCTCGACCGCGGCCACCGCCGGGAAATAGGAATTCGAGATCAGATCGGGCACCGCCAGTTTCATCGCGCTCTCCAATTAACACGCATCCGGAATATGATTATTTTCTATATTTTCTAACCGGGCCGAGACTTATTAAGTGTGGTCTGAGCAGGGAAACGCGCTAGGCAGGACATGTAAAGCCGACTACAATCCGACCCCGGATACACGGGTTCGGTTGGCATTAACCTAAATAACGGAGGAAAGCCATGAACACGCTGCGGTGTCTGACCATCCTCAAGGCAGCCGCTGAGCGAGCGGCAAGAGGCGGCAGGGTCCTGAAAGCGCTGCTCCGGCTGAGCGCCCTGCTTCTGGCGTTGGCACCGCCGATGGCGCGAGCCGACGGGGCTGGCGGGGGTCCACCTGTCCGGTTCTGCGACGGGTATTATGCTCTCTGCGCCGCCTCCACCTGTACGCCGTCGGGAACGACTATCCAGGTCAACCTCCCCGGCGGTGGCACCGCTCGGTTCCCGCAGGCAGACTGTTCATGTCCGATTTTTCACGGTCGGGCGCTCGCCAACGTGACTGGGGGCAACATGCAGGGCTCTTGTAACCCGCCGTCGCCAAACAAGATGCCGCCGTCGCCGACAGGTCTAATCTGGTCGCTCTTTTCTCCCGAAGACGACATTCCGCAGCAGCTCAACGGCTGGTCTCAGATCCCCGAGGGGATCGACGCCGCGCCGCAGCAGATTTGCCCGGCGGCCCGCAATCTCGGAGACAAATCCGTCAACTGCTTCAGCTTCGCCTGCGATAGTCCGGCCTATGAAATAAGCGATGTAGACGGAAACCCAAGCCCAGGAGGCGGAATCGTCCCGGTAGTCACGTGTCACTGTGCGATCGGCGAATTATTCGCCGGTACCCCGGTTCCGGCGCATACAGCGTTTGCCATCCAGGCCGGTCAGAAAGATAGGGCGTATTGTGCCAAATATCCTATATCCCTACCCTTTACGCTAAAGTAATCGGTCACCGTAAATAACCATATCTGAGCCGCACGAGATTGAAAAGAAAGGACCGGTGAACATGCCCAGTCACCGGCCCGATTTCCTTGACCATCATCGGCGTTCCCGCCCGGCGCCGTGGCTAAATGTTTTAGGACCGACAGGTTTCCTTATCCAGGTTAGGCAGGGAGACGACGGGGATCCGCCATTCGTCTGCCTCTAACCTGGCCTAGTTCTGTGGCGTGCGGAACGTCCTGAGCCTGTTGGGGCGCGCCGGTCGGCAACGCTTGTCCTGTCGGAGCGGGATCGATCCTCTGGGGAGAGCAGGCGATGGAATTCTACCTCAGCTTCAACGAGTTGCTGGACAAGAGCGGGAACCCGCTCATCCTGATTTTCCTGCCGGTTTTCCTGGTCACGACCCTGCTCGAGGGGTTGCTGATCATGCGCCGACAGGGAGGGTATCCCTGGCAAAATGCGGGCCTGTCGACCGGTATGGCCATCGGCCATTTGATCACCCAGGCCGCAACCCACGGCCTGACCTTCGGTATCATTGCAACCTCCGTCTACAAGGTCAGGCTGACGACCATCCCGATCTCGTTTCACCACTGGCCGAGTCTGATCGCGCTGTTTCTGCTGGTCGATCTCGGCTTCTATGTGGAGCACCGCTGTTCTCATCGGGTCCGGCTGCTGTGGGCGTCGCACAGCGTACATCACAGCAGCGAGAAGATGTTGGCCACCACCGCCTACCGTCTGTCCTGGACGCCCATCCTGTCGGGCGTTTTTCTGTTCTATTTGCCGATTGTCTGGATCGGTTACGATCCGGCCTGGGTCTATGGCATGGTTTCCGCCAGCCTCACCTACCAGTTCTTTGTCCATACCGAATTGGTCCGGCGTATCGGCTGGCTGGAGTGGTTGATCAACACCCCCTCGGCCCATCGCGTGCATCACGCCAGCAACCCCGAATACCTCGACAAGAACTACGGCGGCGTGCTGCTGATCTGGGATCATCTGTTCTCGTCTTATCAGGCCGAGCAGCCCGACATTCCGATCCGCTATGGCTTGGCGCATCCGCGCTCGGCCCCCAACAACCCGCTTGTCATCGCCTATGAAGAACTCTGGCTGACGCTGAAGGCGGCGCTGCGCGCCGGGAGCGCTCGCGAGGCTCTCGCCCACTTATGCGGGCCGCCCTAAGGTGAGGTCGGGCGCCTTGCCCCGCGCGCGAGCCCAGCTGTTTCAGCGGCGACAGCCGGGAAGTAGGAATTTGAGATCAGGTCGGGCACAGCGAGCTTCATATGATCGCCACCGGCGTTGGATTGAGCGGCTACGGCACGAGCAGCATCACCAATATCGCAATCGCGCAGGCGATTACGAAACAGCTTTCAACGACCGGGATCGGCACGGCGAGTTCACTGGCTGCGTTCGATTTCGCCGGCGACGCGATCGAGCGCGACGGTGATCGTGCGCACCTGCGCGGCGTCGAGCGGGCCTCTGCCCAGTCGGATCGATAGGGCTTGCTCCAGATTGTGCATGGCGCGGCCGATTTCGGCGCCGGCCCGCCGGCGTAGCTCCGGCTGATTTCGGCCATGCGGCCGAGGATCGCGTCGACCAGCGCGCGATTGGCGGCGAGAAAGGCGGCGCCCTCGCCGGTGA
>CAVZJF010000037.1:0-8707 GCA_963775525.1 uncultured Alphaproteobacteria bacterium | reverse complement strand
GCGCAGAGCAGCTTGGCCCCCTCCCATTCGGGGAAGGCGGCCAGCGCCGAATGCGCCGAACCGCCGACGAAGTCGATATTGCCGTCGCGCCGCTCGCGATAGGCCCGGTCGACCGGAAACACCAGTTCGAGCGAAACGTCGAGCCCTTCCTCCTTGAAGAAGCCGAGCTTGACCGCGGCCACCGCCGGGAAATAGGAATTCGAGATCAGATTGGGCACCGCCAGTTCATCGGGCTTTCCAATTAATACGCATCCGGAATATGATTATTTTCTATCTTTTCTAACCGGGCCGAGACTTATTAAGTGTGGTCTGAGCAGGGAAACGCGCTAGGAAGGACATGTAAAGCCGACTACAATCCGACCCCGGATACACGGGTTCGGTTGGCATTAACCTAAATAACGGAGGAAAGCCATGAACACGCTGCGGTGTCTGACCATCCTCAAGGCAGCCGCTGAGCGAGCGGCAAGAGGCGGCAGGGTCCCGAAAGCGCTGCTCCGGCTGAGCGCCCTGCTTCTGGCGTTGGCACCGCCGATGGCGCGAGCCGACGGGGCTGGCGGGGGTCCACCTGTCCGGTTCTGCGACGGGTATTATGCTCTGCGCCGCCTCCACCTGTACGCCGTCGGGAACGACTATCCAGGTCAACCTCCCCGGCGGTGGCACCGCTCGGTTCCCGCAGGCAGACTGTTCATGTCCGATTTTTCACGGTCGGGCGCTCGCCAACGTGACTGGGGGCAACATGCAGGGCTCTTGTAACCCGCCGTCGCCAAACAAGATGCCGCCGTCGCCGACAGGTTAATCTGTCGCCTTTTCTCCCGAAGACGACATTCCGCAGCAGCTCAACGGCTGGTCTCAGATCCCCGAGGGGATCGACGCTGCGCCGCAGCAGATTTGCCCGGCGGCCCGCAATCTCGGAGACAAATCCGTCAACTGCTTCAGCTTCGCCTGCGATAGTCCGGCCTATGAAATCAGCGATGTAGACGGAAACCCAAGCCCAGGAGGCGGAATTGTCCCGGTAGTCACGTGTCACTGTGCGATCGGCGAATCATTCGCCGGTACCCCGGTTCCGGCGCATACAGCGTTTGCCATCCAGGCCGGTCAGAAAGATAGGGCGTATTGTGCCAAATATCCTATATCCCTACCCTTTACGCTAAAGTAATCGGTCACCGCAAATAACCATATCTGAGCCGCACGAGATTGAAAAGAAAGGACCGGTGAACATGCCCAGTCACCTGCCTGATTTCCGTGACCTCATCGGCGTTCCCGCCCGGCACCGTGGCTAAATGTTTTAGGACCGACACGTTTCCTTATCCAGGTTAGGCAGGGAGACGACGGGCATCCGCCATCGTCTGCCTCTAACCTGGCCTAGTTCTGTGGCGTGCGGAAGGTCCTGAGCCTGTTGGGGCGCGCCGGTCGGCAACGCTTGTCCTGTCCGAGCGGGATCGATCCTCTCGGGGGGGAGCAGGCGATGGAATCCTACGTCAGCTTCGATGATCTGCTGCGTCATAACGCCAGCCCTGTAATCCTGGTCTTTCTGCCGATCTTTCTGGCAACGACCGTGATCGAGGGGCTGCTGATCCTCTATCGGCAGGGAACCTATCCCTGGAAGAATGCGGGCGTCTCGACCGTCATGGCCGTCGGCCATTTTCTCACTCAGGCCGCGGCGCATGGGCTGCTCTTCGGTATCATCGCTGCTTCCGTCTACCGGATCAGGGTCGCGACGGTCCCGGTCTCGTTGCATCACTGGCTCAGCCTGATAGTGCTGTTTTTCCTCGCCGACCTCGCCTTCTACATCGAGCATCGCTGCTCGCACCGCATCCGGCTGTTGTGGGCGTCGCACAGCGTGCATCACAGCAGCGAGAGGATGCTGGCCACCACCGCCTATCGCCTGTCGTGGACGCCGATCTTGTCGGGCGTGTTTCTGTTTTACTTGCCGATCGTATGGATCGGGTACGACCCGGCCTGGGTTTATGGCATGGTGTCAGTCAGCCTCACCTATCAGTTCTTCGTCCATACCGAGCTCGTCGGCCGCATCGGTTGGCTGGAGTGGATCGTCAACACGCCCTCCGCCCACCGCGTGCATCACGCAAGCAATCCCGAATACCTCGACAAGAACTATGGCGGCGTGCTGCTGATCTGGGATCACCTGTTCGGCTCCTACCGGGCCGAACGGCCGGACATCCCGATCCGCTATGGCTTGGTGCATCCGCGCACGGCCCCCAACAACCCGCTCGTCATCGCCTACGAGGACTTCTGGCAGACGATCAAGGCGGCGCTGCGCGCCGGCAGCGCTCGTGAGGGTCTCGCCCACTTATGCGGGCCGCCCTAAGGTGAGGTCGGGCGCCTTGCCCCGCGCGCGAGCCCAGCTGTTTCAGCGGCGACAGCCGGGAAGTAGGAATTTGAGATCAGGTCGGGCACAGCGAGCTTCATATGATCGCCACCGGCGTTGGATTGAGCGGCTACGGCACGAGCAGCATCACCAATATCGCAATCGCGCAGGCGATTACGAAACAGCTTTCAACGACCGGGATCGGCACGGCGAGTTCACTGGCTGCGTTCGATTTCGCCGGCGACGCGATCGAGCGCGACGGTGATCGTGCGCACCTGCGCGGCGTCGAGCGGGCCTCTGCCCAGTCGGATCGATAGGGCCGCTCCAGATTGTGCATGGCGCGGCCGATTTCGGGCGCCGGCCCGCCGGCGTAGCTCCGGCTGATTTCGGCCATGCGGCCGAGGATCGCGTCGACCAGCGCGCGATTGGCGGCGAGAAAGGCGGCGCCCTCGCCGGTGATCGAATAAAGCTTACGGGTGCCTTCAGCGGTCTCGGGCCGCAGATAGCCGAGTTCTTCGAGCAAGGTCAGGGTCGGGTAGATCACGCCTGGGCTCGGGCTGTACATGCCGCCGACTTGCTCCTCGATCGCCTTGATCAGCTCATAGCCGTAGCGTGGCTTCTCGGCGATCAGGTGCAGCAGCACATAGCGCAAATCGCCGTGGTCGAAGACCCGGGCGACCCGTCCGCCCCGGCCACCGCCGCGATACCCGCCAAAGCGACCGCCGCCGTGGCCGAAACCACCGTGAGCATGCCGCCTCTCGCCGTGACCATGTGGATGTCTAAACATTTCGATATGCTCTCATTTTGTTATATCGTGATTTAGATATATCTAGAGCAGTCTATTTCAAGCCCTTTGAAACCCCGGCCCGCGTGATAAAATCCCGCCTCCCAGGCAAGTGAGGCGATCGCGATGAGCAGCAGCCACGATCACGGGCATGAGCGGGTCGATTGGAAGATCCACGGCGTCAAGGTCATCCCGGGCGACCAGCTCGACACGAACACCGCCCAGACGCCGGGCATGGACCGCGCCGCCGCGATCAATCTCGCCCGCGTCGGCGCGCAAAAGATCTGGGCCGGCACCGTCAAGATCCACGCCAACGCCAAGACCGGCGCGCACCACCACGGCGCGCTCGAAAGCGTGATCTACGTGTTGAAGGGCCGGGCGCGGATGCGCTGGGGCGAGCATCTCGAATACGTCGCCGAGGCCGGCCCCGGCGATTTCATCTTTGTGCCGCCCTATGTCCCGCACCAGGAGATCAACGCGTCCTCCGACGAGACGCTCGAATGCGTGCTGGTGCGCAGCGACAACGAGGCGGTCGTCGTCAACCTCGACATCGAGCCGGTCGAGCGCCCCGAAGCAGTGCGCTGGGTCGACCCGATCCACCGCCAGCCATAGGCGCCGCCGCACTGCTGCCCGCCGATCCCATCGTCAGCGGACCTGTTCTACCTGTTATATCAGGTCGAGATCAGGTGACCGCGTCGCCGCCGACCCCCTGGCCGGTGGATTGCTGATATCATACTATAACGAATTTGTCAATTGACAAATGAGAGGAGCGGTGGCGCTGTTCCACAACCGCCTCTTGGCCACGCCGTATATTCGCGGCGAAACTCAATACAGCCGGGTGCGGTAGCTTTCGGCGGTCTGGCGTTCGGCTTCGTCGGGGTCCATGCCGCCGACCTGCTCGGCGATGATGCGGCCCAGTGGCGGCCAAGACCCGCGCGCGACGCGCTTTTCCGGGTTCCACAGATCGGAGCGGATCAGCGCCTTGCCGCAGTGGAAATAAATCTCCTCGGCGGCGACGACGATCCCGCTGCGCGGCACCTTGCCGTTGACGGCGAGCGGTTCGAGCAGTGCGGGGTCGGTCGTGACCGCGGCGCGGCCGTTGACGCGCAGGGTCTCGTTGACCCCCGGAACAAAAAAGATCAGCCCGACCCCCGGCCGCTCGAGCAGGTTGCCGAGGGTGTCGACGCGGTTGTTGCCGAGCCGGTCGGGGATCAGCAACGTCGTGTCGTCGATGACCCGGACAAACCCCGGCATGTCGCCCTTGGGCGAGGCGTCGCAGCGGCCCGACGGGTCCGACGAGGCGATCACCAGAAACGGCGACAACCCGATAAAGTTGCGGCAATGGCGATCGAGCCGGGTCAGCTGCTTTTTTACCGCCCGCTCGCTCGGCTCCCCGTAGATTTCGCGCAACAGCCGGGGGTTTTCGATCGTGTCCATGGGAAGGCCTCCGCCGCAAATGTCGGGTCACTATGCTTGAACGACGGCTAAAAGCGCCATTGGCATCGACCGCCGGCGCGAGTAACAGTCGGTTGACGATGCGAAGAGGCTGGGGATGGGCGATCGCGTGGTGGTGGAGGCGGTCGGGACGTTCATGGGCGCGCCCGCCTCGCGCGACCTGTCGGGTTGCCGGGCGGCGGTGCTCGGCATCCCGTTCGATTGCGGGTTTCACCCGACCCGCATCGGGGCGCGGCTCGGACCCGGTTCGATCCGCGAGCATTCAGGGCTGGTCCGGCGCTACGAGCCGCCCGATCGCGATTACGACCCGGTCGCCCGGCTCGGCCTTGTCGACTGCGGCGATGTCAAGGTGCGCTCGGGCTATGTCGCCGAGGCTTTCGAGAACATCGAGGCGGCGGTCGCCGAGATTGTCGAGGCGGGGGCCGTCCCGGTGACGATGGGCGGCGACGGCGCCGTCACCCTGCCGCAATTGCGCGCACTGCATCGCCGTCATCCCGAACTCGTCGTGTTGCACATCGACGCGCATACCGACACCTACCCCGATGACGGCGAGAGCAAATTCACCAACGCCACGACCTTTACCCGCGCCGCCGAGGAGGGCGTCGTCGACGCCAAGAACTCGATCCATCTCGGCGCGCGCGGTGCGGTGGCGATGCCGGGACTGTTCGAATACACCCGCAATTGGGGCTACGAGCTGATCCCCGGCGTCGAGCTCGACAGCCTCGGGATTCCGGCGGTGCTGGCGCATATCCGCCGGCGGCTTGCCGGACGGCCGGTTTATCTGTGCTTCGACATGGACGTGTTCGACCCGTCGGTGGCGCCCGGCGTGTGCACGCCCGCCTGGGGCGGGCTCAGCGCCAAGGAGGGTCTCCTGATCCTCGATGGGCTTGCCGGGCTCGATTTTGTCGCATTCGACGTCAACACGGTGAGCCCGCCGCATGACACTGCCGGGATGACCGCGTATCTCGCCGGGACGGTCATGCACAAATGCCTGCAGCTCGCCTGCGCCGGACTGGAGCGCGGGCGGTCGAACCAAAGCCCGCGATGAGCGCCGGCGGCTTCCTGGTCGACTATCGAAGAGCGGCCCGAGGGCGGCCGCATCGCGCGACTGACGATCGACAATCGGCCAAGCTCAACAGCCTCAATTCGGCGCTGATGCGGGAGATCGTCGAGCGGATGGCCGAGGTCGCCGCCGACCCCGAATTGCGCCTCGCGATCCTACTCGGCGCCGGCGGGCGCGCCTTTGTCGGCGGTGCGGATGTCGGCGAGATCGCCGCCCTCGACCACGCGAGTGCCCGCGCTTTCATCACCCTGGTCCACCAGCTGCTGCGCGGCGTTTCGCCACTTGCCGGCGCCGGTCATCGCCCGCATCGACGGCTGGGCGTTGGGCGCCGGGCTCGAGCTCGCCGCCGCCTGCGACCTGCGCGTCGCCAGCGAAGGTTCGCGCCTTTGGCATGCCCGAGGTCGCGATCGGCATCCCCTCGGTGGTCGAGGCGGCGCTGTTGCCGCAAGCTGATCGGCGAGGGACGCGCCCGCCGGCTGCTGCTGACCGGCGAGACGATCGGCGCCGCCGAGGCGCTCGAATGGGGGCTCGTCGACATCGTGGCTCCGGCCGAGGCTCTCGACGCCGCGGTCGAGCGGCTGGCGCGGCCGATCCTCGCCGCCGGCCCGCGCGCGATCCGATTGCAGAAATCGCTGATCCTCGACTGGGAGGAATTGCCGGCCGAAGCCGCGATCGCGCGCGGCATCGACGCTTTTGTCAGCGCCTTCGACAGTGACGAGCCGGCGCGGATGGCCGGCGCCGCGCTCGCCCGCCTGCGCGCCCGCCGTCAAGCTCGGAGTACGGCGGGCCGGCGATGAAAGCGGTGCGCCGGGGCAAGCCCAAAGCAGCTCGCCGAAGCGGCGAACGAGGCGCCGCATTATTTCGGGCACCGCGAAAGGCTGCGCCAGCGGCTGATCGACGCCGGGTCGGAGAACCTGCCCGATTACGAATTGCTGGAAGTCATCCTGTTCGTCAGCAACCCGCGCGGCGACGTGAAGCCGGTGGCGAAGGATCTGCTCGATCGTTTCGGCGGCTTTGCCGCGGTGATGAGCGCCGACCCCGATGCGCTCGCCGAGGCCGGGCTCGGCATTGCCGGCATCGCCGCGATCAAATCGGTGCGCGAGGCGGCATTGCGGCTGATGCGCGCCGAATTGCAGGAGCGGCCGGTCGTCAATTCGTGGGACAAGCTGATCGACTATTGCAGCGCGCAGATCGCGCACGGCCAAGGTCGAGGAATTCCACATCCTGTTTCTCGACCGCAAGAACGTGCTGATCAAGCACGAGCGCCAGCAGAGCGGCACGGTCGACCACACGCCGGTCTATCCCCGCGAAGTCGTCAAGCGCGCGCTCGAGCTCGGCGCCTCGGCGCTGATCCTGGTGCACAACCACCCCTCGGGCGACCCGACGCCGTCGAAGGCCGACATCGCCGTCACCCAGGACATCAAAAAAGCCGCGGCGCCACTCGGCGTGGTAGTGCACGACCATGTCATCATCGGCCGCAACCGGCACACCAGCCTGCGCGACCTCGGCCTCCTGTGAACGGCAATCGAGCATTCCGCTTGCCGCCCTTGGTGTTTGGCGCGGCACTCCGTTTTCGCCACCCCGGCGGAGGCCGGGCATCATTTGTGGCGTGGGCACCGGCCTTCGCCGGTGTGGACGGGCCGGCCCTATCCGGCATGGCATACGCCCCGCTGCGGCTTGCTTGGGTTGAAGCGGACCGGATCTCGCCAATCGTCGTGAAATGCCCGAGGATTCCCCGGTCGCCGGGCCGCCAGATAAGGCATAATCGAACGGGCGCGAAGCATCGACGCGTTAGCCTGGGCTGCCCTCGCGCGGTCGACCGGCGCGCCCAGTACGCTGTGAAGGTAGGGGGATAAGCGTGTTCACCAGCCTATCCGACGAGCAGCGCCGCTTTGTGCAGACCGTGCGCGAGCTGGCGCAGAGCGAATTCCGCGCCCGCGCGCAGGGCTACATGGACGGCGCCTTCCCGTGGGAGAACATGCGCCGGCTCGCCGAATTGGGCGTGCTCGGCATGGCGGTGCCGGAGGAATATGGCGGGCTCGGGCTGCCGGTGTTCGACACCGCACTGGTGCTCGAGGAGATCGCCAAGGTCTGCTACGTGACGGCGATGGCGGTCTTGGGCGAGGTCGGGGTGCAGACCCGGATCATCGCCGCCTATGCGCCCGGAGCCGGTCAAACAGCGCATCCTGCCGGCGGTGGTCAGCGGCGACTGCCTGCTGGCGATCTGCATGACCGAGCCCGACGCCGGCACCGACGTCGCCAACTACAAGACCAATGTCGACCATGTCGGCAACCGGCTGCGGCTGAACGGGGTCAAGACCCTGATCAGCCGCGCCGAGGAGGCCGGCATGTTCGTCGTCTTCACCCGCGTCGACAAAAAGCCGGGGCGCGAGGGGATCGGCTGCGTCCTGGTCGAGAAGGGGACGCCGGGGTTTTCGGTCACCGGCACCTATCACACGATGGGCGGCGAGAATTTGCACGAGATCCGCTTTGAGGATTGCGAATTGCCGCCCGAGAACCTGGTGCTGGAGGACGGGTTCCGGAAACTGCTGTCGGCGTTCAACACCCAGCGCTGCCTGAACCCCAGCATCTCGCTGGGGCTGGCCGAGGGCGCGCTCGAAGAGGCGGTCAAATACGTCAAGGAGCGCAAGGCCTTTGGCCGCGCCATCGCCGACTTCCAGGGCATGCGCTGGAAGATCGCCGAGATGTACCGCGAGATCGAGGCGGCGCGCAGCGTGCTCTACCGCGCCTGCGCCACCGCCGACCCGTTCCCCGACCCGCTGTTGGCCGCGGTCGCCAAGGTCACCTGCAACGAGATGGCGTTGCAGGTCACCAGCGAGGCGATCCAGGTGCATGGCGGCTACGGCTTCACCGACGAATTTCCGGTCTCGCGCTTTTACCGCGGCGCCCGCTACGGCACGCTTGGCGGCGGCACCAGCGAGACCCTGCGCGACCTGATCGGCAAGCGCGTCCTCGCCGGCCTCGACCCGTCGACGGCATCCTGGGCCTGGGCATGTTCTGAGCCGCGGCCGCGCGCCCGAAAATCAACCGGCCGGTGACGACAGCCCTTTGCGGGTCG
>CAVZJF010000036.1:0-26176 GCA_963775525.1 uncultured Alphaproteobacteria bacterium | reverse complement strand
CCAGTTCCATCACGCCGCTCGCCGCTTTGGCAACCCATCCCACCTTTCGCCATCGAGGAGCCGGCCTGCGGTTTTTTTCCCGACGCGGAGCATCACCGTCCCATCGGCCGCCATGCTCCCGTGCTCTGCCCTCTCCGGCGCGGGTGCCCAATCTCCCCACTGCTTGAAGTGAAACGGGACCCCTGCCGATCTACATTGGGCACCCAGCGAGCGAAACCAAGACGGACTGGAAGGCCTTGCCTTAGGGCCGCTTTCGCCTCCCGTAATGACCCAATCAATCGTTGATCCGAGCCATGTATGCACGTCCAGCGGCCCAAGCAGCGGTTCCGCCGATATGAAGCGGATGATCGCGGGTAACTCGGCGAGATAAGACAACCGCTCTTCCGCTGCTTCTTGATCTTCCACAGTCGTACCCAGCCACACGTTGCACGGCCAAGCCTTTTTCCAAGGCACAAGCCGCCCCACGACTTCTGGGCGTTTTGTGAGTAGAAGCCAGTCAAGTCCTGGCGTCAGCGAAATTAATTCCCATAATTTTGTGCGCCACACATCGAGGTCGCGACGGTCTTCAAATACGTCGGCCATTGATGCGCAGAACACCCGAAACCGGATTCCTTCATCCTGCGCCTGTATGTTCCATTTGATCGGTTCCGACCAATGATTTTCTCCAAAGAACCGCCGCTTGGCCTTTAATCCCCAAACGGTTTGTCCAACGCGTTTTGACCACGCCTCAGCGTAACAATGCTTGCAAGCGGCGGACACCTTCGTACAGCCCCACCATGGGTTAAAGGTGTGGTGAGTCCACTCGATGCGAGAATTTTTTCCCATGAGGATCTACCGCCCCACGCCCTGCACGAACGCCGCGGGGGTGACGATCGGTATCTCGCGGAACGGATTTAGCGCGAGCAAGTCGCCGTCGCCTGTGACGATCAGATCCGCGCGGCCGTTGACCGCCAGTTCGAGGAACTTGTCGTCGGTCGGATCGCGGCAGGCGGCGATGCGCTCGGTGATCGGCACCAGCTCGGCCACTGCCAGCATCCGCGTGAGGCCCTCGCGCAGCGATGGGATCGTCGCTGCGGCGATGTAAGGCCGGGTCAGAACTTCCAGAAGCTGTTCTTCGGTCGCGGCGGATTTGAGCAGGCCGTCATGCCGGTCGATCCAGCGGGCGACGAGGAACGGTAGCGAGTTCTCCTTGAGGGCGGCGCTGACGAAGACGTTCGTGTCGACGACAAGCCTCATCCAACACGCGGCTCGACTTCCTTTTGCGCCCGCTTGATGAGCCGGTCGATATCGTCGTCGCTGAGGCCGGCGGCGATCACCAGGCGGCGCGACTCCTGCCGCGCTTTCGTCAGCCAGTCATCCGGCTCGATCATCACCGTGACCATGCGCTCCTTGGATACCCCAAGCCGCTTCAGCACGTCGGTGACCTGCCCGGCCGTGGTTTCGAATACCTCGATTGGTTCGTCCGACATCGCTACGCCTCTACTCCTCGAATCTAGGCGGTTCAAGCTCTTTGGGTCAAATTCATGGGGTCGCGTGCCTGCGGGCCGCGCGCGGGCTCGCCATCCTCTAACACACTCCCCTTCCACCAACGCCCGACCAGTTGCACTTGATTTGTAATTTCCTACATATCGGCGAGAAGCCCATGCCGGGCACTAGCAGGCTGTTGAAGAAGTTAATCGCGTTCGGCGACGAAGCCTGAATTGTCGCCTTTGTGGATGAAGATATGGCCGAGGAGGCGGCCGGCGGTGCCCAATGCGGCCCAGCCGCGACCGCTGGCGGGGTTGCCGTCGTCGAAGCCTTCCCAAGAGAACTCGGTGCAGGCGACGCCGTCGCGCGCGCCGCAGCGCACATCGAGATCGGCTTCGACGGCGATGAACCCCAGCTCACCGTTGTCTTTTCCGCTGAACGTAATATGCGCGGCGCCGAGCAGGTCGATCTCGTCCCACTCGTCCATCTCGGTGATCCGCCAGCGCCCGGCGAAGGCGCGGGCGAAGCCCGGCGCGCGCCTGGTCATGGCCTCGCCCCGATCAGCTTTGGTAGCCGCACCAGATCATAGGCGGCCGCCACAAAGGTGAAGGCCCAATCGACCTTGGCCAGACCCCTGAGCTTGGTCTGGCGCAATCCACCCACACCCTTGATCCAGCCGAACGCTTCCTCGATGCGCTTACGGAGGCGCTGGCTCGCGGCATAGCCGGGATGTCGGGTCGTGCGCCGGTCGATCGCCGAACGCCGGCCACTGATATTCTGCGCCACGTGCGGGCGCACGTTGATGCCGCGCAATTCCTCGACAAAGTCGGTGGCGTCGTAACCACGGTCGGCCCCCAGCGTGACCGCACCCGGCCGGTCAGCCCAGTGCTGAACCATATCGAGCGCCGCCAACCGCTCGGCATGGCCGGAGACCCGGGTCAGCCGGGCATCGACAATCAGCCCCGAGGGTTCTCCATCAGCCCGTGGCCGATAAAGCACAGCCTCGCCTCCATCCCCGGCCCTTTGCGGTAAAGCCTGGCGTCGGGATCGGTTGTGCTGCGGTGCGTCTCGTTCGAACGCTTCTGACCGCGGAAATCGGCCGGCGCGTTGCGCCCGCCGCCACTCGCTCCGTCCTCGCCCGGCGGGTGCTTCGGCTTGAAGCTCTTCATCGACGCCCAGGCCTGGATCAGGGTGCCGTCCACCGAGAAGTGCTCGCTCGACAACAAGCGTTTGACCCGCGGCTGCGACAGCACCGCACCCAGGAATTTGGCGGCGATTTCGCCCTCCAGCAGCCGGTCACGGTTCTTGGTGAAGCTCGAATGGTCCCACACCGGGTCGTCGATGCCGAGGCCGACAAACCAGCGGAACAACAGGTCGAACTCGATCCGCTCCATCAACTGCCGTTCCGAACGCACCGAATAGAAGGCCTGCAGCAGCATCGCCCGCAGCAATTTCTCCGGTGGCACCGACGGCCGTCCCATCCCGGAATAAAGCGCCGCGAAATCTCCCGACAGCGCCGCCAGCGCGGCGTTCGCGATCGCGTGAATCGACCGTAGCGGATGATCCGCCCGAACCCGGTCCTCCAGGTCTATATAGCTGAAAAGACTGCCACTCTTCTCGTCATCGCCGCGCATTGCCACCCCCATCCCTTGACCCAAGGGATCACGACGAGCGAAATCGGCAACGACTTTTTCAACAGCCTGCTAGTGGTTGCGCCAACCAACGATGCGGTTCCAGATCCTCAGCCTCAGCGGCGGCGGATACCTTGGCCTCTACACGATCTCTGTCCTCGCCGATCTTGAGGACCGAATCGGCGCGCCCCTTGCGTCTCGGTTCGACCTGATCGCCGGTACCTCGGTCGGTGGCATCATCGCCATCGGCATCGCCGGCGAGGTCCCTGCGGCCCGCATTAAGGAAACATTCGAGCGCGACGGGCCTCGCATCTTTTCCGAGCGAAAACCGCCAAGCACCGCAATCGGCAAGCTGGCCGATGTCTTCCGCTCCCTGCTCAGCCCGAAATACGATCCGGGGCCATTGCGGGGCACCATCGCCGAATAGCTGAAAAGACTGCCACTCTTCTCGTCATCGCCGCGCATTGCCACCCCCATCCCTTGACCCAAGGGATCACGACGAGCGAAATCGGCAACGACTTTTTCAACAGCCTGCTAGGGAACCTTGAGATAAACTAGGTGTTCTGAACTGTGGAGTGCCACATACGCCAACGCATCGAAGTGAGGTTCATGATGCGAAAATTGATCCGGAAATTGCTTCTGGGTACGGCTTCGGTACTTGCTCTGGGTATCGGCGGCGTCGCTCTGGATTACGCGGCCGACGCAGGCAGTCCGGTAAATGCGGCAGCCATGCCGCAGACCACCCAAACTTGGAACCGCTCGCTGGCAAGCGACGCCCTACGAAAAGACGACATTCGCTGGGCGCAGGTCGAACTTCGCGATAGGGGATTCTACAAAGGGTCGCTCGACGGCATCCTCGGCCCCGACACCAAGCGAGCCTTGGGCGAGTTCCAACAGAACACCGGTCTGGGCCAGACAGCATCTCTCGATGCGCAAACCTGGGAAGCGCTCACCGCTGATTCCGGCATCGGCCAAGGATCCAGCATGCCGCCCGCTTCTGAGCGCACCGGAGGAAGCGATTTGGGCAGATAAAGCCCGCAAAAGCCTGCCCGCATGGGAACTATCTCGGAACCGCAGCGAAATTGCTCGATGTCAAACCGTCCTAGCAGCCTGTCGGACTTAGCGCCTGAGATAATTTGCGTTAGAATCGCGCGGGATTGGCGATTACTGAACGCTGGACGCGCGCTGGATGAGCAACTTCCGCCCGATTGACCGCGACACCGGATTTCTGTTGCCGCCCTCTGTGGACGAGTGGCTTCCGGAGAAGCACTTGGCGCGGTTTGTGGTGGAGGTGGTCGACGGCTTGGACCTGCGGGCGATGAGCGGCAGCTATCGTGGCTCGGGTTCGGCGTCCTACCACCCGGCGCTACTGCTGGGGATTTTGGTGTACGGCTACGCGACCGGGGTGTTTTCGAGCCGCAAGCTGGAGCGGGCGAGTTACGATTCGGTGGCGTTCCGCTTCATCGCGGCGAACGAGCATCCGGACCACGACACGTTGGCGACGTTCCGGCGGCGCTTTCTCAAGGAGATCGAAGGTCTGTTCGTTCAAGTGCTGCTGCTGGCGCGCGAGATGGGCATGCTGAAGCTGGGTACGGTTGGGCTTGACGGCACGAAGGTTCATGCCAATGCCAGCCGGCACAGCGCGCTGTCCTATGAGTATGCGGGCAGGCTTGAGGCGCAGCTGAAGGGCGAAGTGGCCGAACTCATGGCCAGGGCCGAGGCGGCGGATCGGGCGGATCTGCCCGACGGGCTGTCGATCCCGGATGAGCTGGCGCGGCGCGAGGAGCGTCTGGGCAAGCTTGCCGCGGCGCGGGCGACGATCGCGGCGCGCGCCGAGGACCGTTTCGCGCGCGAGCAGGCGGCGTATGAGGCCAAGCTGGCAGCGCGCGCGGCCAAGGCCAAGAAGACCGGCAAGAAGCCTGGGGGCAAGCCTCCCGAGCCGCCGCAGGACGGTCCGCTACCGACCGATCAGATCAACCTGACCGACGAGGCGTCGCGCGTCATGCCGGTGCCGGGCGGCGGGTTTGAGCAATGCTACAACGCGCAAGCCGCGGTGGCGGCGGACAGCCTGCTGGTGGTTGCGAGCGATGTCGTTCAGGCGCCCAACGACAAGCGGCAGCTCGCGCCGATGGTAAGCAAGCTCGCCGCCTTGCCCGATGAGTTCGGCAAGCCCCAGACATTGCTCGCCGATAACGGCTATTTCAGCGCGACGAACGTGGCGGCCTGCGAAGCAGCCGGGATCGCGCCGCTGATCGCCGCGGGCCGGCAGCCGCATCACCCATCCCTGGGCGAGCGCTTCGCCGCTGCTCCGCCCGCGCCGGAGACCCCAACCCTGGTCGAGGCTATGGTCCATCGCCTGGCGACGCCCGAGGGCAAGAAGCTCTATGCCCTGCGCAAGCAGGTCCCGGAACCGGTGTTCGGCATCATCAAATCAGTGCTCGGCTTCCGCCAATTTCTGCTGCGCGGGCTCGACAAGGTGCGCGGCGAGTGGAGCCTTGTGACCATGGCCTGGAACTTGAAACGGATGTTTGCCCTTGGCCTCGCCAAATGAGGCCGAGCGCGGCCAGCCGCCGCAGGTCCGCAGACTGTTTGCCTGTCGATGCCGCCGACCAAGACGGCGGCGCCCACGTGATCGAGCGTCAATCGCATTATCCCCGGCGTGTCGCCTCCGACGCTCAGTAACAGACATCAGTCCGACAGGCTGCTAGACCCTGATATCCGCTGAGCGAGCGGCCGTTGCGATACCGACATAATCCCGCTCACATGTCGGCCGAAGACCGTACCCCGTCCGCCGCCCCCGCGGCGTCGACCAGCGGATCAGCATAGCGCGATCGCCGCTTGATAAGGGGCTTCAACGCGGGGGGCCCCGCCGCCCCGATAGGCAAAGCCGCCTCGCCGGAGCTGGCAGCGGAGGGCCGATCGACGTTTGGCATTCGGGATAACGCGCATCCTGCTTACCATTGAGTCTCAGCTAATTTAAGGAGGCGGTAGGGCATCGGCGGCGTTGTCGTTGCGGCGATGGCGAGAGGCTCGTGGATGGTTTTGAGGATATAGCGGCGATTGAAGCGCCAGGCGAGGCACCGAGGTAGCGCGGCAGATGTTTGGCGGCGACCACTCGGTGCGAGGCCAGCAGTCTGTTCTTGATGTTGGCGAGCATGGTGTTCGCCCAGCGGAAGGCAGGGTGTCGCGCGGCGGCGCGATCGGAGCCGGTGACATGGCGCTCGTGGACGAGCCCCGGCTGCGCGGCAATGCAGCGAAACCATTGGCCGCCGTCGCTAACGACAGTGGTCCCGGCCTAGACGTTGGCGCACAGCCGTTTGGTTTCGCCGGCCTGGAACCCGCGCACGACTTGCAGCCGTGCGTAAAGCGGCCGCCCGTCGGCGGAAGTCTCGACCGCCATGATGAAAGGTGTGTGGCCGCGTCGACCGCGCCCGGCGCCTTCCCCCGTGCGTTCGCCTCCAATATAGGCGTCGTCGATCTCGATCCGCGGTCCGGCAGCGCCAAGTTTGCAGCGTCGGTCGCGTTCGATCATCGCCTGCATCAGCTTGTGCTGGACCCGCCACGCTGCGTTGGTCGAGATGCCGAGCCGCCGACCCAATTCGATGGGCGACCTCGTAGAAACCTCACGATTATCACGTAGATGGCGGGCACACCGGCGACCGAGAAAAAATAAGGAATGTGACCCGGCTCACATGCAGTCGGAGCTCGGGGGAATATCTGAAGTAACGCCGCCTCGGGCGGCGGTCGGAGCGGCGCGCTATGGAGGGCGCCATGTGGAAAGCAATCCTGAGGAACAAGAGCGTGCCGCGGGCTGAGCTCGACCAGCAGGCACGCGAGGCGCGCCTCCGGTTTGAGCGGATGGAACGGCAATTCTTGGCGCCTGCTGCCGTGGCACGTTCGCCGCTCAGACAGCTCCTTTATCTTTGCAGCGGCGGCATTTTGGCCAGTGCGTCGCGAGAAAGCCGGCCAAGGGGGCCGCTGAGCACTCAGCGGCCTTCGGGCACGCCGACAATTCATGACATTTGGGTCGAAGAGTGCGGTTCGTTCTGTCGCGCTGCAGACATTGTTGCTCTGCCGCCCCTCCGGTTGAGGGTTGGGGCGCGCAGACCAATCTCCTGCGCGCGCTGTGATTGGCAAAACCGGATAGCGGTCAGACCTGGCGCAAAATCCGCGCGATCTCGTCAGCGGCAACCCCGTAGACCTTGGCAACCTGGGCAACGGTCATGCCGTACTTGACCAAGGTGCGGATGCGCACGAATTGCGACCGCGGAATCTCGCGCATCGTTCGCGGCTCGGGAGCGGGCGGCGTTTCGCGCTCCTCGTGACGGGCCGGCGCTTCCGGCGAGAGTATCGGCAGCACACGCGGTTTGCGGGTCGGACTTTGCACGGAACTTTGCTGCACCGCACAATGTTCTTACGGGAGCGGTCAGGGGTTTGAACGTCTGCTCCGCCTCGTTCCGCTGAAAAATAGAAAGCCAACATGACACGGATCACTCGCATTGACGCGCTCGACCGACCGCCAGCCCGAACAGCGCCTCGCCTGTGAGGTCAAGTCGGGTTCTCGGCGTCGGCGCGGCGGTGCTGGTCGCCGCCGCCTTGACCAATCACGTTCTCGCGAAACGGGCCGAACGCAGGAATCCGCCTGAGGGCAACTTCATCACGGTTGACGGGGTTCGCCTGCATTACATCGAACGCGGCATCGGGTCGGTCATCGTGCTGCTGCACGGCAATGGGACAATGGCGCGGGATTTCGCGCTGAGCGGCGTCCTCGACCTCCTGGCCAAAGAGCACCGGGTCATCGCCTTCGACCGGCCCGGCTTCGGCTTCAGCGAGCGTCCGCGCGGCCGGATCTGGACCGCGGCGGCGCAAGCTGCGCTGCTGCACAAGGCGCTGCTCGGGCTCGAGGTGAGGCAGGCCGTTGTCGTCGGCCACTCATGGGGGACACTCGTGGCCCTCGCCTTGGCACTGCACGAGCCGGCGGATGTGGCGGGTCTGGTGCTGCTATCCGGCTATTACTTCCCGAGCGTCCGCGCGGATGTGGCTCTAGGGTCATGGCCGGCCGTGCCCGCGCTAGGCGCCATCCTGCGGTACACGATTTCGCCTCTGCTCGGCCGGCTGACGGCGCCGATGGTCTACCGCAAGCTGTTCGCACCCTCGCCGGTTGCCGGGCGCTTTGCCAGCGAATTCCCGCTCGAGCTCGCGGTACGCCCGTCTCAGATCCGCGCCAGCGCTGCGGAGACCGCTCTGATGATCCCCGGAGCGGCAGACTTGGCCGGGCACTATCCCGAACTATCGATCCCGGTCGCGATCGTGGCGGGTATCGGCGACAGGATTGTGGACTGTGAAAGCCAGGCCGGGCGCCTGGGCGCGGAATTGCCGCAAAGCGAGCTCCGCAAGATTTCCGATGCCGGACACATGATCCATCACATCGTCCCCGAGGAGGTTGCCGCTGTGATCCTGGACGTTGCCCGGATGGCTCTCGCCGGGTGCCCGCCACAGTGTCGGGGCTGACCTAATGACCGAACCCCCACGAATTCGTAAGCGGCCGCTCGAGTCTTATGCGGCCACCAGCACACGAGCCGCCGGCGAGATCGATATCGTCGGCGGCGCGACGATCGCTTACTCGTCTGAAGATCCGGCTCATCCGGTCGAGCATATGTTGGACGGACACAGCGGCCCGGGAGCCACGCGCTGGATCAGCGCGCGCCTCGACACTGTCGAGCGCATCGTTGTCGAATTTGACCAGCCGCAGGCGATTTCGCGGCTCGCGTATGAGGTGGAAGAGGAAATGCGCGAGCGCACCCAGCAAGTCGGCGCCGAAGTCTCGGAAGACGGAGGCCGAACCTATCGGCAAATCTTCGCTCAGGACTATACCTTCAGCCCGCACGGCGCCACCTATCAGCGGGAAGAACAACGCTTCAACCGCGTCCAGGCTAGCCATCTCCGTCTTACGATCGTTCCGAACAAGAACGGCTCCGGCCCGGCGACGCTGACTTCGCTGCGCATCTTCGCCTAGCCCGGATATCTCACCGGGCGTCTGCTGAGGTTGGATTTTCTGGCGCAGCGGTCTGGTTGTCGGGGTTTGATTCCCGAGGGCTGGTATTTTGGGCCGGTTGAGGCGCGGTTGATTGGTCGCATGCAGCTGGTTGGCGCGCATGGTTGCGGCGGACAGTCCGGTCGGCGAAGAGGTCGAGCTGGCATTCCCCGGCCTGCGCGGGGCCGGCTCTTGATGCGGTTCTCCATCTCGCCGCGCGCGCAATAGACCCTCTCGTAGAGGTCGCGCGCCGCGGCCGCTTTCGGCTTGAGGCTGGTAACGATGAAGCGCGGGTTGGGATCGCCCTTTGTGCATTCGGCCTTGCCGATGACCCGGCGCCGGCGGCTCCAACTGTCGAGCGTCGTCCACATGAAGTCGCGGAAGCGGCGCGCCGGCCGGTGGCTTGGCTTTCCGCGGCTGCCTGGGTCAGTTCGGCGGCGATCTCGGCTTCCGGGCGGGCATTGCGGGCCAGGCCGAACAGGTAATCGACCCGGTTTGCCTCGCACCACGCCATCAGTGCCTCGCGGGCAAAGCCGAAATCGGCGCGCAGCAATACCCGCACCCGCGGCCAGCGCGCCCGCACCTGAGCGATGATCCGGGCCACTTCCTCAACCGACCCGGCCGAGGCGTCGATATCGGAACGGCGCAGCCTGGCCGCCAGCAGGTGCCGGCCGCAGAAAATGTAGAGCGGCAGATAACAGTAACAATCGTAATAGCCGTGGAAGAACCGCCCCTCCTGGTGCCCGTGGACCGGATCGTCGGTGGCGTCGAGATCGAGGATGATCTGCTTGGGCGCCGTCCGCTGCGCTTCCAGGAAGAGGTCCACGAACAGCCGCTCGATCGCCGCCGGGTCGTGGGCGATCTTGTGGTAGCGGGTTGGTACCGGCCGGCTCAGTTCCAGCCGGTTCAGCGTGCTCTTCCCGGCCAGCGGTGCGCAGTCCAAACGCCGCGCCGCCAGCTTGCCGGCGAGCACCGCCATCACCGGGTCGTGGCGTAGGGGATCGTGATCGCTCACGTCCTCGTAGCCCAGCGCGAGGCCAAACACCCGCTGCCCGACCAGCGTCGCCACCTCATGCTCGACCCGTTCCGGTGCACGACCATCGGCAAAGCAAGCGGCAAACCGATCCACCAGGCCGATCGCCCGATCGGTTGCGCCCAGCAGCAACGCCCCGGCATCCGAGGTGATCGCCCCGCCAGCAAAATCGGCCACCACACCACGCCCTTCCACCGGTGCAAAAAGCATCGTCGTCGGGCTACACTCTGTCGGCATCGGGGACCTCCTCTGCAACCAGATAACGCTTTGTCGCAGAAGAATTATCTCTCGTTCAGAGCCCCGATGCACCGACCTCAGTGAGATATCCGGACTAATCCGGACATCTCGCGCACAGGCGCCGCTTGTCCTGGGGCCAACAATTAACGAAGCTGCCCGCGGCAAAAATTGAAATGCATCGGGAGGGAACATGGCACGAACCCGCGCCGCGTATGATTTTCTGGCTATCTGGAGGATCGCGATTAAATCCGGTCTCGTGAGCCTGTTGCTGGCAAGCGGATTGGTGCTACCGCTTGGCGTCGCTCACGCCGATGTGCTGAAGCTGACCTCGCCGGCGATATCGGACGACGGTACCTTGGCGACAAAAAATGCGTGCAGCGATAAGCAGCGCAGCCCGAATTGTGTTGGCGAGAACATTTCGCCGCCGCTTGCCTGGTCCGGCGTGCCGGAAGGGACCAAAAGCTTTGCGCTGCTGCTGTTTGATCCGGAAGGACGCGCCCCGGCCGGCGTCTCGCATATGGTCCTCTATGGCATCCCGGCATCGGTGACGAGTTTTGCTGAGGGCGAACTCGGCCAACCCTCGGACAAGTTTGTCGGTGGCAAGAGCACGATGGGGAAGGCGGTTTATTCCGGCCCCGGCACGCCGCCCGGTACCGACTGGCATCACTACACCTGGACGCTGATTGCGACCGACCTCGATCCCAAAGCTCTTCAGCCTGGCCTCACCCGCGACGAGCTGGCGGCCGCGCTTAAGGATCACGTCAAGGGTTCGGCCGGGCTCGTCACCCGCTTCAAGCATCCCTAACCTCTAACTGCGGATTTGCTTGGTTCCCGCTTGCGAGGGGTCAGCGGATTTGTGAAGCACGTCTAACGCTTCGGTTGACCTCCTTCTGTTTTACCATAACGAATCGGACACACCGAAACTGAGTTAAGGTATATCTTGGCCTCGATTGCGTGTGCGAGGCGATAAGCTCTTCCTCGTGATACCCGATATCTGGGCGCCCCAGCCTGATGCTCAGGCGGTATGGCGACAAGGCCCTCGAGGAAGCGCCACGCGCGCCGACGAGCTGGCCGCGCAGGACGCGGCATCGCATTCCGCTCGCTGACCGAGCAGATGAACACCACCACCCCGCAGGGTGAATGATGGCGTTCGGCCTTCCGGCCGCGTCTACGCTCGCGGAGTCCAAACGGTCCAGGGGCCGTTCTGCTTGCTTATGCGTCGGCAACCGTGGGGCGGGCGCCGATCGTCAGGGCGGCGAGCTGATAGACCGCATCACGGCCGGCGCGCCAGTCGGCAAGCTCCTCGTCGTCGAGGCGCTCGGGCATCCGCGGGTGCCATTCGCCGGGGTACCGGCCGGATCACCGCGCCGGGATCGAGCTCGCCGCAATCGACGCGCATCGCGCAGCGGAACCGGCGGCCGACCTCGAACGTCGACTCGATCACCGTGTTGCGCGCAAGGCGCGGCGCTACCGATTCGAAATAGGTGATTTTGCGGGGCGGGTTGCGGCGGGCCATTCCCGGTCCTCCTCGCTTGGTCAGGGTGCGATGCGCAAAATCCTCGATTTTATGCGGACAAACGCTCCTCCCTGCCCGAATATTGCCTGGCGAAGGGGAGCTCCCCGCGCGAGGGGACTTCCGCCTTGGCCATTTGCATCAAGTGGGCGCCAAACATGTCGAATAAAAAGAGGACCCCTGTCGCCTTGCCAGCCGGGCTCCAGCGCGCCGCGCGGAGCCCCTGGGCCTTGATAATTGGCCACCCGGCCCCGGCGCGGTGAGAGAGAGGAGGTTCAGACCCTGGCGCGGGTGGGCGCCACATCCGCCGATGCGCCGGCCGGCTGCGCCTGGATGTCGCCGGAAATCTGGCCGCCGCATTCGATCTCGAGCTGGCCATAGCGGATTGTTCCCGAGACCCGTCCAGTCGCCTTGATCAGCAGCCGCTTGCGCACGGTGAGATCGCCTTCGAAGCGGCCGCTCACTGCGGCCTCCTCGATCGAGGTGGAGCCCTTGAACAAACCGCTCTCGGCGATGTCGAGATCATGGCAGTTGGTCAAATTGGCCTCGACGCTGCCCTCAATGTAGAGCTTCCGGCAGGAGTTGATCTCACCCGACAAGGTGATCCCGCGACCGACGCTGAGCCGGCGCATTTCTCCCTCAGGTTCGGTCGGGTCAGTCAGCTCAGATGCGCGGCGCCGCGAATCGGCCGGTCGGCGCCAAACAATGCCGCGTGAATGCCATCACGTCGCAATGCCCCCTACGAGAAGGATACCCGTTTGGCTCAAGGAGGAGAAAATTCTTGAGGGAAGTCTTTGCCACGACCGCAGCAGGGCAAGGACACCGGCGACTGCGGAGATGTCTCGACCTTAATTGCGCCTTCGTCGACGGGCCAGGAGCTCTTCGCGACATTTCAGCGAGGCAAGAAACCCGATGCCAGAGGTTGGTTTCTAAAACCGGCGCGTCACGAATATTCATGCCGACGAAATTGTAAACAAGCCAAGCCCGACTACATTGACTTCAAACAACGTTGGATTGACGAGATGGCTGATCAAAACACCCCGCAAAAGGTCGATCCCAGTATGGTTGCGGAGATCGTCGCAAGTTATGTCACGCAAAACAGTATCGGCGTCGATCAAATTGCGGGGCTGATCGCGACGGTGCATTGCACCCTCAGCAATCTCGGGACAAACGCGCCGGAACCCTTGGCGGCGGAAGCGTTGACGCCAGCGGTGCCGATCCGGCGGTCGGTGCAGCCCGACTATGTCGTGTGCCTCGAATGCGGGTTTCGTGGCCAGATGCTGCGTCGGCATCTGCGTGTGGCGCATGGGCTCGAACCGGCAGCCTATCGCGCTCGCTGGAGGTTATCCGCCGATCATGCGTTGGTCGCGCCGGTCTATTCAGGCCGCCGCTCGACAATGGCCAAACAACTTGGGCTCGGCCGCAAACGGGCCGAGGCCGAAACATCGGTCCCGGTGCGACGGGGTCGGCCGCGGCAGGCTGCTACGGAATAGGCCGAGACGAAGTTGTCGCGCCGGCGGGTCGGACCCTCCGACAACACCATCCAACCGCCGGCAATGTTATCCTCGGCTATATAGGATAACGTCCTTGTCTGATCGCGGTTTTCCGGTCAATGGCGTTTTTGGCGTGGTGCCGCTGGCGGGGTTTATGTCGTGCCGGCCGGCATCCGCTTTTGAATAGTGAAGTAAACTGAGTAGGGGCCGAGGAACAAATCGCCGAGCGCGCGGCGCAGCAGGTAGGTGATCCTTCGTTGCGCCAGGTGGTGCGGGCGATCGTGGATCATGTGGCAGCGCTGGCACAGGCTTTTGAGATTGCGCGGCCGGTTATTGCTCGGATCATGATCGAGGTGCGCCGCCGCCAGCACCACGCGGGTTTGCCGGAACTGCGCCGTTTCCACGAGATCGGGCCAGCGCGCCGTCCGGCCGCGGCCGTTGCGCCAAGTGTGACGGGTCGCGTCGAACCAGCGTCCGTCGGGCAGACAGCGAACGATCATGCCATGGGGCCGGCCGCATCCCTGGCACAGGCCGGCGGCACGCTCGAAGCGGACGCGCCGGCTGATCTGCGGCCAGTCGTTGGGATAAAACCCCCGCATCTCAGGTCTGATCGGCATCAACACCCCCCTTTGCCGCGACCGCAGCCGGCTTGCCGAGCAGGCGATAGACGCTTGCCCGACCGATGCCGAGCCGGCGCGCGATTGCCGCCGGTCCGAGCTTTTCCTCCCGCCGCAGGCGGAGGATTTCGCCGGCATCGATTGACGGCTTGCGACCCTTGTACACACCGCGCGCCTTGGCGGCGCTGATCCCTTCCAACTGGCGCTCGCGGCGCAGATTGGTTTCAAATTCGGCGAACACCCCGAGCATGTCGAGAAACGCCTTGTCATCGGGCCTGCAATTCTCCCTGAAAGTGGGCTTTGAAAATTCCCTGGTTGGCGTTTCTCCAACCATTCAGCCGGGGCGAGCCCCGGCTGAATGGTTGAGCCGACATCGGTGTCATCCCCGTCTCGGGGGAGGCGGCACCGATGGTCCAACTTGGAGAACTGATGATGATTCTGGAACTGCAGCGACAAGGGCTGTCGGTCACCGCCATTGCGCGACGGACCGGGCGCGACCCCAAAACCGTGCGCAAATACATCGAGCGCGGCATCGAGGCGCCAGTTTACGGGCCGCGCTCAGTGGGTCGGCCGAGCAAGCTTGCCCCCTTCATGGGATTTTTGCGCGAGCGGGTGACCGCTTTCCCCGATCTCAGCGCGGCGCGGCTGACCCGCGAGGTTCGCGAGCTCGGCTATGCCGGCGCCTATACCGCAGTGAAGCGGTTCCTGGCCGCAATCCGGCCGGAGAACGGGCCGAAGCCCTACGAGGTGCGCTTCGAGACACCGCCGGGTCTCCAGGCCCAGGTCGACTTCGCACGTTTTGTGGTCCACTTCACCGACGATCCCGGCACCAGCCGGGTCGTCTGGCTATTCAGCCTGGTGCTCGGCCATTCGCGCTTCCTGTTTGCGCGCTACGTTCTCCACCAGGATTTACAGACGCTGCTGCGCTGTCATATCCAGGCCTTCGAGGCGATCGGCGGGGTGCCGATCGAGATCCTCTACGACCGCATGAAGACCGCGGTGACCGGCGAGGACGACCAGGGTCACATCGCCTACAACCGCTCGCTGCTGGCGTTGGCGCGGCATTATCGCTTTCAGCCCCGCGCTTGCCGCCCCTATCGGGCCCAAACGAAGGGGAAAGTCGAGCGGCCGTTCAGCTATATCCGCCAGGACTTCTTTGTCGCCTGCAGCTTCCGCAGTCTCGACGACCTCAACGTCCAGCTCGTTGACTGGCTCGACACCGTTGCTAACATCCGCGTTCACGGCACCACCCAACGGGTTGTCGCCGAGGCGTTTGACGCCGAGCAGCCCGAGCTGCAGACGCTGCCTCAGCATCGCTTTGACGCGGTGCTCAAGCTGGAGCGGCGCGTCAGCCACGACGGCTTCGTTGCGATCGGCGGCAACTTTTACAGCGTGCCTGATCGCACCCGCAGGGTTGTCGAGGTCCAGCAGCTCCCCGATCTGATCCGCATCCTCGATCTCGGCACGGTCGTTGCCGAGCATCCCGTTCTCGAAGGTCGAAAGCAGTACCGCATCGATCGCCGTCACCGCACCGGCGGCGGCGCGAAACGCAAGACCAACACAGCAAGCGGGGTCATCATTGGCCGCATCGGTGACCATGTGCCGCTCCGGCCGCTGGCCATCTACCAGGCGATCGGCGAGCAGCTCGCGAATGCAGGCCGGCCATGACGTTCGCCTCCGCATCCTCGCGCGTCGACAATATCCGCCACAGCCTGGTCGGCTTGAAGATGCCGCGCGCGCTCGAAGATGCTCGACGCCACGCTGCGCCGCATCGAGCAGGGCGAGATCGACGGCATCGAGGCCATCGACGATCTGCTCGCCGAGGAACTCAGCTTGCGCGAGAACCGCCGCGTCAAGGCGGCGCTGCGCATGGCCAGATTACCCATCCTCAAGACGCTGGCCGGCTTCGACTTCTCATTCCAGCCCTCGCTCGACCGCAATCGGATCATGGCGCTCGCCGGGCTCGACTTCATCAACCGCGCCGAGGTCATCCACCTGCTCGGGCCACCCGGCACCGGCAAATCTCATCTCGCCACGGCACTCGCCGTCGAGGCCGTTCGCACCGGCAAAAGCGTCTACTTCATCCCGCTGGCCGACCTCGTCGCCATCCTCGCCAAGGCCGAACGCGAGGGCACGCTGCGCGAAAAAATCCGCTTCCTATGCCGCTGTTCACTGCTCGTCGTCGACGAAATCGGCTACCTGCCGGTCACACCGGGCGGCGGCAACCTGTTCTTCCAGCTCGTCAACGCCCGCTACGAAAAGGGCGCCATGATCCTCACCTCAAACCGCGGCTTCGCTGAATGGGGCGAGGTCTTTGGCGATCCCGTCGTCGCCACCGCGCTCCTCGACCGACTGCTCCATCACGCCGTGGTCGTCCAGATCGAGGGCTCCAGCTATCGCATGCGCCAGCACGCCGACCTGGTTCCTGAGCACGTCAGATCAAACTCGCCCCTCAACCCGCCGCCCGCCCCAAAACGGCGCGGCCGACCGCCCCGCCAGCCGACGGAATTTTAAGTACCCACTTCTGCGGAAACTTCGGTGCCCGTTGACAACGCCTTGCCCGCGGCGGTGCCGGTATCGATCGGCTGCTCGGTCGCCTTGAGTGCCACGCCGCGGGCCTTGAGGTCGTGCACGATGTCCTGAAGGTCCTTCAGCGAGCGGGCCAGGCGGTCGATGCGGGTGACGATCAGCGTGTCTCCGGCGCGCAGGAAGTCGAGCAGCACCTGCAGACATTGTTGCTCTGCCGCCCCTCCGGTTGAGGGTTGGGGCGCGCAGACCAATCCCCTGCGCGCGCTGTGATTGGCAAAACCGGATAGCGGTCAGACCTGGCGCAAAATCCGCGCGATCTCGTCAGCGGCAACCCCGTAGACCTTGGCAACCTGGGCAACGGTCATGCCGTACTTGACCAAGGTGCGGATGCGCACGAACTGCGACCGCGGAATCTCGCGCATCGTTCGCGGCTCGGGAGCGGGCGGCTCCTCGTGACGGGCGGGCGCTTCCGGCGAGAGTATCGGCAGCACACGCGGTTTGCGGGTCGACCGGTCGGTCGTCGTCAGTTGTTGGCGTGCTGACCGGCGGTGGTTTCGAGGTGAACAAGGCTTCGGCCGCCTGGCGCGCGCGGGTGACCTGCTCGGGATCATCGCCGCGAGGCTTTAGTTGTTGCGATCGGCTAAGCAAGAGTTGCTCCGGAATGGTCGTCCAATTCGCGATGTCGAGAAGAGATATTCGCTAATCTCGGCAGGGACATGGGAAGCGGTCAGCCGAACCGCAAGCTCGAAACCCGGGCCTGTTGTCATCAATGTAGGCCCAACGTGCAAATGTCAGTGCCGTCCAATTTGAAAATGTCAGTCTCCCCGGCTTTTTGAGCGGCCCACGCAGCGGTTTGCGGTTTGGCGGAGGCGATATCCGCCTAACCGCGCAAAAGTCGCGGAATGTTCGATTATGGAAAGTCGCGAAACTGGCCTTATGGAAAATCAGGTTGGTTTTTCTACCTGCTTCGCGTATTGCACGGTTTGCAGCTAGATCATTTATATTTGCAAATGCTTGACCAAAAACATCATCGTCGACGTCGGAAGGCCGCTCAGCCGCCACACTGACTTTGTCGGGTTCACCAGAGATCTCTTCATCGCTGCTGAACAGTAAGCGGAGCCTGACCCCCACCTTGCGCTGGAAGACGGTGATGGGGTGATCCTGCCTGGTCTGATCGAGGCAGGGGGATCGTGTGCCAAGTAATTTGCCAATTGATGGGCACAGTTTCCGTCGCGTGGAGGTCCTGACCGGGACACCGCGCCGGCGACGGTGGACTGATGAGGAGAAGGCGGCGATCGTCGCGGAGAGCCAGGCGCCCGGCGCACAGGCGAGCGAGATCGCGTTGCGCTACGGGCTGCATCGCAACCAGCTCTATGGCTGGCGGCGGGAGTTCGCCGCGGTTGCCAATGCGATGGCCGAGGCCCGCGCGCATGGGCCCGGCTTCGTTCCGGTGGTGGCGGATGACGGTTCCGGGGCGGCGGCGATCGAGATCGAGATCGGCAGCGCGATCGTGCGCGTCAGGGCGGGTGTCGAGCTGGCCTTGCTCGGCAAGGTGCTGCGTCTGTTGAAGGCGATGAGGTGATCCCTGCTCTCCCCGGCACGCCGCCATCGGGAGTGCGGGTGCTGATCGCGACGCGGCCGGTGGACTTCCGCCGCGGCGCTGACGGCTCTGGCGGCGACGGTGCAATCGGTGCTGCGGCAGGATCCGTTCAGCGGGACGATCTTCGTGTTCCGCTCGAAACGCGCCGACCGGGTGAAGATCCTGGTCTATGACGGGACCGGCCTGGTGCTGATCTGGAAGCGGCTGGAGGGGGCCAAGTTCAAATGGCCGGCGATCAGCGACGGGGTCATGCGGCTGTCGGCGGCGCAACTGGCCGCGTTGTTCGAGGGACTGGATTGGAGGCGGGTGTACGCCCCAAGGATCAGGCGGCCGCAGGTGGCCGGCTGAGGGTTCTCCTGGGCCTCGATCGGAGGCCTGCGTCATGTTGACTCACCTTGAAGTTGAGGATCGCACGGCGCCGGCGGCATGGGATAATTCCGGGCGTGGCGACGCCCGACACCCTTCCCGACAATGTTGCCGCGCTGCGCGCCCTGGTGCTGACGGCCTGGGCCGAACGCGATGCCGAGCGGGCCGAGAACGGGCGGCTCGCCGACCAGAACGACCGCTTGCGCCACCTGCTGCGCCAGCTGCAGCGGATGCAGTTCGGCCGGCGCTCGGAAAAGCTCGATCCCGACCAGTTCAACCTGGCTCTGGAAGATCTCGAACAGGCGGTCGCCGAGGCCGAGGCCGAACAGGAGAAGGCCGATCCGGCGCTGCGCAAGGCACGCTCGGAGAAGCGGCGCGCCGGGCGCGGCCCGCTGCCCGAGCATCTGCCGCGGGTCGAGGTCGTCGTCGAGCCGGAACACACCGCCTGTCCATGCTGCGGCGGGGCGATGCATGTGATCGGCGAAGACCGCTCGCAGCGGCTCGACGTCATCCCGGCGCAATACCAGGTGATCGTCACCCGCCGGCCGAAATACGCCTGCCGCATTTGCCAGGCGGCGGTGGTGCAGGCACCGGCGCCGGCCCGGCTGATCGAGGGCGGCCTGCCGACCGAGCGGCTGGTCGCCCATGTCGTCGTGGCGAAATATGCCGACCATTGCCCGCTCTACCGCCAGGCCCAGATCCTGGCGCGGCAGGGCATCACGATCGATCGCTCAGTGCTGGCCTTCTGGACCGGCTACGCCGCCGCCGAGATCAAACCCGTGTGGCGGCTGATGCGCGAGGAGCTGCGGCGCTCGACCAAGCTGTTCGTCGACGAGACCACAGCGCCGGTTCTCGACCCCGGGCGGGGGCGCACCAAGACGGGTTACTTCTGGGCGCTCGCCCGCGACGACCGGCCGTGGCAGGGCGGCGCGCCGCCGGCGGTGGTGTACAGCTACGCGCCGGGACGCCGCGGCGATTATGCCTTGGCGCTGTTGAAGGGCTACACCGGCGTGCTGCTGTCAACGGGCACCGAAGTTTCCGCAGAAGTGGGTACTTAAAATTCCGTCGGCTGGCGGGGCGGTCGGCCGCGCCGTTTTGGGGCGGGCGGCGGGTTGAGGGGCGAGTTTGATCTGACGTGCTCAGGAACCAGGTCGGCGTGCTGGCGCATGCGATAGCTGGAGCCCTCGATCTGGACGACCACGGCGTGATGGAGCAGTCGGTCGAGGAGCGCGGTGGCGACGACGGGATCGCCAAAGACCTCGCCCCATTCAGCGAAGCCGCGGTTTGAGGTGAGGATCATGGCGCCCTTTTCGTAGCGGGCGTTGACGAGCTGGAAGAACAGGTTGCCGCCGCCCGGTGTGACCGGCAGGTAGCCGATTTCGTCGACGACGAGCAGTGAACAGCGGCATAGGAAGCGGATTTTTTCGCGCAGCGTGCCCTCGCGTTCGGCCTTGGCGAGGATGGCGACGAGGTCGGCCAGCGGGATGAAGTAGACGCTTTTGCCGGTGCGAACGGCCTCGACGGCGAGTGCCGTGGCGAGATGAGATTTGCCGGTGCCGGGTGGCCCGAGCAGGTGGATGACCTCGGCGCGGTTGATGAAGTCGAGCCCGGCGAGCGCCATGATCCGATTGCGGTCGAGCGAGGGCTGGAATGAGAAGTCGAAGCCGGCCAGCGTCTTGAGGATGGGTAATCTGGCCATGCGCAGCGCCGCCTTGACGCGGCGGTTCTCGCGCAAGCTGAGTTCCTCGGCGAGCAGATCGTCGATGGCCTCGATGCCGTCGATCTCGCCCTGCTCGATGCGGCGCAGCGTGGCGTCGAGCATCTCGAGGCTGTCGTCCCACCGGCCGAATATACTTGGCATTAGACGTACCGAAACGTCGTGAACATGCCGGCATCAAGATGATAGAGGAGGTGGCAGTGAAACGCCCACCACCCCGGATTGTTGGCGTCGAAGGCGATGACGACCCGCCGGCCTGGCGGTACCAGCACCGTGTCGCGCACCGCGCCCGGAAAGCGCTTGCCATCGATCTCAACAACCTGAAACTCGTGTCCGTGGAGGTGCATTGGATGCGGCATCAGCGTCTTGTTGACGAGAACGAGCTCGACGCGCTCTCCCTTAGCGAGCGGCAGTGGTGGGACATCTTTGTTCCATACGACATCATTGATCGACCAGGCGTATGTGGCCATGTCACCGGTTAAATTCAGGGTGTGTACTCGGTCGGCATTACGCGCTTTCAACGGCGTCGTCGACCGCAAGTAACCCTCCAGTTCGAGGGTCAATGCCGGTGAGGGTGTTGCGGCCATCTCTGATATGCGCGCGACCGGAGCGCTTCCAGCGAGCAGCACGATGCCCGTCTGATTGCGTGAACCCTCGAGGACCGCAAGCACCGGATGCGCGCCCGGGTCTCGCGGAATTCTCAACCGAATATCGAGGCGTTGTGCGACGGCAATCGGAAAGTAGCGGCCGGGTATCGGCTTTACCTGAAAGCCGTCGACGGCGATCAACTGGCCATCGAGCTGACCGAGATCAACATGATAGGCACTCATCGACGAGCTATTGATGATCCGGAGCAGCACTTGCGCCCCGGGCTTGACCTTGACCACCTCAGGATCAGCAAGCGTGCGGTCGTTCGCGAGGAAGGCGTCGTATTTGACATCGTTCAGATCCGGCGCGGCCGCAGCCCCACCTGGTGTAGCCATACCCGTCATTTTCTTGGGTTTCTTTAATTGCTCGAAAATCTGCTGCGGCGGCGTGAAGCTGAAATCCGCGAGCATGACGACGACCTCCTGCTGGTCAGGGTGGTCACGCTGATCGCGGATGATTAGCGGGGCGGCCATTAGTAACTGCTCTTGCAGCCCTTGATGGGAATGCATCCAGAATGTGCCGCCGAAGCGGAGCGGGAAATCGTAATCGGCGTTACCTCCGGACGGGATCGGCGGCCCCGATATTCCCGGCACTCCATCCTGCTGCCACGGCGGTGTCAGGCCGTGCCAGTAAATCAAGCTTGGTTCGCTGATCTTGTTTTCGACGCGGACATGAAACGGCTTGCCGACATCGGTGGTAATGCCGGATGTGCCATCGGGCTGGCGGATGGTGAACACCGAAGCTGCCTTACCATTCACATCGAGGCTCATATTCTGCAACCGGAGGATCGTCCGCGCGGCTACGCCCCCACTCGTGGTCTCCGCCGGCGGAGTTTGTCCTCGAGCGGCAGGGACAACGCCTGTCATTAACGCACCCATCATCACAGCGCGGCGCGACAGCATGGCAAATCTCCTTGCAGCTAGCTCCGGGTCAGTCGTCCAACAAAGCAAAAGTTGCGTCCGACCCACGGTTGGGTTTTCGATCGGGCTTCTTCGGCCAGAAGGACATAAGCGTCGGCGCAAAGCGGCGAGATACCGAGCGCTTTATGGGCGAGCGCAATCCGGGAACGGGAGGTGGTGCGCTCCCATGCGTCGTACATCACGTCCTGTGCTTTCGCCGTCGCGTCGTCGCCGCGGTGTCCGCTGAGCGCCGCCATGAAGCTCTCCATCGCGCGCCGATCCGGCACCGCTGTAGCAGCGCCGGTCTTCGTCGAGGTTCTGAGGGCGGCTTTTGAACGCGGCTTCTTCGAGACCGGCATTGCTTTGCTCCTCCACTCGTCCCGATTTTGTATCGCCCTTGAGCTATAGGCTGACCACCCGATGCTGGGCGACAATCCGTGACACGGTTGGCTGGCTGATGTTGTAAAGCCGCGCCATCTCGGCGCCCGTCTTGCGGCCGGAGATGACGCTTTCGGCGATTTCGCGGCGCTTGGCCGGATCGAGCTTCTTGCGCCGGCCGCCGATGCGACCCTCAGCGCGTGCCGCGGCCAGTCCGGCGGATGTCCGTTCCCGGATCATGGCGCGTTCGAACTCGGCGAAGCTACCGACCATCTGCATCATCATGCGACCCGCTGGCGTCGTGGTGTCGATCGCCTCGGTGATCGAGCGAAAGCCGGCGCCGACGTCGCCGATTCGCTCCATGATGTGGAGCACGTCTTTCAGCGACCGCGACAGGCGGTCGAGCTTCCAGACAACGACAACATCGCCCTCGCGCAGCTGGTCGAGCATGCGGTGCAGCTCGGGCCGGTCCCAGCGCCCGCCGGAGGCGGCCTCCTCGAAGATGCGGCGGCAGCCGGCGGCGCGCAGCGCCTTGGCTTGCACGGCATTGCTCTGCTCGTCGCCTTTGGAGACGCGGGCGTAGCCGAGCAGCATGCCCTTGCCGGCTTTCACAAACGAGCGTTTGCGCATCGGATCGCGCGATATCGGATTTCCCCAGGAATCTGCTTTCACAATCCTGTTTCAGAATTGCCATGAAAGGCAATCGGTTTATGAGCGGGCCGCCGCATCAACCCGGAGATCCCGATGGCCCGCCGAACCCTGCTTTCCGCCGAACAGCGCACGCGACTGTTCGGCATCCCCACCGAAGCCGCCGAGATGGCCAAGCACGGCACGCTCAGTGCCGAGGACCTGGCGCTGGTGCGGACCAAGCGCCGTCCCGGCAATCGCCTGGGCTTCGCGGTCCAGCTGTGCGCCCTTCGGCACCCCGGCCGCCCGCTCGAACCGTCGGAAGTGCCGCCGGCGGCGATGCTGACTTTTGTTGCCAACCAGGTGGGCGCCGATCCGAAGCTGTTTGAAGACTACGCGCATCGGGCCGAGACCCGGCGGGAGCATCTGCTCGAACTGCAGCAACACCTGCGCCTGCGCAGCTTCCGCCTGGCGGACTGGCGCGCTTGCTTGCAGATCGGCGCCAACGCCGCCTGGGCGACTGACCGCGGCGAGCCGATCGTGCAAGCAATGCTCGCGCACTTGCGGACCGAGCGCGTCCTTGTCCCGGCCGCGGCGGTGCTGGAACGAATTGGGCTCGCCGCGCGCGTGCGCGCTCGCAAGCGGGCGTTTCAGGCCCTGGCCGAGGGGCTGACCGACACAACGCGAGAGGCGCTCGAAAATCTGCTGACCTTCGATCCGGCTTTGCGGCGGTCCCGCTTTGCCTGGTTGCGAGGGTATGCCGAATCGCCGGCGCCGACCAATCTGCTCGCACTGCTCGATCGGCTTGAATACCTGCGCGGACTTGGCATCGATGCCGCGCGCGCCAAGCGAATCCACCCGGCCCGCCTCGGCCGGCTGCTTGCCGAAACTGCCGTGATGACCGTCCAGCACATCGCCGATCTCGAGCCGGCGCGCCGCACCGCGATCCTGGTCGTGCAAACCGCCGACCTGGAGGCGCGGCTCACCGATGCGACGCTCGCCATGTTCGAGAAGTACATCGGGTCGCTGTTCAGCAAGGCGCAGAACCGGGACGAGCGGCGCTTCCAGGCCACCAAGCGCGACGTCGCGAAGGCGCTGCTGCTGTTTCGCCGCACCATCGCCGCGCTGAAGCAGGCGCAGGCAACGGGCGAGGACGGCGTCGCGGTCGTCGATCGCGAGGTCGGGCTGAAACGGCTGGATGACGCTTTGCCGATCATCGGCGCGGTCGCCGATGTCGCCGATCAAGATATCCTGGTCACCGCGGCCGAGCGCTATTCCGTGCTGCGCCGGTTCAGCCCGCGGTTCCTGGCGGCATTCCGTTTCGAGTCGAACGTGCCGCAGGACCCGGTGCTGGCCGCGATCGAGATCCTCAAGGCGATGGACCGCGATGGCACCCGCGCCCTGCCGAAGCGCCCGCCGGCATCGTTCCTGCCGCCGAAATGGCGCAAGCTGATCTTTGTGTGCGACGACGATTACGGTGGCCGCTTGACGACAACTACATTGGCCGGTTGGGGTTCGCTGATAGGCTGAGGTGATCAATGTTCCCCCCGCGATCGCGGGGGAACATTGAATGTCCGGCAAGCGGGTCACTGACCGCCAGGTCAGGCGGTATATGGACTCACGCAAAGACGGGCAGAGCCAGGCGGCGGCAGCCGCCCGCGCCGGTTTCAGCGAGCGCACCGGGCGCCGGATCGACGGCGCTCCGGTGTTGCCCAGTCAGCGGGACCGGACGCGGCGCTATCGCACGCGCCAGGATCCCTTCGCCGAGGTCTGGCGCGCGGAGCTGGTGCCGATGCTCGCCGCCATGCCGAGCCTGCGGGCGACGACACTGCTCGAAGAACTTCAGCGTCGCCATCCCGCACGCTATCCCGACCGCATGCTGCGCTCGCTGCAGCGCCGGGTGGCGCATTGGCGGGCGACCGAGGGGCCGGAACGGGAGCTGATCTTTCGCCAGGAACATCCGCCAGGCCTGCAAGCGCTTTCGGATTTCACCGACAGCGGCAGGCTCGGGGTCACCCTCGGTGGCGAGCCGTTCCCCCATCTCCTCTACCATTTCTGGCTCGCCTTCAGCGGCTGGCAGTACGTCAAGGCGATCTGCGGCGGCGAGAGCTTCACCGCGCTGACCGAAGGCGTGCAGGAAGCGCTATGGCAGCTCGGCGGGGTGCCTCGCACGCATCGCACCGACCGGCTCTCGGCGGCGTACCGCAACCTCTCCAGCCAGGAGGACGAGGCGGTGCACTATGCGGAGTTCTGTCGCCATTACGGCATGGAACCGACCCGCAACAACGCCGGCGTCAGCCACGAGAATGGCGCGGTCGAAGCCGCGCACGGCCATCTGAAGACTGGTCTTGCCGAGGCGCTCGAGCTGCGCGGCGCTCGGGACTTTCCCGACCTGGCGGCCTATCAGGCTTTCCTCCAGGAATTCATCGCCCGCAAGAATGCCCGGCGGCGCGCAGAGGTCGCCGTCGAGCTTGCCGCGCTCCTACCCTTACCGCCGCACCGCACCACGGATTTTTCGAGCGCCACCGTGACGGTGACGCGGTCGGGCACGATCTCGGTGCGCAACGTCCTCTACACGGTGCCCTCGCGGCTCGTCGGCTGCCGCGTGAAGGTACACATCTATGACGATCGCCTGGTCTGCTATCTCGGCACCACGCCGGTGCTGACCGTGGCCCGGCGTTACTTCAAGCGCAACGGGCCGCGCCAGCGCGTCGTTGATTATCGCCACCTGATCGGTGCGCTGATCAGGAAGCCGCAGGCTTTCCGCCATTCGGTGTTCCGCGACGAGCTGTTCCCGAGCTCGATCTTCCGCCGCACTTGGGAGACGCTCGATCAGCGCCTCGATCCGCGGAAGGCTTGCCGGGTTTATGTTGGCCTACTGCATCTCGCCGCCATGCAGGGCTGCGAGGCGGTGCTCGCCGATCATCTCGCTGCCGTGCTCGACGCCGGCGGCACGCCCGATCTCGAAGCCGCGCGCACCGCCGTGGTCCCGCCGATTATCGCCGCACCCGCCGTGATGGTGATGGCGCCCGATCTGGCTGCTTACGACGAACTGCTGCGGATGCCGACCCTGGGAGATGCCGCGTGAGCGACGTCGACGCCGCCAAGCTACCGGTGATGCTGAGTGCACTGCGCCTGCCGACGATCGGCCGCATCTGGCAGGAGTTCGGCGCCCGCGCCGACCGCGAGGGCTGGGGCAGCGCACGTTTCCTCGCCGCGATGTGCGACCACGAACTGGCCGAGCGCGCAGCCCGGCGCATCGCCCGTCATATGGCCAAATCCGGCCTGCCGCACGGCAAGACCTTCGCCACCCTCGACTTCGCCGCCGTGCCGACCATTCGCAAGGCCCATGTGATGGCGCTGGCCGAGGGCGATGCCTGGATCGAG
>CAVZJF010000035.1:0-43241 GCA_963775525.1 uncultured Alphaproteobacteria bacterium | reverse complement strand
AAACCCGGCGGCCACCACATTCGGTCAACGTCGAGGTCGTGGACCCGGGGCCGCGCTGCCCGGGCGGCGTGGCGATGCCTGCCAGGACCACGAGCCGGGCGAAGGTTTCCTGGACCCCGCGCTGCCGTGCTCGCTGCCCGGTGCTGGCGATGAACAACGCCGCGAGGCCGGGTGTGGGGCAGAGCCGGTCACGCCGGGCAGCGTACCGGTCGAGCATGCTGGCGGTGGCGGGATGCAGCGGCACCAGGCGGAATGGTTCTGCTCCGTACAATACGCAACGGAACCAAGCAGACATAAACAGCCATTGCTGAGGTGCGCGATCCACCGTCGCGCCTGGCCGGTGATCATGAACAACGAGAGCAATACGTAATCGGTCAGGCGTTAACAGGTAGCTGGTTGTTTTGTCTCCAGACGATGTTGGCGATTACCGACTGGGGAAAAGATTGTCGACTTCGGCATCGTAGCGAAAATCCGGGCGGGCCGCGCCCAGACCGATGGCGGCGAACTGAATGCCCGCATTGCCGGTCGCATCGCCGGTGGATTTCACTTTTGTGGGCGATTTGTACGAGACGCCGAATTCCAGCCGCTTCGATACATGTACAAGCGCCCCGACTGTGGTGTTCCAGCCTACGCCGCTGGTGTGCAGGTCCAGCAGTGTTTTCAATCCCGCGAGCGCGGGGTTGGTCTGAAAGACGTAGGCCGTTTCCAGCGTGTTGGAGTTATAAACAGTGCCGACTGTTGCGCCGAGCTGGAGGCGGGGCCCGAGGTAGAGACCCATTCCGACGGTGCCGCGCAGCACCGTGATGTCCGATTTGTTGTTCAGCGGACCGTAGCTCACGCCTCCCGCGCCTCCGGGAGTATCCGTGTAGCGCCAGTTCGCCGCGCTCAAAAGCTGCGGAAGGATGGCGGCTCCGATGCTGAAGCGGCCCGCCGCGATGGGGGTCCCGAATGCGCCGAACGGTACTGCACCGGCGGAATTCAGGCTGCCGGCGGAGTTCGCGCTGTTGGTAAACCGGCCGGTCGCGAATGCGCCATAAGCGCCGAAGTCGAGGGACGGGGCGCTCAAGACGGCGAGCCCCGCGGGATTGATGGCCATCGCGCCCAGCGCGGACGTAGAGGACGGGATCCAGGTCGCACCAGTTCCGGCGGAGCGACTGGCGCCGCTAATCAGAAAATCATCCGCCCGGGCAGCTCCCGGCGCGAGCAGGCAGACGGCAAGTAGAGATGCGGCGGCAATCAGACGGTGGTACATGAAACAGAGGCCTCCGGTTTGGAATGAGTATTGGCGTTGTCGATACCGTTCGAGAGCCGCAGAAGATCCGCGACACAGCCGCAGCGTCGTCGGAAGAACATTTCAGCGCTTCAAAACAATCAATGTCGAGTGCGCGGGGCATCCATCTGCATGATGCCGAAAACCTTTTCAAGCGGCAGGGCATCGCGGTACGGTGCTTTGCAGCGAGCGCGTCGAAGATGTCGGAAACCACCAGAATGCGGGCCGGCAGGAAAGCTGCGCCGCGCTCATATTGCGGAAATATCCGGAACCGTCGAGTTTTTCGTGGTGCGACGCCGCGATTTTGCTCAGATCCCCGAATCGGAATGCGCTTCAGAATCTGAAGAGAGAATGGTGTTTGCGGAGATACTGCCACTTTTTTTCAGTTAGTTTTGGGCTTGTCAAGAATTGAATGAGCAATAAATGCGAGCAGAGGCAATAACATTTGGCCATCGGTCAAGATGGTCCACCCGGTTCTTTTATCACCCGGACCGGGGCGAGGTCGGCAAGAGCTACACCTGGGCGGCAGGTCTGATCGACGGCGTCGACCGGTTCGAGCCGTCCTTTTTCGGCATTTCCCCGCGCGAGGCCATCCAGATGGACCCGCAGCAGCGGATCCTGCTGGAGCAGGTCTGGCACGCCTTCGAAGACGCCGGCATCCCGCCGAGCCGATTCCACGGCAGCGACACCGGAGTGTATGTCGGCGCGTCGTCGACCGATTATTCGGATTTGCGGCTCGGCGATCCCGGCGGGCGGCGACTCGTTTTTCATGACCGGGAACGCGCTGAGCATTCTCGCCAACCGCATTTCCTATGTCTTCGACCTGCATGGTCCGAGCCTTGCCGTCGACACCGCCTGCTCGTCGGCGCTGGTGGCGCTTCATCACGCCTGCGAAGCGATACGCGTCGGTCGAATTTCGAACGCCATCGTCGGCGGCGTGAACCTGCTGCTGACGCCTTACCCGTTTCTTGGCTTCTGCCGGGCGTCGATGCTGTCGCGCCGGGGCCGGTGCTTTGCGTTCGACGAGCGCGCCGACGGCTATGTTCGCGGTGAAGGCGCGGGGCGTCGTCATCATAAAGCCGCTCGCCGACGCGATCGCGGCTCGCGATCCGATCCGTGCGGTGATTGTCGCCACCGGGTCCAATTCGGATGGCCGCACCATCGGCTTGTCGCTGCCAAGCGACACCGCGCAAGCCGCGCTGCTGCGGTCGGTCTATCGCGACGCCGGCATTGCGGTAGACGACCTCGCTTTTTTCGAGATGCACGGCACGGGAACGCCGGCCGGAGATCCGGTCGAGGCGGCGGCGGTCGGCCGCGTCGCTCGGCTCACGCCGCGGCGAGCCGCTGCCGATCGGTTCGGTCAAGACCAATATCGGCCATCTGGAGCCGGCTTCGGGAATGGCCGGCTTGCTCAAGGCGGTGCTGGCGCTCGATCGCGGCGTCGTTCCCGCCGACGCTGCATTGCGAAACTCCGAACCCGAAGATCGACTTCGCGGCATTAAGGCTGCGGCTGGTGCGCAAAGCCGAGCCGATCGTCATCGCAAGAGAGCGCAGTGTCGCCGGGGTGAATTCGTTCGGCTTCGGCGGCGCCAATGCGCATGTCGTCCTTGCGCCGCCGCCGGAACCCGCCGCGGCGACAGCGCGGTCGCCGGCACCGGCGCCGCTGCTGATTTCGGCCGCCACCGAGGCATCGCTTGCGCGAATTGGCCCGCGACTGGCGGGCATTGCTCGCCGACACACCGAACGAGCGGTTGCCCGGGCTGTTGAGCGCCGCCGCCCGCGGGCGTCATCATCATCGCCGCCGCCTGGCTGTCCTGGGCGCCGATCAAACCGCCATTGCCCAATCGCTGCAACGATTTCTCGACCGCCAGTCGGCATCCGAATTGGTGACCGGCGCTGCCGTCGGCGAGGGCAAGCTCGCTTTCGTGTTCTCGGGCAACGGCGCCCAGTTTGCCGGCATGGGACGCGCGGCATTGGGCGCCAGTGCTGCGTTCCGCGCCGCGGTCGACGGCGTCGACGAAATTCTCTTTCCGGAACTCGGATGGTCGGTCGCCGAGCGGATCGCGGACGGCGTCGACGCCGCGGCGCTGGAACGGACCGACATTGCCCAGCCGCTGCTGTTCGCGATCCAGGTCGGCGTAGTCGGCGCATTGCGTGACGCCGGGGTCATCGCCGGCGGCCACCTCGGGCACAGCGTCGGCGAGATCGCCGCCGCTTGGGCCGCCGGCGCGTTGTCGCTTGCCGATGCCGCACGCGTGGTGATCGCCCGCAGCCGCAGCCAGCAGCGCACTCAAGGCGCCGGGCGCATGGCGGCGCTGGCGCTCGGCCATGATGCGGCGCGCAATTTTCTTACCGAGATCGGCAGCGCCGCGGAGATAGCGGCACTCAACGCCGCCCACTCGGTGACCGTCTCGGGGACCGGAGCCGAGATCGAGCGCCTGGCCGCCGAGGCCCACAGCCGCGGCCTGTGGTGCCGTCCCCTCGACCTCGATTTCGCCTTTCATTCGCCGCTGATGGACCCGGTCCGCGAGGAATTGCTGGCGGACCTTGCCGCGCTGTCGTCGCAGCGTCCGGCGGCAAGGCTGGTGTCGACGGTCACCGGAGCCGCGGTCGAGAATGACCCGCTCGACGCCGCGCACTGGTGGCGGAACATCAGAAATCCGGTGCGGTTTTCCGAAGCCCTGGCTGCGCTGGTCAGCGAGGGTTATTCGATCTTTGTCGAGATCGGACCGAACCCGATCCTGCATTCCTACCTGGTAGACGGGCTGCGTAGTGCAGAAATCGAGGGTCGCGTGCTGGCGAGCCTGACGCGCGAGGACCGCGACACCGACCCGTTTCCGGCGATTGCCGCGCGCTGCTATGTGGCGGGCTACGAATTGGCGTCGGCGCCACAGTTCAACGGCGATAGCCGATCCCCGCGGCCTGCCGCTGTACCCGTGGGATCGCCAGCGCTGCTGGTTCGACAAAACCGTCGAGGCGACAGAACTCGAGAGCCCGCCTTTCGACCACCCGCTGCTCGGCTTCCGCCGAGCCGGGGCAACGCCGTATTGGCTCAATCATCTCGATGACCAGCTGCTGCCCTGGATCGCCGACCATGCGGTCGAAGGGATCGCGGTCTTTCCGGCGGCCGCGATCATCGAGACGGCGCTTGCCGCTGCCCGTTGGTGTTGGCCGGACGCGCCGGCGCTGGAGGCCTTTGACGTCGAAATACGGCGCCCATTGCCGTTTGAGAAAGGCCGGATGCGGGAGTTGCGCACGACCTTCGCCCCCGACGGCGGCGATTGGGAGCTGGCGAGCCGGCCGCGTCTGTCGGACGAGCCGATGACGGTCCACGCCGTCGGCCGCATCGCTGCTGCCGGTGCTATGGCGCGGATGTCCTGGGCCGACGCCAAGGTCATCGGGCGGATCGACGGCGACAGCCTCTACCGGCTCGCCCGCAACGCAGGGCTCGATTACGGCCGCCGCTTTCGAACCGTCGATCATGTCGAGCTGCTGGGGAGCGATCAGGCGATCGTGCATCTTGACCAGACGGCAATCGACGAACCCGCGGACGCCTATCTGCTGCATCCGGCGTTGCTGGACGGGGCTCTGCAGGGCTTGCTGGCGCTGCTCGCCCTGGGCGGGCGGGAGGCGGCGGGGGCCGGCTTCCTGCCTTGGCGCTTTGGAAGGGTGCGGCTTACGGCGCCGTTTGGACGCCCTTGCGATCACGCCCGGCTGCGGCTGACGCGGGTCGGGGTCAAATCGGCGTCGGCGGATTTGGGTCTTTACGATGAAGCGGGTGAACTCGTCGCCCAGCTGACGGAGTGCTGGTTTCGCCGCGTCGATCTGCGTCGGCGCAGCCCGGCCGATGAGCACATGTTTCACGTCGATCTGGTCCCGGCGCCGCTGGTCCCGGTGCCGCCGGTCGATGATTTCGTCGCGACGCCGCTGGAACGAGCGACCGCCGTCTTTGAGGGGCTCGCCTCCACCAGCCCCCACGATCTGCAACGATCCGAGGAGGGGCCGCTGCTCGACGCCTTGGTCGGCGCCGTGGCTCTTCGGGTGCTGCGCGAGCTGGCCGGGACTGAACCGGCATTTTCAGTTCCTCAGCTTGTCGCGCGGGAACTGATCGCACCCGCCTCGGTCGGGCTTGCCGAGTGCCTGCTGCGATCAATCGAAGGACTGGGCGGCGCGGTCGAGATCGAAGGGGAATGGTGGTTCCAAGACGGAAACGATCTCCCCGACGCCACCGAAATCTGGCGGCTGCTGTTGGCTGATGCGCCGGATTTGGTGGCCGAACTGGCGCTCGTCGCAGACGCCCTCGACAATCTTCCGCGCATCCTCGCCGAGGGGCCCGCGCCGTCCCTGTCTTTGTCGTCGGCGATGGTCGAGCATTTGCTGAAGGCGTCGCCAGCCAGCGCAGGCGGCATTGATCTACTGAGCGACGCGCTGCATGAGATCGCCCGCGAGTGGCCGGTGGGACGGCCGTTGCGCGTTCTCGAAATCGGAGCCCACAGCGATGTGACCCGCCGCTTCCTGCAACGCTTGGCGCAATCCCCAACCGCAGTCACCTATCTGGCGACAAGCGCCGATCCCGAGCAGGTCGACCGGCTGTCGACGATGACGCGGTCCTTTGTCGGCGCCTCGGCAAGGGCCTGGACGCCCGGCGAGACGAGCGAAGCCGACATCCAGCCGTGCTTCGACATTGCCGTGGCGGTCAATGCCTGCGCGCGCTTGCAGCTCGACGCTGCGTCATTGGCAATGCTGCGCGGTCGGCTCGCTCCGGGCGGACTTTTTCTCGCCGTCGAACCGGAGCCCAACGCGCTTTGGGACGTGGCGTTCGGACAAACCGCCGATTGGTGGTTATCGGGTCGTTCGGGCGACATGGCGTCGCCGCTGCGCTCGGGCGACGAATGGCGAAATGAACTGACGGCCGCAGGGTTCCGCGCCGCGGCTGCTGCTTCCGTCGGCCGCACGCCGTGGCCCTGCGCGGTGCTCTGGGCCAGCGCGCCGCCATCCATCGCATCAGTCGGAAACGACCGCGTCGAGCCTCGCGCCATCGCCGTGATAGCCGAGGATACGCCGCTGCGCCGAGCACTTCTCGACCGGCTCGGAGCAGCGGGTCATTGCGTGGGCGCGGTGCGGCCGGGCGATTACCCGGCGGAATGGGACAGCGTCGTCAAGCAGAACGGCGTCGCCGAGATCGTGCTCTTCGTAACCGCAGAGGCGACGGGCAGCGCGGCGCAGCAGGTCGCGGCCCTGGCCCGCATCGCCCATCGAGCGGCGGAACGGCGCGCGACGCTTTGGGTCGTCACCTGCGATGCCCAACAATCGACGTTGGGAAAAGCGGAAACCGGGCTCGTCGGCGCCGGGTTATGGGGCCTCGCCCGGGTGCTGGGCAATGAATTGCCGCAGCTCTCGGTCCGCCTTGTCGATCTGCCTGGTGTTGCGAGGGCCGATGTCGGCGCCAGGCAAATTGCCGACGAGATCGAGGGGACGACGCCCGAAACCGAGATCGTGTGGACGCCGCACGGGCGCCACGTCCTGCGCTTGCGGGCGGGATTGCCGCCCAATCTTGCGTCGCCAAAGGAGACGCTCACCTTGGCGAGTGGCTCGGCCGGCGGGTTCCATTCGCTTGGATGGGAACCCCGCTCACTGCGATCGCCGGGTCCCGGCGAGGTCGAGATCGAGGTGCATGCCGCCGGACTGAACTTCCGCGATGTCATGTGGGCAATGGGGCTGCTGCCCGAAGAGGCGTTGATCGACGGCTTTGCCGGGCCGACTTTCGGGCTCGAATGCGCCGGGATCGTCCGCGCCGTCGGCGCCGGGGTCGACCACATGGCGATCGGCGACCGGGTCATGGCGTTCGCCCCGGCGGCGCTGGGCACGCGCGTCGTCACGGTCGCCGACGCCGTCGCCGTGATCCCGCCGGAAATCAGCTTCGCCGCCGCGGCGACGCTGCCGGTTGCTTTCGTCACGGTCATTTATGCCCTCGGCACGCTGGCGCAGCTGCTGCCTGGAGAGCATGTGCTGGTCCATGCCGCTGCCGGCGGTGTCGGGCTCGCTGCTATTCAATACGCCAAGCATCGCGGCGCGGTCGTCATCGCGACCGCCGGCTCTGCGCTCAAGCGGAGGTTTTTGCGGCTCGCCGGGGCCGACTACGCGCTCGAGTTCGCGCGATCTCGGCTTTGCGGACGCGGTCCGTGAGATTACCGGCGGCGAGGGGGTCGACGTCGTCCTGAACTCGCTGAGCGGCGAGGCGATGGAACGCAGCCTCGACGTGCTGAAGCCGTTCGGGCGATTTCTCGAGCTCGGCAAGCGCGATTTTTACGTCAATCGCCGGCTGCATCTGCGGCCCTTTCGGCAAAACATCTCGTATTTCGCGATCGATGTCGACCAGCTGCCGCTGCGTCGTCCGGCGCTCGCCCGGTCACTGCTGGCCGAGGTCTCGACCCTGCTGGCTGAGGGCGCCCTCCGGCCGGTTGCACACCGGGTTTTTCGGTATTCCGAGATCGAAGATGCCTTTCGCCTGATGCAGTCGTCCGGCCATATCGGCAAATTGGTGCTGGTTCCGGACGACGACGTCGGATTGGCGCTGCGCCAGGCTCCTGAACTCGCGCTGCGGCGCGACGGCACGTATCTTGTCACCGGCGGGCTCCAGGGCTTCGGGTTTGAGACGGCGCGCTGGCTGGCCGAGCATGGCGCCGGCGCAATCGCTCTGCTCGGTCGGCGCGGAAGAGAGACGCCGGGATGTGAAGACCGGGTCGCCGAACTGGAAGCCGCCGGCGCCGAGGTCCGCCTCTATCGCGGCGATGTCGCCGACCGGGCCTCGTTGGCGGCGGTGCTGGACCAAATCCGCGCGACGCAGCCGCCGCTGCGCGGTGTGGTGCATGCGGCCGCGGCGATCGGCGACCGCATGACGGCCGATCTCGACGCCGCTGGCAGCCGGCCCGTCCTGCGCCCAAAGCTCGACGGCGCCCTGGCGCTCGACGCGCTGACGCGTGACGACCCGATCGAGCTGTTTTTGCTGTTCTCCTCGGCGACCACCCTGCTCGGCGCCCCGGGGCAAGGGGCGTATGTGGCGGCCAATATGACCCTCGAAGCGCTGGCGCGCCGCCGCCAGGCCGAGGGCCTGCCGGCCTTGGCGGTTTCTTGGGGGCCGATCGAGGATGCCGGATATCTGGCGCAACGGCCGGAGGCGCGCGAGGCGCTGGCGCGTCGCCTCGGCGCCAAACCGATCCGCGCCGCGCAAGCCTTGGCGTCGCTGCCGGCGATGCTGGCGAGCGGGCTGCCGGTTGTCGGCTGTGCCGAAGCGAGCTGGAGCGAGGCGCGGCGATTTCTGCCGGTGCTGGCCACGCCGTTATTCTCCGATATCAAGTCCAGGGGCGATCGGTCGGCTGGTGACGATGCGCTCGCCGATCGGCTGCGCGGCCTCGATCCGGAGGCGGCGCATGCGGTTCTGCGGAGCGTTGTCGCCGAGGAGGCCGCTCGCATCTTGCGATTACCGGCGGACAGCGTTGATCCGGCGCGCCCGCTGTCGCAGCTGGGGATGGATTCGCTGATGGCGGTCGAGCTGCGGCTTGCGCTCGAAGCCAGGCTGCGAATCGACCTGCCTCTGGTGTCGCTGGCCGAAGGGACGAGCGTAGCCTCGATCGCGGCGCGGTTGAACGGTGCGCTGACAACGGCGCCCGGGGAAGCCGCCGAAGCCGCGGCCTTGGCGGCGCGCCACGAATCTTTTGACGAGGCGGCGGTGAAAGAGGAGCCGGTCGGCGCCGCGGAACCGAAGGCGGCGGCGGAGTAGACCCGTGGCGGCCAGGCACAACCTCTTTGGTCTGTCGCCGCTGGCAAAGGCGCGGCTGCTGGAAAAGGTGTCCGCGGCGGCGCAAAGGCGAGCCCCGACCCGGGCGCCCGGTCGGGCCGCCTCAAATTCAGCTGGCGATGGGGACCGCCTCGGCGTGGCGGCGCTGGAGGGCTCCAAGGAAATCCGCATGATCCGCGAGGCGGCCGAATTCCTCGGCATCGCTGATCCGTTTTTTCGCGTCCACGACGGCGTCGCCGGCGCCGAGACCGTCATCGACGGCAACCGCTACGTCAATTTCGCCTCATACAACTATCTCGGGCTGAACGGTCATCCCGAAATCGCGGCGGCGGCGAAGGCGGCGATCGACCGCTGGGGCACCTCGGTCTCGGCCAGCCGGCCGGTGTCCGGCGAGCGGCCGGTTCACCGCGACCTCGAACGGGCATTGGCGCGCCTGCACGGCGCCGAGGACAGCGTCGCCCTCGTCGGCGGCCATTCGACCAACGTCACGTTGATCGGCCACCTGCTCGGCCGCGACGACGTCATCGTCCATGACGCGTTGATCCACAACAGCATCGTCGAGGGCGCCAAATTGTCGGGCGCGCGGCGCGTGCCGTTCGCCCATCTCGACCACGAGGCCGCCGACCGGCTCCTCGCCCAAGCCCGGCCGCGCAATGGCCACGCGCTCCTGGTCATCGAAGGTCATTACAGCATGGACGGCGACGTCCCCGACCTGCCGGCCTTCATCTCCGTGGCGAGGCGCCACCGCGCCTGGCTGATGGTCGACGAAGCCCATGCGCTGGGGGTGCTCGGGCCGCGCGGTTTTGGAACCGCCGACCATTTCGACGTCGACCCCTGCGGGGTCGACATCTGGATGGGCACGCTCAGCAAAAGCCTGGTGTCCTGCGGCGGTTACATTGCGGGCCGGGCCGAGCTGATCGGCTATCTGAAACTTGTCCTGCCGGGATTCGTGTTTTCGGTCGGGATGGCGCCGCCGGCCGCGGCGGCGGCGCTTGCCGCCCTGGCGATCCTGGAACGCGAGCCCGATCGGGTGCGGCGGTTGAACGACCGGGCGGCGCTGTTCTTGCGGCTGGCGCGCGAGGGCGGGATCGATGTCGGCGGCTCGGTTGGCGCAGCGATCGTGCCGGTCATCACCGGCGGCTCGATCCGCGCCGGGCGGCTGGCGCAGGCGATGTTCACCCGCGGCGTCAATGTCCAGCCCATCCTCTACCCCGCGGTTCCGGAGCGCGCGGCTCGGCTCCGGTTTTTTCTGACCGCGGAGCACAGCGAACAGCAGATCCGCGAGGCGGTCGGTATTCTACGCGAAGAGAGCGAGCGGGTCGCGTCGGAGCCGACCGATTTCGCCGCCGTAATCCGCCATCTCAGCCGCCGGGGGCCGTCGGCAGGCTAGCGGCTCCTGGCGTCCGCCGCCAAACCGGCGACCAGCGTCTCGATCGCGGCGAAATGATCCGCCCAGCGCGGCTGTTGCCAGTGGGCTAGGCGCTGCAGCTGGGCCTCACGCCGAGCCGAAGGCGCCAACGAATACTCGCTGATCGCAGCACGCCAGGCGGCGCCGTCGAGCGGGTCGAGATATTCCGGAACCCCGCCGCCGATCTCCCGCAACGCCGGGATGTCGCTGGCCAGCACGGGCGTGCCGCTCGCCAACGCTTCAACCAGCGGGAAGCCGAAGCCCTCGGCAAAAGACGGCAACAGCAATGCCTGCGCATTCCTCAGAAGCCAGACGGTATCGCGGTCGGATAACTCGCTGCGCTCGGACAGGATCCCGCGCAGCGCCGGGCAGCGGTCGAGCATGTCGACCGTGTTTTCGATTTCCCATCCTCGCCGGCCGATCAGCACCAGCGTCGGCGTCTTGTCGCCGCGTTCGGCGACGAGGTCGCGCCACAGATTGAGCAGCAGCAGGTGGTTTTTGCGCGGCTCGATCGTGCCGAGGCAGACAAAATACGACCTATCCGGCAGCGAACCCTTGCCGTCGGCCGGCGCCAGGTCGACCCCGAACGGCGCAATCAAAACCGGAATGGTTCGGCCGGCGCGCTCGACATAAGGCCGGAGGGCGGTGCCGGTTGCCGCCGAAGGCACGATTACGGCGTCGGCAAGCGCCGCGGCGGTATCGATGCGGCGGCGATGCCGCTTGTCCTGCCCCGGACGGGCGTATTCGGGAAATTCGATCGGGATCAGGTCGTGGATCAGGCAGGCGAACGACATGGCGTGCCGGCTCTTGAGCTTGGCCACCATCCGGCGATCTTCGAGATGGCGATGCGACACGAGGAGATAGACGGGCTGGTCGCGCCCCGCCCCGCATTTGGACGGCGAACGCCCGCTGCCGCCGTCTGAGACCTCCGAGCCGCAAGCGCAGCATCGCCCATCGAACCTGCGCGCGGCGGCGGACGCTTGACCCCTCGCGCCACAACAAGGCGAGCGCCCCGACATAGCGCTCGACGGCTGGTCGCGGCAAAAGCGCCGGACCGCCCCAGCGGCGGGCTCGGGCAAAACACGCCGGTCGCGCGGCGGCGATCAGATGCTGGGCGTAGGCAAGCTCGACCCGGTCGATCCCGGTCGGGGTTGCACGGCTGGCGCGCGCGAGGAGGCGTGAAACATCGAGGACGATCACCGCGGGTCTCGCGGCCGCCCTACAACCACAATTGCCCCGCTGTCAGGAAAGGCTGTCGATGCAATCCGCCACGCCGCTTTCGAGCGTATGGAACGGCGCGGTGAAGCCGGCAGCGCGCAGTTTCCCGACATCGGCCTCGGTGAAATATTGGTATTGCGCACGCAGCATGACGGGCGTGTCGACAAAGCGGACATTCGGCTCGCGGCCGAGCTGCGCGTGGACCGCCCCGACCAGATCGAGAAAGCTGCGCGCCGTTCCGGTCCCGACATTGAACAGACCGTTGACCGACGGATGCTGCAGCAACCATCTAACGACGGCGACGCAGTCCTTGACATAGACAAAATCGCGAAGTTGGCCGCCATCCTCATATTGCGGATTGTGCGAGCGAAACAGCGTCACCGCCTCGCCGGCGCGGATTGCCGGCACGATTTTGGCGACCATCGACTGCATCGGGCCTTTGTGAGCCTCGTGCGCGCCGTACACGTTAAAGAATTTGAGCCCGGCCCATTGCGGCGGCGTCGGCAGGCCGCGCATTGCATCGTCGATCAATCGCCGATCGACAACATGCTTGCTCCAGCCGTAGGGGTTGAGCGGGCGGAGTTTGGCGAGCGCCGTCGGGCTCTGGTCGTCGGAAAAGCCGGCGTTGCCGGCGCCATAGGTCGCCGCCGACGAGGCGTAGAGGAAGCGCGTCTGATTGGCCGCAGCCCATTCCCACAGATCGAGGGTGAGTTGGATATTGGCGGCGACGTAGCGGTCGACATCGGGTTCGGTCGTCGTCGAGATCGCCGCCATGTGGACAATCGCCGCGACCCGGCCACTGTTATGCGCCAGCCAGTCGAACAATGCCTCCGGACGGATCAGGTCGTGCAACTCGGCTGTGGCGATGTTGCGCCACTTGCCGTCCAGACGCAGCAAATCGGCAACGACGACGCGCACCCCAGCCGCCGCCAAATCATCGACGATGTGCGAGCCGATGAACCCGGCGCCGCCCGTGACGAGGATCACGTCCTCGCCGCGCAGATTTTGAAACTCGGTCATCCGTCACTATGCGCGCGTCGGGCGACGCCGGCCAAGCGCCGCGCGCGACGCCTTTGATGCGTCGCCGTCAATGTTCCCGGTGGGTCCGACGGCTAGATCACCTGCATCTGCGGGGCGATCAGGCGCGAGGCGTAGACCCCCGTCCACCCGACCGGGTCGAGCCAGCCCTTCTCGTTGCGCGGCGGTCGGATCGCCCGAATGTGGGCGTTGATGATTTCCGAGAGATCGCGAATTGGTTGCGGCGGGTCGAATTCCGTCGACCAGAAAAACCGCACGCCCTCGCGTGCTTCGTGTTTGGCGACGAGGCAGTTAGGAGCCCCGCCGGCCCGGTTATACAACCCGACTGCCGAGTAATTTTCCTGATGACTGACGATCATCACCCCTTCGGTTCCAGGAAAGGCGTACTTCATAGCTGAGAACCAACGACACAAGACCGTCAACTCTGGCTCCGTAAACTCATATTTGCTTTGACCATCGAACTGTACATCGTTTATCCGCGGCGGCGCCACGTGCACCGCCAGCGGAAACGGTACGATGTTTGTATGTTCGGACGCTTGTTCCACTTTACCCCCGCCTCTCAGACCGCGCGACCGGCGACCATGTCCCCGCTTTACCACTGGACCGCACGCTGCCGGGCATGCACGTCGGTTTCGTTACCATCGGCAAGCGAACCGATAAGGTGCAATCGGCCTTACTATTTATCGGTGAGCGATCGATACAACGGGCATGTCCAATTTCACTGCAAAGAATACTATCCGGCGCCGACTCCGAGTTCAATCGAGCCCCTCATCACGCGTGGCTTTTCCGCCCGAGTGTTGTTTATCAGCAACAGTGGCAAAAAGGCGACAATCCGTGACGCTTCTGGTTTTGTTGCGACCGGCCATGCGGGCTCGATCGGCTGACCGACGCGCTCCTGCGACCCTGTCTTCCGATCCCGGCGGTGCGGCGGTTGCCGGCTGCATTGCGACACCGTGCTCGAGGGTGGACGTGTTCAGCCGGCGTGGCGGAACAGAGTTGACCCGCGCAGGCGGCTCTGTTAACTGGTGCGCTGATGTCCTGTGAGTGTGAAAACCTGCGACTTACCGCCTCGGCGTCCTGACGGGCGCCGATCCAGGCTGCGCCGTTCCTCGCCAGGAACTTTCTGCTCCGCTCGGTTTTCGCGATGTCGCGGTTTCGATCAATCGGCAATTCGGCTGTGTGGCGCGGCATTTCCAAAGCCGATTCGCGGCGGCTGTCTGTGCGACTTAGCAGCGGCCGGCGGGGCTGATTGCTGCCGTCGGCCGTAGGGTCGCTCGATACCGCTGACGCGACCGCCCGAGCGGCGGTCATTCCGCACCAGGAGCTTTCGATGCCCAGTATGCCCATTCACAAATACCGCCCGTTTACCCCGATCGATTTGCCGAACCGGCGTTGGCCCGGCCGGGTCATTGACCGCGCGCCGGTCTGGTGCAGCGTCGATTTGCGCGACGGCAACCAGGCGCTGGTCGAACCGATGGGTCCCGAGCGCAAGCGGCGTATGTTCGACCTGTTGGTCAAGCTTGGCTTTAAGGAGATCGAGGTCGGCTTTCCGGCCGCGTCCGAGACGGACTTCGCTTTCGTCCGCGAACTGGTCGACGGCGATCTCGTGCCCGACGACGTGACCATCCAGGTGTTGACCCAGGCCCGGCCCGAATTGATCGCCCGCAGCTTCGAGTCGATTCGCGGCTCTAAGCGGGCGATCATGCACCTTTACAACTCGACCTCGACGTTGCAGCGGCGCGTCGTTTTCGGTCTCGACAAGGACGGCATCGTCGACATCGCGGTCAGCGCCGCCCGGCTGATCCGCGATCTCGCCGAAAGCGATGCCGGAGACCGACGTCATCTATCAGTACTCCCCCGAAAGCTTCACCGGCACCGAGCTCGACTTTGCCGTCGAGGTCTGCGAGGCGGTCATGGATGTGTGGCGCCCGACACCCGACAGGAAGACGATTCTGAACCTGCCGGCGACCGTCGAGATGGCGACGCCCAACATCTATGCCGACCAGATCGAATGGTTCGGCGGCAACATCCGCGACCGCGGCAGCATTATCTTGAGCCTGCATCCGCATAACGACCGCGGCACCGCGGTGGCGGCGGCCGAGCTCGGCGTCATGGCTGGCGCCGACCGGGTCGAGGGCACCTTGTTCGGCAATGGCGAGCGCACCGGGAATGTCGACGTGATGACCTTGGCGCTCAATCTGTTCAGCCAGGGGATCGATCCCGGTCTTGTCATCTCCGACATCGACGGCATCGTGCGCACGGTCGAGCATTGTAATCAGCTGCCGGTCCACCCGCGCCATCCCTATGCCGGTGAGCTCGTCTACACGGCGTTTTCGGGTTCGCATCAGGACGCGATCAAGAAGGGGCTGGAGGCGTTGGAGAAACGCAACGACGCACTGTGGGAGGTGCCCTATCTGCCGATCGACCCAAAGGATCTGGGCCGCACCTACGAGGCGGTCATCCGGGTCAACAGTCAGTCCGGCAAAGGCGGCGTCGCCTATGTGCTGAAGGCGGATCACGGGCTCGACCTGCCGCGCGGGTTGCAGATCGAGTTTTCAAAGCAGGTCCAGGAGATCGCCGAGCGCACCGGCAAGGAGTTGACCAGCGCGGACATCTGGTCCCGGTTCGAGGCGACCTATCTCGCCGGCGACGGCATCGCGCTCGCCGATTACAATTTGTTCCCGGAGCCGGGCTCGCCGAGCCGGCGGCGTATCGCCGCGACCATTCTGGCCGAGGGGGCCGAACGCCAGATCGAAGGGGTCGGCAACGGCCCGATCGACGCTTTTGTCGACGCGCTGAAAGGCGAGTGCGGCATCGCCCTGACGATCGGCGACTATCGCGAGCATGCGTTGGGCGCCGGCGCCGACGCCTCGGCCACTGCCTATGTCGAAATTCGAAACGCCGACGGTGCAAATTTGTGGGGGGTCGGCATCGACAGCAACATCGTCACCGCCTCGCTCAAGGCGGTTGCGAGCGCCGCAACCCAGACCTGCCGGCGCAAGTAAGACGGAAACGGTCCCGTATCGGACAAGGTTCTTCCGTCGTTCCTATCCGCGGGCCGGGCCGGGGCCGCCGTTCCGCTTGCGAGGCGGGCCCGGTCAGTTCCCGCCGCCGTTCCAAATCCAGGCCGCGAAAATACACCGACAGGGAACGCCTCGCCTATTGCCCGCCAGCGGGCGCTCTGGTGGAATACGCAGCCAAGAGCGAATCGCCCGCGGTCCCTGGGACTCGATCCTGGGGGATGGCGGGCGACGGATAGTTCGAGGCTGAGAGACAACGAGCGGCGTAGGCAATAAGCCGACATCCGGATGACCGAGGGAGACGGAAATGGCGCGGAAATACAACCTGATGTCGAGCGACGGGCACCTCGAAGTTCCGCCGGAGCGGTGGACCCATCGGGTGCCGGAGAAATATCGTGACCGCGCTCCCCATACGGTTCATCTGCCCGATGGCGGCGACGCCTTGATGATCGAGGGCCAGCCGTTGCTGGAGGCCAATTTCCTCGATCTGCGCGCCGGCCGAGCCGAGGGAAGCTGGCAGCCCTTTGGCCTCAAGGTCGCCGACGCCGCCGGCACCGGCTCGCCCGAGCAACGCGTCGAGGAGCAGGACCGCGACGGCATGGATGCCGAGGTGCTGTTTGCGGCGATGGTCGCGGGCCCAGTCTTCTGGCGCAACATCAGCCACGACGAGGTCTATAAGGCGGTCATCCGCGGCTACAACGACTGGCTCGCCGAGGAATATTGCGCCGTTGCCCCAGACCGGCTGATCGGCATGGGCGTCATCCCGATCACCAATGTCGACGACGCGATCGCCGAGATGAAGCATTGCAAAAAGCTCGGGCTGAAAGGTGTGCTGCTCGGCGCGTTGCCAAACGCCAAAGGCTACCCGACGCCGGAAGACGACAAATTCTGGGCTGCCGCGGTCGACATGGAGATGCCGGTTACCGTGCACGTCCAGTTCTATCGCACCGGCGTCCGCGCCGCCCAGCCGACCTTCAAGTATCCCAAAGAAGACCCGGTGATCATGCAGCGGCTGCGCCGGCCGTTTCTCGAATGGTTGTGCAATTTCGGCTTGGCGCCGTCGGTCAGCATCGCCCAGTTGGTTTTGGCCGGGGTGTTCGAGCGCCATCCGAAGCTGAAAATCTTCTTCGCCGAAACACGGCTCGGCTGGGTCCCGTTCTGGCTCGAACACATGGATCTGTGGTATCAGCGCCACCTCGGCTGGGCTCAGGAATATCTGGGCTTCAAGCCGTTGCAGGAGTTGCCGAGCCACTATGTGCGCGACCACGTCTATTTCAGCGTTCAGTACGAGCGCGTCGCCGTCGAGGAGCGCCAGCATGTCGGCGTCGACCGCATCATGTTCGCCACCGACTTTCCGCATATCGAATGCGAGTGGCCCAATTCGCGCCCGCTGATCGACAAGATCTACGCCGACATCCCGGAGGCCGACAAACGCCGGATCTGGGCCGACAACTGTGTCGAATTTTTCCACCTGGACCGCGCCAACTGAACGCGTGGAATTGGTTTCGGTCGAGATCGACCGGCGCGAGGGAAGTTCTCGCGTCGGCGACCAAGCGGGTTGATTTGTTGCAGCCTTGGCGCGTAGCCTCCGGCGCAAGTGGCAAGTCCACAACACGGGGGCGAAACGCATGCGTTGGCTTTTCCCAATCGCTTTAGGGATGTTCTCAATGGTCCTCACCGCGGCCGCGCCCGCTGATGCGGCAGAAGACGCCGGCGCGGTGTTCAACGTGACCTATTTCGAAGCGGCAGCGCCCGATGTCGCGAAAGTTGCGGCGGAGATCCGGCAATTCGCCGAGGCGAGCCGCAAGCAGCCGGGCAATGCCGGGTTCGAAGGGCTTCAGGAGATCGGCCGGCCGAGCCGCTTTGCAATCTTCGAGGCGTGGCGGGATAAGGCGGCGTCCGACGCCCACAACGCCGCCGGTCCCACCGCCGCCTTTCGCGACAAGCTGAAGCCGACCATCGTCGGCCCCTTCGAAATCCGCAATTTCGGCGGTTTCGCGATCGCCGGGCCGAGGGGGCATGGCGGCCGGGGCGCGGTTTACGTCCTGACCCATGTCGACGTGTTCCCGGCGGGCAAGGACCAGGCCGCCGCCCTCGTCACGGCGTTGGCCGAGGCCGGCCGCAAGATGCCGGGCAATTTATGGTTCGACGTGCTGCAGGTCGACGGCCACGCGAACCACTTCACCTTGGTCGAGAGCTGGGGCGACCGCAAAGCCTTCGACGCCAGCCTGATGGCCGCGCCGACCCGCGACTTCCGGCAAAAAATTACACCACTCGAAGGTGCGATGTACGACGAGCGGCTGTACCAGGCGCTGCGCTAACCTGTGAATTTGGTGGGCCGATTTACGAAACGCTTGGGAATCAAGCGTTTCGATCGGACCGCTAGGCCGCTCAGAGGCTCCAGTAGTTGACGTGCGGCGGCACCCGGTCGCGGGCGACCGCCGATTTCACGTCGACAAACACGCCGCCCGGCGCCAGCGCCGCGAACAGCCGGTCCCATCCGGCCGTCGCCAGCACCCGATGCGGCACCGCGAGAACCAGGCCGTCGAGGCCGTTGAACTGGTCGAGCGCCACGAGATCGATGTCGTACGCGCGCCGTGCCTCGTCGGCGTCGGCAAGCGGGTCGGCAACCAGCGCCGTAATTCCGAACTCGCGCAGTTCGGCGACGATGTCAGGGACCCGGCTGTTGCGCAGATCGGGCACGTCCTCTTTGAAGGTGATGCCGACGACCCCGATCCGCGCGCCCTTGACCGGGCGCTCGGCGGCGATCAGCAGCTTCACCAGGCGCTGGGCGATAAAGCCGCCCATCCCGTCGTTGATGCGGCGGCCCGACAGGATCACCTGCGGGTAATAGCCGGCCGCCTCGGCTCGCGCCGTCAGGTAATAGGGGTCGACGCCGATACAGTGGCCGCCGACAAGACCCGGGGTGAACGGCAGAAAATTCCATTTTGTGCCGGCAGCCGCCAATACCTCGCGGGTCGGGATGCCGAGCCGGTCGAAGATCATCGCCAGCTCGTTCATCAGCGCGATGTTGAGGTCGCGCTGGGTGTTCTCGATGACTTTGGCCGCCTCGGCGACTTCGAGCGAGGAGGCGCGGTGGAGGCCGGCCTCGACGATCCCGCCATAGACCGCGGCGACCCGGTCCAGCGTCTCCTCGTCCTCTCCGGCGATGATCTTGACGATGGTTTCGAGCCGATGCCGTTTGTCGCCGGGATTGATGCGCTCCGGCGAATAGCCGAGCGTGAAATCGATGCCTTGCCTCAGTCCCGAGGCTTTCGCGAGCAGCGGCCCGCACACCTCGCGGGTAAGCCCGGGATAGACCGTCGACTCGAAGACCACGACGCTGCCGGGCTCGAGCCGCGGCCCGATAAGCGCGCAAGCCTCGGTGAGCGGGGTCAAGTCGGGACGGCGCTCGGCGTCGATCGGGGTCGGCACGGTAACGATGACAAAGCTCGCCGCGGCGAGTGCATCGGGGTCGTCGGTGAGGCGCATCGTGCTGTCGCGCAGCGCCGGAGCGTCGACCTCGCCGGTAATGTCCCGACCAGCGCGTAACGCGGCGATCCGCCGGGACGAGATGTCGAAGCCGATTACCGGCGCAAATTTTCGCGCGAGCGCCAGGGCCACCGGCAATCCCACATAGCCGAGCCCGACGACGGCAAATCCGCGTTCCATGTCAGCCCCTGTCCCGAACCCCGGGGTCGTTAGACAGGCAAGGCGGTTCCTGTCCAGCGCTCCGATCATGCCCTTGCCCTCGAGCCATTTCGGAAAGCTCGGTCAAGATAATTAAAGAATCCCTTATTTGCCCGAGAATTTTATACCCGAGAATTTTGCCGGCGCCGCAGCTCAGTTGATCTGGTGATAGTGCTTGTACCAGGCGACGAAACGAGCGATTCCGTCCTCGATCGATGTCTTCGGTTCAAATCCCAGGTCGCGGCGGGCGGTCTCGATGTCGGCAAAGCTTTCCGGGACATCGCCCATTTGCAGGGGCAGCAGCTCCTTTTGTGCGGTGCGGCCCAGCGCGCGCTCGATGACGGCAATGAAATCGAGGAGCTTTTCAGACTTGTGGTTACCGAGGTTGTAGACCCGGTGAGCCACCTCGTCCTCGGCGCCTCCGGCCGCCGGGGGGCGGTCCTGCGCCGCGATTGTTCCCGCGACGATGTCGTCGATAAAGGTGAAATCGCGCGCCATCCTCCCATTGTTGAATACTTTGATCGGTTTATTGGCGAGGATCGCCTGGGTGAACAGCCAGGCGGCCATGTCGGGGCGCCCCCACGGGCCGTAGGCGGTGAAATAGCGCAGTCCGGTCGCCGGCAGCCCGTAAAGATGAGAATAGCTGCGAACGATCAGCTCGCAGCTCCGCTTGGAGGCGGCATACAGCGACACCGGCTTGTCCACCGGGTCGTCGACGCTGAAGGGCTGCTTCTGATTGGAGCCGTAGACCGATGAGGATGACGCGTAGGTCACCGCACTGAGCCGCTCGATCCGCCGCGCCGCCTCCAGCATGACGACCGTGCCCATTATGTTCGAGTCGACATAGGAATAGGGATTCTCGAGCGAATAGCGCACGCCGGCTTGCGCCGCGAGGTGAATAATGCCGGTCAGGTCCTTGTTGGCCGCAACCAAGGCGAAGACGTCGTCGGGATTGGCGATGTCGAGCTTCGCGAAGACGAAGCCCGGCAACCGGCGCAGCTCGGCGAGCCGGGCCTCCTTCAGTCGGGGGTCGTAGTAATCATTGACGCTGTCGACGCCGATGACGCGGTCGCCGCGTTCCAACAAAGCCTTGGCGGTATGGAAGCCGATGAACCCGGCAACCCCGGTGACGAGGATCGACATGACGCTCCTGTGAAACGGCGACTGCCTGCCCTATCGTCTGGCCGCGACGACGGCAAGAGGTAATTTTGAGCCGACCGGACGGTTTGCTTCAGCCGCCTGCCCAAATCTTCGAGGCGAAACCGCAGCCGCGGCTGCTGAACCACCTGCCACAGCATCGGCTCGCAGCGGGTCGCAAAGCTCTCCTTCAGCCGATTGCGACCCGCCATGAAGTCGTAAATTCGCATATCGCGGCGGAACGCCTGCCGAATCGCCAGCGCGTGCGTAACGTAGCCCGGCCGCTCGCGCGGATCGGCGTCGTCAAACCCGCTTTGATAGGCATAGACCCGCCCGCCATGGCAGAAATTGTAAAGGTAGCCGATGGCGCGCTCGCCGGCGCGCGCCTCGACCATCTGTACATTGCCCGCGGCAAAGCAGCGCTCGATCAGGCGCCGGTGAAACCGCTCGAAGAACGGGCGGGTGAACGAGTGCACACGGTTGCGGCGCTCCCACGACGCGCGGTGCAATCCCTTCATCGCCGAGAACCAGAGCTGCGCCTCGGCCTCGGTCGCCGCCTCCCGCAGCTGCACCGAACCGTAGCGCGCGAAATGACGCAGCGCGCGATGCAATTGCTGACGGGCGTTGGCGCTCAGCACCGGGTCGAGATCGCCGTCGCTGTCGGCCAGGCGGCCCAATTCGACGCAGTATGACGGCGCCGCGGTCTCGCTGAGCGCCAGCCGACGGCCGGCCAGCATCGCCTCGGAAAGGCGGCATCGCGTGCCGCTCAAATGCAATTCGTCGGCGCGCCCGCCAAGCGAGGCGAACCAGGCGAGAAGCCCATCGAGCGCGGCATGCCCGCTTCCCGCGGCGGTCAGCAGCCGGTTGTGCTCGATCGTCATTACGTCAAATTGCGGGTCGCCGGTTTCGTTCAGGTAAAGACCGCGGGCGCGGACGAGCCCGTGTCGCCGGCGCGTCGTGGCGCAGCCCAATAACCCCAGGGCAACCGTCTCGTTTCGTGACCTGCCCCGCAGCAGCATCGGCCGGCTTGCCGCAGGAACCGTGTCCAGCAAGGTGCCGATCCACGCCCATGAGATGAAGAAAGACGGCTCGGCTACGGTTTCGAGAGCCCGCCATTCGCGTTCGAGCTCGCCGGTCGGCGGCAGCGGCTCGCAACGAAACGCGATGTCACCGCGCATGTGCGCTATGCCTTTGCTTCCCGGTTAACCTAAACGCAGCTGCTTCGGCGTAAGCTCGACCTCACCGCGATCCTGGTATATGGCCGGGAGCGCATCAACAAGGCTCGATCCGGGTGATGCGGATTCTTCACATCCTCGACCATTCGCTGCCGCTGCAAAGCGGCTACGTCTATCGAACCCTGGGTATCGTCAGGCAGCAGCGGGCGCTGGGCTGGGAGCCGATCCTGCTGACCACCGGCAAGCATTATGCGCCGGGGCCGCCGCGCGAACGCGATCGGCGGCTGGGAGTTCCTGCGCACCGCCGATGCCGTCGGGGCCCGGCGCCCGGCTGCCCTGGGTCCGCGACTTGAAGATCGTCGGCGACCTCGGCCGCCGTCTCGATCGAAGTCATCCGCGAGGTGCGGCCCGATATCCTGCACGCCCATTCGCCGGTCCTCAATGCGTTGCCGGCGATCCGCGCCGGCCGCCGCCATCGCATCCCGGTCGTCTACGAGGTCCGCGCTTTTTGGGAAGACGGTGCGGCGAGCCATGGGAGCCACGCCGAGGGCGGGCTGCGCTATCGCGCGACCCGACTGGTCGAAACTCACGCTCTGCGCCGCGCCGACGCGGTGACGACGATTTGCGAGCGGCCTGCGCCGCGGAGATCGTCGCCCGCGGCATTCCGGCGGAAAAGGTCACCGTCATCCCGAACGCGGTCGATCGCAACGCCTTCCGCGGGCCGGGACATCCCGGACCCGGCGCTTGCCGCCCGGCTCGGGCTTGCCGGCAATAACGTCCTCGCGCTTTCTGGGCTCGTTCTATTCGTATGAGGGGCTCGACCTGCTGCTGCGGGCGCTGCCGCTGATGCGGCGCCGGCGGCCCGATATTGCCGTGCTGCTGGTCGGCGGCGGGCCCGGAAGAGCAGGCTTTGCAAGCGCTGGCGCGCGATCTTGCTCTCGGGCCCAGCGTCGTTTTCACCGGCCGCGTGCCGCATAGCTGAGATCGGCCGCTATTACGACCTTGCCGACATTCTTGTTTTTCCGCGCGTCTCGCGCCGGCTGACCGAGCTGGTTACGCCGCTGAAGCCATTGGAGGCGATGGCGCAGGAGCGGATCGTCGCCGCCTCCGACGTCGGCGGCCACCGCGAGCTGATCCGCGACCGCGAGACCGGCTACCTGTTTGCGCCCGACGACCCCGGCCGGCTTGCCGCAAGGGATATTGGCCGCATTGGACGACCGGGCGTCCTGGCCGCGCATCCGGGCCAACGCGGTCCGCTACATCGACACCGAGCGCTCGTGGCAGCACAGCGTCGCCCGCTATGCCGACGTTTATGCCCGGGTGCTGCGGCGATGAGCGGCGGCCGTCGCCGGATCGCGCTTCGAGGATCGCTCGCAGATCTCGCGAAACAGCGCGATTTGTCCGTCGGTCGTGCTTTGCCAGTCGAATTTCTCGGCATAGGCGCGGGTTGCGGTTCGCGCGGGGGGCAAGGCGAGACATGTCGCGGATCGCGGCGGCGAGGCGCTGTGGCGTCACCGCCGAAACAATCCGGCCGGCCTCCGGCGCCGCGACGATGTCGGCGATGCCGGCGATCTCCGAGACCACGACCGGCGTGCCGCAGGCCATGCTTTCGAGCAATACGTTGGGCCAGCCCTCATGGGTCGAGACCAGCAGCAGCAAATCCGCGGCGCCGTAGATTTGCGGAAGCTGGTCTTGCGCCAGTCGGCCGAGCAGCCGGACGCGGCCCGCCGACCCCGCGTGCCTGCGCCGACGCTTCGATCGCCGCGCGCTCGGCCCGTCGCCGACGATGACCAGATCCGCTTCCGGCAGCAGCGCCAGCGCTTCGACCATCAGCGGTGCCGCTTCAGCGCGACGAGGTTGCCGACGGCGAGCAAGGTCGGCCGCGTGAAGCCCAGCGCGCGGCGGGCTGCGGCACGGTCGCCCGGGCGAAACAGCGCGAGATCGACGCCGTTGCGCAACACGTTGATGCGCTCGGCCGGCGTCCCCAGCGCCGTCAAGCCGATCGCGCAGCCCGGCCGACACCGCGATCAGCCCAGCCGCCTTCGCCGCCGCCCAGCGGATCCAACGCCGCGGCACCTGGTAGTCGGCGATCAGATTGAGATCGCTGCCGCGCGCGGTGACGACGACCGGCCGGCCCAGCGCATGCCCGAGCATCACCGCCGCGACCCCGTCCGGGTAGAAATAATGCGCGTCGATCAAATCGAAATCCCGGCCCGCGGCGATCTGCCGGCGCAGACCAGGCAGCACGGCGGCGAACAGGGCGAGCGGCGCGGTGCTCATGCCGATCTTGGGCAATAGCGGATAGCGTGGATGATCGATCTCGATCCCGTGCCTCGCCTCGCGCGGCGGCACCCGCGCCATCGTCGCATAGTCGCCAAAACGCGGCGAAGCGAACGGAAACCATGGGCAGGGCGCGACCACCCGCGCCGCGACCGCGCCGCTCTCGACGAGTTTCCGCAGCCGGGTTTCGACAAAGATCCCGTGCTGTGGCCGCGCCGCACTCGGATAAAGGTCGTGAAGGTCAGGATCTGCACTGGCGACACCATCCCCGAGCGCGGCAATGTTATGAGGCCATGCTGGGGCCTGCCACCTGATGCCAATGTACCGTAACCCGGATTTCGGTGAATTGCCGGCCGCGCTCGCCGGTATTTTCGCCGCCGCCGCGCGCCAAGCTTTTTCGCCTTGCCCGCCTGGTACCAGTTGATGACGCGCCATTGCGTGATGCCGGCGAGCGAGGTGCGCGTCTACAGCGACGAGCGGCCAAGCTCCCCGCCGCCCTCGTCCTCCATGCCAGCGCGGACGGCGCCGGACGGCGCCTCGTCAGCCTCGCCAATGCCTATAGTGTCGAGCACGGCGTTCTCTATCCGCCGGACAGCAATCTTGAAACCGGGTTCGCCGCAATCCTCGACGCCGTTCTCGACGAAACCCCACGCTGGGACGGCATCGTGCTCTCGGAACTCGACCCGCGCGACCCGGCTTACCGCGCCGCGGCGACCGCCTTGCGCCGCGCCGGCTTCCTCGTCGAATGCGGGTTTACCTCCGGCACCTGGTACGAAGACACCACCGCCATGAGCTTTTCCGATTATGTCGCCGCCCGGCCTTCGGAATTGCGCAATACATGGGGTCGAAAACGGCGCAGGCTCCTTGGGACCGGGCGGCTGAAAACCGCCTTTTTCATCGGGTCCGCCGGCATCGACCAGGCGATTGCCGATTACGATACGATTTATGCCCAAAGCTGGAAACCGGCCGAGGCGTTTCCCCACTTCATTCCCGCGCTGATCCGGCTCGCGGCTGAAAAGCGGGTGCTGCGCCTCGGCATATCGACCCTGGACGGCGTTCCGGCGGCGGCCCAGTTCTGGATCGTGTGGAACGGCCGTGCGGTCATCTACAAGCTCGCCCATGACAAGCGGTTCGACGAGTTCTCGCTCGGGACCCTGCTGACGATGGCGATGGCCGAGTGGGTGCTCGGCGACGACCATCCGCATGAGATCAACTTTGGCCGCGGCGACGACCCCTACAAAAAGCTCTGGCTGCCGCGGCGGCGCGAGCGATGGGGGATCGCCGCCGCCAACCCGCGCACCAGCCGCGGGCTGCGTTCCGGGTTGAAACGCGAAGCCGCCAAGCTCTATCACCGGCTGCGCGGCCAAGCGCTCGCGCCGCCCGCCTGAGGCTGCCCGGACGCCCATGCAGTGGATCTCGTACTCGTCGCTGATCCCGCCCAACCTGTTCATCCTGTTGGCGATGCTCGGGGTCGTCGCCGCTTGGCGCTGGCGACGGGCAGGGCTCGTCCTGGCGACGGCGGCGGTGGCGTGCCTCTATCTCGCCTCGACGCCGGGGTCAGCTACCTGCTGATGCGCGCCGCCGACCAGCTCGCCGGCATTGTCCCGAGCTTGCCGTCGCCGACGCCGCCCGGCGCCATCGTCGTTCTCTCGGCCGAATACCGGCACAGCAACACCGCGGGCGGCAAGGACGTTGTCGGTCCGCTGACGTTGGAGCGGGTGGCAGAGGGGGCCCGCCTGCAGCGCCGCACCGGCCTGCCGATTTTGGTCAGCGGCGGTTGGCTCGAAGGCGCCGACAATTCTCTGGCCGGGATGATGGCCGAGTCGCTCGCCTCCGATTTTCACCGGCCGGCGCAATGGCGCGAGGAACGCTCGCTGACGACCTACGAGAATGCGCTGTATTCGGCCGAGATGTTGCGCCGTGCGGGCATATCCTCGGCGCTGGTGGTGACCAACCCGTGGCACATGGCGCGGGCATTGTGGTCGTTCTATGCGGTCGGCTATCCGGTGGTCGCGGCGCCGCTGCCCGAACGCCAGTCGCTGAGGTTGGCGCCGTCGATCGTATTTCCGCAAGTCCCGGCGCTGGTCAACAGCTACTACGCGATGCACGAGCTGATCGGATTGGCTTGGTATATCGTCCGTTACGGCAGATGGTAGAAACGAGGCCGCTCCCGTGTCTCACCTCCGGGGCATCAGGGTTCGGGCATGCGTTGCCGACAGCTTGACAGCCGCTCCGGCGGGCGCATGCTTTGGTGATCGTCAACCTCCGCAAAGGCGCCCGATATGATCAGTGCGGATCTCGCCGGCAAGACGGTGCTGGTGACCGGCGCCGCCTCGGGCATCGGCCTCGCGGCGGCCGAAATCTTCTCGCGTTGCGGCGCCGCCGTCGCCCTCAACCATTTGCCCGGCGATGCGCGCGGGCCGGCGGCGGTCGAGCGGCTCACGCGCGAAGGCCGGCGCGTCGTGGGCGCTCCCGGCGACGTGTCGCGGCCGGGCGAGGCCGAGGCGATGGTCGGGCGCGCGGTTGAGGCGCTCGGCCGGCTCGATTTTCTCGTCAACAACGCCGGGACCCCGGCGACGCCGACCCCGATTCCGTTTTCCGAACTCGACGCGCTGACCGAGGATTTCTGGTCGACGATCCTGACCACCAACCTGATCGGCCCGTTTCGCTGCGCCCATGCCGCCGCACCGGCGTTGAAGGCGGCGCGGGGGGCGATCTGCAACACCGCCTCGATCGCCGGCGTGATGGGATCGGGCAGCAGCATCCCTTACGCGGCGAGCAAGGCCGGGCTGATCAATTTGACCCGCAGCCTGGCGCGCACGCTGGCGCCGGAAATCCGGGTCAATGCGGTGGCGCCGGGCTTTGTCGAGAGCCCGTGGAACAGGGACTGGCCGGCCGACCGTAAACAGACCTCGATCGAGCGCACGCCGTTGAGGCGCGCCTGCACACCCGAGGACATCGCCGAGACGATCTTTTTTCTGTGCGCCGGGGCGGCGATGATCACCGGCCAGACGGTCATCGTCGATGGCGGCCTGACCCTCTGAGCCATTTGCCGAGGCAGTGGGAGGAAACGAGAATTGAGCGAAGCATCGACGATGAACGGCGCCCAGTGGCTGGCGCGGGCTGTGGCCGGCACCGGCATGACGCACGTCTTTTTTGTCGAGTTGGTGATGCGCCGCACCCTTTGGAGTTTGACGAGCTCGGCGTTACCCGCGTCCTCGCCCACTCGGAAAAGGCGGCGGCCTATATGGCCGACGGCTACGCGCGCGTCGCCGGCATGCCCGGGGTGTGCATGGCGCAATCGGTGGGGGCCGCCAACCTTGCCTCGGGCCTGCAGGACGCCTGGCTCGGGCGCACCCCTGTCGTGGCATTGACCGGCCGCAAGGAGCCCTCGTTCCAGCACCGCAACAGCTATCAGGAAATCCCCCACGCGCCGCTGTTCGCCGCCGTCACCAAATTCTCGGCGCCGGTCGATTCGACGGCCGAGCTGCCGCGGCTGCTGCGGCATGCCTGGCGCGCCGCATTGGCCGACCCGCCGCGCCCGACCCATCTCGATTTCTGCGGCCTGCAGGGCGACGTCATCGAGCTCGGCCAGACCAGCGAGCCGGTCCTTGTCGACCCCGAGGCGCGGCGCATTCCGGCGCATCGGCCGGTCGCCGACGCGCATGACATCGAGCGCGCCGCGGCGGCGCTGAAATCCGCCGGCCGCGTCGTCATCGTCGCCGGCGACAGTGCGTCGTCGTCGCAGGCCGGGCCCGAATTGCTGGCTCTGGCCGAGGCGCTGGCGGCGCCGATCGCGACCTCGCTCGGCGCCCGCGGCATCGTCTCCACCCGTCACCCGCTGCATGTCGGCGTGCCCGGCAGCTATTCGGCGCCGCCCGCCAACCGCATCGTCCACAGCGCCGATCTGGTGCTCTATGTCGGCTGCGACACCGGCGACCAGGTCACCTTGAATTGGACCATCCCGCCGCTCGCCACCAAAATCGTCCAGATTGACGCCGACCCGCTCGAAATCGGGCGCAGCTACCCGAACACGATCGGCGTCGTCGGCGACCCCAAGGCGACGCTTGCCCGATTGGCCGAGGCCGTCGGGCGCCCGGCGCGTGACCGCGGCTTTGCCGAGGAGGCGGCGCGGATCGTCGCCGATTGGCGGGCGACGATGAAACTGCTCGCCGAAGACGACAGGGCGCCGATCCGGGTCGAGCGGCTCTGCGCCGAAGTGACCAAGGCATTGCCGGCGGACGGCATCCTGGTCGCCGACACCGGGTATTCCGGGATCTGGACCGGCACGATGATCGACTTCAACGGCGCCGGGCAGACCTATTTGCGCGCCGCGGGGTCATTGGGCTGGTCGTTCCCGGCGGCCCTCGGCGCCCAGTGCGCCGCACCGGACCGCAACGTCCTGTGCTTTACCGGCGACGGCGGTTTCTATTATCATCTGGCCGAGCTCGAATTCGGCGCGGCGCTGCGGCATCCCGGTCACCGTCGTCGTCAACAACAATTCGGGCTTCGGCCAGAACCTCACCGGCGTGCGGCGCATTGCCGGGAACCGGCCGGGCCGCGGCGAGGCGCTGGTGCGTTTCGGTCCGACCGACTTTACCGCGGTCGCCCGCAGCTTTGGCGTGCGCGGCATCCGCGTCGAGCATCCGGCCGAGCTGGCATCGGCGTTGAGCGAAGCTCTCGCCGCCGCCGAGCCGGTCGTGGTCGACGTCGTGACCGATCTCGAACCGCGCGCCCCCGAGCCGTGGTCACCGCCTCCTTCCTGAGGCGTTGGCCGCGGTGACGGCGCGGCGGACGGCGACCGGGTTTTCGGCCGGCGCGATCAGCCGCCGACGCCGAGGGAGCGGATCTTTTCGAATACCGGGTCGATCTGGGCGCGATAAGCGGAACATGTCGAGCGCGACAGCCAGAGCTGCTCGAAGTCGTTCGCGCGCGATTCCGGGTATTGCTCGCGAAACGCGATGGCGGCCCGCGCCGCTTCGGCCTTGCGGCCGGTCAGCGCCAGCGCCGCCATCAAAAACAGCTGGGCGCCGCCATAGCTCGGATTGCGATCTAAAGACTGCTGCAGCAGCGGGATCGCCACCTCGGTTCGGTTGAGCAGCAATTCGGCAAACCCGCCGAAAAAAAAGAAGATGCTGTGCCGACGATCGGTCTGATCAAAGCGCATGGCCCGCTCCACCGCCGGCAAGGTCTCCTCGGCATGGCCGAGAAACGCGGCGTTGTAGCCGCCAAAGCCATGGGCGACGCCGAGCCGCGGATCCGCGGCCAGAGATCTGTCAAAGGCTTCCGCCGCCTCCTCCAGCTGGCCGCCGGCCGAGCACAGCATGCCTTTGACGCAGTTGGCGAAGGGATGCTGCGGCGCCAGCGCCAGCGCGTCGTTGATGGCCTCTCGGCCGAGGTCGAACGCCACCGTGGCGGCGCTCGAATCCCCCCACCAGGGTTGACTGACGAGATGCTGGCAAGTGCGCGCCAGACCGATAAGCGCCTCCAGGTTTTGCGGGTCGAGCGCCAGTGCTGCAAGAAACCAACGTTGCGCCTCCGCGGTCAGCTCAGGGCGCATCTTGCCCTTAAGCACGCCCCGCGCCTGGATCAGACATTCGTTGACGCCGATCTCGACCCCGGCATTGGCAAAGGCGCGCCGGCTTGCCTCGCGCAGCAGCAGGGCGTGGACCTCCCGCGAAACCTGACGGGTGATCCGCGTCTGGACGGGGCCGAGCTCGTTGGGGTCGAATTCGTAGCGGCGCGCCCAGCGGTATTCCGCGGTCGCGGCGTCGGTGACCTGCACGTTGACCCGCAAGGTCTGCGCGCCGTTGCGCTGGGCGCTGCCGGTAACCAGGTATTCGACGTCCGAGCCGGCGATCCGAGACGGTTTGTCCGACGCACGCCGATCGTCGGCGAGGCGCGCCAGCGACAGGCCCGGACCGTGGCGCAGCAGGTCGGTGACGAGGTCGTCGGTGAACGCCTCCATCAAATATTGCTGCTCGGGGTCGCCGGTCAGATTGCGCAGCGGCGCTACGGCGACGCTTATGCTCGGCAGCAGACATGGCCACTGCAGCCTGGCGATTTCCGAGAGCGACGTCAGCGCCGCAACGGCGCCGCGCTTGGCGGACATTCGATCGGGCGCGGTGGGGCGAAGCTCCGGCGCTCGCTCGGCAGGGTGACCGCCCGCCGGATCGCCGAGGCTGCCCGACTGCGCGATCTCGTTGGCCAGTGCTTGGGTCTCGGCGTCGGGCGCCACGCCGAGCTCACGCTTTAGAATATCGGCGCAAGTTCGGTATTGCCGCAACGCCTCGGGGCGGCGACCGGCGCGCGCATAGGCGCGGATCAAAGCCCGCTGGCCGAGCTCCGAAAGCGGATCGAGCGCTGCCAGACGGCGAGCGGATTTGATCGCCGCTTCGTGCTCCCCCGCCTCGTCCTGCAACGCCGTCAGCCGTTGCAGGATACCGCAAATCAAGTCGAGAGTGCGGTCGCGTTCGCTGGCGAGCCATTCCTGAAACGGCTCGGAGTTGATGACAAAATCCGCGAGAAACTCGCCGCGGTGAAGCTCTGCCGCGGCAGCCAGCTCGGAGCGGTCCTTCGAGCGGGACAGCTGCTCGAACTGGTCGACATCAGTTTCGATATCCTGCAACCGGCAATTGGCGAATTCCGCAGCCAGATAAGTTCCGGCGCCTTGCCCCAATGCTTTGCGCAGCTCCAGTAGACAATTGCGCAGGCTGTGGCGCGCCTGATCCGAGCCCTGATAAGGCCACAATAGATCGGACAGCCGCTCGCGGCTGACCGGGCGACCGCCCTGCGCCGCCAAATAGGCCATCAGCGCCCGTGCCTTGCGTGGAACTTTCCCGAGACGGTGCTCGTCGTGCTCGATGACCAGAGGTCCGAGCAGGCCGATCAGCAATGCCATAACTGTTGTCCTAACGCATGGCCAAAGGTTCAACGCCGATCACGGCCATCTTGTCGTGGACATCGGCCGTGATCAACAAAATAGTCCCTGTCAACCCACTTTGGTCAACGGCGGTCGGTTGTCGGCCCAATTGGGCGAATTGTCGATCCTGTTACGGTAGGCGTCGATTTTGCCCTCGAGTACGCGGCACAACGCGTCGAACCCGCGGGCGCGCAATGGCGGCAGCAGATCGTCATATCTGACCGCACGATGGTTGATCGGAAACGGGACGGCAGCATCCCAGAGCTCGATCGGGGTCAAGCTCGGCCCTAACGACGCCGTCTCGTCCACCCCGGCCGCCAGGAGCTCGAGGCGGGTGCGCAGGCATTTTTCACACTGCCCGCAATTGGCTCTGCCGCTGGGGCCTTCCGGGCACACCCGCAGCACCGCAAGGGCCGTCGGCCAAGCTGCAAGCTCACGCACTTTTTCGAGGCGTGAAAAGCGCGAACCATCGTGGATGACGCTCACACGTTGGCTCGACATCAACCCGTCCACCGCCGGATGCGAACCGACCGGCACCGGGGTCGAGACATGATATGTGCCGCCGATGAACAAAAAGGCTCGGCCCGAGGATTGCCGCATGGGCGACGGCCGCCAATGCCGCGCCGCTGTGTCGGTTCGCCCAAAATCCCGGCTTCGAGGGCAAATGGCGCAGATTGGTGCGGCACGGGATCAGGCGCAGCCCGATCTCGACGGCTACCGGCTCGAGCCGCCTGAGCGCCTCCCGGTAACGTTCGCTCTCGGGGTCGCGAGCTCGCTTGCCGATGTCGAACCCGTGCATAAACAACGCGTCGCGAATGTAGGCGGGATCGTCGGGTCGATAAAGCTGACGATTTCGCATCAGCAAGTGGAGGCTGTCGACGCCGCCTGACAGCAGGGCGACGGCGCGGCGCGGTCCGTCCGCGGCAGGAGGACGGCCGCCGCTTGGCAATTCGATTTGCGGCGCCGCGGCGGGCATGCCGCCCCAGCTGGACCACCAAGCGTATGCCGTGCGCAAGCCCTTCCGCCAGCATCGGGCATGTCGCACCCTCGATCCGCAGCCTCGCCTCGCCGTGAACCGCGGCCAGCGGAAAGCAGGCGGCGAGAAAGGCGTCGGCGCAGAGGACATGGCTGGTCGGCGATGGATCGAGGTTCGCATCCGGTTCGCCCGAACCTGCCTCGCTCACCGGCTCGCCGATCTCAAAGGTAAGTTCCTGGGCGGGGAAGTCTCGATCTTCCCACGTCACGGCGGCGGACAAGCGCCGCACCCCGTCAGTCGTCGAGCATGCGAGATTGTTGATCAACATTGTAGTCATCCCCGGTTTGGCCGGCCCCGGCCGGGTGCGAAAGCGTTTGCCGCGCTGCAACACCGCGACCGCCGCCGTCCTTTTTAGCAAGGTTATCGCGCCTTGCGTCAAAGAAGCGTCCTAAGCAGCGTCAACAGAAATCTCCGCGAGAAATATTAACCAGGGATTTCCACCTGCCGGATTTTGCGCGCTGCCGCGCTCGGGGTGATCCATGCGACGGCGCTGGATCCTCCGCGAGTGTCGGCGTCAGGCGCGGCCGCGCTAATCGCAAACCGCGTGCGTTTCGAGCGATGAAAAATTCAGTTAAATTTTCGTCGAATACATTTTTGACGAATAGTTGACGAAGTTGACGACGGCTCGCTGACCACGCGTATCGCAAATTTTCATTTCGAAGAGAGAAAACAAACACGCCGGAAATTCTCGATGTGGAACCACTCACCCCGATAAACGAGATGCATTCGCGCCAAGCTGCAGGAGCACGAACAATCTGCCTTGTCGCGATCCGACGACACCTGAACAGTCGGATTTTGAGCCGATAGTTTGGATCCTTCGCCGTAACTTCAGATGGACCGAATTCGCGGCGACGGCAGGCCGCGTCGATATCTCATACCACCATACTGACGCTGTTAATCATCATGGCCCGCATGCCCCCTCAGCAATTCGCCCGAGTTTGAAAGAACCCGACGCGGGGCCGCCGGCAGCCCGTCAACGACGGGCGCGGCGAGGTCGGTGCGGCGCGACGGAGGGGGCAATGCAGGGCTTAGGCGATTGCTTTGACGATGTGAAAGACCCGCGAGGCGCCAACGCCAAACGCCATGATCTGCCGGAGATCCTGATGATCGCACTGTGCGCGGTCCTGGCGGGCGGTCAGACGGCGGTCGACATGGCGGTCTTCGCCGAAGCCAAGCAGGAGTTCCTCGGCAGCTTTCTGCAGCTGAAGAACGGGGTGCCGAGCCACGACACCTTCAGCCGCGTGTTTCGTCAGCTCGACCCCGACCAGTTTCGCGCCTGTTTTCAGAAGTTCATGGCGCGTTTCAGCGAGGCGTGCACCGGCGTCATCGCAATCGACGGCAAGGTGCTGCGGCGGCCCGCCGACCCCGCTCATCCGGGCTCGGCGCTGCACATGATCAGCGCGTGGTGCTGCGACACCCGGCTGGTGCTCGCCCAGATCGCCACCACAGCCAAGACCAAGGAAAGCACCGCTGTCGTCAAGCTTTTGGAAATGTTGACGCTTAAACGGGACGATCGTGACCACCGACGCTCTCAATTGCCAGCGCGACATCGGACGGCGCATCATCGAGCAGGGCGGCGATTATGTTCTCGCCCTTAAGGGCAACCACAATGCGCTGCATGCCGATGTCGTCCGCTTTTTCGCCGATCCGAAACATGACCGTGCGGCCAGTCATTCGACCCGCGACAGCGATCACGGACGCGTCGAGACCCGGCGCAGCCTGGTGTCGACCGATGTCGAATGGCTGCAAGCGCGCTACCAATGGCCAGGATTGAGCGCCCTCGGCCGGGTCGTCCGCATCCGTCAGACAGTCGCCAAGGCGCTGCCCAGGACGACGACCGAGACCGCCTATTATCTGCTCAGCGCTCCGCTGTCGCCCCAGCGCCTGGGCCAGGTGGTCCGCTCGCATTGGGGTGTCGAGAACCGCCTGCACTGGGTCCTCAATGTCGTGATGAACGAAGACCAAGTCAGAAGCCGCCGGGACAACAGCCCGTACAACCTCGCAATTCTGCGCCACATGGCCCTCAACCTGATGCACAAGGACCGCTCGAAGGTTTCGCTTCGCGGCAAATTCAATCTCGCCGCCTGGCGCGACGACTTCCTCGTAAAGCTCCTCGCTCAAGCCTGAGCGCAATCCCGGCCGCGGACCTTTCGCGCTGGCTGCCGCCTGGAGTAGAAACCTATAATTAATTTCTCGCAAAGAGAGTAAGCCCCCGGCGCGGCTGACGCCATGCCAAATCTTGGGGATGTTCGATTGCTGTCGGATAGGGCGCAATCACTCGATTTCGCAGAGGCAGACGGCCCGGATCGCGCCGGGGTCGAGGCCGCCGTCGCGCGGTTTAATTCGCCCCATCCCTACCTGCTCTTCGACAAGGCGAGGGTGCCCGAAATTCGCCGCCTCGCCGACGCCAATCCGAAGCTGCAGGCGCAGCTGGCGAAATTGTTGTCGCAGGGGCCGCCGGCGCAACCGCCGCAGGAGCCGCGCGCCGCTCTCAAGCGCCGGGCCCGCCGGCTGATCAACACCGCCTTCATTTCCCTGACCGCCGAGCGTTCGGTCGCCCAACCGGCGCTCGCGGCGACGCGTCGAGCGCTCGCGGAATTCGCCGCCGCCGCGAGCTGGAAGGAACGGCCGGTCATTCGCTCGTTTCTCGATTGCTCCGAAATCGCCGTCGCCGTCGCCCTCGCCTATGATTGGCTGTATCATGAGTTGAGCGACAGGGAGCGTCGCGCGATCGAGCGCGCGATCTCGCGCAATGTGCTGAAGCCGGCGCTCCTCGCCTATGACGGACCGTTCCCTGATGTGGCCGAGGCGGCGCGACAACTGCGCACTGGTGTCGAATTCCGGCATCCTCGTCGCCGCACTTGCGGTGTTGCCGCGGTATCCGGCGCTGGCGGCGGAACTCGTCGGCCGGGGACTGGCGTCCGCCTGGAACGTGTTTTCCGGGATGGCGCCGGACGGCGCCTGGCGCGAAGGTCTCAGCTACTGGTCCTTGGCGATGCGCTATGCCGGTTTGCTGGTGGCGGCATTGGAGAGCACATTGGGCGGCAGCTTTGGTCTTGCCGCCCGGCCGGGCTTCGCCCAAACTGGCGACTTCGCACTGCACGCCGTCGGTCCGTTTGGCGCCGCCTTCAATTTTGGGGATTCCGAGCAGCGTTATGACGTGTCGCCGCTCGCTTGGTTCGCCCATCGCTTTGAACGGCCGGTCGACAGCTGGCTGCTGCGCGATGGCGACGGCTGGTCCCTTCCGTTTACGGCGATCTGGCCGCATCGCGAGCCGGCGTCGCCGATGAGTCTCAGATTGCCGACCGGCCGAGTCTTTCACAGTGGCGATCTTGCCTGCTTCCGCAACACCTGGTCGTCCGACCTGGAGGCTCGTCCGGTTTATCTGGCGATCAAGGGGGGCAATGTCCCGCCCCGAGCGACGGCGGGCCCACCGCCGCCCGAAGAAATTATCCTGCATGCCCAGGCCGATGCCGGCACTTTCGTCGTCGACGGCGCCCGACATCGTTGGATCGTCGACATGGGCTCGGACGATTACGACCTGCCTGGATATTTCGAGCACGGCGACGACGCCCGGTCCGGGCGCCGTTGGCAGTATTACCGGTCGCAATCGGCCGGTCACAACACGCTCTCGATCGGCGGATGCGGTCAGATCCCCAACAGCCCGGCGACGATCGTCGGCAGTAGCGTCGAGGGCGACGCCAAATGGGCGGTGTTCGATCTGTCGGCGGCATATGGGCAGCCGCGAGGGACGATTCGACGAGGCGCTGCGCTGCTCGGGCGGCAAGTCGTCATCCAGGACGAGATCGACCCGGCGATCGGCGGTGAGATCACCTGGACCGTCCATACCGCCGCCGAGCGGGTGGCTTTGGCCGGGTCGCTCGCCCGTTTCCGCAGTGGCGAGGACAAATTCGTCGCCCGTGTTCTCGAGCCCGCAGGCGCCTGTTTCAAGCTGTCGTTGCCGCCGCCGCCGCGCTCGTTTGCGCCGACTGATGTGCACCGGCTGCACGGGCGGCCGCCGGGCGACGCCCGCCAGGTGTCGGAGCTGCCGCGGCGCGCGGACGACGCCGGACAGCACGCCGCCGGAGCGGTGATCCGCCGCTTGCAGATCGTCCTGCCCGAGGGCACGCCGCGGCTGACGGTGCTGCTGCTGCCCGATTGCGACGGCAGCGAATTGGCGTTGCCGGTGGCGCCGCTCGACCATTGGCTCGCCCGGCGGCCGGTGCGGCTGACCGGTGTTCCGCGGCGGGGGTGCCGCGCGCGCGGCTTGCGCAGCGCCGCGCCGGAGGCCGCGGCAAGGTCCGCGCAATCCAAGGCGAGATATTATCGATCGACCCTGCAGGTCGGACGCGATCATGCCTGAGCTTTCCGACAACCGCTCGCTCGGCGCCGAAGGCTTCAGCGCCATTCGCCGCAGAATGGTGCTGTTGAGCTTGACGGCGTCTTCGTCGCTCGGGCTGGTGGCCTCGACGATTTACGTGCCGTCGATCCCGGCGATCGCGCATGGCCTGCACACCTCGATCGCCCGCGTGCAGCTGACCTTTGTCGGCTACCTGCTGGCGTTTGCGATCAGCATGCTGGTTCTGGGGCCGTTGTCGGACCGGTTCGGGCGACGGCGCACGGTGCTGTGCGGCCTTGCCTTGAGCGCCTTTGCCAGCCTCGTTTGCACCCTTAGCCCGACGATCGAGATACTGATCGCCGCCCGTGTCCTGCAAGGGATCGGCGCGTGCGCCGGGCTGGTCGTCGGCCGCGCCCTGACCCGCGAGATCTGGGGACCGGAGGCCGCTGCCCAGGTCATTGCCGGGCGGGCGATTGCCGCCACCCTGATGCAGGCAGGCGCGCCGGTGGTCGGCGGATACCTGCAGGCATGGCTCGGCTGGCGGGCAAATTTCGCCGCCGTCGCGGTGCTCGCCTGCCTCGCGATGGTATTGATGACCCGCTACGTCCCCGCCGGCAGCGCGCCCTCGCAGCGGAGCGCCGGCGGCCGCGGAATTCTCGCGAGCTACCATGCGCTGATCGCCACTCGCCGTTTCATCGCCTATGCCTTTGCCGCGGCGGGCGCCCATGCCGGCTTTCACATATTCGCCGCCGGCGCCCCGGCGGTGCTGATCGGCAAGCTCGGCGTCACCCCCGAGCAATACGGTTTTTACGCCGCGCTGCCGCCATTGGGCTTTCTGGTCGGCAGCTTTTTCTCAAACCGCCTGACCGTTCGGCTCGGCGTCAACGGCATGATCAGGATCGGCTCGACGGTGCTGATTCCGGCCGGCCTGGTGATGCTGGCGCTGGCGCTGTTCCATGTCCACGGCCCGTTCGCGGTGATCGGCCCGATGATCGTGGTGTGCTGCGGCAGCGGGCTGATCACGCCCAACGCCACCGCCGGCAGTCTGGGGGTCGACCCGCGCGTCGTCGGCGCCGCCTCGGGCCTTGGCAGCTTTATCCAGATGAGCGGGGCGGCGGCGGCGACGGCGGCGCTGTCGCTGGGGCCGAGCGGCAGCCCGCTGGTCCTGGCCTCGGTGATCGCGCTTGCCGGGCTGTTCTGCGTGACCTCCTTCGGCTCGCTGATGCAGACGCCGCGGCGGGAGTCGGCCGAGGCGGACGTCCGCGCCGCCATCTGAGTCGGGCCGCCATGCCTCCGCCAGGGCCGCCGGACATCCTCCCCGCGCCGCGAGGGTGGACGCCGCAGACCGTCCTTGCCGCCCGTTACCCGGCGATCGCCGAGCTGAACCGCGCGACCCTGCCCGAGATCCGGGCGCTCGAAAGCCGGCTCGACCGCGACGAGGCCGCCGGCCGCGACGCCGGCCGGCTGCGCCAGGCGATCGGCGAGTTGCACTGGCGGCTGCAATACACCGGCGACGCGGCCGCCGCGGTGACGGCTCTCGAACGGGTTCGCGGCCTCGCGTCGCGACCATTGCCGCAGGATGGCCCGGCTCGCGACGAGCTCGGCAGCTTTGGGGTCGGGACCGATGTCTGGTTTCTGAAGCTCGACGCGTCGGTCGACCCGATGCTCGCCGACGATTTTGAGGCGGGCGCGGTTCCGCCGCGCTTTCTCGATCGCGTGAACGACCCTCGGCGTCTCGCAAGCTATCTCGACAGCCTCCTCGTCTCGCGCCTCGGCGAAGACGGCGTCGACCGCCGCAAAGAGCTGAACTTTGCCACCGCCGCTCTGGTCCGGCTGATCCTGCGGCGGCGGCCGCCGGGCTATCCCTGGGATCCGCGGCTCGAACCCGTGACCCGGCGGTTTGTCGCCGATTGGCAGGACGCCGCGACCGGGTTTTTTGGCGCCGACTATGAAATCGACGGGCGGCGCTGGCGCACCGTCGACCTCAGCCTGACCTTTCACATGGCGCGCTATCTCGAGGGAGAGATCGGCTACTGGCCGCTTCTGGTCGACACCCTGCTGCGCATCCGCGACGACCGCTATCCCAACGGCTGGCTCGACGACGAAGGCATCACCAGCCACAACAATTATGATGTCGCGGTGCTGTTCAGCCTCGGCTGGCCGCATATGCGCCGCGACCAGCGGCGGCGCGCGCGGCACGAGCTCGACCGTCTGCTGCGCTGGTGCCTCGACTCGGCGATCGCTCCCGACGGCACGATCCGGGCGCGCGCCGTCGGGGAATCCTTGCCCGACAGCTATTATTTCACCGTGGCTTTTCTCGACACGGTCGGGTTTTTCAACGCGGCGAGGCGGTTTTGGACCGATCGCGAGTTCAGCGACGCGCCTGAGGTGCGCACCCGGCTCGAAGCCCGCATTCTCGAACTCCACCCCGCCATTCCGATGGCGCGGATGGCGCTCGACCGGTTGCGCCGCTGACCGGTGGATTTGCGCGCCGTTGATCCGTTAGGATGGAGGCCGAACCACGACACGAGGACTCGCCAATGCCGACGACGCTCGCAGCCGATGCCCGTCATGATTTCCGCGTCGAGGATGTCGAATACCAGCGCCAGAGCGGTCGGCCGCTGCTGGCGCGGCTCTACCGGCCGAGCGGAGCCGGGCCGTTTCCGGCGGTGCTGCAGATCCATGGCGGCGCCTGGGTCAACAAGGACCGCACCGATAATGATTTCATCGCCAAGGCGTTAGCCGAGAGCGGCGTGCTTGTCGCGGCGATCGACTTCCGCATGCCGCCCGAGGCGCCCTATCCCGCCTCGCTCGCCGACATCAATCTCGCCACCCGCTGGCTGAAGGCCTGCGCCGGGGAATATCGCAGCCGCGCCGACTGGGTCGGGAGCTTCGGGACGTCGAGCGGCGGGCATCAGGTGCTGCTGGCGGCGATGCGGCCCGACGACCCGCGCTATTCGGCGTTGTGGCTGCCGGACGCCCCGGCACTCGACGCCAAGCTCGCCTTTGTGATTTCGGGCTGGGGCGTGCTCGACCCGCTGCTGCGCTACGAGCTCGCCAAAAAGGCGGGCAATGCCGAACTCCTCGACAATCACCACAATTTCTGGGGCGACGCGGCGACGATGGCGGACGCCAACCCGCCGCGCATGCTCGACCGCGGCGAAAAGGTCGCCCTGCCGCCGGCGCTTGTCTTTGGCGGCGACAAGGACGAATGGGTCCCGGTCGAGCTGATGCGCAAATTCGTCGCCGATTACCAGAAGGCCGGCGGCGAGGCGGAATTGCAGCTCTACGAGGGCGCCAATCACGGCTTTATGACCGGCAAGCCGGACGCCCCCTACGCCGCCCGCGCCCTCGAGCGCATGAAAGCCTTCATCCGCAAGCACACCACCGGCTGATTCTAGCGTTCCGGCCCATTCCGCCGATGTAGGAATGGGCCGGGCTCGCCGGGTCGCAAAAGCAGTCCGCCCGGCGACGGCGAATTCCCGGTTCACCGGGAAAATACCGGGAACCGGTTCTTGATTTGCCCGTTTTCGGCCGGAAAATATTCATATAAATCAAGTCATTGTGGGACAATTCCCGTGGCCGCGCCAACCGGGAATTCCGGCACCCCAAATCGGGAATTGAATCCACCGAACCGGGAATTTGTCGGCACACCTCACCGGGCCATCGGCCGCCTCCGGCAGCGCCGAGCGCCCGCGCACATCGCCAGCCATATCCCGTCCCCACCGCACTGTCAGCACCTACCATGCGATTGCGGCAATTCCACAGTCGCATCTCGGCAACCCTTGCCGTCCGGCCCGACCGCGTCGCGCGAGGCAAGCCCGCCCCGGTCCGGCGTTCGTCAACAGAGTCTCATTCTCGTCGCAGCCGCGCTAGAATTGGGGCCTGTTGCGCTCGAAATCGACCTGGCCCAATCCGATTGGAGAGGTTCATGCGCATTGCGGTCATCGGCGCCGGCGGCATCGGCGCGATCTACGGCGCGTCGCTCGCCAAGGCCGGCGCGGAGGTGATTTTTGTCGCCCGCGGCGCCCATGTCGCGGCGATGCGCGAAAACGGCCTGCGCATCGAGGGTGACCGCGGCGAAATGCACATCCGGCCTGCCCAGGCCACTGACGACCCGGCGAGCATCGGCACCGTCGACTACGTGCTGTTTTCGGTCAAGCTGTGGGACGTCGAAAGCGCCGGGGAGCAGATCCGCCCGATCGTCGGGCGCGACACCACCGTGATCCCCTTACAGAACGGGGTCGACGCCGCCGAACGCCTGGCGGCGATCCTCGGGCCCGAGCGGGTCATGGGCGGCACCGCCTTCGTCACCGGCTCGATCGTCGCCCCCGGAATCGTCCGCCAGACCGGAACCTATCAGCAGATGACGTTTGGCGAGCTCGACGCAAGCAGCCGCGAGCGCGGCCCGCGCCTGCGCGACCTGTGCGCGGCGGCCGGCTTCGAAGGGGTGCTGAGCCCCGATGTCCGGGTCCCGATCTGGGAAAAATTCAGCCTGCTGGTGCCGTTGGCCGACCTCAACGCCGTGACCCGCCTGCCGCTCGGCAAATGGCGCGCCGACCCCGACCTCTTGGCGCTGTTCGAAGCGGCATTGCGCGAAACCGTCGCCGTCGGCCATGCCGAAGGGGTTCCCCTCCCACCCGATATCGTCGACAAGACCTGTGCGATGATGCGGGCCATGCCCGACCATCACATGACGTCGATGGGGAACGATTTGGCGCGCGGCAACCGGCTTGAACTGCCGTGGTTCGCCGGCAAGGTCGTCGAGCTCGGCCGCCGCCACGGCGTCCCGACGCCGGTAAACGGCTTTATCTACACGGCGCTGAAGCCCCACGCGAACGGCGCCCCGGCCTAGGACGTGTCCGAGAATTGGCGCGAGATGATAGTAGCCGTACCGAATGTTCATTGTAGCTACCTCGCTGAGGCTGCCTCGTCTGCGCTGCCCCGCTTTGGATAGCGTTATCGACTGAAGCGGTGTTCGCTCGCCACGTCAAAAGCTGCTCAATTCGTGCTCAAGATCGGGGTCGTCCGGCATTCCCGCGCGGCGGAGGCCTTCGAGGATTCTTCCGCTCTCCCGCCGGTAAATCGGACTTACCGCATCCGATGGAACCGAGGAGCGCTGTTCGGCAAAGTGGCGAACAGTCATGTTCGGCTCGACTGCGGCGTACACCGCGAAGTGCCGCCTGGCGGCTTCGGCATTGCCGGCCAACGCCTCGGCTGCCGCGAGCATCGCCTTGCCGCGCACATAATCCGGATTGCTGATCAGCGCCTGGGACAGGGCGCTTACCGCCGCCGCGTCGTCACCCAGCTGCATCAAGGCGCGACCAAGACCTTGAAGCCAGGTCCAGCGATCGGGGTCACGCGGCGCAATGGCATCCGCGCGGCGAAACCACTCCACCGCCTCCAGGGTGGCGCCGAGGTACAATTTGTTCAGCCCCATTTCCTTATAGGCGGTCGGCTCGGCTGGATTCCGGGCGATGAGGGCTTCGGTAGCGGCAATGGCTTCGGAGAAGAGGCCGCGCGCCCGCAACAGCAGCGCACGCGATTTTAGCACGTCGAGATGATCCGGGTTGTGGGCAGCGGCCCGGGAAATCATTTCCTCGGCTTCGTCGAGTAGGGCACCCCTGCCCTCGAGCCGGTAAAGATTGATGACCTGGTAGATGCGGGTGAGGCCGATGCCGACCATGGCATTTACGCAATCGGGGTCCAGCCGTAGCGCCTGCCGAAACAGATCGACTGCTTCGGCTGCGGTTTCCTTCCGCTTGGTCTCGCTGATTAGGGCGCGGGCGCGCATTACCAAGTCGAGGGCATCCGACCCCTTGTGATCGGTGCTCCTACGTCCAGCCTCGGAACGGACGAGTTGTATACCGATGGTGCGCGATAGCCGGCCGACAATCTCGTCTTGCACTTGTAAAAGTTCTCGGCGCTCCTTGTCAAAGCGCTCAGCCCACAGGTGCTCGTCCGTCTCTGCGTCGATTAGTTGGGCATTAACACGCAGACGGTCGCTTTCCACCAGGACACTGCCTTCGAGCACGTAACGGACACCAAGTTCGCTGCCCACCTGGCGGATTGGCACTGAGCGGTCCTTGTAGGTGAAAGCGGTCGACCGGGATATGACAAAGCTGCCCGGAAGGCAGCTCGACAGATCGGTGATCAGGGCATCGACGATGCCATCCACAAGATAATCCGTGCTTGCTTCTTGGGACAAATTCAAGAACGGCAGGATGACAATAGACAGCCTCGGCCGTGCCGGCGTGGACGCCGCTTCAACAGCACCCGACGGCCGTGTCAAGGGTTCGTGTGGCGGTGTCTTCGGTGTCCGAAGGTGCCTGCTCTTGTTGCCACAGCCACTCGATTAGCCGGTCAACCCCCGCGGCAAGATGCCGACGATACGTGCTGAACGATAGCCCGAGCCGCTCGGCGGCGGCTTCCTGCTTTGGCACCGGATTAAAATAGGTCAGGTCAAGAACCCGATACAGCCTCTGGTCGCGCTGATTGGCAAATAGGCTCTCGGCGGTCTCCGCGATCAGAGTTTTCAAGGCTCTCGGAGTTGCCGCGGTTGAACCGGACCGCGTTAGCAGTTCCGTGTGCAACAGTGCGCTACCGGCGAGCAGGTCGGTACGAGTGTAGTTGCGAAGTGCGTCTCTGACGGCGCTTCCGAATTCAGAGCGTGTCAGCATTGCTAGTCCGGACCCGTGCGGCGTCAGGATTTCTTAAGCAACCATACTCTCACCATTCACCCGTGTCGAGAAGGCGCGAGCCCAACCCGCCGAGCGACTTACGAGGAGCGCTCGACCGGATATCGGCTGGGTAGCGCCACGCGCCTTGGTCACCACGATCCGATTCTCGCAGCGTGTTAACACCGTAATTTTCAGGGTCGCCGCTATTTTTCGATTATGGCGGCAAAGAC
>CAVZJF010000034.1:0-315882 GCA_963775525.1 uncultured Alphaproteobacteria bacterium | reverse complement strand
TTCGGAAATTTCGGCCAACAGCGAAGTAACGAGGGGTGAGGATGAAACTTGGGGACAGGGTCCGCGTAAAAAGTACTGCGATACAGTATCCAGGAAGGTGTGGGATCGTGCTCGCTGACAGTGCGCCGGGCGTGTTGGTTGAAGTGGAATTTGAGGACGAACTTATTGCGCATTTGTTTACGGAGGATGAGCTGCAGCCGCTATTAGACGCGGCGCACCATTTGCTCAAGCATCCTGAAGTGATTTCCGGACTGCATTGAAGGGACAGACGAAGTGACCACCATTCGTCGCACGACACTGAGGCTGTTCGGGGTGGTGGTTACCGTCGTCTGTTCCGCATTTTGTTCCTCCACCGCTTCAGCGCCAGGGTCCTTTTATGACTTTTCCGCCCCCGGGGCCAGCGGTTGAAGGCAACGACTCTCGCATAATATTCTTCAGATCTTCCCGACCTTCTGCCGCGTTGCGGCAGCATAGCTGTTCAACTTTTTCTTTGGGGTAAAAAACGATGATTTCGTCTTTATCATCATGCATCGGGCTTCCAGTACCAATCTGTGCCTGTGTACCGTGGCGCGCTCTCGGCGGCCCAGACAGGTTCCCGCGGCCATGACAGCGTTCACGCGATCGACGACGGGCTGGATAAACCGGCTGGTGAGGTTTGGAGTGTCAAGTTGCGGCTCGGAGAGGTGGGCTGCCCCACCGGGATCGTCCAGGTCAATGACGGCGGCGATGTCATAGTCAGAGGTAAAAGGCAGACCCGATTTGCGATCAAGTACGAGTCCCTGGCGAGCCCAACTTATATAACTGCACATTCCCGCCAGCTTTGGAGCAACCTGGGAGAGGGGCACTGTTGAAGCAAGATTGCGCTTCGCCACATAGTCATTACCCGACTTAAGCACCACGTAGTGACCAGCCTGAAACACCATAGAATGCTCACGACTCTCTGCTATCAGGAGGCCGCAGGCCCGGTCAACTTTGATTTTGAGCTCGATCGGCTTGGCCGGGAATCCTCTTTCGATCCATGGAATGGCATTCTTTTTGCCACCTCGGACCATGATGATCTTGTTCATCTGAGTCGCAATTTGCTGGAAGGACATCCAGTGCGCGAAGGCGATTCCAAATTCCGCGTCGTAGCCTCGAACAGGAACTCGCATTCCCGGCCCTTTCGTGGAGAACCCAGAGAAGCGGCGTTTCGCAGGTTAACTTTTCATCTTCGCACCAGACGAAAGCCAAGCCGTGCGCTTGTGTCAATGCCGCCCGACGTCATTCTGCAAGACTACTGCATTGACGCGCAAACCCACTGGTTAACCGCATCCTCTGGAAGGCGAGCTTAGAGTGGCCACACCCCCACACAACTCTTGCCGATTTCGAAGCTCATTATGACGAGTTGATGCAAAATGATCCCAGAGACCATGGCTGGCATTGCATTTGTTCGATTTGTTCACGTAGTCGCCTGTTTCTGCTTTGGAGGTGAAACCTGAAACGAAGTCTCTTTCTCTCGCTGCTTTTAGTTTCCTTGGCACTGCAGGCTTACCCACAGCCGCAAGAGACCGACACGATGGTCGACGCCAACGGCGCTCGCCTACACTTTCACATCATCCGTGGCACCGGCATTCCAATTCTCTTTGACGCCGGCGGCGGAGACGACGGAACGGTGTGGACCGACCTATTGAAGCCGTTGGCCCAGGTAACAGGCACAACGCTGATTACTTACGATCGTGCCGGTTTCGGACAAAGTCAAATCACTGACATGAATCCCGACATCCAGAGACACGGAATTGTGAATGGGATCGAGGACCTTGAAGCGGCACTGAGAAAGTTGGGCTACGACGGGGATATTATGCTGGTTGCCCATTCGTACGGTGGCTTCTACTCGGAGTTATACGCGTTTCGCCATCCCAATCATGTGAAAGCTGTTGTACTCATCGAAGCCATCCATGTCTGTTATTATCCTCCCGCTTACACAGCGAAGAGGCAGTTGATCTCCAACCTGAGATTGCTAAGCTTAAGGGGACCAACGCCGGCAAATACTATCAATCCGCCAACTTTCCGAATACCGTTGCGGTTATGAGAGATGCCCCCTTCCCGACCTTGATTCCAGTGATCGATCTGGTTTCAGAGCATCCCCCGTTCTCTGCAGCCGAGGATCGTGAGCGTTGGGCGGCATGCCACCAACAATTTGCGCAGGGAGCGCCCAACCGCGCAGGCATCGTCGCCTATGGTAGCGGGCATTACATCTTCAGGGAGAATCCGAGCCTGGTCATTGACTCCATCGTGAAGGCTTACAGTGAAATCATTCCGCTGCCCGAGCGGGACATCGTTTTGCAACGTGGCATCGCGTATGCGATGGCAGCGGCCAATGAAAGCAGGCAACGCGAATCGACGCACTCGCACTCTGAAGACGATCTCAACTCATGGGGCTATGCGCTACTGAATCAGGGTGAGTTGCAGAAAGCTCTGGGAGTATTCCAGCTCAACATTCTAATGCACCCCGGAAGCTGGAATGCATACGACAGCTACGGCGAAGTCTCTTGAAGGCCGGGGAAAAAGAACAGGCTCTGAAGATGTACCGGAAGTCCGTTGAACTCAACCCCAAGAGTGAACACGGAGTTCAGGTGATAGAACAGCTATCAGGTAGGAATAGAAAATAATCAGACTTGTCCAACCTTCTTCGACGACGTGTGGGGTGCCGATTTACTGGACACTGAACCGATGGAAACTCGGGGACGGCTTTGGGTTCTTTTGATCCTGATGCTGAGACGCGTAGAAGGCAACCTTTCCTGCGTCGCGCCTCACAGCAGACTCTCCTCATCGAGAGGGAGGCTTGCTCTCAGGCGGCCGTACAGCAACGCCAGAGTCAAAGCTATTCCGGCTACAGGGCCAAGCATAGCGGCGTCGAGGAGTAGAGGGTTTCCCGTATCCGAAGCCCACTGAGTAAAGCCAAGGCCCAAAACCAGGGGAAGGAAACAGCAGAGCGCAATGAACTCCACCGCGTTCATCCTTCCCTTCCAGGCTCTCCCGACAAGCACAGCGAGCGCGGGCGCTGCGAGCACATAAGAATGACGCCAGGCGACTGGAGCTAAGCAGCAGCCAAGAAGGAAGAAGAGCATCAGCACGGCTGTCTTGCGCGCGAAGTCAGATTTCGGTGTAAAGCGGCTAAGCCAGCCCGCGTAGCAGATCACGGCGAGAGACAGCAGCTTTCCGAGCAAGCTGATGGAACGAAGGGCTGGAAGCTGGTCTGTGCGTTGCCAGGCAATCTGCAGCGCAGTCCCCAGGTTCCTATTCTGCAGGGAGACGACACCGGCCGACATCGACGGGACTACGTGTTCGACATACTGCCTCAAGAGCCCTTCCCCGTTCACAAAGCAGATGCCGATGAGCAGCGCCGCTAAAGCCAAAACGAAGGCACGTAATTGCTTCCAGTCCCGGAAGGCGAGCAGCGGCACGATAACGATCAGGGGCGTGATCTTGATTGCGGTAATGACCGCAAACATCAGAGCTGCGGGGACAGTCCTGCTTTCGAAATAAAAGTAGAGGCCCGCTGCCTGGAGTAGTAGGAGCAAGATCGAAATCTGACCCAGGAAGAAACAATCCAGAGTCGGACGAAACAGCAGAACTGCAACGAACAGGGGGGGCCAAAACCAGCGAACCCGGTTCGGAGAGAACATTCTTGCCATGTATGAGCGTGGCGGCAAGGACAAATATGGCATTGAGAAGGAGCCACGCATGCTCTGCGGAAGCGAGTCGCAGGAAGGCCAAGGGGACGAGCATGTCAGCCAGAAGAGGAGGGTAGACATAAAGTTTAACCTCGTCGAGGCCGAGTTTCCTGGCGTGCTCGGCGAAGAGGGTGTTCGGATCAGCCCATTGAAGCTGGGGATCTGCGCCGTCTGCTGCTTGATCATAGATGTGGGATCCTTCATGGTTTCGGATCATCGAAGCCGCAGTGAAGTAGACCCGGAAATCACGCTGCGACCCATGAGAGCTTACTACCTGGAGGCCGCCCTGGACCGCTGACGCGATAAATACAAGTCCAACCAGCACCAGGCACACACGTTCGATTGTATTTCTCATTTTGATTGTTCTTGAGGCTTGGTGCGAGATTCGCTGCAGCCCAGGGGCGCAGTAATGACCCCACGAGACGAAAGAGTGCCCCAAGCTGACTGTCATGTTCTTTTTTGTATTGTCCAATGCACCGATAAAAACTCCGGTAGACGCCCATCGATTCGAAGCATCCGATTCCGGTAAAAACCTTCTTCGATGGGCTCAGACTTTCCCCAATTCGTCCGGGAACAGCGAGAGCTATGTTTTAAATACTGTAATAGGTCCTTACAGTCGCTTCGGAAAATATCTCCTGATTCTCGCTTTTATCGATCTTCTTGTTGGGTCCGCGTTTTGGGGCGCCAGGCGGGGTTTCAACGTTGTTGAACCATCTGTGAACTATGCCGCAAGCTTCATCGAAACGATGGATTGGAGCGAGTGACTTTTTTCTTGACACGCATCATTAGCCGAGCGTAGGGTTTCCTGCGCTGCGTCTCCGGAGAGCATTCTCCCCCGCGAATGCAAATGCAACACCCCCTGGCAGGGGGTTCAACAGTACAGATTTTCCGATTTGGTTTGTCCGCAGGAGCCAGGGCCTATTACCTCCAGAAGGCCGGGCGCGTTTCATTGCGCCGGGCAGGAAAAATGAAAACGAGTTATGGCTTTTTTCCCATTGGCGTTGCCAAATTCTGAGAAATGAAAGAAAGATTTTTAGTCCTGTTGTTCTGAGGGAGCGCTCGTGCCTGTTTCACGAGCGATCCAGGATTTGGGCGTTGAGATGTGGGCGTTACGATGTGGGCCTTGACTTTGAGAGGATAGTGTTATGCGATTACTTTTTAACCGCGCAGCGGTCGTTCTTGTGGCAGTTATTGCGGCTGCAAGTGTCCTTGCTGGCGAAAGGGCGGCCGCGGCTGCTGATGATTTTTCCGCCATTCCCGGCAGCACCCGGCTCACGACCGACGTCGACACTGGGCCAGTTCAGCAGCCCGAACATGACTGTCGACGTTGTTCTGGCGCCCAACAATGAGTCGGAGCTCTCCGACCTTTTAGCGAATCTCTACGACCCGAAAAGCCAAAGCTACCGACACTGGCTAGGCACAGGGAGAGTTCAACTCGCGTTTTGCCCCGAGCAGCGCGCAGATTGCCGCAATCACCAGTTATCTGCGGGCAAGTGGATTGGTCAGTGGAACAATCTTCGTCCCCGTTCCTGCTGCGCGCGAGCGGACCCAGCAGCGCGGTGGCGGCGGCGTTCAGGACTACCCTCCGCACTTACCGCAATCCGAAGGGGTGTCACTTACTTTTCGAATGCCTCAGCAGTTCAGCTGCCAACCAGCTTGGCCTCCGGAGTTCGTCGGTGTTGTCGGTCTTTCGAATACCGTGCGCATGCATCCGCACGTGGCGTCCGCTGAAACAGACGTCATCAGCGAATCCGGCCTGAACTCAGCCGGAAAGACGCCTCGGGCTGTGAGACTCCATACCCGACCATGGCGCAGCTATTCGCGCAGTCAATAACAGCCCGTGGTCTCCGTTCGGTTATGGTGGCGGTCCGGGATGCAATGGTCTGACGCCGTCGCAGGACAACTCGATCTATGGCGCGCCACACCTGGGAGCCCGCGGCAAGGGGCGCCGGCGTTACCCTTGCCGTGTTCGAGCTCTCCGCCTACCAGCACTCCGACATCGCGACGTGGGCGCAGACACTTTTATGGCGCCGCTTACACGCCGCCGCTTGTCGACATCACCGTTGATGGCGGCCCGCTCAACCCCATCTGCCCAGCGGGCGATACCTGTCCACCGGATTTCAATGGGTACGCCGGAGACATCGAGGTCGACGCCGACATCGAGATGCAGCTCGCGATCTCGCCGGACGCACGTCATATCCTTGTCTACAACGCACCGAACGATTTCACCGGGCAGACCGAGCTGGATGAGTACACGCAAATCGCGAACGATGACATTGCCGATGTAGTCAGCTCGAGCTGGGGCGGTATGTGAGAATGACGTGCGGCTGCATACGTACAAGCCGAGAACCTGATCTTCGAGCAGATGGCGCTCAAGGACAGAGCATGTTCGGTGCCGCGGGCGACACTGGCGCTTTCGACTGCATCAGGAGCGATGGAACAACCATCATCAACGTCGACGACCCCCCTGCCCAGCCCTGGGTGACGAGCGTTGGTGGTACGTCTTTCGAATCGTTCAATCCCGGCGCGAACCCAAATCCAAGCTACCCGAGAGGGGTGGAGACGGTGTGGAACATCGACAACTTGTGTAGCTCGAGCGCGGCCGAGCGCGGCCAATGACAACCAGGGAGGGTTCTTCTGGTGCGCCGAAACGGCGCGGGTGGCGGCGGGAACAGCCAATACTGGGGCCGCCCTGTCTACCAGTTTGGGCCGGGCATCACTAACCCTTACACGACGTATGGCAATGGGACGACGCAATGCGCGCTAGCGGAAAAGGGAACGCCGTGCCGGGAGGTTCCGGACATCTCCGCCAATGCCGACGCGTACACGGGCTATGCGGAATACTGCACCGGGAGCGCCGCCACCCCCTACAGCGTGTGTGCCACCTATCAGCGCGGCCAACTCCTCCCGGCTGGTTCGGCATCGGCGGCACCAGCCTATCGTCGCCATTATGGTCGGCGATCATCGCTGACCACGACAGCTACTGGAACCACCGGATCGGCAACGCGAACCCGCTGCTCTACTCGCTGTATAACTCAGATTCTGACGGGTATTTCAACGACATCACCGGAATAGGGCAACAACCAACAACAACGGTTTGTTCCCAACCACCCCGGGATATGACCTGGCGACTGGTATCGGAACGCCAAAGATGGGAGCCTTAATCACCCTTGTCCCCTGGAAGTAGCGGGTCGCTATTTGGGGTTTCACGGCCTGGATTCGGGGGCGCGCATCAGGAAAGAGATGTCGTCCACTTTATATATGGCCTTGCCAACTGAAGTCGGAGTTGCGGGCACTTTGTGGGCACGGACAGTCTCAAGGGCAGTCACCAGTTGCGGAAGTACGGACGGAGGCGCAACGGGAAAGTTATGGGCACCGAGAACCATCTTAACCTGCGGCGCCAGCGCGGCAAGCCGCCGGATTGAGGCACCGTAGGCTGCGAGATCCGTCTCCGGGCGATAGAGCCAGATGGTGCCAGGATAGTATGTGTCGCCGGTGAAGAGAAGGCCATTGGCCGAATCGAACAGAGAAATTGAGTCTGGTGTGTGGCCTGGTGTGGCGATGATTTTCAGTGATCGGCCGCCCAGATCGATTCGGTCACCATCGTGCGTAAATGACGTGATCTTCCAGGGCCGGGTCGCGTAGGTCTTCGGGTCAAACCTCTCTGGCAGATGCCCGCAAATCTGATCGGGCGTGACTTCGGCTTGTGCGTCTTCGCGCGAGCCTCGCGCATTCTCCCGAGTGAAGTCGGTGTCCATGCCGTAGATCGTCTCGAACTGCCAGTTGTTGCCGACGTGATCGTCATGGGTATGCGAATTCAGCACAACGATCGGCAATCGCGTCAGCTCTGCTGTAACTTTCCTGATATCCCTCATTCCCATGCCGGTGTCGAAGAGCATGGCCCGGTTGCCGCCGACGATCAGGTAGCTGATGGTTTCTTCCGACTGATGCGGTTCGTAGATAGCGAAAACAGAGGGTGTGATGCTGTACACCTCGAACCAGGGATCGCTAACCGGCACGCGCTGGAGGCTTTTGTATTCCGCCCGTGGAAGCGCGCGGCACCATTCGGGAATCTCCGTCTGTCCATAGAGGGCTGGCACCGAAAGAGCCATACAGACGACGAGCGCGATGTGTAGCTTCTTGAACGATTGCTTGATGCAGACCGCCCTGTCCAGACCGATGTCGGTGCGCATGGAGAGTTCACCCACGCGCCCAACCATGGTCTCATACGTGGCTAGCGCCCTGAGCCGGCAGCTTGGGAAGCCCAGGATCATATCAGGACCTACTCCCCGTTCATTTCTATGGCAGAGAGCGGCAGGAGTCGAGAATCCTCCAGGCTGCTGTGCGGTGCCCAATGCCTTTCAAGTAGTCTTGATGGCTCACAAAGCCGATGAATGCCTCAATCGCGGTTTGACGGACAAGCATGACGCGGTCCCAGTGTTCTTCTTCAGGACCAATGAGAAATGGGCCGCCGCGCCGAAGAACAGTATTTCGCCACCGCTCTTCTTGAGGAATGGCATCGTGTGCTCCATATAACGTTTGTAATGCTTCTGCTCCGGTAATTGGCGCAGCGGGAGCAATGTCTAGGAACGCGGAATAGTCTGCCGGCCGCGAAGCCCACGCTGCAAGAGTGCGCGCCCTGCTGCATGAGTCGGTTCGAGATAGCTCTTCATGTGTTCTATCCTATTCGGCACCGCTGCCAACGCTCTTGCCGGAGGAGAGACTGCTGGGGGTTTTCGAGACGGGAGATTAGGAGGGCGCACGGGACGATGGCTTACTGCGATTTTGGAGATCCACTTGGTCGACCATTGCTGTAACTGACTGCGTAGGCTGCTTGCTTGTTCAACGTAGATGGGCGAGGCAAGGTAACTGGCGACCGCGTAGCCATGGCCAGGCGTCCAGATAGTTTCTACGGATAAGGAGGTCCTTTCGCAAGCACGGCATTCAGCCGCTTATCATGACCATAGATATCGTCAAAAAAGTGCACAGTACCGTCTTCCTCCGCGACCGCAGTGACGTACAGAATAAGTACCGGGACCTTCATCGTCAGGTTAACTTGGCGATTGTCTTTGCCTGAGTCCATCGCTGCTTGTGCGCGCGCCACGGTCCATGGTTGTTGCCCATCGAGTTGATTGCGCAACAGAAAGCCGGCCAGCTCGGCCGGCTTCTCCAGCCGGATACAACCTGAACTGAAGTCTCGTCGCGACCTGGAGAATAGCTCGGTTGACGGAGTGCTGTGGAGATAGACAGAATAGGTATTCGGAAACATGAACTTTATCAGGCCGAGCGCATTTGTTGGTCCCGGTTTCTGACGTACTGAATATTTTCCCGAGCGCAGCCCTGCAACCAAATCGTCGCTCGGAGACACCAATCTGCCGCTGGAGTCGGTTACCTCGAATTTCTCGCGAGCTAAATATCCGCTGTTTTTCATAATCCCGGGGATGACTGTTCTGCGGAGAATTCCAGGGGGAACATTCCAGTAGGGCCGGAACACGATGAACTTTATGTCGTCGGTAAACACTGGCGTTTGGGTTGGAGCGGCCTTGCCCACAACGACGTTCATGGTGAGCGCAAGCTGGTGATCCTCGGAATAGGCCCTTAGCCGAAACTCGGGAATGTTTACCAGAACGGGAGGCTGCTGAAACTCGGTGGGCATCCATCGCCAGCGCTCTAAGGCATCATCGATTTCCTGTACTCGTGCGCTGAGTGGAGTGTTCAACTCACGTAGGGTCGCCGCATCTAATTTGCCGTCTGTCGCCAGACCATGCCTTGCCTGAAAATGTTTTACCCCCTCTACGAGGGCGCCGCTATAGGAATCGAAGCTTCCGCCCTGCGGAAGGTCTCCAAGTAATCGCAATCGCTCAGCCAGTTGGGCAGTTCCTGCATAAGTATCGCCTGGAGCGATGGTTTTGGTCCCCCCCGGCACTTTGGCGCCATCCCCTTTGGCAGCCAAATCCATGTATTGCTTTAATGAGATCTCGATGCGGCGGTAGCCAGCATAGGGTGGCTCAATCTGATCCAGGACAGATTGGACGTTTCCTGCACGGACGACCTGTTGAGCAATGAATTCCGGCAGATCGTATTGTTTGGACCGCACATCGATGTCGAACTTCAGGTGTTTGGGATTGACTCGTCCGACCCGTAGGTCCGAAATGTACCGCATTGTCGATGGTCAGAGATGCGTCGAACGATGCTTGAGCGGCGGCGGATGCCCCTTTGAGGGACCTCGATTTTGTCGCCAGGCTTTCCGCATCGTAGTCGCTGGGATTCAGCCCCTTCAGTCGGCTTGCGCGCAGAGTCTCAACCAAATATGTCGCTTGCGATGTCGGCTGATCACCGTTTATCCACAATGGCGCAAAATTTGCGGATTCGTACAGTCTCTTGATTTGCTCTCGATATCCAGCGGCGCCGAGGTTATTTCCTAACTGCCCTTTCGCTGCCATCGCTCGCAGTTCAGTCGAGATTGCCGATGACGCAGCGGCGTCAATATTCAATGTGAAAAGGCCAGCCGTAGGGAGCATAACCTGACTGGACCCAATGCCACTGAGACAGATGCAAATTGACGACAACAGCAATTTCCTTGAGTACATTCGGACCTCAGTTCGCGAAGCTGAGTCCAGGAAGGCCCCCGAGCTTCAGGTCAAACAATACGGGAAAGTCCTTGGTGATGCCCAGGGATTTTTTTTGCGACCGGCAACCTTGTTTGCGAGTTTCAACTTCACACTCTCCTTTGTTCGTGGCCTATGGTGCTCTCGCGCAGCGCCTTTGCGACGATGCCATCGGTAACGGCGTTCCATAGCCGATCCGGCGTGATACGGTGCATCCAGTAGGTGAACTTCACCTTCCAGCCAGGGATAATCATGGCCTCGTCGTGTTCGATGCCCTTCACCAGGCCGCGTACTGCAGCCTCGACGGGCATGGTCCCGCCGATCTTCTTTAGCGCGGCGCTGGCCGGGTGCAGGGTTTTGCGCTCCGCCGCGAGACCCGGAGTCTCCACTTCGCCGGGACAAAAACAAGCGACGCTGATGCCACGCGGTTTCAGTTCGTAACGCAGGCACTGCGCGAGCCCCACGACGGCAAACTTGGAGCTGCCGTAGGCGGTGTAACCGTAGACCGGGATGATCCCACCCATCGAGCCAACCAGAACGATCTTGCCGCTGCCACGTGCGAGCATGGAGGGCAGCACCGCTTCGACAATATGCCGGGTGCCGTAGAGGTTGATCTTAATCATTCGGTCGAAAGTTTCGAACTTCATGTCAATGAGTTCCGCCGTGCCGCCGATGCCGGCCATGTTAATGAGAACGTCCGGTGCGCCGGCTTCAGCAATTGCCGTTCCGACGGTGCCGATCACTATTTCGCGATCGGCTATGTCGACCTTGTAACGCGCCACACGCTGTTCCGGCGAGCGCCGCGCCGACTCGATCTCGTGCAGCGCGGCGTCGGTCGGGTTGCGATCAAGGGTCACGATGTGGGCGCCGAGGCCGGCCAGCATCTTGCCCGCGAGCAGCCCCATGCCGCTGCCCGCCCCGGTGATATAGACAGTCTTTCCGGCAATTTCAGTCATTTGCGACCTATCTCCGCGCGCCTGATCGATCTTTTGGCCCTCTTAAGACATAGGATCGTCAGGCTCGATCTTGTTGCGTCCAAGCGCGTTCCGTTCGTCCAGAATCGGTTACAGCCGCCTAGCATCTGCAATGCCCTTGAACTCCCTGGACCACGCAGAGTTCAGCACTTCCATGATCTCTTCCGTCGTCGCGCCCAGCTTCAGCGCGGCTCTGATATGGCGCCGCGTGCCGGGTGCATACATGTGGGTGTATAGAGGCGTCGAACGCGATGCTGAATAATTCCGCCAGCTTTGGGGGGATCAGCCGCCCGTATAAACTGGCAAACCTGTGGCGATGAACTGCTCGGTCCACAGGGGTCCAGGTCGAAAAAGGATCCCATGCCGTATTCCATTGGCCGATCGCTCGCGCCGTGTCGCACGCTGGAGTCGGCACCTTGTTGTTCGCGCCCGGCTCCACTCCGGCCGCCTTGGCCTCTTCCAGCAGAATTGGGGCGCCGAGCTGCAGCTATGAACGCCAGCAGGGACGCCATCTTGAGCACCGTGAGAATCTCTTCGCGAGTCGCTCCCGCGTCGAGCGCGCCGCGGATATGGCGGCGCGTCCCATCCTGATGAGATTGGTGCAAGCGGCGTTCACCGCGATGCAGATCAACTCGATGTCCTTACGCGGAAGAATCCCGTTGGTCCAGGGTTCGTGGCCACGCTGAAGCACCGTTCGGCCCAATCAGGATCCCATTCCTTGAGTTTGTCCAAAGAGGAACCCCAAGGACCTGCGTTTCCTGCCCTTGCTCGATGGGGCTTTTCTATCAGAGTCTCTGCGCCATTTTTCATCTCCTATTTGTTGCCGCCACGTTCGGGTACGAGACGCCCTCAAGAGTAGCGACGTTATTATGACCAACTCCCACGTATTCAGAGATAACTCCAGAGGTTCAGTGCACGGCTTGCCATTTCGCCAAGACAGAAGAAAATACTAGCGTTGCGACAGCACCCTCCAGCGCCCTTCGGTATTGTGAAGGTCCGGCGTGTTGAGCCCTGATCTCATCTCAGGTAGCCGCTGCGACCGCGAAGCTCAAGCGCGACCACGATTTCTCCGTCCACAACCTTCGCCGGAAAAGAAGCCACCCCAAAGTGCGGGGTGCCCGCAAAACATCCGTTGGTGACGTCGAACTTCATTCCATGCACCGGACAAGTCACGATCTTGCCGTCGAGCTTTCCCATTCCGAGCGAACCGCCGGCATGAGGACACGTGTCGGCGATGGCACAGATGGTTCCGTCCACATTGAAGATGGCGATGTCTTTGTCCGCGGCGATGAAGCGCGCGCCTGATCCCGGCGGGATCGGTCGCTACTCCAGGCGCTATTTCGAATCGAGAAGTCCGGCATATCGTCTCCGCCGAGGGTGATTTTTTAGCTCTTCGCAGACAAGACTGGGACCTCCTCCACTTTCTCCTCCCACTCGCCTGCGTGGATGTGTCCGCACCCGCCTTGCGCAGCCGGATGGAACCTTCCGTCGGTCTCATGGACCATGAAGCCCATGTTGCCCGGTTTGCGGTTGGGAGGCAGGCCCAGATTGGCGAGGGTCTCCTCCGTCGATTTGTAGGTGACGCCGATCTTCAGCATCTGACGCGCCTGTTCGGGTGTAGCGATCGCGCGCCCGAGCTCTTTGGCAATGCGAACATCGCGCTCGATCATTTGGATCGAAGACATGCGCACGCCCTTTTTGGTGTTCCAGAGGTTGTCCTCGATGCCGGCGCGAGTGTGTTGCCCCAGCGCGATGCAGATCGCGGCGACCGGGTGGGTCAGACGAAACGTAGTCTGGTAGGTGAAGAAAGAACCATGCGGCGTGCGGCGTATCAGCTCCATCAGGTCGAACGGATTGGCGCCGCACACGCCACCGCCGCCGATGCTGAAGAACCGTTCATCGGCCCCATGTAATAGCCTTTGCGGATTAGACGCTCCACGAGTTCAAGGCCGTGGACGTGGGGGAGCGCGAAGTACGGCTGGATGCCGTGCTGAACCATCCGCTTGATGTTTTCGAGATAGAAATCCGGAGTCGAGTCGGCCACCATGTTGGCCATCGCGTGGAGCATCGCCGGGTTGGTGAAGCGCGTTCCCGCAAAGGCATCATCTACCGGATGTAACGCTGTCAGATCATAGAGGCTGGTGCCACAGGCAACCGTGACCTGATCCGGCTTGGGATCGATTTCGGCCAGCTTATGGCGCGAGTCGTAGCTCTGGAACTTCGCTTCTTCGCCTGGCTCCGGGGCAAAAGAGATCGACCCGCCGACTTGCAGGATCATCTTGGGCACGGCTTTGCGCAGACGCGCGATCTGGTCGTTGTACTCGCTTGAAGTTTTTCGAGATGTGGCCGGTCTTGGGATCGCGCACATGGATGTGCAACAACGTTGCGCCGGCGTTGTAACAGTCCACCGCGACCTGGGTCTGTTCCTCCCAGGTGACGGGGAGTTTCTGTTCAGGCGTGCAATCCCCGGCATCCAGATCGGCCCATAGGGAGCGGCGGTGATCATCAGCGGGGCCTGATTTTCGGGTAATAGCGAGTCATCGGTGAAATACATAGTTTTCCATTCTCCTGATTTTGTTTTGCTGCAGTCGAATGGACTATGTGATTGCAACCCTCATTCGTGCGGCTTTCCAGCGGGAAAGTGTTTCATGCGACAATACTCGGCGTTGGCTAAATGACTCGCCTCATTCACTCGCAGTACTCTTACTCTTGGAGTAACAGCTTCGACCGCTTGACCTTTGTTCGGCCAACTCGGGAATCCTATGATGAGGGCGATGGCGAGCGGCAATTAGTAGTACGGGGAAAAATGAGCACAGGTACGTTCACTGGCCTGGTCAATGCACAGGAAAAGTCCGCACTACAGCATAATCGCTTATCTGGATTGATTCGGGGGCAGCTTCAGCGCAAAGTGACACTCTCGGCAACACCAGGTGAGCTAACGGAGCAGTTCTGTTCCATGTCGGCCAAAGTACAAGACGTATAGGCAGCGTCCTCTGCAAGGCTTCATCAGCTCCGAGAACGGTGAAACGAAATCGCGGCCTTCCAACGCTTCCTTGATGGCAAATACCAAGTCTGTTTTCAAGCGATTCTTCACCACGTAGCCCAGCCCACCTGCGCGCTTTGCCGCGGCAAGGATATCGGTATCCTGATGAACAGTGAGGAAGACGATCGAAGCTTTCGACCCACCTCTTCGCATCTGCTTGGCAGCATCGATCCCGCTCATTACCGGCATTGAGATGTCCAGAACCACAACGTCCGGATGGAGCTTCTCCTCGGCCTCCACCGCGGCCTTGCCATCAGAGGCTGTTCCGACGACTGTGAATTGTGATTCAAGAATGGGAACGAGCGACTCAAGGACAGCGGAATGATCGTCGGCGACCAGTATTCGAGTAGGCCGACTTCTCCTCCTTTATTCCTTGCCGACTCGTTTTCACGATCAGACCCCTCTGATCCAAGCCATGGCCCTGTCAATCGAAAATACAAGGCAAATCGGGTTTTGGATATTGGTAGAAATAACAATACAGTGCGGTATTTTTAGGGGGGCCTATACGGTGATGATTTGATGCTTCACAGCGTATCGGTATAGCTCCGCATTGGTCTTAATCTCCAGCAGGTCCATAATGCGGTACTTGTGAGCAGCCACCGTTCGGAGGCTGATGGTAAGGATGTCTGCAATCTCCTTCATCGATCGGCCCTCGGCTAAAAGCTGGATCACTTCGCGCTGGCGGGGAGTGAGTTCGCGAGCCTCTTCCGAGCTTAACAGCGCCGCTTCGGAGCATGGCGGCGACGGCTCCGCTTGTGATTCGCGGTGAGAGGTAAGATGCTCCTTTGAGGACCTCCTCAATGGCCTGCAGCAGTTCCTTGGGAGCGGAATGCTTCAGCAGGTAACCCGTAGCGCCCGCGCGGAAGGCTTCGGCAACAAGGCCGCTCTCCTCGTTCATCGTGAGGACGATCACCTTGACGTTGGGTAAAAGCCGTTTGATCTGCCTCGTCGCGTCCAGCCCGTTGAGCTGGGGCATGCCGATGTCCACGATGATCAAATCGGGCTTCAAGGTCTCGGCCGCATCGAGCAAAGACCTGCCGTCACTCACCGTGCCGACTACGTCATAAACGCTGCCAGCATGCCCCTGAGCCCCTCGGCAACAAGAACGTGGTCGTCTGCCAGCAAAATGCGTGGTTTTTTCATTGGCGGTCCTTTCATCAAATCGTCGTCAGGGAGGGAGCCCCTGCGCGGTTGACTGCGCTAGGGGCACTTCGACCACAATTTCAGTGCCTTCCATGTGCACGGGAACGGAGCGCCATGGTACCCCCCAACAGGCGCAACCGCTCGCGCATGCTCGCAAGCCCTAAACCTCCCCGAGCTGACTTGGCACTGGGATCAAAACCCACGCCGCTGTCGACGATTCTTAAACGAATGTGGGAAGCTGTCCCAACGAACTCGACATGCGCCTGCTTCGCGCCGCTGTGCTTCACAATGTTGTTCAGAGCCTCTTGAACGATGCGAAAAAAGCACAGTTCCACGTCCGGCGAAATCTCTTCCGGCAGTTCCCGGTGGACGAACTCGATCTGAATATGGTGTTGTTGTCCGATTTCGTCGCAGAGGCTCTTGGCCGCAGCCATAAGACCCACGTGGTGTAGCTTGGAAGAGTGCAGCTGGTGCGAAAGTCTGTGAATGTCAGATGAGAGTTCGCTGATCCCATCCCACATGCGTGTGAAGCTTTTTACCGGCCGCTTTGTTCGAGCTGGGGATGCTCTCGCTCACTTGCCCGAGTTGCATGGCGAGAAGCGCCAAACGCTGGCTGAAGTCGTCGTGCAATTCTCTGGCAATCCTGGCGCGTTCGTCCTCTTGTGCGCTGATCAAACGGCCACTAAGGTCGAGAAGGCTCTGCTCGGCGGATCTCCGGTCTGTGATGTCCATGCAAGATCCGATAAAGCCGGTGAATTCCCCTGCCGGCGTATATCTCGGCACGCCGGTGTCGAAGACCCAGCCATACGCTCCATTGGGCTCGTCTCAGGCGGAATTCCATGCTGAAGGACTGGCGGGCTTCGAAACTGGAAACGTAAGTTCTAAGGCATTGCTCTAAGTCGTCGGGGTGTACGTTTTTTGACCAGCCGTTTCCTAGTTCCTGATCCAGGCTCCGCCCTGTGAACTCTAACCACTGTCTGTTAAAGAAAGTGCGGAGCTTATCGGTCCCTGACATCCAGATCATGACTGGCGCCGTGTCTGCCATGGTTTGGAACCGCTGCTGGCTCTCCTGCAGTCCGCCCTCGATCCGTCTGCGCGCTAATGTATTGGCAAATACCTCCGCCACGACCCGGAATTGCCGGATGAGCTCATCGGGCCACGTGCCCTCGTGATAGGAGATGAACGCCAAACTCCCCATTGTCAGGCTGGCGGCGCGCAGAGGCACCAAACGACGAATCTATAGTCCTTTTCTACAAGAAAGGCTTGTTCTTTCTGCGCATCGGGGGGCAAATCCTCCGTGGACCGTATGACGCAATCCTTTCCTTGCAGCAAATTCGCCACAATCCAGGGAAACTCGTCCCGGCTGAAAGCCCGCGGGCCTGGGGGAATTGCCGCGCCACTTGCTGAATGGATTAGTTCAAATGGACTATCAGGCTCCGATGGTCTCGAATAGGCTGACTCGATCCAGGTCAAGAAAGCCCCTGAGCTTTTCCAACGCCTTTTCAATCTCGGCATTGGTTCGGTCGGCCGGGACGTTCGCGAATGTGGCAGACAAACCGGAGAGCAACGACTCGAAGCGGAGCTCATAGCTGAGCAAGCTTTCCGCGCGTCTCCGGCGTCTCCTTTGCAGCAGGAGATAACCGATGAGGGCTAGTTTGAAGCAGGATAAAGGCCACGCCGGTGACAATCCATCCTCTGTAGAGCTCCCAAGGGGAGCGGACTGCGAATTTGACCATGCTGCCTGGAGGCAGGGCGCTTTCGCTCAAGCCAAAGCGGCGAAGCTGTCGCCAGTCGAATATGTAAGAGGAGGCAGCCGCGACAGGAGGAATGTCGGCCGGTTTCTCTCCGCGGAGAATTCTTTGCCCAAATTCTGCGGCCTGTTTGCCCTGCGTCTCGAAGCTTACGACGGCACCCCCGACGATTCCGAAGCCGATGAAGCCATCCGACAAACCGTAGATTGGGGCCGAAGAAGCGGCAGATAAAGAAGGAATCAATCGCCAGTGAAATGGGCGTGTGGCCCGCCCCGTCGCGCATGATGCTGAGATACAGAACAATCGTATCCCTGGGAAGAGCGGCTAGTCGTAAACGCATCTCCTCGACGGAGATATTGTCCCAATAGCTGATATCCCAATGGGTCCCCGGGGGCAGCGGTGTGTTTCGGAGGCCCATTTCGACATGGCGATCCCAGGCAGTTGTCCCGCTGAGAACTACGATTTGGTGTGCCTTGGCTGCAATCGAGCTGCGGCGGCCAAGGTCCCCTCGAAATCCGGTGACAACCAGACGGCGGTCGCATTGGGAGGTAAAGTCGCGTGAGACAGCCCGTTGCGTTCCATTCCGCCGAAAACGGTCGGTTTGTCCGGAAAAAGGCTTTGCGATGGTAAACCAACCGCGATGACGAGATCGATTCTTCGATCCCGGTACTTGTTTTTAAGCCAAGCCAACTGTGCCGCCTGGAACTTCGGATCCGGGAAGAGAGAAGTATCCAAGATGCTCGCTGTAAATCTGGATGTCCGGTTTGTTGCCCAGAACAGACCGTATGCCTTCATCCGCGGCCCGTTCCGCAGGATGGCTCATTTCATCCATGATAGAGGAGGAGTACCCCTTTCGGCTCTTCTGGATGAGGTGTTTCTGCGTGAGTTCGGCCGGGGAGGCACAACAAAAGGCTCAGGAAGAGCGAGGAGCAAGCTAAGAATCCCCGAAGCAGGGGCACGATTAGTCTCGAGATTCCGGGAATGCCGTACTCGCGATCACGATGATATCGCCCGGGCGGTTCTGAGTGACAACGTGGCCCGGTGAAACCAAGCGTCCATAGCCGAGTAAGTACCGCCCGGGCTTGCAGGGCGGAACGCCGTTTCCCTATCGCTTCACCTTTGATCTTTTTATCGGGATCCTTCCCCCGAATCTGCAGATTGTCGAAACTGCAAGATCGAGCGTGGCGCAGACCTCACGCCGCCGGTTTCCGTGCACCCCTGTATCGCGGCCAAGTCTAATCCATAAGTTATTGACATTCAATGAATTTACGAATGGGTCTCGATGGGTCCGATGACCGTTAAGTCGCAAGTAGAAATCACTCCGTCAATTGGTACTTTGCCAGTTAACAGAGCCACTTCTGCTAGGTTAGCCTCTTCGCTATCGAGCCAAACAAAAAGCGTGGAGCTCCCATACACCAATACCGGGAAGGACGAAAGCCTCCTCACTTGAACGTGATCAAAAGTGCAGCAGGTAGCTGACCTTTACATAGATCGTCTTGCTGGTGTTCAGAAGCGAGGAGTAGGTAGGCGGCAAAATCGGATCATCCGTGTTGCAAAGCCCATCTGCTTCCCGGGTGCAGAGGGCCCCATCCAGGTTTTCAAAGTTTCCTATATAGCCGAAGTAAATCGCCGTGCCCGGATGCGGCTGGTAACTGAGTAATGCATCCGCAAAAAGTGTCTTGGAGTTCGCCAGACTGGTGTACTGCGGATTCGGCAAGGTGGAAACGTACTGGCCGATAAGGTTGAAGGAAAGGGCCTTGGTCATCTGGTAATTCCAGCGCGAGATCAGTTCGTGGTTGTCGTAGACCACATCGCCGTTAGCCAGGTTGGTGAAGTGCGTATACACATAGCTGTTTTGCAGATCGACGGAGCTGACGGGCTTCACTTCCACGTTGAGGTTGGGCGAAGTCACGTTGACCGGCCCCGGCCCAGCGTCGGCCGGCGGCGAATAGTTGATCACAGTACCGGTATAAACTCCGCCACCGATCGCTATGTAAGGCACGGGAGAAGTGTAGAAATTAACTCCGCTGGTGTGACTGTGATACTCGACATCCTGCGGCAGCGCGGAGTAATCGATCGGCCGCAATCGGTCTTGCCCCAAATCGACATTGGCGGAAATGGTGGTGCGGTATTTGAACGTAACGCTGTAAGCAGGGTTGATGTAAAAGTCCAGCGGAACACCGTTATGGTCCCAGATGCGTTCGCTGTAGATGCTCGGCCCATGAGATAAAACCGGTCCCTGCCGCGGACGAAAGGTATAGCTGTAGTAGCCATTGGGTTCCCGCACATCAGGACGCCGAAAAAATCCGGTGTCGGTAACGTATCCGGCGGACGTATCGTTGTAGGCAATCCATCCGTTGCGATGCAGATCGGAATAATTCACCTGCTGGGAATAGGTCTGCCCGCTGCAGGTTAAGGTGAGCGCCTCGCATTCCTGCTCGCCCTGCGTGGAGTTGCTGACGTTTTGTGTTGCCGAGGTGACGGCCTGGCCGGTTAACGTCCAGCGGTTTTTCAGCGGCGCTCGATAGTCGAATCCTCCGACCCGATTAAAAGAATCGAGATATTCGCGGTCAGCATAAATGACGCCGACATTCGAGAGAGAACCAACGTCGCGGTTCACCCGGCCAACGTAATAATGGGCGCGCGTGTCGTACTCGGGATCACCGGGCGGAACCGCCTCTCCGGGGCTTCTGTCATCCACTCCAAGCAGGCCCAGCGCCCAGGGCCCTAGTTTGCCGGTAAGACGCGCACCATACTGCGGCTTGACGATGTTGTTGGTGTAATACAGGCTTACCGGCGTCATGAAGTAGCTGCTGTTTTCGATGAAGAACGGCCGCACCTCCGCGAAGTAGGGAGGAAAGCGCTGATTGGGCGTAGCCGGATTGTCGATGCCCACCTGGCTGAAATCGGGATTGATGGTGGTATCGAGTACCAGGCTGTTGTGCAGGATGAACTTCGCGTCCAGCCCGGTGTAGCCCTGTAGTTGCTTGTCTTGAAAGTACGGATCGTCGGGATTGATGGTGTCCAATTGGCGCAGGTTACGGCCGAGCGCATAGGGTTCGAATTGAAGATTCTGGCCGTGCTCGATATCGCTGAAGCCGTCCGCGGCGATGTCCTGTGTCAGAAGCCCGGCGATGCTGTGCCTGCTCTGCGGCCAAAAAGCCGACTCGTTGGCATGGGAGATGTTGCGCTGCAGGATGATTCCCCAGGTCCGCATCTCGCCTGCACCGGCCTTGGCGAAATACAAGCTGGAGAAAGGAATGCGCAGGAGCACAACGTACCCGGACGGCAGTGCGTTTACCCCAGGTATCCCACACGGTGTCGAAGGAGTAGTCGGTACCGTTTTGCTCGCTGTAAAGGCCGTCGGCCTGAATGCCGAGTGCATTGCTGCGAAACAAGAACGCCCGCCGCTGATCGTTGAAGGTGTCGAGCATCACCTGGACAGAATCGTCGTCTCCCAGCGAATCGCGCGCCAGCATGTGCGCCGCGAATGAGATCCGGCTTTTTATCTTTGCAAACAAAAGCTACGAAGAGGTATTCGTGCGTGTAGCCCAGATAAGCGACGGTAGGCTCGGTGACAGGAGCGCCGTCTTTGGGATAACGCTCCATGAAGTTGCTGATGCGGAGCATGGCGCGTGCCGCTTGCGAGCGCACCGGAGTGACAAGAAAATCGTTGAGCGTGGGCTCACTATTCAGCCGGGGAATAGTAACGTGGGCCTGCTGCGTGAGCGACGCACTCGGCGGAAGCGTGCCCGAGGGCGTGGGCGCCGACGGTAGAGCGCTCACCTTCGGAACATCCGGCACGGCGCTTGCAGATGCGCAGCCTGCAACGATCCGTTTGGTTCCAAGCCAGCGCGCAGCAATGGCTCCGTTACCGGCCTGACTCCGCAGCTGAAGAAGCTGATGGACGCGGCGAATCTGGCACCCGAATGGTACAATTATCGGCTTGACGCGGTGCAGACGGAGTATTTCCGCCCGAAACTGCTCGGTAACTCGGTCATCGAAGGCGAAAACGTCGGTATGAACCTGAAGCAAGCTTCGTGCATCAGCTGTCACGCGATCTCGTCGGTCGAGAACAACGGCACCGACGGCATCAATATCTTGGCCGCGTTGACCACGCCGCCGGTCGGCTTGCCGCCGAACTTGCCCTCTAAGGCGTGGATCAAGCGTGATTTCGTCTGGTCTTTGGGTCTTGCTTGCCCCAACGGCCCAACAAACAGCCAGAACCCGATCGGCTCGCTGCAAGGATGCGCCTCGGCTCCCTAGCAAGCTGCTGACGCATGGTCGCCGCGATCCTTCGAGACGGCCGCCTATCGGCGACCTCCTCAGGATAGAAGTCCCGCCTGTATCAAGGGTTTGGCCTCACCCTGAGGAGGCCCGCGGGCCGTCTCGAAGGGTGCATGCCGAGGGAAACGACATTTTCAGCAACCTGCTGGACGGGGTTGACCCGCCCGCCGGAACCGGTCGCGGCTACTCCGCGGTCGGTCCGCCGCGGGCGCCTTTGTCGCGATTGATCGCCGGCCGCTCGACCTCGCCGACCGGGTTCTTGGCGGTGTCGTCGTGGCGCACCGAAAAGCGAAAAGGAGAAAGCGAAAAGGGGTCAGAGAGTCACTTTCCCGGCGCCTGCGGATGGCCGGCCGCGCCGGCGCGGCCCGTCTAACTCTCAAGACGGCGGACAATAAATCTCTCTGAGCCCTCTTGCTGCTCTGACCCTTTTGCTGCGAAAGCCGCCGGCTGCTCCGCCACCGAAAAAGCCGCCCTCTTCTCGGCCACCGCCACCAAATTCTACCGGCTCGGCCAGCTCATCTAGGTGAAGCCTTCACCAGTCATCGCGAGCGAACAAAGCAATCGCCACAGACCACATGTCCGCGACGAGATCGCTTTGTCGCGCAGAGCGCTTGTCGCAATGCTGAGGAAAGGGGGTTGGAGTGATACCGTCGGCCGTCTTGGGATTGCGCGGGCGGCTGCGCCGCTGCCAGGACGAGCGGCCATCCCCACCCCACAGCGTCGGGAAGTCGCTCCGACCCCTTTTCGCTCTCTGACCTTCTTGCTCTATTGCTGGTACTCGAAAGGCAGGGGTATATCATCCTCCATGGCAAGTTTGCCGCACGCCAGTCGTTGCGCTTCATCGGCTTCGGGAATCCTGCCGCAAATTGATGTTTCGGGCCACCTCCGGCAGTTCGTCTTGGCGGCTGAGGCGATGGGGTGAGGCGGCGCGAATTTCTGCTCGTCCTGGGCAGCGCGACGACGGCAGCGCGCCGCTCTGCGCGCCCAGCAGAAGGGGCTTCCGGTGATCGGGTTCCTTGCCAACGGCTCGCCCGGCCCGAACGAAACGTTTGCGGCTGCGTTTCGCCAGGGACTGAGCGACACCGGTTACGTCGATGGACAGAATGTCGCGATCGAATACCGCTGGTCGGAAGGTCACTACGATCGGCTGCCGGCGTTGGTCGCCGACCTCGTCGACCGCAAGGTCTACGTGATCGCGGCGGCCGGCAACTCTGGAATAAAAGCCGCCAAACGCGCAACCTCGACGATCCCGATCGTCTTCTACGGCGGTGGTGATTTGGTCGCGGCCGGCCTAATCACCAGCCTTGCCCGGCCGGGCGGCAATCTGACGGGCATCAGCATCATGTCGACAGAGCTGAATCCCAAGCGATTTGGGCTGCTGTCCGACCTGGTCCCTCGGGCCAAAGTGATCGCCCTACTGGTGAACCCCAACAATGCGACCGCCGAACGCACGATCAGAGACGTGCAGCAAGAAGCGCGCGCGAAGGGGGTGCAGCTTCACATTCTGAAGGCCGCCACGGAAGGCGAGATCGACGCCGCCTTTAGAACCCTGGTTGAGGCACATGCCGGCGCTCTCGTCGGCAGTAGCGATCCGTTCTTCAACAGCCGGCGCGAGCAACTCCTGGCGCTGGCGGCGCACCACGCCGTTCCGGCGATCTGGGATTGGCGCGAGTTTGTCGTGGCCGGGGGCTTGATCAGCTATGGAATCAGCCTGACCGATAGCTCTCGCCAGTTCGGCGTTTACGTCGGTAGGATTCTTAAGGGCGCCAAGCCGGCCGATCTGCCGATTCAGCAACCGACAAAATTTGAGCTGGTCATCAATTTGAAAACCGCTACGGCGCTCGGCCTCAACATTCCGCCATCGGTCCTTGCCCGCGCCGACGAGGTGATCGAGTGAGGCGGCGCGAGTTGATGCTGCTGCTGGGCGGCACGATGACGGCGCCGCGCACCGTCCGCGCGCAGCAGAAGGCGATGCCGGTGATCGGCTTGCTCGGCACGCATCCGGCCCGATTGCACCCCAGTTGGCCGCGTTCCGCCAGGGGCTGAGCGAAACCGGCTACGTCGAGGGACAAAACGTAGTGATCGAATATCGCTGGGCGGAGGGCCATTATGATCGGCTGCCCGCATTGGCCGCCGATCTCGTCAGCCGCAAGGTCGATTTGATCGTGGCAACCGGTGGCGACGTTTCGGCACTGGCGGCGAAAAGCGCGACCTCGACTATCCCGATCGTCTTCACCGGCATCGGCAAAGACCCGGTCGGGTTGGGTCTCGTCGCCAGTCTCGCCCGGCCGGGCGGCAACCTCACGGGCTTCAGCGGCCTCACCATCGAGCTGATGCCCAAGCGGCTCGAGCTGCTGTCCGAGCTGGTTCCCCAGGCCAGAGTGATCGCCCTGCTCGTGAACCCGAACAATCCGACTGCCGAGCGCATCGATCCGAGACGTGCAGGAGGCGGCGCGCGCGAAGGGGGTGCAGCTCCATGTCCTCAAGGCCGGCACCGAAGGCGAGATCGACGCCGCCTTCGCCTCCCTCGTCCAACTGCACGCCGGCGCGCTCGTCGTCGCCGGCGATGCGTTCTTCACTCAGCCGGCGCGACCAGCTCGTGGCGCTGGCATCACGCCACGCCGTTCCGGCGATCTATAGCTGGCGCGAATTCGCCGTGGCCGGCGGCCTGATCAGCTATGGACCGAGCCTCACCGGCATCTATCGCCAGGCGGGCATTTACGCCGGAAGGATCCTCAAGGGCGCCAAGCCGGCCGATCTGCCGGTCCAGCAACCGACGACATTCGAGCTGGTCGTCAATCTCAACACCGCCAAGGCGCTCGGCCTCACCGTCCCGCAATCCATCCTCTCCCGCGCCGACGAGGTCATCGAATGAGGCGGCGCGAGTTCCTGCTGGTCCTGGGCAGCGCGACGACGGCGGCGCGCGGCCTGCGTGCGCAGCAGAAGACGATACCAGTGATCGGCTACCTCGACAGCGGGTCGCGAAACAGCGAAAAGGGGTCAGAGTTCGTTTATGACGCCGACAACGGCGAGGTCCTCGAATATGCCGGCGCGTCGGGCGCGGCGCCGGTGCTCGTTCGGCCGGGGACCCGACGCGGTGCTGGGGCAGATGAACGCGGCGTCCGGGAGCCGCGAGACGATATCCTCCGACATCCGGGCCTGGGTCATCGGTACCCCGATCCGGGCGGCACTCTCGCCAACAGCGGCTACCAGCCCTATGGCGAGAACCCGGCCGCCGGGTCTTCGCCGGCATCTACCCTGAATAGCGCCGGCGACGCCGCTCAGAGAGCTTCGTCGACTTAACCCGGCGCCCGCGACGCCGGGCTCGATGCGCACCACGAAGCGAGCCCGCAGCCCGCCCCATCCGGGGAAACGAAGCCAGCGCGGCGAACCGCCCTTCCGGGCCGCCCCTAATGTCGCCAAACTCATGTGCGACATTCCGAAAAAACCACGGCAGCCGTTTCGCCGCGGCTGGGCGCTGGGCGGCGATCCGGCGGAAGCTTATCTTGCGGAGGGGCGGCGGTTGGGCGGATCGGGTCGAGCAGCGCGCGGCGACAGCGGCGGCCGGCGGCGGACTTCCCGGTTGGCGCCAATCTTTTCCCGATTACGCAAAAAGAATTCCCGGTTGCGTCAAACTAATTCCCGGTTGGAATCCGCCACGGGAATTTTCCTGCAACCCTCTGATTCAGAACTTCGATTCGAGGTCTACAACGCGCCGGCACGAGAAAATTCGCGGTATTTTCCCGGCGAACCGGGAATTGCCGCCGGAGACGGCACGCCAGGTGCGCCTCGGCTCGCGCCCGGTCCTGGCTTAAACTATCCTTGACGCGGGCATTCGAATCTCGCCGGTGGGTCGCGCGCCGCCGACAAATCCGGCCCGCGCGGCGATGCCGAGAGGGTGCGAATGCCGCCCGAAAACGGGCAATTTGCTGCACTCCCGCCCGAGCCGCGGGTGTCGCCGTTCTCGCTCCGGGAGGCCGTGCCGCGATGACCCAAGAGGAGAAGCAAGGTTGACGACACTGGCGAGCAGCGACGCGGTCACCCTGCGCCGGCCCGACGACTGGCACGTCCACCTGCGCGACGGCATGATGCTGGCGCAGGTCCTGCCCTACACCGCGCGGCAATTCGCGCGCGCGATCGTGATGCCGAATTTGCTGCCGCCGATCACGACCATCGCCGCAGGCCAGGCCTATCGCCGGCGCATTCTCGCCGCGCTAGCGACCCCGAACCGGACCGCCTCGCGGCCGACCCTCCATCGCTCGCGGGAGAGGGAACAGGAGCCGGCTTCACGCCGCTGATGACGTGCTATCTGACCGATGCGACCGACCCGCAGGAGGTCGCGCGCGGCTACGCCGAGGGCGTCTTTGCCGCGGTCAAGCTCTACCCGGCGCACGCGACGACCAACTCGGCCCACGGTGTGACCGACATCGACCGGGTGCGGCCGGTGCTGGAGCGGATGGCCGGGGTCGGCATGCCATTGCTGGTCCACGGCGAGGTTACCGAGCCCGACATCGACATCTTCGACCGCGAGGCGGTGTTCATCGACCGGGTGCTCGACCCGCTGCGCCGCCTGCTGCCGGAACTGCGCATCGTCCTCGAGCACATCACCACCGAAGAAGCAGCACAGTATGTCGCCGGTGCTGGCGCCAATCTGGCGGCGACGATCACCGCCCATCACCTGGTGATCAACCGCAACGCGCTGTTTGCCGGCGGTGTGCGCCCGCATCTCTATTGCCTGCCGATCGCCAAGCGCGAAAAGCACCGGCTGGCGTTGCGCCGCGCCGCCACTTCGGGCGACCCGCATTTCTTTCTCGGCACTGACAGCGCGCCGCACCCGCGCCCGGCCAAGGAAACCGCCTGCGGCTGCGCCGGCGTCTTCACCGCCGCCTCGGCGTTGGAACTTTACGCCGAGGTCTTTGCCGACGAAGGCGCCCTCGGTCATTTCGAAGCCTTCGCCGCGTTGAACGGCCCCGCCTTCTACCGCCTCGCGCCCAACGAAACCCGCGTCACCCTTCGGCGCGAACCCTTTATGGTGCCCGAACGCGTCGGCGAAGGCGATATGGCGGTCGTCCCGTTCCGCGCCGGCGAAGTCCTGCGCTGGCGCCTCGCCCAGCCCGAAAAGGGGCAGACATGACCCCGCCGAACGAGCCGCCCGCCGCTTTGCCGCTCACCCGAAAGCTGGTGCAGCTGGCCGATCTGTCGCCGGAAGAAGTCACCGTTCTGCAGGGCCTGCAATCGAAGACCCGGCTGGTTCGCCGCAACCGCGAAATCGTCTCGCAAGGCCGCAGATACGACGCGCTGTTTGTCATGATCGACGGGATCTCCCTACGCTACCGCATCCTGCGTGATGGAAGGCGCCAGATCCTGAACATAGCACTGCCCGGAGATTTCGTCGGCTTTCCCGCATGCTTTTTCGAGCAGGCGCTCTACCCGATCGGGGCGCTGACCGATGTCGTCGTAGCGCCGGTGCCGTTTGCCGTGCTGATCGAACTCTTCGAGAGACACCCCCATCTCGCCGCCGCGATATTTTGGTCGTTCTCCTCCGAGGCCGCGATCTACTCCGAACGTCTGACCGACATCGGGAGGCGAACGGCGCTCGAACGCGTCGCCCATTTCCTGCTCGAGCTCCTGACCCGGTTCCAGATCATCGGCCTGGCGGACGAGCGCTCGTTTCGGATGCCGCTGACCCAGGAATTGCTCGGCGACGCGTTGAGCCTCAGCCTCCCGCATGTCAACCGCACGCTGCGGCAGCTTCGCGAGGACGGGTTGGCCAGCATCGAGGATCACCACGTGATCATCAGGGACATCGACGCGCTCGCGGCGCTGGGCGATTTTGAGAAATCGTATCTCAGTCGGTTCCGGATCCCCGACTTGTTGGCCGTCGGGGTTGGCGGCGCCGTCCCGCCGTGACGACCCGACCCGATCGCGCCCGAGCTTACTGGACAGCGGTCAGCTCGACCGGCGCGCCGACACCGCCGGGTCTCGGCGGGGAGACCCTCAGCCCGATGAGGAACGTGATATTCAGGATGACCAGTCCGACCGCGACAACGACCAAATACGGGTTCATCCGATGGGCGGCATGATCGAGACGCCGCGCCAGCCGTGCCCCGGAGTAGCGTGGGTGCTGGAGAAATGGCCGCTTCATCGCCGCCGGCACTATTCGCCATGTTGTCCGAGGGCGGCCGGATCAGGCGAGCTCGGGCAGCACCTCGGTGAAGGTTTCGAGATTGCCCACGGTCTCCCTTCCGAGCGCGAACGGTATACAGGCGCCGATCGCGACCATGACGATCATCGTGCCGAAAAAGATCGTCGGCGAGGCGGTGTGCGAGACCATCACGTAAGGCACCAGCACGCCGGCGAAGATCCGTCCGAACGATTCGCCGAAAAAGTGGCCGCGGCCGCGCAACGCGGTCGGGAACTGCTCGGACAGGTACATCCGCACGGCGGGGAAGATCGACAGCGTGGTGAACCCGGTGACCAGCGCACCGGCGCTGAACACGATGCGTCGCCGCCGGCCCGGCGCGATGGGCAAACACCATCAGCAGCAAACCGGGGATCGACAGCAGGAACGCGCCGGTGATGGTCCAGCGCCGGCCGACGATCTCCATGATAAAGCCGTTAAACAGCTTGCCGGGGATGCTGGCGGCGAAGACCAACGAGCTCAATCCAAAGCTCAAGGCGACCGCAGCACCCTGACTGACCAGCGCTTTCGGCAGCAGGATCGCGATCAGGTAATAGACGGTGCCGGCGCAGATGCCGCACAGAATCCCGGTCGCGGTCCAGCGGAACTGACCGGGGGCGAACAATTTCCAGAACGACGGCAACTGCTCCGGCGCTCTTTCACGGGCGGACCCGAGGTTTGCGAGCGTCATCGACGCGACGCGCCCACCGCACCGCCGGATGATCAGGTTCACGTTGTCGACCGCGTCCTCAGCCCGGCCGCGGCGCAGCAGCCAGCGCGGACTCTCCGGGATCAGGAACCAGATCAGCACCGGCGCGACGAACAAAGTGACCCCACCCGGCAACCCGACGAGCTGAAAGCCCCTCGGGTGATCGGCCAGAACAAAGCCGACAAACGGCAACAAGGTGAACGCCATCGCCAGCATGCACTCGTAGATCGCCGCGTAGGTGCGGCGATGCTGCGCCGGCATCAGCTCGGCGGCGATCGGGAACGGCGCCGAGATCGTAAAGCCGAGAAAAAAGCCGGTGACCAGCCGCAGGATGAACAGCTGCTCAAAACTATGCACCAGCAGAATCAACAGCGTGCACAACGTGCTGAGGATGACGCCGACCTGCATGACCGCGAGGCGGCTGATGCGATCGGACATCGCCGCCGCCGCGAAACCGCCAATGACGACCAGAAAAGTGGGCCAGGTGGCAAGGGCGCGAACCGCGTCGGCGCTCATATGCAGCGGTCCCTTGGCGAGCACGAGCAGCGAACCCGTCAGCGCCAAATCATAGCCTTCGATAAAACCGACGAACCCGAGCACCAGGATTATGACCACGTGATAGGCGCTGAACGGGATGCTGTCGAGCTTGCGCCCGAGCACGTGGCTGGCCGGGCTCGAAACGCCGGCGAGCGGTAGAGTGACCATCGCGTTTTCCTCCACTGCGGCGGCACGGCGGCGTTGGTTTTGGGCGGCATGCGGCCTGACGAGATCGGCCGGCTGCTCCGCCGCACTTCTTTTGCTGTGCCTGGCAGCGCACTAACCGTTGCCGCGGCGAGCGTCTTTGATCCAGCCGATTGATCCAGGTTAAAGCGGCCCTCCGGCGCCGCCGGATAAGTCGGCCGACGAGCCACCTGTTGCCGGGGCCAGCCTGGGGCGATTTCGATCGACAATCAGTCAGCGCCAACCAGAGCGGCATTGCCCGCCGGGCAACTCTCCGAGAGACCCGGCCGACTCCGCATTGGCCCGGCTCGTCGCGGACCTTCCAAGCGGCAGCTTCGCCTTTGTCATGGCGACCGGCATCGTCTCGATTGCCGCCGCCTCGCTGGGTTTCGAGGCGATTGCGGCGATGCTGCTGGCGGTCAATGCCGCCGCGTTCGCCGTGTTGTGGGTTTTGACGTTGCTCCGCCTGGTCTACTGGCCGTCGGCTGTTCTGGCCGATCTCTGCGATCATCGACGGGCACCGGGCTTTTTGTCGGCCGTCGCCGCGGCGAACGTGCTCGGAGTTCAGATTGCGCTGCTGACCTCGCATCAGGACGCGGGTGCGGCTCTGTGGCTTGTCGGCTGCGCGTTGTGGGTAGGCCTCGTCTATTGCATTTTCACCGCGCTCGCGACCCGGCCGAGAAAGCCGCCGCTCACCGCCGGGTTGGACGGCACTTGGCTGCTCATCGTCGTCGCGCCGGAATCATCGGCGATCCTCGGGACCCAAATCGCCCACCGCTTTTCGTCGCCGGAGATCGTTATTTCGGCAAGCTTGTCGTTGTACATGCTGGGTGTTGCATTCTACTTGGTGATCATCACCCTTATCTTGTACCGCTGGCTGTTCGAGCCGATGTCGCCCGATCAGCTCACCCCTTCTTATTGGATCAACATGGGTGCGGCCGCGATCACCACACTCGCCGGTACCCGGCTCGCGGCGGCGGTCGTCGCTGATCCCATGCTGGCTGTGACCCGTGGTTACATCATCGGCGAAACCTTGCTGTTCTGGTCGATCGCCACGTGGTGGATTCCGCTCCTGGCGATACTCATGGCGTGGCGACACCTCTGCGGCCATGTCCGCTTGGCCTATCAATTCGATTACTGGTCGATGGTGTTTCCGCTCGGCATGTATGCGGTTGCGACGTTGAGCTTTATCCGCGCGACCGGAGAATTCCTGAGCTTTGTTCCGCGCTTTTTCTTCGGCGCGGCATTCGCCGTCTGGTGTCTGACCTTTATCGGAATGACGCGGCACATTGTCCGCGTCACCCGGGCTGTGCTCGACAGCCGGCCGGCGGCGCAGAGTGACAACGACCGCGGGCCGTCCTAACGACCGCCGTAGCCGCGGAGGGTCGCCGCCGCTTTCCTTGCGCCGCTTTCCTTGCAATGCACGTGTCGGCGGTTACCCTGCCCCCGCCGACCAAAAGCGTGACAGGAGCGAGCGATGCGAAGCGGGGCGGAATATCGCGAGGCATTGCGCGACGGAAGGCGGGTCTGGGTCATGGGCGAAGGTATCATCGACGACGTGACGACCCATCCCGCGACCCGTGCCATGGTCGACGAATACGTCGCCTGGTACGACCTTCACTTCGATCCCGCCTGGAAGGACGTCGCCCTCGCTCCGCCCGCTTCGCATGGCGAGCGCACCCCCTGGGCCTACATGGCACCAAGGACCGCCGACGAGCTCGGTGCTATGGGCCGGTTCTTTTCCGCTTCGACCTTTCTGAGCGCCGGCAACATCACCCACACCCCGGCCTACGGTCATTTGATCGCGCTCGGTCTCTATTGTTCGGTCGAGGAGCGCGACGTGTCGCCGGAGCAGGTCGGCCACGCCGCCCGCTATCGCGCGATGATCGCCGAGACCGGCCGGTTCCTGACATTCTGCGGCGGGGCGCCGACAATCGGCTTTCGCATGCGCGAGGACCCGGCTGACCGGGTCGCGTTGAAGATCGTGCGCGAGACCGACGCCGGCCTCGTGCTGACCGGCAAGATCGGCATGCACACGAGCCCCGCCTATGCCGAGGACGTTTACGTCGGCAGCGTCTCCGGGCTCGAGATCGGCGGCGAGCGCGTGACCTTTACCGTGCCGGTCAACGCCCCCGGCGTCACCGTTCTGTGCCGCAAGGTCGCGGTGCGCGACCCGAACCCGTTCGTGGCGCCGCTGTCGAGCCGCTTTGACGAGCTCGACGGCCAGATGTGGCTCGACGACGTGTTCGTGCCGTGGGAGCAGGTGTTTTTCCTCGGCCAGTCGCCCGAGCCGGTGGTGCGCTGGCTGATCTGGCATCACGTTTACGGGTGGCTGTCCAAAGCCGAGTTCACCCTCGGTCTGGCGCTGGCGCTCGCCCATGCGATGGGCCTCGCCCGGCACGAGCAGACGATCGACTATTTGCTCGACTTGATCGTCGAGGTGCAGACCGTGCGCAGCTGTCTCGTCGCCTGCGAGCGCGACCCGCACTTTACCCCGAGCGGCTATTGCGTCCCCAACCACGCCCATCTCGCCGCCGGCGGGCTGGCGATCCTGCGCGCCCGTCCGCGCATGGCCGAAATCCTGCGCATCGTGCCGGGCTCTTCGCTCGTGGTCGCCCCGTCCGACCGCGATCTCGCCGCCCCCGAAATTGCCGAAGGCCTCGCCGAATCCTTTGGCGGCGGCGGCTACACCGCGTTGCAGCGGGCGGCCCTCTTACAGATGGCGTGGGACCACGTTGCTTCGGCGCTCGACGGCCGCGAATTGGCCTTCGAATTGCACGCCAGCGGCGGCGTCCCGGCCTGGCGCGGCCGGCTGCGCCACAATTTCGAAAGCTACAACGATCTCGCCAACCGCGTCGCCGGCTCGCTCGGCATGCCGATGCCCAAGGTCGACCTCGACCACATCCGCGAAATGCCTTGGGCCCCGCGGCGGCCCGTTACTCCCTCGGTGCCGAGCGGCAAGGCCGGATAGCCCCTCCTCCGGCCGTCTCCCGCCAAGCGGGGCCGCACAACTCGCCGCGGCTGCCGCTTTTGCTAAACCTTAGCTATAATTTCGATCGGCGGCGCTCGCGGACCCGCCGATTACGGGAGAGGGGAACATGCGCTGGATAAAGAAAATGGGGCTCTGCGCCGGGGTGGTGGCGGCGCTCGTGCTCGCAACCGGGATGGCGTCGGCCGGCGTCCTCGACCGCATCCGGCAGGACAAGACGATCCGCATCGCCTATCGCGACGACGCGCCGCCGTTTTCCTTCAAAGGCAAGACCGCAGAACCGGTCGGCTTCATGGCCGATTTGTGCCGGGCGGTGGCAAACGACCTGGCGCAGCAATTGAACCTGCCGGCGCTGAACGTCGACTATGTCAAGGTCACCGCAGCCGACCGATTCGACGCGATCATCCAGGGTAAGGCCGATTTGCTGTGCGAGCCGACGACCCAAACCCTGTCACGCCGCCAGCAGGTCGATTTCTCGATCCCGACCTTTATCGATGGCGCCGGCCTGTTGATCCGCAGCGACGGGCCCAAAAGCCTGAAGGCGCTTGGCGGGCACAAAATAGGCGTGCTCGCCGGCACCACGACCGAGGACGAACTCCACGCCTCCCTTAAGGACGCCGGCATTACTGCCGAGGTGATCCCGGCCAAAACCCACGAAGAAGGGTTGGCATTGCTCGACGACGGCAAGGTTTCGGCATATTTCGCCGATCGCGGGATCTTGATGTTTCTCGCGGGACAAAGCAAAGCGCCGGGTAAATTGTTGCTTGCCGACAATTATCTGACGATCGAACCCTACGCCCTTGCATTGCCGCACGGCGACGAGGATTTCCGCCTCGCCGTCGACCGGGCGTTGAGCGACATCTATCGTTCCGGCAAGATTGCCCCGATTTTCACTCACACGTTTGGCAGCAAGACGAAACCAAGCCAGACTCTGATGACGCTTTATCTTATTTCGGCGCTGCCGGATTAGGCTGTACAAGTAATAGCTAGTCACAACACGGCCCCGCACCAAGGGCATTGGTTCAAGGCTTCGGCCGCGGCTGCTGGCCGATGTGGGCCGATCATGACAGGAGCTCTGATGTCGAGCGCGACCCCGCTGTCCGGTCTTGTCGTGATCGAAATCGGTCACAGCATCGCCGCCCCTTATGCCGGGATGATCCTGGGCGAGCTCGGGGCCGAAGTGATCAAGGTCGAAAACCCGCGCACCGGCGACGCCGCCCGCGGCTGGGGACCACCTTTCGCGGAAGGTGCGGCAACCTGCTTTCACGCGGTCAATCGCGCCAAAAGCGGGATCACCAGCGACCTCGCCGACCCGGCCGACCTCGAGAAACTGAAAGGGCTGGTCATCGGGCGCGCCGATGTCCTGATCCACAATCTCAAATTCGGCGCCCTCGACCGCTACGGACTTGTCCGCCGCCGACCTGCTCGCCGCAAAGCCGAGCCTCGTCTATTGCAACCTCGGGGCATTCGGCGCGGTCGGGCCGATGCGCGAGCGGCCCGGCTACGACCCGTTGATGCAGGCTTATGGCGGGCTGATGAGCTTGATGGGAGAGGACGGGCGGCCGCCGGTGCGGGTCGGCGTGTCGATTGTCGACCTCGCCACCGGGATGTGGGCGGTCATCGGGATACTGGCGGCGCTGGCAGAGCGGCGGCAGACCGGCCGCGGCGGTGTCATCGATGCGTCGCTTTACGAAAGCGCCCTCGCCTGGATGACGATCCCGATCGCGGCCCACCTGGTGGACGGCAAGGTCCCCGCGCGCCAGGGGTCCGGGGTCGAGATGATCGTGCCCTATCAGGCCTTTGCCACGGCAGACGGCTATCTGATGGTGGCGGCCGGCAACGACAACCTGTTTCGCCGGCTTTGCAGTGTGATCGGCCGGCCGGGGCTCGCCGAGGAGCCGCGTTTTCTCGGCAACAAGGATCGGGTGGTCAACCGCGCCGCGCTGATCGCGATCCTCGACGAGGTTTTCGCGGCCCACCCCATCGCCTTTTGGGAAGAGCGGCTGAACGCGGCCGGCATCCCGAACGGGCCGCTGCACACTGTCGATCAGGTCGTCGGCGACCCGCAGACGGCCGCACTCGGCATCATCCAGCGGCTGTCGGTGGGTCCCGCCGACAATCCGCTGGCGCTGGTCGGCCTGCCATTGTCGTTTGACGGCGTCCGCCCGCCCTTTGCGAAAGCCGCACCGGCGCTTGGCGAGGACAACGCCGCGGTCGCCGACCGCGGCCAATGACGGCCGCTTTTCGCGGGTTCGCCGCCGCGCTGATCGGCGGGACGCTCGCCGCCTGCGCGCCGATTGCGCCGCCGGACAGCACCAGCGCTGCTAAAACAGCGGGAGCCGCGGCGGTTGTCGTGCGTGAGCACCTGTCGGGCCGCTATGTGGCGCTGATCGGCCCGAAGGCCCAACACGACGAGCCATATCTCGACATGCCGGAGACGAATTACTTCTGCCTGCGCAGCTTTATCGACCGCCAGACCGGCGCGACCGAGCACCAGCTTTACGTCGCCGCGAGCTATGACGCTAAGCGCGATTGGGATGCCGCGCATGACGGCGCCGGAAATACGCTGAAATTCGTTCCGATCAGCCGCTACAAGATCGTCTGCAACGGCGACGACAACTGTTCCTATTCAGAGGAATTCGCCGCGATGGTCCCCGAAACTGAATTGCGCGAAAACCCGCGGGGCTTCTCGGTGGACTTCACCGACCGCGGCGGCGACACCCAGACGATCGCGGTTACAGGCGACCAGATTTCAGCCCAGCTCGCCGCACTTGCCGACCATCAAAAAGCCGGTCGGTCGACGCCGGCTGTTTCGGTCGCGCCCTGAGCGCGAAATCACCAACCGTAAGCGGCGTCGGCCTCGGCGGCCGCGAGCGCGTCGCCCATGGTCTGGCAATTCGACGTTGCCGACGCGGTTACGGCGCCCGGCCCGGCGCAGCTCGGGTCGTGACGCGGGATGACGGCGCCGACCAGCCTCTCCTGATGCGGCGAAGGTCCGTGCCGAGAGGCCAACGCCTGCACCCCTGCGAACAGCAAAACAAACACGATTGCCATCGCCCAGGCCGACCCGATTACCCGCCAACCGCCCAAATACCGCTCTCCGAACCCCGGCTCGCGTTCTTGTTCAATATGCTCCGGCATGACGCCCACCTAAAGATCGCACGAATGCTGCATCGCAAAACATAGGCAAAGGCTGCTGACCTAGATAGGGCATCTTCGGCATAGCTGCTTTGCGCATCACATTGATGTGAATGCGAGCATGAATTGTCTTCATAATGGGTGAATTTGGTGCGCCGCAGCAAAAGAGGTCCAGCGCAACCATCGCCGACGACGGCGCACTGACCGCCGCGCGCAGATCAGGTTAGAATGCGCGGGAGAGGCCGCCATTGCCACAGGGACAGCCGGATCATGCCGAATGACGCGCACAGCCACCTGATTCGCGACCAGTTCACCCGCCAGGCCACGCCGTTCAGCACCGCGAGCCCGATTACCGACGCCGCGGCGCTAAAGATGATCGTCGACGCGGCGGCGCCGGGCCCCGCCGACACGGTGCTCGACGTGGCCTGCGGCGGCGGCATCGTGGTTTGCGCCTTCGCACCGCATGTCAGGCACGCGACCGGCATCGACATGACCCCGGCGATGCTCGACCGCGCCCGGGCGCTGGCGGCGGAAAAGGCCGTCGCCAACGTCAGCTGGCGCGAAGGCGACGTCGCCGCCCTGCCCTACCCCGATGGCGCGTTTTCGATCGTCGTCACGCGTTTCGCGGTGCATCACTTTCTCGACCCTGCGGCCGTGTTGCGCGAGATGGTGCGGGTCTGCGCGCCCGGGCGGACGGGTTGTCGTGGTCGACACCTGCGCCTCGGCCGACCCGGACAAGGCGGCCGAGTTCAACCGGCTCGAAAAACTGCGCGATCCCTCGCATGTCCGCGCCCTGCCGCTGAGCGAGCTGCAGCACCTCTTCCGCGACGCCGGGCTCGGCGACCCAAGGCTTGCCTTTTTCGAACTGCGCGACGAGGTCAAAAACCTCCTCGCGCGGTCTTTCCCGAACCCCGGAGACGAGATCAAGATCATCGACCTGTTCGCGGCCTCGGTGGAGGACGACCGGCTCGGCATACCGGTGCGGTGCGACGGCGACCGGCTCGAATACGCCTATCCGGTCGCGATCCTCGCCGCCGACCGTCCTTAACGAACGAAAGACGGGAGGCGGAGGGCGCTATGAAGTTCGGGCTATTCGGCGGGGCGCGGGCCAAGGGCGGGCCGGCCGGCGACAGCCATGCCTACCACGACTTCGTCAATTACGTCGTCGAGGCGGAAAAGCTCGGCTTTTCGAGCGTCTTTCTGGTCGAGCATCATTTCACCGGGTTTGGCCAGGTCTCGGCGTCGATGAGCCTCTTGGCCTATCTCGCGGCGCGCACCGAGCGCATCCGGCTCGGCACCGCGGTCGTCGTGTTGCCCTGGCACAACCCGGTCCTGGTGGCCGAGCAGGCCGCAACGCTCGACCTGCTGTCGAACGGGCGGCTCGATTTTGGTGTCGGCAAGGGCTATCGCAGCTACGAATTCGCCGGCTTCTGCATCGACCCCGACGAGGCGACCGAGCGGTTCGACGAGGCGATGGAGGTGATCCGCAAGGCGTGGACCTCGCCCGGCCGGTTTTCCCATCACGGCAAGCGTTGGCGCTTTGACAACGTCGTCGTCGAGCCGAGCCCGATCCAGCAGCCGCATCCGCCGTTCTGGCTCGGCGCCGGCAGCGCCCAGTCGATCGGCCGCGCCGCGCGCGAGGGCTACAACCTGCTGCTCGACCAGATCGCACCCACCGACCTGGTCGTCGACCGCGTCGCCACCTTTCGCCGGGAATGCGAGCGCGCCGGGCGCGGCTGGGACCCGATCTCGGTCGGCGTCACCCGCGGCCTGCAGATCGTCCACAACGACGAGGAGCGGCGGCGCGCCGTCGCCACCCGCCGCCAGGTGCTGAAGAACATCGGCGACTTGGCGCGCGGCCCCGGTGCGGAGCACTACGCCCACATCAAGGACGACGAGGATTTGTTCGTGCTCGACGACGCACCCTTGCTCGGCACCCCCGAGGAGATCATCGCCCAGCTCAAAAGGCTCGAGGCCGGCGGGGTCGAAAACGTGCTGTTCGCCGCCCCCGGCGCCTCGGTCGCCCATCTGCGCACCTTTGCCGAGGAGATCATGCCGGCCTTTGCCGACTTGCCGCTGTCGCTCGCCCAGCTGTGACTTCGCCACGGCGGCGGTGAGGCTTCTGTCTCACTGCCTCGTTGTTCGACAATCGTGAGGGGAAACGAATGGAACAGCGCAATGCGATCGTTACCGGCGGGCTGCGCGGGCTCGGCCGGGCAATGGCGCTGGGGCTGGCGCGCGAAGGCTGCCGGGTGCTGGCGGTCGGCCATGTCGAGGCCGATATCGCCGAGATCGAGCGCGACATGGCCGGCGCGCCATACGCCGGACGCATCCGTCCGCTCGTCGCCGATCTGCGCCGGGCCGAGGAATGCGACCGGGTCGTCGCCGCGGCCGAGGCCCAGCTCGGCCAGGTCGACATTCTGGTCAACAATGCCGGGCTGACCTTCACTTATATCGACCCGGCGCGCTATCGCCGGCCGACGATCCAGCGCTTCTGGGAGGTCGGCGACGAGGTTATCGAAAATGTGATTGCGACCAACTATCTCGCCGCCGACCGGTTGGGACGCCGGGTGGCGCCCGGCATGGTGGCAAGGGGCTGGGGCCGCATCGTCAACGTGACCACCAAGCTCGACACGATGAACCGCGCCGGAACCCACCCCTACGGCGCCTCGAAGGCGGCGCTCGAAATGGCGACCGAGGTGTGGGCCAAGGAGACCGAAGGCACCGGGCTCACGGTCAACGTCGTCAACCCCGGCGCCGGCGCCAACACCCCGGGCATGGCCGCGGAAATGCGCGAGATGAGCCGCGACGGCCGCGCCGCCCGCCTCGTCGAGCCCGACGAGATGGCGCCGCCCCTGCTCTACGTCGTCTCGCGCGCGGCCGACCAGGTCAACGGCTGGCGCTTCGACGCCAATCTGTGGGACATCTCGCTATCCCCCGCCGAGGCCGCCCGCCGCGCCGGGCGTCCCGCCGGCTTCGCCATGCACCCGGTCCCGGACTGACGGTACGCCGAGACCCGGCCTGGCCGGGCAGGCTGTTCGACCGGCGGCTTTCTCTCGGTGCAGCCAGCCTCTATCATCTCCCGGAGAAAATCGGAGGGACCGCGAATGCCTGCTGATACCGCTGACGCCGCAGCGCCTGCCCAGCCAACCGGGTGGCCGAACTACCGGGAAGCCGACTTTGTCATCAGGAACTACAAGTTCCGCAGCGGCGAGACGTTGCCCGAGCTGAAGCTCCGCTACCGCACCCTGGGGACGGCAAAGCGCAATGCCGCTGGCAAGATCGTCAACGGCGTATTGCTGCTGCAGGGCAACACCGGCACCGGCGCCAACTGGTTGCGCCCGAGCCTTGCCGACGAGCTCTTTGGGCGAGGCCAGCCGCTCGACCCGGCGGAGTATTTCATGATCATGCCGGACGCGATCGGGCGCGGCGGGTCGAGCAAGCCGTCGGACGGGCTCAAGGGGAAATTCCCGCGCTACCGCTACCATGACATGGTCGCAACCGGTTATCGGCTGATCACCGAAGGGCTCGGGGTCGGCCATCTGCGCCTCGTCATCGGCAGCTCGATGGGCGGCATGCACGCCTGGATGTGGGCCGAGATGTACCCCGACCTGATGGACGGGGTGGTGCCGATGTCGTGCCAGCCGGTCGAGATCAGCGGCCGCAACTGGCTCGGCCGCCGCGCCCAGGCCGAGGCGATCCGCCACGACCCCGACTGGAACAACGGCTTTTACGAGGCGAACCCGCGTCACTACATTTACGCCGCCGCCGGGAATTTCGGCACCGAGAGCCCGACCCGCATCCAGGAAATGGCGCCGACCCTCGCCGCCGCCAACACGCTTTACGAGCGCCGATTGGCCGACGCCGCCAAGGGCGACGCCAACAACCAGCTATGGGCGATCGAGGCGATCCAGGACTACAACCCCGAGCCCGACCTCGACAAGATCACCGCCAAGGTGATGCTGATCAACGACGCCGAGGATCACGCCAACCCGCCCGAGCTCGGCACCGTCGAGCGCGCGATGAAGCGGGTGCGCCACGGCCGCTATGTGCTGATCCCGGCCGGACCGAACACGCACGGGCATTTCAGCCATTACTACGCCGAATTGTGGAAGCCCTACCTGGTCGAGTTCATCAAGACCCTCGACGCCCCGCTGGAGGCGGCGGCCGAATAGGCGCGTCCAGGCGAACCGGGATCACACCGATCATGGGCATGCTCGACGGGCGCGTGGCGCTGGTGACCGGCGGCAGCAAGGGCCTGGGCGCCGCGACCGCACGCCTCTTTGCCGAGGCCGGGGCGCGGGTCGTCGTGACTTTCGCCAATGACGCCGAGGCCGCCCGCCAGCTGGTCGCGAGCCTGCCCGGCGTAGGGCACCGCGCCAGCCATACGCCGGCGCAAGACACAGCCGCCGTCGACAGCCTCGCCGCCGCGATCGGCGCGAGCGAGGGCCGGCTCGACATCCTCGTCAACAACGCCGGCAGCACCCGGGTGATCCCGCATGCCGATTTGCGCGCCCTCGACGACGAATTCTTCGATTTCGTGCTGGCGGTCAATCTGCGCGGCCCGTTCGCCGCGGTGCGCGCCTGCCGGCCGTTGCTCGAGGCGAGCGGGCATGGCCTTGTCGTCAATGTCGGCTCGGTGTCGGGGGTGCGCGGCGGCGGCAGCAACATCGCCTATGCCGCGGCCAAGGCCGGGCTGCACGCGATGACGATGTCCTTGGCGCGGGCCTTGGCGCCGGCGATCCGGGTGGTCGCCGTCTCCCCCAGCCTGATGGAGACGCCGATGACCGAGATGTGGACCCCGCAGCAGCGCGCCCAGCGGATCGCCAACAACCCGCTGAAGCGCATCGGCCAACCCGAGGAGGTGGCGGCGGTGATCCTCGGGCTCGCGACGACGATGACCTTTGTCAACGGCACGGTCATCCCGGTCGACGGCGGCAGCCTGCTGTGAAATATAGAAATTCTGAAAGGTTGACGACGGCATCGTCGAGTTGGGGGTTCGCCGAGCGCCAGCAGGCGGACGCCCGCCTCACCTCCCCCACCCTTCCCTCCCCCGCGAGCGGGGGAGGGTGGGGGGGGGCAGCCGCTCCCTCTCCTCCTAGAAGTGAGAGTGGACCCGGCAGCCGCCGATTTCTTCGTTCACAGCAGACGGCCTTGCGCGCCGGTGGATTCGCGCGCCGCGGTGCGGAAGGTGGCGGCGGCGTCGATGCGCGGAATGCGCGGGCGGATTCCCTGGAACAACTCGGCGAGCGTGATGATCTGAATTTTCGGCACCGCCTCGAACGGCCCCTCGAAGAGACCGGCGGCCGCCGCCTCGCGCTCCATCGCCCGGGTCGGCAACGCCAGCGAAATCAGCACGCCCACCGCCGCCTTCTCGCGCTCGACGACGGCGATCAAGTCGCGCACCATGCCGACCCCGACATTCTCGCCGCCCTGACCGAGTCCAGCGCCTTCTCGGTTTTGTCCTTGTCGCTGCGGAAAAACAGGATGCCGGCGATGCCGCCTCGGACATTCCACGATCCCCGGGCCGGGCTCGACCCGAGGCCTTCAGCCTACGGACTGGTTCCATGGGCATCCACGACTTCCCTTGGTACGTCCGTCTCGGTTTTGAAGACGTGGATGCCCGGATCAAGTCCGGGCAAAGCGTTCTCTAAGTTGTACGGGAGGCTACACCAATTACACATCGTGTAAAATTGCCGAACCGGACTGCATCGACCGCCCGTACTTATCGCTCTTGACCGCCCCAGCCTGGTTGCTGAAGGTTCGACAACAGGCGGCCTTGCGCGCCGGCGATTCGTGGGCGGCGGTCGCGGAAGTAAAGTGGCTTCGCCATGCCCCGCCCCCATTCTATCTCCCTCTCTGCCCTCGGGGGCGGAGAGGGTCGGGGTGAGGTGGGGCAAGCCCCACCGTTGCCGACCGCGCACCTCACCCTGCCGCCCCCACCCTACCCTCCCCCGCAAGCGGGGAGGGAGAAAAACGCGCGCCCCTGAAGGGCGCAGAGCGACGCTCTGCCGTTATTTGGTGTCCAACTCTCGTCGAATGGCCTCAAGCACGCCCGCAAGATTGCCGGTAACGTCGTTATTCCAGAAGCGGATCACGCGATAGCCGTGTCGCTCGATCTCACTGGTTCGGGCCGCGTCTTTGTGCTCCCGCAGGGCGTGCTGGCCGCCATCGAGCTCGATTGCCAACTTGCGCGCGGGGCAGGCGAAATCGGCGATATAAGGCCCGATCGGGTGCTGCCGGCGAAACCGATGCGCAGTCGGTAGATCGCGCAATGCCCACCACAAAATTCTTTCAGCGTCGGTGGCGTTGCGCCGCAGCCGTCGAGCAATCTGCGTTTGCGCTCTGAATGCCATCAGCCGATCTCGTGTTGGCGGCGGTCGGGGTGATCCCCCTCTCCGCCCTTGGGGGCGGAGAGGGTTAGGGTGAGGTGGGGGATTCCACGGTGCTTGCCGGCCCCCAACTGACGGTGTCGCCCCCACCCTTCCCTCCCCCGCGAGCGGGGGAGGGAGAAAAACACGCGGCCCTGAAGGGCGCAGAGGGACACTCTGCCGTTATTTCAGGGGCTCGACGCGCGACCTTGAATGAGGAAGGGCAGCGTTGATAAGGATATCGATATCTTTTCACAAAGATGCCGCGGCAATGGCGACGACCCAGATGCTGATCTGCCTTCCCGACGAACTCGTGCGGCGTTTCAAACGCAATGTATCGGTGCGGCAGCGCAGCAGGTTCATCCAGCGGCTGCTGGAGCAAGCCCTGCCGCCGAGCGATGCCGGCGATGACGATCCGCTTTACCAGGCAGCACTGGCGGTCGAAAACGACCACGATTTGTCGACCGAGATGGCGGAATGGGAAGTCGCCACGGTCGATGACGGGCTCGGCGATGCCGAGCGTCCCGCTCGCCGCTCGGTTACACGTAGTGGCCGGCTTCGGTCTCGTCCGGGCCGCGCACCGCGTGCATCGCGTTGAAGACCGGGGTCAGCACGATGACGACGACGATGTTGATGACCAGTGCCGCGAGAGCGGCATAGGTCGGGATCGTGACGCCGGCGAAATGCAGCGGGTAGATCGGCTTGAATTGCTGCGAGGCCGCCATCGCGGTGCCGGCGGCGATGCCGGCGAGCCAGCCGAGAAACAGCGCGCGGTCGTGGAACCAGCGGGTGTAGAGCCCGCCGATCACCGCCGGCAGGGTCTGGATGATCCACACCCCGCCCAACAGCTGCAATTGGATCGCGTATTGCAGCGGCAGGCCGAGAACAAAGGCCAATGCCCCGAATTTGATGACCAGCGAGACGGTCTTGGCCATCTGCGCCTCCTGGCCGGCGGTGCAGTCGGGGCGCAGGAACTCGCGGTAGATGTTGCGCGTCCACAAATTCGAGGCGGCGATCGACATGATCGCCGCCGGCACCAGCGCGCCGATCGCGATCGCGGCAAAGGCGACGCCGACAAACCATGACGGGAACATCGCCAAGAGCAACGCCGGGACCGCGGCGTTCGGCCCGTACTCTTTGATCAGCGGGGCAAATTCGGGCGCGTTGGCGACGCCGGCGGCGAGCGCCATAAAGCCCAGCAATGCGATCAACGCCAGCAGGAACGAATAGGCCGGCAGAAAGGCGGCGTTGCGGCTGATCGCCTGGCGGTTGCTGGCGGAGAGCACGCCGGTCACCGAATGCGGGTAGAGGAACAGCGCCAAGGCCGAGCCGAAGGCCAGGGTCGCGTAGGCGCTGTAGAGGCCGAGAGTTGGGCCTTGCGGCGACGGCAGCAGCAATTTCGCCGGCGGGACCGCGGCAAAGATCTTGGCGTAGCCGCCGAGCTTCATCGGGATCACGACGATCGCGACGATGACGGTGACCCAGATCAGGATGTCCTTGACGATGGCGATCGCGGCCGGGGCGCGCAGCCCGCTGGTGTAGGTAAAGGCGGCGAGGATGACAAAAGCGACGACCAGCGGCAGGTCACCCCATAACCCGGTCCCGGTGACGCCGAGGGCGGCGATGACGACCTGAATGCCGACCAGCTGCAGCGCGATGTAGGGCATCGTCGCGACGATGCCGGTTACCGCGACCGCCAGGGCCAGCCATTTGTTGCCGTGCCGTCCGCGCACGAAATCGGCGGCGGTGACGTAGCCGTGCTTGCGCGCGACCGACCACAGGCGCGGAAAGACGACGAACACGAACGGGTAGACCATGATCGTGTAGGGCACGGCGAAAAAGCCGAGCGCGCCGGCCCCGAACATCAGCGCCGGGACGGCGATGAAGGTGTAGGCGGTGTAGAGGTCGCCGCCCAGCAGAAACCAGGTGACGACGGTGCCGAAACGGCCGCCGGCGAGGCCCCATTCGTGCAGCAGGCCGAGATCGCCGCGGCGCCAGTGCACGGCGGCAAAGCCGAGCACGGTAATCATCGCGAACAGCAGGACAAAGACGGCAAGGGCGGGCCAGTTGATCGGCATCGGGCGACCGGGGTCAGGCTTGTCGGCGGGTGGCGAAATAGACGATCAGGGTCAGCCCGGCGCTGACCGGGATCCACAACAGCTGATACCAGTAAAAAAACGGGATGCCGCCCCATTCGGGCTCGATGCGGTTGTAGCTCGACACCCAGAGCATCGCGACAAAGGACGGCAGCAACAGAAGATACCAGAGCAGGGACGGCCTGCTGGCCGGCGGTTTCGGGTCCATAGGCGAACTCCCGGGGCGCGCCCGATTTTGTTAGACACGGGCGGTCTGTAAGGTTGCCGCAATCTTCCGCAAATACGCGAAGATTGCAAACGCGATCTCGCGCCGGCGCCGCGTGCGCGGCAACCCGCGATCCTTCCCCTCTTTGGCAAAGCCCTATAGTGTCGCCGCAAAAGACCGAGAGGGGACGGTTTGACAGAGCATCGCAATCTCGGACAGTCGGGACTTCGGGTCTCGGCGCTGGGCCTCGGCTGCAACAATTTTGGCGGGCGGACCGATTTCGCCGCGACAAAAGAGGTCGTGCACAAGGCGCTCGACCTCGGCGTCACCTTTTTTGACGAGGCCGACACCTATGGCGACCCGCGCGGCAATTCCGAAACCTGCCTCGGCCAGATCCTCGGGCCGCGCCGCAAGGACATCGTGCTGGCGACCAAGTTCGCCCGGCCGATGGACGGCTCGGGCCGGTTCGAGGGCGCCTCGCGGCAGTACATCATGGCCGAGGTCGAAGCGAGCCTGAAGCGGCTCAAGACCGACTGGATCGACCTCTACCAGCAGCACCAGCCCGACCCGCTGACCCCGATCGAGGAGACCCTGCGCGCGCTCGACGACCTCGTGCGTCAGGGAAAGGTGCGCTACATCGGCTGCTCGACCCTGCCGGCCTGGCAGGTGGTCGAGGCGCAATGGACGGCACGCCATCACGGGCTGCACCATTTCGTCTCGTGCCAGGAGGAATACAGCCTCCTGGCGCGCGGCCTCGACGCCGACATGATGCCGGCGCTCGAATCCTACGGGCTCGGCCTGATCCCGTTCCGCCCGTTGGCCGACGGCCTCTTGACCGGCAAATACCGGCGAGAGGCGGCGCTCCCCGCCGGGACCCGTCTCGGCGCCAATCCGCGCGCCGCCGGGCGCTACCTGAACGACGCGGTGTGGACGACGGTCGAGCGGCTCGAAGGCTTTGCCGCCGAGCATGGCCACAGCCTCCTCGAGCTCGCTCTCGGCTGGCTTTTGGCGCGGCCGGCGGTGGCGAGCGTGATCGCCGGCGCCACCACGCCCGAGCAGGTCGAGGCCAATGTGCATGCCGCCGGCGCATGGCGGTTGACGCCGGACGAGATGAACGACATCGACCGGCTGACCGTCGGGTGAGCGCACCCCGGTGCGTCGTCGTTCCCGCAGGCCGGAACCCAGGGACGGCGCACCGAACGACCGCCCCCTGTTCTGGCCAGGGGCGGGCGCTGGACCCTCGCTTTCCCCACGGGACGAGCCCGTGGGCTGAAGGCGCACGGGGCGACGGCGCTTACGTCAACAACTTACATCAACCCTAGGGCAAGGAGACCGAGCATGGACGTTCGACTGGACGGAAAAAGCGCCATCGTCACCGGCGGCAGCAAGGGGCTGGGGCTGGCGATCGCCAAGGAATACGCCGCCTCGGGTGCCGATGTCGCGATCCTCGCGCGCGACCCGGCGACCCTGGCCGACGCCAAGGGCCAGATCCAGCAAGGGGCCAAGGGCAAGGTCGCGGCGATCAGCTGCGACGTGTCGAAGATGGCGCCGATCAAGGCGGCCTACGACCAGGTCATGTCCGAATTCGGCAAGATCGACATCTTTGTCAACAATGCCGGCCAGTCGATCCGCGGCCCGTCGGAGCAACTGACCGACGAGATGTGGCAGAGCGACCTCGACCTCAAATTGTTCGCCCAGATCCGGTTTTGCCGGCTGGTCTTTCCGCAGATGAAGCAGCGCAAATGGGGCCGCATCATCAGCGTCCTCAACATCGGCGCCAAGGCGCCGGGGCCGGACAGCGCGCCGACCTCGGTCAGCCGTGCCGCGCAGATGGCGTTCACCAAGGCGCTTTCGGGCGAGGGCGCCCCGCACAACGTATTGGTCAACTCGTTGCATGTCGGCGTCATCGTCAGCGACCAGATCGTGCGCCGCCACCAGCGCGAGGGCGCCAACGTCTCGCTCGAGGCCTTCATCGCCCAGGCCGGGCGCGCGGTGCCGATGGGCCGCATGGGCCGGGCCGAGGAATTCGCCAACGTCGCCTGCTTTCTCGCCTCCGACGCCGCCTCCTACGTGACCGGCTGCGCGATCAACGTCGACGGCGGCCGCTCCCCGGTGGTGTGAACGCCGGGTACAATATCCGGCTGCGGGCTTCGTCCACGGTGGGACCACTCAGGGCTGATTCCATTGTCGCTTTCCCGGCGAGGGAGCGTGTGAAGAAATTGGCTCAGCTGAGAAGTCGTCATTCCGGGACGCCCCTTGGCGGGCCCGGAGCCTATGAAAACGGCGCCTTGCCGGTATCTCAAAACGCCGTGTGCTTGGGTTCCGGGTTCGCGGGCAGTACCCGCGCCCCGGAATGACCGCATCTCGTATTTCTTCACACGCTCGCAGGCCGGGATCCACTGCTGCCGTGGGCACCGGCTTTTGCCGGTGTGGTCGGCAGTTGGGCGCGGGTCTGTCAGGCGCTGACGACTGGTGGGGTGAGGCGAGGATTTAGGCCCCTCTCCGCCGCAAGCGGAGCCACCGGGCCTCCTCAGCGGCGGCCGAACAGGCGTTCGATGTCGGCGAGGTCGAGGGCGATGTAGGTCGGGCGGCCGTGGTTGCACTGGCCGCTGTTGGGCGTCGCTCTCCATCTGGCGCAGCAGCGCGTCCATCTCGGCCGGGGTTGAGGCGGCGGCCGGCGCGCACGCTGGTGTGGCAGGCCAAGGTGCCGCAGACGGTCTCGACGCGCTCCTTCAACGACAAGGCCTCGCCCCATTCGGCGAGCTCGTCGGCGAGGTCGCGCACCAGGGCGGCGACGTCGAGCCCGGGCAGCAGTGCCGGGACCTCGCGCACGACCACCGCGCCGGGGCCGAACTTCTCCAGGACCAGGCCGAATTCGGCGAGCTCCTCGGCGCGGCCCGCGAGCCGCGCGGCGCCGCGGCTTCGTCGAGCTCGACGACTTCGGGCAGCAGCAGGCTCTGGCGCGCGACCCCGTGCGTCGCCAACGCCTCCTTCATGCGCTCGTAGACGAGGCGCTCATGCGCTGCGTGCTGGTCGACGAGCACGATGCCGGTCGCGGTTTCGGCCAGGATGTAGGTGCCGTGCAGCTGGACCCGCGCGGCGCCGAGCGGCGCTTCCGCGATGGCGGGCGGCGGCGCGGCCTCCGCCGGCGCGCCGTCGAGCGGCATCGCCGCGGGCGCGAGATAGGCGTTGGCCGGTCCTCGGCCAAGGCCAGCGCCGGGCAGGCGGATGGCGGCGGAAAGGCGAAGCGCGGCGCGCTCGCGGCGTGAACCGCGCCGCCGGCCGGGCGAAACGCGCCGAGCGCGGCGGCGGCGACCGTCGTCGAGGCGCGGTGGCCGGCGGCGGCGAGCGCCGCGCGCAACGCGCCGACGATCAGCCCGCGCACCAGGGCGGCGTCGCGAAACCGCACCTCGGCCTTGGCCGGGTGGACGTTGACGTCGATCTCGTCCGCCGGCCCGTCGAGAAACAAGGCCACGATCGGGTGGCGGTCGCGCGCCAGCACGTCCTGATAGGCGCCGCGCACCGCGCCGACGAGAAGCTTGTCGCGCACCGGCCGGCCGTTGACGACGAGATACTGGTCGCGCGGCAAGCCGCGGTTGAGGGTCGGCAGGCCGGCGAGCCCGGTCAGGCGCAAGCCCGCCGCGCGCGGCGTCGATCGCCATGCGAATTGTCGGCGAAATCGCGGCCGAGCAGCGAGCCGCGAGCCGGGCGTCGCGCCGCATCGCCGGTCGCCGCGCGAGCCGCAGCAGCGCGCGCTCGTCGTCGCCGGTCACCGCGAAGGCGATCGCCGGGTAGGCCATCGCCAGCCGCCGCACCATGTCGACCGCGAGCTCGCGCTCGGTGCGCGGCGTCTTCAGGAATTTGAGCCGCGCCGGGGTCGCAAAAAACAGATCGCGCACCTCGACCCGCGTGCCGGGTGCCGCCGCCGCCGGCTGCGGCGCGCTTTTGCGCCGGCCTCGACGCGTGATCTCCCAGGCGCTGCCGGCGCCGGCCGGGCGCGAGACGATGCGCATGCGGCTGACCGCGCCGATCGACGGCAACGCCTCGCCGCGAAACCCCAAGGCCGAGATCCGCAGCAGATCGTCGTCGGGCAATTTCGAGGTGCAGTGGCGCTCGACCGCCAACGACAATTCGTCCGCGCTCATGCCGACGCCGTCATCGGCGACCGCGATCAAGCGTCTGGCCGCCGTCGCGCAAGCTCACCTCGACCCGCGCGGCGCCGGCGTCGATCGCGTTTTCGACCAGTTCCTTGACCGCCGCCGCCGGGCGCTCGACGACCTCGCCGGCGGCGATGCGGTTGACCAGGACCGGCGGCAACAGACGGATCGCCATCGCCGCAATCTAGCGGATCGGCGCCCGGCCGAGGATTAAAGTTTGGGCTTGTAAAGCTTGGGCTTGGGGTTTGCCCGCGGCGAGGCGCTCAGCCGCTCAAACCGTCGCGGCGCCGGCAACCGCGCGCGGGCGACGGGCTGCCGCGGTCGCCAGAATCGCCAGCAGCGCGACCGCGCCGCCGGCGATCATGTCGATCAGGTAATGCTGACCAACCGTCGGAATTGAAAACAGCAAGACGGCGTTGACGAACGCGACCGGCAGCAGCAGCGCGGACCTGCGATGCGCATAGGTCAACAGCACCGCGAGCACGGTGTGATAAGACGGAAACGAAATCAGCCCTTGCAGCTGCCCTAGGTCAAACGACCAGGGTCCCTTGCCGCGTAAGGCAAGTAGAACCGGAAGGTCGAGCCCGCGGGCCGTTTCCTGATGGCCGATCGCGGGAAGCATTAAAAATATCGCCGTCGTTATCAGCAAGCTGACGATATTGTTGAGCAGCAGCTCGTAATTGAAATAGTCGAGGTTGCGAGCCGAGAACCAAAAGATGGAAACCAGGATTTGCGGGAAGAGGCTCATATAGGCGAGCCACAGGACGAAGCGCAAATCGCGGTGAGGTGCCAGGAAATTGTACCAGGCGGCCCAGTCGAAGCCGAGAGCGGCGTCGATCATGGCGAGCGTTGCGTCATGGGCGCGACCGCCGCAAGCCGCGGCAATGTAGACGAGCACCGTGCCGGCGTTGACAAAGATCAACCATAACAGCGTCCAGTGCGCCGCGCGGGCGAGCCGAACGCTGCGCCCGGAGATTTGGTAAAACAGCGCAATCCCGGCGGTAACCGCAATCGCCAGCGCCAATCCCGACCAGTCGTGGAAGCGCAATTGCAACCGCTGGCACAGCGCCAGGTCGGCGACCGACAGCAGGATCGCCGCCGTCCATATGACCAAGAAATGCCGCTGCATGCCGATCTTCCGAGCGGCATCTTCAGTCCGATCGTGTTGAGAAACCTTGAACGCGCGATCGACCGGGTGCGCCCCTCCCGACCTCTGGCGCGCGGTGGCCGGCCGTTCGTCGGTCTCCTGGCGCAGCTGCGCAATCACGGGGACAAGCCGTGACCAGACGGCAGAAAATCTGGAATAAATTGCCGGGGAATTTATAGTTTTTTCCGTCGCCCACGCTAAGCGCGGGAGAGGCTGCGCCGACCCGGCGAAGAGCGGCATCAACTCGTTTGACCATCACCGCTTGGGAGGCCCAGATGGTTGCTTGCACCGCGGGAATGGGGTCTCACTCCGGCATGAGCGAGAATTTCCTACTAGAACCTGGTCGGATTCAGGATTATCCAAGGCGATCTCCCAACCGCTCGAAGCTGACGCATGGCTGACCCCGAGTGCCCGATCTGCAACACCAAACAGTCCGCCTTTCGCGAGGCTCCACCTGGACAGAAGCGTATATGCTCGGGCTGCGGCTCCGTTGAGCGTCAGCGGGCGTTGTGGCGCTTGCTGGGCGCGCGCGCGTTCGGTCGCCTGCCCTTCTTCGGGTCACGTATCTTGGTCGTGGCGCCCAGCCAGTCAGAACGGCGCATCCTTGCCGCCAACGGCGCAAGGAAGATCACCAGCATCGATATACGGCCGGAACTGAAGCCCGACATCATTGCCAATATCATGGACATGCCGCAGATCCCGGACGGCGCTTACGATATCGTCGTGGCTTCGTTCGTTCTGTGCATGACGAAAGATCACCACCGGGCTATTTCAGAGTTCGAGCGCGTCCTGGGTACAGACGGCTTCCTGATGACGAGCGACCCAATCCGAGAAAGGCCAACGGTTGAGTTCGAGGGTGAGCGCATATTTAGCTATTACGGCGAAGACGCGCTTGTTCAATACCAAGTCGGTCACTTCCGCCATTTCTGTTTAGAAGATCTTGCCGCCGCCCTGGGCGCTAAATTTCACGTCGACCATCAAACAATGAATGATCCGGTCACGGGCATGCCCGTGACCTGGTTCGTCAGCCGAAAACACAAGACGAACGAGAGGGTTCGCATGATCCCGCCGAGAGGCAAGGATGATGCGCTGCCGGATACCAAGCTCCACGTCATCCCGCGGCGTCGCCGCAACGAATTTATCATAGTCGAGACAGCTGTGCCGGTGGTGCCGACAGGTATTACGAACCTGCGGTTTGGCGATCATGCCCATGGCGAACTACTGTGTTACGGCCATGGAGTGGCGCTGGTCTCTCATGACCTGGGAAAGACTTGGGATATCCACGATACACCGCAGACGAAGGACGCACAGATCACGACTGCATTTATAGGTAGTGACTTCTACCTACAGCAATCGATCGGCGTCGAGGGTGGCCTCACGGAGCCGCCGCAGGGTTGGGCTCGCATCTTCGCGTATGACAAGGAATGGCGGTTCCTCGGATCATCAAGGCCGGCGCTCGCTCACTGGCATGGGTCGTGGTCAATCGACCAGCACGGCGACACGATCATGTGGGGCACGTACCACGTCAACACCGATAAATATAAGCTCGATTATCAAACTAACCCCGAGAAGTATGCGAACACCGTCTATCCAAACAGCATCCTCCGCTCACGCGATCGGGGCCTGACATGGGAGAGGGTTCTCGATCTATCGACAAGCGAGATACGCCATATTCATTGCGTCCAGCACGACCCCTTTGCACCAGGAACCTGGTGGGCTGGGTCGGGTGACCTGCCCCGCGAGAGCCAAATCTATCGCTCGACCAACGATGGCGACACCTGGGAAGACATGACGGGCGAAGCGGTTCTGACGGGACCGCCGAGCTTTCGGCCGTTCAAGCAAGCCGCCTATCGATTTACGGCCCTCGCGTTCTCGGAGCAAGGCCTGTACTGGCCGACGGACGATTGGCTCGGGCAGTTGCAGCATTATGACATGATGCTGGGTCAGGCCGAGAGAACGGGATCTCGGCTATTCTTCAGCTCGCGTGGCGGCAGCAAAATGGACGCCAAAGAAATCGCCTATCTGGGTTACGCGGCTCGTAGTATGACGGATGTCGGCAAGGGCTGGATCGTTACGACAGAGGCGAAGTACCCTGAGGTCAGCATCCAGCCGCAGGTCTTCTACGTGCCCAAGCACGCCCCCGACGAGGCTAAGCATATTTTCAGTATTGACAATTATGCGTGGCGTGGAACCGGCTTTACCTATGCCCGGGCCAGCCGCCATGCAGAAAATGGTGTATTCTTCTCCTTTCGACAAGTATCTGATGGCTTCAGCAACAATACAAAGGTAATGAGATGGACGGTTCAGATCGACTAGAAAAGCCGGAACGCAACACGCCTGCCAGCATTTGCCCTAACTGTAGAGGCGAGAGGTATGTTCCCAGCCTCTTTTTCTGGAACGAGATGGAGGTTTGTGAAGTCTGCTACGGTACCGGAACCGAGCGTCCCTCAGAACAACGGAAGTGAACTATGTTGAAGGTTCTTTCGCTGGTCGGAATTCTTTTGGTGTGTGCCATCGTGGCGCGGGCGCAAGATCGCGAAGCAATACTTATTGATCGCGGCATGGCCATCGCCAACCAGTACGACAGGCCGAATTTTTACACTTATGCGCCACACCATGACCCAAAGGAGCGCCCCGCCTCTGTGGTCGCGGTCAGTGGGCATATCTTGCTGGAAGCATACAGGGTCAGCCATAACAGCCGATGGCTTAAGGGCATGCGGGCTGCAGGCAATTCGCTAATAGAACATGCAGATATGAGAGGCAACGGCACGATCGGATGGGGACGTTATTGGCCGCTCGATACGGCCGGAAGCGACGGCAAAGGTGGTGATACCGCTTTTAGCCGCAACTGCATAATGAAGCCCAATGCCGCCTATGATGATGACTTCTACGACAACGCACGGATCGCACACTTCCTACTCGACCTTTATAACGTTACAAAGGAGGGGAAGTACCTAACGGCCGCACGCAAGATGATCGACGACACCTGGTCGCAAGGGCAGACAACGCGAAACGGTGGTTTCTATTACTTCAAAACATCTGGCGACTGCGACAAAGGCTGGCTTGTCAAGAACATCAACATGCTTATGGCGGTACCAATGGCAATGCTCGCCTCCGCCACCAATGAACCGAAGTACGAGGAGAGGCTGGACGCAATGCTGAGAGCGGAACGTGCGGAACTGAGTGGAGTACCGAACTTCGGCTACTACTCGGTCGAAACGATGGCGAGGGAACCGCGGCGGGTAGGCTACGTCAAGGCCTCTCAAGACGACGGTAGAGACAGGGTAATTCACTGCAATCCCAAGACGAAATCAGGCGATAGCTGCGTCGAGCATCTTGGTCTTGAGGCGCGTAGCCTCGATATCGTCGGCCGGATGACCGGAAATGCAACGACCGACGAAGTAAAGTTAATTTTCGCTGAAATGCTTAGGTGGGACCCCACGCACTGCGCGGCCGAGCAATCGGAGGCCGGAACGCCTCGCAGCGTCACCAACTGCGCCGCTTACTACTGCGCGGTCCGTCGACTTGACAAACGGTACGAGGATTTGTGCCTCGAACGAACGGCAGACCCGCACCATACGAGCCCCGAGATCGCACTGGGGCTGTTCTGGGGACGGCCGAACAGGTTCTAGTCTAGTATGGTCTAGTCTAATGGATCAATTCCAACAAACTGTTTTCCCCGTGTCTGAATTGTCGATGATCGCGGCGGGATCGCCGGTCCAGACGGAGGGCTTCAGGTTCAATTCGCCATGCTAAAATTGGCGACTAATGCCCGGATTATATGCCCACCTCGGTTCCGGGATGACTTGGCTACAATACCGCAAATCTTGGTTCCGACACACTCCGGCGACCGTTTCGCATCTTCGATTGCAACGTGTGCCAGTGGTCGCATTCTCGCGATCGGCGCGCCGCGTCACTCTGGCCCGGACGGAAAGACCGTGTATAGCGGTGCTGTATTTTTATTTCGGCGAGACAGGAATTTCGTTTCGTCACACACGATTCTCGGACCGGGCTATGAATACCCCTACTCTTGCGATTCGCGGGAAAATATGTACTTTGGGCAGGCTGTGAGCCTTTGCCCAAGTGGCAATTTTCTTGCAGTATCTGCTTACGGCGATCGCGCAAGGGATGGCTCCGGTTGGGGTCGTGGTGCAGTCTACATCTTTGATATGAGACAGAACGCTCCGACACTTCACGGCGTTATTGGTCACGGATACAATTCCGTTAAGGATATCTGTGTAAATTTGACGGATGGGTTATATTTTGGTTCATCAGTTGCTATTAATTCGGCGCTCGGTATCGTGGCCGTCGGCGCTCACCACAGCAACGGGCGTAATAATAATAGTGAACAGTCTGGAGAGGTTTATATCTTCCGCTTCGACGGCCCAGGTCTTACCCAAGGAGTCCTTTCTTCGCGCATTGGCTCCGACTGTGATACCGGTCAAAAGTGCGATCGGTCTATTCGTTATTTAGATATTCCTATAAATCCGCACTCGTTTTTTGGGTATAGCGTCGCCCTCCATCCAAAAATACCTGTTCTCGCTGTAGGCGCGCGGGGTGATAACGGCACCGATGGTGCGGTTTCGCTCGCGGGCGCGGTCTTCATGTTCAACATCCCGCAGCGTCAAAAGCCAACTCTTCTTCAGTCTATCAGACGTGGGTCCGCGATCACAATCCCATTGCAGAAGGGTACGATGTTCGGCATGCGAGTTTCGTTCGCGCATAATGGTAGAATTCTGTTAGTTAGCGCTGCGGGTAGCGCCCGCGCCCGTAGCCCTGACGGGGGAGTGTGGGCGCTCCAATGCGAGGCGGGCCTCATCACTGGGATCTCTCACCACTTCAATGCTGCGGAGATCAATGCAATAAGCGGTGGCCTTGTAAATGAGTTCTCTTGGTACGACCTACCATGCGTCGCCGAAGGACGGTGGATTGTCTTTGGGATTGATTATGATCTCAAGAGCAACCCGTTTCGAACGGAAACAGCTTTTGCGGTCATCGCTCAGTTGTCGGCCGCTGTTCGCTTTACGGGTTTTGAGGGAGCCGATGATCCGCTCCTCGGGAGGCGATGACTTCAGCTCGGCCGTGGCGCGGATGATAGTGAACATTGCCCGGCTGACAGGTTTGGGAAGAGCGGGTTGTCGTGATCGCTGTTGGTCGTCGCGACGTAACGTCGACGCCGCCTCGGTTGCAAGCCATGCTCACGCATCAGCCGGCGCACTTTCTTGCGGTTGACGACCAGGCCCTGATGGCGCAAAGCGGCGGTGACCCGGCGATAGCCGTAGGCCTCGAACTCATCGCAGATCGCCCGGATGCGGGCGATAATTTCGGCATCACCAAGTTTTGCCGGCGGCAAATCATGGAAGGTCGAGCGCGCGATCCCATCAACCGACATCCCTCGACGATGGGGAGACCGGCGGGCCGCTGATCACCGATGTAGCCCTGCTTCTCGGTTAGCATTGGTGAGCACCGCAGGTAGGCTACTTTGGCGGCTGGGCCTGGGGCAGCGCTCTGCCGGCAGCTCGTGGTCGGCGATGATCTGGCTCAGGCATTCGATGCCGTGCTCTGTGAGGGCGGTGACGCCATCCTCGCCGACGCCGTAGACCCAAAGGCAGCCATCTTCGGGATCGACACGCTCGAAGATCCAATCCTCGGCCTCGCCGAGCAGGTTGGCGACGTAGCCGATCGTGAAGACGGGCGCTGGTGGCCGCCACGCTTCAGGCCGCCTGGCGGCGCGGCGCCGAACGCGGCTGCCAATTCCATGGCAAGAGATCGTCGATGTCGCGGGCCGGATGCCCGGCGACCGGGTGCGCCCCTCCCCGACCTCTGGCGCGCGGTGACGGCGCGGCATCCTCGCCACCCTGCCCTCGGCTACCGAGAAGTGCACAGAAATCTGTTTTAGGAACGCGCCGGGCGTGCTGAAAATGACCGTGAAACAAGGGCCGGCGCGGGGGTTTGCCCGGTCGGCCCGGCAGCGGCGGCACTCGTCTGGCAGATATGGGGACAGCGCGTGACAATTCCGGGGAGCGGGCCGACCGGCCATGGCGACGACGATCCCGCCGCTATCGACTACATCGCTGCGGCGCGCGATTTGGCGCCCGCCATCGCCGCGCAGGCCGACGAGATCGAGCGCCGCCGCGAACTCCCGCAGGCATTGCGCGACAAGCTGATCGCCGGCGGCTTTTTCCGGCTGTTGTTGCCGCGCTCCTTGGGCGGGGCCGAGTTGGCGCCGGTGACCTTTGTCCAGGTCATCGAGGAAATCGCCAAAGCCGACGCCAGCACCGCCTGGTGCCTGAACCAGACCTGCGGCTGCTCGATGACCGCGGCCTATCTCGCACCCGAGGCGGCGCGCGAAGTGTTTGGGCCGCCGCACGGCATCCTCGCCTGGGGGCCGGGGCCGGGCGAGGCGCGGGTCGTCGACGGCGGCTACCGGGTCACGGCGACGTTCAGCTTTGCCAGCGGCAGCCATGACGCGAGCTGGCTCGGCGCTCATCTGCCGATCGTCGAGCATGACGGCGTGCCGCGCCTTCACCCCGACGGCGCCCCGGTCGTCCACACCCTGCTGTTCCCGAAATCGGCGGCCAAGATGACCGACATCTGGCATGTCGTCGGGCTCAAGGGCACCGGAAGCGACCAGTATTCGGTAACCGACCTGTTTGTGCCGGCGGCGTTGTGCGTCGCGCGCGACAATGACGCGGCGCGCCGCGAGCCGGGTCTGCTCTACCGTTTCAGCAGCCTGCAGCTGTACAGCGCGGGGTTCGCCGGGGTGGCGATGGGGATCGCCCGCGGCGCGCTCGACGCCTTTGTCGAGCTCGCCCGCGACAAGATCCCGCGCGGCGCCAAACGCAGCTTGCGCGACAACAACGTCGTGCAATCGCAGGTGGCGCAAGCCGAGGCGCGGCTCGGCGGCGGGCGCGCCTATTTGTTGCGCGCGCTCGCCGACATCACCGCCGAGGTCGCCGCCAGCGGCCGGCTCACCCTCGACCAGCGGATGACGATCCGGCTCGCCTCGACTTTCGCGATCCACCAGGCGCGCGACGCGGTCGACACCGCCTATCACGCCGCCGGCGCGACCGCGATCTTTGCCGCCAACCCGTTCGAGCGCCGGTTTCGCGACGTGCACACGGTGTCGCAGCAATTGCAGGGCCGGCAGGAGCATTACGAGACCGTCGGGCAATACCTGCTGGGCCTCGACCCCGACAACCTGGCCTGGCTGTAGAGGGAGGATCGGTCCGGATCGGCAGCCCCGGCCGGCGACGTGCCGTCCTCTACCTGGGAAGGCCCGCTGACGCGATTGCGCATGCTGGTGCGCGACGCGTGGACGGCGCGCGGCGACGACCCCGACAGCGCCGAGGCGGCCGCCAATATCGACTACAACACCACCGACTGCCGCCGCCGCGCCGCAGCACTGCTCGCCCATGCCGAGCACAGCTACGGGTTTTCGATCGCCGGCAAGTCGGTGTGCGACATCGGCGCCGGGTTTGGCGGCATGTCGCTCCACTTCGCGCTCGAACACGGCGCGGGCCGCGTTCTCGCCGTCGACCAGTCGCCACATCATGCCGCGGCGCTGCAAACCGTCATCCGCGAATTCGGGCTCGACGGCGTCACCGTCATCGCGGCCGATCTGCAGGCATTCCCCGGTCATGACGGCAGCATGGATCTCGTCATCCTCAACGACGTGCTGTACGGCGCCGATCTGTCGCCTTACCGGGTCGCCGCGGTCTGCGCCCGATTGCTGCGGCATGGCGGGATCGTGCTGTTCCGCCACGTCAACCGCGCCTATGGCCCGGAGGTCGCCAGCCACCGCGACGGGACGCAATTCCTCGACCCCAATTCGGCGGACCGGGCGGCGCGCTTTATCTCGCGCGGGGCGGGACCGACGCTCGCGCACCGGCCGCTGTCGCCGTGGGGGCTCGCCGCCTTTTTGCGGGAGGCCGGCTTCGACGAGCTGCGCCTCGACGTCGACAGCGAAAGCCGTGACGGGCCCCAGGCCAGCCGGGGGTTGCGGCCGCGCTATCTGCTCGCCGGCCGCAAAATCGGCGCCGGGGGCCAAAGCTTTCAGCGTATTGCCCCACCCCCCGACAATTTGCTCGACACCCGCCGCTACCACGAAGCGGTGACCCGCGGCGGCGCCGGCCTGCGCACCGCCGCTGATGAGCTGTGCCGCCTGTTCGGCGGGGCTTTGTCGACCGAGACCGCGACTGCCGAGCTGCGCGGGTATCTGGCCGACCGCCTGGTGATCGACGGGCTCGAACTGTTCCGCGCCGACCCAGGCGACGCCGCGGCCCGCGGTTTCGCCGACGCGATCGAGCATGCGCTCGACCATGCGCTGGTCGCCGTGCTCAGTCGTCACGCCGGCTGGATTGCGGCCGATTTCGCGAGCGCCGAGCCGGATCGCCTGAAGGCCGTTCTCGACGGCTGTGTCGCCGATCTGCGCCGGGGCTTTCGACTGCCCGACGCCCTCCGCCGGGCGGCCCTGGCCGATGGCGGCTGGGATGCCCTGGCGGACCTGGGATGCCCTGGCGGTCCGGGCCTTGGCCGTCGCCGTCCCCGGCAAAGCCGCCAACCGCCGCCGCCGCACCCGCGCCGCCCGCCTGCTGCGCGCAATTGTCGGCGACCATCTTCGCCTCGGCGCGGTCGGGTTGCTGGCCCGTTGCGCCGATCCGCTGACCGGGTCGGCTGCCCAAGAATACGCGGAGGCGGCGGTCGACTATCTCTATGGCGCGCTGCGCGACGCTGTCGAACCGGGAGCGAGCGGGCCGCGTCCAGTCTGTCCGCGGGCCTTGGTGGAACTGGTGGAGGAGGCCGAGGCCGAACTCGCGCGCCACGCCGGCGCCGTTCCCGCCGCGCCGACAAAATCGGGCCGATCCTGGTTCGCCACCGGCCTTCAACTCGGTCCGAGGCCCGACGATTTTGGAGCGGCCACGGGATCTGTCGCCGTGGCGCCGGCTCGCGCCGGGATCCCGTTGTCGGCGGGTGGAGGACGGATCTGCATCCTCTCGCGCAAGAGCCTGCGCAACATCACGCGGGTGCCGCGCATGGCAAGAGCGCTCAGCGAAGCCGGTTACCGGGTGACGGTAGCCTCCTACGCCGCACCCGCCGATGAATTGCAAAGGATGTGTCCGGCGGTCGAATACATCGAGATCAACCCGAAGCCCGTTACCTCGGCGATCCTGTCTCGGTTTGCAGCGTCGAATAGCGCGGCGGCGGCGCATCCGGCGGCAGCGCGAGGCAGCTTACCAGCGCGCGATCGCCCGACGGGGCATGCGCCGGTTGCGCGCCCGTCTGCGACACATGGCCGCGGCCCCGGTCAGGCGCCTCTCGCGCTGGCTATGGAGCATTTTCGTCGCCTGGCCGTCGGCGCTGGCGTTGAAAAAGGGTGACCAGACTTTCGCCCAGGCATGGGACGAATTGTCAGGCATGACGGCGCTCGAGCTGATTTTTCTGTTTGTCGGCCATCTGCGCCAGGTAGCCGCCACGCGGGGGTTTGCCCGGGAAACCCTGAAGGCGTTGCGCGGCCGGTCGTTCGAGGTCGTGCAGGCCCACGACAATTACGCGCTCGCCGCCGCCCACCGCCTGGCGACGCGCGACCGGGCGAAGCTGATCTACGACGCGGTCGAGCTGACGTCGCACCGGATGGCGACCAATTTCAGCCGGTTGGAGCTGTTGCGTGAGCGCGGCGAGCGGCGGCGGGAGGCGGCCATTTTCCGCCGCGCAGACGCCATGACCACGGTCGGCGAAGGGCTCGCCGACTGGTACTGCGCCAATTATTCGATCGCCCGGCCGCTGGTGGTGCGCAACTGCCGCTATTACTGGCCTTACGAGACCGATGGCCGCTTGCGGGCCGATACCGGCGTCGGGCCGGAGGTGCGCCTGCTCGTCTGGTTCGGCGGAGCCTACCCGGAGCAGGGGATCGAGCTTTTGATCCGGGCGCTTCGGCTGATGGCGCCGTCGATTCACGTTGCGATCGTCGCGACGGTGATGCCGCGCTGGGTTGCGTTTGTCGCCGGGCTGCCACAGCTCGCCGCCGAGCTCGGGGTTGGCGGGCGGGTCCACATCCTGCCGCCGCGCGAGCCGAACGACCTGATCCCCTACGTTTCGGGGGCCGATCTCGGGGTCATCCCGCGCCCGAGCGAGCATTTGAACAATTTTTACAGCATGCCCAACAAGTTTCTCGAAATGGTCATGGCGCGGCTGCCGATCGCGGTGTCGCGGCTCGGCGACATGGTCGACATGGTCAACAAACTCGATATCGGCGACGTGTTCGACGAACGCGACCTCGACGAAGTCGCGGCGGTAATCGAAAGAATGATCGAACCCGCAACCTATGCGCGGCTGCGCACGAATGTGATGAGGGCGGCCGAGGAGCTGACCTGGGAGAACGAGAGCAAGTCCTATGTCGCGCTGGTGCGCGGGCTGATGCCGATGCGGGCGGCCAAAGACCCGGCGCTTGGACCAGCCGCCGCGAAAGTCGCGTAAGCCGCGGACCCGGCGCGCCGCTTGAGCCGGCTGCCGAAAACATTAGCTTTTCGGTAAGCGGGATGTGTGATAATATACAGTTGTGTGTCGGAGAATATTCATGGCCGAGCCCAAAAGCGTTTTTGACGAGATCGACGATGACATCGAAGCGCGCGCGATTGCCGAAGCCGAAGCCGAGATCGATGCCGGCAAGGGCGTGCCGCACGCCAAGGTGCGGGAGTGGCTGTTGAAACTCGCGAAAGGCGAGGTCGTCCCGCCTCCGTGCAAGTAATCTGGTCACCCGCGGCGCTTCGCGAAATCGATCACATCTACCGCTACATCGCGCAATTCAACCCGCGCGCCGCCGAGCACATGGTTATGGAGATTTTGGCGGCGGGCGACAGCCTGGAGAGCTTCCCGTATCGCGGTCGCGCTGTGCCGGGCACGCAGTTGCGGGAAACGACCCTTGCCTACCCCTACATCATCCGCTACCGCATTGCCGCCGACCAATGTGCGGATCCTGCGCGTGCGTCACGGCGCGCGGCGGCCGACGCTGCCCTGAAACTGCCGACGGCGCGCCCCTCAGATGGCGGATTTGGTTCTCTCGCTCAGCGAGCCAAAGAAATAACCGATGCGGTGCCCATTCATTCGTCAAATCGGTCGTCAGAGGAGCATTGACGAGGATTTCCGCGACGGCGACCCGACCGCACCGGATCAGCGGGTAGCTGATCGCACAAGTCAGTCTCGAAATGCCCCCGCCGTGTTTCCAAGATTTCCGCGCCTTACCCACGACTGAGGGCGAGCAACGGCTTGAGTTCGCGCGCAACATCCGGTGCGCAACCTCGCCGCCCCATTTCGGGTTCCTGTCGGAATTGGCAGCGGGGCCTGAGGTTCAAGCGAGCCCCGGCCAATCGCTGGGTTCGTCGGTTACCCGACCGTGCCGTCGGGGGCGCGGCGCAGGACGGCGCCGGGCAGCGCGCCGGTGTGCCGGGCGTTGTCGACGACGACGGCGCCGTTGACCAGCACGGTCGTGCGGGCGCCGCTCGGGTATTGGTGCGGGTTGGCATAGGTCGCACGGTCGTGGAACTCGGCCGGGTCGAAGATCGCGATGTCGGCGCGATAGCCTTCCTTCAGCAGCCCGCGGTCGCGCAGCCGCAACGCCGCGGCGGTCGCGCCGGTCATTTTGCGTACCGCCTGCTCGAGCGGCAGGAGGCGCTCGTCATGCACGTAATGGCCGATAATTCGCGGAAACGTCCCGTAAAATCGCGGGTGCGGCATGCCCTGGCTCGTGACGCCGTAATCGGCGACGCAATTGCCGTCGGAGCCGACCAACGCCGTGGGCGAGCGGATGATGTCGCGGATGTCGTCTTCGGCGATCGAGGTGATCAGCACGCGGGTCGCCGCTTTGTCCTCGATCAGGTAGTCGCACACGGCGTCGACCGGGTCCAAGCCGCGCGCCGCAGCGAGCGCGCCAAAGGTCTCGCCCGCATGTTGCGGCAGGTTGGGCGAGATCGAGATCCGCACATTGTCCCAAGACGGGATGCGGCCCCAATTGTTGAGCCCGTCGCGGGCGATCTCGGCGCGGATTTGCGCGCGCGTCTCCGGCTGCGTCAAACGCGCCAGCATCGCCTCGATGCCGCCGGACTGGACCCATTGCGGCAACAGGTTCTTCAGCGGGTTGCTGCCGGCGGCGTAGGGGTAGGCGTCGCAGTCGACCGCCAGGCCCTCGGCCCGCGCCGCCTCGATCATCGCCAGGATGCCGGCGGCCTTGCCCCAATTGTCGAGCCCCGAGCATTTCAAATGCACGATCTCGACATGGACCCCGCAGGTCCGGGCGATGTCGATCGCCTCCTCGACGGATTGGACGACGTTGTTCGACTCGTCGCGGAGATGGGTGAAGTAGAGGGCGTTGTGGCGCTTCAGCACGTCGCACAGTGCTACGATCTCGTCACGCCCGGCATAGCTGCTGGGCGGCGTGAAGAGGCCGGTCGAGAGGCCGAGCGCGCCCGCCGCGAGCCCCTCATCGAGCAGTGCGGTCATCTGCGCCAATTCGGCCGCGTTCGGCGCCCGCGCGTCCATGCCCATGACGTTGAGGCGCAGGGTGTGATGGCCGACCAGCATGCCGGCGTTGACCGCGGTCGCCGGAAACGTGTCGAGATAGTCCGGAAAGCCCACCTCGCGAAACGGCAGCCACGGCGCGCTGGCGCTCAGATAGTCGCGGATCAGCTCGAGCTTGCCGGGCAACACCGGCGCCACCGAGAAGCCGCAATGGCCGATGATCTCGGTGGTCACCCCCTGGCGCACCTTGCTCTCGGCCTTGGGGTTGATCGGCAGGGTGAAGTCGGAATGGGTCTTGATGTCGATAAAGCCGGGCGCGACCGCCAGCCCCGCGGCGTCGATCACCCTGGCCGCGCATTCCGGCAATGACGGGCCGAGTGCGACGATCCGGCCGTCGCGGACCAAGACATCCCCGATCTCGCCCGGCCGGCCGCTGCCGTCGATAACGAGGCCGCCTTTGACCAGGATGCCGCCGGTCACGGCTTGCGCGCCATGTGCGCTTTCAGATCATAGCTTTCGTCGCCGGCCTGGTCGGGGCTGAGGCGCGGGTCGCCGGCCAGCATCCGCCGCGCTACGATGTGGTCGGCCGGCCGGTTGACCGATTTGACGCCGACCAGCCGGTCCCCGTTAAAGCAGAACACCGAAAAGCCCCCGCTGTCGGGATCGCCGCGCAATATGGCGGCGTCGTGACCGGCGGTGATGCCGGCGATCTGCAATTTGAGGTCGCGCTGGTCGCTCCAGAACCACGGCACCTTGTCGTAAACCGCCGCTGGCTTGCCGGCGATGCGGGCGGCGACCGCGCGCGCCTGGTCGACACCGTTCTGCACCGATTCGAGGCGCACCCGGCCGGCCGCAAAGCGGGTCGGGAAATTGGCGCAGTCGCCGATCGCCGAAACCACGGGGGCGCCGGTCGCCAGGTATTCGTCGACGACGACGCCGTTGTCGACCGCGAGCCCGGCGTCGCGGGCGAGCTCGGCATTGGGTATGACCCCGATGCAGACCAGCACGAGGTCGGCAGCCAACATCCGGCCGTCGGTGGTTTCGACCGCCGTCACCCGCCGGCCGTCGCCGAGGATGCGGGCGACGCCGGTTCCGAGCGAGATCGCCGCGCCCCAGGCACGGTGCGCCGCGGTATAAAAGCGCGAGGTCGGCGCCGAGACCACCCGGCCCATCGGATGATGCGTGACTTCGACGATGTGGACGCCCACACCCTTGTATCGCGCGACCGCGGCGAATTCGAGGCCGATAAAGCCCGCGCCGACCACCACCACCTCGCGCGCCTGCGCCAGGCGCTCGCGCAAGGTGTCGGTATCGGCCAAAGTGCGCAGCGCAAACACGCCGTCGAGCTCGGCGCCGGGCACCGCAAGAAGCCGACATCGCGCCCCGGTGGCCAGAATGACGTGGTCGCATTCGACGCGCGCCGCCGGAGGCCAGGCGCAGGCTGTGCGCCGCGCGGTCGATCGCCACGACCGCCTCGCCGGTGACCAGATCGATCTCCTGCTTTTGGTAGAAGAGTTCGGGCCGCAGCAGCAATTCGTCGAGCCCGCTTTCACCCGCGAGGTAGGATTTCGACAATGGCGGGCGCTGGTAGGGCAGCCCCGGCTCGTCGCCGATCAGCACGACGCGGCCGGCAAAACCCTCCTGGCGCAGCGACGAGGCCGCCTGGAAACCGGCCTGGCCGGCGCCGACGACGGCGACGACCGGATCGGGCATCAGACCTGGGACTCGGGCAGATAGACGACGAGGCCGTCCATCTCGGGGGTCACGACCAGCTGGCAGCTGAGGCGGCTGGTGGGCTTGCGTTCGCTCGCGGCGAATTCGAGCATCGCCTTCTCGTCATCCGATTGCGCCGGCACGCGATCGAGGTGGGGCTCGTCGACGTAGACATGGCAGGTCGCGCACATCATCTCGCCGCCGCATTCGGCGACGATGCCGTCGACGCTGTTCAAGATCGCCGCGCGCATGACGCTGGTGCCGACCGGCACGTCGAGCACCTGACGCGACCCGTCGGAATGAACATAGGTGATGCTTGGCATTTTCTTCCTATCGCTTGGATGACGACGGCCGGCGGCGGCCCGCTCGGCAGCTTCGTACCGAGCTGAAACGCCGGTTCAATGTGTCATTGCGAGCCCAGCGAAGCAATCTCAGACCGAAAACGCCGCGTCCGGAGGAGTTGCCGCGCCGTCCCCTGCGAGCATCGCGCAACGAATTTTGCGACCACCCCAGACCCGCCAGCGGCCGGGCGAGGTCAAGCCTGCAGCGTGACGACCGCCCGGTCGCCCTCGGCGGCGAGCCCGGCGCCGAGTGCGGCACTTTCCCGCGCGATCAGGTCAAAGGCGGCGCCCTCGTCGGCGGGCGTGCGCAGCACCGTCCGGTTGTGCTCGTCATGGCGGACGAACTGGAACGTCACCCGCTCGACCCGCCCGCTCTCGCAGACCGTCCGCACCATCATGCCGAGCCAGTCGCCATGGCGCTGGCCGCCGTGCCCGGTGTGAAACGAAAAGCTGCCGAGCCCGTAAAAGATCGGCTTGCCATGATAAACCTCGACCGGCAGCGAGTAATGCGGCCCGTGGCCGATGACGAGATCGGCGCCGGCGTCGACCGCCATATGAGCGATCTCGGTCATGTATTGCAGCACCTCGCGGCCCACACCCCAATGGCACGAGGCGACGACGATGTCGGCCTGCGCGCGCAATGCCGCGATGTCGTCGGCGAACCAGCGCAGATATTGCTGGTCGGCCCAGGTCACGATCTGCGGCGGCAAACCCGGCCGGTTGGCGGGCGGCCGGCCGCCATGCATCGGGATTTGGTAGGCGGTGTGGCCGCGGATCACCGCGATCCCGGTCGAATTGTCGCCGGCCTCGTGGTTGGTCGGCCAGTAGACCGAGCTGCGCTGAAGAAAGCCGAAGCGTCGGCCGGCCCGGTCGAGGATCACCGGCGCGCGGGCAAGCGCACGATTGCGGCCGGCGCCGGTATGGGGGATGCCGATCTCGTCGAGTGTGCGCGATCGAGGCGGTGATCGCCGCCTCGCCGTAATTGACGTTGTTGGCGATGCCGACCGCCCGGATGCCGGCCGATTGCAACGCCGTGCCGGCTACCGCGGGATCGGCGAAAAACCCCTCATTGTCCAAGGAATGCGTTGTCGGCCGCGGGCACAGGCAGCATTCGAGGTTGGAGAACACGATGTCGGCGGCGCCGAACGCGTCACCCACCAGCGAAAACGGAACCCGGGGATCGGTGACGTTCATCAGGTTCACGTCGCCGGTGAGGATCATCGTCGCCGCCATTTCCCCACCTCTCTCGCGCAGCCATCGAGCTGTTCGCGACGATAATCGCGCGGGCCGGGCCGCGCCATGCCGAAAGCGCGTCGCCGCAAGGGACCCGCTGCTCCGAGGCGCCGCGACGTTCGCGGGCGGCGCTCGCCGCCTAGGTCTTGCCCCACCCGACCGGCAGCGCCTAGGTTTCGCTCCAGCCGACCCAGGCGACGGAAACACGGCAACCGAGGACAGACGCGATGACGCGGCAATTGCACCTGAACCTGTTCATCCACAGCCGCGGCCATCATGAGGCCTCGTGGCGGCACCCGGGCTCCTCGCCATTGGCGCTGACCGACATCCGCTATTACCAGGATCTGGCGCAGCGCGCCGAGGCGGCGCTGTTCGACTCGATCTTTTTCGCCGACCAGCTGGCGCTCGGCGGCGACGTGGCGCAGGCGGCGCGCACCTGGCTCGAACCGGTAACGGTATTGGCGGCGATCGCGGTCGCGACCAGCCGGATCGGGCTGATCGCCACCGCCTCGACCACCTATACCGAGCCGTTCAACCTGGCGCGCCAGTTCGCCTCGCTCGACCACATCAGCAACGGCCGCGTCGCCTGGAACATCGTCACCTCGTGGCTCGCCACCGCGGCGCGCAATTTCGGCGGCGCCGGGCCAGGTCAGCCACGCCGACCGCTATGCCCGCGGCGAGGAATTCATGACCGTCGTCAAGGCATTGTGGGACAGCTGGGCCGCGGACGCGGTGGTCGACGACCGGGCCGGCGGACAGTACGCCAGGGCAGACCGCATCCGGCCGGTCGACCATCGCGGCGATTTCTACCAGGTGGCGGGGCCGTTGAACCTGCCGCGCTGCCCGCAGGGAAGGCCGGTATTGGTGCAGGCGGGATCGTCCGACACCGGCCGCCGCTTTGCCGCGCGCCACGCCGACGCCGTCTTCACCGCGCATGTCGAAAAGGCGACGGCGCGGGAATTCTACGCCGATCTGAAGGCGCTGGCGGCGGCCGAGAGGCGCAACCCGGACCACATGCTGATCCTTCCCGGTCTCAGCGCGATGATCGGCTCGACCGAAGCCGAGGCGCGGCGGCTGGCGCGCGAGGTCGACGACCTCGCCGACCCCGAAATCGGACGCAAGCGGCTCTCAAACCGCTTTGGCGGCCATGATTTCTCGCATCTGCCGCTCGACCGCCCGCTGTCGCCGGAGGATTTCCCCGACCCCGACACGGTCGAGGCGGCGCGCAGCCGGACCGAGGTGATCCTGAACCTGGTGCGCCGCGACCGCCCTACCCTGCGGCAATTGCTGGGCTATCTCGCCGGCGCCCGCGGCCACTATGTCGCCGCCGGCGCGCCGGAGCAGGTCGCCGATCTGATCGAGGACTGGTTCGCCGACGGTGCGGCCGACGGCTTCAACATCATGCCGCCGCTACTGCCGGCGCAGCTCGACATCTTCAGCGCCGAGGTCATCCCGCTGTTGCAGCGCCGCGGTCTGTTCCGCACCGAATACGCCGGCGCCACCCTGCGCGACCACTACGGCCTACCCCAGCCAAAGAGCGCCTTCGACAAATCGCCGTGCATCGCGAGTGAGGCTTGAATGCGCGCCTATCCTGCGACGTTGATCCCCGATCCGGAAGGCGGCTTCACGGTGACGTTTCGCGATGTCCCCGAGGCAATCACCGAAGGCGACACGCACGACGAAGCGTTGCTGCGGGCCGAGGATGCGCTCGAATCGGCGCTCGCCATGTACGTCGCGGCAAAACAGCCGCTGCCCATATCTTCCGAACCGGCGCCGGGGGAAGCGCTGGTGCCGCTGTCGGCGCTGGGAATGGCCAAGGCGGCCCTCTACGAAGCAATGCGCGCGCAGGGCGTCGGCCGCACCGAGCTCGCCCGCCGGCTGCGCTGGCATCTGCCGCAGGTCAATCGCGTCCTCGACCTGCGCCACGCCTCGAAGATGGAACAAGTCGAAGTGGCCCTCGCCGCCCTCGGCCTCCGCCTCGTCGTCAACGTCGCCCACGCCGCTTAGCCTGGGGGTCGAGTTCGTGGTTGGCGTGTGAGAGCGGGCGAGTTCATTCGCCGGATCGAGGCGTTGGGCGCGGCCCGCGGTGTGCAAGTGCGATTTGACAGGACCCGCGGCAAGGGTAGCCACGGCACGCTGTATTATGGCGAACGGCTGACCGTGGTAAAGGACAGGCGAAAAGAATGCGGGCCCGGGATTGATCGCTAAGATGATTGCCGATCTGGGACTCACCCGCAGCGATTTGAGGTAGACCGACATGGAATGGCGCTTTGAGTATCCGGCCAAAGTTGAGCAGGACGAGGCCGGCTTTTACCTCGTGACCTTCCCGGACTTCCCGGAAGCAGCCACCGATTGTCGGCAGCACGAGAAAATTCGCATCGAGGCGACCGATTGTCTTGAGGAAGCAGTTGCCGGGAGGATCAAGCGCGGCGACGACCTGCCAACACCATCCCGCGCCGAGCTGAGAATGCTAACCGTCGCCCTGCCGGCTCTCTATGCGATGAAGGCGGCGCTTTACCTCGCCGCCAAAGAAGCGCGGCTCTCGCCAGCGGCGCTTGCCGCCAAGCTCGGGACCAACGAGGAGGGGATCGAACGGTTATTGAACCCCCGCCGAATGAGCCCCACCCCAGAACTTGAAGCCGCATTGCGCGCCATCGGCAAATCTGTCCGCGTCGTCGTCGAAGACGCCCTCAGCCCCGTAGGGTGGACTAAGCGCTTACGAAATCCATCGTCCAGCTGAGAGCCGACAGGATGGGCTTCGCACGCTCAGCCCCATCCGCCACGCTACGGCTCTATTGTCCGGTCAAGGATAGGCAGCAAGAGGGCGGCCTCCATCATTGCTGCTTCCGTTCCGGGAGCAAATTTTGCATTGACAGCCGAATACGCTAACAACCAAAGCTTTTGTTGATCACTCTGCTTTTCAACTATCATTAAAGACAACTTATGAAAGTGACTTTGGACACGCTCAACAATCGCACCCACCTCATCAAGTGTTTCTATTTTTCTTTCCGGATTGCGCTCCTCGCGTTTCGATGAGCGTCGAAACATACGATTTACCTTCCCGCAATGTTAGTTAGCGCGCCCGCCAACGGTTCATTGTGCTTCCGCCCCACTTTCCCTCACCAGTCGCGATTAGGGGCGAAACTGCCCAACTTGATTCGCTTGCTGTGTCGGCGGTTGAGCTGATCGGTCACAACGATGCGGAACGGAAGACTCCCCAGCTTCGCCGTCGGCGGGGTATCCACCTGGAACGGGTGCTTGAACTGCATCGTCGCGGTCGTGTGCGGCCCGACCAATGCTCCGGGCGACAAGATGGGCAACACGCGCTCGCCAGCTATATCGCAAAAGAAACAATCCTGCAAAACACTGTTTCGTAAAAGACCAGCCCTGCCGATCTGAACGCGAACTACGACAACGCTGTCTCGGTCATTCGGGTTTGTAACGGTAAGCTGAGCGCGAAGGTGGATGATCCATCTCCCGTCGGTCTGACCCGCACTCCAACCCGAAAGAGCTCGCTCCACAAACACAAGCTTCCGCTGGCGCTTGGGGAGAACGGCCAAACATTCGCGCACCACGCGGAATGCTGTCGATACAAGCCTAGGCGAGACATCCACTCCGCAGGAGAAATCATCGAGCCTAAACCCGGATCGCCCGGAACTACAACTCGATTATCCGCGCGGCGGCGGTGGCGTAAGGACTAACCGCTGTCGCTTTACCCGCCCAAGTTCAACGAGCAACTGCCAAGATTTTTTCCAGTTTCTTGCGCGGATTGCATCAAGATGTTCGTCGAATAGCCGGTACTCTCTTTCGATAACGTCGGCGAGGGCCGATGGCACGTCAATAGGCATAAACAACTCCCATTGGAGGAATTGAAGGCTAGTCGGGGTCATTATGAACACCCGCTTGTGGCGCCGCAGGTGTCGCATTTGAGGCAGGTGCCGTTGCGGATCAGGGTGAAGTTGCCGCATTCGGCGCAGCTGTCGCCTTCGTAGCCCTTGATCCGGGCGGCGCGGATATGTTCGCAGGCGCAGCGCGAGGGTGTCGCCGCGGCCGTCGTAGAGCGGGGCGGCGAGCGGCGTCGGCGCGCGGTGAGCGCGGCGACGGCGGGGCGCGCGGCGGCGCCGCCGTGCAACACGGTGAACTTGTTGCGGACGTAGCCGTTCGAGGTCATGCGCTGCATCATCGCGGCGACACCGGGCTCGATCGCCGGGTCAAGTCCGGGGACGGGGGCGGGCTGGGCGCGGTCGTCGTCCGCGGCCCCGGGGTCGCGCAGGGTCGACTGGGCTTCGCCCTTGCCGACCGTGTCGGGCAGCAAATCGCCGGGCTCGGCATGGGCGAGGTCGCCGCGGCCGAGATAGGAGATCGCCAGCTCGCGGAAGATGTAGTCGAGGATCGAGGTCGCCATCTTGATCGCGTCGTTGCCCTCGACGATGCCCGACGGCTCGAACCGGCTGAACGTGAAGCTCTCGACGAATTCCTCGAGCGGCACGCCGTATTGCAGGCCCATCGAGATCGCGATCGCGAAATTGTGCATCAAGGAGCGAAACGCCGAGCCTTCCTTGTGCATGTCGATAAAGACCTCGGCGAGCTTGCCGTCCTCGTGCTCGCCGGTGCGCAGATAGACCTTGTGGCCGCCGACCGTGGCCTTTTGGGTGTAGCCCTTGCGCCGGTTCGGCAGCCGCCGGCGCTCGCCGCGCTGCACGACCCGTTCGACGACGCGCTCGACCATGCGTTCGACGATGCGCTCGGCGACGAGGGGGGCGCGCTGCGCCGGCGATTGCGCGTAGAGCTCAGCGGCCTGCTCCTCGGCCTCCTCGTCGTCGCCGAAGAGGCTCGCGGCGAGCGGCTGCGACAGTTTCGAGCCGTCGCGGTAAAGCGCGGTCGCCTTGAGCCCGAGCCGCCACGACAGCCAGTAGGCGTCCTTGCAGTCCTCGACCGTCGCCCTGTTCGGCATGTTGATGGTCTTCGAGATGGCGCCCGAGATGAAGGGCTGCGCCGCCGCCATCATCCGGATATGGCTGTCGGCCGACAATGCGCGGGTGCCGGTGCGCCCGCACGGGCTCGCGCAATCGAACACCGGCAGATGCTCGGGCTCGAGGTGCGGGGCGCCTTCCAGGGTCATCGCGCCGCAGCACCAGGCGTTGGCGGCGTCGATCTCGGCCCGGCTGAAGCCGAGTGCCGCCAGCAGGTCGAAGCCCGGCGCGTCGAGCGCGGCCGGAGCGAGGCCGAGGCCCTCGATGCAGAACGTCTCGCCCAGGGTCCATTTGTTGAAGGCGAATTTGATGTCGAAGGCGCTGGCGAGCGCCGCCTCGGCGGCGGCAAGCGCGCGGTCGTCAAAGCCGCGCGCCCGCAGGCTCTCGTGGTTGACCGCCGGCGCGCCGGCCAGGGTGCCGCGGCCCAGCGCATAGCGCTCGATCGCGGCGATCTCGGCGGCGCCGTAGCCGAGGGTGGCGAGCGCCTGCGGCACCGCACGGTTGATGATCTTGAAATAGCCGCCGCCGGCGAGCTTTTTGAATTTGACCAGCGCGAAATCGGGCTCGATGCCGGTCGTGTCGCAATCCATGACGAGGCCGATCGTGCCGGTGGGTGCGATCACCGTCGCCTGGGCGTTGCGAAAGCCGTGCCGTTCGCCGAGCGCCAATGCCGTGTCCCAGCTGTCGCGCGCCGCCGCGACCAGTCGCGCATCGGGGCAGTTGGCGGCGTCGAGCGCCACCGGCGGGATCGACAGGGCCTCGTATGCCGGCGCTGTCGCCGTGGGCGGCGCGGCGGTGGTTGCGGATGACGCGCAGCATCGCCGCGCGGTTCGCGGCATAGCCGGGGAAAGCGCCGCGCGGCACGAGGCCGGGGTCGCCCGCCATCTCGGCCGAGGCGGCATAGCTCGCACCGGTCAACAGCGCGGTGACCGCCGCCCCGAGCGCCCGCCCCTGCAGCGCTGTCATAGGCGATGCCCATCGCCATCAGCAGCCCGCCGAGATTGGCGTAGCCGAGGCCCAGGGTGCGGAAGGCGTAGGAGCGGCGCGCGATCTCGGCCGACGGGAACTGCGCCATCATCACCGAGATTTCGAGCACGATCGTCCACAGCCGCACCGCGTGGGCGAAGGCGTCGGCGTCGAAGCCGCCCCCGGCCGTCCCGTCGGCCCGGCGAAACGCCATCAGGTTCAGCGAGGCGAGATTGCAGGCGGTGTCGTCGAGAAAATTGTATTCCGAGCACGGGTTCGACGCGTTGATCCGCCCGCTTTCGGGGCAGGTGTGCCAGTCGTTGATCGTCGTGTCGAATTGCAGGCCGGGATCGGCCGAGGCCCAGGCGGCATAGCCGATGCGGTCCCACAACGCGCGCGCCGGCAGCGTCTTGGCGATCTTGCCGTCGGTGCGCTGGGTCAACCGCCACGCGCCGTCGGCGGCGACGCAGTCGAGAAAGGCGTTCGACACCCGCACCGAATTGTTCGAGTTCTGGCCGGCGACGGTCAGATAGGCCTCGGAGTCCCAATCGGTGTCGTAGGTGCGGAACTCGATCGCGGTCTCGCCCTGGCGCGCCGACTGGATCACCCGCTGGATGTAGTTTTCGGGGATCATCGCGCGGCGGGCGGCGCGGATCTCGCGCTTCAAGGCCGGGTTTTGCGCCGGGTCGCAGGGATCGGCCAAAGCCGGCTTCGGCGTCGCGGCAGGCCGCCATGATCCGCTTCAGGTGGCGGGCGGCGAGCTTCGAGCCGGCGACGAGGGCCGCGACCTTCTGCTCCTCGACGACCTTCCAGTCGATAAAGGTCTCGATGTCGGGGTGGTCGATGTCGACGATGACCATCTTGGCGGCGCGGCGCGTGGTGCCGCCGGATTTGATCGCACCCGCGGCGCGGTCGCCGATGCGCAGAAAGCTCATCAGCCCGGAAGAGCGGCCGCCGCCCGACAGCCGCTCGCCTTCGCCGCGCAATTTCGAGAAATTCGAGCCCGAGCCCGAGCCGTATTTGAAGATGCGCGCCTCGCGCACCCACAAATCCATGATCCCGCCTTCGTTGACGAGATCGTCGGCGACACTCTGGATAAAGCAGGCGTGCGGCTGGGGGTGCTCATAGGCGCTGGTCGAGGCCGCCAGTTCGCCGGTGCGGTAATCGACGTACCAATGGCCCTGCGCCGGCCCGTCGATGCCATAGGCCCAATGGAGCCCGGTGTTGAACCATTGCGGCGAGTTCGGGGCGCCCATCTGGCGCGCGAGCATCAGCCGGATCTCGTCGTAGAAGGCGGCGGCGTCCTCCTCGGCGTCGAAATAGCCGCCCTTCCAGCCCCAATAGGTCCAGGTCCCGGCCATGCGGTCGAAGACCTGGCGGGCATTGGTCTCGCCGCCGAGGCGGGCGGTTTCGCTGCATTGCCGCCAGCGCCGATTCGTCGGCGCGGCGCCGCCACAGCCAAGCCGGCACGCCCGCTTCGGGGACCGGCATCAGCGCCGTCGGGACGCCGGCCTTGCGGAAATATTTCTGCGCCAGGATGTCGGCCGCGACCTGGCTCCATTCCGCCGGCACCTCGATGCCCTCGGCCTGGAACACGACCGAGCCGTCCGGGTTGCGGATCTCGCTCGACGCGGTGCGGAACGCGACCGCCGTCGTAAGGATCCTGGCCGGCCGTGGTAAAGCGACGCGCGATATGCATTCCTCTCCCCCGAAACCTTGGTCCGCCGCCGCTGGCATCACGGCAACATCTAGCGACTGAGCTCGTGCGAGCGGACTAGATGTAGACCCTGCGATCGAGAGTCAGCAAATGAATTTGTGGTGAATAGACCAAAAGCGCACCACATGTTGCGCGCAGGCAACGCCGCTCCGGCTATTGCCGGCGGGGCAAAGGCGGTGCGATAAACCCGCCGCCGCGAGGCCGGCCGGCTACCGCGTCGGTACGGATGGAGCGATGACCCTCGGCACGCGTTTGTTGACCTGGCTGCGCGGCGGCCATGTCGGGACCGACAGCCTCGGCAACCGCTACTACCGCGACAAGAGGCAACCGCCCTTGCGCCGCGGCGGCGGCCGGCCCAGCCGCGAAAAGCGCTGGGTCGTCTATGCCGGCGCGCCCGAAGCGTCAAAAGTGCCTTCCGAATGGCACGCCTGGCTGCATCACACGGTCGACGAGGTGCCGCAGCCGGAATCGCGCACCCGCTACCCGTGGGAAAAAGAGCACCTCCCGAACATGACCGGCACGCCCTACGCCTATCATCCACCGGGCTCGATCCTGCGAGGCGGAAGGCTTCCGCCGTCGACCGGCGACTATGAGCCGTGGACGCCCGAGTAGCCCGACGACGCGGATGAAGGTTCGGGCTGGCTTGGGCATGAGCGGGGAAACCGGCAGATGAGCGGCAACGTGATCGAGACGGTGATGGGCGCCGTCGTGCTCGTCGTCGCGGCATTGTTCCTGTTTTTTGCCTATTCGACGAGCCAGGTCCGGGCGGTGCAGGGCTATCCGGTCACGGCGCAGTTCCAGAGCGTCGACGGCATTCGCAACGGCAGCGACGTTCGCATCGGCGGGGTCAAGGTCGGCTCGGTTGCTGCCGAATTGCTCGACCCGAAGACATTTCTCGCCACGCTCAAGATGAGCATCAGCCCGGAATACAAATTGCCCGACGATACTGTCGCCGAGATCACCTCGCCGAGCCTGCTCGGCGATAAGGTTGTCTCGCTGGTCCCGGGCGGTTCGGAAAAAGAAATTCCGCCCGGTGGCCAGATTAAATACACGCAGTCGGCGGTCAGCCTCGAAAACCTGATCGGGCAGATGATCTTTTCTCAGCCGGGCGGCCAGAAAAAGCCGGGTGACGGCGGCGGTCAGGCGCCGGGCGGCGCGCCGCAGGGCGGGGCGGCGCAACAGGGCGGGGCGGCGGGCGGTCTCAAATGAACCGCTGCGGTGGCGAAAGGATGCCGCGATGAGCGAATCAGGCGAATTTCCGACCTGGCGGACGCCTGAGGGCGAGCCGGTCTCCTGCGTCGAGAAGATCAAGGTGCTGAACGAGAACCTCGCCGAATTGCGCGAATTGGCGCAGGAGGCGCTCGAAGACGCGGTGCTGATGGGCTGCGACGAACGCCAGGTGCGCGAGGTCCTGGCCGGCATCGTCGCCGGTCTCGTCAACCCCTACCAGAAATAGATAGGCATGCGGCGCGAACGTTCGCGCCGCAGCCGGGGTCACGCCGTCGGCGGTTTGGTCACCTGGAAGCTCTGGCGCGTTTCCATGTGCCGGATCCAATCCTGCAATTTCGGGTGCTCGGCGAATGGGGCTTTGCCGTCGGGCACGTTGGCGAAGAAGTAGAGCAGCGGGATCGCCATCAGGTCGGCGAGGCTGACATAGTCGCCGGCGAGAAAGCGGCGGTCCTCCATCAGCCGGTCGATCTCGGCGAGGCACAGCCGCGCGCGGGGCAATGCCGCGGCGATCGCCGCCTCATCCGGCTCGCGGCCGAGAACGCGCGGCGCCAGCATCCGATTGAACAGGATCGTGCCGGCAATGCAGGGCCAGGCGTAGGCGTCGACGATGCCGATGATCTGGTTCATCCGCGACCACTCGTGCACGTCCTCGGGCTGCAGCGGCGCGCCCGGAAAGCGTTCGTCGACGTAGCGCATGATCGCCTGGGTTTCGTACAAGGCAAAGCCGTCATGCTCAAACGCCGGGATCTTGGCGAAAGGCTGGCGCGCCAAATGCGGCTCCTCCCGATGGGCGCCAAACGGCACCTGGACGAGCTCGTGGGTCACGCCCTTTTCGGCGAGCGCCAGCCGCGCGCTCCACACATAGGTGCTTCCGGCAGAGCCGTAGACGATCGGATGGGCCATTGTTCCTCCCTCTGCTCGCACCAATTCATTTCTTGGTCGACGACCCGACCAAGGCCGGGGCGCCGCCGGCGCCTCCACTGTTGAGCATTGCCCCGAAGATCGCGGCGGCGCTGTCGAGCCCGGTTCCCTGGCCGTTGGTCGAGACCACCGTCTGCGGCACCAGCCGCCCGACCAGCGACACGATCTCCGGCTTTTGTTCGATCGCTTTCAGGAATTGCTGAGCAAGGTTGATCGTCAGCACCCGGTCCTGCCCCAAGAACGTCGGCCTGCGCCTTTTGCCCTTGCGCGGTCTCTTCGAGCTCGAGCTTTTGCCCCTCGCCGCGCAATTTCGCGGCGTTGCGGTTCTGCTCCGCGACCTGAACGCCGATCAGCGCCTCGACCAGCTGGTGCTGCTGCTCGGCGGTCGCGTGCGCCTTTTCGGTCTGGATCCGTTGGGTTTGCGCCTTTTGCTCCTGCTGATAGGTGACCTGAAGCTGGTCGGCCAGTTGCTGGCGCAGCCGCGACACCAAAAGCTCGGGCGGCAACGCCACGTCGCCGAACTTGACTTCCTTGATGATGATGCCGGCGCGCAACCCCTCGGGACGGATCGCGTCTTCGACCGCATGTTCGAGCTCGGCGCGGTTGTCGGCGAGGTCGAGCACGTGGCGGCCGGTGGCGCCGACGACGTTGCGCACGATCGAGCGGATCGTCGGGACCATGATGTTGTTCTCGATCTCCGGCAGCCCGCCGACGGCGGCGACGACAAAGGGCGCGTTGTCGGGAGTGACCTGCGCCAGCACCCGCAGCTCGAGCGGCACCAGCCAGCCCTCGACAAACGGGGTTACGGCCGGGTCGGCGGCGCCCTCGGCCACCGGGATGTCCTGCGAGCGCTGCGACTGCGTCAGGTTGCCGGCCTGATCGAGGCTGAGGTCGATGTAACGCTTTTTGTAGCCGCCTTTGAATTCCCAGGTCTGCACCCGGGTGCTGATCATCGTGACCTTGAAGGCCGCCTCGTTGACGTAATACCGCCCGGGTTGAAGCGCCTGTTCCCAAATTCCGATGCAGCCGACCGGGACGAGAACCGCGGTCAAGACGCCCTGGTCTTCCTTATTCTGATCGGCGGCGACCGCGCCATTGGAACTCGTCGATACCCGCTTTTGCTGGCAAGCATTCGAATTGGGCTTTTGCGCGACCATGCTGCCGAAATCGACGGCGGTGACGACGTTCGACTTGATGACGCCGACGGAACCCTTCGGGATGTCGACCGCATCCTTGATGTCGACATCCCATAAATAGGTGTTGAGACGGTAGTTCCCGGGCGTCAGGACCGTCGTCTGCGGCCCGCGCTCGCCCCCGTGGGTCAGAAAATACTGGGCGTCGAGCATGTCGAGCTCAATGCCCCGCGGGAAACGCGTCGGCGAGGTATTGATCGGGGCGCAGCGGCGCTCCGTCCTTGGCGCTCAACAGCCCGTACTTGCCCGATGGGATCGACACGACCTTTTTGTTTTCGACCTGATAGATGACGTTGACCAGAAACCAGGGATGCCAGCCCGGGGTCAGGATTTCGGCCTGCGGCCCCTTTTCGCCGTGGATCGCGATGATGTGCTCGCCCGCCAGCGAGCTTGTGCCGTAGATTTTGTTCAAGACCGCGATCTCGTCGGATTCGACATGGACGTAGGAGGTCGCGGCGAGACAGGTCAGCGCGATCGCCACAAACAGGATGCGCAGCGACAGCGCCAAGGTGCGGAAATCCGGCCGGGTCCGGCTGACGAACAAGCCGAGAATGCTGGGCGCCACCGCCGCCAGCACGAAATACACAATCGCCACGACAACCCAGAACATCGGAATCTCCTGTCCGAGCGGGCGAGGCGTCGTCGGCGTCTCGGCACGCGAGGATCCGACCGCGGCTGCGGAGTCGACGCCCGGCCGCAAGCCACGTCCGGCTGCCGGCCCGCGATCCGTTCTCCATCGGCGACATTAGCCCCAATGCCCGCTCGGCGCGAGGGGCGGCAAAGTCCCTGGCTCATGCGTGCTCGGGAACGGTCCCGATCGTTCGGGGCGAAATCCGGGTCGCCGGTCTCGCGGTGGTACGAACCAGACGGATGATTCCCGCTTTCTCTTGCTCGTCGGCTCCCGCGCAAGCGGGGGTCCAGGTGCGGCGGGCCCGGTGCTGGCGGCCCCGGGCGCCCGCTTCCGCGGGCATAACGGAAATAGAGGCCGGTACCGAGCGGCAAATTCGCCCCACTAGCAGGCTGCTGAAAAACGACGCATGGTCGCCGCGATCCTTCGAGACGGCCGCCGATCGGCGACCTCCTCAGGATGAGGCAAGCCCTGCTGTATCAAAGGTTTGGCCTCATCCTGAGGAGGTCCCGTAGGCGGCCGTCTCGAAGGGTGCATGCCGAGGGAAACGACATTTTTCAGCAGCCTGCTAGTGGCGCCATCAGGTTCGTGCAAGCCCGCCGCGCTATCTACATCGCGATGCCGACGCTTTCTTGACCCCCCTCCTCCCGAGCAAGACATGAGAGTTGCATGGAGCATCTGGTTCAGCCGACGCTCGCTTTTATTTCCGCCCATGCGGGGTGGGCGTTTGCGGTCATGTTTGTGACATCGTTCGGCGAGTCGTTCGTGTTCCTGAGCCTGCTGTTTCCCGGCACCTCGCTGCTGGTAGCCGCCGGGGCTCTGATGGCGACCGGCGCGCTCCCCTATTTCCCGGTGCTCGCGGGGGCGGTGCTCGGCGCCACCCTGGGCGACGCCGTGTCGTATTGGATCGGCCGCCGTTTTGGGCGCGCGCTCGCGCGGATGTGGCCGTTCACCCGAAATCCCGAGCTGTTGCCGCGCGGCATCCGATTTTTCGCCAAATTCGGCGGGCTGAGTGTGTTTGTCGGCCGCTTTTTCGGCCCGTTGCGCGCGGTCATCCCGCTCGCCGCCGGCATCATGCAGATGCCGTCCGACCGCTTCTGGATCGCCAATGTGACTTCGGCGGTGGTCTGGGCGCCGATGCTGATCTTTGTCGGCGACGCGGTCGCCAGGCTGGGCGAGCGGCTGATCGGGTCCGAAAACCTGGTGGCGCTGGTGCTCGGCGCCGTCATTCTGTTCGGGATCGGCGGCGTCGTATGGGCATTGGTGCGCTCGGGGCGCTCGCAATCCTGAGAACCCGGGGATCCGCCCAACCCCTTATCGCAAAGCGTTTGATTTCCCAGATTAACAAGCTCAGCCGCCCGCACGAGCGCCGTCCGCCATGTCCGCCTTCTTCTCGCCCTACCGGCACCAGTTCGTCCGCCTCGCCACCTGCGTTCCGCATGTCGCGGTCGCCGAGCCCCGGCGCAACGCGGCGGCGGTCGAGACGTTGATCGCCGCCGGCGACAGGGTGCGGGCCGCGGTGATGGTCTTCCCCGAGCTGTGCCTCTCGGCCTACGCGATCGACGATTTGTTGTTTCAGGACGCGCTGCTCGACACGGTCGAGGGTGAAGTCGGCCGGCTCGTCCGCGCCAGCCGCGACCTGTTCCCGCTTTTTGTCGTCGGCGCGCCGTTGCGTTCGCAGGGGCATCTCTACAATTGCGCGATCGTGATCTGCCGCGGGCGTCTGCTCGGCGTGGTGCCCAAGACCTACCTGCCGAATTACCGCGAATTTTACGAGCGCCGCCATTTCACGTCCGGCGCCGACACTCTCGGGCGGACCATCGCGGTCGCGGGATGTGAGGCGCCGTTCGGAGACGATCTGATATTTGCCGCGACGGGCGAGGCGAGCTTCACCCTCCACGTCGAGATTTGCGAAGATCTTTGGGTGCCGCAGCCGCCGAGCACCGCCGCGGCCCTCGCCGGCGCCGAAATCCTGCTTAACCTGTCGGCCAGCAACATCACGATCGGCAAGGCGCAGATGCGGCGGCTGTTGTGCGCCTCGCAATCGGCGCGCTGCATCGCCGCCTATGCCTATTCCGCCGCCGGCGCCGGCGAGTCGACGACCGATCTCGCCTGGGACGGCCAGGCCGGCATTTTTGAATTGGGCGAAGGACTGGCCGAGACCGAACGCTTTTCGCCCAACCCCGAAATGGCGACCGCCGACGTGGACATCGGCCGCATCCGGCAGGAGCGGATGCGCACCAACACGTTCGGCGACTGCGCCAGCACCAGCGCCGCGACGCGACCGCCGTTTCGCACGGTCGCGTACGATTTCTCCTTACCGCGCGAACCCTTGTCCTTGCGCCGCAACATCGAGCGGTTCCCTTACGTCCCAGCCGACCCGGCGATGTTGAACGACAATTGCTACGAGGCCTACAACATCCAGGTCCAGGGGCTGGCGCAGCGGCTGAATGCCACCGGGCTCAAAAAGCTGGTGATCGGCGTCTCCGGCGGGCTCGATTCGACCCAGGCGCTGATCGTGGCGGCGCGCGCGATGGACCGGCTCGGCCTGCCGCGCGCCGACATCCTCGGCTTCACCCTGCCCGGCTTTGCCACGAGCGAGGCGACCAAGGCCAACGCGTGGCGGTTGATGACGGCGCTCGGCGTCACCGGCGGCGAGATCGACATCCGACCGGCGGCGCGGCAGATGCTGCGGGATATCGGCCATGCCGCCGCGACCGGCGAGGCGCGTTACGACGTGACCTATGAGAACGTCCAGGCCGGGCTGCGCACCGATTACCTGTTCCGGCTGGCGAACCACAATGGCGGGCTGGTGGTCGGGACCGGCGATCTGTCCGAGCTCGGGCTCGGCTGGTGCACCTATGGGGTCGGCGACCAGATGTCGCATTACAACCCCAACGCGTCGGTCGCCAAGACCCTGATTCAGCACCTGATCCGGTTCGTCGCGGCGAGCGGCGACCTAGGCCCCCAGACCGCTCCGATCCTCCACGACATCCTGGCGACCGAGATTTCGCCGGAGCTGGTGCCGCCCGGCGCCGACGGCGCGATCCAATCCACCGAGAGCGTGGTCGGCCCTTACGCCTTGCAGGACTTCAATCTCTATTACACGACGCGCTACGGCTTCGCCCCGTCCAAGATCGCCTACCTGTCATGGAATGCCTGGCATGACGCCGGGTGCGGGGTGTGGCCGGCCAACACCCCCGATGCCGCAAGACGCGCCTATGGCCTCCCCGAGATCAAGCACTGGCTGCGGGTGTTTCTGTTGCGCTTTTTCCAGCTGTCGCAATTCAAGCGCTCGGCGCTGCCCAATGGGCCGAAGATTTCGTCGGGCGGGTCGCTGTCGCCGCGCGGCGACTGGCGCGCGCCGTCGGATTCGAGCGCCGCGGTCTGGCTGCGCGAACTCGACGAAGCCGTCCCCGACGACGCCTGACGGGCTGCTCTCCGGTTCTGCAAATGCTTCATCGGCACGCGACCGCACCCCGATCCGCCGCCGCTAATAGTGATTTGTACCCAAATGCGCGAGCGCCCGGCCAATCGCCTGGTTGCGTTCGGCGTCGGCCGAGCCGCGCGCAGCTTCAAGCGTAGCCCGAGCCCGCGCAACCTCTCCCGGGCGACATCCGATACGGCCGCGCGCGATCAGGGCGAGCGCCTCTTCCCTCGCTTCGTACGACTCCTCGGCGATAATGTCCGCGAGAACCGGTAGAGGTACATCCGCTCCAAGCTGTTCGAGAACGTACAGCAGGGTGCCGCGCGCTCCTTTCGTGTCCGGCCGCGTCAACAAATCGATCAACGCACCCTTGGCGCTGCTGTCCCGCAAATCCGCCAACGCCACTGCCGCCGCATTGCGAACCCGTGAGGAGTTCGTCTGCTCAAGGATTTGCAAGGCCTTGGCAGCGCGCGATCGTCGCGGTGAACGTTGGCTCTTCAGGCTCCGCAACTCTTCGATCAGACGGTTCTCGTCTCGCGCGGATGATGCGTTTTGGAGAACGTTCGCGTCTACGGAATGTCTCATCGCGAATGATCCGTTTACTTCACCGTTGGGCGACCCCGCTTCACCCAATCATCATAAGCGCGTTCGGCCTCACTGCGATCGACGATGTCGCTGCCTCCTGCTTCATCCTTGCCTCGACGATGCCACCAGTGCCTGAAATTTCGAAAATCCGGCTTTTCTTCGAGGCCGAACCACCTGTCCCGTTGCTCCTGTCGCCCGCCACGGAATTGTCGGCGCACGCTCTACGCGGTGGCGGCGCCGTCGACCGGGAGGGCGGCGCCGGAGACGAACGACGCTTCGTCGGAAATCAGGAACAATGCGGCGTTGGCGATCTCCTCGGGCCTGCCGGTGCGGCCCATCGGGTTCTGCCGGCCGCGCGCCTGCACGAGCGCTTCTCTGTCGTGGCCACCCGCTTGGCCAGGGGGGCGCTGCTGGTCGGGCCGGGCGACAAAGACGCGCAGCATCGGCGTGTCGATCGGGCCGGGGCAGATCGCGTTGACCCGGATCTTGTCCGGCGCCAGGCGCTTGGCGAGCGAGCGCACAAAGCCGACGACGCCGAACTTGGCCATCGAATAGACCGGGCTGAAGGCCGAACCGACGAGCCCCGAGGTCGAGGCGGTGTAGAGCAGGGCGCCGCCGCCGCGGGCGCGCAGTTCCGGGATCGCCGCCTCGGTCGTCACCAGACACGGTGCGCAGATTCAGCCCGATCGCGATGTCGAAATCGGCCATGTCGATGCCCTCGATCGAAGCCGGGCCGGGATGGCCGACATGGTTCCACACGAAATCGAGCCCGCCAAAGGCGCTGGCGGTGCGGCGCACGATGGCGCGGGCGAAATCGTCCTGGCGCAGGATCGCCGACAAGCCCCAGCGCCCGGCCGCCGGCAGCGGTGATCTCGCCGACGACGGCGTCGACCCCGGCCTGGTCGATGTCGACGACGCCGACCGCCGCACCCTCGCGGGCAAAGCGCAGCGCGCCCGGCCCTGCCCATCCCCGAAGCCGCCGCGGTGACGATGCCGATCTTGCCTTCGAGCCGCATGACGTTCCTCCTGTTACGACATCGCGTCCGCCGCCAAGCTCAGGCCGCGATTCCCTTGCCGTCATAGAGCGCGTCGAGCGCCGCGCCATAGGCTTCGCGGACCACGTGGCGCTTGACCTTTAGGGTCGGCGTCATCTGGCCGTTGGCGATCGTAAACGGCTCCGTCGCGATCACAAAGCGGCGCACCCGCTCGATCGGCGCCAGCCCGCGATTGACCCGCGCCACCGCGGCGCCGACCGCCTTGGTAAAAGCCGGGATCGGCGGCGAGCGCGGCGATCTCCGCCGGCGTTCGCCGTCTGCGCCGGCAAAGCCCGCGGCGAATTCGGGTGTCGGGCACCAGCACCGCGACGAGATAGGGCCGGCGGTCGCCGAACACCATCGCCTGGGCGATCTCCGGTTCCAACGTCAGATAGCCCTCGACCCGCGCCGGCGAGATCATCTCGCCGCCCGAATTCTTGATGAAGTCGCGCTTGCGGTCGGTAATCCGGATATAGCCGTCTTCGTCGATCTCGGCCGACATCGCCGGTATTGCAGCCAGCCGTCGACCAATGCCTGAGCCGTCGCCTCGGGTCGTTCCAATAGCCTTTCATGACATTGTCGCCCGCGACCAGAATTTCGCCGTCCTCGGCGACCCGCACCTCGCACCCCGTCGAGCGGCGGCCCGACCGTGTCGATCTTGATCCGCGACGGCGACGTTGCAGGCGATGACCGGCGCCGCCTCGGTCTGGCCATAGCCCTGCAGCAGCCGGACCCCGAGCGCCAGAAAGAAGCTGCCGATCTCGGGGTTCAGCGGCGCGCCGCCCGAGACCATCGCCTTGAGCCGCCCGCCGAAACGGCGCCGCACCCCGGCGCGCACCGAGCGGTCGAGCAGCGGGTCGATCAGGCGCTCGCCGAGGCTCGGGCGCGCCGAGCGCCGCGCGCTTGCGCCCGATCGCCACCGCCTTGTCGAACATCTTGCGCGCCATCCCGCCCTTGCGCTCGACCCCGAGCAGTGATGCGGCGGTGCAGCGTCTCGTAAAGCCGCGGCACCGCGGTCATGATCGTCGGCCGCGCTTCGAGCAGGTTGGCGGCGAGGGTCTCGGCCCCTTCGGCGAAATAGATCTGCGCCCCGATCGAGATCGGGAACATCAGCCCGGCGGTGTGCTCGTAGGAATGCGACAGCGGCAGAAAGCTCAAAAACACCTCGTCGCCGAGGCCCGAGGGTTTCGAGCAGGCGAAAGGCGCCGCGGCAATTGGCGAGGATGTTGCGGTGGGTGGTCATCACCCCTTTGGGGACGCCGCCGGTGCCCGAGGTGAAGATCAGGCAGGCGATGTCGTCGGGGGTCAGCTCGGCGACGCGTCTGCGACATCGTCGGTCGGCGGCCTCGTCGCCGCGCAGCGAGCACGTCGCCCCACGACAGGACGTCGACCGCGCTCGCCTGGCCCGTATGTGGGCTCGATCGCGATCACCGTGTGGACGGTGTCGACCTGATTGGCCGCCGCCAACACCCGCGCCGACAGGGCAGGCTTCGACACGATCACGGCGCGCGCGCCGCTGGTGGCGAAGACGTGGCGATGGTCGTCGACGGTGTTGGTCACATAGGCCGGCACCGTGATCGCCCCGGCGCTCATGATCGCGAGATCGGCGACGACCCATTCCGGCCGGTTCTCGGCGACGAGCGCCGACCCGGTCGCCGCGGCGGACGCCGAGCGCCGTCAGGCCGCGCGCCAGCCGCCGCACCTCGCGCGCCGCCTCGGCCCAGCCGGTCGGCTGATAACGGCCGTCGCGCTTGGCCCACAGGAACGGCTTCTCGCCGCGCCGCTCGGCCTGTTCGAAGAACATCGCCGGCAGGCTGCGGCAGCTGTCGTAATCCATCTTTGGACCAATCCTCCCTCGCCGCCTTTCTACGGGTTTCGCGGCAAAGCGTGGAATAGCCGGCAGGCTCGCCCCGCGCTTGGCCGGCTCCGCCGGCCGGCCCCATATGGAGGCGGGATCGAGTTCGGGAGAGGACGATGCGGGTCGAGGCGGCGGCGGAAGCGCGACAAGGAAAGGCGCGCTCGGAACCTTGCCGCAATGGGATCTGGGCGATCTCTACCCGGGTCGCGAAAGCCCCGAATTGGCCCGCGACCTGGTGCAGCTCGCGGACGACGCCGAAATCTTTCGCCGACGCTACGAAGGCCGGCTCGCCGACCTGACGGGAGCGGCGTTGGCGGCGGCGGTCGAGACCTACGAACGGCTGCAGGAGCTGAGCGGCCGGATCGTCAGCTACGCCTCCTTGGTTCATGCCGGCAATCTCGCCGACCCCGAGATCGGCCGCTTCTATCAGACGATCCAGGAGCGGATAAACGCGATTTCGACGACACTCCTGTTCTTCACCCTCGAAATCAACCGGATCGACGACGCCGTGCTCGCGCAGAAGGAGGCCGACCCCGCACTCGCCCATTATCGCCCGTGGCTGCGCGACACCCGCGCCTTTCGGCCGCATCAGCTCAGCGACGAGGTCGAGAAGCTGCTGCACGAGAAATCTGTCGCGGGCCGCGCCGCCTGGACCCGGCTCTTCGACGAAACCGTCGCCGATTTGCGCTTTCCGTTTCGCGGCCGGCGAATTGACCGAGGCCGAGGCGCTGAACCTCTTGTCCGACCGCCGACCCGCAGGTGCGTCGCGAGGCGGCGATCACCATCGGCGAGGTGCTCGGGCAAAAATGCGCGCACTTTTGCGCTGATCACCAACACGCTCGCCAAGGACAAGGAGATCGAGGACCGCTGGCGCCGTTTCGCGCGGCCGATCTCGTCGCGCAACCTGGCGAATTTTGTCGAGGACGAGGTCGTCGACGCGCTGATCTCGGCGGTTCGCGACAGCTACCCGCGGCTGTCGCATCGCTATTACCGGCTGAAGGCGCGCTGGTTCGGGGTCGAGGCATTGCCGTTCTGGGACCGGAACGCGCCGTTGCCCGAGGATGACGACCGGCTGATCCCGTGGCATGAAGCCGAGGCGACCGTGCTGGCGGCCTACAACGCCTTTTCGCCCGAGCTGGCGGCGGTCGGCGGCCGGTTTTTCGCCGCACCCTGGATCGACGCGCCGGTGCGGCCGGGCAAGGCTTCGGGCGCCTTCGCCCATCCGACGGTGCCGGGGGCGCATCCCTATCTCTTATTGAACTACCAGGGCCGGGTGCGCGACGTGATGACCCTGGCGCACGAGCTGGGTCACGGCGTCCATCAGGTGTTGGCCGGGCCGCAAGGCTATCTGATGGCCGACACGCCGCTGACCCTGGCCGAGACCGCCTCGGTGTTTGGCGAGATGCTGACCTTCCGCGCGCTGCTGGCGCGCGAGACCGACCCGCGCCGGCGCCGGATCATGCTCGCCGGCAAGGTCGAGGACATGCTGAACACGGTCGTCCGCCAGACCGCCTTTGCGACATTCGAGATCAGGGTGCACGACGAGCGCCGCGAAGCCGAATTGACCCCCGACCGGATCGCCGAAATCTGGCTCGAGGTGCAGCGCGAGAGCCTCGGCCCGGCGATCCGCCTCGACGGCGTCTACCGCCATTACTGGTCTTACATCCCGCATTTCATCCACACGCCGTTCTATGTCTACGCCTATGCATTCGGCGACTGTCTGGTGAACTCGCTCTACGCGGTCTACCAGGACGCGCATCAGGGCTTCGCCGAACGCTATCTCGATATGCTGCGCGCCGGCGGCACCTTGCGCCACCGTGAGTTGCTGACCCCGTTCGGCCTCGACGCCTCCGACCCCGCCTTCTGGTCGAAGGGGCTCTCGGTCGTCTCCGGCTTTATCGACGAGCTCGAAGCGCTCGGGTGATGCGGTAATGCGATTTAGTGATCGTGTCCGGATCGCCAAATTTTAGTGGTCGGCGAATTACCTCGACCGACCATCCCGGCGCAGGCCAGGATCCTTTACCGACATTCGCCGGTATGGTCGGGTAGGTAGCAGCGCTTCGTGATCAGAACAGTAGAGGAGGGCGCACCCTGACCACCTACACCTTCAAAATCGTCGTCGAGCCCGATGAAGATCGCTGGCGCGCCTATTCTCCCGAGCTGGAAGAGGACGGCGCGGCCACGTGGGGTTATACGCGCGAGGAGGCGCTCCAGAACATTCGTGAGGTGCTGGAGATGATCGTTACCGAACGGGCCGAGGAAGGAAAACCTTTGCCGGCGAACGTCGCGGTCTCGGAAGAGCCGCTCGTCACGGTCACGGTATGAGCCAAATCGAATGGCGACGATTACGTAACCTGACGGCCCGCGAAATCATCAACGCCCTGATCCGCGATGGGTTCGTGCTCTATAATCAGCGTGGCTCTCACCAGCGCTATCGCCACGCCGACGGGCGCCGAGTTACCGTCACTTTCCATCGTGCCAGCGATACGTTCCCGATCGGGACGCTTCGCTCGATGATCGAGCTGCAAGCACAGTGGACGGGAGATGACCTCCGACGTCTTTCTTTCGTCGCGATAGGCAATGTGAATGCCTGTGTCTGCAAATCATGATCTGGCCTTCGACCTTGCGCAGACTGGATATCTCCAATGGCGGTTTCCCGCCTTTGGGTGGATTTTCCTATTCATTGGGTTATTGCATGTATTTGCGCCCGCTTTGATGCGGACGCAATTACCGTTTAGCTTTCAAGGCAAAGCCCTTTCGCTCGCGTTGTTCCGGAGGGTGGTCACATTTTTCAGTACCTACGGCTCATGCTTGACACTAAATCGCGCAGAGGCTGACGGCTTCCCCGCACCAAAACTGATACCACCTCCTCGGTTTAGGTCGTAGCGGTGAGCGACAACGACAGCTTTACCGGGCGGGTTCGGCGCTATGCGCAGGTGTCGAGCGCGATGGGCGGGCTGGCGGCGCGGCTCGCCGGCGAGCGCTATCTCGGCATTGCGGTCGACCGCGGGCGCCATGCCGCCGATCTGAAGGCTGCCCTTGGCGGCATCAAGGGGCCGTTGATGAAGGTGGCGCAGCTGCTGGCCACGATCCCCGACGCGCTGCCCCAGGAATACGTCAACGAGCTGATCCAGCTGCAGGCGAATGCGCCGGCGATGGGCTGGCCGTTTGTCCGCCGGCGGATGGCGGGCGAGCTCGGCCCCGATTGGCAAAGCCGGTTTCGCGATTTCGAAAGAACCGCGGCGCGCGCCGCCTCGCTCGGCCAGGTGCACCACGCGACCGCGCTCGATGGCACGGCACTCGCGTGCAAATTGCAGTACCCCGACATGGCTTCGGCGGTCGAAGCCGATTTGCGCCAGCTAAAGCTCGCGATGGGTTTGTACGAACGCTACGACCGCGCCGTCACCACCGCCGAGATCCATGCCGAGATCGCCGAGCGGCTGCGCGAGGAGCTCGACTACGAGCGCGAGGCCGCGCATATGCGGCTCTACCGCGCGATCCTCGCCGGCGAGCCCGGCGTCGCCGTGCCCAGACCGATCGCCGAGCTGTCGACCCGGCGGCTGTTGACGATGACCTGGCTCGACGGCGCGCCGATCCTCGAAACCGCCACGGCTGCGACCGCGCGGCGCAACGAGGTGGCGCTGCGCATGTTTCGCGTGTGGTACGTGCCGTTCTACCATTACGGGGTCATCCACGGCGACCCGCATCTCGGCAATTACACGGTGGCGCCGGACGGAACGGTCAACCTGCTCGACTTTGGCTGCGTTCGTGTATTCCGCGCCTCGTTCGTCGGCGGGGTGATCGACCTCTACCATGCGCTGGAGCGCGGCGATCGCGATCTCGCGGTCAGCGCCTACCAGCGCTGGGGCTTTGGCGATCTGTCGAACGAGATGATCGACGTGCTGAACCGCTGGGCGCTCTATGTCTACGGGCCGTTGCTCGACGACCGCGCCCGGCGGATTCAGGAAAAGGGGAGCGGCGACGACGGCGCCGCCGTGGTCGAGAGCGTGCACCGCGACATCCGCCGCCTCGGCGGGGTGCGCCCGCCGCGCGAATTCGTGTTCATGGACCGCGCCGCGGTCGGGCTCGGCTCGGTGTTCCTGCACCTGAAGGCCGAGATCAACTGGCACCGGCTGTTTCACGAATTGATCGAGGATTTCGACGAGACGGCCCTCGCCGCCCGCCAGCGCGCCGCCCTCGAAGCCGCCGGGGTGCCGCTTCCTATCGAGCCGGATATCCCGATGTCACCGGCCACGCGGGCCGGAAAAGCAAGCAGGCCGAGAAACCGGCGCGGGAATTTGCCTTTTGCCTAACCGCCGGGCTTGGGTTTATGACGCGGCGGCGAGGTCTTGGGTGTCGCGGCGGAGGTCGGGGGTGTCGTTGCGGCCGGACAGGAAGGCCTTGATGTTGCGGGTCGCCTGACGCAGGCGCTGGCGGTTCTCGACGAGCGCGATGCGGACAAAGCCCTCGCCGTATTCGCCAAAACCGATCCCCGGCGACACCGCGACATTGGCGCGCTCGAGCAACAGCTTGGAAAAGGCGAGGCTGCCGATCGCGCGGAACTGCGGCGGGATCGGCGCCCAGGCGAACATCGTCGCCTCCGGCTGCGGTACTTCCCAGCCGGCCTGGCGCAACCCGTCGACGATCACGTCGCGGCGCGCCTGGTAGCGCGCGCGGGTTTCGGCGATGCATTCCTGCGGGCCGTTCAACGCCGCAGTCGCGGCCACCTGGATCGGGGTGAAGGCGCCGTAGTCGAGATAGGACTTGACCCGCGACAAAGCCGCGATCAGCCGCTCGTTGCCGACCGCAAAGCCGATCCGCCAGCCGGCCATCGAATAGGTCTTGCTGAGCGAGGTGAACTCGACCGCGATGTCGCGCGCGCCCGGCACTTCGAGGATCGAAGGCGGCGGCTTGCCGTCGAAATAGATTTCGGCATAGGCGAGGTCGGACAGCACGACGATGTCGTGGCGGCGGCAAAACGCGATGATTTCGCCGTAGAAATCGAGGTCGACGGTCTGCGCGGTCGGGTTGGCGGGAAAGTTCAGCACGATCGCCAGTGGTGCGGGAATGCTGTGCCGCACCGCGTTTTTCAGCTCGGCGAGAAAGTCGAATTCGGGACCGACCGGCACGTGCCGCACCGAGGCCCCGGCCATGATGAAGCCGAAGGCGTGGATCGGATAGCACGGGTTCGGCACCAGCACGATGTCGCCCGGCCCGGTGATCGCCTGCGCCAGATTGGCGAGCCCCTCCTTTGACCCCAACGTGACGATGACCTCGCGCTCGGGATCGACCTCGACATTGAAGCGGCGGGCGTAATAGCCGGCGCAGGCGCGGCGCAGCCCGGCGATGCCGCGCGACACCGAGTAGCCGTGGGTCTTCGGATTTTGCACCGCCTCCACGAGCTTGGCGACGATGTGCGCCGGGGTCGGACCGTCGGGATTGCCCATGCCGAGGTCGATGACATCGCGCCCGGCGGCGCGCGCCTTGGCCTTCAGCGCGTTGACTTCGCTGAAGACGTAGGGGGGAAGGCGCTTGATGCGGTAGAAATCTTCGGGCATGGCGGCTCGGACGGCTGTGGACAATGCCTTTTAGCCGTACCCGAGGAGTTTGGCGAGCCCGATGGCGCCGCCGCGCCCCCGACAGCCGTGCAACAGGCCGGGCGGCGCCGGTCGCCGGCGTCGTTATTGCGGGCGACGGGCCGTCACCAAAAACACCGTGGACGGGAGGCTCGTTTTACCGGCCTTAAGATGTGCGGCAAAGGCTTCTTCGATTTCGCGCTGGATCGTCCGCCGGGTCGCCTCGTCGGGCTTCTTCTCATCGATCAGCCGGCCGGAAGGCCCCATGATGCAGGCGTGCTCGGCTTCTTCGGGCGGCGGCGACGCCGAGATTTCCGGGTGCTCGCGGTTGACCGCGATGTCGGCAAATCCGGCTTTCCCGAGGAACCAGTTTATGTAATCGGGGTCGGCAAAGGCCATCGGGCCGGGCGCGCGCGCCGGCTTGGGCTGCGGCGGGCCGAGATGGCGCAACGCCACCCGATACGGGATCAGCCAATGCTCGTTGTCGTCGAGCGGACCCCAGCAGGCAAAGCACAGCCTTGCGCCGGGTCGGGCGGCGGCGAAGAGGTTGGTGAAGGCCGCGGCCGGGTCGGCGAAGAACATGACGCCAAAGCGCGAGGCGATCAGGTCGAACTGGCCGGGCTCGAATTTGTGGGTCTGCGCGTCGGCCTCGACCAGCGAGACGTTCCGCAATCCCGCCTCGGCGAGGCGCTTCTTCCCGCCCGCCAGCATCGCCGTGGAGATGTCGGCGCCGACGACCTCGCCGCGCTCTCCGACCGCCTGCGCAAGCGGCACGGTGAAGGCGCCGGTGCCGCAGCCGATTTCGAGCACCCGCTCGCCTTCCGCGGCGCCGGAGCGCGCCAACAGGCGGTCGTTTACCGCGCGCACCCGGCGCTCGACAAAGCCTTCGAGACCGACCCAGCGCGGGCCGGCAACCGTGTTCCAGTATTCGCGCTGCGCCGTGTTCGCGATCGCTTCCCCGGCCATGGTGCGCTCCTCCCCTTTAGGTCAATCGGGTTCGATCGGCATCGTCGCGATCGCCTTCCAGGCGATCGGCGCGCCGCATTTTTCAGCCGCTTCGGCGGGCGACAGCGAAACGTCCCAATGCGCCGCCAGAAAACGCCGGCCGGTGACTTCGGCGGCGGCATCGGAGACCAGCCAGCACAAGGGCGGCGCCATGATCTCGGGACGCAACAGCCGCGAGCGGTCGGCGACGGCGGCGTCGGGGATGATCCGGGTATCGGTCATCCCACCCGGCACCAGCACGTTGGCGGTGACCCCGGTGCCGGCGAGGTCGGCCGCCATCACCGCGGTTGCCGCCTCGGCCGCGGCCTTGCTGGCGCCATAGAGCACATAGCCTTCGCGCAGCATGGTGCCGAGGCTGGTCGTGACCGTGACGATCCGGCCGCGCCCGGCCCGGAGCATGTGCGGTACGACGGCGCGCGCCATCAGCAACGGTGCGGTCGCGTTGACCGCGACAAAGCGGCCCCACTGCTCAGGCGTGATTTCCCAAAAGCGCAGCGGATTGTGGCGCTGGTCGGCGCGGATCGAGCCCTGGCCGACACCAGCGTTGTTGACGAGGATGTCGATCCGGCCCGACCGGCCGAGGGCAGCCGCGACGATCGCGTCGAACGAGGCGGGGTCGGCAAGGTCGGCGCGCAGTGTGCGCAACATGCCCGGGGACGGCTTCGCGGCCGCGGCGGCCTCCAATTCGGCGAGCCACGCGGGCTCGCGGTCGACCGCGACGACGTCGATCCCGGCTTCGAGCAAGCCCAGACGCCATCGCCCGGCCGATGCCGCTCGCCGCACCGGTGACAATCGCCAGCTGTCGATCCTCCGCCATCAGCGTTTCCTCCACCACAGCCGGCTGTTGCCGCCGGCAAGTCTCCCACCGGGGCGGCGGCCGCGCAATTCGGATTCGTTGCCGATTCGGTCGCTGCGCGCTGTGCCGGGCTGCTCCGCCCCGCGCCGGTCAAGGGGAAATGCTGGCGCGCGCCCGGCTGCGATAATATTAATCAGCCGTGCGAAGTCGGTGACGCAGCGGGAGCAAGGATGCGGACAAAGGCCCCAGACGTGGTGATCGGCGATCCGCCGGGCATGGTCTTCCTCGAACGGGCGCGCGCGCTCGGTCCCGAGCTGGCGGGTGCGGCAGTCGACATCGAGCGCCGTCGCGAGCTGCCCGAGCCGGTCGTCGACGCATTGGCCGAATGCGGTCTGTTCCGCCTGCTGCTGCCGCGATCCTTGGGCGGCGCGGAACTGCCGCCCGCCGCCTATGTCCCGGTCATCGAGGAAATCGCCCGACACGACGCCAGCACCGCCTGGTGCCTCGGCCAGGCTTGCGGCTGCACGATGAGCGCTGCGTTCCTGATGCCCGAAGCGGCAAGGGAGATTTTCGGCGGGCCGCGCGGCATCGTCGCCTGGGGTCCGCCCGGCCCGGCCGAGGCGCGCGTCGCCGCCGGCGGCTATCGGCTGACGGGGACTTGGAGCTTTGCCAGCGGCAGCCATCACGCGACCTGGCTCGGCGCGCATGTCGCGGTGTTCGGCGAAGACGGCGCGCCGCGGCTGCGGCCTGACGGCAACCCGGTCTTCCGCACCTTGCTGTTCCCGAAAACCAGCACCCTTATGACCGATACCTGGCATGTCGTCGGTCTGCGCGGCACCGGCAGCGACACCTACACGGTTACCGATCTGTTCGTGCCAGAGGGTCACGCGATCGAGCGTGGCGGCGATGCGAAGCCGCGCGAACCGGGGCTGCTCTACGCTTTCAACAGCAGCAATGTTTACTCGGCCGGGTTCGCCGGGGTGGCGCTGGGCATTGCCCGCGGAATGCTCGACGCGTTTGTCGAGCTTGCCCGCGACAAGATTCCGCGCGGCGCCAAACGCAGCTTGCGCGACAACAACGTGATCCAGGCGCAGGTGGCCCAGTCCGAGGCGCAAATCGGCGCGGCGCGCGCTTTTCTGCTGCGCTCGCTGGACCAGATCTGGCAGGAGGCCGGCTCCGTCGGCCACCTCACGCCGGACCACCATGCGACCATCCGGCTCGCCTCGACCTGGGGCATCCACCAGGCGCGCGACGCGGTCGACACGCTCTACCACGCCGCCGGCGCCACCGCGATCTTCGAGGACAACCCGTTCGAGCGGCGGTTCCGCGACATCCACACGGTCGTGCAGCAATTTCAGGGCCGCCAAGCCCATTTCGAGACGGTGGGTCAGGTTCTGCTGGGCCTCGGTCCCGAAAGCACGATGTTCACTTTCTAGCGGGCGTGTCGGCGCCAACCGATATGGAGCTGCTTACCACTGTCGACAATGCGAGTGCCGCGACCGAGCGCCGGGCGGCGCGGCGGCATTGGTCGCTCGACGACATTCCCTGGCATTTGGTCCATCGTGATGCCGTTTGGCGCAACCAGGGCCTGTTTTACATGGTCGCGGCGGCGTCGCTTATGGAGAGCGCCACCGATCTTTACACGGAAAACTTGATCGATTACTTTACCGGTGACGACGAAATCACCTCGTGGCTAAAGGATTACTGGCTGCCTGAGGAGTTGCAGCATGGCCGGGCCTTGCGCCGCTATGTTGAAACCGCCTGGCCGGATTTCCCTTGGGAACGGGTGCGCGCGGGCTTTATCGAAGAATTTCGCCCGTTTTGCGATGAGGCGCTGGAGGCGGCGCGCGCGCTGGAGATGGCGTCGCGCTGCGTCGTCGAGACCGGCACCGCCAGCTTTTACACCTGTCTGTCGCGCGCCAGCCCCGATCCGGTGCTGGCCCAGCTAACCCGGCACATCGCCGCGGACGAGGTCGGTCACTACAAGCACTTCTACCGCTTTTTTCGCAAATATCGCGAGATCGAGCGGCCCGGGCGCGCCGCGGTGGCGCCGGCCTTGTGGCGGCGGCTGCGCATGACGGGCGGCGAAGACCGGCTTGTCGTCCTCAAGCACATCTACGCCGCGCGACGGCCGGGCGCGCCGTTCGACGCGCGCGTCTACCGCGATGTGCACCGGCAATGCCGCGCGCTGATGCGTCCCCATTTCCCGGCGGAAATGAGCGTGCGGATGCTGCTGAAGCCGCTGGCCCTCGGGCCGCAGACCCAACGGCTGACGGTGCCGGTGCTGGCGGCGCTGGCGCGCAGAAGCGTGCCCTAGTCGCGCCGCCAGGGTCAGGGACGCGGTCAGGGACGGCGGTCAGGGACGCTCGCGGTTTCGGAACAGCGCGCCGGTCTCGGCCGCGAGGACGGCGCCCAGAATTTCACCATGATAAAACGGCGAAGCGCCGATCACGGCGGTTGCCGGGATCAGGATCTGGTTGATGCCCGATTGCCGCAATTCCTCGACCGACGTTCCGTACACGACGCCGCCCATCCCCGCCCAGACCATAGCGCTCATGCACATCGGACAGGGTTCGCCGGTGGTGTAGAGAATGGCCTCGCTCCACCCGCGATTGCCGTGCCGCGCGACATAGTCGTCGATGGCGGCGATCTCGCCGTGAAAGGTCGGGTTGGCGGCGGTGCCGTTGACGCCGGTCGCCATGACTGCGCGATCCGCCGCCCGCACGATCACCGCGCCGAACGGAAAGGCCGGATTGCCGTGCGCCGCCGCGATCGCCAGCCGCATCGCCTGTTCATGGACGGAAAGCGGGATCGCCGACAAGTCGATCGGGGGCGCCGATGCCGCGGCCGCGCTCCCCGCCAGGCTGCGCCCGCAGGCGATGGCGGCGACCGAGGATCCGAATGCCCGTCTCGACCACATGGGCTTACCTATCCGAAGCGGCGCCGGCACGCGGCCGGGCGGCGCTGGCCGCCAAATCGGCGTCCGGTTGGACAACGAAGATCAGCACCGCGAGGATCGTCATGTAAAAGCGAAACGCCGCCTCTTGGCCGTTCCACAGCGGCGACTGCCACATCGCGAACCATTCGCCGCCGACTACCATAAAGCCGAAAAACCAGACCAGAAAGCCGAGAGCGGCGCCGACCGCCACGAACCGCTTGGCACGATTAAAGCGGATGCCCGCCGACCGCAGATGCCGGGCGAGCGAAATGGCGGCGACCGCGAACACCGCGCCGGTCACCCCCTCCCCGGCGATGATCAGGGCATAGCCGGCCTGCCACAGGCGCGGCGAGGCGATGCGGCGATACAAGAGCGCGTTCCCCGGAAACGTCGTGTCCATGCTCAGCACATGGCGCACAAAGGCATAGTTGGTGTCGTAATCGGTGAGGTTGTCGAAAGCCACGAGCAGTGCGAACAAGGCAAGGCATCCAACCATGATCGCCTTGGCGATGCGGGTTTCGATCACGGAAGGGAGCCTCTCGCAGCAAGCAAGCGCACACGCCGCCACGACCGGCGCGCAATTCTATCCCGTTGTTTCGTCGCCACAGATCGAGTATTACGCATATGGCTGACCTGCGGAATTTGATCCGCCCAAACGGGTGGGTAAGGCCGTGAAACCGCCCTTGTCAGGCGGTCAGCACTTCGAGCAGGTGGCCGTTCGGGTCCTTGAAATAAAAGCCGCGGCCGCCGTGGCGCCGGTTGATCGTCATGTCCTCGGACGCGCGCGGCCCGCTGCCATAGGCGATGCCCTCGGCCTTGACCCGGTCGAAGATGCCGTCGAACTCGGATTCGCCGACCTTGAAGGCATAGTGGTGCCGCTCGAACTGATCCCAATTGTCGAAATCGATCGTCAGGTTGTCGTCGATTTTGACCGGGGCGAAATGCGAGACCGGACCATTGTACTCGAGACCAAAGATCCGCGCGAAGAACCGCGCCGATTCTTCCTTGTCGCGGGCGGGCACGACCGTGTGGTCGAGATGGATCGTCATAAGCGCCTCCTTGCCGTCTTTTAATGAAGATGAGCACGCCCGCCGTTTCCGGCAAGCATGCTGTGCGCCCTTCCGCAAAGCGGCTCGCCGATGCGCAAAGCCTCGGCCGCCGTATTCCGGCTCGCTGTTTTAGTCTACACCCGCGCCATGTCCCTGCTGCGTTCGGTCACCACGGTCGGCTCCTACACGCTGTTGAGCCGGGTCATGGGGTTTGTACGCGACATCCTGACCGCGGCATTGTTGGGCGCGGGGCCAGTGGCGGACGCCTTTTTCGTGGCCCAGCGGCTGCCGAACCTGTTTCGCAGCCTGTTCGCCGAGGGCGCCTTCAGCGCCGCCTTTGTCCCGCTCTTCGCCGGCATGATGGCGGTGCGCGGCAAAGCGGCGGCCCGCATTTTCGCCGAGGACGCGCTGGCGGTGCTGGTCGCGGCATTGCTGGTATTCGTGCTGCTCGGCGAGATCTTCATGCCCTGGGTCATGAGCGTGATTGCGCCGGGCTTTGGCGACGACCCGGAAAAGTTCGCCCTCGCCGTCGCCCTCGCGCGCATCACCTTCCCCTATCTTTTGTTCATCGCGCTGGTAGCGCTGCAAGGCGGGGTGCTGAACTCGGTCGACCGGTTCGCCGCCGCCGCCGCGACCCCTACCCTGTTGAACCTGTTTCTGATTGCGGCGTTGCTGATGACGCGGCGTTTCGGCTGGCATGACGGCCGGGCGCTTGCCTGGGCGATTACCGGGGCGGGGCTCGCCCAGTTTTTGTGGCTGATGTTCTCCTGCGCCCGCGCCGGGCTGGCGTTGCGCCTGCCTTGGCCGCGTTTGAACCCGGAGGTTCGGCGCACCCTGGCGATCATGGCGCCGGCGGCGATCGGCGCCGGGGTGACGCAGGTCAATCTGGTGATCTCGACCGCGCTTGCTTCGTTTCTGCCCGGCGGCTCGGTTTCCTATCTCTACTACGCCGACCGGCTCAACCAGCTTCCGCTCGGCGTCGTCGGTATCGCCGTCGGCACCGCGATCCTGCCGCCATTGTCGCGGCAGCTGCGGCTGGGCGAGCATGATGCCGCGGTGACGACGCAGAATCGCGGCCTCGAGCTGGCGCTGCTGCTGACATTGCCGGCGGCGGTGGCGCTGGCGGTGCTGGCCCAGCCGATCCTGGCGGTGCTGTTCCAGCGCGGGGCCTTCAGTCCGGCCGACACGGCGGCGACCGCTGCGGCACTCGCCGCCTATGCGGCGGGGCTGCCGGCGTTTGTGCTGGTCAGGGTGCTGGCGCCGGCTTTCTTCGCCCGCCACGACACCGCGACGCCGGTCAAGGTGGCGGTCGCGGCAATGGCGGTCAATCTCGCGCTGACCCTGATATTGATGCGGTTCCTGGCGCATGTCGGGATCGCGCTGGCGACGAGCGTCGCCGGCTGGGTCAACGCGCTGACCCTGTTGGCCGTGCTGCTTCGCCGCGGGCATTTCGCACTCGACACCCGGGCGCGCCGCAACCTGCCGCGTGTCGCCGCCGCCGCGCTCGCGATGGGTGTGGTTCTGGCATTGCTTCGCGCCGCCCTCGCCCCGGCTATCGCCGGTGCGGCACTCGGTCGGCTCGCCGCCCTGGTCGCGCTCTGCGGCGGCGGCCTCGCCGCCTTCGCGGTGTTGGCATTGGTGCTCGGAATCGCGGACTGGCGAGCTTTGTGGGGACGATTGCGCCGGCAACCGGCTTGACCGGCGCGCCGCCCCGGCGATAACACGCGCCATGAACCGTATCTTTTCCGGCATTCAGCCCACCGGCAATCTGCATCTCGGCAATTATCTCGGCGCGATCCGCAACTGGGTGGCGCTGCAGCACGATTACGAATGCATCTTCTGCATCGTCGATTTGCACGCGCTGACCCAGCCGCAAGACCCGGCAGAGTTGCGCCACTCGACCCGCGAGGTGACCGCGGCCTACATCGCCGCCGGGATCGACGCGCGAGCGCTGCGTCATCTTCAACCAGAGCATGGTCAGCGCGCATGCCGAACTGGGCTGGCTGCTGTCGCTGCCTGACGCCGCTCGGCTGGCTCAACCGGATGACCCAGTTCAAGGAGAAGGCCGGCAAAAACCGCGACGTGGCGGGCCTCGGGCTTTACGCCTATCCGGTGCTGATGGCCGCCGACATCCTGCTCTACAAGGCGACCCACGTCCCGGTCGGCGAGGACCAGAAGCAGCATCTGGAATTGGCGCGCGATGTCGCGGGCGCCTTCAACCGCCGCTACGAGCGCGATTTCTTTCCGCTCCCCGAGCCGCAGATCTTCGGCGCCGCGACGCGGGTCATGAGCCTGCGCGACGGCACCAGGAAGATGTCGAAATCGGACAGCTCGGATTACTCGCGCATCAACATGACCGACGACGCTGACGCCATCACGCTGAAGATTCGCCGCGCCAAGACCGATCCCGAGCCGCTGCCCGCTTCGGTCGCCGGTCTCGAACATCGGCCCGAGGCCGACAATTTGATCGGGATCTACGCCGCCCTCGCCGGCCTGTCGCGCGAGGACGGGCTCGCCCGTTTCGCCGGACGGAATTTTTCGGAATTCAAAGAGGCGCTGTCCGAGCTTTCGGTCGAGGTGCTGGGGCGGATCGGCGGCGAAATGCGCCGGCTGATGGCAGACCCGGGCTATATCGACCGGGTGCTCCGCGACGGGGCCGAACGGGCCCGCGCCATCGCCGACCCGGTCTTGCGCGAGGCGCAGGAAATCAGCGGGCTGCTGCGCCCCTGAGGCGCCGGAGAACAAGCCTAAGCCGGGCGTGCGATCCTCGAGGCCAGGACCGCGCGCCCGATGGACATCTACCTGCCGATCGCGGAAATCTCGCTCAACGTTTTTGTTCTGCTCGGCCTCGGCGGCGTGATCGGGTTTCTGTCGGGTGTGTTCGGCGTCGGCGGCGGCTTTCTCTTAACCCCGCTGCTGATCTTCATCGGCGTCCCACCGGCGGTCGCCGTCGCCTCCTCGGCCAACCAGCTGATCGGCGCGTCGGTTTCGGGGGTCATCGGCCACTGGCGGCGCGGCAACGTCGATTTCAAGATGGGCTGGATGCTGCTGGCCGGCGGCCTCGTCGGCTCGCTGTTGGGGGTGGGCGTGTTCACCCTGCTGGAGCGGCTGGGACAGACTCGAGCTGACGATTTCGGTCACCTATGTGCTCCTGCTCGGCACGATCGGTGGGCTGATGGCGATCGAAAGCGTGCGCGCGTTGTGGCGCCAACGCCGCCCCGGTGCGAGACGCCGCCGGCTGCATCGGCATTATTGGATCCACGGCCTGCCGCTGAAGACGCGATTTCGCCGCTCCAAGCTCTATATCAGCGCATTGCTGCCGATCGGGCTCGGGTTTGTAATCGGGGTGCTGAGCGCGATCATGGGTATCGGCGGCGGCTTTATCATGATCCCGGCGATGATCTACATGCTCGGCATGCCGACCGCGGTGGTGCCCGGCACCTCGCTGCTTCAGATCATTTTTGTCGCCGCCAACGTGACCTTGCTGCAGGCCTACACCAACCGCGCTGTCGATGCCGTGCTGGCGGTCGTGCTGCTGATCGGCGGGGTGGTCGGCGCCCAGATCGGGAGCCGCTTCGGCACCCGGCTGCGCGGCGAGCAACTGCGATTCTTCCTGGCCTTGATTGTGCTCGCGGTCGCGGCGAAGCTCGCCCACGACATGATCGCGCCGCCCGCCGACCCCTATTCGATCACCGTGGAGCGGGGATGAGCCGTCTCACCCGAGGCCCGCGGCGGAACCTGCCGACCCTCGGCCTCGTCCTCGCCGTGCTGCTGTGGCCGGCGTCGTCGCGGGCCGCCAGCGTCGTCGCCGACCTGACCAGTCACGTGATCGCGATCACTACCGGGTTCAACGGCGCTTCGGTCGTCCTTTTCGGCGCGGTCGACGGCCCCGGCGACATTGTCGTCACGGTGCGCGGCCCCGAGCGGACGATGACCGTCCGCCAGAAAAGCCGCATTCTCGGCGTCTGGGTCAATACCGAGGCGATCACCTTTCTCGACGTTCCGGGATTTTATGCAGTTGCCGCAAACCGCCCGCTCGACCAGATCGTGTCGCCGGCGACCGCGGCGCATTACCGTCTCGGCGTCGACAATCTGGGGCTCAAAACCGAATTTCTGACACCGGCATTGGTCGCCGACGCTTTTGCCGCGGCGCTGGTGCGCCGTCAGCAGGAAGCGGGGCTGTTTGCCGACACCGTCGGCAAGGTCGACTTTCTCGACGAGCGGCTGTTCCGCACCACGATCGCGGTCCCCTCTAACGTGCCGACCGGGGCGTATCGGGTCGACGTGCTGCTGGTGCGCGACCGCGAGGTCGTCGCCCGCCGCACAACCCCGCTGACCGTCTCCAAAGCCGGCGTCGACGCGGCGGTGTTCGATTTCGCCAACCGGCGGCCCGGTCTCTATGGCGCGATTGCGGTGTTGATAGCGGCGGTGGCAGGATGGGTCGCGACCCTGCCGTTCAGAAACGCCTGAAACGCGCCGGACAGCGGCGCCGAGGACGCATCCGATGGACGAGACCGGGCATGCGCGGGTTTTCCTTGTGGTCGTCGACGAGACCGAGGAAATGCGGGCGGCGCTGCATTACGCGGCGCGCCGGGCGGCGCACACCGGCGGCCGCGTCGCGCTGCTCTATGTGATCGAGCCGTCCGAGCTGCAGCATTGGATCTCGATCGGCGACCTGGCGATGGAGGAACAGCGCGAGGAGGCCGAGCAGCTGCTGCAGCGGCTGTGCGCCGAGGTCGCCCCGATCGCCGGCTCGATGCCGGTGGTCTACATCCGCGAGGGCCGCCGCCGCGACCAGCTGTTGGCGCTGATCAACGAAGAGCCCAGCATTTCGATCCTGGTGCTCGCCGCCAGCGCCGGGCCCGAGGGGCCGGGGCCGCTGATCGCCTATCTGGCCGGCAAGCCGGCCGCGCGCCTGCGCATTCCGATCACGATCGTGCCAGGCAGCCTGACGACGGAACAGCTCGACCAAGTCAGCTGACGCGATGCCGCAATGGGCTGGTTTGCGGCGAGGCTCGGGCTTGAATCGCCGTTCCGAGCCTCCCATGCTAGAGACCGAGATTTAGAGAGACCGAGCGCCAACCTTGTCTCGTGGAGCCGCCGATGTTCATCCAGACCGAGCAGACCCCGAATCCGGCCACCCTGAAGTTTCTCCCCGGGTGCACGGTGATGAACCGGGGGACCGCCAATTTCACCGATGCGGCAGCGACGGCGGCGTCGCCCTTGGCCGAACGGCTGTTCTCGTTGCCCGAGGTCGGCGGGGTGTTTTTCGGCGCCGACTTCATTACCGTCACCAAGCAGGACGAGGGCGACTGGTACCAGCTGAAGCCGGCCATCCTCGCGATGATCATGGAGCATCTCACCTCCGGCCGGCCGGTGTTCACCGCGGGTGACGGCGACGCCGCCGCGGAATCCGGTGTGGAGGAGGAAGACGACGAGGTCGTGGCGCAAATCAAGGAGTTGCTCGAGACCCGCGTGCGCCCGGCCGTGGCGCAGGACGGCGGCGACATCATCTTTCACGATTTCGAGGACGGCGTCGTCTACCTGCACATGCAAGGCTCGTGCTCGGGCTGCCCGAGCTCGACCGCAACTCTGAAGGCGGGTATCGAAAACATGCTGCGCCACTACATTCCGGAGGTCGTCGAGGTTCGGGCGGTCTGATCGCGCCTAGGGGAGCGGGTCTGGCCGCTTCCGACCCGCTGATCCTCGCTCTTGATTGCGCGGGGAGCGGGTGCTCGGCGGTCGTCGCCATCGGCGACAAGGTATTGGCCGCACAACATGCGGCAACGATGCACGGCCAGGCCGAGGCGCTGATGCCGCTGGTCGACAGCGCGATGCGGGAAGCGCGGCGGACGGTCTCGGCGCTCGACCTCGTCGCCGTGACGACCGGTCCCGGCAGCTTCACCGGCATTCGCGTCGGGCTCGCCGCCGCGCGCGGGATCGCCCTCGCCGGTGAGTTCCCACTGGTCGGGGTCACCAGCTTCGAAGCCGCTGCCGCCGCCGTCATAAAAGCTCTCGGCGCGGACTATTGTCTTCTTGTCGCGCTCGAGAGCCGTCGCCCGGACCTGTACATTCAACTCTTCGATCGTCCCGGCCGTCCTCTGTGCGAGCCGGCGGCCGTGCTGCCCGAGGCCTTGGCTGCCGTGGTCGGCGTGGCGGCCGGAGCGCGCCCGCTTGCGATTACCGGCGACGCCGCGGCGAGGGCGGTTGCCGCGCTCGCCGACCGAGCCGGCAAAACCGTCGTCGAAGAAGCATCGCCGCCTGCGGTCGGCCTTGTGCAAGCAGCGTTAGAGCGATGGCGAGACGGGCGGCCAGGCGAAGAGGCGAGGCCGCTTTATCTGCGGCCGCCGGACGTCACACCGGCAGGCGGACGGCAACAGCCGGTCGGAGCGTGACCCGCCGGATCGAGCGGATCTCGCAGGACGCGGCAGGACCTCTCGCCGGGCCCCTGGCGCAGCTCCACAGCGCTTGTTTTCCCGACGACCCATGGCCGCCGCAGGCGATCGCGCAGGTCATGGCCATAGCCGGATTTTTTGGCCGAATCGCCTGGCAGGATGACAACGCAGCGGGGCTGGCGCTGGCCCAAGGTCTCGGCGAGGAGTGCGAGATCCTGGCCCTCGGCGTCCTCCCCGAGCGACGTCGGACGGGAATTGGCGCGGCGTTGCTGGAGTTGGTCGTCGCCGACGCACGATGCCGGGATGCGCGCGCCCTGTTTCTCGAAGTAGCCGAGGATAATATAGCCGCGCGTGCGCTTTACGCGGCGCGCGGCTTTTTACAAATCGGGCGGCGGACCAATTACTATCGCCACACTTCGCGCCTCGTCGATGCCCTCGTTTTGCGGCTCTTGCTCTCGACTTGAGTTGGCGACATCCGGCTCTCCGCGTTGTCCGCCCACAACCAATAGTCGGCCGCGACGTACCCGAGATTGCAAGAAATCAGCTGACAAGCCGATTGCCGCGGGCCTGATTGTTACTTATATTCAGAGATCAGGTGCACCGTAGGATTTGCGAAATGACCAACTCCGATCAAAACAGCGATTTGCTGGCACTGACGACCGAAATCGTCGCCGCACACGTTTCCAACAACACAGTATCCGTCGGTGATTTGCCGCAGCTGATCAACCAAGTGTACCATTCGCTGGCTAATATCGGCAGCATTCAGGCAGTACCGGCGGAGCGGCCGCAACCAGCAGTGCCGGTCAAAAAGTCCGTTCACGCCGACTACATCGTCTGCCTGGAAGACGGCAAGAAGCTGAAAATGCTGAAACGACACTTGAAGACCGCGTACAACATGACGCCCGAAGCGTATCGCGACCGCTGGGGGTTGGCGGCGGACTATCCGATGGTGGCGCCGAACTATGCGCGCCAGCGCAGCCGGCTCGCCAAGGAGATCGGTCTGGGAACCCGAGCGCGCCGCCCGCGTGTGTGAGCCGCTGTGGCGCCGGTCTCGCGGCCTCGGTCGCATCCCCGATCGCGTCATAGGATCGGCGGGGGCTTTACGCTATAGTGACTGCGGACGCTCGTGACGGAGACTGAATGATCTCGCGGTTGGAGCAGCTATGCCTCGACAAGGGCCTCAAGATGACCGAGCAGCGGCGGGTCATCGCCCGCGTCTTGTCCGAATCGGTCGATCACCCTGATGTCGAGCAGGTCTACCGGCGAGCAACCGCAATCGACCCGCATATCAGCATTGCCACGGTCTATCGCACCGTACGGCTGTTCGAGGAAGCAAGCATTCTCGCTCGACACGATTTTGGCGACGGCCGTTCGCGCTACGAGGAGATGCCGAGCGACCATCACGACCACCTGATCGACCTGCAATCAGGCCGCGTGATCGAATTTCGCAACGAGGAGATCGAAAAGCTGCAGCAAGCCGTTGCGGACCAGCTGGGTTATGATCTCGTCGGCCACCGCCTCGAACTCTACGCCATTCCGCGCAAGCCCGGGCGCGGCATGGAATGATGTACCGGCGCTGGTCCGGCGGGGCCCCGACGCCCGGATCGGCCGGCGGGCGGTGGCGCGCGCAACCTGCGCTACCTCGCCGGCGCGGCGGCGTCGCGTGACCGGCGCCGCCCTGTCTGGTCCCAGCGGACTGGCGCTCGGCCCTGCTCCAGGCCCGGCGGGCGCCCGCATCGTCGACATTTCCTCGGGCCCGCTGCAGGTCCGGCTCGCCGAGAGCGCGGCCGACATCGATGCGGCGCTGGCGCTGCGCTATCGTGTGTTCTACGAAACCCTTGGTGCGCATGCCGCCGCCGACGCCGCGAGCCGGCGTCGTGATTTCGACCGCTTCGACGAGCGCTGCGACCACCTGCTGGTTCTCGACCACAGCCGTACGACCGGGCCCGGGCGTCGTCGTCGGCACCTACCGGTTAATTCGCCGCGCCGCGGCGGCCCGTCTCGGCGGGTTCTATTCGGCCGGCGAGTTCGATATTGCGCGGCTCGTCGCCTACCCCGGCGAGATTTTGGAGCTCGGGCGGTCCTGCGTCGACAACGCCTACCGCCAGCGCCCGACGATGCAATTGTTGTGGAGCGGCATTGCCGCCTATGTCTTTCATTTCGACATCGCGCTGATGTTCGGTTGCGCGAGCCTTCCGGGCACCGATCCTGACGCGCTGGCCGTACCGCTTTCCTATCTGCATCATCATCGCCTCGCACCTCTTCCCTTGCGGACGCGGGCGCTCGCCGACCGCTATGTCGAGATGAACCGGCTCCCCGGCACGGCGATCGACCCGGTGCGCTCGCTTGCGCGTTTGCCGCCGCTGATAAAAGGGTATCTGCGTCTCGGCGGGTTTGTCGGCGAGGGTGCGGTCATCGACACGGATTTCAACACGGTCGACGTCTGCGTCGTGGTCAAGACGGATCTCGTAGCCGAGAAGTATTCTCGGCATTACGTACGCCAGGCAAAGGACCTGAAGGGCAGCTGGATGGGGGACGCGTGAGCTTGCTGACGGCATGGGCTCCTCGACGCTAAGGCTCGCGCGTCTCGCGCTCTATCTCGTCTGGACCCTGAGCTTGATGCCGGTGCAGGGGTTGGGGCTTGCGCTGCGACGATCGTGGTCGCTCAGCCTGCCGGCCTTCTACCACCGCTGGTGCTGCCGAATTCTCGGGTTTCGAGTTCGCACGGTCGGCACGCCTACCCGGCTGCGGCCTGCCCTATTTGTGTCGAACCACGTTTCCTACACCGACATCACGGTGCTGGGCTCGTTGATCCTCGGCTCGTTCGTCGCCAAGGCCGAGGTCGCGCGCTGGCCGCTGTTCGGCTGGCTCGCCAAGCTGCAGCGCACCGTGTTTGTCGACCGTCGGATGCGCAGCACGGCCGCCCAGCGCGACGCGATGACGGCGCGGCTCGCTGCCGGCGACGCGCTGATCCTGTTTCCGGAGGGCACCAGCAGCGACGGCAACCGCGTGTTGCCGTTCAAGAGCGCGTTGTTCAGCGCGGCGGAACGGATGCAGGAGATTGCGCCGATCGCGGTGCAGCCGGTGTCGATCGCCTACACCCGGCTCGACGGCATCCCGATCGGCCGCCTGATGCGTCCCTATTTCGCGTGGTGCGGAACTGCCGAGCTGGCGCCTCACCTGTGGAGCATGATCGGGCTGGGCACGGTCGAGGTGGTTGTCGAATTCCACCCACCCACTTTTTTTGCCGATTGCGGCTCGCGCAAGGCGCTGGCCGGCTATTGCCATGCGCGGACCGCCGGCGGTATGGCCGCTGCGCTTTCCGGGCGGCCGCAACCGGTGCCGGAGCCGCCGGTGTCGGCGTCGGCAACGGTCGCGGCCATAGCCCGGGCGCTGCCGCATTGAGCTACATTGCGTCGACCTCAGCAAGGGTGCCGGATGTGACGAAGCGCGTGTTTATCGCGACCTATGGCTGCCAGATGAACGTTTATGACTCGGCGCGCATGGCCGAGGTGCTGGCGCCGCTCGGCTTCGAGCGAACCGGCGTTCTAGAGGACGCCGACCTCGTCATCCTCAATACCTGCCACATCCGCGAAAAGGCGGCAGAGAAGGTCTTTTCGGAACTCGGCAAGGTGCGGGCGCTGAAGGCTCGCCGCGCCCGCCTCGGCAACGGCGGAATGCTGATCGCCGTCGCCGGTTGCGTCGCCCAGGCGGAGGGCGCCGAGATCCGCCGCCGAGCCCCTTTTGTCGATCTCGTCCTTGGTCCGCAAGCCTATCACCGGCTGCCGGAAATGGTGTCGCAGGCGCTGCGCGGCGGCGGCGGCATCGTCGATACGAGCTTTCCGGAAGAGCCCAAATTCGACCATTTGCCGCAAGCCCGATCGGCGCAAGGTCCGACCGCGTTTCTTACCGTCCAGGAAGGGTGCGACAAATTTTGCACGTTCTGCGTCGTCCCCTACACCCGCGGCGCCGAGTACTCGCGGCCGGCGGCGCAGATTTTGGACGAGGCGCGCGAGCTCGTCGAGCACGGCGCGCGCGAGATCACGTTGCTCGGCCAGAATGTCAACGCCTATCACGGCCACGGCCTGGACGGCTGCGAGTGGGGGCTGGCGGAGCTGATCCGCGCCCTGGCGGAATTCCCCGGTCTCGACCGCATCCGCTACACGACTTCGCACCCGCGCGATGTCGGCGACGGGCTGATCGCGGCTCATCGCGACGTGCCGCAGCTGATGCCGTTTTTGCATCTGCCGGTCCAGAGCGGCTCCGACCGTGTCCTGGCGGCGATGAACCGGCGCCACACTGGCCGACGACTACCGCCGCACCGTCGACCGGCTGCGCACGGCGCGCCCCGACCTGGCGCTGTCGACCGATCTGATCGTCGGGTTTCCCGGCGAAAGCGACGAGGATTTCGCCGCCACCCTCGACATTGTCGGCGAGATCGTCTTTGCCCAGGCGTTCTCGTTCAAATACTCCGCCCGTCCGGGCACCCCGGCGGCGTCGGCCGCCGATCAGGTGCCGGAGCCGGTCAAAATCGAGCGGCTTGCCGCGCTGCAGGGATTGCTCGCGCGCCAGCAGCGCGAGTTCAACCAAGCCTGCGTCGGCCGCGTGCTGCCGGTATTGCTCGAAAAGCCGGGCCGCCACGCGGGGCAGCTGGTCGGCCGCAGTCCCTACCTGCAAAGCGTTCACCTTGCCGCCGACAAAGAGCGTCCCGGCGACATCGTCCCGGTGACGATCTCGGGCGCCGGCCAGAACAGCCTGTCGGGAACGGTCGCGGCATGACGGCGCTCGGTCCCGACACTGTTGTGCCCGAACGCGGCGAGACGCAGAGCCAGCTCGAATTCGACGACAATTTGCTGCTGCCGGCGCTTTACGGCGAGCGCGACCAGCATCTCGACCGGGTCGAGCGCCAGCTCGGCGTCTCGCTCGTCACCCGCGGCAACCGGCTGGCGATCTCGGGCCCACCCTCGGCGACCGAGGCGGCGCGACTGGCGCTGTCGCGGCTCTACGACCGGCTGAAGCGCGGCCAGGACATCGATCTGCCCGCGGTCGAGGCCGCGGTCCGTCTGGCCGAAGCCGAGATCGCCGACCGCAGCCTCAGCCTGTGGCAGGAGGACGCGGCCTTCCGCACCCGCAAGCGCCGGATCGCCGCGCGCACCCCGGGGCAGGCCGCCTATATCAAGGCGCTGCGGGAAAACGAGCTGGTCTTCGGTCTGGGTCCCGCCGGCACCGGCAAGACCTATCTCGCGGTGGCCGCCGCGGTCGACCTGCTGATGACCGGACAGGTCGAGCGCATCATCCTGTCGCGTCCGGCGGTCGAGGCCGGCGAGCGTCTGGGCTTCCTGCCGGGCGACCTGCGCGACAAGGTCGATCCCTATTTGCGGCCGTTGTTCGATGCCCTCAACGACATGCTGCCCGCCGATCAGCTCGCCCGCCGGCTTGCCGGCGGCGAGATCGAAGTGGCGCCGATCGCGTTCATGCGCGGCCGCACATTGTCGCGCGCGTTTGTCATTCTCGACGAGGCGCAGAACACGACGCCGATGCAGATGAAGATGTTTCTGACCCGGCTTGGCGAAGGCTCCCGCATGGTCGTGACCGGCGATCCGACCCAAATCGACCTGGCGCCGGGGACGCGCTCCGGTCTTGCCGAAGCACTTGAGATCCTGGCCGGCGTCGAGGGCATCGCGTTCGTGCGCTTTACCGATCGCGACGTGGTTCGACATGAATTCGTCGCCCGGATCGTGCGCGCTTACGAGGCGCGCGAGCGCGCGCTGCGCGCCGCCGAGCCGTGACCGGGCCGACCGCCGCGATCGACGTCTGCGCGCCATGCGGCGCTTGGGCCGCCGGCTGTCCCGAGGCCGAACAGCTGCGCCTGCGCCGCGGCGCGCGCCGCGCTGGCGCGCGGTTTGGCCGAGCTCCGGATAACGACGCACACACCGGTCGAGCTCTCGGTCATCCTCACCGACGACGCCCGGCAGCGCCGTCTCAATCGCGACTGGCGCGGGGTCGACCGATCGACCAACGTGCTGGCCTTCCCTGCCTGGGAACCCGGCGCTCGGGTGGCGTCGGACGCGCCGATGCTGCTCGGCGACGTGGTGCTCGCCTTCGAAACGGTCGCCCGCGAAGCCGACGAGCAAAATAAATCGACCGCCGACCATCTTTCTCATCTCGTCGTGCATGGCGTCCTCCACCTGCTCGGCTTTGATCACGGGAGTGACGGCGAGGCCGCGGCGATGGAAGCGTTGGAGAGTTCCATTTTGGCGAGCCTGGGGGTGGCAGACCCCTATCGCGGCACCATGTGACCAATAGGGGCCTGATCGATTCCTCAATGACGATTCCGAGCCGCCCGAAAGCAGCGGCCAGCCCGAGCGGGACCGGGCGTTTACACCCTTGCGCAGCCTGTTGCGGCTGATCCGCCGACCGCGCAACGGCGAAAGCCTGCGCGAGACGATCGACGAGATGATCGACGAGCCGCCCGCGGACGGCCCCGGCTCGCTCGGCGCGCATGAGCGGGTGCTGATCGGCAACATCCTGAAGGGCCATGACTACACTGCCGCAGACGTGATGGTGCCGCGCGTCGACATTGTTGCGCTCGATGTCGAGACGCCGTTTCCCGACGCCGTCAAATGCATGATCGAGCAAGAGCATTCGCGCGTGCCGGTCTACCGAGAGACGCTCGACGACGTGATCGGCTTTGTTCACGTCAAGGATATTCTTCCGCCGGTTGTCGAGCGCCGCGAGACCAAGCTGGCGCCGTTGCTGCGCAAGCTGCTGTTTGTCGCGCCCTCGGTGCCGATCCTCGACCTCCTGGTGCAGATGCGCCAGGCGCGCACCCACATCGCCATGGTGGTCGACGAGTTCGGCGGCATCGACGGGCTGGTCACGATTGAAGACCTGATCGAGGAAATCGTCGGCGACATCGAGGACGAGCACGACGAGACCGGTGGACCGAGCGTCGTCGAGCGCGCCGACGGAACCTTGCTCGCCGACGCCCGCACCCCGATCGAAATACTCGAGGAGCGGCAAGGCATTCGCCTGCGTCCGGTCGGCGACCAGGAGGAGGTCGACACTTTGGGCGGTCTCGTCTCCACCCTCGCCGGCCGCGTGCCGAAACGCGGCGAGGTCATCGCTCATCCATCCGGCATCGAATTCGAGGTGCTGGAAGCTGATCCGCGACGGATCAAACGGCTGCGCGTGCGCAGCCTGCCGGCAGCAGCGGGGACGATAGGCAGCACCAGTGCGTGAGACCGCCGCTTATCGGGTTCAGCCGGGCTCCCGCGTCGACACGCCGCTCTGCCGCCTGGCCCAGGATGTCGCGGCGCTTTCCGGTTGGCGCCGGTACGGCCTTGCTTTCGTGCTCGGCCTCGCCGCGGCGGCGGCGATGCCGCCTCTGGATTTGGCGCCTTTGTTGGCGGTTGCCTTGCCCGGCCTGTTGTGGCTCGACGACGGCAGCGCCAGCGCAAATGCGTCGTTCCGGCTCGGCTGGGTTTTTGGCTTCGGCTTTTTTCTCGCCGGCCTCTATTGGATCGCCGCGGCGCTGTTTGTCGACATCGGCCGGTTTTGGTCGCTGGTGCCGTTCGCCGCCGCCGGTTTGCCGGCGGGATTCGCGATTTACATCGGGCGGCGCTGCTTGGCGACCAGCCTTGTCGCGCGATCGTTACGGCTGCCGCCGGCGGCGCGCGTCTTCGCATTCGCCATCGCGTGGAGCGCTGCCGAATGGGTGCGCGGCCATGCGTTGACCGGGTTGCCGTGGAACCTGATCGGCTATGCGTGGTCGGGCGGTTTTCCGGGCGCCGTCACGATGCTGCAAAGTGTCGCCCTGGTGGGAATTTACGGGCTCAGCTTTGTGACGGTGCTTGCCACCTCGCTGCTGGCGCTGCTCGGCAGCCCGCGCCAGGAGCCGATGCCGGCCATGCGGCGCTGGGCGCCGGCGATCGCTGCCGGGCTGTTGATCCTCGTTCCGGCTGTCGGTGGCGTGATCCGGCTCGCAGCGACCCCGACGATCCTGACCGACGTGCGGCTCCGCCTCGTCCAGCCGTCTATCCCGCAGAGCCTGAAATGGCAGCCGGCGGCGGCCCGCGACGATTTGCGGCGCTTGCTCGACCTCAGCGCCGCGCCGGCGCCCCATTCGTTGAATGCGATTTTGTGGCCCGAAGCGGCGACGCCGTTTCTGCTCGGCCGCGACGAGCCCGCCCGCCATGCGATCGCCGCCGTCGTCCCGAGGGCGGCTATGTGATCAGCGGCGCGTTGCGCGCGAACCCGCCGCCGGCCCCGGTCGAGCGGATCTGGAACAGCGTCGAGGCGCTGAACGACCGCGGCGAGATCGTCGCACGCTATGACAAGACGCATCTCGTCCCGTTCGGCGAATACGTGCCCTTCCGCAACCTGCTGCGGTTCGCCAAGATCACCGCCGGGACCATGGATTTGAGTGCTGGGCCGGGCCGCGGACGATCGCGTTGCCGGGCCTTCCTCCGTTCGCCCCGATGGTCTGCTACGAAGTCATTTTCCCGGGTGCGATCGTCGACGAGAGCGACCGCCCGGCGTGGATGCTGAATGTCACCAACGACGCCTGGTATGGCCGCAGCTCCGGCCCCTATCAGCATTTTGCGATCGCCCGCACGCGCGCCGTCGAAGAGGGCCTGCCGCTCGTCCGTGTCGCCAACAACGGCATCAGCGCGGTGGTCGATCCGGTGGGCCGCGTGCTCGCACGCACCGATCTCGACGCGATTGGCTATGTCGACGCCGTCGCTGCCCGCTCCGGTCTCGCGCACACCCTATTCGCGCGGCGGCGATTGGTGGCTGGTCGGCTTGCTGCTCGTCGCAGCCATCCCGGTGGCGCTCCGGCTGCGCTGACCCGGCGCACCTTACAGTTGTGTCGCCTTATCAAAGGTTGAAGCTTCGGCTTGACCCGCACCGGTCCGGCATTCTAAACATCTGATGAATTGTTATCGAGAAAGCGATCGATCCCCGATGGCGATGCAGCAACAGACCCGCCGGCCGGGCCGCCAGAAGGGCGACAAGCCGAACCCGATCGATATTCATGTCGGCTCGCGCGTCCGGCTGCGGCGCAACATGCTCGGCCTGAGCCAGGAGAAGCTCGGCGAAGCGATCGGCCTCACCTTTCAGCAGGTGCAAAAGTACGAACGCGGCGCCAACCGGATCGGCGCGAGCCGGCTGCACGATCTGAGCCGAGTGCTCGATGTGCCGGTCTCATTCTTTTTTGACGACATGGACCCGGTGCGGGCGCCGGCAATTCCGGCCGGATTTGCCGAGCCTCCGGCCGAAGCCTTCGATTCCGACCCGCTGCGCAAACGCGAAACGATCGAGTTGGTCAGCGCCTACTACCGCATCGAGGATCCGGCGGTTCGCCGCCGCCTGTTCGACCTTGCCAAGGCGCTTGCCGCCGGCGGCGATCGTCCGGCCGAGAAATAGCCTCCCGGTCGCGCGACGCAAGCTGGGGCGTGCTGTCCTGTCCGGTCGGAAATCAGGGCTTGACGCTCATTCGCCAAGACTGCATCAACGGCGGCGACCGCTCGAATGCCGTGGTGCTCTAGGAAAGGGGAAGCCCTTGGGAAAACGTGACTTTGTCTTCACCAGCGAGTTGGTGTCGGAAGGCCATCCGGACAAGATTTGCGACCGGATTTCCGACGCGATCGTCGACACCTATCTCGCCGCGGAGCCGCAGGCCCGGTGCGGCGTCGAGACCCTGGTTACGACCAACCGGGTGGTGCTGGCCGGCGAAGTCCGCGGCCCGGCCGAGATCACCGGCGAGCAGCTGATCGAGGTGGCGCGCCGGGCGATCCGCGACATCGGCTACGAGCAGGACAATTTTCACTGGGATCGGGCCGCGATCAAGTGCCACATCCACGGCCAGTCGGTGAATATCGCGCAAGGCGTCGACGCCTCCGGCAACAAGGACGAGGGCGCCGGCGACCAGGGCATGATGTTCGGCTATGCCTGCAACGAGACGCCGGCGCTGATGCCGGCGCCGATCTTTTATGCCCACGCGATGCTGCGCCTTTGTCCGAGGCTCGCCACGCCGGCAAGACGCCGCTGCTCGGCCCGGATTCCAAAAGCCAGGTCACCTTGCAATATGAAGCCGGCAAGCCGGTTCGGGCGACCAAGGTAGTCGTCTCGATCCAGCATTCCGACCGGATCGACCAGGAAGAGGTGCGCGAGACGGTTCGCCCCTATGTGCTCGCAACCCTGCCCGAGGGGTGGATGTGCGACGAGAACAATTTCCTCGTCAACCCGACGGGGCTGTTCGTGATCGGCGGCCCCGACGGCGACGCCGGCGTCACCGGCCGCAAGATCATCGTCGACACCTATGGCGGCGCCGCGCCGCATGGCGGCGGCGCGTTTTCGGGCAAGGACCCGACCAAGGTAGACCGCTCGGCCGCGTATGCCGCGCGCTACCTCGCCAAGAACGTCGTCGGCGCGGGGCTGGCCGAACGCTGCACGATCCAGGTCGCCTATGCGATCGGGGTCGCCAAGCCGCTGTCTTTCTATGTCGACACCGACGGGGCGGTCGACGAGCACAAGCTCGCCGGCGTGCTGCAGGAGCTGATGGATCTGTCGCCGCGCGGCATCCGGACCCATCTCAGCCTCAACAAACCGATTTACACCCGCACTTCCGCTTATGGGCATTTCGGCCGAACCCCCGACCCTGAAGGCGGCTTTTCGTGGGAACGGCTCGACCTCGTCGACGAGCTGCGGCGCGCCTTCTGATCCTTGGCGAGCGACGCGCCGCTGGAGCGACCGCGGCTTTACGGGCGAAAACGCGGACGGCCGCTGCGACCGGGCCAGCGGGAGCTGGTCGATGATCTGCTGCCCCGGCTCTCGATCGGCCTGCCGGCGGCGGGCGAGTTCGACCCCGGCGCTCTATTCGCGCCGCGGCCGCGGTCGACATGGCTGGAGATCGGCTTTGGCGGCGGCGAGCATCTGGCGGCCCAGGCGGAAGCGCATCGCGACACCGGATTTATCGGCTGTGAGGTGTACGAGAACGGCGTCGCCAAGCTGCTCGGCGAAATCGAGCGCCGCCGGCTCGCCAACATCCGCCTCTTTACCGACGACGCCCGTCTGTTGATCGCGGCGCTGCCCGCGGCGTCGATCGGCCGCGTCTTTATCTTGTTTCCCGATCCGTGGCCGAAGGCCCGCCATCACAGGCGGCGCATTGTGTCGAGCGACACCCTGGGCCAACTCGCCCGCGTCATGACCGATGGCGCCGAGTTGCGCCTTGCCACCGACAAACCGGATTATTTTTCCTGGATGCTCGAACGGGTGACGGCCGATCCGGCGTTTGAATGGCTCGCTACACACCCCGCCGACTGGCAGCGTCGCCCGGTGGACTGGCCGCCCACCCGATATGAGGAAAAGGCGCGGGCCGCCGGCCGCGCCCCCGCGTTCCTGCATGCCCGCCGGCGGGCGCGTTCCGGCGGGCGTCCGGTCGGTTAGACCGCCAACAGCTCGGCCGGCCGGCGCGCGGTGACCACGAAACCGCCAAATTCATGCGCGAACGCCTCGGCCTCGTCATCGATGCTGAAGGCGACCCGGATCATCATCCCCGGATCGAGGTAGAAATACGTGAAGCTCGATGGTTCGAACCGACGCTCGTCGAGCCAGAGCCGCATATCGGTCAGTCGCCCGCCGAAATTCTCTTCGTCTGCGATGCGCACCTCAGCCGTCTGCACGATGTCCCCCTGCGATTGCTTCTGAACCTCTCGCAAACGGACCTTGGGCGCCGCGGTTCCATGACAAAGCTGATGCTTGGCAACATCCCGGACGACATGCCGGTGACCCGCTCCGGCTCCAGTCCAGCCGCCGGGCGTCATCGGTGGGCGGCCGGGTGCGGGTGCTATTCCGCCGCCATCAGCGGCTCCAGCGGGCTGCCCGCCTGCTGCAATTCGTCGAAGCGGCCTTGCTGGACAAGCCGGCCCTGGTCCATGACCAGAATTTGGTCGAAGGCCGAGGCGAGGCGCGGCCGGTGCAGGCTGCAGACCAGGCTGCGGCCGTCGAGCTCGCGGCGGACACGGTCGATGATGGCGGTTTCGCTGGCGCCGTCGAGCACGGCGGTGGCGTCGTTGAAGACGACGAGATCGGGACGCTTCAAGATCGCCACGGCGATCGCGATCTTTTGCCGCTGGGTTTCCGACAGGCGCAACCCGCCGGTGCCCACCGGGTAGTCGAGCCCGATCGCAATGATCGTCTCATGCAATCCGAGCTCGCCCAAAACTTCGCTCATCGCGGCGGTGACCCGCTCGCGGCTGCCGGCCTCGCCGCGCAAAATCGTGCCGAACAGCACGTTTTCCTGGATCGAGGCGGCGGCGTTGTAGCGATCCGGGTCAAAAAATTCGACCGAGCCGCGCAAATCCTTCGGCAACCCTTCGGCAAATTTCTTCCGCGCTTCGAGAAGCCGCTGTTGCAGCGCCTCGTCGACGAGGCCAAGCGGGTCGCGGGCCGCGACCAGCTTCAACCCGAGACCGAGCAGCCGCGCCCGCTCATCCGTCGGCAGGGCATCGATCCCCACCTTGTCGACGCGGCCGAGAATGCGTTCGAATGCCGGCAATTCGTCGGCCCCAAGAAAGCTGAACTCCTCGAAGAACTGGTGCTCGGGCTGCACGCCGGCGAACAACTCGACGCTTGTCCGAGCCAGCTTTTCACCGATCGCGATCAGATCGGGCGGCAGCTCGAGATCGTCGAGAACACCCTGCACATAATCGCTGCGGGCGAGCCCCTCGCCCTCGAATTCGTGTCCGATCGGGGTCCCGAACAACAGGTTGGCGCCGATCGAGGAGTTGACGTTGTAGCGGTCCGGGGCGAAGCGCTCGACCAGGTGGGCCTGCTCGCTTTTGGCGAGCCGCTCGGCCAGCACGTGTCGGGCCTCGACGATGCTCGGGGCAATGTTGGGTTGCCGCTCCGAATTGACCCGCCCGCGCAGCCCCAACTGATAGATGTCGTCGTCAAGGTCGACAAGACGCAGCACCTCGAGGATGCGAGCGTCGAGCGCGGCCCGATCGGGCACTCCGGCTTGCTCGTAATCAACCCAATCGGCGGCACAGTCGTATTCGCTGTTTGCCGATTGACGCGCCTCGTCGAGCTTGCGGGCGCGCTCTGCCTTGGCCGTGGCGTCGCGATCGGCGTCAGGCAACTCACGCGGCCGGTGGCGCAGGCCGAGCAGCAGATTGTCGCGCACGCTCGCCGACAACAGATAGGTCGTCGGCCCGACATAGCCGATGCGGCGGCCCGAAACCGCGAATGGAAGGGTGGCTATGTCGGCGCCGCCGATCGTCAGCCGTCCGCTGCTCGGGGTTTCGAGCCGGGCGATGAGTTGCGGCAGCATGTTCCGGCCACTGTTGCTGTGGCCGACGATGCCGATATGGGCGTCGAGCGGGAAGGCAAAGTTGACGCCTTCGAGCAGATGGATGCCGTCATCGTCGACGACGTCGATATTGGCGGCGGCCACCTCGCCGCTGAACGGCTCGACGCGCTCGGGAATTTCGAGCAGCAGCCGCCGGTCGAGCATGTCGGCGACGTGGAACTGCTCGACGACCTGCTCGTACTTGATCGCGACATCCTGCTGGTTTTGGTAATAGTCGAGCAATTCCTTCCACGGCGCCGACATGTCCTTGTAGGCGGCGAGCACCGCCACCAGCGCGCCGAACGACAAGCTGCCTTTGATGACGAAATAACCGCCGATCGCGAAAAAGAAAAACGGCGTCAGGTTCCCGATCAAATTGTTGAGGAATTTGACAAAGAATTTTCGGTTGTAAATATCCAGCCGGATGTCATAGATTTCCCCGAGACGTTGGGCGATCTCGGCAAGCTGGTATTGCGCGCCGTCATTGACGCGGATCTGGATGCGGGCGGCGATGGTTTCGCCGATGCGGTCGGAGAGACCCCTGATTTTGCGCACTCGAGCCCGGCCGAGGGCGCGAATGACGCGCTGCATCTTCGGAATGAGATACCCTTGCAGCGGGTAAAAGGCCAAAGCCGCGGCGCCCAGCACCGGATTTTGCATAAACATGAAAAACAAAATCGTCAGCAAGGTGCCGGCCTGCGAGATCGGCACCGCAAAGGCTTCGCCGACAAAGCCGCCGACCGGCTCCAGCTCGGCGGTGACCATCGCCACAATCTGCCCCGAGGCGACCCGATCGAAATGGTGCAGAGGAAGCCGCAGGACGCGCTCGTAGAGTTCATAGCGCAGGCGCCGCAGCATGCGCTCGCCAAGCTGACCTTTCTTGACGTTGACGTGCAGCTTGAACCAGCCGTTGACCAGGATCAGCACCAGAAATACTGTGCACAGCACCAGTAGATAGGGGATCTGGTCGAGCTCCAGCCCGAAATAAGATTGCGGGAAATGCTTGCCGGAGATGGCGCGGTTGATGATCTGTTTTGGCAGGTCCAGGGACCAATAAAGAAACGGGAACGACAGCAAGGTCATCGCAACGACGTAAACCTGCTCCCGCCAGCTGTAGCGCAGGATAAATGCGTAGACCGAGGGTTCGAGCGCATCGGCGCCGATGCCCGGCGTCGAGCCCCGCGTGAGCGAGGTTAAACGCAACTTCGCGGCCAGCCCTGAGACGACGCCTCCCAAGAATTGCATTTATCCCTCTCCGCCAGCCGCAACATCCCTGCTACGCAACTGATTTAGTGCCGGCAAAGGCGAACTTCGCCCCCCGGCGCGCCGCCCACCAAGGGACCCCGCGCGGACGCGGGTATCGCCGCCGATTGAGAGTCGCAACACGATTTCTCTAACAAGACAAAACCCAGGGACATATAGCGTCAATGGTTGTCATTGGCGTTATCGCGTTCAGGCGAGATCGCCGCAGGCGGCGGCGGCAAACCCGCGATATGCGCGATGTGGCCGGCCTTCGAAATCCGCAAGTCCGCCATACCCGCAAACCCGGCGCTATTGTCGACCGTAGGGGAATATGATCGCGATCGAAATTGGGGTGGAGACCTCGCCATGGTCGATTTCGCGGGCAGCCACGTCGTCGTGACCGGCGGAACCGGGGCGCTCGGGCGCGCGGTCGTTAAGGAGCTGCGCGCTTCGGGCGCGGTCTGCCATGTGCCCAATCTAGTGCCCGCGGAGCTTGCGGATTTCCCCTTCGCGAACGATGCGGGAGTGGAGATCGCCCACGATGTCGATGTCGCCGACGAGGCGGCGGTGCGCCGCTTCTATCAGGCGCTCCCGCCGCTGTGGGCCTCGATACATCTGGCCGGCGGGTTTGCGATGGCGCCTGTGGCCGAAACTTCCGCGGCCGATTTCACCGCCCAGTTCCGCATGAACGCGCTGTCGTGCTTTCTGTGCTCGGCCGCCGCGGTCGCCGCCTTCCGGGCGCGCCGACAGCCCGGCCCCGGCGGCGGCAAAGGCGGACGGATCGTCAACGTCGCGGCCCGGCCGGCATTGGAGCCGCGCCTCGGCGCCGGCATGATCGCCTACACCGCATCCAAATCCGCGGTCGCGGCGCTGACCCAGGCTCTGGCGCAGGAAACCGTCGACGACGAGATTCTGGGTCAACGCGGTGGCGCCGTCGATCCTCGACACCCCGGCGAACCGGGCCGCGATGGCTGGCGCCGACTTCAGTCGATGGGTAGCGCCCGCGGCCATCGCCCGCCTGATCAGCTTTCTTGCGTCTGCTGAAAACCAGGTGACCCGCGGCGCCGTCATCCCGGTTTACGGTGGATCGTGAACCTGCGGGCGCGAGCGCCAAGCTGCCCCATGGAGGGTGTTCTGATTAGCTGACAACGCGAAGGCCGGCGCCGTCGTGCTCGAGCTGCTATTATTTTGCATTGCAGCAATACCTCACACATTTTTGCATAACTGATTGCAAAATATGATGTTGCATCGCAGCAAAGGTGACTATATCGTTTACCTGGATAGGATCAGTCACGCGGGACTTCGGATGAAACAGCAAATGGGCCGCCTCGACCGCGTCGCCAGCGAGATGAATGCCTGGCTACTCGCGGTCGCGATCGGATTGGGCATGCTCGACCTGACCGTGTTGGTGGCGAAATGCCTCCCACCCCTCCCGCAGATGCCGGTGGCCGCCGCCGACGCGCCCGCCGACCATGCCGCCGCTCCAGCCGCCTCCCCGGCTCCTTCGGCGCCGCGAAGCTGAAGGAACGGAGAATTTTTTTAACCGAGCCGGCTATTCAACCTGATCGGAAAGCCCTCTAGCTAGCCGCGGTGGTCGGGCGACCGCGTTAAAGAGAGGCCCGGCGATTGCCGAAGCCTCGCTTGCCGCCCCACGTTTCGCCTCACGCCCTTCCGGATCGGCTTTTCACCGGCGCGCCGCAATCGAGCTAACGCGATGCGAGGCTTTGTTTACCGAACAGCACCGGCACAAAACGGCGGCGAGTGCGGCGATTTTCGCCCTCGTCGGCGCGCTGTCGCAGCGCTTCCTGGTCAGCCGGGCTGACGGTTCCTTGAGTGCGCACGACACAAGCGGTCGGACACCGGGTGACGCCATTGGTTCGGATAAACGCGGCAACCGCCGCCTCGTAGTCGCTCTGCGACATGTTCTTGCTCCCCGGAGCTGACTAACCATCATTGTCGAGCGCCGAAGCTACGCGCAGTAGGCAAAATCTCTCTCAAAATTGATGGTTAACTTATTGGTAATGATAGTTAATTCGATCTTCGTCACCGACCTGACAGGACAGGCGCATCCCCGGTAAGCGCGCCTCAGCCGCCAAGGTTCGGTTCAGTTTACCGCGCTGACAACCGCCCCTTCGCGATCGGGCATCGGTGCTATTGTGGAACGGAGTTGATCAGAACCAGCAGCCGAGGAGACCGAGCATGGCGAAGCCGAACTATCAATCAGCGCTGATCGTGGGCGCCGGGCCGGGCCTCAGCGCCTCCTTGGCGCGACTCTTTGCCGGCGAAGGAATGCGCGTGGCGCTGGCTGCCCGCGATGCCGAAAAGCTGGCGCCATTATGCGCCGAGACCGGGGCCCGGGCATTTGGCTGCGACGCCGTCGACCCGGCTCAGGTGGCGCGGATGTTCACCGCAGTCGAAGGCGCCATCGGCATGCCCGAGGTCGTCGTTTACAACGCCAGCGCCCGCGCCCGCGGCCCGGTCGCCGACCTCGTGCCGGCAGAGGTCGAGCACGCGATCATGGTCAGCGCCTATGGCGGATTTCTGGTGGCGCGCGAAGCGGTGCGGCGAATGACGCCGAAAGGTCATGGTGCTGTGCTGTTCACCGGCGCCTCGGCGAGCGTCAAGGGGTATCCGCTGTCCGCGGCCTTCGCGATGGGCAAGTTCGCGTTGCGCGGGCTGGCCCAGAGCATGGCGCGCGAATTGTCGCCGCAGGGCATCCACATCGCGCACTTTGTGATCGACGGCGCGATCCGCAACCCGGGGCGGGTCGAGCCCGCCGACAAGCCGGACAGCATGCTCGATCCCGACGCGATCGCCGCGAGCTATCTCGGCATACTTCACCAACCGCGCTCGGCCTGGACCTGGGAGGTCGAGCTGCGGCCGTGGGTCGAACGCTTCTGATGCGGTCCTGACCGACCCGGTGGGCCTGCCGCGACGCTTTCGCGACGCGGCGCCATCGGGCATGGGTGCGCGGCGCTTTCGCGACGCGGCGCCATCGGGCATGGTGCGTCGTTTGAGAGCCCCTTCGGGACAGACATGTTCGAAGCCGAAGCCCGGTGGCTGCATGCTGCGCTCGACGGGTTTGCGCCGCAGCGGTTGTCGCCGCTGCTCAATCTCGGCAGCAGCACCGCCCTGTTCCGCGAACAGGTCCAGCCCTGGACCGAGGAAAGGCTGTTTCGGCCGCTGCGGGCTCGCGGCGTCGACATCGTCCACGTCGACCGGCGCGACGAGCCCGGGGTCGACATCCGCGCCGACCTGGTCGATCCCGCCGATCTGCCGCGGCTGCGCGCGCTCGGGCCGCAGGCGTTGTTGTGCTGCAACCTGTTGGAGCATGTGACGGAACCGGAGCGGCTCGCCCGCCATTGCCTCGACATCCTGCCGAGCGGCGGGCTCGCCTTTGTCACGGTGCCGTTCAGCTACCCGTATCACCGCGATCCGATCGACACGATGTTTCGGCCGAGCCCAGCCGAATTGGCGGCGCTGTTTCCCGGCGCTCGCCTGCTCGACGCGGCGATCGTCGGCTCCGGCCTGTCGTATCGCGACGACATCCGCCGGCGGCCGTGGATTGTGCTGCGCCATATCGCCCGCTTTCCCGCACCGTTCGCGTCCTGGGAAAAATGGAAGCGCTCGATGGCCAAGCTCTATTGGCTTGTCGCCGAGTACCGCATCACCTGCGCCGTCTTCGAAAAAGAGTGATTTGGGACCCGATCCCGCATTGTGAGCCAGCGTCCGCGCCGACAGCGCGTCATCCGATTCCCAGAAGCACCTGCTGCAGGAAGTAGAAGACCAGGAACACAAGAATTGCCCCCATCACCCTCAGAAAACTCAGATACCATTGCCGCCAGCCGGTAAAGGCCACGTCGGCGTGTCTGCGATCCAGGTGAATAACCGGGATCACGGTGTCGATGGCGAACAGCATCCAGTTGTCGGGGCGCGTTTTCGGATCCACCAGAGCCTTGCGCCCGGAGCGGAAGATCCACCAGCCGATCAGAACCAGCCCGATGATCCAATAGATGCCCCATTGCACGCGCTGTCCAAAACCGACGCTGATCCGTCTCAGCCACCAGATGACGCTGTCCCAGATATCGGACAGCCCGGTTATCGGAGGTTTATTCAGCAGGTTGATTTGATAGGTGATTTCTCGCGCCGCATCGGTGCGTCCGTTCGCCGCGTAATTGCGGCCGCGGCGGCGAGAAAGGGCAGGTATTGCGGGCCTTCGAGCGATTGCTCGTGATCGCTGGGCGCCCCGATGCCGGCAATTGCGGGAAGCGGATCGGGACCGAACGACACGGTATCGAATTTGGCGTGCTCGACGCCGAGAGGCGGCGGCGAAGAACCGGCGAATCCCGAAAACAATACAAATTGCTGAGCCTGAACGTAGCTCAGCACGACCGGTGCCTTATCCTGCCAAGCCCGTCCGCATATCCGCGGCGGTACCGGCGCATTCCCGGCCTGCCACAGATTATTGAGCAAACGGATGTTGCCGGTGAGGGCGCTGTCGCTCAGCGAGACCCTGAGCTTTCCGGAGTAGAGGATATCGACGTTTTGCCCTCCGACCGACCATAAGATCATGTTCGAATTGCCGATGTTGGAAATATCTGACGCTGCCGACCTGCGACGTGAAAATACCGAGATTCGGGTCGTCGCTTTTATTCACCGAGAAGCTGTCGAGGTGCGAATTGAGCACACAGAGCGAGTTTTTCAGTCCCGACGAGGACTGCCGAAATCGGCCCGTCGTGAGGTTCTCGATGTCTGCGATGCCGCCCCCGCTGCGCACTGTCGTAAATAGTAACATCGTTGTCAACCGTGACCGCAGTCGCTCAGCGACCGCGCCTCGAGGCCGTGCATCGTTAAAGCGTCGAGAGTGCCTTTCCCGATTTGATGCGGGCATCCTTCAACATGGCCTGGCGCGACGGATCGGCGATAATCTCGTCGAGAAAGGTCCCTCTACCGACCCCGGCGATTTTTGAAAGATCGACCGCCTCGCCTGAGCACAAGCGCAGCCACACCGTTTGTGCAGGTTGCTTTAACGAGCCGGCCAGTGAGGCGCAGGCGGGCGGCGCGGGGCCTGCCGCCTGATCACCGCCTGCCGCCGGTTTGACGAGGATCAGTTGTTGCGGCGGCGCAGCGATGGCGCTCAGGGTCACAAGTGCCGCGGCAAAACCGATGATCCGGATATGGCGATGCATGCCTCGCTAGCCCGACGATTGGTGCGGTTTGCGCATGGGTATTACCATCGCTCGGGCGTGAGTGTGGTTCTTCTCACGTCCGGCCGCCAAGGTTCGGCCCCGCCGTGGCCCACCGTAAAGGTCGAGGGTTGTTCGCGGCGCAAGGCTGGTTGCTACAATCGCCGCGATGCGGGTTTTGTACCACACGATGCTGTCCCCGGCGGCGCGCAAGGTGCGCGTCGTGCTGCGGGAAAAGAACCTCGACTTCACCCTGAAGGCCGAGAAGATCTGGGAGCGGCGACCGGAATTCCTCGCCCTCAACCCGGCCGGCGACGTGCCGGTGCTGATCGAGCCCGACGGCGCGGTGCTCGCCGACGCGGCGGCAATCGTCGAATATCTCGACGAGGTGTACCGCGAAAAGATGCTGATCGGCATCAACCCGATCGACCGCGCCGAGGTGCGCCGGCTGACCGCGTGGTTCGACACCAAGATGCACCTGGAGGTGACCGAGAACCTGCTCGGCGAGAAGATGATGAAACGCTATCAGGGCCACGGGCAGCCGAACTCTCAGGCGATTCGCGCCGGGCACGCCAATCTGCCGCACCATCTCGAATATATCGGCTATCTGGTCGAGCGGCGCCGCTGGCTCGCCGGCGACCATTTCTCGATCGCCGACATCACCGCGGCGGCGCAATTGTCGAGCCTCGACTATCTCGGCGACGTGCCCTGGGACGACCACGAGCCGGCAAAGGAATGGTATGCCCGGATCAAGTCGCGGCCCGAGTTTCCGGCCGCTGCTGGCGGACCACCTGCCCGGCGTGCCGCCGCCGCCGCACTACGCCGATCTCGATTTCTGAGCGCCGCCTTTCGTCCGGCCGGGCTTAGTCCGTGTGAGCGCAGTGCGGCGAAACGCCAAAACATCGCTCCGGGATAAGGATGTTGCCGGTGCTCTGAGGCGTTATCTCAAATGGCATACCAGCCTGCCTAATGCTGGTATACTATAAAAATGCTTCCTCAAGGGAGAATGCCGTATCCCATATCTCCCTGCACACAGGCAGTGTTAGATTCTTCTCAAGGTACGACTTTGTCAGATCAGGGTAGCCGGGTAATAATATTTGATGGACTCCGGTAAGCCATGCCGCCAGCCGTTCTCCGTCTGACATGTCCTCCCGAGGCCGATTATCCAAAATATGGCACCGCTGTCCATCCGTAAGCACAGGCATTCTGAAATCGCGATCTCCGATTCGAAAGCTTCGTCGGCCGGCGGGATCGCACCGTCCAAGCCTGACGATCCGCTTCGCACAACTAATCTGTTCACCTTCCCAAGGCATGTATATCGGAAATCCAATCCTGTATACTACTGCGAAATACCCGACGCTGAACCCAGAAAGAAAATGATCACTGAATTGGTCATCATATTTAATTCCGATTATTGGATAATTGACAAGGACGGCCTCAGCCTCCGGCAATCCAGCCCATGTAACATTTACCGCAAAGGATGCCGAAAACGGCGAGAGGTCGGTACTGGTAAGAGCGTTTCGCAGCGCCTCCGGCACATCAAATCCAGCATCCCCGATTTTGCATGCTAAGTGCTTGACTAGATAACGAAGGAAATTTAGAATTTCGACTTCGAATTTGTCCCCATACACCCGCTTAAAATCCATTTCCTCGAGTTGCAGGAAATTTTTACCCTCCTCAGCGAGCCATGTTGATAGGCATTCGTACGCCCGATCGTATGGTTGAGAGCGAGTTGTGTTACAATCCTGGCACAGGACCTTGCCAAATTTCAAAAGTTTGCTGTTTGGTCCCTGTAATGGCTGAAATCCCCGTTTCCCTAGAAAAACACTTTGACCCGGGGAAAATCCTCGGGGCGACCTGAGGAGATCAGAGCGCTTGAATTTGTGCTCGCGGGAATTGGCCACCGCGCCACATATCAGACAAAATTGGGGCTCGATGCGAGTTATGGAGACCAGGCCCATGTTGTAATTCGTGATCCATATAGGTTTGAGATAATCGCATTTCTATGAAGTCGCGCGGTCACTGCACCTTGACACGGAGCGCGTCGTCGCGGCGCTTGCGGGCGAGCGCCGCTTCGCCGCCATTGGTCATTTGGTATAGGTCGAGGTTGTCGAACTCGTCTTCTTCCGGTGGCGCGATCGACAAATCCGTGTATGTCCAGCGATCGGGCGAGGCGACCGTCTCCGCCAGAATCGTTTTGGCGCGGCGATAGACCGACCAATAGCGCGCGGCCTTGACGACGATTTCCGCCGCTTCGCGCGGGTAGAACCGGAGCGGGTTTTCGCGCGGCAGGCCGTCCCGCCGCTCGCGCCGCGCCTTGCGGCGAAAAGCGCCGCCTTCGAGCGGGTGGACCCCCTCGAACATCGTCATCAGCTTGAACCACAAGAGCGTCGTCAGCGTGGTCTGCGGCCGGCCCTGCGGGCTCGCCGCCGCCCGGCGCAAAATCGTGCGGATGTGGTCGAAGCTGTAAAAGCTTTCCCACGCGGCGCGGTAAGCGCCCTCCCAATCCGCGGCCGACATGCGCGGATGGTTCGTGACCAGGTGATACAAATCGTATTTGTTCAGATCGTCGTCCATCCACGCGCCGTCGTTCCACAGGGCTCGGTGGTCCTCTGAGCCCGGCAGCGGCGTCAGATAGAACAATTCGAGGACGTCGAGCGGCAATTCGCGCTTGATGATGTCGATGTCGCGCAGGATCGATTCCTTGGTGTCGCCGGGAAAGCCGATGATGTAGCCGGCGCAGGTGATCGCCCCGTGCTCGTGCCATTTCTGCAGCATGACGCGGTATTCGGTAATCTTGTTCTGGTGCTTCTTGCTGCCGATCAGATTGTCCGGGTTGATGTTTTCGAGACCGATGAAGACCCGGCGCACCCCGGCCTGCGCCGCCTTCTCGATAAAATTCGGTATGCGGTGGCACAGCGTGTCGACCTGGATCGTAAAGCCGATTTTGAGCCCCTCGCCGACACGCAGCTGGATCATCCGGTCGAACAGCGGCTCCCAATTGCGGTTGCGGGCGAAATTGTCGTCGGTGACGAAAAACCGCCGGATGCCCTGGGCGTAATTCTCGCGGATCGCCCGTTCGAGGTCGTCCGGGGTGCGATACCGGCTCTTGCGTCCCTGGACGTTGATGATCGTGCAGAACGAGCACTGGTAGGGGCAGCCGCGCCCGAGGTCGAGGCTCGACAGCGAGCCCGAGATCCGCCGGATGTGCCGCGGCGGCAATATCGGCGGCGGCTCCGCTTCGAGCCCCGGCAGGTCGTTCATGTAGTTGTAGACCGGCTGGAGCGCGCCGTCCCAGGCGTCCTGCATGACCCGGTCGAGACGCCCCGCCTCAGCCTCGCCGGCGAAAAACGAGATGCCGAGCGCCTGCGCCGCGGTCATCTCGGGCGTCATCCGCGGCAGCATCGCGATCGTGCCGGAAACGTGAAACCCGCCGATGCACACCGGCAGTCCGGCGGCGCGAAACCGCCGGGCGAGGTCGACGGCGCGCGGGAACTGGTTCGACTGGACCCCGACCAGCCCGATCAGCGCCCGCCCGCCGGCCTTGCGGATGGCGCGGATAATGCGCTCGGGGCGGACGCGTTGGTTGGTTTCGTCAAAGGTATGGAGGCGGATCGCCACCCCCGGCCCGAGCACCTGGCGCCGCTGCGCGTCCTCGGCCAGCCCGTTAAGGCAGGCGAGCGTGTTCGACGGGATCGCGGCCTTGACCCAACGGATCGGGTAGCCGTCGTCGTCGTAATGGGTCGGCTTTATCAGCACGAGGTGAAAGATCGGCGGATCGCCGCGCCTCGGAAGGGTCGGCGTCATTGCCCGCGCAGCCCAATTTGCTGTTGATTTGGTGATATCACGCATCACGCTAACAGCTTCCACTAAAGTCGAGCAAATAAATCAACGCCGCGTTTGGCGGCAACACTGTTCGCGTGCGCCGGCGGTTGCTACCATTCGCCGATGAGGCCGCCGGCCATCGTACCGCGGAGAACATCATGAAATACGATCTGTTGATTCGCGAAGGCGAAGTCGTCGACCCCGGCAGCGGGCTGCGCGGGTTGATGGATGTCGGCATCGCCGGCGGCAAGATCGTCGAGGTGGCGCCCGCCCTCGCCGCCGAGGAAGCGCGCGCGACGGTCAGCGCCAAGGGCCGCTACGTGACGCCGGGCCTCGTCGACGTCCACGCGCACATCTTTGTCAACTCCTCGGACATGGGCGAAAACACCGATCGCTTCTGCAATGCGAGCGGCGTCACCACCGTATGCGACGCGGGCAGCGCCGGGTCGGCGAATTTCGCCGGCCTGCGCTTTGTCGTCGACCGGGCGGTGCGTACCCGCGCCCGCGCTTTTGTCAACCTGTCGGCGATCGGCATCGCCGGCACCTCGCGCTGCGGCGAGCTTGCTCATTTTCCCTATGCCGACCCCGAGGGCTGCGCCCGCACGATCGCCGAGAACCGCGATATCGCGATCGGCGTCAAGCTGCGTTACGGCCCCGGCATCGTCTGGGAATACACGACCGAACCGGTCAAGCTGGCGCGCAAGGCCGCCGACATGGCCGGCGTGCCGATGATGATCCACATCACCGACACCCCGTTGCCATTGCCCGAAATCCTTGCCTGCATGAAGCCCGGCGACATCATCACCCACTGCTTTCACGGCCGCGACCACGGCATCATGGGGCCGGCGAAGGAGCTGATCCTGAAGGAGGTGGTCGAGGCGCAGCGCCACGGCATCATCTTCGACTGCGCCCACGGCCGCGGCGGGCATTTCAATTTCCCCTTGATCGAAAAGGCGCTCGACCAGGGCTTTTTGCCGGACACGGTCTCGACCGACCTGACCTTCACGACCGCGACGCGGGGCCCGGTCTGGGATCTGACGACGACGATGTCAAAGCTCTTGCATTTCGGGGTCGGGCTCGACGAATTGGTGCTGCGCGCGACCGCGACCCCGGCAAAGATCCTGGGTCTCGAAGGGATCGTGGGAACCTTGCGGCCCGGCGCCAACGCCGACGTGGCGGTCCTCGAGCTGCGCGACGGGGATTACGAATTCCGCGACACCGACGGCAACACCGTGCGCGGCAAACGCCGCCTACTCACCCAGCTGACCCTGAAGGACGGCCGCGTCCGCTACGAACGCCCGGCGGAATAGTCCCCGGAACAGCCCCACTGCCGCGCGTCACGCGGCGCCGTGCCGGGATAGATGCCGGCGCCTCGGCCCGTCGGCATCGGCCCGTCGGCATCCGGGGGCGTCGCAACGACGGCGCGGCGCGCTTACGCCGGCGGAAGCGTCAGCGCGACCGCGGCTTCGCTCGTCAGCAGCAGGAAGGTGAAGGTTTCCTGCAGATAGAGGCGGACGGCACTGTCGTCGTGGCTCAGATAGCCGATCGAGAAATCCTGGCCGATATGCAGGTCGAAATCGCCGCCTCGGGTCGTCAGCACAAAGCCGCCGGGGATCGCCGGGGCCCAGATGATCTCGGTCTCGACCAGCCGGTGAATATGCTGCAATACCGGGTAGCCGTGGTCTCTCGCCTCGGCGACGGCGGTATAGGGCGCCGCCCCCAGCAGCACCGAATAGGGGCCGTTGACGCCGACGAGGCGCAATTCGCTCACCGCATGCGCGATCGCGTCCGGGTAGTCCACCACATCCGCCGGGAGGGTCACCGCGGGGTTGCTGGCGCCCTGCCGGATGCCCTGGATGCCGCCCGCTTGATAGCCTTCGAAAATCGCGCCGTCCTCGGCAAAGGCGATCTTTTTGGCGGCGTCCTTGGCCGGCTGCCAGTCCGAATTGTTGGCGCCGCGCTCGACGTCGTCGATCATCTGGCGGTCGAGCTCAAACGGCACACGCAATTCGACCAACGACTTGGCCTCGCGCTGGCGCGCGATGATGCCGTCGCCCGGCGACGCGATGTTGCGCAGATGCCCGGTGCCGACGGCGGACAGCATGGTGCCGGCCGGCCCCTCTACGTCGACCACCCGCCGCGCCGCGAGGTAGCGCTTCAATGTCCGTGAGGCTTCCTCTTCGATCTGCGCCCACGCCGCATCCGAAATGGGCGCCAGTTCGCGATGCAGATTATTCATCAGGACTGCCTCTCTTTAGGTCTTTAGGGAGCCGATGCCGAGCGAACCATCGTGCACCGACGCGTTGGGTTGAGGAGTTTCGTCCACCGCGGCGCCTGCCGGCGCGTCGACCGTCACGTCATCGAGAAAGGTGGCGGTCGGCGAAAAAAACAGGTTGCCGGTCACGGCGTTGCTGAAATCGAGAATGCGGTCGTAATTTCCAGGCGGTTTGCCGACAAACATGTTTTCGAGCATCTGCTCGATGGTGTGGGGCGAGCGTGCGTAGCCGATAAAATAGGTCCCGAAATCGCCTTTCCCGACTTCGCCGAACGGCATGTTGTCGCGCACGATTTTGACCTCTTCGCCGTTCTCGACAATCTTGGTCAGCTCGTTATGCGCAAAGCTCGGCTTGACCGCGGCGTCGAGCTCGACATTGGTCAGCTTGGTGCGGCCGATGATCCGTTCCTGCGTCTCGGTCGGCAATGCGTTCCAGGCGTCGAGGTCGTGCAGGTATTTCTGCACGATCACATAGCTGCCGCCGGCGAATTGCGGGTCCTCACCGCCGACGAGGGTGGCGTCGAGCGCCGCCTCGCCGTCCGGGTTCTCGGTGCCGTCGACAAACCCCAGCAAGTCGCGCTGGTCGAAAAACGAGAAGCCGTGGACCTCGTCGGCCACCGCGACGAAATCGCCGATCTGGTTCATGATCTGGCTCGCCAGCTCAAAGCACAGATCCATGCGCTGGGCGCGGATGTGGAACAGGAGGTCGCCGGGTGTGGCGATCGCGAGGCGGGCGCCGGCGCGGATCTCGCGAAACGGGTGCAGCTCGGCCGGGCGCGGCATGCCGAACAGGCGATCCCACACCTCGGATCCGAACGAGGTGATGCAGGACAGCCGGCCTTGGAGATCGCGAAACCCGACCGCGCGCAGCAAATTGGCCATGTCGGCGCACAGCCCGCGCACCGCGGTCTCGGCCTCCGGCCCGGGGTTGACCGTGACGACAAGAAAGATCGCGGCCGGCGTCAGCGGCGCCGCCACCAGCTGCGACAGCGCACGCGCCTGCCCCGCCCGCCCCGGCGTGCTGCTCATTCGATCGTCTCCGTCGGGTGGTCCCCCGCGAGGCCCCGCCTCGGCGAGCGAGGCCGCATCTTCGATGCGCCGACCATGCGACAGGCGAGACGCGCGCGCAAGCATGCGATGCGCGATCGCGATATGCGCGAGCAAGTGTCAGCCGGCGCCGCGCGGCTGTCCGGCGCGGATGATCGCCAGCCGCCCTTCGCGCCACAGGCAGTCGACCGCGGCAAAGCCGGCCTCCCGGATCGTCTGCATCTGCGCGTCGATCCCGCCGATCAAGTCGAACAGATCGTAATCGAGAAAGACGCCGCCGGGCTTCAGCACTCCGGCAACCGCATGGTAGCTGGCGGCGATCTGCCCCAAATCGCGCAGATTGTGGATCGCGATGGCCGAGACCGCGAGGTCGAACGGGCCGCCGACGCCGTCGGTCCATGCCGGGTCGCGCAAATCGCCGACCGCATAGTTCACCCGCTCCGCGTGCGGCGCCAGGCGTTGACGCGCCTGGTCGAGCATCGGCTGCGAATAATCCTGCAAGGTTACGACGGCGCGGGGAAAGGCGCGGAATACCTCCTCGGTCACCACACCATAGCCGCCGCCGACATCGAGCACCGCGATCTCGGCATCCGCCGCGAAGGGAGCGGCGGCGAGCATCCGCCGCAGCCGCAGGCGGCGCTCGTCGTCGCGCGTGACATCGCGCGCGATCCACTCCTCGACATAACCCGGCGAATGCCAATCGTGATGGTCGACCGGAACGCGGTCATTCGACAAAGACATGCCCTGCCCTCCCATTTCACCGCAGCGCGCAGCCGAGGATCTCCAATGTGTCGCGAATGCGGTCGCGGCAATGCTGCGACGCGACCGTCCTGCCTATATTGTCGGTCAAGAGCTTGCGACGATGGTTCGGTTGTGACAACCAGAAGGTCGCAAAACCTGCAATGACGGAGTGGAGCCCGATGCCGCGCTATGATTTCGACCTGTTCACGATCGGCGCCGGCTCCGGCGGCGTTGCCGGCTCGCGCCGCGCCGGCGGCTATGGCGCGCGGGTCGCGATCTGCGAGGAGAGCCGGGTCGGCGGCACCTGCGTGATGCGCGGCTGCGTGCCGAAAAAGCTGCTGGTCTACGGCGCCCAATTTGCCGACGCCTTTGCCGACGCCGCCGGCTTTGGCTGGAACGTGCCGATGCCGAGCTTTGACTGGCCAAGCCTGATTGCCGCCAAAAACAAGGAGCTCGACCGCCTGGAGCAGATCTACCGGACGATGCTGAAGAACGGCAAGGTCGAGCTGATCGAGGGGCGCGGCGTCGTCACCGACCCGCACACGGTCGAGGTCGGCGGCCGAACCTACACCGCCGACAAGATCATGATCGCGACGGGCGGGCATCCGACCGTGCCCGACATCCCCGGCATCGAGCATGTGATCTCGTCGAACGAAGCGCTCGAGTTGCCGCGCCTGCCGCGGCGCATCGTCATCGTCGGCGGCGGTTATATCGCGGTCGAGTTCGCCGGCATCTTTCGCGGCTTCGGGTCGGAGGTCATCGAAATCATCCGCCGCGAGGATTTGCTCTACGGCTTCGACGACGATTTGCGCGTGGCGTTGGCGCAGGAGATGCGCACCCGCGGGGTCGAGATCCATGCCCGCACCCAGGTCGCGCGCATCGAAAAATACGAACAGGGCTATTCGGTGTTCACCACCCACGGCGCGGAAATTTCGGCCGATCTCGTCATGTATTGCACCGGCCGCAAACCCAACACCCGCGGCTTGGGTCTCGCTCAGGTCGGGGTCGAAGTGAACCATGAGGGTGCGGTCGTGGTCGACGAATGGCAGCGCTCGACGGTGCCCAACATCTACGCTGTCGGCGACGTGACCGACCGGCTGAACCTGACGCCGGTGGCGATCGCCGAGGGCCGCGCCATCGCCGAGACGCTCTACAACGACAACCCGATCAGGATGGACCGCGCCGATGTGCCGACCGCGGTGTTCAGCCAGCCACCGATCGGCACGGTCGGGCTGACCGAGGACGAGGCGCGCCGCAAATACGGCGAGGTCGACGTCTACAGCGCCCGCTTCCGGCCGATGAAGAACACGCTTTCCGGGCGCGACGAGCGCACCCTGATGAAGATCGTCGTCGACGCCGCGAGCGACCGCGTCGTCGGCTGCCACATGCTCGGTCCCGACGCGCCCGAAATCGTCCAGGGCCTCGCGATCGCGGTCAAATGCGGCGCCACCAAGCGGCAATTCGACCAGACCGTCGGCATCCACCCGAGTGCCGCCGAGGAATTCGTCACGATGCGCGAAAAAGCCGTCCGCCCAACGAAACTGGCGGCGGAATAGCGGCAGGACGGCCTTCGACGAATTTTGCGGTTCACGTTATTAGTTTCAGAGGTGAGGGATTCGAAATGCCGATGCCGATCACGAGATTCAGCCGGCGGACGGTTGCAGATGCTTGGCCACCGATTTGGATTAGACGAGGCTCGGGACCGGATCAGCTCGAAAAACTGCGCAGGAACGAAACCGATCTCGACTTGAGGCTGTGCGCCAGCACGGCGTGCTTGGTGAGCACTCGTACGATGCCAGCGTAGAGAAGAGCGCAGCGGCATTTCGCCCGTGATTGCGGGCCGAAAAGCGCGCTGACCGAGTATGCCGGGTACGCGTCGGACACGGTTCTGAGCTGATCGCCTCTTCATGCCGGATACCCACGATCTTCGCGAGGAACAGCCGAAGACCGGACACCACGCCCGGCCAGCCCTCGGACAACGAAATCCTGCGGGCGCGGGCCATGGGTGGCAAGATCAATCAGGCTGAACTAACCGCGAGATCATCGCCCGCTTTCCCAAGATCCTGGCAGAACTTGCCAAATGAGCCGCAATGGCTGTCGCTTGAGACAGTCATCGAGACCAACCAGGCGGTTGTTGCAATAACGGGGGAGCCGCATCTTCTCCGCGACCGAGGGCTGCTGGAAAGCGCCCTGGCGCGCCCGCAAAATGCGTTTGCTTATGGAGAAGAAGACATCGTGGCACTGGCTGTCAGGTTGCTGGCAGGCATTGCTCAAGCGCACGCGTTTTCACAAGGAAACAAGCGCACCTGCTTTGTAGCAATGGTGCAGTTTCTCAACATGAACGGCTACGATCTCGCGATCGAGGACACGTCGGCTTGGGCCGATGTGGTGATCGGCTTGGTCGAGCATCGGACAACCGAAGAGGATTTCGTCCGCGCCGTCCGGCCGTTCGTGATCGAGAGATAGCGCCCGGCGCGGTGAAGCGAGGACGCGTTCCGGCGCACAAAGCGCTTGCGTGCGGCGTGTCTCGCGGTTAGCGTGCGCCCCATGATGCGATCCAGCGCCTGCTTTTTTGCGCGATTTTGGTACTGCCGGTACATGACGGCGGCCTAGGATCGCGCACCCGCGTTTTTCCCGAAGCCGCCCGCACCCGAGGCGGCTTTCGCATTTCAGGCTCACCCGTGATCCGAATGTCGCCGATGGTGGAGCGGCCTCCAACCCAGGAGGTGATGCATGACCCGATCGGCCCCAAATGCTCGACGAGCGAAGGCGCGACGACAACGCGCGGAGGAATTGTGACATGAGCGAGAAATGGGCTCCCGGCAGCTGGCGCGGCCTGCCGATCCGCCAGGTGCCGGGCTATTCCGACGAGGCGGCGCTCAGCCGCGTCGAGGAAACCTTGCACAATTTCCCGCCATTGGTGTTTGCCGGCGAGGCGCGGCGGCTCGAAGAGCGGCTGGCGGCGGTCGCCGCCGGCAAGGCGTTTTTGCTGCAGGGCGGCGACTGCGCCGAGAGCTTTGCCGAGTTCCACCCCAACAACATCCGCGACATGTTCAAGGTGCTGCTGCAGATGGCGGTGGTGCTGACCTACGCCGCCGGCTGTCCGGTGGTCAAGCTCGGTCGGATGGCCGGGCAGTTCGCCAAGCCGCGCTCCTCCGATACCGAGACCCGCGACGGCGAAACCCTGCCCTCCTATCGCGGCGACATCATCAACGGCCTCGACTTCGCCGAGGCGGCGCGCGAGCCCGATCCGCAGCGCATGATCCAGGCCTACAGCCAGTCGGCCGCGACCCTCAATCTGCTGCGCGCCTTCGCCCAGGGCGGCTACGCCGACCTGCACCGGGTCCATGCCTGGAACCAGGATTTTGTCGCCAACTCGGCCGCCGGCGAGCGCTACCGCGAGCTCGCCGACCGGCTGACCGAGACGCTCGATTTCATGGAAGCCTGCGGCCTGACCTCGGAAACCGCGCCTCAGATCCGCGAGACCGAGCTCTACACCTCGCACGAGGCGCTGTTTCTTTCGTACGAGGAGGCGCTGACCCGCGTCGATTCGACGACCGGCGAGTGGTACGACTGCTCGGCGCACCTGGTGTGGCTCGGCGACCGCACCCGGCAGGCCGACGGCGCCCATGCCGAGTTCCTCTCCGGGATCAGGAACCCGGTCGGCATGAAATGCGGGCCGACGCTCGAACCCGATGATCTGATCCGCCTGATCGACCGGCTCAACCCGCAGAACAAGCCGGGGCGGCTGACCCTGATCACCCGCATGGGGGCCGACCAGGTCGAGGCGCGGCTGCCGCGGCTGATCCGCGCCGTGCGTCGCGAGGGACGCGAGGTCGTGTGGTGCATCGACCCGATGCACGGCAACACGATCACCTCGTCGAACGGCTACAAGACCCGCCGCTTCGACCGCATCCTCGACGAGGTCCACGGCGCCTTTGCGATCCATGCGGCCGAGGGCAGCTATGCCGGCGGGCTGCACGTCGAGCTGACCGGCCAGAACGTCACCGAGTGCATCGGCGGCGCCCAGGCGATCAGCGAGGCTTCGCTCGCCGACCGCTACCTGACCCATTGCGACCCGCGGCTCAACGCGACCCAGGCATTGGAGCTCGCGTTCGAGATCGCCGACGCGCTGAAGCGTGCGCGCCGGAGCAACGGTCTGCCGAGCCGCGCCCGGCTCGCTGCCGTCTCGTAGGCCGCGGTGGTGGCGGCTGACGGGACGCCGTCGCTCGCGGCGCGGACCGACAGCTATTTCCTGAAGACAAAGGCGATCGTCGAACGTTTCGGCGATCGCCAGGCGACCTACGCGGTGTTCATGCGCCGCCCGGTGATCTCGACGCCGCGCCTGGCGATCGGGTTTCTCGAAATGGCCGCCGCCGCGCGCGGCGCCCGTTTCGAGATCGAGCTGAACTACCCGGAAGGCGCGTTGGTTGGGGCCGGCGAGCCGATCCTGTATGTGACGGGCTCGCTGGCGCACCTCGTCGATCTCGAAACCGTGCTGCTCCAGCAGCTCGGCCCCGCCTGTGTCGCGGCCTACAACGCCTACGCGATGTGCGCCGAGCTGCCTCATGTCGCCTTTCTGGCGATGGATGCGCGCCACTGCGCCGGGGCCGACATGGCCGAGATGATGGCCTATGCCGCAGCGGTCGGCTCAGAGGCGGCGCGGCGCGAGGCGGGTGCGGTCGGTTTTGTCGGTTGCGCCGCCGACGCGACGGCGCATTTCTTTAGCCAAGACAAGGGCGCCGGCACGATGCCGCATGCGCTGATCGGCTACGCCGGCTCGACGGTGCGCGCCGCCGAAATGTTCCACGAGACCTTCCCCGACGAGCCGTTGACCGTGCTGGTCGACTATTTCGGATGCGAGACGAGCGACGCGGTCGCGGTCGGCCGGCGTTTCCCGGAGCTCGCCGCGGCGGGCCGGCTGTCGGTGCGCATCGACACCCCAGGCGGGCGCTATTGCGAAGGGCTCGACCCGGCGCGCTCCTACGAGATGCTGGAGCGACACGCGCCGCAGTCGATCCGCGGCTATCGCACCGAGGAGGAATTGCGCCATCTGGTCGGCGCCGGGGTCTCGGCGGCGGCGATCTGGCGACTGCGCCGGATACTCGACGAAGCCGGTCTTCCGGCGGTCAAGATCGTCGGCAGCTCCGGCTTCGGCCCGGCCAAATGCCGGATGATGGCGGCCGCCACAGCCCCGCTCGACGTGATCGGCACCGGCTCCTACCTGCCCGAGCAGTGGAGCGAAACCTACGCCACCGCCGACATCATCGCCTATGACGGCAAGCCGATGGTCAAGGCCGGCCGCGAATTCCTGCTGCGCAAACGCGCCCAGTAAGGCGAGCCCGAACGCCATGTTTTTTTCCCATGACAACGACAAATCTCCAGGCTACGTTATGATCTAGGCCCTTGTCGGCCGACAAAAATGGCGAGCCAAAATGCGCCGCCGCACCGCGCGAATAGGAGCAACTCGTCGGCCCGGCAGTGGGCGGTAAGAAGACCTGATTGGCGAGGCGTAGACGCAGCGACAGGCTGTCACCTTATGACAATCTGACATCCAGCGAGTGCGACACCCGCCCATTTTGGATTCTGTGCTGACACCAGGGTTCGGCCAACCTGGGAGATCACAATGGCTGAAATCCGCCCGCTCGCCCGATCGGCCAGCGCCGCCAGCCATGCGCTCGGACGCAAGCTCGACAGCATCCCGTTCGGCGGTTACCACATATTGCTAATCGGCGTGCTCGCCCTCGTCGGCTTTATCGAGGGCTACGACCTGGTCCTGACCGGCTCGCTGCTGGTGCTGGCCAAGGCGCCGCTGCAGCTGACCGGCGCCGACATCCGCTGGCTCGCGGTCGGTCCGACCTTGATGCTCTGTGTCGGCGGCTTCGCGTCCTCGGCGGTGTCAGATCACTGGAGCCGCAAGACGATCATGCTGATCGGGGTGATCGCCACGACTTTTTTCACGTTGTTGATCCCACTCGTGCAAAGCGCCGACCAGTTGATCACCGTGCGCCTGCTGACCGGGTTTGGCGCGGGTTTTGCCGTCTCGGCGGCGTTTCCGATCGCGGCCGAGTTGATGCCGGCGCAGCACCGGCGCACCTATGGAGCCATTTACGAGATGGCACTTGCGGTCTCGTTCACGGTGGTGCCGTTTATCGCCTTCCTGCTCGCCGGCAATCCCTATGCCTTTCGCTTTCTGGCATTGCCGGGCGGGCTGGCGATCACCGTGGTGCCGGTGCTGGTTTATTTCGTGATCCCCGAAAGCCCGCGCTGGCATTTGCGCCGGGGCCACGTTCAGGCGGCGGCCGACCTTGTCAACCAGATCATCAGCCGATCGGGCAACCGCGTGCCGCCGCTGACGGTCGAGTCGCTGGGCGGCGCCGAGCGCGCCGCGCGTGAGCAGCTCCCCTCCTATTGGGCATTGTTCGCCGCGGGCCAGCGGCGGTGGACCACGGTCGGCATTCTCAGCGGCGTGTGCGCCGGCACCGCCTATTTCCTGATTTCGGTGCTGCTGCCAAAGGCTCTCGTCGACCAGGGCGCCGCCGTCAGCCTGAGCTTTGGGCTGACCTCGCTGGTCTACTTTGCAAGCATCCCGGGAAAGGCGTTCACCGGGTTTCTGATGGAGATCATCGGGCGGCGCTGGACGATATTCTATGCGCTCGCCGGCTCGCTCCCCGGTCTCTTCCTGATGCTGATGGCGCACCGCGCCGGGCAATATGCGACCGTCGTCATGGTCACCGGCGCGCTGATTACCGGGTTTACCGTGCTGTCGGCGTTCACCGCCTGCCGCGTTTATCTGTCGGAGCAATTCCCGACCGCGCTGCGGGGGCGCGGCCAGCCGTTCGGCGAGTCGACCGGCCGCCTGTTCGCCGGCGTCCTGGCGCCGTTTCTGATGGAGCCGCACACCGGTTCGGCGCCGATCTTCTTCGGGACGATCCTCGCCGTGGTCGCGATCGGCGCCTTTATCCCGGTGCTGTTCGGCCGCGAGACGGTGGGCCAGCTCGAAACCGTTACCGAGGGCGTCCCGGCGCTGGCCTGACACGATACCGAACCGCGGGGAGGCCGCGCGAAGTGCGGCGCCAAACGGCCGCCCCCCGACGGAGGTGACTCGGCGCCGGCGCAAACCGGCGCCGGCGCAGGCGAGCGCCGCCGCCATTCCCGAAAGCTGCCGCGGGGCGATCCAACCGCTCTGTTTTGCCGGCATTGGACGCCACGCCTATTCCCGTCTTCCAAGAAAGTTATGCCTCCGCCATCAATGCCTCATTCTTGCCACATCCTCTTGTGTGAGTTTGACGATTGACATTCTATTAACCGTCATGGGAAATTCAGAGTTGAACAAGCCTGTGTACAGCAACTTTTGGGCTTCCCCAACCCTGATCCGATAGGAAACGACGCGTCAGGGGCAGCAATTGTCGCGTAACCGTCATCAAATTTCTGAGAAGACTTCCAATCTTACCAGCCAATCCTGGCGTAAATCCCTGAAGTTATTAGGCACGATCCCTAATCGGATCGCAGGCTTTTGCTCATCAAGAAAAGTTGCGGGGGAAGAAGTTACATGTCGACTGCGGTCCCGTTCGAACCAAGTGGTAGAACTTCTCGGTGGGCGGGCGCAGAAATCAGCACCTTCGAGCTTTTCAAGCATCATCTGGTCGTGGTGCCGGCGGACTCGAACGAACTCCTCGACCGTGTCTTTAAGCTTCGCTTTCAGGTCTATTGCGTAGAGCGAGGCTTTGAAAATGCTGACGAATGTCCCGATGGCCGCGAACGCGACCACGACGACAGACGATCGCTTCATTTTCTCGTGCTCGATCGCGCGACCGGCGCCGCAGCCGGAACCGTGCGATTGATTTTACCGCAGATCGGCAACGATCTTCCGGTCTTCAGATTGGCGGGAGCCTGCAAGCCGAGCGCAAAGCTTCCGCTGCACAGCGCCGCCGAAGTGTCCCGATTTGCCGTCGCCAAGGCGTACCGTCGCCCACTCGAGGCGAGTTGGTCTTCGGCCAGCGGCCGCCGCACAGCCCTTCCAATGATCACCTTTGGCCTTATCCAGGCGATCGTGATGATGAGCTCGCTCGCCGGGATCACGCACATCGTGGCGATGATGGAGCCCGCGCTGTTGCGGCTGCTGCGGCGGATGAGCATCGAGTTCCACCCGGTCGGCGCCCTCGTCGACCATCACGGTTTGCGCCAGCCGGGATGGGCGGCGATGACCCACCTCGCCGAACGCGTCAAAGAGTGTCATCCCGAGCTGTGGGAGATTGCCACCGACGCCGGACGGCTCTTGCCGCCGGCTCCGGCTTTCGCCGCCGCCTAGCAGACGCCAGCCGGGTCGTGCCCGCGCCGCTGCAGGAGCGGCACGACGAGACGCCGCGTAAACAGCCCGACCCCGGCCCACATCGTCAGAGACCACAGCGGGACGCCGCCGTAATGCTGTCCCGGGTAATGCCATTGCCCGGTCGACACCCCGACATATTCGATCATCGCGCCGAGCGTCGCCATGTAGGCGGCATAAGCCAGATCCATCCGCTGATGAAACACGGCGACGGCGGCGGCGAGCGCCGCGGCCGAGACCAGCAGCAGCAGACCGGGTTCGGCGATCGTCGCAAAAGGCGCGGCGAACAGGACCGCCGCAACCACGGCGGCGATCCTGCGGCCGTGCGGCGCCGCGCCGTTAACAAAGCGTACAGTGTGGAGCGTGTAAAAGCCCCACATCAGGTATTCGTAGATCGGCATCCCCAAAAAATCGGGGTGGCTGAAGGCGAAGATTCCCCGCTTCAAAGCCGCTTGGTTCATTGTGACAAACAACAGGTTTACAGCGGCCATCGCCGCGAGCTCGGACGCCGCGATCCGACCGAAACCAATCGGCCATACCAGGAGCATGACGGCCAGCTTTGCCAGATTGCCGGGGACCCAGCCCAGTGCGCCAACCGTCGCCAACAGCTGAACGAGCAGCAGCACCCGCGCGGCGCCGGATCTGCTGGTGAGCTGGCCGAACCTTTTCATGAAAGCTGTTCGCAGCGGATACGCGAAGCTGGCCTTGCGGCAAACCGGCATGCGAAAAACCTCTTGGCCTCACGGCCGCAACCGCAGCACGGAGCAAGGCTGAAGGCGGTGGCGACGGTCTTGCGAATTCTTCGCCTGATGCTGCGCGAGGCGATCCTTCCGCCCAATTTGGCGCGCACCCCCGAACCTGTTGCCGTGATGGACTCGTCCGACAGTGTCGCCGGCTTCGACCGGGAGGGGACGAAAGGCCTGCTGCCGATTTATCGCTTCAACGCGCTGGCGATCAGCCGGCTGGCGCCCGCTGGGGCGCAGCTCGTCGATCTTGGATGCGGCAGCGGACGGTTTCTGGCCTATCTCGCCAAGCGTCGACCCGACCTCAAAATCCTCGGTGTCGATCTTGCCGAGGACATGGTCGCGGTTGGACGCCGACACCTGGTCGCCTCCGGGCTTGACGACAGGGTGCGTCTGGTGCACGGCGACATGCGGGAATTCCGCAGATTGCTCCCGGCCCGCGCCGACATCGTCACCAGCGTCTTCTCGATGCATCATCTGGCAGCTTGGGAAGACCTTCGCGCCTGCCTGGGCGAGGTCGCCGCGGCGGTGGACGGCGGGCAAGCGTCTTTGTGGATCTTCGATCATGTCAGGCCACGGCGCGGACGCACCGCCGAAGAGGTGCCGGACATTTTTACACCCGATGCAAGCGCGGCCTTTTGCGCGGATTCGCGGAATTCCCTGCGCGCCTCGTGGAGCTTTTCGGAACTCGGGACCGCACTGCGCGCTGCTCTGCCGATCAGCGGTCACGGGGCGCAATCGCGCTGGCTCCCGCTCTACCAGATCCATTGGGCGTCGCCATTTACCCGCGACAGCGACGCCGGGGTCGAGTGGATCGATGAACAAGATCTGCCCCGCGGCGCTCGGGTCGAAGCATTGGTTTTGTCCCGCCTATTCGGCGCCACGCCCGCGTCACCGCGAAAGCTTTGGAGCCAAAGGCCGTCTTGAAGCATCGGGACGTCGGAGATCTTTACAGGTTTTTTCATCCCTACCCCGGTGATCGCCGTTAACCAACTAAATAATTGGACTTTTTTGTTGTCGGTGCTGCTGGCACAAAACATGCTTTCCTTTCATGGTGAACGGCGGGTAAATTCCAGCCTGATGTCGTAGAGGGTTGCAGGATGAAACAGCAGCACCTGTGGACGGGGATGGCGCTCATCGCCGCCCTGGTTGTCGGTGGCAGGTCCTCGAATGCGAGCCCGTCCTTGGCGCCGCCGACCGGCCCCATCGTGATCCATCTGTTCGACGACGAGCAGTTTGCCGCTAACAACGACATCACCGGACCCAACAATTCAACCCCATACAATGCGATAAACGCCGCAGGCACCGAGGGCAACTGGGGCATCATCCAAATATCTCAAATCGTGCAAGGCACCGTCCTCGCGCCGCCCGGCTCGGATATCCAGGGGGGCGGCGCCCAGCTGTTTTTCAATGGCCAGAACGGCGGTGAACAGCTTTTAGGAATATTCTATGGCGTGCATGTAGATACGGTCGGCTCTCTCTCGACCGCTTCAGGCGGCGTGCTCGACCTCTATCTGTTTAGCGGGAGCAGTCAAAATCCCGGCACCGACTTAATGAATGCAAGCAATCTTGCCAAACGCACCGCGCAGAATCAATACACGGGCTACACCTGTGCTGGAGGAAATACCGCAAATTGCACTTTTCTCGCGCAGCTTGACTTCGTTTATGGCGCCAATGGCGCCGGCGACACGACGACGACAATCGTCACGCCAGCAAATCCCGGAACCGGCGACGGAACTGCGCAGAGCTATCTCTCGGTTAATACTGCCGACCCCGGCCTCTGGACCACCGCGCTCGACGACAACTTTTTCACGCTCGATCCAAACGACGCCGCGCTTCCCAACACCCCCGATGTTCGCCTCAGCAACAATTTTACCCATAACGGCGCCGGTGCATGGAGCGTCCCCGGCACCGACATAGTCGGCCTCGCCAGCAGCGATCCCGGGCGGGCGGACCCCGTTCCCGAGCCGGCTTCGCTGGGCCTGCTGCGCCGGCGCCCTGTTCGGGTTTGCCGCGTTGGTACGGCGGCGCCGCGCGTAGGGGGAGCCTAAGCCGCACTGTCTGACGCTTTTCTTTACAAGCCTACTTGGTGCTCCGACGCCTTCATGCCGGCGGTGGTTCTACCTAAAACGCCGGTATTTCAATGTGATAAGCGTCGCGACTGCAGCGGATGAAGCAGTCGCTGCCGACGGCGATGATATTTGGCCATTCGCACTGTAAAAATTTTCGACGGTTGCGGTCATCCGACATCGACGGATGACCGACGCCGGAAAACTGTTCTCGGCGACGCAGGCGTGGCGCCAGTGTCTCGGTGAGGCCGCGGTCGTCTCCGGCGCCCTTGCGCAGCAACGTTACGGCAGCTGCACGACCGGCATCGAACGCGCGATTCCGGCGGCGTTGCAGCCGAAATCGGTCGATGACGTCCGCGCCCTCGTCACGATCGCCGGCGAGCACGCGGTTCCCCTTTATCCGGTCAGCACCGGCAACAACTGGGGTTACGGCACTGCCGTTCCGGCGGGCGACGGCTGTGTGGTCGTCGATCTTTCGGGGCTCGACCGGATCGTCGAGATGGATCCCCAAGCGGGTCTGGTCACGATCGAGCCCGGGGTCACTCAGCAGCAGCTGAGCGATTTCCTCAAGGCTAACGCGCTGCCGTTTTTGGTGCCGGTGACCGGCGCCGGCCCGCATTGCAGTCTCGTTGGCAACGCCCTCGAACGGGGCTACGGCATCACCCCCTACGCCGATCATTTCGCGGCCGTCACCGCAATCGAAGCAATCCTGCCGGACGGTCGCCTCTATCGCTCGGCGCTCAGCGAACACGGCGGCCAAGCGATTGACCGCGCCTATAAGTGGGGCATCGGCCCCTACCTCGACGGCCTCTTTGCACAGGCGGGGCTTGGTGTCGTCACCCAAATGACGATAGCGCTGGCGCCGCGGCCGGAACGTATCGAGGGGTTCCTGTTCGCCGTCGACCATGATTCCGGCCTCGAACCCGCGGTCACGGCGGTGCAGCAGGTCTTGCGTGCGCTCGGGGGCGTGATCGGCTCGGTCAATCTGATGAACACCCACCGCGTCCTCGCCATGACGGCGCCTTACCCGAGCGACCGAGCCGAAGCCGAGGGCGCCTTGCCGGCCGCTGTCGTCGCCGACCTCGCGGTGTCTTACCGGGTCGCGGCATGGACCGGTTTTGGCGCGCTTTACGGCGACCCCGGGGTCGTCAAGGCGGCGCGGCGCGCGATCCGCAAGATACTCAGGCCCGCGGTTCGCGGACTGCGCTTCGTCACCCCTTCGGCCGCCGCCGCGATCGACCGCTGGCTCGGCCGCATGCCAGGCGTTCGCGGCAACCGGCTGGCGCGGCGCGCGCGGACCCTTGCTTCGGCGATGCAGCTGATCGCCGGCGAGCCGAGCCAGGTAGCACTGCGGCTGGCTTATTGGCGAGCGGGCGTCGCACCCGACCCCGGCGCAGCGCTCGATCCCGCCGCCGATGGCTGCGGGCTGATCTGGTATTCCCCGCTGGTCCCGCTGTCGCCGCCTCGGGTGCGACGGTATGTGGCGATGGTCGGCGACGTCTGCGCCCGCCACGGGATCGAACCGCTGATCACCTTGACCAGCTTGTCGGACAGATGCTTCGACAGCTCGGTGCCGCTGTTGTTCGACCGGCGCGACGCCGCGGCGACAAGGCGGGCGCAGGCCTGCTATCTCGCCTTGCTCGAAGCCGGCAAGGACGAGGGCTTCCTGCCGTACCGGGTCGGGGTTCAGGCGATGGATTGGCTGGTGCGGCCAGGCTCCCCCTATTGGGACATGGTCGCGGCGGTAAAGTCCGCCGTCGACCCGCTGGGCATCATCGCTCCCGGCCGCTACGGCCCCTGATCAGCGAGCCTCGGCCCACCCTGGGATTGAGGGACGCCGAGCCTAGCCCGGCGGCCAACAAGTCAAGCAACAGGTCAAACACTGGGCCTCCGCTTAGCCGAGCGCCGCGCCATCGGGTCGATTTCGGTAGCGAATTCTTTACTCGGCCTCGCCACCATCGCAACGGGGGCCACGGCTCGCGCGCGGGCCGAAAATTACGACAAGGCGAGGCAATGCCTGATTTCGTCGGCTCCTATGATGAGACTTTTGTCGTGCTGCGCGCCGACACCACGGAACGGCTCGACGACGCCTATCGGCTTCGCTACCGGGTGTACTGCGTCGAAAACCAGTTCGAGGACCGGTGGCGCTGCGCCGGCGAGCGCGAGATCGACGATGACGACGGCCGCTCGGTTCACACCCTGTTGGTGCACCGCCGCAGCGGCGCTGTGGTCGGGACCGCGCGTCTGATCCTGCCTTGCGCCGACACCCGCCGGCCATTGCCGGTAGAGCGGATATTGCGCCCCGACGAGCTGGCGCGGTTCCGACGGCTGCCGCTCGGCCGCACGGCGGAAGTCTCCCGCTTTGCCGTGTCAAAGGAATTTCGCCGCCGGCGCGGCGAACGGCATTATCCCGACATCGCCTGCGCCGAGCGCCGCGCGGAATTGGACGCGACCGAACGACGAGTGATCCCGCACGTCACCCTCGGCCTGCTTCGCGGCATTCTCGGCATCTGCCTCGACTACGAGATCGCCGTCCTCGCGGCGGTGATGGAGCCGCCGCTGCTGCGCATTCTGTGCCGGCTCGGCCTCGATTTCGAACCGTTGGGGCCGCTGGTCGAGCACCACGGCCGGCGTCAGCCCTGCGTGGCGCGTGTCGCCGAGCTGATCGGCCGGTCGCGCGACCGCGCCAGCCTCTTGTGGCAATATGTCGAGGCGCATGGCGGCGCCCCGGCCGCGTCGCCGTCATTTGCCGCCGGCGAAGCCGGGTGGAGCGAACCGACCTCCCCGGCCCTCAGCTCTGCTCGCGGGTTTCGGTGAAGCGCAGCTTTGGCCATTCCTCGATCGTGGTGCGCAAATCCCAGGCGTTGCGGGCGAGAAAGACCGGGACGCCGTCATGGTCCTCGGCGCTGGCCGAGGGATTGCGCGTCCGAAAGCGCTCGATCTCGGCCGGGTCGTCGGCGTCGAGCCAGCGCGCCATCTGGTAGGGCGCGCCGTCGAGCCGGGTCGCGAGCCCGTATTCGGCTTCGAGCCGCGCCGTCAGCACGTCGAGCTGCAGCGCGCCGACGACGCCGACGATCCAGTCGCCGCCGGTTTGCGGCTTGAACACGCGGGTCACCCCCTCCTCCGCCAGCTGCTCGAGCGCGTGGCGCAGATGCTTCGACTTCATCGGGTCCTCGATGCGCACCCGGCGCAGGATCTCGGGGGCGAAGCTCGGAATGCCGGTGACCCGGATCTCGTCGCCCTCGGTCAAGGTGTCGCCGATCCGCAGGCTGCCGTGGTTGGGAATGCCGATGATGTCGCCGGGCCACGCCTCCTCGGCGAGGTTGCGCTCGCGCGCCATGAAAAACACCGGCGCCTGCACCGACACGGCCCGCCCGGTACGGATGTTCTTCAATTTCATGCCGCGCTGAAAGCGGCCCGAGGCGAGCCGGACAAAGGCGACGCGGTCGCGGTGCTGCGGGTCGACATTGGCCTGCACCTTGAAGACAAAACCCGCGACACCGGGCTCCTCGGGCCGGATCGGGCGCGGCCCGCCGATGCCCATGGCCGGCTGCGGCCGCGGCGGCGGCGCCAGTTCGGCGATGCCGTGCAGCAATTCGCGCACCCCGAAATTGTTCAAGGCGCTGCCGAAATAGACCGGCGTCTGATGGCCGGCGCGAAACGCCGCCGGGTCGAATTCCGGGCACAGCCCGCGCGCCATCTCGACCTCCTCGCGCAGCTGCACGAGGGCGGCCGCCGGCAGCCGGCGCGCCAGTTCGGGGTCGTCGAGCCCGCGGCACCGGACCGGCTCGACGATTTGGTTGTGGGCGCCGCGCTCGAACAACAGCAGCGTGTCGCCGAACAAATCCCAGGTTCCGAGAAAATCGCGGCCCATCCCGATCGGCCACGAGGCCGGGGTAACGTCGAGCGCCAGGCTCTGCTCGATCTCGTCCAGCAGGTCGAACGGGTCGCGGCTCTCGCGGTCGAGCTTGTTGATAAAGGTCACGATCGGCACGTCGCGCAGCCGGCACACCTCGAAGAGCTTGCGGGTCTGCTCCTCGATGCCGCGGGCGGCGTCGAGCACCATGACCGCGCTGTCGACCGCGGTCAGCGTGCGATAGGTGTCCTCGCTGAAATCCTGGTGGCCCGGCGTGTCGAGCAGGTTGAAGGTCAGCCCGTCATGCTCAAAGGTCATGACCGCGGCGCTGACCGAGATCCCGCGCTCGCGCTCGATCGCCATCCAGTCGGAGCGCGCCCGCCGCCGGTCGCCGCGCGCCTTGACCTCGCCCGCCAGCTGGATCGCCCCGCCGAACAGCAGCAATTTCTCGGTCAAGGTGGTCTTGCCGGCGTCCGGATGCGAGATGATCGCAAACGTCCGCCGGCGCGCAATCTCGTCGGTCAGGGTGCTCACAGATCCGCTATGGTTGTTGCCGGAAGGGGACCGCGCAGCAGGCAGTTCGGCCGCGCCACCCGGCTATATGATGGGCCCGCGCCCTTTTGCCAACAGCCGCAAAAAAGCGACTGGCGGCGCCGAGCCGAACTGCGGAAAAACGCCGCCGACTATCGGCCCAGGAGGTGCAGGAATTGCTCCACCGTCAGCCCAGCGTCACCCACGTCAGCAATGCTTCGGCGCAAAGTGCCTCGGCGGATTTGCGCGTGGTCTGGCACGACGACACGCGCATAGGGATCCTCGCGTCGGAGGATCATGTGGCTTCCGGTCTGGCGACGAAACGCAAAGCCCGCACGTTCGAGCGCACCACGGACTTGCCGGCCCGAAAGGTCCGTGGGCAACGTCGCCATTTACGCGGCTTCGACCTCGACGAATTCCTTGCCCGCCTCTGTTGGGACGGGGTCGCCGGCGTCGCGGCAGTCTTCGACATAGAGCGCGATGGCCTCGCGGATATTGGCGAGCGCTTCGCTTCTATTGTCGCCCTGGCTGATACAGCCCGGCAAAGCCGGAACGCTGACGACGTAACCGCCGTCGGGTTCTTGCTCGAGAACCACCGTGTAGCGCATTGACCCTCCTGCTCCGCCTCATGTCGCGCCGCGCCGGCGCCGAGGGTGGATATGATGGCCGCGCCGCTCTTTGCCAACGGCGGCGAGCGGCCGGGTTCGAGGCTCCACGCGCCAACCGCCGGTTCGCCCGCCCGATGCCGCCGGCACGGCGAATTCCCGGTTCGGCGGGAAATATTCGGGATTTCGCCCGATATCGCTGTCAAACGCCTCAAATACAGCCTTCCCAATCAGATGCTTGCGAGCCAATTCCCGTGGCCGGGCCAATCGGGAATTTTCGCCGCCGCAATCGGGAATTGTTTCCGCCGAACCGGGAATTCTTTTCCGGTAAACGGGAACCCAAAAACCGCCAGCATCGACACCTTTCGAATCGTCCCGTGGTACGAACCAGACAGATGATTCCCGCCTTCTTTTGCTCGTCGCCCCCGCGCAAGCGGGGGTCCAGGTGCGGCGGGCCCGGTGCTGGCGGCCCTGGGTGCCCGCTTTCGCGGGCATGACGGAAATAGAGGTCGGCGCCAGTGTCAAATTCGCACCACTAGCAGGCTGCTGAAAATGTCGTTTCCCTCGGCATGCACCCTTCGAGACGGCCCTGCGGGCCTCCTCAGGGTGAGACCAAACCATTGATACTACGGGACTCTTTATCCTGAGGAGGTCGCCGATAGGCGGCCGTCTCGAAGGATCGCGGCGATCATGCGTCGTTTTTCAGCAGCCTGCTAGAGCCAGCAACCTTATCAGCAAAGCGCGGCGAAATTACGTCGCCCTCGTGTCGGTCGAACGGGCCACCGGTCCCGCGGTCGAGCCTGTCGATAAAAAGTCGGGAGCGGCACGTCGGGCAGCCGGCACACCGCAAACGCCCCGCTTCGCCCGCGGCGGAAGTAGTGAGCGCGCGGCTTTTTGGAAACCGCCGGGAGAGCGTGGGCGTACCGTCGCTCGCCCGAGTACGGTCGGCGCGGACTTCTGATATGATGAAGGGTGCTCGCGTACGACCTCGCAGGAGGCGCTATGACCGAAAGCCGCACCCGCATCCTGGTCGGGCCCGACCATCGGATCTCCGGCACTGCCCCCGCTGTCGTGCCGCCGGGCAAACACGAGGTCACGATCGATGTGGCGTCCCTGCCGGTCCGCCGAACGCCGATGCAACTTTCGATGTCGACGCCCTCCCCATTCACGACCTCGGGCCGTGGCCTGAAGGGCTGAGTTTGCGCCGCGAGGACACCGTCATCCGATCCAAGCGCACCCGCCGCCGCGCGCCCTGACCTCGCCCGCCAATTGGATCGCCCCGCCAAACAACAGCAAGTTCTCGGCCAAGGTAGTTTTGCCGATGGTGACCGGAACACGCTGTGTTATCGATGTTGGCAAAATCCTCGACAGCATTTTCGTGCGCTAATCAGTCGAGCACCAACCACCGACTTGCTCGCTGCCAAATCCGACCTTGCAAACAACTGTTATACTTCTGATTTCATCCTTTGTAATCATGCCGTCGTCATGGTGCTGAACTCGGGAGGAGCATTCCAAAGGGCGATTTCAGCAGTCCGGCGGTTCTTCAGACCGGGGCTAACGGTCAGCACCCCGTTGATCGTAGTCTTGTCCCAACGCGACATGTGTAGTAATACCGAACCCAATTGACCCTCGTTTACGAGCTGGAGGACTGAGCTGCCGGCGAAGGCATTCAGACCAATGTTGTAGGCAAAGCAAACAAGGGCGGAAAACTGGTTATCGTTAAGCCGAACGTTGATTAGTGGCCGAACCTGGCTAACTACCGCAGCAATGTCATCCTGTAGCGCTGCTTCTGCTTGTTCTCATTCCATATAAGCCCCGGGAAAACGCCCGTACCAGTGTGGCCGTAACCGATGGTTAGCGTACCGTAAATCCGATCTCCCGGGTTCACAGGGCGGTCATTGGCATCGTCATAAGCATGCAGGATAAGGCCCTCCCATTTCTTGAGCAGGGCAAATCCGGCCTCGTCCATTTGGGGAAGCAGAAACAACTCCACGGCTGGGCCTGGGCCCTCCACAAACGGGGCAGCACCGGGGGAATATGAAATAGTTGTGGCTCGTTTGGACAAATTGAGCGAACTGCTTACCCGATTGCGATCTTCCAATCATCCGCCGATACCGTCGTGATCCAGGCCGCGGTCGCATAGACACTATCAGTCTATTGTTTATTTCTTGATCGGGATCGGTCGCCGCCATTTTCCAAGTCCATTGGTTATTCTCGAGCCACATCAAGAAAGTGCCATGTATGGCCGTTGGTAACGGGCCCGGTAGTAAACCGTGCAGATCATATTTATTATCAGTTTCGTAGAAATATCCTGGCAGGGCAATTCCCGAGACCAAGACACCATTTATAAAATAGCCCTGTAAATCCCTGGATAAAGGATCGCCCACCTCAACCAAATATTGACGACTTCCAACGCTGACCATGCGTTGCATCCAGGGATCGACCAGGATCTCAGCAACTTCGTGTGATAAAACTCGCGAGACTGTCTGTTGATCTTGGAGTGTCGTCTCTACAAATACCTTTCCCAAGGGGCGACTGTCCGGCGGAGGTGTTAAATCATGATACCCTAATGCTGTCGCGTCGTCAGTATTATCCAGATACACCATCCACCATTGGTCAGTTGGTCTCGGAGTCCCTTTCAGATTGACTTAATTTTACTCGGAAATTCCAACGTGGGCCAACATCTCGGTCCATTTGCTCTTGGACGGCAGCTATATGAGTAGAGATTTCTTGATCAGATAACCGCGTTTATTCATTGATTATCGCCAGCTGCTGAACCATCATGATCCTCCTATAATGAGCGAACGGTCTCAGGTAGCGTGATTTTGAGCGGGGTCAGTTTCACCTTGACTCGGTCGAAAGGAAGTGTGACCTAGTGGATCGCATCTAACACTTGGTACCCGCGCCGGACGGCGGCGATGATCGTATTGGGATCGGCGGTCCAGACGAAGGGCCTGGGGTTGTCATTGGTCTCGGCGAGAAACCGTTTGATGGCGGCTTGGAGGTCGACGAGCGATCGGAACACACCGCGCTTCAAGCGTCGCCTGGTGAGCTTGGCGAAGAAGCCCTCGACGGCGTTGAGCCATGAGGCCGATTTTGGCGTGTATGGAAGGTGAAGCGGGGGTGGCGCTGAGCCAGGCCCGGACCTTGGGGTGCTTGTGGCTGCCGTAATTGTCAAGGACGACGTGGATGATCTTGCCGGCCGGGATCTCAGCCTCGATCGCGTTCAGAAAACGAATGAATTCCTGATGCCGGTGACGCTGCATGCAACGGCCGATGACCTTGCCGTCGAGCACGTCGAGCGCGGCAAACAGGGTCGTGGTGCCATTGCGTTTATAGTCGTGGGTCATGGTGCCACACCGGCCGGGCTTAAGCGGCAGCCCCGGCTGGGTGCGGTCAAGCGCCTGGATCTGCGACTTCTCATCGACGCTGAGCACGATCGCATGCGCCGGCGGATCGATATAGAGGCCGACGATATCCCTGAGTTTGGGCACGAATTCGGGATCGCGCGACAGCTTGAACTGGCGCACCCGGTGCGGCTGCAGCCCGTGCGCGCGCCAGATGCGCTGCACCGAGCTGATGCTGATGCCGGCCGCCGGCGCCATCATCGCCGCCGTCCAATGGGTGGTTTCGCCCGGCGGATCGCGTTGCGTCAGTGCAATAACCTTTGCCGTCACCTCGGCACCCAGCGGCGGGATGCGCGAGGGCCGCGTCTTATCGCGCAACAGGCCCTCGATCCCGGCGCGCATGAACCGCTCCTGCCAGCGCCAGACGGTCACTTTGCTCGTCCCCGCTTGCCGCATGATCTCACTGGTGCCTGCCCCGTCCGCTGTCAGCAGCACGATCCGCGCCCGCCACACATGCTTTTGCGGGCTGTTCCGATCGGCGACGATCGCTTCCAAACGCGCTCGATCAGCCGCTTTCACCTCGACTGTGATCCCCTCGCGCATGCCTCGCTCCCCCCCCGGATGGCGAGGGCAGCATACTCCCGTTGGGACTCTTCTGTTAGGTTTTATCCACTAGCTCACACTAAACGGACATTTGTGGAGTTCGGGGATGCCCAGTTGCCCCTACGATCAGGAAGATGGCGTGCATTTTGGCAGCGCCCCCATCACCGAGTTGATACGCTGCGTCATTGCATCGGCCTGCGCTGAATAATTCTGCAAATCGAGCGTAAGCGTGGTCAAATCAGGCGACTTCTGTGGACCGGGCCGTCGCGTCTCGACGGTTTGGCCATGTGGCGGAGCTGACTTTGCGGCGGCGGCAACTGGTGCGGTCGCGGCCGAGACATTCTGTACATTGGCGAGCACCTTGTTGGTCGCCGTGCTTATCACGGTCAAGGCGTACTGCTCCAACTGGCTCGTGGCAGCATTGAGCGTGCCGAGCGCGGTCTCTAGGGCCGCGAGAGACTTTTGCGCCTGATTATATGCGGCCAGCAGCACGGCATTGCCCGATAGGCTTCCCTCGGCTTCGGTGATCGAATCGGACAACCGGTCACCAACCCAGGTCCCGCTTGGTCATCTGCCGTTTTTTCGTTAGCGATGCTTTCGGCAACCAAGGAGGCGCAAGTAAGGGCGAGCCACGCAGCATTGTAGGCGGTCACCTTGGCTTGTGGTCCGAAATAAATTTGCGCGCCGGCCGCCCCCGCTGCACCGAGGCCCAGGCCAGAGTCACATTTTTGGCGCCGTCGTATAGGGGATTGACGATCGCAGCAGCGCCGAGCCCGATCATCGGGACATCGAATATCAATTGCTGTCGCATCAGGCCGTCGCGCTGCCCGGCATAGCCGTTGGCCAACGCCAGCAGCTTGTGCTTCGCGTCTTTCGGCGGGTCGTCAAAGTCAACAGCGTTACCGGAGTGGGCGGGCTGACGCTTGCCAGCACCGTGGCGTCGTTCAGCGGGCTGTACGGGGCAGGGTCAAAGATAGTGCCGCACCCGGCAAGGGAGACCGCAAGACACCCGAGCAGGATTCGGCTCATATCCTCCCCGCTTGATCCTCAATTCTCTTAACAGACGAGCCCCGGTCGCATGGCTTTCCCCTGGATAAGGGAAGTCGGAATTTATGACTAACGCAAAGGTAGGATTGCGGCAACACTGTTACGTAAATAGGCTGCGTCCTGCGTCACGCTGGCAACGTACCTGACCGCTCGCGATCTATGGCAGAGGTGGTCTGATCGTCGTGCACCGGTGTCGCCATACCGGCTTCGTGAGAAAACATGGCCTTAGCGAGCATCACCATAGTGGTTGTATTATCGACCGAGAATTGGGCACCCGGTGTTATCGGCGGATGAAACCATCTGTTCCAACCGGCTACCAGTACAGGGATTATGGCGGGGTTGCCCCTTCCGGCATAGCGAGCTGCAAGATCGTTCAGGGTGAAGGTTCCGGACGGAAAGTTATAGAGCACAGCGAGCAAGTGGTACCACGCTGCGACACCATGCTCGGGCGTCCGGTTAATCGTCGTTACATTGTGGTCGGGCGAATTATCTGGCTGGGTGATCCCGACATAGCCTAATCGACTCTTCTGCCATGAGGAGAAGTTGAGCGCTCCGGGGTTATTGGTTCTGATGGAACGATGGACATTAAGATCGTCAGGGTCCGCGCTAAAAAAGCCGCCGGGAACGAGGGAGCCGAAAGCGACACCGTATTTGGGGTTGACTGGGCTGGCTGGGACCGGCGGAGCAGGAGCTACTGTGACAACGATGGGTGCGGGCGTTAGTTGAGCTGCGGTTTGCGGCGAGCCTCCGGGGAGTATCGGAGGGGCTTTGCTTGTGATCGTGGGCGCGAAGGCCTCAATGAAATCGGTTCCGGCATATCCGGCGGCCGCGATGCCAAGCAGAATATTTATGTCGCCGGCCCCAATTGCGAAGATATTTCCGCGAGTGAGCGCCAATGCGGCGGCGATCCCGGCGATGAAGCCTATCATGAGGCTGACGAACAAGCGTGCGGCCATGAAAAGGTCGGCTGAGCTGACCCCGTGCGTAGCGGCATCACGTTCAATTTTTTGAGCCCGACGACGACTCGCACGCCCTGGCCCATCATGCCAAGTAAACCGGCGACGAGGAGGGCAAAAAAAATGTTTGCAGCAGGCATAGGGAGACACCCTAACGGCTCGTGGCCAGAAAGCGCGCGTTATTTATAACGCATTCCGCGAGTAGCGTCTATTTAAACTCGCCCAACACAATACAGGTCTTGGACGAGTTTGCGCTGGCGGGCCGAGGGAAAAACAGCTCTGCGCCCGACGCTGTGCAGTCGATCGATGTTCTTCGACCTTATATCGCGCCAGAGGGATGTAGGTAGCGTCGCTGAGAGGCGAAATGGTGCCTGTTCCGCTGGCCAGGAACCAAATGCATAGTCGGCGTCCTTTAGCTGGGTTGGGGGGTTGCGTCGCGATGCACGAGCGTTACGAGTTCGCGGCCAAACACCCATATGTTTTGAGCCGGGATGATCGGCCGGGGCTGGCCGCGGGGGTCGTCTGGTGGCGGTCGGCTGTTGAGGAGAGCGATGGCGCGATCTGTACACCCGCTGATCGAGGCCCGGCGCGGGCAGATGTTTCCGGTGCTGGAGCCGGCGGAGATCGAGCGGCTGGCGCGGTTCGGCGAGCGCCGATCCTATCGGGCGGGCGAACATATGGTGGCGACCGGCGAGGTCGCGCCGGGCGCCTTTGTGATCCTGACCGGCAGGGTCGAAGTCACCCAGCGCGGCAGGGACGGACAGCCCGAGCCGATCGTGAGACGAGTGTGACGGCGCTCGACGGGCGCAGCGGCGTTCTCGAAGCAATCCGCTGCCGCTCCCACCAATCCGGTGAAGAGCTGACGCGCGCCATCCGCCACCTGTTTTTGTTTATCGGCGCCGAGCCGAACACCGGGTGGCTGGCGCGTTCCGGCGTGGCGCTCGACGACAAGGGCTTTGTGCGCACCGACGCCAACATCCTGCGCCCGCTCGAAACCAGCCTCTCCGGCGTGTTCGCGATCGGCGACGTGCGCGCGGGATCGGTCAAGCGCGTCGCCGCCGCGGTCGGCGAGGGCGCGCAGGTCGTGGCGGCATTGCACGGCTTTCTGGCGCAAGCCGGCGACAAGACCGCGCTGGCCCGCTGACCCATGATCGAGGGAGAGGCTGATGTCTGACGACTGCGCTCATGTGGACGCGATCCGCGACGTGACGCCGAGCGCGCTCGGCTGCGAGGAGTGCCTGAAGACCGGTTCGCGATGGCTCCATCTGCGCCTCTGCCGGACCTGCGGCCATGTCGGCTGCTGCGACGACTTGCCGAACCGCCACGCCACCGCGCACTTTCACGCGACGCGCCATCCGGTCATCGAAGGCTACGACCCGCCCGAAGGCTGGGGCTGGTGCTATGTCGACGAGGTCATGCTCGACCTCAGCGAGCGCGCGACACCGCATAACGGTCCGATCCCGCGCTATTATTGAGACCTCGCCAAGACCGTGGCGCAAGCGGGCCGCCGCTTTGCCCATGACCGGAAAATTTGCGGCAGGCGTCGCGTTTCACCGCCAGGCCGGCGATAGTGGCGGCGTTGGGATCGGGAAGGATGACGCAGCTAAAGCACCTTTGGCTTGTGGTCTTTGCGGCGGCGCTCGGGCTGGCGCTGCTTCCGGCGGGGGCCGCGCGGGCGGCGCCGGCGACGCGGCGGAGAACGACGCGCCACCGGGGCTCGTCTACGCGCTCGGGACCAAATTCGACAAATCGTTTAACGAGGGGGCGTGGCGCGGGGCCGAGCGGTTCAAGGCCGAGACCGGCGTCGGCTATCACGAGATCGAGATCGCCAACGACAACCAGCGCGTCCAGGCCTTGTCGGAGCTGATCCGGCACGGGGCGCCGGTGGTGGTGGCGGTGGGGTTCGACCAGCGCGCCGCGGTCGAGACCGTCGCCGGCCGGTTTGCGCAGGCGCGGATCACGATCATCGACACCATCGTCGACCGGCCCAATGTGCGCTCGGTCGTCTTTCGCGAGGAGGAGGGAGCGTTTCTGGTCGGCGTGCTGGCGGCGATGGCGTCGAAGACCGGCACGATCGGCTATCTCGGCGGCATGGACATCCCGATCATCCGCCGCATCGGCGAGGGCTATGCCGAGGGCGCGCGCTGGGCGGTGCCCGGCATCAAGATCGTCGACAATGTCGCCGGCACGACGCCCGCCGCCTTTGTCGACCCGGCGCGCGGCGCCGAATTGGCGAAGAGCCAGTTCGACCGCGGCGTCGACGTGATCTTTGCCGCCGCCGGCATCACCGGGTTTGGCGCGTTGCAGGCGGCGAAGGACGCGGGCAGGCTCGCGATCGGCATGGACGCGAACCAGAACGGGCTGTTTCCGGGAACGGTGCTGACCTCGCTCGTCAAGCACGTCGACAACGCGGTCTACGACGCCTTTACCGCCGCGCGCGCCGGGAACTGGACGCCCGGCGTCAAGAGCCTCGGCCTCGCCGAGCACGGCGTCGACTATGCGATGGACGACAACAACAAGGCGTTGGTGACACCGGCGATGCGGGCCAAGGCCGAGGCGGCGCGCGCCGAAATCGTCGCCGGCATGATCAAGCCGGGTGCCGCGGTGGCGGGCCGTTGACCCCGGCGCTCGAATGCCGCGGCGTCGAGAAGCGCTTTGGCGCGGTCCGGGCGAATGACGGGGTCGACCTCTCGGTCATGCCGGGCGAGGTGCACGGGGTCGTCGGCGAAAACGGCGCCGGCAAGTCGACCTTGATGGGGCTGCTTTACGGGCATTTCGCCCCCGATGCCGGCGAGTTGCGGGTGCAGGGCCGGGCGGTGCGGTGGCACTCGCCAAAGGACGCGATCGCCGCCGGCATCGGCATGGTCCACCAGCATTTCGTGCTGGTCGACACCTTTACCGTGCTCGAAAACCTGCTGCTCGGGCGTGAGAGCGGAATGCTGCTGCGCGGCGACCGTCGGCGGGTGCGCGCGGAGCTGGCGCGGTTTGCCCGCGAGACTCGACCTGGCGCTCGACCCGGACGCAATCGCCGGGACCTTGCCGGTCGGGCTGCGCCAGCGCCTCGAAATCCTCAAGGTGCTGGTGCGCGGCGCCGAAATCCTGATCCTCGACGAGCCGACCGCGGTGCTGACCCCGGTCGAGAGCGAGCGGCTCTTCGCGGTGTTGCGCGGTCTCGCCGGCGAAGGCCGCACGGTGTTGCTCGTCACCCACAAATTGCGCGAGGTGCTCGCCGCCACCGACCGGGTCAGCGTCATGCGCGCCGGGCGGGTGGTCGCGACATTCGACACCGCGGCTGCCGATGCGGACAAATTGTCCGAATTGATGATCGGGCGTCGCCTGCCGGCATTGCGGCGCTGCGAGGCGAGCCGCGGGGCGGAAACGGGGGAGGCGAGCAAGATATTGGAGGTCGAGGGGCTGATGGCGGAGGGTGCGGACGGGGTGCGGTTGCGCGACGTGTCGTTCGCGGTGCGGGCGGGGGAGATCGTCGGCGTCGCCGGGGTCGCCGGGAACGGACAGTCGGCGCTGCTGGCGGCACTCGCCGGGACGATACCGGCGCGCGGCTCGATCAGGATCGCCGGGCGCGAGGCGGCGTATCTCAAAGCCGCGGCGCGGCGGACGCTGGGGCTCGCGCACATCGCCGAGGACCGGCTCGGCAGCGGCCTCGTCGCCCGGTTCAGCATCGCCGAGAATGCGATCCTCGGCGACCATCGCCGGCCGCCTTTCGCGCGCTGGCGGATGTCGGCGCCGAGGGCGATCGCCGCGGCGGCGCGGGAGCGCCTGCGCGACTACGACATCCGCCCTGCCCTGCCCCAGGCGCCGACCACGGCGCTCTCCGGCGGCAATCAGCAAAAGCTCGTCTGCGCCCGCGAGATGGAACGCGGCCCGCGCTGCCTCGTCGCCGGCGAGCCGACCCGCGGCGTCGACATCGGCGCCGCCGATTTCATCCACCGCCGCCTGCTGGCGCTCAAGGCGGCGGGGACGGCGATCCTGCTGGTCTCGTCCGACCTCGACGAGATCCGCGCCCTCGCCGACCGCATCCTGGTCATGGAGGGCGGCAGAATTGCCGGCGCTCTCGGCCGCGACGCCGATGCCCGCGAACTCGGTCTGTTGATGGGCGGCGCGATTGCAGCCGAGACCCCCTCCGCCAGGAAACGCGAGCGAGACGCCCCAATACCAACCTGATTAATTAGCGGCGCGCGCGAGCCAGGGATAATTACAATACCAACCTGGTTTGACGCCGACCCGTCGGCGTCAAGCTGCGGTTACGCTGCGGGCCGGTCTCGACTGAGGTCGGTATAAGATCGCGTTGCGTTGAACATCGCTGAAAGGGCTGGACAGACATGGCGCCGCATCCGCAACGACTAACCGTCACCCGCCGCGGCTGGGCGCTCGCCCGACCGGTTACGACCGCCCACGGGGTCGAGACCACGGCCGACGTCGTCATCGCCGAAATCTCGGACGGCGACTCGCGCGGCCGCGGCGAATGCGTGCCGCTTCGGCGGTACGGCGAGAGCATCGACAGCGTCGTCGCCGCGCTCGATGCGATGAAAGGCGCGGTCTTCTCGGGGCTCAACCGCGAGACACTGCAACAGGCACTGCCGCCGGGCGCGGCGCGCAATGCGCTCGACTGCGCGTTCTGGGACATCGAGGCAAAGCGCGCTTATCGCAGCGTCGCGGAATTGGCCGGGCTCGGCGCGGTGACACCGGTCGTGACGGCCTTCACGCTCGCCCTCGATACGCCGGAAAAGATGGCTGAGCTGGCGGCCGCCAATCGCGCCCGGCCGCTGCTCAAATTGAAACTGGGCGGCGACGGCGATGTCGAACGGGTGCGGGCGGTGCGGCACGCAGCGCCGGCCTCGCGCCTCATCGTCGACGCCAACGAGGGCTGGAATGAGCCCCAGCTCAGCGAATTCATGCCGGCGCTCGCCGATTTCAGGGTCGAGCTGATCGAGCAGCCGCTGCCGGCCGACGCTGACGACGCGCTGGCGCGGGTGGAGCGTCCGATCCCGCTCTGCGCCGACGAATCCTGCCGGACGCTTGCCGATCTCGACCGGCTCGACGGGAAATACCAGGCGGTCAATATCAAGCTCGACAAGGCGGGCGGGCTGACCGAGGCGCTGGCGCTGATGGCGGAAGCAAAGCGGCGCGGCTTCCGGATCATGGTCGGCGGCATGATCGGCACATCGCTTGGGATCGCGCCGGCGCTGCTGATCGCGCAGCAGGCCGAGATCGTCGATCTCGACGGGCCGTTGCTGTTGGCGTCCGACCGCTTTCCGGGGCTGCACTACGACGGCAGCACGATCCATCCGCCCGATGCGAATTTCTGGGGCTGATCTTGGCCCGGACGACGCCCGGGAGAAGGGATCGCGGGCGCGGCACATCGAACGCCGGCGACATGTGATCAGGTCAGCAGCTTTTTCAGCCTTCTTGGCCCGGACGACGCCGGGGGAGAAGGGATCTGCGGGCGCGGCACATCGAACGCCGGCGACATGTGATCAGGTCAGCAGCTTTTTCAGCCGCGCGGCGATCTGCTCGGGCGGGTCGTCGCCGGTGAACGACGCGGTAAAGCGGCCCTTCGGGTCCATCACGTAGATGATCGAGGTGTGGTCCATCGAATAGTCGCCGCCGGGTTCGGGATGCTTGGCGTAATAGACCCGGTATTCCTTGGCCGCCTGGTCGATCGCGGCGGCGCTGCCGGTCAAGGCCAGGATCGGGGCGCCAAACGCCGCGACGTAGTCCTTCAGCGCCTGCGAGGTGTCGCGCTCCGGGTCGACGGTGATGAAGACCGGGCGGATTTCCTTTTTCTCGGCGCCGAGATCGGACAATGCCAGGGCGATGTTGTTGAGTGCCGTCGGGCACGCGTCGGGGCAATGGGTATAGCCGAAATAGACCAACAGCCACTTGCCTTCGAGATCGGTGTTGGTGACGGTCTGGCCGTTCTGGTCGACCAGCTGGAACGGGCCGCCGATGGCGCTGCCGAGGACGCCCGGCCGCCCCCCGCGGGCTGTCGCGCAGCTCCAGCGCCACAAAAGCGCCGGCGCCGAGGATCGCGAACCCGGCGAGCAGCGACGCGGCGAGGACCAGCCTCGGCCGGGAGCGCAGCGGCGGCGGCCGTTGGGCCGTGCGTTCCGGTGCATCTGCGTCCATCACCGAGCCTCCGTCAATGTTGCGCCGCGGGCGCCGCGGCGGGACCCATGGCGCCGATCTTTTCGACGGCGACGGCGACCGTGCGCGTCCCCGCCTTCTCAAAGGTCAAGGTCAATGGAAACGACTGGCCCGCCTTCAGCGGCGCCGTCAGCCCGATCAGCATGATGTGCAAGCCGCCCGGGGCCAAGGTCACCGGTTGACCGGCGGGGATGTCGACGCCGGCCACGGGCCGCATCTTCATGACCATCCCCGACATCGACATCGTGTGCAGCTCGGCCTTTTTGGCGGCCGGCGTCGACGCCGCGACCAGCCGGTCCGCGCTCGGCGACCGGATCGTCACATAGGCGGCTCCGGTCTCGGATTTGCCGGGGGTCGCGCGCGCCCAGGCGTTGTCGACCGCGAGCTGCCCGGTCTGCGCCGACGCCGCCCCCGCCCCGAGCACAAGCCCGATCACGACGAATAATGTTCCGAGCGCCTTCATTGCGTCCCTCCGCAGCCATGACCCTTCGCATGGCAGAATAATTCCGCCAGCGCGACAAATCCCGGCGGTGGCGGCGGCTTGGGGCGATTTACCGCGCCCGGTCGGTCGCCGCGGCTTTTCCCGGCATCGCGGCGAGCGCGGCGCAGGCATGCGGCAGGTCGCCGATCAGCAGCGGCTTCCCATGCGAGGGCGGCGGATGGAGCGCCTCGGGAGTGAACCACCAGGCGAGCTCCTTGCCGCAGCCGTCGCCCGCCGGAGGCGGCGCCTGATCGCGGCATTCGGCTCTGGCCGGGCGGACATAGGAGGCGCACGTGGAAATGATAATCATGGCCCCACCAAGGCCGGATCTTGGCGAGCCAGGCGCGGTCGGCTCCGGCCTCGCGGCACAATTCGCGCTTGATCGCCGGGTTGACGAAGATGCGGGCGACCTGCGGCTCGCGCGCCACCGCCTCGTACATTCTGCGGTAGGACGGGTTCCACACCGCCGGGTCGACCTGCAAGCCGTCGGCGGCGACGACATCGGTCGCGGACATTTCGTCCCGCTCGGCTGCACTCAGACGCCGGCTCGGCATCGGCGTCAGCCAGATGTCGGCGTCGAGCCCGATCTGGTGCGAGCCGTGGCCGGTCAGCATCGGCCCGCCGCGCGGCTGGGCGATGTCGCCGATCAGGAAACCGGGCCAGCCGGCCTCGGCCGGCAATTTCGCCGCCAGCCGCTCGATAAACGCGATCAACGCCGGATGCCCCCAGGCGCGGTCGCGCGACGGCCGCATGACCTGCCAGTTCGGGCCGTCGGCGGGAAGCTCGACCGCCCCTTCGAGACAGCCGCGCTCATAGGCGCCGATCGCCTCGCGCCGGCCCGGCGCCGGCGACCTCTCGAGGCCAAAGACGCGCTGGGCCGCGTCTCGCGGCAGCTGCGCCAGCAATGCCGCCCGGTGCGCCGCCTCCGCCGCCACCGTGTCCTGCGCCGCCGCACCGCCGCCTGCTGCGCCCAGCGCAATCGAGCGCGATCAACATCCCAGCCACGCAACGGAGGCAGTTTTGGAAACGCAAGGCGACGGCCATAACGAGCATCCCCTTGCCCGGACTTGTTCCGGGCATCCACGTCTTTGCCTCCCACCACTAAAGAAAGACGTGGGTGGCCGGGTCAAGCCCGGCCACGGGGAAGGAAGCGCCCCTGCCTTGCCTAATCCCCGGGGTTGAGCCAGGTGTCGCCGGTCCAGCCGTGCTCGTCGTATTCGGCCATGCACTGGTCGGCGAGGGCGGTCATCCGGGCCATCGCGCCGTTGCGGCGGGCGCCGGTCAATGCCTGGATGCGGATGTCCTCGTGGTTGCCGGCATAGTTGCGCTCGTAGAGCTCGTGGCGGCCGCCGAACTCGGTGCCGACCGCGTCCCACAACAGCTTCATGATCTTGATGCGCTCCTTGTAGCCGATGCCGTTCGAGCCGCGGACATAGCGCTTCAGATACGGGTCGATCGCCGGGTTGGCGAAATCCTTGACCGAGGACGGCAGGTAGATCAACGCCGAGGCGACGATCTTGTCGATGATTTCTTTGATCTTGGAGTAGGCGTCGGGCGCGAACACCCGATACGACAGCCCGGCCTGCAAATTCGGCAGCAACGCGTCGCCGACCCAGGGCTGCGGGTTGGTCGCCATGCAATCCGACAACGACCAGAACAGGTTGCGCCAGGAAACGATCTCGCCGAGCAGCGCCTGGTTGCCGCGGAACTCGTCGCCGCCGGTGGCGTGCAATGCCCGCGCCACCAGCCCGCAGATGAAATCGAGCTTGACCGCGAACCGGGTGCAGCCCTGAAAGCAAAAACCGTTCAGAAAGCCCGAGCGCGGGTAAAAGCTCAGGATCTTTTCCGGGTCGCGGTGAACCAGCACGTTTTCCCAAGGGATCAGCACGTTGTCGAGGACGAAGATCGCGTCGTTCTCGTCAAAGCGCGAGGACAGCGGGTAGTCGTACGGCGAGCCCAAAGTATTGGCGATGCGCTCGTAGGAGTTGCGGCAGATCAGCTTTACGCCGGGCGCCTCCATCGGCAGGATGAACATGATCGCGAGATCGGGGTCGGAGGTCGCCGTCGCCGCGTTCTGGCCGAGAAAGTTGTAATGGGTGATCGCCGCCGCGGTCGCCACCACCTTGGCCCCGGAAACGACGACGCCGGCGTCGGTCTCGCGCTGGATCGTGACGTAGACGTCCTTGACCTCGCTCGTCGGCCGGCCGCGGTCGACCGGCGGGTTGACGATCGCGTGGTTCATGAACAGCACGTGTTCCTGGGCCCGCCGGTACCAATTGCGCGCATTGGCGGCGAACTGGCCGTAATACTCGGCATTGGCGCCGAGCGTGTTCATCAGCGAGGCCTTGTAATCCGGCGTCCGTCCCATCCAGCCATAGGTCAGCCGCGACCATTCGGCGATGGCGCGCTGCTGGGCGACCAATTCGCCGCGCGAGCGGGCGACGCGGAAGTATTTATGGGTGAAGCCGCCCGAGCCGGTGTCGGTCGGCGAGGTCAAGACGTCCTTGGTCTTGGGGTCGTGCAGTGCATCGTAGAGGCGCGCCAGCGAGCGGACCGAATTGCGGAACGCCGGATGGGTCGTCACATCGGCGACGCGCTCGCCGTCGATATAGACCTCGCGGCCGTCGCGCAGGCTGTCGATGTACTCCGCCCCGGTAAACGGGCGCGGCTCGCCGGCGCGAATGCTGTCCTCAGGCGTCACTTTGCTGCCTCCCCGATTGTGCTCGATCGGCATGTGACCAGATTTTGGCGGGCTTTTCCGGCCGTCCGGGCGGTTTTGGCGGCGCGGCCCCGGCGGCTGGTCAAAGATTTCCGCGTCCAGGCGACGGCCCTGACCTTCGGCCAGTTGCGTTATCGGCAGCCGGTACCTGCCGGGCACACCGCGCACCCGCCATTTGCGCACCGCTTCGGCCGCGATACCGAGGCTGCGCGCGGCCTGTTCGATAAAATCCCACTGCGCGGACATAGCGACGATATTCGGACATCATGTCCGGTCGCGCAAGTCTGGATGCCGAGCCATCGGCTGAAGCGGACAATTTGGCCGCCATGTCGGAGAGGCGCGCTGTCGCCCAACACGAGCGGTCGCCCAAGGCGAGCCGGGGCAGCCAGGCCCGCGACCGCCCCCTCCCGAGGCTGGCTCCTCACGATCATCGCCGGCCTCCGTGGCCGGGCGCGGGCCAACCGGCCCGGCGTGCCGCCGCGCCCGCTGGGATACGCCGGCGGACGCCGCCTACCTGGAGGCGGCGGTGCGCTCTGCCGTCCGGATCGCCTGGTCGAACGCCGCCATGACCGCGGCATGCGACGAGCGGTCGTTCATCGTCTCGACATTGGTAAAGCCGCGCGACCGCGCCACGTCGATCAGCAACGCGTGCGCCGACCAGGCGATCGCGGGGTCGTCCAGCCGCTTGGCCGCCGCGCGCAACGCGCCGATCGCACAGCGCTGCCCGCCAAAGGAGCGGTAGGTGCGGCGGGTCCAGTCTTTCGGGTCGGTGACCATGTCCCGCGCGTCGCGCAACAAGTCAGCGACGGCGAGGTCGCGTTCCGCGGGGGTCGGCATGCGCAGCATCGTCGGCGCCGAGATCTTTTTACCGCGCAGCCGCGTGTGGAACCACAGCCGGCACCCGTGCCGGCTCCACAGCGGAAAAAGTCCGGTATCGGATGGGGTCGTCGCGGGGAAATACATACCATCGAACGGCATCGCGATCTCCTGTTGCCTCGGTTACCAACCTTTCCAACGCCGCAATTACGCTGCGCGACCTCCCCCAGACGCGCACGCAAATTCGGGTCGAGCCAACTTGCTTGCCGGCGGGCTGCGCGGGGCCGCTTCGCCTGATGGCGGCTGCCCGCAAACATCCCGCGCAAATCGACGCCGCGGGAACCGTCAGCCCCTCGTCGATCTTGGGAGCTCATCCCCACAAGGATGATTATCCCCGGCCCGCAACGTGTCAATCTCCGAGCGGGCGGTTTGCGCCGGTGCGGCCGAAGCCGCGACGATCGCCGAGACCGGCAGCAACGAGCACGTCGCGGGCGCGCGGCCGGCGCCCGGCAACGGGCTGCCTTGCCCGCCTTGACGCCGGCGAAAAGCGGGCCGCACAATCGGCGCCAGATGCTGCGGGAGGAAGTTGCATGGCCGAAATACGCGTGGTCGCCGGTGGGTTGCGGTTTCCCGAAGGGCCGGTGGCAATGGCCGACGGCTCGGTGATATTGGGCGAGATCGCCGGCGCCGCGGTGACCCATATCGCGGCCGACGGCTCCAAATCCGCGATCGGCGCTGCCGGCGGGGGGCCGAACGGGCTCGCCACCGGTCCCGACGGCGCGCTTTACGTCTGCAACAATGGCGGCAACGAATACGCCCAGGGCGGGTTTTTGTCGACCGGGCCCGCCAAGGACTATCGCGGCGGGTACATTCAGCGGATCGACCCGCGCACCGGCGACGCGCGCGTGCTGTACAACGAGTGCAACGGCCACAAATTGTCGGCGCCGAACGACATCGTCTTCGACCGGCAGGGCGGGTTTTACTTCACCGATCTCGGCAAGCGGCGGGCGCGCGACCGCGACCACGGCGGACTTTACTACGCCTTGCCCGACGGCACGAAGATCGTCGAGCTGGTTTATCCGATGCTGAGCCCGAACGGCGTCGGCCTGTCGCCCGACGAAAAGACCCTCTACGTCGCCGACACCGAGTCGTCGCGGCTGTTCGCCTTCGACATCGTCTCGCCCGGAGTCCTGCGCGCCGAGCCGTTCCCCGCCCCCTATACCGGCCGCCTCGTGTGCGGGCTTCCCGGCTTTCAGCGTTTCGACAGCCTCGCGGTCGAAGCCTCGGGCAACATCTGTGTGGCGACCCTGATCACCGGCCACATCACCGTCGTCGCCCCCGACGGCAGAGTGGTGCGCCAGGAGAAGATGCCGGATGTCTACCCGACCAACATCTGCTTTGGCGGCCACGACATGAAGACCGCCTACATCACGCTTTCCGGGACCGGCGAGCTCGCCCGCATGGAATGGCCGGAGCCCGGCCTGCGCCTCAACTTCATGGTGTAAACAAGAAAAACCAACGCCGAGTCCGCTGCCCCCGGGTTCCCGCTTTCGTGGGAATGACGAGCATGGGAGACACCCGATGAAAGCCGCCGTATTGCACGCCGCGAACCAGCCGCTGACGATCGAGGAGGTGGCGCTCGCCAAGCCGGGACCGCGCGACGTGCTGCTGCGCACCGCCTTTGCCGGGCTGTGCCACAGCGATTTGCATTTCATCGACGGCTTGTACCCGCATCCCACACCGTGCGTGCTCGGTCACGAATCCGCCGGGATCGTCGAGGCGGTCGGCGACGCCGTCACCTATGTCAAGCCCGGCGACCACGTCATCACCTGCCTGTCGGTGTTCTGCGGCACCTGCCCGCAATGCGTCACCGGCCACCCCAATCTATGCGAGAACACCGAGGTCAAATTGCCGCCCGGGGTGTCGCGCCGCCTGTCGTGGAAGGGCGGCGAATTGATGAACCAGTTCCTGAACCTGTCGTCGTTCGCCGAGCAGATGCTGGTGCACGAGAACGCGATCGTGAAGATCGACCCCGACATCCCGCTCGACCGCGCGGCATTGGTCGGCTGCGGCGTGATGACCGGGGTCGGCGCCGTCTTCAACGCCGCCAAGGTCGAGCCGGGCTCGACCGTCGCGGTGATCGGCTGCGGCGGGGTCGGGTTGTCGGCGGTCAACGGCGCCGCGCTGGCCGGCGCCGAGCGCATCATCGCGATCGACACCGTCGCCTCAAAGCTCGAGCTGGCCCGCGAGCTCGGCGCCACCGACACCTTGAACGCGAGCAACGCCGACCCGGTCAAGACGGTCAGAGAGATGACCGGCGGCGGGGTGCATTACTCGTTCGAGGCGCTCGGCACCAAGACCACGGCCGAGCAGTCGTTTCAGATGCTGCGCGGCGGCGGCACCGCGACGATCATCGGCATGGTCCCGCTCGGCGTGAAGATCGAGCTGCACGGCTACGACTTTCTGCGCGACCGCAAGCTCCAAGGCACGTCGATGGGCGGCAACCGCTTTCGGGTCGACATGCCGCGGCTGCTGTCGTTGTGGCGTCAGGGCCGGCTGAAGCTCGACCATCTGATCTCCGGCAAGCTCAAGCTCGACCAGATAAACGACGGCTTCGCGGCGCTCAAATCGGGCGCGCCGGTGCGCCAGCTGATCGATTTCGCCGCCATCTGAGCCGATCGACGACGACGCGCCCCGGCGGCGGGTGCGGCATGCCCTCACCACGTGGTGGGGGAAAGCCCGCCGGCCGGGCTCTCGGGGTTCGACGGGCGAGCGGCGCGGTTCAAGCGCCAACGCGAGCCGGGCTTGAGAATGTCGAAGGCGCCGCCCGCTTCGTCGGCCGCCGGCGGGTCGGCCGCGGGACGGTCGGCTGCGGGCGCTTCGGAGGCAGGCGGATCGGCCCCGGGCGCTTCGGCCATAAGCGGTTCGGCCCCGGGCGGATCGGCCACAGGCGGACCAGCCGCGGGCAATTCAGCTCTGGGCAGATCAGGTTCCGCCGCGGCAGCCGGCGCGGTTGCGGCTTCCTCCCGGTGGTCGATCGGCTCGCCGCCGCCGGGCGGCTCGGCTTGCGCTGAAGGCGGCGACACGGCAAGGCCAGGATCGTCCCGGACATGCCTGACGGCAAACTCCGCGGCGACGCGCTCGAGCGTGTCGATCGCGGCGAATTCGGCGTCGAGCGCTTTCTGTTCGTCGGCGTATCGCGCCTCGATCTCGGTGCGGCGGCGCAGAGCCTGTCCTTCGCCCGCAGGACATCGTTTGAGTTAATGGTCCACATGACATGACCACCGAATGCGGATGCAACGACCCGATTTCGCCACAATGGTGTTGACGGAACGTTAATCCGGTTTGCCGCGAGCCGAGATTTCGCACGACAGAGCGCGCCGGGTCACGGCGAGCGGCGGTTAAACGCGCCCTGTCAACGGTTCGTCAACACACGCGGCCGAAAGTCTGCCCATAGGTGCGGCAGCGACGGGCGGCGCGGCGCGCTAAAGAATTTGGGTAGGAGAGAACGGTGAGCGAGGTTCGGGAAGACTTTACGGAAAATACAACCGAGGTCGAAGTCCTCGACGCCAAGGAGAGATGGAGCGAGTACCGGCTCGCCGACGGCACCACGATGCGCGTCAAGTCGGTGGTCATCGCCGTTTTCCGCGAAAACAAGGAGCAAACCTCGGATGGCGAGCCGGTGTACAGCATGAAATCCACGCTGATCACCGATGTCCGGACATCCGCCGCGTCACCGAAAGCCGGAATTTAAACATGAACCGGCTCAACGTCTTCAGGTCCACCACACGGACGCCGAGCGCCCGAATTTCATCGGTATTGCACCCGGTCGCGACGATTTCGGGCCTTGGCGCCGCCGCCGAAGAATTCGTTACCACCACGGTCCAGGCTTCGACCGCGGTCGTCAGCCTGGACCGGGGCGCGCGGCCTCGCATCCGCAGCGCTCAGGCGCGGCGCTTATTGTGGGCCAAGGTGCAGCCCGTCTTGTCCGTCGGCGACATGGTGGCCGAGCGCGGACCGGCGGTGGCGCTGCCGGGGCAGGCGCACATGGCGGATCGGCAGGGGCAGGCGCACATGGCGGAGCCGGCCGCGATTGCCGCCACGGCCGGCGATGTCGCCGACGCAGCGCCGGCGGCGGCCTCTCCCAAGCCGCCCTCGGCAATATCGAGGGTCGAGCTGACCATCAACTCGCTGCGCAATTACGAGCTGATCAAGCCGATCCCGGTTGTCGTCGAATCGCTCGGCGAAAGAAATTACGTGGCGGAAATGCCGGACCTGAACATCTCGACCTCCGCCGGCAACCCGAGCGACATCCTGATCACCCTAAAGGACCGGATAGCACAGGTATATGACGGGCTGCGCATCAAGAAAAACCTCGATGCCGAGCAATCCCGGCAGCTCCAGGCTGTTGGAGACCTATATCGGCAAGTCGCGGCGCAGCTGGCTCGACCGGCGCTGACCTGTCGCGGCGATTGCCGGCGGCGCGGCGAGCGGCGACAAGGGCTCGCTCGGCGGCGACAAGGGCTCCGCCGGTCGGCGCAACAAGGGCTCGCTCGGGCATGCCCGAGACCAATCAGGGCAAACACCTCCCGCTACGACGTGGCTGTCGCCCGCTGCCGCGCCGGCGGCCGGCGCAACGCCCAAAAGGCGATGCAGCCGCAGGCGTAGGAGGCGATCGACAACGTAAAGGCCAGCTCGTAGCTGCCGGACAGGTCGAAGATCAATCCCGCCGCCCACGAGCCGGCGGCCGAGCCGATGCCGCTGCCGATCGTGATCACGCCCAAAATCGTGCCGAGCTGGCGGCCGGGAAAGAGGTCCGCGGTCTTGGCCGTGATCGTCGGGCCGCGCGCACCCCAGGTCAGACCGAAAAAACACGCGAACAGCCATAACAGCCAGCCCTGGTGCGAGTTGGTGATAAACAGCGCGCAGACGACGCCGAGGATCGAGACGCCATAGGCGAGGATCGCCGCCCATTCCCGGCCGATGTAGTCGGACAGCGAGCCGGTAAAGATCGTTCCGGCGATCGCCAGGAAACTCCCCATGCCCAGCACTTCGGCGGCATAGAGCTTGTCGAAGCCGCGGTCGACGGCGAAAGCAAGCTGATGCAGCGAGACCAGAAAGCTGCCGAGGCCGGTGAACAGGTAGACCGCGAACAACAGCCAGAAATGCGGGGTGCGGACCGCCTCGGCCAAAGTCCAGCCGGGCGACGGCAACGCCGGCTCGATGCCCGCGGCGGGCATGGCGGCCGGAGAGAACGGGGCGCGGCCGCGTTCCGCGCTCGGCGCCGGCGCGCGTTCGCCGCGGCGAAACAGCGCCGCCAGCGGCAACACCATCGCCGCCATGAACCCGGCCTGGATCAGATAGGTTTCGCGCCAGCCGAAGGACGAGATCGAGAGCTGCACCAGCGGCGCCGACACCGCGCGGGCAAAGCCGTTCGCCGACTGCACCACCGAGATCGCCATGCCGCGCCGCCGCACAAAGCGCCGCGACAGGATCGGCACGAACACGACGAGCCCGAGGCAGTTGGCGCCAAAGGTCATCACCACCCCGTAGAGCAGGATGATCTGCCACAGCGCCGACATGTGGGCGGCGCCGACAAGCCCGACGACCAGCAGAACGCTGCCGACCAGCAACAGCCGCAGCGGCCCTATCCGGTCGACCAGGGCGCCGACGACCGGCGACGTGGCGCCGGCGACAAGCTGGGACACCGAGTAGGCGACCGAAGTCTCGGCGCGGCTCCAGGCAAAGGCCTGGATGAAGGCGACCAGAAACACCGCATAGGAATGCATCAGCCCGGCGCTGACCGTGAACGCGGCAAAGGCGCCACCCAACAGCAGCCACGCCGTGCGCGCCGCCGAGCCCGCCCCGGCAGGGGCACCCGACGCCGCAGCCGCGACGCCGGCGGGCTCTGTTCTCTGATCGTCCTGACTTATTCATAGGTCGCAATCTCAGCGACCGACCGAGAATAGATCATGCTTTTCCGACGCTTGTCCGTCATTCCCGCGAACGCGCACTGCTGTCCCACGAAATTTTGCGGCCGTGAAATGGCGCGCCGTCGACCGGGCCGGCGGCGTGGCGCGCTGATCGGCCGACGGTATCGCGAAATCGAGAGGCGCGCGCCGAATTCTGACCGCGGAGCAGGTAGAACGATACCGCCGGGACGGCTGCCTCCCCGGTGCCGGCGCTGTCGGCCGACGCGGCACCGGGCCGGTCGGTTTGGTAAGACGTGGCTACCCGGCACAAGGCCGGGCAAGGGGTAGACGTCCCAGGGCTCCTCAATGAGCCGGGATCTGGCCCAGGAACAGCTAGGGCTTTAGACGCAGGCTAAAGATTCACTCAACTGTCATGGCCGGGCTTGTCCGGCCACCTACGGCTCACGGGACAAACCCTGCCGGCTTGCGTGGATACCCGGCACAAGGCCGCACAAGGCCGGGCATGACGAGTGCTGGTGAGGATGCACCGTCTGAATGCGTCTGAGCAGCAGGGTGCGGTCTGTTTTCGGATCGGCGAAGAGTTCCTGCGGCGGCCCGCGCCCGACCATCTCGCCGCGGTCCGTGACCGGGCCGCGCTCCTCAACGCATGGGCGGATGGCCGATCAGGAAGCGCTGCGCATGTCGGCGATGACCGCAGCGGCGGCGGCGGCGGGGTCGGCGCTTTTGACGATCGGGCGGCCGACGACGAGATAGTCGGCGCCGCCGGCAATCGCCTGCGCCGGCGTCCCCGAGCGCTTGTGGTCGTCGCGCGCGCCGCCCGCGAGCCTGACGCCCGGCGTCACCACCAGCAGCCCTTCGGCCGCGGCGGCGCGACGGATTTCGTTCGGATTGTCATGCGGCGCGGCAATGATCCCGTCGCAGCCGCAGGCGTGCGCGCGCCTGGCGCCGTCGACGATCAGCCCGCCGACATCGCCGCGGTATCCGAGCTCGCGCAGGCCGTCATCGTCGAGGCTGGTCAAGACCGGCACGACCAGGATCTTCAGATCGGAGCCTCTTTTGCCCTCGGCGGCGGCGCGGACAATGTGGTTGTCGCCATGCACCGTGACAAAGCTGACCCCGCGCTCGGCGGCGCGCGCGACACCCTGCCGGACGGTCTCGCCGATGTCGAACATCTTGGTGTCGAGAAACACGCTCTTGCCGTCGCCGACGACGTCGTCGACCAATTTCTCGAAGCCGGGAGCAAACAAGAGCCACAGCCCGATCTTGAAAAACGACACGAGGCCGTCGAGCCGCTCCACCATCGCCCGCGCCTCGGCGACGCCGGGCAGGTCGAGCGCCACGATCAGCCGGTCCTCGATCCGCTCGGGAACGTCGCGGAGCTCAGTCATCAAAGCTGCTTTCCTTGCCCGATTCGCCAGCGAACCTAGCGCCGAGGCCGCCCGGCGGCCAAGCAGCGATTGCGTCCGCGTCTCCAGTGGCGGCACGCGGCCGGCGTGCGGCCCGTTCGCTTCGATTTTCCCCGCGCCGAGCCCATTCCTGGGCTGCCGCGGCCCCGAGCCGGTTCACGCCCCGGTCAAGAACCGCGAAATCAGGATCCGGTGGCGGCGCGGAAGGTCTGCTCGAACTTTGCGAATTCGTCGGGGGCGGCGTCGGAGACCGCCCAATAGCCGAGGTCGCCCTCGCTCCAGTGGCGCAGGGTGTAGCCGCGGCGGGTGACGGTCTCGCCATGATCGCCCGGCCCGGCCGGCAATACGAAGACGTTGATCATGTGCTTGCCCGCCCGGTAGACCAGCGCCGGGACCGGCTTTCCCCGCGACCAGGTCGAGCCGGCCGCCGACCAGCGGAAAGCCTTGCGGCGGCGAGGTCGACGCCCGGCGGCGACAGCTCGGTGCGGCCCGGCGAACCACGGCTTGACGGTATGCTTGTCCGACGAGGCGACATCGGTCAGGTGGCCGGCCAGGAGCGAGCGCAGATGGCTGTCGATGACCTCGTCGGCGACGGTGTCCTGCTGGCGCTGGCCGGCGATCAGCCAGGTCCCGCCCGAGCCGACGGCGACCGCGATCAGGATCGAGGCGGCATAGGCGAGCCAGCCGGCGACGCGCGCCATCGCCGCCGGCCGGCTTTCGGCCGCCTCGCGCCGCAACGCCGCGCGCAGCTCGAGCGCAGCGCCTCGGGCGCGCGATAGACCGGGGCGGATCTGACGGATGCCGTCGCGCAGCCGCTCGAGCGCCGCCGCCTCGGGGCCGCATTCGGCGCAGCCCTCGACATGGTCGCGCAAATCCGCCCGCTCGGCCTCGCCGAGCTCGCCGTCGAGATAGGCGTCGAGCAGCGGGCGAGCCTCATCACACTCCATCACCGACACCCTTTCCTTCCCACGCCCGGCGCAACGCCGAGCGCGCGCGGTGCAGCCGCGACATCACCGTCCCGATCGGCACCCCCGTCACCTCGGCGATCTCGCGATAGCCGAGCTCGTGCAGCTCGCGCAGCACGATCGCCTCGCGCAGCGGCGGCGGCAGCGCTTCGAGCAGCCGGTCGAGGCGGCGCAGATCCGACCGGCTCAGCAGCAGCGCCTCGGTATCGCCCGCCCCTCCCGGCGGCGCCGCATCCGCGTCGTCGAGATCGTCCGCGGTTTCGAGCGCCACCAGCTCCGCCGGGCGATTGCGTTCGAGCCAGCTGTAACAAGTGCGCCGCACGATCTTGCAGCAGCCAGCTCTTGGCGTCGCCCTCGCGATAGCTGTCGAAATAGCGGAACGCCCGCAGATAGGCCTCCTGCACGACGTCGGCGGCGTCGGCGTCGTTGCGGGTCAGCCAGCGCGCCAGCGAATAGGCGGCGTCGAGATGCGGCAACGCCACCGCCTCGAACCGGCTCCGCCGCCGCCGCTCCGCGATCCAGTTCATCTGCCGTTTCTTCCTCACCCACCGCAGACCGCCGCCGGCCGCATTTTATTCCCGATGCCCGGCTTTTCCGCCGCGGCAGGGACGACAGGGCGCCATACGGCTGCGCCGGGCGGCTGCGCCGCCGAGCGCGGCGCGCCGCAAGGCCGAGCGGGCGGCCATGTTCGGCGCGGCGATGGCGGTTGCATTCGCCCCGGCCGGGCCGCACACTCAGACGACGCAGGAAAGGAACATGCCGATGGAAATGACCGGCGAATTTCGCATCCCGGCGCCGCGCGAGCGCGTCTGGCAGGGGCTCAACGACCCGGAAATCCTGAAGCAGGCGATCCCCGGCTGCCAGACCATCGAAAAAGTCTCGGACACCGAGTTCACCGCCAAGGTGGTCGCCAAGGTCGGGCCGGTAAAGGCCACCTTTAGCGGCAAGGTGACGTTGTCGACCTCGACCCGCCGAAAGGCTACACGATCACCGGCGAGGGCACCGGCGGCGTGGCCGGGTTCGCCAAGGGCAGCGCCAAGGTCGCTCTCGACGAGGACGGCGGCGAGGCGACCGTGCTGCACTACGAGGTCCAGGCGCATGTCGGCGGCAAGCTGGCGCAGATCGGCTCGCGCCTGATCGACGCCACCTCGCGCAAGATGGCCGAGGATTTTTTTGCGCGCTTCGCCGCCGTGATGTCGCGCCGGCGAAGGCGGCGGTGCGGCAGGCCTGCACCGGCCGGCGGCGACGGCGCCGCAGGTCGCGCGCGCGGCACTCGCCGAGCCGCGGTCGAGCCCGGATTCCATCGCGAGCGACCGCGGACGGCGCGGTCGCCGGCCGGCTGCCGCCGGCGGTATGGGTCACCGGGCTCACCGCGATCGTGGCGCTGATGCTGTACTACTTCACCCGCCAGAACGGCAGCGCACTGAGACGCCGCGAACGCCTTGACCGCGGGCGCCCGCCCACGAAACTCCGCCGGCGCCGCGGCCCTGTCTGGCGACGGCGGTGACGCGCATTCGAGGGAGGTTTCGATGCAAAAGACGGTGAGCCTCACCGTGAACGGCAAGCCGGTGTCGGCGACGGTCGAGGGCCGCACGCTCCTGGTGCAGTTGCTGCGCGAGCATCTCGGCCTGACCGGCACCCATGTCGGCTGCGACACCAGCCAGTGCGGCGCCTGCGTCGTCCATGTCGACGGCGAGGCGGTCAAATCCGTGCACCCTGCTGGCGCTGCAGGCCGAGGGCCGCTCGGTCCTGACGATCGAAGGGGTGGCGACCGGCGACACCCTGCACCCGATGCAGGAAGCCTTCCGCAACAATCACGCCTTGCAATGCGGCTTCTGCACCCCCGGCATGGTCATGAGCGCGCTCGACCTGGTCAAGAACAACCCCGACCCCGACCGAACGCGAGATCCGCGAATATCTCGAAGGCAATCTCTGCCGCTGCACCGGCTATCACAACATCGTGCTGGCGATCGCCGAGGGCGCGGCGGTGATGCGCGGCGAGGCGCCGCCGGCCAACGTCCACGGGGCGGCGGCGGAGTAAGGCCGATGACCACGGTCGGCACCCCGGTCCGGCGGCGCGAGGATTACCGCTTCCTGACCGGGCAAGGCACCTATACCGACGACATCGACCGCCCGCACCAGCTCTACGCCTACATCCTGCGCAGCCCGCACGCGCATGCGCGGATCGCCGGCTATCGACACCGCGGCGGCGGCGCAGCGCTCCCGGGGTCGCCGCGGTCTATACCGGCAAGGACATGGCGGCCGACGGCGTCGGCGGGCTGCCCTGCGGCTGGCAGGTCCATTCGAAGGACGGCTCGCCGATGGCCGAGCCGCCGCATCCGCTGCTGGCGTTGGAGCGCGTGCGCCATGTCGGCGACCCGGTCGCGGTCGTCATCGCCGACACCCTCGAACAGGCGCGCGAGGCCGCCGAGCTGATCCGCGTCGACTATGCCGAGGAGCCGGCGGTCGTCGATCCCGGCCGCGGCGTTGAAGCCGGGCGCGCCGCAGGTGTTCGCCGAGGCGCCGGGCAATCTCTGCTACGACTGGCATCTCGGCGACCTCGCCGCGGTCGAGGCCGCGTTCGCCAAGGCGGCGCGGGTCGTCAAGCTCGACCTCGTCAACAACCGGCTCGTCCCGAACGCGATGGAGCCGCGCGCCGCGATCGGCGAGTTCGACCGGGCGACCGGCGACTACACGCTCTACACCACCAGCCAGAACCCGCATGTGATCCGCCTGCTGATGGGCGCCTTTGTGTTGCACATCCCGGAGGCGAAACTGCGGGTCGTCGCCCCCGATGTCGGCGGCGGCTTCGGCTCGAAGATCTACCATTACGCCGAAGAGGCGATCGTCACCTGGGCCGCCGGCAAGCTGCAGGCGGCCCGGTCAAATGGACCGCCGAGCGCTCGGAGAGCTTCATGTCCGACGCGCATGGCCGCGACCACGTCACCCATGTCGAGCTGGCGCTCGACGCGCAGGCGAAGTTCCTCGCGCTCAAGGTCTCGACGATCGCCAATATGGGCGCCTATCTGTCGACCTTCGCGCCGTGCATCCCGACCTATCTCTACGGGACCCTGCTCGCCGGCACCTACACGACGCCGGCGATCTACGTCGAGACCAAGGCGGTGTTCACCCACACCGTCCCGGTCGACGCCTATCGCGGCGCCGGCCGGCCGGAGGCGACGTTCCTGTTCGAGCGCATCGTCGACCTCGCCGCCGACGAGCTCGGCATCGACCCGGCCGAGTTGCGCCGCCGCAACTTCATCCCGACGGACGCCTATCCCGTACCAGACCCCGGTCGCGCTGCAATACGACAGCGGCGACTATCGGCACGACCCTCGACCTGGCGCTGAAGGCGGCCGATTACGCCGGCTTCGAGGCGCGGCGCCGCGAGGCGATGGCGCGCGGCAAATTGCGCGGCATCGGCATCGCCACCTATATCGAGGCCTGCGGCATCGCGCCCTCGGCGGTCGTCGGCTCGCTGGGCGCGCGCGCCGGGCTCTACGAGAGCGCCGCGGTGCGGGTCCATCCGACCGGCAGCGTGTCGATCCTGACCGGCTCGCACAGCCACGGCCAGGGCCACGAGACGACGTTCTCGCAACTGGTCGCCGACCGGCTCGGCATCCCGATCGAGAGCATCGAGATCGTCCACGGCGACACCGCCAAGATCCCCTACGGCATGGGCACCTACGGCTCGCGCTCGCTGGCGGTCGGCGGCTCGGCGATCGTCAAGGCGATGGACAAGGTCGTCGCCAAGGGCACGCAAGATCGCCGCCCACCTGCTCGAAGCGGCCGAGGCCGACGTCGAGTTCAAGGACGGCAATTTCACCGTCGCCGGCACCGACCGCTCGAAGAGCTTTGGCGAGGTCGCGCTGACCGCCTACGTGCCGCACAACTACCCGCAGAGGATCTGGAGCCGGGGCTCGACGAGACCGCGTTCTACGACCCGAAGAACTTCACCTATCCCGTCGGGCGCGCATATCGCCGAAGTCGAGATCGACCCCGAAACCGGCGCATGTGACGATCGCCAGCTTCACCGCGAGCGACGATTTCGGCCGCATCATCAACCCGATGATCGTCGCCGGCCAGGTTCATGGCGGGCTCGCCCAAGGGATCGGCCAGGCGCTGCTCGAAGGCTGCGTCTACGACAAGGCGACCGGCCAGCTGTTGACCGGCTCCTACAACGATTACGCGATGCCGCGCGCCGACGACCTGCCGGTGTTTGCGCTGTCGACCAACGTCACGCTGTGCACGCACAACCCGCTCGGGGTCAAAGGCTGCGGCGAGGCCGGGGCGATCGGCGCGCCGGCGGCGATCACCAACGCGCTCGTCGACGCGCTGAAGCCGCTCGGCGTGCGCCATGTCGACATGCCGGCGACACCCGAGAAGCTGTGGCGCGTGATCCAGCAGCACCGCCAGCCGCTCGCCGCGGAATAGAGACCGAAGAGACCCTCACCCCAGCCCGTTCCTGACGCGCCCCCTTCCATTCGCCTCCCCTGCGAGCGGGGGAGGGTTCAGGGTGAGCGCCGTAGGAAGGGCCGGCCCGGATCCGGGATGCGCGGCGACACCGACGGGTAACAGGAGAGCCCCGATGTACGAATTCACCTATCACAAGCCAGCGAGCCTCGACGAGATCGCGAACCTGCTCGGCGCCAACGAGGACGCCAAGCTCGTCGCCGGCGGCATGACCCTGATCCCGACCTTGAAGCAGCGGCTCGCCAAGCCCTCCGATCTCGTCGACCTCGCCGCGATCGCGTCCTTGCGCGGCATCACCGACGCCGGCGACGCGCTGGTGATCGGGGCGATGACCCGGCACGGCGAGGTGCACAATTCGCCGATCGTCAAGCAGGGCGATTCCCGGCCTTGCGGCAATGGCCGGCATGATCGGCGACCCCGCGGTGCGCAACCGCGGCACGATCGGCGGCTCGATCTCGAACAACGATCCGGCGGCGGATTATCCGGCGGCCCTGGTCGCGCTCGGCGCCACCGTGCACACGACCAAGCGCGAGATCGCCGGCCGAAGACTTCTTTCACCGGCATGTTCGAAACCGCGCTCGAACCGACCGAGATCGTGACCGCGGTGCGGTTTCCCAAACCGCAGGTCGGCGAATTACCAGAAATTCCGCAACCCGGCCTCGCGCTATGCGATCGTCGGCGTCTTTGTCGCCCGCACCGGTTCCGGCGTGCGGGTCGCGGTTACCGGCGCCGGCCCCGCGTCTTCCGCGTGCCCGAGATGGAAGCGGCGCTGGCGAAATCCTTCACCCCCGACGCGATCAAGGACATCGCGATCCCGGATACCGGCCTCAACGCCGACATCCACGCCAGCGCCGAATACCGCGCCCACCTCGTCGGCGTCATGGCCCGCCGCGCCGTCGCCGCCTGCGGGTAAGTTGCTGCACTGGACGGTGCAGCGGATACGTCGACAGGATTCGGAATTGTGGAGGACCCGGACGGGATGACGCACAAGCGGATCGAGATCAATCCTGAAGTCATGGCAGGCAAGCCCGTGATTCGCGGAACGCGAGTTCCGGTCGAGCTGATCCTGCGCAAGCTCGGCGCCGGCATGGCCTCGGCGGAGATACTCGCCGATCATCCGCGGCTTACCTCGGAAGACATCCAGGCGGCACAGGCTTTCGCGGCTGATTACCTCGCCGACGAGGAGCTCGTTTATCGCTGAGCGCGATCCCGAATGCGCTGGCTCGCCGACGAGTGCATCGCACAGCGACGAAGCGATTAGCATCAGCTTCCGAGCAGCCGCAGACGCCTCGCCAATTCGGGACGGACCGCCGCGGCGGCGGCAAAGCGCCGGTCGTCCGTGACGACATGCGTTTCATGGTGCAAGGCGAGTGCGAGGTAAATGCAATCGTAGACCGGGTGTGCGATTTCCGTCGCCAACTGCAATGCGAGCGGGACATGCGGCTCGATCGCCAGCGAGGCGACTGGGGCGTTGGCCAGCTCCGACATCCTCGCGAGCGCCTGTTCGGTGGTGATTTCGCCGAGCCGCACATGCCGCCACAATGCGTTTGCCGCTTCGGCGAGCCAAAGTGTGGGCGCGATCAGCTGCTCCTCACAAAGCGCCAGGGCCGCTTCGCTGCCAGGTTCGTCGAGGACCCATTTCAGCGCGACGGAGGCGTCAATGACGATGCTCACCGCTCGTCTCGGTCCTGGCGGATAAGCTGCGTCGAGTTGGTCAGGACCTGGCCGCGAATTTCGGCGCGCAGTGCCGCCGCGCGCTCCCAAAACCCCGCGCGTCCGGCGCGTAAGGCCTCTTCGAGGATGATGCGGTGTTCTGCTTCCGCGCTCCGGCCATGTTCGGCCGCACGTCGCTTCAGCGCCTCGACGACGTCCTCGGATACGCCACGAACCAGCAATTGCGGCATGCGCCACCTCCCTTTGCTATCACATGATAGCAAAGGGAGGTGCCATGCTCAACGGCTGCCGTCGGGATCTGTTGCGAAGCCGGTTATTTCTTGCCGACCGGGACGGGGATGCCGGGGATCTTGACGTTGACGGCACCCAGATGGTTGCGGCTGGTGAAATAGAGGGTTTTCCAGTCGGCGCCGCCAAACGCCAGATTGGTGGTGGCGGATGCGCCGTGCACGACGCGGCCGAGCTTTTTGCCCTTCGGGTCCATGATCCACAACCCGCCGGCGCCGCCGCAATAGACGTTGCCTTCGACATCGACCTTCATGCCGTCGGGGACGCCGGATTCGGCACCGCGCAGATCGGCAAACACCCGGTCGCTGTGCTTGGCCAAGGTGCCGTTGGGCGCCACCTCAAAGGCGCGGATGTGGCCGCGGCGCGAGTCGTTGACGTAGAGCACGCTCTCGTCCGGCGAAAAGGCGAGACCGTTCGGCACGATGAAATCATCGGCCAAGAGGGTCAGGGTACCGAGATCGGGGGTGACGCGATAGACCCCGGAAAACGTCAGATCCCACTGATTGGGCGCATTGGGGCTGGTCCACGGGTCGGTGAAATAGATGCAGCCGTCGGATTTGACGACGACGTCGTTGGGCCGGTTCAACTGGCGGCCTTGAAAGCTGTTGGCGACGACGGTGATGCTGCCGTCGGCTTCCTGCCGGGTCACCCGCCGCGAATCATGCTCGCAGGCGAGAAGCCGCCCCTGCAAGTCGCGGGTCAGGCCATTGGCGCGGTTGGTCGGCTCCAGCAGCAATGAGGCGCCCTTGCCGGGCTCGTATTTCATACGCCGGTTGTTGTGGATGTCGCTGAAAACGAGATGGCCGCCCTCATGCCACCACAGCGGCCCCTCGGCCGGCCCGTGCGGCCCGCCAAATCCGTCGGCCAGTTCCTGGATCGGCTGCGAAGCCGTAATGATCCGGTCGAGTTCCGGCGCCAGTTGCTCGACCCGTTTCGCCGCTTCGGCCATGGCGTCCCTCCTCCTGTTTCATCATTGCCGGGAAAGACCGTCCCCTCGTTGCCCGGCAAGTTCGGCCGGCAGACGGGCTCGCCCAGGCGCATCCTAACGGATCGGCGCCGCGACTGGCCACCCTCTCGACCCGCTATCCGGCGGGGACCGGCGCCTGGTCGAACGCCCCGGTGAAATGCGCGACGACGGTCAAATTGTCGAGGCCGATCAGTGCTGCCAGCACCACGACCGCGACAAGATAGGCGGCGCGCCATCGCGACGACTGCGTGAACGTCGCCAGACCGGTTCCCAGCGCGAAGATCGGAAAATGCGCGTGAGCCGCGTAGAGATACAGGCTGCCGCGCTCCTGAAAATCCATATGCAGCAGCACATTGAAAAGAACAGCGGCAAAGAGACCCGCGGCCAGCCAGCGAAACCGCGGCTGGCTCGCGGCGGCAACTGCCCCGGCCAACCAGAACGCAAGCCACAACGGCATCGCCACGAGCCCCGCCGGCGAAAACGACCAACTGCGAAAGTCGCGCATGACCGGCAGGTCGTGACCCAACATTCACCCAACTGTATTCGGGCGACACAAAAGAGAACCCGAAGAACGTCAATAAAACCTGGGAGACGCCGGTTTTTGCGCCGTGCGGCTGCTCCCAATATATTTCCTTCATCGCGCGGACCGGATTGTGCGCCCATTGCCACAACTCGGCATGCCACACGGCGAGTGCCAGGATCGCCGTAATCGCCGCGCAAATCAGCCCGAACCGCACGACCCCCGTGATCGCCGGTCGCAGGCCCTGGCGCCGCCAGCACACCGTCATCTCCGCGATCAGCGCCTGCGCGACATTGGTGATCGTGGTCCCCAGCGCCAACAGCGCCGCCACATAGCGCAGCCGCCGCAACCGGTTCGGATGGTCGAGCCGGATCGCCGCCGCGAGCCAGATAAGGATGATGGCAAAGCCGGAAATGCCGAAGGTCTCGACGATGATCGACGTAAACAGCTGGGTGCCGGTGACGGCGAACAGCAGGGTCAGGGCGGCTGCTTCGGGTCGCCTAATGTCGGCGGCCCGCAGAAACAGCGAGCAGAGCGCGACGCTTCCGGCGCCAAAGGTCACCATCACCAGCACCGCGGCCTGCTTTGGCGCCAATCCCGCGGCCAGAAACGGCCACGCCAGAGGCCGCAGCAGCAGCATCAGCGGATGGCGGAAATTCTGCGGGTCGGCCGGCGACAAAGCGAATGTGCGCAACGTCCGCGGCGGGTCGAAGTCGAATGCAAGGTTGTAGTAATCGAAATAAACGCCGTGCGCCAGGCGCAACCCAAACCGGGCGTAGACGAGCCATGCCGCCACGAACCAAAGCAAACCTATCGCAACATCGAGGCGAACGAGCGGCGGTGATATGCCGCTGCGCCGACCGAGCCGCCGAACCTCGCTCACTGCCGGCGATTTCAATCGGGTTCGTCAGGGTGCGGCCCAGCATTTTTCGCTCTTTCGGTTGAACCGATGTCGTCCAGGAGCCTACCGGCTTTGGCCAAATCGCTGTTCCAGCGCAAATTCGGCAGTCACCAATACCCCCCAAAGCTTAATATCTTGCAAGCGAGAGGTCCGAGGTCAACCGCCGCGTTCTTGGGAGAGAGTTCTCTGGAGAGACCGGGTCGAGCCGCGGTGGTCATTGGAATCTCAACGGCGGGTATGCTAGGTTTTATACGGACAGCATCGTTATTGAGGGAAATCTACCGCCGTGCCGACGACTTTGGCGGTCGCCGAAGGACCGACATCGGGTCCCCGAACGCAACGACTTCCACTTTGCGTCGACCTCGACGGTACTTTGGTCCGTTCGGACACCTTGCTGGAATCGCTGTTTGCGCTTGGCCCAAGCCGGGCTTCCGTGCACGGCTTGGCTCGACTGGTCTTTGACGGACGCGCCGCCGCCAAGCAGCACATCACCCGCGCCGCCGCCCTCGATCCGAGCCTCTTGCCCTACAATCAGGAATTTCTGGCATATCTGCGCGAGCAGAAGGCAGCCGGCCGCTTTCTCGTGCTCGCGACCGCTGCAGATTTCGGCATCGCCCAGGCGGTAGCCGACCATTTGCGGCTGTTTGACGAGGTCATCGCCTCCAACGGCAAGGACAATCTCAAGGGTGCGGCCAAGGCGCAGGCGCTGGTCCGGCGCTTTGGCCATCGGCGGCTTTGCCTATGCCGGCGACAGCCGCGCCGATCTCGCGGTCTGGGCGGCGGCCGGCAGCGCCATCACGGTGAACGCGTCCGCCGGGTGATGGCGGCGGCGCGCCGGACCGCACCGGTCGAGGTCGAATTTCCCGGCGGACATGATCTGGCCGCCGCCGCGTTGCGCGCCATCCGGCCTTACCAGTGGGTCAAGAACCTGCTTGTCCTCGTTCCGATCTTTACCGCCCATGCGACCGGCGAGATGTCGGCGTGGGTCGGGGCCGGGGGCGCGTTCGCCGCTTTCTGCGCCACCGCGTCGGCGATCTATCGTCTTCAACGACCTCTCGGATCTCGCCGCCGACCGGCGGCACGCCGTCAAGCGCCACCGGCCATTGGCGAGCGGGGCGCTGCCGCTCGCCACCGGCGCCGCTCTTGGCGTGAGCTTACTGCTCGGCGGGCTCGTGCTCGCGGCACTCGCCGGCGTCTTCGGCGTCATATTGGCCTACGCCGCCGTTTCGTTCGCCTATTCGGTCAAGCTGAAGGAATTGCCGCTGATCGACGTGTTCCTGCTCGCGGGATTGTATACGTTCCGTTTGGTCGGCGGCGGTGAAGCGGCCGGGCACAGATTGTCGCTTTGGCTCTTAGCCTTTTCGAGCTTTTTGTTTCTCAGCCTGGCGTTCGTGAAGCGGGTCGAGGAGCTCACCGGTCCCGGCGGCTCGGATGGCCGGCGCCTGTCCCGGCGCGGCTATGATTCCGGCGACGTTGCGATTTTGCAGATCTTCGGCTGCGCCGCCGCCTTTTCCTCCTGCGTCGTGCTCGCTCTGTTTGTACAGAGCGAGGCAGATGCCGGGCACTACTCCTCGCCCGGTCTGCTGTGGGGCATGGTGCCGCTGTTTCTGTTCTGGCAGTGCCGGCTGTGGCTGTCGACGGCGCGCGGATACATGCACGTCGACCCGATCATCTATGCGGCGCGCGATTGGGTGTCGTGGCTGGTCGGTCTCGGCCTCCTGGTGCTGCTGTCCGCGGCAAAAGTCGGCACGGTCAACCTGTTCTGACGCGGGGCGCGCCGGTTCTTGCCGCGGTGCCGTCGCGCTTCGGATCTCTGACGAGAATTTGCCAGTCTATCATCGGGGTTTTGCTCGATCGAGCCGGGCTCAGCCGCAGCTGGAAAAGATCAGGACACTCCTTGCACCGTTGCAAGTCCGAGTGCCAGACACCTTCAGCTTGATTGGACCGGGTGCTCTCGCCATTATAGTTGAGGTGCGAAGCGTAGGGTGGCGGTCCACAATCGGAAGGATGCGAGCCAGTGGAAGTGGGGTTCGAAACCCTTGGGAATGCGACGCTGGTCTTTTACGACGACCGCCGTCCCGTGCTCGCCACCGACCCGTGGCTGACCGGAACCTGCTATTTCGGCAGCTGGGGTCTCGACCGGCCGGTCACCGCAGCCGAGCGCGACGCGGTCCAGCGCGCCACGTACATTTGGATATCGCACGGCCATCCGGATCATCTTCATCTCAACTCGTTGGCCCTGCTGTCGCGCCAAACAAAGTTTCTTCTACCAGAGCACTACACGTCGGAGATCGCGGACGCTGTTCGAGGGCAAGGCTTTGAGGTCGAAATATTGCCCTACCGAGGGTGGCGGCAATTGTCGCCGCGGCTGCGCTGTCTCTCCGTCGACAACGAAAACCAGGACGCCATCCTGATCGTCGGGGCCGGCGACGCGCTCGTCGTCAACCTGAACAACTCGCCCCTGCTCGGCGAACGGCGCTTTGTCCGCAATCTGATCCGCCATTACGACCGCCAAAAAACCTATGCCGCGGCACTGTGCGCGACCGAGGCCGACATGTTCAATTACATCGACGACCACGGTCGGCGGCACTGCCGAAGCCCCCGAACGCTACAAGCCCGGGACAATCTGGTCGGTCGCCCGGCTTATCGATCATCTGGGCGTCGGCAATTACGTTTGTTCGTCGTCCCAGCACATCTACATTCGCAGCGACAGCGTCTGGGCCAATCCCTATCGCATTACCGGGCCGGACATCGAGCGGCATTGGTCGCGGCCGCACATCCGGGTTTTGGAGCCGTTTGTCGCGGTCAACCTGCAATCCGGCGCGGTCGAGCGCAAACACCCGACGCAGCTGTCCGACGTCAGCCAGATCACCGGCGCCACCGGCGAGGATGATTACAGCGAGCCTTTGAGCGAGCTCGAATGGACGGAGCTGTTCCGCTTTTTCGGTAAATTCGAGACGATCCGACGATATTTCGATTACCTGGATTTTGTCGTAGCCGGCGAGCGACGCCGATTGTGGCTGACACCGTCATCGCGCCGCAAGCCCGAGGGTCAACTGCGCGGAATCGGCTTTCACGCGCCGCGTCGCTCGCTGTGCGCGGCGATCGAGTACGGCTATTTCGACGATTTGATGATCGGTAACTTCATGCAGACCGAATTGCACAACGCGACGCTCTATCCGCACTTCACCCCGCTGGTGTGCAAGCTCGGCGGCAACGCCAAAGTCTACACCGACGCCGAGTGGCGCAGTTTTCGACGGCATTATTTTCGGCGCAACCCGCTCGGCTCGCTGGATTGGCGGGTGCGAGGCGCTTTCGAGAGAATGGTGGACAGGGTCCGTCAGATCTCCGGCCGGCTTGGCGTGAAGACCCCGCTCAAATGGGCCTACCGCAAGATGCTGGGCGACCCGGTCGCCTGGCGTTAATTGGCGCAGGCTGCGAGTCTCGCGGGGTCAACCCTGACCTTCGGCGGCCTGGATCGCGGCCTTCGACAGAATTCCGATCTTCTGCCAGTCAAACCCGGGCGTTTGGCCGGCGGCGTTGCTGAGAATGACGGCAAAGACGACAAACCCCCCTTGATGTCGCGGGGTAATAAAATATTCGGTGACGCGCTGCTCATTTTCCTCGCTGCAGGCCAAGACGGCGCTGAACACCACCCTGTTGCCGACATCGGTGCGAAATCGCGCGGCCGAGAAATTTCCTTTGCACAGCGTCGGGTCGACGGCGATCAGGTTCGAGGCAATGCCCATGCCGCTGACATCCGGTCCCGACGGGATGATCTTGACGGCGCCGGCGGCGTCTTCGGAACGCCAGACCGCGTTAAAATCCGCAAGCGCGGAGGGTTTGTCGGCGACCACCAGCCGCGCCTCGGGCAGTCGAGCCTTGGTAAAGAAATCGGTGGCGAGCCTTACCTCCTCCATCGCGGTCGCGGTTGCCGGCGCCCGCGGCAATTCCACAGCGGCAGCGGTTGCCGGCGCGAGCGAGGTTCCCGGTGCGACGGAAGTGAAGGCCAAGGGCGGCGCCGCGTAAGGCGGGCGCTTTGTCTCGGACATCGCCTCCGGTTTTTCCGCATCCGGCGGCGCTGCGGGTCGTACGGCAGCGCTCGACACCGGTGCGGTCGAGCGTTCGCGGCCCGGGTCTGACGTGGAATCTCCTCCGGGAACCGCCGTCGCCGCCGACGGCCGCGCGGCTTTCTCCGGCGGCGCTCCGGCGGTCGCCGACGCGGTCGAAACCGAGGGGGGCGTTCCGGCGCCGGCTGGCGCACCGCCCCCAGTGGACGCGAACCCCGAAGAAGTCGACGCCGCAGCAAGCGAAGGCGACCCGGCCGCGGCCGCCGGTCCGGCTTTCCGAGGGGGTCCAGGCGAGCTCGAAGCCGGCTCTGCCGATATCGCGGTTGGTTGCGCGCCAGCCACCGTCGACGGCGTTGCCGCCGGCGACCCTGGGGTCTGCGGTTGCGCTCCGCCTGCCGCTGACGGGGTTTCCGACGGGGTTTCCGGCGGGATTGCTGACGGTGCTTGCGATGGTGCGGCGGGCGGGGCGGCTTCCGCCGACGCGGAGGCAGCCATGGCGGGGGTTCGCGAAGGCGACGGCGTCGCGGACGAGTTTACCGCGCCGACCGCGCCGGTTTTCAACTCCGGCTCCGACAGTGCCGCAGCCGCCGTCGACGGCGGCGCCTGTGCCGCAAGCGCGACCGAGGTCTGCACGCAGCTCGTCAGCTGCTCCATCACCGCCGGGGTACCGTTAAGCTTGAACGAGAACGATTCTCCCTCGGCATCGAGGCCGAGCCTGGAGGTGCGGCGGAATGCCTCCAGCAGCTTCGAGCTGTCGGGCAACGACACCAGCAAGAGCTGGCCGCTGGGAATGCTCGCAAGCCCGTTAAACGAATCTCCGCCGTCGAGTTGTAATTTTATTGATACTTTCGCGTTCGGCGTCAGCTCCCATTTTGGGTTGATCAAGCCGACCCACCAGCGATACTCCGCGGTAACCAGCACGAACAGGTCTATTCCGCTGTCGTAGGCGACCCCCGCGGAGCAATGGGTGAACGCGCCGGAGCGGTCGTCGGTATAGGCGCCGCCCGACCAGAGGCCGTGCCGGAACGGGCGCAGCGGCCCGCCCGCGCCGGCCGTCGCGGACCACAAGACCGACGCCACGGCTGCCACCGCGGCTATGCGGGCAAAAAGCATCCATTCCCCCTGCGTCGTTCACGAAAGTATCACAAGTCGCGACGGGATTGGACCACCGTGCGCCCCGGCGCGCAAATCGGGGGTGGGGCCGGGGAATGTTCTCGTAATCGGTATGTTGACGAGCCAGGAGGGCGCTGTTCGGCGCCCGCAAGTGCTTAGATGCATACAGACGACCAGCCCCATTGCCCTGTAGGATGGGTTGAGCGCGCAGCGAAACCCATCTGGTGCAGCTGCGGCGATGGGCTTCGCAAGGCTCAGCCCATCCTACGGCTATTTACTGCTAAATCATGCGATTGCGTCTGAGCACTAGACTAGATGCCGCCAAACGCCATGAGATCGCCGAAAGCGTCATCTCGGGCCGCAAGACTGCAGCCGAGATGGCACGGCTCTACAACGTCAGCGCACCGACTGTGTCACGGATCGTTTCGGCTCATCGGACCGGATTGGCTGATACTAGCCATCCAGTCCAATGACCGCACTCGACCCAAACTCGCCGATCAATGGCGCGCTCGTGCTCTCTAATTGCAGACACTGGTTCAGCAACGTAGCATGTTGCAAGCAGTAGAGGGGGCTATGGTGGGGCGTGTCAGAGTCGCGGGGTTTTCCTTGTCCCTAGATGGGTTCGGAGCGGGCCAGGAACAGAGTCTTCAGGATCCTCTGGGAAAGCGCGGGACGGAACTCCACCGCTGGTTCGTCGGAACGAAGACCTTCAAGGCCATGTTCGGCAAGGGCGGTGGTTCGGAGGGCGTGGACGAGACCTTTGCCCACCGCTCGATGGACGGCTTCGGTGCCTTCATCCTTGGCCGGAACATGTTCGGTCCTGTGCGTGGGGAATGGCTGGACGACAGCTGGAAGGGCTGGTGGGGCGACAATCCGCCCTATCACGCTCCGACGTTCGTCCTAACGCACCATGCCCGCGAGCCGATCGTAATGGAGGGCGGCACCACGTTCCACTTCGTCACGGACGGGATCCACGCCGCGCTCGAGCGCGCACGCGACGCCGCGGGAGCACGCGACGTCAAGATTGGAGGTGGCGTCTCGACAGTTCGCCAATATCTGCAGGCCGGCCTGGTCGATGAACTGCACTTTGCGCTTTCGCCTGTCCTGCTCGGACGAGGCGAGGCGATGTTCGAGGGCTTGGATCTCCCTGCCCTCGGCTACCGCGTGATGGAATCCACTGCCACTGACCTCGCGACGCACGTCGTGCTCGGGCGCGATGAGAGCGAATAAGCGTCCGCTTCTGCAGGTTCGTCGCCGGATAGCTGTCGGGCAGCAAACCACCCGAAGGAATCGTTGGGCTGGGCGGGCACCACTAGACTAGCGGGTCAGTTCTGACGCTTTGGCACCCACCCGCTTACCTCTTCGTCATTCCCGCGAAAGCGACGCGAAAGCGGGAACGCAGGGGCAAGCGATGTCCGCCTGCCCTGGACCCCCGCCCGCGCGGATGTCGCCGCGCGCCATCCGGCAACGGGCGGGCATTCTTCGAAACATATCGACCGGGCTCGGGCGACGCTCAGCGGCTTCGTGCGCGTCGCCGCCGCGGCCCGGCTCACACAGCCGGCCGGCTTCTGATCGCTTCCGGCACCTTGCGCGGCTGAAACTGGCCGTCGCCGAGACTGCCGCAGAGGACGCCGCCGTCGACGACGATTTTGCCGCGCAGGATGGTCGTCGACGGCCAGGCGGCGAGGTCGCGGCCTTCCCACGGGCTGTAATCCGCCTCGTGCATGTCGGCGGCACGCACGACATGGCGCCGGCGCGCGTCGAGCACGACGATGTCGGCGTCGGAGCCGACCGCCAGCGCGCCCTTCTTCGGGTAAAGGCCCATGATCTTGGCGGCGTTGGCGGAGACGAGCCCGACGAAATCCGACAAGCTGCGGCCGCGCTTTTCGACCGTTTCCGTATAGATCAATGACAGCCGCGGCTCGACCCCGGCGTTGCCGCCGGTGGTGTCGTCGATCTGCCGCCCTTGCAGCTTGATGCGCAGCGGACAACAGATCTCGTCGGTGGCGACGGTCTGGATGGCGCCGTGGTCGGTCGCCGCCCACAACGCCTCCTGGTCCGCCGGAAATTTCAGCGACGGGTAGGTGTGGTAGATCTGGCCGTTTGGCCGCTTGTAGTCCGCGGAATTGTACATCAAATATTGGTGCAAGGTTTCGCCGTAGATCGGCACGCCATTGGCGCGCGCCGCCGCGATCGCCGTGACGCCGGTCGCGGCCGAGGTGTGCATCATGTAGAGTGCCGCACCCTCGATGTTGGCGGCGAGCCGGATCACCCGGTTGAACGCCAGATCCTCCGACAGCGTGTTGTGGACTTCGGCCATGTTCTCGAAACCGACCCGGTCCTCGCGGGTCAGCTTTTCGTACATGTGCATGACGAGGTCGTTGTCTTCGGCGTGGATCGCGGCGATGCCGCCCGCCTTGGCCAATACCTTCAGCACCTCCCAGATGTCGCCGAAATCGACCATGCGGCCCTTGCGGCTGGGGGTGATGTCGGTGGTGAAGATCTTGACCGAGGGATGGCCGGCCTCGACCGCCTCGGTGAGTTGCGGCAGGATCTCCGGGGCGATTTTACCCTGCACCATCGTGTGAAAGGCATAGTCGCAACGGCAGTCGCCGGCCCACTCCTTTTGCCGCCGCTCGATCGCCTGCTGCACGCCGTCGCCGTCGCCGACCAGCGCGAAGTCGATGATCGTCGTGGTGCCGCCGTGCAATGCCGCCTCGCTGACCCGCGCCGGGCCGTCGGTCATCTGGTGCTGGGTGGTGCCGGGCACGACGATCGGCCAACGGCAGTGGACATGCGGGTCGATCCCGCCGGGAATGACGATCTGTCCCGACGCGTCGACGGTTCGACCCGCGCCGATCGCGGCGAGGCTGCCGGGCGCCCCGACAGCCGCGATCTTACCAGCCGATATGCCGATATCGGCAGCCTCCGCCCCGGTCGGCAGCACCGCAAGCCCGTTGGCGACGACGATGTCGAACATCTGTTCCCCTCCGATTGCCGCCGATCAAGCGACGCGGTAGCGCTCGATTGTCGATTTGGCGAATTTGAGGCCGAGACCGGGGGCCGTCGGCATCAGGAGCTCGCCATTCTGCTGCTGCGGCGCTTCCTCGAACAATGGCGTCAGCCACGGCATGTATTCGACCGTGAGCCCGTTCGGGACGGCACCGATCAGGTGGACGTGGACCTCGGGGATCAGGTGGCTGACGACCGGCAGGTTGAACGCCTCGGCCATGCCGGCGACCTTGAGCCATTGGGTGATGCCGCCGACCCGCACCAGGTCGATCATCACCACGTCGACCGAGCGCGCTTCGAGCATGTGGCGGAACGGCACGATGCCCCAGACGTATTCGCCGCCGGCGATTGGCGTCGACAACGCCGCGGTGACGCGCGCGAGGCCGGCGAAATCGTCGGCGGTCGTCACGTCTTCGAGCCAGAACAGCCCGACGCCCTCATCCTCTACCCGGCGGCCGATGTCGACCGCCTGCTCCGGCCGCCAGCGCTGGTTGATGTCGCACATCAGCTTGATGTCGGGGCCGATCGCGTCCCGCACCCGCCGCATGCGCTCGACTTCCTTGGCGGGCGTGGTCTCGCCGGGCAATGCCATCTGCGTCTTCATCTCGCGCCAGCCGCGGTCCTTGAGCGTCGCCGCCGCCTGGACCACCCGGTCGAGCGACAGGCCGCGCATCAACGCACCGCTGGCATAGGTCGGGACCCGGTCGCGCGCCCCGCCGAGCAGTTTCCACAACGGCAGGTTCACCGATTTGGCGCGCAGATCCCACAGCGCCGTGTCGATCGCCGACAAAGCGAGATTGAGGATGCCGCCCGGCCCCGCGGAGCCGGCGGCGGCGCGCAGTTTCGCGGTGACCGCCTCGACCCGCACCGGGTCCTCGCCGATAGCGAGCGCGCCCAATTCCTCGACCGCGCGCTTTAGGGTGCCGGTCAGGGCGCCGCCGAAATAGGTGGCGCCGACCCCGACCGCACCGTCGTCGGTTTCGATTTCGAGGGTGACGATCGGCCGTGTGCCGTTCGGGTTTTCCGCGGCGCCGGCGAGCGGCTCGTCGGCGGGGAGCGCCACGATGTTGGCGCGGATGCCGGTGACTTTCATCGGGCGGCCTCCCGGTTAGTGCTTATAGCTGGGATCGAGCCGGTCGAGCATCCGCAGCAGCGCCGGCCATTCGCGCTGACCCTGGAGGCGCGGCATGTTGCCGGAAAACTGCGCGGCCTGGCGCTCGCAGGTGTCGCGCGACGGGACCACCATCTTGGCGCCGGCGGCGACGGCAGCCTGGATTTTCAGCTGCGCTTCGGCCGAGCGCTCGAAATGGTAGGTCAGCGAGAACGCCTCGGCGACATTGCGGCCGGTGGCCAACAGGCCGTGGTTGCGCAACACCAGCACCGGATGGTTGGCCGATGTCGTGCTGCAGCCGCTCGCGCTCGTCCATGTCGAGCGAGACGCCCTCGTAATCGTGGTAGCCGAGCCGGTTGTAGAACCGCATCGCCCATTGGCTGAGCGGCAACAGCCCCTCTTCGAGCGCGCCGACCGCGATGTCGCCCTCGGTATGGGTGTGCACGACGCATTGCACGTCGGGCCGGCCGAGGTAGATGGCGCCATGAATGACGACGCCGGCGTTGATCGGCTCGTATTCGGACGGCTCGATCAGATGCCCGTCCGAATATCGACCTTTAAGAGGTTCGAGGCGGTGATCTCGTCGAACATCAACCCGGAGGGGTTGATCAGCATCTGGTCGGTGGTGCCGGGCACCCGCGCCGAATTATGGGTCAACACCAGATCGTCCCAGCCGAAATGCGCGATCAGCCGATAGCAGGCGGCGAGATCGACCCGCACCTGCCATTCCTCTGCGCTGATATGGGCCGGCCGGGTCGAAATGTTGGCGTCAAGCGTGTCCATGTGTCCTCCAGTTCGGCCGCCATGACGGCGCACCCACGTTGTCAATTGATAGGCTCGCGCAGTTTGCGCCGCCAGGCAAGCTCCGAGGAGATCAGGATCTGCAACACGGTTCGGGATAATTATCGCTACAGCGAATATCGTTGACGGCTTGGATTTTTCGCTGTAGCATTTCTCCACATGGCGATCACGTTCGACCCGGCGAAAAGTGCAAGAAACATCGCCGAGCGTGGGCTGTCATTCGAGCGAGTGGCGGACCTCGAATGGGACACAGCCGTGATCACAGAGGACACCCGGCGCGATTACGGCGAGCCGCGCCTGCGCGTGATGGCCGGCCTCAACGGTCGCCTCCATGCGGCGGTGGTGACCCCGCGTGGCGAGGATTTAAGGGTCATCAGCTTCCGCCGTGCAAACCGACGAGAGGTGCGACGATATGGCAAAAAAGAGAGTGGATGACCCGGCCTCGCATCCGGATGACGAGAACCCCGAATGGACCAGGGAGGATCTCGCTGCGGCGCGGCCCGCAGCGGAAGTGCTGCCCGAATTCATCGGCGAAAAGGCCACGCAGGAGTTGATGCGGCGTGGGCGGGGTAGACCGCCAAAGCCAGACAAAAAGGTCAACCAGACATTGCGCCTCGATGCGGATGTGGTGGAAGCCTACCGGCAAGAGGGCAAAGGCTGGCAGACTCGGATCAACGAAGTATTGCGCCGGCACAAGCCGCAACGCCGCCAGGGGTGATGTGAGAAACGTTATCGCTAAACGCCGGAGATCGACCCGCCTCCAACAGCGATGGAGTGGTGGCTGCCCCTCACCCTCCCGCTGCGCGGGGCCCTGCCTCTCCCCGGTCGCGGGGAGAGGGCCGGGGTGAGGGGCCGACGCCGGCTAAACCGGGGTGAACATCGGCACCGGCGGGCCGCCGTCGCTGGGTTTGAAGACCAGCTTTACGGCCTGGCCGATCTTGATCCGGTCGAGGTCGCAGTCGACGATGTTGGTCATCATCGTCGGCCCCTCGGCCAGGGTCACATAGGCGATCGCGTAGGGGATCGGCGCGCGGCGCATGACGCTGTAGGTATAGATCGTGCCGTTGCCCGAAACCTGCTGCAATTGCGGTCTTGTCGCTGAAGCAGAACGGACAGTGGCGCGCGCGGATAGTAATACGTCTTGCCGCAGGCGTCGCATTTGCCGACCATCAGCTTGCCCTCGGCGGCGGCGTCCCAGAACGCCTTGGTTTCGAGATTGGGCACCGGCGCCTGGATTTTGCGCTCCTGGCTCTGCATGACCGTCACTCCCGCTCCATGATCACGGTCGCGGCCCCGTGGCGGGTGCCGAGCGAGCCGCCGGTGCCGTGCGCCAAGGCGAGATCGCAATTCGGCACCTGCACCTTGGGGTGCGCCTCGCCGCGCAATTGCCGCACCGCCTCGACCACCTTGGTCAGCCCGCCGCGATTGGACGGGTGGTTGTTGCACAGCCCGCCGCCATCGGTGTTGAACGGCAATTTGCCGGTGCCGGAGATCAGATTGCCGTCGGACACGAACCGGCCGCCCTGGCCCTTTCTCGCAAAAGCCGAGATCCTCGATCTGCATCACGACGGTGATCGTAAAGCTGTCGTAGATCGAGGCGTATTTGATGTCGGCGGGCTTGACCCCGGCCTCGGCAAAGGCCGCCGGACCCGACCACACCGCCCCCGAATAGGTCAGGTCGATCTGGCCGCCCATCTGGTGCTTGGGCGCTTCGCCGGCGCCGATGATCTTGACCAACGGCCGCTTCAGGCTCCTCGCGACCTCGGGGCTGGCGACGATGATCGCACCGCCGCCGTCGCTGATCACGCAGCAATCGAGCCGGTGCAACGGGTCGGCGATCATCGGCGAGTTGACCACGTCCTCGACCGTGACCACGTCGCGCAGCATCGCATGCGGGTTGTATTGCGCATGGTGCGAGGCCGCGACCTTGACCCAGGCGAGCTGCTCGCTGGTGGTGCCGTACTGGTGCATGTGGCGCATCGCGCACATCGCGTACATGTTGGCGGTGGCCGGCGCGTAGGGGTTCTCGAACGCGGTCTCGGCCGACTGCACCGCCGGTGCGCGCGGGGTGGTGCCGGTCGCCACCCCCTCGGTGCGCGGCCTGCCGGCGAGCGTGATCAGCGCCACCGAGCATTTGCCGGCCGCGATCGCCTCGGCCGCGTGGCCGACCTGCAAGCAGGTAGGACGACCCGCCGGTGTCGGTCGAATCCCAGTGCCGCAATTTGAGCCCGAGATAGTCGATCATCGACAAGGCGCCCAAGCCCGGCGTGTCGCCCGAGGCGCAGAAATAGCCGTCGATGTCGTCCTTTGTCAGCCCGGCGTCGGCGAGCGCGCCCGCGGCACACTCGGCATGCAATTGGAACAGCGACTTGTCGTCGGCCTTGCGCGTCGGGTGCTCGAAGATCCCGACGATATTGGCCTTGCCCTTGATGCTCATCGCCGGCTGGTCCTCCCGGTTGCGGCTGGTTCACCCATGTGTCCCCAATCGGATACCGTCCGGCGCCCGCGGTCAATCCCGGATTGTCGACGGCGCGCGCCTCTGCGGGCAGTCCCGACATCAGGGCGCTCGCGAACTTGACCGGAGACAGCCTAGCACGCAGGCTCGGACCGAATATCAGGGGAGATGCGATGTGGGACCGCTCGCCGGGATCAAGGTCGTGGAGCTGGCCGGGATCGGCCCCGCGCCGATGTGCGCGATGCTGCTTGCCGACATGGGCGCCACCGTGCTGCGCATCGAGCGGCCGGGCGGCAGCGGTCTCGGGCTCGCGCGGCCGTTGCGCTACGACCTGCTGCTGCGGGGCCGCCGATCGGTCGCGGTCGACCTCAAATCGCCGGACGGAAAAGCGCTGGCCTTGCGCCTCGTGGAGCGCGCCGACGCGCTGATCGAGGGGTTTCGTCCCGGCGTCACCGAGCGGCTGGGTCTCGGCCCCGAGGATTGCCTCGCCCGCAACCCCGGCCTCGTCTATGGCCGGGTCACCGGCTGGGGCCAGGACGGACCGCTCGCCCAGGCGGCGGGGCACGACCTCAACTACATCGCACTCGCCGGCGCGTTGCACGCCTTCGGCCGTCGCGGCCAGCCGCCGACCCCGCCCTTGAACCTGCTCGGCGACTTCGCCGGCGGCGCGCTCTACCTGGCCTTCGGACTTGTCTGCGCCATTATCGAGGCGCGGCAATCAGGACAGGGGCAGGTGGTCGACGCGGCGATGGTCGACGGCGTGGCCTCGCTGATGACGACGTTTCACGGTGCCGTCGCGGCCGGGCTTTCGACCCACGAGCGCGGGACCAACCACCTCGATACCGGCGCCCATTTTTACAACGTGTACGAATGCGCCGACGGGCGCTGGATCTCGGTGGCGCCGATCGAGGGCAAATTCTACGCCGAATTGCTGCGCCGGCTCGACCTCGACCCGGCGAGCCTGCCGCCGCAAATGGACCGCGAGCATTGGCCCGAGGCGCAGGCGCGGTTCGCCGAATTGTTCAAAACCCGAACGCAGCGAGGAATGGTGCGCCGTGCTGGAAGGCACCGACGCCTGCTTTGCCCCGGTGCTGACCACCGACGAGGCGCCCGATCACCCGCACAACGCCGCGCGCGGCACCTATGTCGAGATCGACGGGATCGTCCAGCCGGCGCCGGCGCCGCGCTTTTCGCGGACGGTTCCCGACCTGCCGATCCCGCCGCAGGCCACCAGCCCCGAAACCGCCGAAGCCGCCCTCGCCGCCTGGCTCGACCCGGCCGAGATCGCCGCCCTCAAAGCCGCCGGCACGATCGGCTGAGACGCCGCCCCTCAGAGGTCGCCGGGGCGGGCCCGCAGCCGTTGACGGGCCTATCTGATCTGGCGCCGGGGAGGGGCAGCCGGAATATGGCCCAATTCGGCCTTGAGCCCGGTCGAGCCGGCGCCGGCCGCATCGGTTGGCGTCACCGCTCGGCGGTGCCCTAGGCGGGAAGCGGGGGGCCCTAGGCGGGCAAGTGGGCCCGCCGAACACGAGCACGCCCTTGCGCCGTTTTTCTCTTTAGGGAAGAGACCTCAGCCGGGAGGACGCAGAACGCCCACTGCTCAGAAGCCGCCGCGGGTGCTCGCCTTTGGGCCGGCGTTATCCGAATAAGGGCGGTACCCCACATAGGGATCCGAGTACGCCCGCGGCGCTGGATACGCGTAGCCTAAACCTGAATAGCTCTGATACGGCGAACCGTAAGGATATCCGTAAGCGGAATAATCATACGCGTAGTTATAGGCCGGGTAATTCTGCCAATAGGCGCCGAGGTAGGAGGCGGTTTGCGCTTGCGCACCGGCGGCGCCAAGCAGCAGCATGCCGGCTCCGAACATGGCAGGCTTTACAATTTTCCACATCATGGGCCTCAGAACTTGTAGACGGTCACCCCTCTTAACAAGCACGACGATCGATGGTTCACCTTTGCCGATCCGCCGGACCCGTGGCGGGAGCCCCCGCCGCGCCGCGATTCGCTTGGTGCAGACCGGCGGCGCCCGCGTCCGCAGCTGCCTCACCTTCGCCGCCCCCCGGAACGGCGGCGGCTCATTGCATTCCCGCCGCGCCGGGCAAGATATGGCCGCAATGTCGCGCTATAGGACATTCGGTTGTCGAAGCGGCTGCAAGGGCCTACCTCTTTTCTGGTAGAAGCCGCCGATGACGGCAGCCAGGCTGGAGACGGAAGGATGACGATTGCGAGGACGCTCCAGGGCTTGACCGGCAAGGTCGCCGCGCTGTCCCTGACGCTTGTCTGCGGCATTTTCGCGACCGGCGCCGCCGCGCTTCCGCCCAGCGCCCAGGACAGCGTGCGCGGCTTTTACGACGTGCTGCTGACAACCATGAAAAACGCTCGCGCGCTTGGACAGAGCGGGCGCTACGCCACGCTGGCACCGGTCGTCAACAATGTATTCGACGTGCCGTTTATGGCGCGGCTTGCCGTCGGCGCGGCCTGGGATGCTCTGTCGCCGGCGCAGCAACAGCAGATCGTCGGCGCGTTCGGGCGCTACGTTTCGGCAACCTACGCGGACCGTTTCGATGGCTATTCGGGCGAGCAGCTTCAGGTCACCGGCGACGAGCCTTACGGCAACGGCGTCATCGTCGAGACCAAAATCGTCAAGGCCGGTCAAGACCCGGTGACGATCAACTACATGATGCGCCAGCACGAGGGCGCCTGGCAGATTTCCGACGTCTACCTCGACGGCACGATCAGCCAGATCGCAACCCAGCGCTCGGAGTTTCATTCGATCCTGGCGCGCTACGGCGTGGACGGGTTGATTTCGACCCTGGACCGCAAGGCCAACCTGTTGACCAGCAACGCCGCCCGGTCACCCTAGCGCGGCGCGGCGCACGGGTCGCCGACCCCCGCGCTGATTTGATCGGGGCGGCGGGTGGCGCTGCCTGTCCCGCCGGCGGTCAGCCGCCGCCGATCTTGGGGATCAGGTAGATTTCGCTGTCGGGGTTGAGCGGGGCCAGATAGGCGTCCTGAAAGATCTCGCCGTCGATCGCCACCGCCATCCCTTCCTCGACCTGATGGCCGAGGCCGGGATAGCGGCGCTCGAGTTCGAGGACCAGCCGGCGGAAATTGTTCGCCTCCACGTCGAACTCGGAGACGCCGCCGGTAAACCGGCGCGCCGCCTGACCCGAGATCACGACATGCGGCATCGTCGGCGCCTTCCTTTCGTCACGCCCGCAAGCTGCGGTATTGCGCCGTCATTGCGAGCCCGAGTCCGGCCGACGCGGCCGAGGACAGGCTCCGCGAAGCAATCCCGGGCCGACTGTGCTCCGCGGAACTGGATTGCTGTCGCGTTGCTCCTCGCAATGACAATGGTCAATGCCCGGCGCGGCCGACCTTCTCGCAACGACATCTCGTGCCTACTCCGCCGCCTTGCGCACCGGGTCGCGCGCGTCGAGGGCGGCGCGCAGCCGCGGCGGCGACATCGGCAGGTCGCGCAGGCGGATCCCGGTCGCCGCGGCGATCGCATTGGCGACCGCCGCCATCGGCGGCACGATCGGCACCTCGCCGACGCCGCGGGCACCAAACGGATGCCGCGGGTTCGGCACCTCGACCATGACCGCCTCGATCATCGGCATGTCGGAGGCCACCGGGCAGCGATAGTCGAGAAAGCCCGGATTTTCGAGCCTTCCGTCCTTGTCGTAGATGTATTCCTCGTTCAACGCCCAGCCGATGCCCTGGGTCACGCCGCCCTGGATCTGGCCCTCGACATAGGAGGGATGGATCGCGCGGCCGACATCCTGGACCGCGGTGTAGCGCAGGATCTTGACCGTAGCCGGTCTCGGGGTCGACCTCGACATCGCAGATATGGGTCGCAAAGCCGGGGCCGGCGCCCTGCGCGTTGATCGACACCTCGGCGGTGATCGGCCCGCCGGTGCGCCCGGCTTTGAGCGCGATGTCGGCCAGCGGCAACGGCTCGAAGCTGCCGGCGTTGGCGCCGGCGGGATAGGCGCAGCCATCCTTCCATTCGACCGCGTCGGGGCTGATGTCCCAGATCATCGCGGCGCGTTTCTTCAACTCCTCGACGACCTTCTCGGCGGCTTGCGTCGTGGCCATGCCGGTCGCGAAGGTGACGCGGCTGCCGCCGGTCAGGAACGAAAAGCCGATCGAGCTGGTGTCGGCGACGATCGGGCGGACGCGCTCGACCGGGATGCCGAGGATCTCGGCCGCCATCATCGCCATCGAAGCGCGCGAGCCGCCGATATCCGGGGTGCCGACAGCGACGACCGCGGTGCCGTCCTCGTTGACGTGGATCGCCGCGCTCGACTCGCCGCCGATGTTGAACCAAAAGCCCGAGGCGACGCCGCGGCCCTGGTTGGGGCCGAGCTTTTCCTTCAGATGCGGGTGGTTCTTGGCCGCGTCGACGGTGTCGGCATAGCCGATATTGACAAAGGTCGGCCCGTGCACCGCCTTGGTGCCGTCCTTGGCGGCGTTCTTCTCGCGCAGCAGCAGCGGGTCGATCTTCGAGCTCGCGCGCCAGTTCGTCGAGACAGCTTTCGACGCCGTAGGACGAAATCGGCGCTCCCGGCGCGCGGTAGGCCGCGACCTTGGGCCGGTTGGAGACGACGTCGTAGCCGACGATGTCGGCGTTCGGGATGTCGTACATCGCAAAGCCGCACATGCAGCCCGGCCCGACCGGCGAGCCCGGGAAGGCGCCCGCCTGGTATTTGAGCGCCAGCTGCCCGGCGACGATCCGGCCGTCCTTCTTGGCGCCGATCTTGACCTCGATGACCCCGCCCGAGGTCGGCCCGGTGCCGCGGAACACCTCCTCGCGGCTCATCACCATCTTGATCGGGCGTCCGGTCTTCTTTGCCAGCGCCAACGCCACCGGCTCCAGATAGACCAGTGTCTTGCCGCCAAACCCGCCGCCGATCTCGGCCGGGATCGCGCGGATCTGGGAGATGTCGATGCCGAGCAATTTGGCGCAATAGGCGCGCACCATGAACTGGCCCTGGCTCGAGCTCCAGATCGTGCACTGGCCGTCCGCCGCCATCGACACGACGCAGGCATGCGGCTCGATATAGGCCTGGTGCACCGGCTTGGTCGTATAGCGCCGCTCGATGATGACGTCGGCGTCGCGGAACCCGGCCGTCGATGTCGCCTTTGGCGAAACGGATCTCCTTGGCGACGTTCGATGGGTGGGTCGGCTTCGGGTCGACGCCCTGGGTGAAGAGATCGTCGTGCAACAGCGGCGCGCCGGGCTTCATCGCCTCTTCGACGTCGATGACGTGCGGCAGCACGTGGTATTCGACCTCGATCAGCTCGCACGCCTCCTCGGCGATCGCCGGCGAAATCGCGGCGACCGCGGCCACCGCATGGCCGTCATAGAGCACCTTGTCGCGCGCCATGCAGTTGCGCGACAGGTCGCGGAAATTCATCGGCCCTTCGCCGACAAAGGCTTCCTCCGATGCGATCGGCGGGAAGTCCTCCGCAGGTCACCACCGCCTTGACCCCCGGCAACGCCAACGCCTTGTCGAGTTGATCGACATGATGCGGGCATGGGCGTGCGGGCTGCGCTTGATCTTGCCCCACAGCATGCCCGGCATGACCATGTCGGCGCCGAAATTGGCGCGGCCGGTGACCTTGTCGACGCCGTCCGGACGAATGGGACGGGTGCCGACGACTTTTTGAAATTCCTTGGCGATGAACGTCATGAAAGCCTCACTCCGACTCTATCGTCGCCCCGGCGAATGCGGGGGCCCGGGCAGGCGCGGACCTCGGGAAAATTGGCACCGTCATTGCGAGCCCGCTTCGCAATGACGGTGCCATTACGCCACCGCCGGCCGGCGCCGGCTACTCCGCGGCCTGGCGCATCGGCTCGGCATGGTCGAGCGCCGCCAGCACCCGCGGCGGCGACATCGGCAGGTCGCGCAGCCGCACCCCGATCGCGTCCGCGATCGCGTTGGCGACCGCCGCCATCGGCGGCACGATCGGCACCTCGCCGACCCCGCGCGCGCCGAACGGATGGCGCGGGTTCGGCACTTCGACCATGATCGTGTCGATCATCGGCATGTCGGAGGCGACCGGGCAGCGGTAGTCGAGGAAGCCCGGGTTTTCGAGCCGGCCGTCCTTGTCGTAGATGTATTCCTCGCTGAGCGCCCAGCCGACGCCCTGCGCCACCCCGCCCTGCATCTGCCCCTCGACGTAAGAGGGATGGATCGCGCGGCCGACATCCTGGATCGCGGTATAGCGCAGGATCTTGACGTGGCCGGTTTCCCGGTCGACCTCGACATCGCAGATATGGGTCGTGAAGCCGGGTCCCTGCCCCTGCGCGTTGATCTGCACCTCGGCGCTGATCGGGCCGCCGGTGCGCGCCGATTTGGCGGCGAGCTCCTCCAACGGCAGCGGCTCGAAGCTGCCGGCGTTGGCGCCGGCCGGGAACGCCTTGCCGTCCTTCCACTCGACCGCCTCGGGGCTGATGTCCCAGGTCACCGCGGCGCGTCTTTTCAGCTCCTCGACGACCTTTTGGGTCGCCTGGGTCACCGCCATGCCGCCGGCAAAGGTCACTCGGCTGCCGCCGGTCGAGGCGCTGAAGCCGATCGCCGTCGTGTCGCCGACGACCGGGCGGACGCTCTCGAACGGGACGCCCAAGACTTCGGCCACCATCATCGCCATCGAGGCGCGCGAGCCGCCGATGTCGGGATGCCCTTCGGTCACCGTGACCGTGCCGTCTTCGTTGACGTGCACCGCAGCGCTCAATTCCCCGCCGGCATTGTGCCAGAAGCCCGAGGCGATGCCGCGCCCCTGGTTCGGGCCGAGCGGGACTTTGAACTGGGCGTGCGCCTTCGCCTCCTCGAGGGTCCGGGCGTAACCGATATTGGTCCAGGTCGGTCCGTGCGCGCGCTTTGGTGCCGTCCTTGGCGCCGTTTTTCTGGCGCAGCTCCAGCGGGTCGATCTTCAGCTCGCGGGCCAGCTCGTCGAGGCAGCTTTCGACCGCAAACGCCGAGATCGGCGCGCCGGGAGCGCGGTAGGCCGCGACCTTGGGGCGATTGCACAGCACGTCGTAGCCGACGGTCTCGACATTCGGCAGGTCATAGGGCGCAAAGCCGCAGATGCAGCCCTGCTGGACCGGCGAGCCCTGAAACGCGCCCGACTGGTATTTGAGCACGGCCTGCGCGGCGACGATATGGCCGTCCCGCTTGGCGCCGAGCTTGACGTCGATGACCGCACCCGAGGTCGGTCCGGTCGCCCGGAACACCTCCTCGCGGCTCATCACGATCTTGACCGCCCGCCCCGATTTTTTCGACAGCATGTAGGCGACCGGCTCGAGATAGACGATCGTCTTGCCGCCGAAGCCGCCGCCGATCTCGGCCGGGATCGCGCGGATGTTGGCGATGTCGGCGCCGACGATGCGGGCGGTGTAGCCGCGCACCATGAACTGGCCCTGGCTCGAGCTCCAGATCGTGGTCTGGCCGTCGGGTGCGACCGAAACGACACAGGCATGCGGCTCGATATAGCCCTGGTGCACCGGCTTTGTCGTGTAGCGCCGCTCGATGACGATGTCGGCCTCGCGGAACCCGGCCTCGACGTCGCCCTTGGTAAAGCGCACCATCTTGGAGACGTTGGAGGGCTTGGTCGGCTTGGGGTCGACCCCCGCGGTAAAGATTTCGTCGTGCAGCACCGGCGCGTCGGGCGCCATCGCCGCCTCGACGTCCATCACGTGCGGCAACACCTCGTACTCGACCTCGATCAGGTCGAGCGCCTGCTCGGCGATCGCCGGCGAAACCGCGGCGACCGCGGCCACCGCGTGACCCTCGTAAAGAGCCTTGCCGATCGCCATGCAGTTGCGCGACAGGTCCCACAGATTGGCCGGCGCCGCGCCGATAACGCGCTTATCCGGCGGGAGGTGCGGGAAGTCGGCGCGGGTCGTCACCGCCTTGACGCCCGGCAACGCCATCGCCTTGTCGGTGTTGATCGACACGATCCGCGCATGGGCGTGCGGGCTGCGCTTGATCTTGCCCCACAGCATGCCGGGCATGACCATGTCGGCGCCGAAATTGGCGCGGCCGGTGACCTTGTCGACGCCGTCCGGGCGAATGGGACGGGTGCCGACGACCTTGAGGGTTTCTTTGTCGAGGAAACTCATCGCGCGGCCTCCCCTCTCATCTCCGCGGCGGCGTCGAGCACGGCGCGGATGATCTTGTCATAGCCGGTGCAGCGGCACAGATTGCCGGCGAGCCAGTAGCGGGCTTCCTCCTCGGTCGGGTTCAGGTTCTCGTCGAGCAACGCCTTGGCGGCGACGATGAACCCCGGCGTGCAGAACCCGCACTGCAACGCCGCGTGCTCGAGGAATTTCTGCTGCACCGGATGCAGCTTGTCGCCCTGGGCGATACCCTCGATCGTCGTGATCTGGCGGCCCTCGGCCTCGGCGCCCAGCATCAGGCACGAGCAGACGATGCTGCCGTCGCAAATCACGGTGCAGGCGCCGCAATCGCCCGAGCTGCAGCCTTCCTTGCTCCCGGTCAGGTTCAGCTCGTCGCGCAACACGTCGAGCAGGGTCTGCTGCGGCTCGCACAAATATTCGACGGGCTCGCCGTTGATGATTGTCGATACGTGAGTTTTGGCCATTAGCGTGCTCCAGCGCGTTCAAAGGCGATTTTGGCCGCACGGCGCGCCAGGACGCCGGCAACCTTGATCCGGTATTCGATTGTGCCGCGTTTGTCGGTGATCGGGTTGCAGGCGCGCCCCGCCGCGGCGTCGAGCGCGGCATTCGTCGCATCGTCGAGCTTGTGTCCGATCAATACCTTGGCCGCTTCCTCGCAGACGATCTGGGTCGGCGCCACCGCACCCAGCACGACGCGCGCGTCGGTGCACACGCCGTTGCCGTCGAGGGTGACGTTGACGGCAACGCCGACCACGGCGATGTCCATTTCGGTGCGCGGAATAAACCGCAGATAGGCGTCGGACTGGTGCGGTTTGGGTTTCGGCACGCGGAATTCGACGATGAACTCGCCCTTTGCGAGCGAGGTGCGGCCGGGGCCGGTGACGATCGCCTCGACCGCGGCGGTGCGCCGGCCGTTGGGCCCGGCGATGACGCAATTCGCCCGCGCCGCGATCATCGCCGGCACGCTGTCGGCCGCCGGCGAGGCGTTGCACAGATTGCCGGCGAGCGAGGCGCGGCCCTGGATCTGCTGCGAGCCGATCAGGTCGAGACCCTCGACAATCCCCGGCCACGCCTTGTGGAGGGCCTCGTTCTCGTACACCACGGATCCCGGGGTAGCCGCGCCGATGACGAATTCAGCGCCTTCCTCGCGAATGCCGATCAGACCCGGAATGCGCTTGAGGTCGACGATCGCCTCGGGCCGCATCCGGCCTGAGCGCAATTGCACCAGAAGATCGGTTCCGCCGGACAAGGGTTTCGCCAAGCCTGCGCTGCCGGCCAGCATCCGCACAGCCTCGTCCACGGTCGTCGGTGCGGTGAAGTTCAAATTAGGCATGTTCGCTCCTGCTTGTCGCGGGCGCCGAGACAAAGGTCCCGCCCGCCGAGATTTGCCGGCGCGGTGCGGCCGGATCGGGGGCAACGCAAGCACCGCGCTTTGCTCGATTACACTATCATCCGATACGGCGTGAAGCGCTATGTTCCGACATTCCCCGGGGATGCAGCGCCGCACCACATCATGATTCCGATAATAGGGCAAATCGCCATCGATGACAGCCGGATCGAGGAAAGTTTTATCCGCGCCTCCGGCCCCGGCGGGCAGAATGTCAACAAAGTCGCCACCGCGGTGCAATTGCGCCTGGCGCTGGCCGACGTCGCCGGGCTGACGGCGGAGACCGGCCGCCGCCTGGCGCGCCTCGCCGGCCGCCGCCTGACCCAGGACGGCGTCCTCGTCATCACCGCGCGCCGCTTCCGCACCCAGGAGGCCAACCGCCGGACGCCCTCGACCGCCTGACCGCCCTCGTCAGCCGCGCCGCCACACCGCCGCCGCCGCGCCGTCCGACCCGGCCCGGCGCCGCCGCCAAACGCCGCCGCCTCGCCGCCAAAGCCCACCGCGCCGCCCTCAAGCAACAGCGCCGCCCCGGCGCCGACGACGACGCTGGCGGTTGACGTTTCGCGCCAGCTTCGAACGAACACTATGGACCGGTGGCGTAGTGCCAGTTGGCCTGCGTCATTTCGATCGCCGTCGGTCCGCGCGCCGGCACGTTGCGCGCCAGGATGTCGCCCAGCTTGCTGGTGCTTTTGATCAGATCAAACCCCCATTGCGTGAAGGTGTTCGCATTGTACACGTGTTCGGAGAGCAGCGGGTTGGTAAGCGCCTGACTGAACGCGTCGACCGCCACCATTCGCAACAGCAGGCCGGGCAGCGGGGAATCTGGCATACGGTCTTCGGCGAACAGGCCGGGATAGAACTCGACGTTGTCCGGCGCGCCATAGAGCTGCGTCAGCAGCGCGACGATTTCGGGGTTGCTGCTGATTTCGGCAAAGCTCCTCGCCGGCATCATGCCGAATGCCTGACGGTAGCGGTTGTAGGTATCCAGGCGGTTTGATCGCGCCTGCTCCACCGCGTAGGCCTCGATCGTCAGCAGCGCGTCGGCCGTGTTGAATGCGCCGAGCTCGCCGGCGGGCTGGCGTGAGGCGGCCGAAAAGGCGGCATCCAACCCGACATTCAGCAGCGGCGCGTTGTCGAGCGTGAAGTCGCCGACCGGGATTTGGCCGCTCGGCCAGTCGATGCTGTCGGGCATCAGCGAATGCCAGCGATAGAGCAGGCTGAATTCGGCGGTGATCCAGTTCGGCCGGTTCCAGCTGGCGGTCCACGCCACCGAGGGCTCGGCGCGCAGGCTGAACGGCAGCGGTGTGATGTGGTTGATGTATTGCTCGACCACGATCTTGATGAAAAGAGGGATCATGATGTTGCGCGCGGTCTGGAACACCCGCTCGTCATCCCAAGCGGGGTTCCGCCTCTCCAGCTCGCGGGCGACGCGATTATGCTCGCGCAGGAACAATGTGTTCATCATCGCGGAGAACGGGGTGGAGTTCACGCGGTCGCCGCCAACCGCGAAGATCGTGTTCAGCTTCGCCTGCGGCCAGACCGGCGGCGGCGGGTGCGCGAGCTGGCGGTGGACGAACAGCGGCGGATCGAGCGCGGTCGCGAATTGCGGATCGGCGATGTTGTCGCCATTGGGATAAAGGAACGGCGGGTATTCCTCGGCGCCGATCATCTGGCTTTTCAATCTGCCGCGTTGCCCGGGCGCCTCGATGTTGAGGCGCAGCGCCGCGGTTTGGTCCGGCGTGCGGCCGTAGAGCGGACACAGATCGATTTCGTGATTGGTGGTGGTGCGGCGCGCGTCGGTCGGGACCGTGCGGATGAACCCGTCAGTGAGATACTGCGCGAAGGCGGGGAACAAGCAGGTGGATTTGTCGGAAAACCGCGCCGCGCCGGGCTTTCGCCGGAACAGCTCCTGCACCTCCGCCACCGGCGGCGTCACCGGCACATCGGCGGGCGGCAGGTGGCGCGCCAGATAGGCGCGGTCGGTAAGGCTGCGCCACGAGGTATAGTCGGAGAACGTGCTCCACGGATATGGCCGGTGTCGCGTGGCGTCCACCGCCTCGTTGACCACCTTGGCGCTGGCCTCGCCCGAAAGCCAGGCCCAGCCGTCGATTACCGAGCCGGCGGCAGAAAAAATTTCTCGGTCGAGCCAGTCGGGCATGCCTCGCTCCGCTTGTTGCGCGCCGCGGCGCTGTTGTTGACCGCGAGGTGAAAGCCAATGGGCCCGCGGCGCGCCGACCAAATCGTGACGCAAGCCGGATATTGGCGCGGCCATCGGCGGCACGACAAGAAGGAGTGACCACGTCATCGGCCGCGGACTGATCAGCCGCGCTGCCACACCCCGCACCTCGCGCCGCCCGACCAAGTCCACCGCCGCCGCCAAAACCTACCGCGCCGCCCTTAAGCAACAACGCCGCCCCGGCCCCGACGACGACGCTGGCGGTTGACGTTTCGCGCCGTCGTCAAACGAACACCGGGACGATCACCGATCGCCGGGCCGATAACAGCGCGCATTTGGCGCGACGACCGGAGCCGCCGGGGGTCCGGGGATTGGCCTTCGACAGGGTGACGGGGCGGGAGTAGGCTTTGGTGAAATCCGGGGTTGATCCGGATCGGTCAGTCGAGGGAGGACGCCATGGATGTGACCCGTCGTAATCTGGCGATTGTGGGCGCTGTCGTGCTCGGTTCAGCCAACCTGCTGGGCAGTTCCCCGGTGCTCGCGGACGCTTCGGACGAGGCGGCGGTCAAGGCCGCGGTCGAAGCCTTGCGCAAGGCGCTGCTGGCGGCGGACAAGGCCCAGCTGGAGCAGCTGGCCGCCGATCAGCTGAGCTATGGCCATTCGAGCGCCAAGGTGCAGAACAAGGCAGAGTTCGTCGACGGCGTCGTGACCCGCAAAGCGGTCGTCAAGTCGCTCGACTTTCCCGAGCTCAGCGTCGCGGTGGCGGGCGACGCCGCGATCGTGCGTCATCTCTACGTGTCCGAATCCGAAACCGACGGCAAGCCCAACAATGTCAAGATCGGCACGCTCGCCGTCTGGCAAAAGCAGGACGGGAGCTGGAAGCTCCTGGCGCGCCAGGGGTTCAAGCTCGCCTGACCCTTGCGCAACGGCGCAAAACGCGCCGACGGGAATACCCTGGCCGGGCGCTTACGCCCGCGCCAGGATCGGCGACGGAAAGCGGCTCTGGCGCAGCACCAGCGCGCCGACAACGACGAGGTTGGCGAGGTTGAAGACGATGCCGGCGGCGAAAGCAGCGGCATAAAAGCCGGCGTAGTCGTAGATCGCGCCGGCCATCCAGCCGCCCGCGGCCATCCCCGAGCCGCTGCACAACAGCAGGGTCGGAACCCGCCACGACGCCTCGCTCGCGGGGAACAATTCGCGGATCGCCAGCACGTAGGCGGGGATGATGCCGCTGAACCCGAGCCCGAACGCGGCCGAAACGAGGAACAGCCCGGCCTCGTTCTGGGTCAACAGGAACCCGGTCATCGCCGCCGCCTGGCAGGCCGAGCCGGCAAGGACGGCGCGCAACCCGCCATAGCGGTCGGCGACAAAGCCCCAGAACTGGCGGCCGACAAAGGCGCAGGCCAAGAGCAGCGACAGCATCGCGCTGCCTCGGGTCAACGGAATCCCGACATCGCTGCAAAACGCCACCAGATGCCCTTGCGGCATCGCCATCGGCACGCAGCACAGAAAGCTTGCCAGGCACATCAGGCCGAGTGCGGTGCGCGGCTTCAGCCCCAGCACCGATGTCCCCGCCACCGGCTCGGCAAGGCTGCCGCCGGCGGCAGTCTCGGCTTGCGGCGGACGTCCCAAAACCAGGACCGCGACCGGCAGGATCACGACCACCGCGAACAGCGCGTAGAGCTGCATCGTGCGCTGCCAGCCGATCGACGGGAGCACATGGGCGAACAGCGGCGCCCAGATCGTGCCGGCGGCGGCCTGGCCGCTGGCGATCAGCGCCAGCGCGGTGCCGCGGCGCCGGTCGAACCAGCGCGCGACGTAGACGTAGAGCGGCGCGTTGAGCCCGGCATTGCCGAGCAGGCCCATGAACAGCCCGTGGCCGACATAGAGGTCGAGGCGATGGCCGCGGCTCGACAGCATCAGCCCGGCCGCAATCATCAAGGTGCCGAACACGACCGTCCAGCGCACGCCGACCCGCTCGGCGATTTGTCCCATCGCGATCCCGCCGACCCCCGAGCCGAGCCAGGCGAGCGCTGCGCACAGCGCCGGCACGCTGCGCGCGTCGCCAAAGGCGGCGGCAATCGGCTTCAGCGCCACGATGGTGATCATCGGCGCGCCGAAGGACACCGACAAAATGCCGAGCGCGCTGCCGGCGACGAGCCAGGAGCGCCGCGTCTCGACCGTCCCCGCCGCCCCTCTGGCGCGGCCGGCAAGCGACATCGCGGTCATCCGAATTACCCGGCCGGCGAAAGCAGGCGGGCCGCCGGCGCGCGCCCGGCGCCGTCGGCGAATGCGTCGTGCAAGGCGTCCTCCCAAGACAGTTTCGGATCGCTGGTCCGAGTGTTACGACTGCGCTCGCCCGGCGACAACACCCCTTGGAGCCCCGCATGGCGGCCATCCCGAGACGCCGATGCGCGTTCCCCCTCCCCGCTCGAAATGTTTAGGGTGCGCGCGTAACCACCCGCATTCCGGCCAGCCGGCATGACCGACCCCTACGATCTGCAGCGTTTTGTGGACGCCCAGAACCCGGTTTTCGACCAGGTCCGCGCCGAGCTGCGCGCCGGCCGCAAACGCGGGCACTGGATGTGGTTTGTGTTCCCGCAGATCCGCGGTCTCGGCGTCAGCCCGGTGGCGGCCAAATATTCGATTTCCTCACGCGCCGAAGCCGCGGCCTATCTCGACCACCCGGTCATCGGACCGCGGCTGCGCCAGTGCGCGCGGCTGGTGACCGAAAATTCAAGGCCGCGCGATCGGGGACATCCTCGGCCATCCCGACGACCTCAAATTCCGCTCGTCGATGACGCTCTTCACCCACGCGACCGCGGACAACAGGGTCTTCACCGACGCACTCGAAAAGTACTTCCCGGGCGGTTTCGACCCCCTGACCCTCGAACGCCTTTGACTTCCGCGACAGCGCCGGGCACGCGCGGCTATTTCAGCCGATCCTGGATCTTGGCGAGTGCCGCGCGGGCGCATTCGTCGTCAAAATTGCCGCCCGGCGCGCCGCTGACCCCGATGGCGCCGATCGCGGTGCCGCCGGCCATGATCGTTACGCCGCCGGCGGCGTAGGTGATGTGCGGCGGCGGCGTCGCCGGCAGTGTGCTCGCCGGGTTCTTGCTCATCCGGTCGGCCACCGCCTTGGTGCTGTCCTCCTTGCGCGCCAAGGTCAGCGACGCCGCCGAATAGGCTTTGTTGTAGGCAAAGTCGACGGTATGGATCGGCGCGCCGTCGCCGCGCAGCATTGCCTGGCGAACGCCGTCGAGATCGACCACGACCGCCGTCACCGCGTAGTTTTTCTGGGCGCAGCTCGCGACCGCGCTGCCGACGAGCTCATTGGCGAGCGGCGCCGACAGCAACCGGACATTGACCAGCCCCTGAGCCGCGGCCCCGCCGGCAAAACCGGCGGCGGCGACGCTTCCAACCGCGGCCAGGAAAATTTTGGATCCACCTTTCATTTGAGCCTCCCTATGGCGTTTGCCGGTTCTCAGCCCTGGACGATTCGGGTCCACAAGACGCGCGCGTCGCGGTTGGGGTCGTGGGCGACGCGGCATTCGTTGTCGAAGACCAAGGTGGCCCGCTCCGGGGTCGTATAGGCGGGCCATGCCGGGATCGCCGGATTGTCCGGGCGGCCGTCGCGGGCAAAAGCGATCCAGGTCGCGCAGACCCGCGCCGCCAGCTCGCGGGCACCCGGCGCGCCGGCGGTCGTGTCCGGCACGTCGGCGTTGTCGAAGACAAACGGCAAATCCATCGCATGGTGCGCCTTCATGCGCCCGCCATGCGCCGGGCTCTGCCATTCGAGCGAGTACATGTAGACGGGCGCCCGCCGCCGCGCGGCATAGCGCTCGGCCAGGACAACGCTGCGGACCCAGAAATTCGACCCGGTCAATGCCGCGACCAGCCGGTCGGCGGGGCTCGCCTGCGGCATTGCCGCGCGATAGGCGGCGAGCACCGCGTCGGCCTCGGCGCCGGCCACCGCCGCCACGCGCCGGCGCAATTCCGCCTCGTCGAGCGTGCCGTTCCACACCGCGTCGTCGTCGGCGAGGAAAAAGGCGCTCTCCTCGCGCGTCCCCCCGACCATCAGCGGGATGTCGTCGGCGATCGCCGGCGCCTCGGGCTCGGCCGGATGCTGCGTCAGGTCGCTGCCGTCGACGACGGGGCCGAAATCATAGCGGTCGAGCAGCGGCCAGCGCGACCGCCCGACGGCGCGCGACGCCGGTGCGATCGCCGCCAACACCTGTTCGGCCGGCAGGGTCTGCAACCGCTCGCACTCGCCGCGGCCGACCCCCAATTCGCGGAGCACCGCCTCGGCGAGCGCGTTCGCCCGCTCGCGGGTCGAGACGCGGATCGCGGCGCCGCTCTGGATCACCGCGCGGTGGAAGAGGCCGCGCGCCTGCGGGCATCGCCAGGAGGACGCTGACCTTGCCGCCGCCGCCCGACTCGCCAAAGATCGTGACGTTGCCGGGGTCGCCGCCAAACGCCGCGATATTGTCGCGCACCCAGCGCAGTGCGGCGACCATGTCGAGCATCCCGGCATTGCCCGAATGCGCCCAGTTCACGCCGCCGATGTCGGCGAGATGCAAAAAGCCGAAAATGTTCAGGCGATGGTTGACGTTGACCACGACCACGTCGCCGCGCCGCGCCAGATTGGCGCCGTCAGTGACCTCGCGGTTGCCGGAGCCGGTGGCGAAGGCGCCGCCGTGCAGCCACACCATGACCGGCCGCTTGCCGGCGCCGAGGCCCGGCGTCCACAGATTGAGGGTCAGGCAGTCCTCGCCCTCGGGCATCGTGTCGGCCGGGCCGAGCAGGGTTTCGAGCCCGGCGCGCCGCTGTGGCCGATCGGGCAGTTGCCACGCCCGCCCGCCATAGGCGAGCGCGTCGCGCACCCCGGCCCAGGCAAGCGGCGGCCGGGGCGGCATGAAGCGGTTGTGCCCGGCGGTCGAGGCGCCATAGGGCACGCCCTTGAACGAATAGATCCCGGCCTTCCGAGCGCCGCGCAATTTGCCGGCGGCGGTCTCGACAACCGGCGACAAGCCGGCGTCAGCGGCGGCGATGTCGTTGGCCATTCCCGGTCCTCCCAGTGAATTTCAGTGCAGATTGGCTTTACAATAACAGAGTAGCGAGAATAGCAGAGCAGCGCGACGCGTCATCGGCCGGAGGCGGCGGCGCCCGGCGGACGGCAGAAAGCCCCACCTTTCAACGCCCTTAAAATCGCGTTAGGACAAGATGCCTGAACGGTAGACACCGATCCGGCAGCGTACCGGCGCGGCGTACCGGCAGAACGACCGATTAGGGAGATGCGAATGGCGTTGCGGACAAAACTGACCGAGCTGCTCGGCATCCGTCATCCGGTGCTGCTGGCGCCGATGGGCGGCACCGCCGGCGGCAGGCTGGCCGCCGCTGTCAGCGAGGCGGGCGGTCTCGGGCTGATCGGCGGCGGCCGCAGCAATGCCGGGTGGCTCGAGCGCGAATTCGCCGCGGCCGGCAACCAGAGTGTCGGTTGCGGTTTTATCACCTGGGGACTCGACGAACCGGCAGAGCTGCTCGACCGCGCGCTCGGCCACGCGCCGGCCGCGCTGATGCTGTCTTTTGGCGACGCATCGCCGTTCATCGCCCGGATCAAATCGGCGGGCGTTCCGCTGATCTGCCAGGTCCAGAGCTTGACGCAGGCCCGCCAGGCGCTCGAAGAAGGCGCCGACATCATCGTCGCCCAAGGGAGCGAGGCGGGCGGACACGGCGCCCGGCGCGCCACCTTGCCGCTGGTGCCGGCGGTGGTGGATGCAGTCGCGGCCTGCGGGCGCGACGTCCCGGTGGTGGCGGCCGGCGGCATCGCCGACGGGCGCGGCCTCGCGGCGGCGTTGATGCTCGGGGCGGCGGGCGTGCTGATGGGCACGCGTTTTCACGCGGCGGAAGAGTTGTTGATCCCGCGAGCGGCCAAAATGCGGATCGTCGGCAGCTCGGGAGACGACACGCTGCGCACGAAAGTCTTCGACATCGCCGCCGGAGGCGAGTGGCCGGATGAATATACCGGCCGGGTGATCGCCAACCGGTTCAGCGCCAAATGGCGCGGCCGCGAAGCGGCGCTGGCCGCCGAGCCGGCCGAGCTTGCCCGCTATGCCCAAGCCCGGGCAGCGGACGATTTCGACACCGCGGTCATTCATGCCGGCGAAGCGATCGACCTGATCCACGCGATCGAGCCGGCGGGCGACATCGTCGCCCGCGTCGTCGCCGAAGCCGAAGCGGCGCTGGCCCAACGCTTTTCCTGAGTCTCGTCCGGCGCCGGTTTCACAGATGGCGGTCGGCCGCTATGCTCAACCGGAACCGCAACCAACCAGCAGGGGATCAGCGACATGGCCTTTTACGAACTGCGCCAATACAAGGTTCTGCCCGGCAAGATGGACGAATGGGTCAGGATCATGGAGGAGGAGATCATCCCTTTCCAGGTGTCGAAAGGCATGGTCATCACCGGCAGCTATCGCGGCGAGACCGACGATTCCGCTTATTTCTGGATGCGCCGTTTCGAGAGCGAGGCCGCGCGCGAGGCGCTCTACAAGGCGGTGTACGACAGCGACTATTGGAAGACCAAGATCGCGCCGCGCGTGCCGAATTGCCTCGACCGCAGCGCGATGGTCGTGACCCGCATCGTCCCGACCGCGAAATCGACGGCCCAGTAACGGGTCTGAGTTACGCGCGACAGCTGCACCGGTGTCCTGGTACGCGTCCGCGACCGGTCTGGGGGCGCGGTCTTCCCCCTGGTCATGCTGGCGAAGGAGCGTGTGACGAAATTGCCTCAGCTTAGAAGTCGTCATTCCGGGACGCCCCTTGGCGGGCCCGGAACCTATGAAAACGACATCTTGCCGGTATCTCAAAACGCCGTGTGCTTGGGTTCCGGGCTCGCGGGCGGTGCCCGCGCCCCGGAATGACGCTCCCTTAATTCTTCACACGCTCGCAGGCCGGGACCCATGGCGAAATCGCAACCCATCCCGGCGCAGGCCCGTGTGACGAAATCGCCTTAGCTGAGAACCTGTCATTCCGGGACGCCCCTTGGCGGGCCCGGAACCTATGAAAACCGCGCCTTGCCGGTATCTCAAAACGCCGTGTGCTTGGGTTCCGGGCTCGCGGGCGGTGCCCGCGCCCCGGAATGACCGCATCTCGTATTTCTTCACACGCTCGCAGGCCGGGACCCATGGCGAAATCGCAACCCATCCCGGCGCAGGCCGGGACCCATGGCGAAAATGGGCGCCGGCCTGCGCCGGTGTGGTCACCATGTACTGCGATAACGGCAATTCGGTGGGATGGGTGTTGAGCATCGGCGGGAAAATCCTTCTGTTTCCTCATGGATTGATCCGGCCAGGCACGGTGCGGCTGAGGACGGCAGCGTCAACTCGCAACCCATCCCGGCGCAGGAGCGTGTGACGAAATTGCCTCAGCTGAGAACCTGTCATTCCGGGACGCCCCTTGGCGGGCCCGGAACCTATGAAAACGGCGCCTTGCCGGTATCTCAAAACGCCGTGTGCTTGGGTTCCGGGCTCGCGGGCAATGCCCGCGCCCCGGAATGACCGCATCTCGTATTTCTTCACACGCTCGCAGGCCGGGACCCATGGCGAAATCGGAACCCATCCCGGCGCAGGCCGGGACCCATGGCGGAAATGGGCGCCGGCCTGCGCCGGTGTGGTCACCCTGTACCGCGATAACGGCAATTCGGTGGAATGGGTGTTTGAATATCGGCGGCTTAGCGATTTTCGTCCGCTGGAAAACCCTTCTGCGGCGAACGCGCAGAGACCTCGAAAACCCAAGATTGACATAAATGCGTAAAAATTAGACACTGAGTTGCCCGTGCGCATTCGGCGTTCTGAACCAGCCGATTTTCAGCAGGGGATCAAAAAAATAAAGCGCCGTCGCCCTCGACGGCCGGCAGGGGAGGCGACCATGACAGAAGCATCTTCGAGGGGTTTGGCAAGGTCACGCCGGCATCGCATTCTGGTCGGCGGCATACGCATGCTCCTGATCACAATCGGGACCGTTGGGATTTCTACGGCATCGGGCGCCACCGCTCTCACCGTGAGCGCCACCAACGGGTATTTTCTCCAATATACAAACAACAGTCCCAGTATTCTCTTTGGTTCGGGTGGCGAGACCATACGCTACGGCGCGGGCAGCGTAGTGCCCAACGGCAATGCAGCAACCAATGGGGTCGGTGTGGCAACCACCGGGATTGCGACCACCACCAATCTTGACACGAGTAATACTCTCACCTTTGCGGTTCCCTTTGATGCAGGACCCGTCGATCCCAATAACTTTCAAGGATCATTTTTAATATGCACGACGAATTGCACGCCCTCCGGCAACAACAACCCGAGTAACCTGACAGGACCGTGGACGATCACCTTTCAGAATGCGGCCACGACCCCAACCAGCGCTTCCAATGCCATATCGCTTGCCGGGCCCGGCGAAATCCCATTTGTCAATAGCGTCACTCTTTCAGGTACGAGCGCCAACCCCACTTTCAGCTGGAGCCCCCCAGCGGGAGTTTCGGTCGATGGTTATCGGATCGATATATGGCAAAATGGTCTGAGGAGCACCGCGCCACCGGTGAATACCGGCCAGGTTGTCGCTGCGAACTTACCGCCTTCCGTGACGTCTTATACCGTACAAGCGTCCGATTTTACGGTTCCTGGCTTCGGATTTACCGCCTAACACCGCCTATACTCTGGCAATCATCGCGCTGGTGACGCGAGACGGCTCGACGACCAATCTCAGCAATTCGAATGTAAGCGCGTCTTCATTCGCCTATTCGAGCTTTCAGACAACATCGTTGTCCTCCGGTGCTCCACCGCTCAATCTTCCTGTGACCATCGTCACGGGAATCAGGTAATATACGGTTTCAGCCTTACGCGTAGCGCCGGGAATAACCTATTATCTCGATCCCGAACTGTTGCGACCGGTTACATCTACCAGACCGGCGCGGGGAACCCGAATTTCGCCAGTGTCGAGCTGCCGAACATCGGCAATCCCGGCCCTTACGATTTGTATCTGTGGAACGGCACCGCGTTTGTGTTCGACACGACGCTCGCGGCCGACACCCTCTTTGACTTTGCGTCGGGCGGAGTGAACGAATTCGAGGTGCTCGGGATTGACCCCGATCTCGGGCTCGACCCCGACAACACCACCGCCTTTATCACCGCGCTGACGTTTGAGAGCGCCGGAAATTTCACCGGCACGATGACGCCGGTCACCGAGGACGTTGCAGCCACCCCGGAGCCCGCCTCGCTCGCATTGCTCGCCTCCGGCCTGCTCGGGCTCGGCGTCTTCCGCCGCCGCCGCAGGACGGTGCCGGCTGGACCCACGGCCGTCCGCTGCCGCCAACCTGGTCGCAGGCTAAAAGCCAACTCTACTCGTAATCGTCTTCACCGGGCTTGGCCCGGTGATCCACGCCTTACTTTGGCTTGGTCGCGCCGATTTCCAAGACGTGGATGCCCGGATCAAGTCCGGGCAAAGCGATACTGTAGATCGTCCTGATGCTCGCAGACATGCTCCAGCGTTGTGAAGAATTCCGAACCGGACGGCAGTCGATCAAGTCCGGCCATGACGATTATAGAGAACGGTGCGGTCCCTGCAGCAGCAGCGTGTGGACCGCACCGCCGTGCCTCGAAGGGCCCGCGGCGTCATTCGGCGGCGTGGGAGCGCGAATGGAGGCGGGCGAGCTCGGCGCCGAGATAACGGGCCAAATTGTCCATCCCGGAGCGGCCGGCGCGGGCCTCGGCGTCGGGGTTGTAGTTGGTGTTGGTGTTGACGTCGTAGGTGTAGACCGTGCCCTGTGCGTCGGCGATGAACTCGATGCCGGCGACGGCGATGTCGTTGGCGGCGAGAAACGCCTCGTAGCGCTGCTTCAGCGGCGGGTCGATGTCGTCGACGATCGTGAATTTGGCGCGCGGCCGGCCGGGCTCCGCGCTTGGGCCGGCCGGGCAGAAGGCGTCCTCGACAGCGCAGGCGTCGGCCGGGCACAGCTCGAACCCATCGCTGGTGTCGACCTCGACCGCGTACATGAACCGGCCGCCGACGAACTCGGCGCGGGTGATCAGCGGCGAGGGTGCCCGCACATATTGCTGCAACAGATGCAGGCCGTCGGCCGGCGGGTCGTAATCGGGCCCGCCGAGATAGGCGCCCAACGCCTCGGCAGTCTGAAACAGCCGCACGCCGAGCCCCTTGCCGCCGCGGTTCGGCTTCAAGATGAACGGGCCGTCGCCGAAATGCCGTCGCGCCGCCTCGATCAGCAATTCCTTGCCGGCGACAAGGACGGTGTCCGGGGTGCGGATGCCGGCCTTTTCGAGGGCGGCGTATTGGCGCGCCTTGCTGATCTCAAGGTCGAGCGCGCGGCCGCCGTTGACGACGCGGCGCCCGTGCCGCTCCAGCCAGGCCAGGACCGAAGCGGTCAATTCGGCGGCGTAGCGGTGGCCGCGGGTGTGCGAGGAGGCGCTCATCCGGTTGTAGAACACCCCCTCGGGCGGCGGCCGCGACAAATCGAAGGCGCCGTGGTCGAGAAACCAGTCGCGCCACGGCAGCCCCTGCCGCTCGAATGCCGCGGCCAACGGTTCGAGCCAGGCCGCGTTCTCATGGATCACGTGGATAAAGCTCACCGCCGCCGCCTCTCCGCAGAACCGCGCAGATTAGTTGCACAGACTATAACATGTCAAACGGCTGTATTTAACATATTAGATGCGCTGATCAGATGACCGGTCCGCCGGCCGGCAGCGAGCCCCGGCCTTGGCCGAACCCGGCTTGCTCGATCTTGGACGGCGTCTTCGAGAACTGAACGCGTCGCCTCCGGGTGTGGGCCGAGGCGACTAAATACTGCTCATTTGTTATGCGTTGCACATTTCGTAGTCATTCTGAAAGAACTGAAGAGAATCATTTTTCTGTTGCAGCGCAACATAGACTGTGAATAATCACTCCGGACAAGTTAAGAGGTCCCGCCATGACCGGCACGCTCTTTGCCCATCAGAAAGCCGACGCCCCGGACGCCCGTTATACCGAAGACGGGCTGCGGGCGTTTTTTGCCTATCGCGACATGGGGATCGTCGACGCGACCCACGGCAAGCTGCGCGTCCAGCTGGTCCGCGCCGCGCGCAAGCCGTCGGAGGCCAAGGGCGGCACCGGCTTCCACATGCACACCGCCGAAATCCACGTCGTCTACATGGTCCGCGGCTGGGCGAGGTTCGACTATGACGGGGTCGACACCCTGGTCGAGGCCGGCGACTGCGTCCACCAGCGGCCGGGGATCGTCCACAATCTTTACGATTGGTCGGACGACATGGAATTCATGGAGATCATCGCCCCGGCCGATTTCAACACCACCGAGATCACCGCACCCGCGGTCCCTGTCGCGCGTTGATCTTGCGCAGAGTCATTGTCGTCGCGCCGAGGTGTCGCGCCGAGTAGTCGCGCCAAGCCGACCGTCACGCCGGCGCCCGGCCGGCCGCCGGCAAGCGTAACGGCGCGGTCGCCCTCAGTCGCTCGAATAAACCACGTTGCGCAGCATCGGATAGATAAAGCGGTTCCAGCGCTGGCCGTTGAAGACGCCGTAATGGCCGACCCCGGTCTGCACGTGATGGCGCTTTTTGTAGGGCCGCAACCCGCTGCACAATTCCTGAGCAGCCAGGGTCTGGCCGACGGCGCAGATGTCGTCGCGCTCGCCTTCGACGGTGAACAGCGCAGTGCGCCGTATCGCGCTCGGATTGACCGGCCGGCCATGCCATTCGAGCTTGCCCCAACGGCAAGGCGTGATCCTGAAACACGGTCTTCACGGTCTGCAGATAGAATTCGGCGGGCAAATCCATGACCGCGAGATACTCGTCGTAAAATTTGCGGATCGCCGCCGCCTTTTCTTCCTCGCCATTCGCCAGATGGCAAAACAGGTCGAACTGGGCCTTGGCGTGCCGGTCGAGGTTCATGCTCATAAAAGCGGCGAGCTGGGTGAAACCGGGATAGACGCGCCGCCAGGCGCCGCTGTAGCGGGGCGGGACGACATCGATCAGGTTGCGCTCGAACCAGCTGATCGGCCGGCCGGTTGCGAGCCTGTTGACCTCGGTCGGGTTGACGCGGGTGTCGATCGGGCCGGCCATCAAGGTCATGCTTCGCGGCGTCGCCGGATGGTCGTCCTCGGCCATGATCGCGACCGCGGCCAGCACCGCGACGCAGGGCTGGCACACCGCGACGACATGCGCGCCCGGACCCATGACTTCGAGAAACGTCATGACATGGTCGATGAAACCGTCGAAGTCGAAAGCGCCGTGCGGCAGCCCGACGTCACGCGCATTGTGCCAATCTGTAATGTAAACGTCATGTTCAGAAAGTAACGTTTGCGCGGTGCCGCGCAGCAAGGTCGCGAAATGGCCCGACATCGGCGCCACCAGCAGCACCCGCGGCTGGGCCGCCTCCATGTCCTTTTCAAAGTGCAGCAAAGTCCCGAAGGGGGTGCGGTGAGCCTCGACCTCGCGCACGGCGACCGATCGGTTGCCGACCATGGCATGGTCGATGCCGAAGGCCGGCCGCCGGTGGCTCAATCCGGCGCGGGCGGTCAGCTCGCAGATCGCCGCGACAGCGCGCTGCAATGGGTTGCGCGAAATTCCGGGGAACGGCTGAGCCAGCGCGGCAGCGGCCATGTTCGCTAGCCCGCGCAACGGCGCCACGGTATCGGTATAGTTCTGAAAGTTCTGGTAATTCATCAGGTGCCGCCCGCTCTCGTCTTAAACCGTGCACGGTAGTGGATTGGCCCGCCGCTTGCGAGTTCGTTTGGCGTCGAAACCGGGATTGTGGGACAATTGACCGCATCCATCGTGCTTGCCCTGTGTCGTTGCGATAAAGGAGCGCGGCTATGGTCGAAGCCATGCTGACGATCAGCAGCAAGAATTATTCCTCCTGGTCACTGCGCGGCTGGCTGCTGTGCCGAATGGCCGGTCTGGACGTCGCCGAGGAAATCGTGCCGGTGGAAGACCCGGCGAACCGCGCCGAACTGCTGCTGTTGTCGCCGTCGATCCTGGTGCCGTGCCTGACGCATGAGGGCATCCGCATCTGGGACACGCTGGCGATTGCCGAATATTTGGGCGAAATCAGACCAAAGTCCGGTCTGCTGCCGGCAACGCGGGCCGCCCGCGCCCGTTGCCGCTCGATCTGCGGCGAGATGCATTCGGGCTTTACCAATCTGCGCTCGGCGTTGCCGATGAACCTGAAAGCGCATCACCCGGGTTTCAAAGTATGGTCGGGGGCGCAGGCCGACATCGATCGGATCGCCGCCATCTGGCGCGAATGCTTTGCCGAGTATCGCGGTCCCTATCTGTTCGGCAAGCTGACCATGGCCGACGCGATGTATGCCCCGGTGGTGACGCGCTTTCTGACGTATGACGTAAAGCTCGATCGCGACTGCGCCGGGTATTGCGACCGGATCATGGCGTTGCCCGACATGATCGCCTGGCGCGAAGCGGCACTGGCCGAGCCCGACGAGCTCGAAGAGCTCGACATGGAGTTCTGAGCCTCGGATTGGCGGCGGCGACCACCCGGCGCCTTCCCTCGCCGGAAAGCGCCGCGCGCCGAGCTAGAGCGATTTCTCATCTGACAAATCGGCGGCTTCCCAGATGTGGGCGATATGGAGGAGAATGGGCCTACATCTTGAGGAGATGGGGGATGACGCGGCCCTATTCGGTAGACCTTCGCGAACGGGTGGTTCGCCAAGTCGAGACCGGCGAGAGTGTGCGTCGGGTGGCGGCGATGTTCGCGGTCAGTCCGAGCTTTGTGGTAAAACTGACGCAAGCTTGGCGCGGTCGCGGGACGCTGGCAGCGCGCCGGCAAGGCGGCGATCGCCGCTCGACGGCCATCGAGCGGCATCGCGAATGGCTGTTGCGGCTGGTCGAGGCGGCGCCGGATCTGACGCTGGTGGAGATCCGCGAGCGGCTTGAGGAGCGCGGGCTGGCAGCGGCGATCTCGACGATTTGGCGGTTCTTTGACCGGCACGGCATCAGCTTTAAAAAAAACCGCGCACGCGGCCGAGCAGGAGCGCCCGGACGTGGCCGCCGCGCGGCAGCGCTGGCGCGAGAGCCAAGGCGGGCTTGATCCGGCCCGTCTGGTCTTCATTGACGAGACCGGCACCACCACAAAGATGGCCAGAGCGCGCGGCCGCAGCCACCGCGGCGCGCGGCTCGTCAGCGCCATTCCGCACGGGCATTGGAAAATCAGCACCTTCCTCGCCGGCCTCCGGCGCGACGGGCTGACTGCGCCCTTTGTCATCGACCGCCCGATGAACGGCGCGATCTTCCTTGCTTATGTCGAGCAATGCCTGGCGCCGACGCTCGCGCCGGGCGACATCGTCGTGATGGACAACCTACCAGCCCACAAGGTCGCCGGTGTGCGCCAGGTCATCCGCCAGCGTGGTGCCGAACTGCTCTACCTGCCACCCTATTCTCCAGACCTCAACCCGATCGAACTGCTCTTCGCCAAGCTCAAAGCGCTGCTGCGGCAGGCCGCCGAACGCTCCATTGCCGCACTGTGGACGCGAATCGGCGAGCTCCTCGACCAATTCTCGGCCGATGAATGCCGGCATTATCTCGCTCATGCCGGCTACGTCTGATCGGAAAATGCTCGGCGCCGGGAGCGCCGCCGCGGCGGCCCGCCGCCAGGGCCACCCCCGACAGCGCTTCGCGGCACAGGGTCTCGGCGGGAAGGCCGGTCGTCTTCATCTGCAATTCGGCCTGGGCGAGGCGATCGAGGGCCGCGCGCAGAAGGGGCTCGCGCCATTGTGCGAGCTGGCGTCGGATGCCTTCCTGATGCTTGTAAAAGATCGGCGGACGGGCGCCGCGCATTACCTCCTCGATCGTGGCGCCGGCGGCGAGCCGCGCCGCCATCAGGCCGTGCAACCGGTGGAGGTGGCGCAGCGCGGCGCGAACCACGGTGACCGGCAATTCCCCCTCCTGAAATACCCGGTCGAGCACCCGGTCGAGCCGCCCCATATCGCCTTCCGCCGCCGCCATGACGGCGTCGTCGAGCTCGAGCGCCGCGCTGTCGCCGACCGACAAGACCGCGTCCTCCAGCTCGACCCGGCCGCCGTCGCCGACATAGAGCGCCAGCTTGTCGAGCTCCGAACGGGTTACCAGGCGGTCCTCGCCGAGATGGTCGACCAGATACTGGGTGGCGTCGCGGCTCGCGGCGACGCGATGCGCCGCCAAACTCTCGCGGATCACCGCGGCGCGGTCGCGCGGCGCATCGGGATAGCAGCCGATCGCGGCGCTCCGCGGCGAGCCCTCGAAGGCGCGCCGCAATGCCGAAGCGCCCGAAAGCTCGCCGGCTTCGACGACGACCAGCGCCTCGCCCGGCGTATCGGCGAGAAACCCGGCGAACAGCCGCCCGAGCGCGTCCGCCGCGCCGCGCACCCGCACCACCCGACGCCCGCCGGCAAGGCTCAGCTGCGCTGCTTCGTCGGCAAGCCGCGCCGGATCGGCGGCAAGCGCGGCGCCGTTCAGGTCGGCGACGCGGAACGGATCGCCGAGATCGGCGCACACGGTGCGGGCGAGATTGTCGGCGCGCTCGCGCACCAGCCCGGCATCCGGGCCGTACAGCAGCATCGCGCGAATCTCGGGATCGGGTCGCTGTAGAAAGGCGGCGAGCCGCGACGGAGCGATCTTCACGGCACCGCCTCGGCTTTCTTCGGCGCTTTCTCGGCGGCCCGTTGCTCCAGGAACAGGTTGAGCCGCGTCACGATCTCCTGGTTCAGCTCGGCGACGCTGCGGATTTGGGCGTCGTCTTCGGCAACCACCGTCGAATACTGATTGGGATTAAGCTCAAACGAGTTTTGCTCATGCAGGGAAATCGTCAGCAGCGTCTGCCCAGTGCGGTTTTCGATCAGGGCGCTCGACGAAGAAAGGTCGATCCGGCCGAGCGTCGCCGTGCCCTGCGATTAAATCCCGAGATTGCTCAGCGAATAGACCAGCGTGGTGCTGAGCGTATAGCGCGGCAGGGTCGGCTCACCGGTTGGATTGAGCGAATTGCGCAAGGCCATCTCGAGCCGTTGGCCGATCCGCTCGGAGATCGGCAGGACCTTGATCGCGCGCAGGTCGGCGCTCGCCGGCCCGCTTTGCGGGTCGGCGTAAAGGCGCTGCCAGCCGCATCCGGACAGCGCCAGGGCGACAGCGACGCTCAGCGCGACAAGGGCCCGCCGCCGGGACACGTCAGGCGACGATGCTGACGACCCGGTTCGGCACGACAATGACCTTGCGCGGGGTGCGGCCGTCGAGCCAGCGCGCCACTTGCGGCAATTGCAATGCCGCGCTCTCGACCGCGCCGCTTTCCGTGTCGCGCGGAAAATCGAGAGTGCCGCGCAGTTTGCCGTTGACCTGCACCGCAATCGTCACCTGCTCGTCGCGGGCCAGATCGGCATCGGCCTGCGGCCAGGCCGCTTCGGCGAGCAGTCCCTGGCCGCCGAGGGTCTCCCACATCTCCTCGGCGAGATGCGGCATCATCGGCCCCAACAGTCGCGCCAAAGTTTCGAGCGCCTCGCGCAATACCGCCGGCGCCCCGGGTGCGGTCTCCAGGGTGTGGTGCGGCAATTCCTCGACGGCGTTGGTCAGCTCGCGGACGCGCGCGACGGCCCGGTTAAAGCGAAACTTGTCGAGATCGTCGGTGACCGCAGCGATCGTGCGATGGATCGTTCGGCGCAGCGCGAGAAGCTCGGGCGCCAAGTCGCCCGCCACCGCCGTCCCCGATGGCGGCAACGGCACGGGCGGCTCGCTCGCCAGCCGCCACAGCCGGTTGACATAGCGCCAGATCCCCTCGATCCCGGTATCGGTCCATTCGAGGTCACGCTCGGGCGGGCTGTCGGACAGCAGATAGAGACGCGCGGTGTCGGCGCCGTAGGTGTCGACGATGGCATCGAGGCCGACCACGTTCTTTTTCGACTTCGACATTTTTTCGGTGCGCCCGACGACCACCGGACGGCGGTCATGATCGACGAACCCGCCGGCGGCAGCGGTCTCGACCTCCTCGGGAAACAGCCAGTCGCCGGCCGTGCTCTGATAGGTCTGGTGGCAGACCATACCCTGGGTGAACAGCCCGGCGAACGGCTCGTCGAGATCGAGATAGCCGCACTGCTTCAGCGCGCGCATGAAAAAGCGCGAATAGAGCAGATGCAGCACCGCGTGCTCGACGCCCCCGATATACTGATCGACCGGCATCCAATAAGACGCCGCCTCGCGGGTGAACGCGACGGGTGCGTGAGCAGAGCAGAACCGCAGGAAATACCAGGATGAATCGAAAAACGTGTCGAGGGTGTCGGTCTCGCGCTCGGCTGGGCCGCGGCAGCGCGGGCAGGCGACATGCTTCCAGCTCGGGTGGTGATCGAGCGGATTACCGGGCAGCTCGAAGCTGACATCCATCGGCAGCTCCACCGGCAGATCGTCTTCCGGCACCGGCACCATGCCGCATTTCGGGCAATGGACAACCGGGATCGGACAACCCCAATAGCGTTGCCGCGACACGCCCCAGTCGCGCAGCCGGTAGGCGATCGTGCGCTCGCCGCGCCCAAGCTGTTCGAGCCGTTCGCCGGCGGCGCGTTTCGCCGCGCCGACCGCCAAGCCGTTGAGGAAATCCGAGTTGAACAGGGCGCCGTCCTCGACATAGGCGGTCTCGCCGACTGCGAAGCCGGCTGCGGTTTCGCCCGGCGGCAATACCACCGGAACGACCGGCAGCCCGTATTTGCGGGCGAATTCGAGGTCGCGCTGATCGTGCGCCGGGCAGCCGAAAATGGCGCCGGTGCCGTATTCCATCAACACGAAATTCGCGACCCAGACCGGTATCCGGCGGTTCGGGTCGAACGGGTGGACCGCTTTGAGTTTGGTCGCATAGCCGCGCTTCTCGGCGGTTTCGATGACCGCCTCGCTGGTGCCCATCCGGTTGCATTCGGCGATGAAATCGGCGAGCCCGGCATCGCTTTCGGCCAGGCGCTGGGCCAGCGGATGGTTCGGCGACAACGCCACGAACGACGCACCGAACAGCGTGTCCTGGCGGGTCGTAAAGATTTCGATCCGCTCGTCACCCCCGGCGATGTCGAAATGGACCCGCGCGCCCTCCGAGCGGCCGATCCAATTTTCCTGCATCAGCCGCACGCGTTCGGGCCAGCGGTCGAGCCCGCGCAGCGCCTCGAGCAATTCCTCGGTGAAGGCGGTGATGCGAAGCGACCATTGCGCCAAAAGCCGCTTCTCGACCACCGCTCCGGAGCGCCAGCCGCGGCCGTCGACGACCTGCTCGTTGGCGAGCACCGTATTTTCGACCGGGTCCCAATTGACCCATGATTCGCGGCGATAGGCGAGCCCGGCCGCCAGGAAGTCCAGAAACATCTTCTGCTCGTGCCGATAATATTCCGGGTCGCACGCGGCGATTTCGCGCGACCAGTCATAGGCAAAGCCCATGCGCTGCAGTTCGCCGCGCATCGAAGCGATGTTCTGGCGGGTCCACACCGCCGGATGGATCTTTTCGGCGATGGCCGCGTTCTCGGCCGGCAATCCGAACGCGTCCCAGCCCATCGGGTGCAGGACGTTAAAGCCCTGCGCGCGGCGATAGCGGGCGACGAGATCCCCCATCGTGTAGTTGCGGACATGGCCGACGTGCAATTTCCCCGACGGATAGGGGAACATTTCGAGGACGTAGTATTTCGGCCTTCCGGGCTCGTCGGCGACCTCGAACAGCCGCCGCTCGCGCCAAATCCTCTGCCACTTGGCTTCGGTTTCCCGGAAGTTATAACGCGACATCACTTTGAGGGATCTTTCCGCAATGTTGGCGGCACGCTCGCCGACCCTCGGCCGCGCCGGTAACCGATCTTTACCGAATATAGTGTGCGACCGCAGGTCGGGATCCCGCAACCCTCAACGGCCATTACCGGATTGCGCGGCTTCTGCCGATACCGGCGCCGGCGCCGCCGGGCGAGCCGATTGCGGTGTGGGGCGGCCCTCGGCGCACCGTCATTCCGACGCGTACGCCTTCATCCAATCCCGCTTTAGCTGACCCGCTCGCCGCAGAATTGCGGTTTCGAGGTCGTCTTCGACCTTGCGCGCGATCGTGGTCTCGGTCCACTGCCCGGTCGCGGTGCGTTCCTGACGGTCGATGGTCACGGCGACGGCGTCGGACCGCACCGTGTGCGCCAGGATGAAGACGTCGATCTTGTAGCGCTCGTTGGGCTTGTCTTTTGGCGAATACCATTCCGTGACCATCTCGCCGGTCAATGGGTCCTGGGTGCTGAACTTGACGAAATTCAGCGTGTCGAGCGCCGCCTGCCACAGGATCGGGCTGACCGTGTTGCCGGTGTGCGGCCCCGGCTGGTGAGCCGACGGCTTCTTGGCGAGGCCAAGCACGGTCCAGATCGTCGCCTCGGTATCCATTTCCGCCGGCGCGGCCGCCGCCGCTTTTATGTTCGTTATGTTCGCCGCATCCTGCGGCGAGCCTCCGGATCCGGGCGGCAAGCTGGCTTGACCAGCGGGCAGGCTGGAGCCGCATGCGGCAAGCATCATGGAAAGACTTGCGACGATTGCCGTCGATAGGCGGTAATTGGCAGGCGACATCCGGCGGTCCCCCGGCAAGATGAACCGGCCCGCAGCCGGAGCGGGCACACCACGCTTTTGCCAGGAATGGAGCTGATATGGAAGGGGTCATCGAAGGCGTCGTCGCGGACAATCTCGCCACCGTGCGCGGCCGCATCGAGACGGCGGCGCGGGCGGCCGGGCGGCCGGGCGGCAGCGTGGCGCTGGTCGCGGTCAGCAAGACCCACCCCGCAGCCGCGGTGCGCGAGGCGCTCGCCGCCGGCCACCGCCTTTTTGGCGAAAACCGCGTGCAGGAGGCGCAAGCCAAGTATCCGGCTCTGCGCGAATCATTTCCCGACCTTACCCTCCATCTGATCGGGCCGCTGCAGACGAACAAGGTCCGCGACGCGGTAGCGCTGTTCGACGTGATCGAAAGCGTCGATCGTCCGCGGCTCGCCGAGGCGCTGGCCCGCGAGATGGAGCACGCCGGCCGTCGCCTGCCGTGCCTCGTCGAGGTCAACATTGCCGAGGAGCCGCAGAAATCGGGCGTTCTGCCGGCAGACGCCGACGCTTTCGTCGCCGCCTGCCGCGACCGGCTCGGCCTGCCGATCAAGGGGCTGATGTGCGTCCCGCCGCTCGACCGCGAGCCGTCGCCCTATTTCGCGCTGCTGCGCGAGATTGCCCGGCGCACCGGCCTCGAAACCCTGAGCATGGGGATGAGCGCCGATTTCGAGACCGCGATCCGCTTTGGCGCAACCCATGTCCGGGTCGGCACCGCGGTGTTCGGGGCTCGCGGGATTGCATTGGCTTAGCAGCGCCGCGGCTCAGCAGCGCCGCGCGGGAGAACGCAGATGAGGGTATTCACGACATTGCCGCAGGAACACCTGCGCGAGGTCGCCGCGGCCGCAGGCGAAATCGAGGCCGACGGCTATGACGGCGTCATCGCGACCGAAAACAAGCACGACCCGTTTCTGGCGCTCGCGGTCGCCGGCACCGTGACCCGGCGGATCGAATTGCACACCGGCGTGGCGATCGCCTTTGCCCGTTCGCCGATGGCGGTCGCCCAGGTCGGGTGGGATCTCGCCGACGCCAGCGGCGGCCGCTTCGTCGTCGGCCTCGGCTCGCAGGTGCGGGCCCATAACGAGCGCCGCTTTTCGGTGCCGTGGACGCCGCCGGCCCCGCGCATGCGGGAATACGTCCAGGTGCTGCGCGCGATTTGGCATTGCTGGAAGACCGGCGACAAACCGGGGTTCGAAGGCCGGCACTACCGGTTCACCTTGACGACCCCGAACTTCACCCCCGAGCCGATCACCGCACCGCCGCCCGCGGTCGTGATCGCCGCGGTCGGCCCGGCGATGCTCAAAGTTGCCCGCGAGGAATGCGACGGGGTCAAGCTGCACGGCTTTTGCACCCGCCGCTATATCGAGGAGGCGGTAATGCCGCGGCTCATGGCCGGGCTGGCCAAAACCGGCCGGGCGCGGGCCAATTTCGAAATCTCTGGCGGCGGCTTTCTCGCCACCGGCCCGGACGACGCGACCGTTGCCCGCATGTTCGAATGGGTGCGCCAGCGGGTCGCATTCTATGGCTCGACCCCGGCTTACTATCCGGTGTTGGCGGCGCATGGGCTCGAAGACCTCGGTCACAAGCTGAACGCGATGGTGCGCCAGGGAAAATGGGCGGAAATGGCGAAAGAGGTGCCGGACGACGTCGCCCGTCTGTTCGCCGCGGTCGGCCGCTGGGACGAGATCGCGAAGGCGATCGAAGAGCGCTTCGGCGGGCTCGCAGACGCGGTCAACGCCCGCGCCAACCCGGCCGCACCGGGACACTTGCCGCGCGGGCTGATCCAGGACATCCGGCGCCTGCCTTGCGCCTTCGACCGCTTCGCAGCCTCTTAACACGCTGACGTAATAAGGCAATTTCTGGTAGAAAAATCGACCGCAAAAAAGCTCTTGCCATCTGTAATCATGTTTTGTTCTATCAGAACGTGTAGTGAACACAGAAGGGAGAGCACAATGAGACGATGGACCCTGGCCGCCGCCGCTTCCGCCCTTTTGGGAGCCGCGTTGTGGCATCTTCCCGCGACCGCGCAGCGAACGACGCCGCCGGACAGCCCCGAACTGGCGGCCGCTCAGTCCGCGCCCGCCAAATCCTCTCCCAGCCAACCGGCGACCGCTCGGCCGATGGCGCCGGAGCTGATCACGTTCGAGGAATACCGCGACTTTCGCATGCGCGACATTACCCGGCGCCAGGCGCAGCTGTCGCAACAGCTGACCGCACCCGATCTGACCGCGGCGCAAAAGGCGAGCCTGGAAGGGCGCAAGGCCTATTACAACCGGCTGGCGGCAATGCCGGCCGACCAGCGCAATCAACTGTTTCACGCTCGCTTTGAGCAGATCGACACCAATCACGACGGCATGCTCGACGATGCCGAGCGGGCGGCGTGGCGCGAAAAGCAGCGCGAGCATTACCGCGAGCTCGCGGCGGCGCGCTCCGCGGGGGACCCTGACCAGCATTAGCGGGGCCGGAACCGTCGCCCCGGTCTGATGCCGCGCGGTAAGGCGACCTCGTTCGTCGATCGAGGAAACTGGCCAGGTCCAGCCGGCCACGCCCAGAATGACGCCCGCCGGCGTTGCCGAGGGCCGGTCGGCAATCGCCGGTGCAGTCGGGCTAAGGTACGGCCGGCGGCGGTGGCCGCCGACTGAATGCCGGCGCCGCGCAGGACCGCGCCAATTGGCCGGCGACGGGGTCCCCGGCCATCCCCCCCGTAATTCTGGCAGCGCCCGACGAGCCCGTGCTACGGTGCGCGCGGAAGGAAACTGCTCAATCCCATAAAGGAGAAAATCATGGCGCAATCGCAACCCTCCGCGGCGCGCGACCAGGTCCGCCACGTCGTTCCAAAGCTGATCGACCTCAGTGAAAAGGTGCTGTTCGGCGATGTCTGGGAACGCCCGGAACTCTCCAAGCGCGATCGCAGCCTGATCACCTGCGCCACGTTGATCGCTCTCGGCCGCGAAAAGCAGTTGGTCGGTCATCTGCAGCGGGCGCTCGACAACGGCGTCACCAAGGACGAGATCGGCGAAATCATCACCCACCTTGCCTTTTATGCCGGCTGGCCGGCGGCGATGACCGCGGCGCTGGTCGCAAAGGACGTGCTGAAATAGCCGCGCGCGACGCGAACACCGCCGGGAGAGCGAAATGAAAGTCGGATTTATCGGTCTCGGCATGATGGGTTCGGGTATGGCCGCGAACCTGCAAAAGGCCGGACACGAGCTCGTCGTTCACGATCTGCGCCGGGCCGCGGCCGAGCCCTATCTTGCCGCCGGTGCGGCATGGGCCGATTCCCCGCGCGCCGTCGCGGAGGCTTCGGAGGTGGTGTTCACCTCGCTTCCGGGACCGCCCGAGGTCGAGGCGGTGGCGCTCGGCGACAACGGGCTGCTGAGCGGGATGAGCCGCGGCAAGGCCTATTTCGACTTGTCGACCAACTCGCCGACGATGGTGCGCAAGATCCATGCCGCCTTTGCCGAGCGCGACGTCTACATGCTCGACTCGCCGGTCAGCGGCGGGCCGCGCGGGGCGCGCACCGGCAAGCTCGCCCTGTGGGTCGGCGGCGACGAGCAGATCTTCAACCGCCACAAGACCGTGCTCGACGCGATGGGCGACAAGGCGCGCTATGTCGGCCCGATCGGCGCCGGCTCGGTCGCCAAGCTCGTCCACAACGGCGCCGGCTACTGCATCCAGACCGCTCTCGCCGAAATGTTCACGGTCGGGGTCAAGGCCGGGGTCGAGCCGCTCGCCTTGTGGGAAGCGGTGCGCGAGGGTGCGAGCGGCCGGCGGCGGACCTTCGACGGGCTGATCGACCAGTTCCTGCCGGGAACTTACGACCCCGCCGCGTTTGCGCTGCGCCTCGCGCACAAGGACATGTCGCTCGCCACCCAGCTCGGCCGCGATTTCAACGTGCCGATGCGGGTCGCCAATCTGGCGCTGGCCGAATTGTCCGAGGCGCTCAACCGCGGCTGGGGCCAGCGCAACTCGCGCTCGCCGATGCTGCTGCAGGAGGAGCGCGCCGGGGTCGAAATCCGGGTCGACCCGCAGCGTCTGAAAGAAGCGCTCGACCGCGACCCGCCGTCAAAAGACGACCCCAAGCACAGCTGACGCTGCCAGCCCGCCCGCGGCAGAGCCCGCCCGCGGTGCATCGTTGCCCCGGGCGGGCTCCCGTCGCCTCCGCTCAGCGGCCGATAAATTTGGGCGGGCGCTTTTCGCGGAAGGCGGCCACACCCTCGGCATTGTCGGCGGTCATGTGCAATTGCGGCTGCACCAGGCTTTCGACATCGAGGTATTCGTCGAGGCTCGGGCCGACCGCCGCGTGGAACAGCTTTTTCGCCAGCCCGAGCGCAAATGTCGGCGCCTCGGCGAGGTCGGCCGCCAGCTCGTCGGTCTTGGCCGTCAGCTCGTCGTCCTCGACGACGTGATTGACCAGACCCAGCGCCAGCGCCTCCTCGGCTTCGACAAAACGCGCGGTAAACACCAGCTCCTTGGCCTTCGCCATACCGAGCCGGCGGGTCAGGAACCAGATCGCGCCGCCGTCGGGCGCCAGCCCGATGCGGCGGAAGATCTGCGAAAACCGCGCGGTCTTCGAGGCCACGACCAGGTCGCAGGCGAGTGCGATGCTCCAGCCGATGCCGACCGCCGGCCCCCGCACCGCCGCAATCGTGGGCTTTTCGATCGCGTGCAGGGCGCGGATAAAGGTGTGCCCGCCCTGCTGCAGCCGCTGCCGGCCGCCGCGCAGGTCATGATCCTGCCCGGCCATGCGGTCGACATCGGCACCCGAGCAGAAACCCTCGTCCCGCCCCGGTCACGACGACCACCCGCACCGCGTCGTCATAGCGCAGCCGGGCGAAGTGGTCGCACAGGCTCTGGCGCATCTCGACGCTCAACGCGTTCAGTTTTTCGGGCCGGTTCAGCACGACTTTGGCGACCCCGCCCTCGACCGTCAGATCCACCGACATTCCATAACTCCTGCTGCAGGTCTCGCGGCGATTATACCGTTCCGCGCCGGCCTACCAACCGGCCGATGCCCGCCAAAGACCCGCCCCAGACATCTCGGCGGCGGCTGGCCGCGCCGACGGATCGAAACCGGCACACCAAGCCTGATATAAAGGGGTGCGCAATACCATTCAGCAGGAGGACGCGATGGCCGAGAGCACCCAGCCGCAAACCGCCGCCGGTGGCAAACCGCGGCTCGTCGGCATCAACCACGTGGCACTCGAAGTCGGCGACATCGACGCGGCTTTGGCCTTTTACGGCAAAATCTTCGATTACCGCCTGCGGGCGAAACGGCCGGGCAACGCCTTTATCGAGCTCGGCGACCAGTTCATCAATCTGATGCAGAGCAGCGCCGGCAACCGCGACCAACGGCGCCATTTCGGGCTTGTCGTCGACGACCGCTCGCGGGTGCGCGCCTTGGTCGAGGCGGCGGGCGGCGAATTACTGCCGGGGCCGTTTCTCGACTTTCTCGACCCGTGGGGCAACCGCGTCGAAGTGGTCGAATACCGCGACATCCAGTTCACCAAGGCGCCCCACATCATGAACGCCATGGGTTTCGACCCGGCCAAGAGCGAGAAGGCGCTGCGCGAGCTGGCCGACAAGGGCATGGCCCCCTGACGCTGTTTTTCACGACGAGAGGGCCGCCATGGACATCGCCAAGATTTCGGCAGGCCGGGCGCCGCCAGACGACGTCAACGTCATCGTCGAGATCCCGCTCGGCGGCGAACCGGTCAAATACGAACTCGACAAAGAGTCGGGCGCGCTGGTTGTCGACCGCTTTCTGAATACGGCGATGTTCTACCCCGGCAATTACGGCTTTGTGCCGCATACCCTGGCCGAGGACGGCGACCCGATCGACGCGCTGATCGTCGGCGCGGTGGCACTGGTGCCGGGGGCGGTGGTGCGCTGCCGGCCGGTCGGTGCGCTGATCATGGAAGACGAAAGCGGGCCGGACGAAAAGATCGTCGTGGTGCCGGTCGACGAGCTGCACCCGTATTTTGTCGGCATACGCTCGTATCGTGACCTGCCGCCGACCCTATGCGATCAGATCGCGCATTTCTTTAGGCATTACAAGGATTTGGAAGCAGGCAAATGGGTCAGGGTCGACCGCTGGGCAGAGGCCGGCGACGCGGCGGCCCTGATCATGGCGGCGATTGCCCGCGCCCGCGGTTGAAACTTTGGACCGGACCGCGATCCTGGCATAGGCTTCGCCGTACGACGAGCGGAGGAGACGAGGAATGGCCAAGGGTTTGCTGATCGCCGCAATGGATTTTTCGAACGTCGCCGAGGACGAGTTCAACGACTGGTACGACCTCGAGCACATCCCCGAGCGCCAGCGGGTGTCGGGATTTCTGAGCTTGCAGCGCTGGATCGGGGCCGAAGACGCAAGACAATCGGTCGCCATCTACGATCTCGACAATTTGGCCGTCCTGCACAGCCCGGCCTACCGCGCAATCGGCGGCGAGAATCTGTCGCCGTGGTCAAAGCGCGTCACCGCCAAATGCCACAGGCTGCTGCCGCGCTTTGAAGGCGAGCAGATCCTGCCCGGCGACGCCGCAGCACCGCAAAACGCCGGCGGGCTGCTGTTGGTGGCGATGACCCCGGCGGCGCAGCACGAGACCGAGTTCAACGCCTGGTACGACACCGAGCACGTGCCGGCGCTGGCCCGGGTCCCGGGGGTGCTGAGCGCCCGCCGCTTTCGCGCCGCCGGCAACCCGAAATATGTCGCGCTCTACCATCTGACATCTCCCGATGTGCCGTCGGGCTCCGAATGGAAGCGCGCCAGCAAGTCGACGCCGATGCCGGCGCATATCCGTCCCCAGGTCACCGACCGCGCGCGCCTGATCTGCCGCAGCTATCGCCGCGCCGGCTGACAGGTTCCGTTCGCCGCGATCCGGGCGCAGGTCGGGACCGGAATCGGGAGGGCCGCGGATGCCGTACGAGCTTTATTACTGGTCGGCGATCCAGGGCCGCGGCGAGTTCGTGCGGCTGGCACTCGAGGAAGCCGGCGCCGAGTATGTCGATGTCGCCCGCGAGCCCGGCGGCGAAACCGGGATGATGCGCCTGATGGCGAGCGAGCAAATGGCTCGCCCGCCATTCGCGCCGCCGTTTCTAAAGGCGGGCGAACTGCTGATCGCCCAAACCGCGAACATCCTGCTTTATCTCGGCGCGCATCACGGGCTCGCGCCGCGGGACGAGGCCGGGCGCCTGTGGGCCCACCAGCTGCAATTGACGATCGCCGATGTCGTCGACGAGACCCACGACACCCATCACCCGATCGCGAGCGGCCTCTATTACGAAGACCAGCGCGCCGAAGCCCGCGCCCGCGCCGCCGATTTTCGCCGCTCGCGGATGCCGAAATACCTCGGCTATTTCGAGAACGTGCTGGCGCGAAACTCGGCGCGCGGCGGCCATCTGGTCGGGGCGAAGCTCACTTATCCCGACCTGTCGCTGTTCCAAATCGTGGCGGGGCTGCGCTATGCTTTTCCGACGCGGATGGCGGCGCTCGAACCGCACTACCCGCGCGTTGTCGCCTTGCACGACCAGGTCGCGGCACGCCCGCGCATTGCCGCCTATCTCGCCTCCGACCGCCGCATCGCGTTCAACCAGCACGGCATCTTCCGCCATTACCCCGAGCTCGACGGCAAGGATTAGCCGCCGCGCGGTCGCTGCTGGCGCGCCATCAGCCGGAAGGCGAGCGCCACCAGCACAAAGACGACGCAGAGAAACAGTGTCGCGAGCGCGTTGACCTCGGGGCTGACGCCGAGGCGCACGCTCGAAAACACCGCCATCGGCAAGGTCGTCGCCGACGGGCCGGTGACAAAGCTCGCGACGACGAGATCGTCGAGCGACAAGGTGAAGGCCAATAGCCAGCCCGAAACCAGCGCCGGACGGATGCCGGGCAAGGTGACCCGGGCGAGCACCGCCCAGGGCCGCGCGCCGAGATCGAGCGCGGCCTCTTCGAGCGAGCGGTCGAAGCCGGCGAGCTGGGCGCGCACCAGCACCGCGACAAACGACGCGCCAAAGGTCGCGTGGGCGATCGTGATCGTCATGACGCCGCGGCCGGACGGCCACCCGGTCACTCCCGGCAGGCGACAAAGAACAGCAGCAGCGACAAGCCGAGGATGATTTCGGGCACGACCAGCGGCGCCAGCAGCGAGAAGCCGAACAGAGGACGGCCGGGAAATCGCGCGAACCGCGCCATCGCGAACCCGGCCGAGGCGCCGAGCGCGAGCGCCAGGCTCGCCGCCATTGCCGCGACTTCGAGGCTCGTCGCCGCCGCGCCGCGGAATTGGTCGTCGGCGATCAGCACGCCGTACCAATGCGTCGAAAACCCGGCCCACACCGCGACCAGCCGCGACGCGTTGAACGAATAGGTCACCAGCAGCACGATCGGGATGTAGAGGAAGGCAAAGCCCAGCAGCAACGTTGCGCCGCGGAATACGGCTACACCGCTTGGGCGGGTCATGCCGCCGGCTCGCGGTCGAGCAACCGCTGCGCCAACAGGATCGGCCCCGCCAGCGCCGCCACCAGCACCACCGCGACCGCCGCGGCGACCGGCCAGTCGTGGTTCTCGAAGAACTCGTCCCACAGCACCTTGCCGATCATCAAGGTATTGGGGCCGCCGAGCAGGTCCGGGATGACGAATTCGCCGACCGCCGGCACGAACACCAGAAAGCAGCCCGCGGCCACGCCGGGCAGCGACAATGGCAGGGTCACGCCGGCAAACTGGCGCCAGGGCCGCGCGCCGAGATCGGCCGCCGCCTCGGTCAAGCTGTCGTCGAGCGCCGACAAACTGCCGTAAACCGGCAGGATCATGAACGGCAGGTAGGAATAGACCAGCCCCAGCTCGACCGAAAAGCCGTTGTTCAGCAACGGCAACGGCGCGTGGACCAGCCCGCTCGCGAGCAGCAGCCGGTTCAACAGGCCGTTCGGCTCGAGGATCGCGATCCACGCGTAAACCCGGATCAGAAAGCTCGTCCAAAACGGCAATACGACCAGGAACAGCAGCAATTGGCGCCAGGCGAGGGGCGCTTTCGCGATCGCGTGCGCGATCGGATAGCCGAGGGCGAGGCACACCACCGTCGCCGCCGCGGCGGTGGCGAGCGAGCCCAGATAGGCGCGCAGATAGAGGTCGTCGCGCGCCAGCAGCGCGAAATTCGCCAACGTCGCGTCGAACGACAGGCCGCCGTCCTGGCCGGTGACGAGCGGCGTATAGGGCGGGATGCCGATCGCGCTGTGCGCCAGGCTGATCTTGACGACGATCAGCAGCGGCAACAGAAAGAACAGCCCGAGCCACAAAAACGGGATGCCGATCAGCACCAGCCGTCCGAGCCGCCCGATCCCGGTCATCGGCCGATCACGACCGCGTCTTGCGGCGCCCAGCGCACCCAAACCACGGATCCGCGGGCGAAACCGGCGGCTGTCGGCGCTCGCCAGACGGGCTTTCAAAGGCATCCCTGCTGCCGTTGCGAGGCGCAGGATCGACACCGCGCCCTGGTAGTCGACCGCGACAACCGTCGCCGTCAGCGCGAACCCGGCCGGCTTCTCGTGCGACAGGGCCAGCTTTTCGGGGCGCACCGCCAATCCGATGACGGCCTCATCCGGCGCGGCGGAGCCGGCGGGCAACGGGATCGGCTGATCGAGGCCGCGGACGACCAATGCCGCGCCACCGGGGCCAGCCGCGACTTCGCCCTCGAACAGGTTCACCTCGCCGACGAAATCGGCGACGAACCGCGAATTCGGCCGCTCGTAGATTTCCGCCGGCCTGCCGACCTGCACGAGCCGGCCGGCATTCATCACCGCGACGCGCGAGGCCATGCCGAGCGCCTCTTCCTGGTCGTGGGTCACGACCAGAAACGTCGTGCCGACCCGCTCCTGGATGCCGATCAGCTCGCGCCGGGTCTCCTCGCGCAATTTCCGGTCGAGTGCGGCCAACGGCTCGTCGAGCAGCAACAGCTTTGGCATCTTGGCGAGGGCGCGCGCCAGCGCCACCCGTTGGCGCTGCCCGCCCGACAACTGGTGCGGCCGGCGCCCGGCGTAGTCCGACATCTGGACCAGGGCCAGCATCTCCTCGACGCGGGCGGCGCGGCGGCGGCGCTCCATCCGCTCCTGGCGCAGCCCGAACGCGACATTGGCGGCGACATCCATGTGCGGGAACAGCGCATAGGACTGGAACATCATGTTGACCGGCCGCTCGTAGGGCGGGAGCCCGGTCACGTCGACGCCGTCGACGATGACATGCCCGCTGTCCGGGCATCTCGAACCCGGCGATCATTCGCAACAGCGTCGTCTTGCCGCAACCCGACGGGCCGAGCAGCGCGAACAGCTCGCCGCGCTCGATGCTGAGGCTGACATTGTCGACCGCCGCGACCGAACCGAAACGCTTGCTCGCTCGGGCAATTTCGAGAAGCGCCATCGCCGGCGCGCCGATCGCCGCCGGTCACTCGCCGGATTTGAGCCGGGTCCAGGCGCGGGTGCGCGCCCGCTCGTAATCGGCCGGCGCCGGCAGGTCGACAAAAAAGCGGCGGCGCAGCTCGGGCGGCGGATAGACCGCGGGGTCGTCGCGGATCGCCGGCTCGACCAATGCCGTCCCCGGGATATTCGGGTTCGGATACGAGACCGCATCGGAAATCTCGGCGATCACCTCGGGGCGCAGCAGGTAGTCGATAAAGCGCAGCGCGTTTTGCGGGTGCGGCGCGTCGGCCGGGATGCCGAGCATGTCGACCGACATCTGCGCCCCCTCCTTCGGCACGAGAAATGCGATCGCCACCCCGTTATGGGCCTCGCGGGCGCGATTGCGGGCAATGACGACGTCGCCCGAATAGCCGAGCGCCAGGCACAAATCGCCATTGGCGAGATCGTTGATGTATTGCGAGGAATGGAATTTGCGGATGTAGGGGCGGATCTTGTCGAGCGCGGCCATGGCCTTGTCGAGATCGGAGAGATCGCGGCTCTTCGGGTCGAGGCCGAGCCAGGCGAGCGTCGCCGGCACGACCTCCTGCGGGGTGTCGAGCAGCGAAATCCCGCAGGCCGCGAGCTTCTTTGCATTCGCGGGGTCGAACAGCAACGCCCAGCTGCCGAGCGGCGCGCCGTCGCCGAGCGCCGTTTTCACCATCGCCTTGTTGTAGCCGAGCCCGGTCACGCTCCACAGATAGGGCACGCCGTGGAGGTTGCCCGGATCGGCGGCGGCGACAAGATCGAGGATTTTGGGATCGAGGTTCTTCCAGCCGGAGAGCTTGGTCTTGTCGAGCGGCAGGTACACCTTGGCCGCGATTTGCCGCGCCATAAACGGGCTCGCGGACGGGACCACGACATCGTAGCCGGAGCTGCCGGCGAACAGCTTCGCCTCCAGCACCTCGTTCGAATCATAGACGTCATAGGTGACCTTGATCCCGGTTTCGCGCTCGAAGTGCGCGACCGTGCCGGGGGCGATGTAATCCGACCAGTTGTAGACGTGTAGAACCGGCTCCTCCGCCGCGGCGCCGCCGGCCGTCGGTGTCGCTCCGCCGGCATCCGCCGGTGCGGCGATCAGCATCGCCGCCAGCAGCATCATGCAAAACCGCAGGGAGCCCATCTTCATCGCTGGCATACATCAGCCGCGCTGGCGATTGTCAACGCCGGGAGACGGCGAGACGCGGCAGCGGTGGGATGTTACGATCCCCGCGTCAATCCAACCTGGGGGATCAACAAGGTGACGCTCTTTTACCTGGTGCGGCATGGCGAGCACAGGCTGCAAGGGCGGTTGGCCGCCGGCAGAACGCCGGGGATCGGACTTTCGCCGAAGGGCCGCGACGAGGCCGCCGCGGTCGCCGAGCGCCTCGCCGGCGAAAACATCGACGTGATCTATGCGAGCCCGCTCGACCGCACCCGGGAAACCGCCGAGATCATCGGCGGGCGGCTTGGTCTGCCGGTCCTGTTGCGGGAAGATGTGATCGAGCTCGATTTCGGCGAGTGGACCGGGTTGACCTTCGACCAGGTCAGGGCCGACACACGCTTTGAACTGTGGCGAAGCTGCCGCAGCATCGCGGCCATTCCCGGCGGCGAAAGCTGGCGCCAGGTGCAGGACCGCACGGTCAACGCACTCTTTGAATTGCGCCTGGTTCATCCGCAGGGGACCGTGGTCGTGGTCAGCCATGGCGACGTGATCCGCGCCGCCCTTCTGTTCGTTCTCGGCATGCCGCTCGATCTCCACGGCCGGATCGAGATCGGCACGGCTTCGATCAGCACGGTGCGCATCGACGATTCGGGAATTCGCGTCCCCGCCGTCAACGAACGCCCGCGGCCGCCGGTTTCGCCTCAGCCGGCAACGATGGTCGCCGCAAACGAGACGAAAGGCGGCCCTCAGCCGCAACGGACCTGGAGATAGCCGGTGATGCGATGGAGGAATTCTTCGGCGCGCAGTTCCTGGCCGTGCAGGATCGTCATCAGGACTCCGGCGCCAACCAGCAGCGGCCATAGTCGCGCCGGTCGGTGCCGGGGGTAGCTCCAGCCAAAGACCGACAGCGAGAGGGTGCCGATCACCAGGCCGAAGCCGATTTCGGGCAGGCTGTGAACGCCGAGCAGCAATCGCGACGCGGCGATCGCGATGACCAGGCCGGCGCCGGCGGCGATCGCCAGCCCCCGGCGACAGCCCTCGCCCTGCACCGCGGTCACCAACGCGATCGCGCCGTAGACCAGGATGCTGAACGCGGTGTGGCCGCTCGGGCTGCGGAGGTCGGGGGCCGGCGGGCATGCGAAAAAGTAGACTTTTAAGAGTGCCGTCAAGCCGAGACAAAACCCCAGCGAAACCACCCACCAGGCCGCCGCGCGGGAGGCGCCGAACAGCAGCCAGACCAGCATGGCCGCCGCCAGCGGGATCAATACCGCGGCATCGCCGAAATCGGTCAGCGCGAGCAGCCATGGCTTCAAATTTATGATCCACTCACCTGGGTTTACGATCCACTCACGCCGGGTGGCCCAAGCTGGCCAGTGCTGCTTCGGCGGCGGCGAGCCCGGTCATGTAGGCCCCGTGCGCGGTCGAAAAGAAATTCGGCGAGGTGGCTTCGCCGGCGAAGAACAGCCGGTTGTCGACCGGTGCGGCGAGGATGGCGCGGTCTCCGGCATGGCCGGGCAGCGCGTAGGAATAAGAGCCGCGGGACCACGGGTCGCGCAGCCAGGCGGTGGCGGCGAGGGGGAGATGTGCCGGCGGACGTCGCCGCCGAGGATGCCGGCCAGCTCGTCGGCGGCAAAGGCGAACATCGCCGCCTCGCCTTCCCGCTCCATCGCCGCGGCAAAACGGCCGCCGAAAAAGCAATAGATCGCCGGCCGGCCGAGCGGCTTGAGCTGATAGCTCATCGTCTCGCGCCGCGTCGTCGAGCCGACCAGAAAGCCGTCCTGGACGAATTCCTGCCATTTGCCGTCGAGCGCGATAAACAGCTTGTCGTCGACCCCGAGCGGCAGCCCTGCCGCCGCCGCGAGCTTTTGCGGCAACGCCGGCTCGAAGCGAATTATTTCCGCGGCGAGGATCGAGGTCGGCACGGTCACGACGACCCGCTTCGCGGCAACCGCGCCGCGCGCGGTTTCGAGCCGGATCGACTGGCCGCCGCCATGGTCGACCCGCGAGACCGGCGTCTCCAGCGCCACCGGCAGACCTTCGGCCAGCTTTTCGAACAGCCGGCCATAGCCTTCGCCCAGGCGCCAATTGGTGTTGGTGCTGTTGTCGTCGTAACGGACATAGTCCTTGACCGAGACCCGGTCGAGCTCGGCGCCGTTCCCCCAGGTGCTGGTGGCGTCGAGCAGCTGGTTCCAGCGGCCATCGGGCGGCAGCACGCTCGCCAGCGAGCGGTCGACGGGCTCGGATGCCGCTCTACGCCGCGCCCGGCCTTGCTCCTCGCGCGTGGCGAGCCAGTCGGCCTCTGCGGCGGCGGTCTCGCCGCTGCGCGACAGGCGGCTCGTCCATTCCGGCGGCCGGCGATGCACCGAAAACCCGAGGCGCTGGGCGATCGGCGACAGCGGGTTGCGGTCGGCCGAGTGCAGCCATTCCGCGCCGCGGTCGAGCGCGAAGCCCGCCGGCGCGATCGTGTTGACGCGGCCGCCGACCCGGTCGCGCGCCTCCAGCGCCAGCACGCTCACCCCGCCGGCTTCGACGAGCCGGCGCGCCGCGCCGATCCCGGCGGCGCCGGCGCCGATGACCGCGACATCGACTTCAGCGGGGAAAGCTGTCAATTCTGCCTCCGCCGTCCGCCGGGGGACGGGCCGGCGTTACCCGGCAATATGTTGCAGGGTCTGATCATGCGCCTTAGCGATTTCACGATCCTCACCTTTGATTGCTACGGCACGTTGATCGACTGGGAAACCGGGATTGTCGACGCGCTGCAGCGGTTTCTCGCCGGTCGAGGCGTCGCCATCCCGCGCGCCCGGATGCTCGACAGCTTCGCACGTCACGAGAGCGCGCAAGAAGCGCAAACGCCCGGAATGCTCTACCCCGCGCTGCTGGCGCGGGTCCACTCGCGGCTCTGCGCCGAATGGGGCGTCGCCGCGCGCGAGCAGGATCACCTTGCCTTCGGCGGGTCGGTCGGCGAATGGCCGGCCTTTCCCGACTCCGCCGCGGCGCTGTCCTATCTCTCCGGCTTTTACAAGCTCGTCATTCTGTCGAACGTCGACCGGCAAAGCTTCGCGCGCAGCCGGCGGCAGCTCGGGGTCGATTTCGACGCGGTCTACACCGCCGAGGACATCGGCTCCTACAAGCCGGACCCGCGGAATTTCCGCTACATGATCGACGCGCTGGCGAAATCGGGGCATTCCGCGAGCGACATTCTGCATACCGCGCAGAGCTTGTTTCACGACCACGAGCCGGCCAACGCCATGGGTCTGCGCTCGGCCTGGATCGACCGGCGCGCCGGGGCGGCGGACGCCGGCGCGACGCCCTCGCCACCGGGCGGCGTCCACTGGGATTTTCGCTTTACCGGCATGGCTGAACTGGTCGAGGCGCATCGGCGCGAAACAGGCGGCTGACCCTTCCGTCTTTGGCTGTGCCCTAAATCTAGGCGCGCTATCCAACCCGGACCGGCCCCGCTCGCGCGGTCATTTGTTGCAGTCGCTGACCCTGACAACGCAGTCGCCGGCTTTGCCCTTCTGGCAATTCGACAGCGCCGCCAGCCGCGCCGCATCCTGAGCCTTGCGGGCGGCGGCTCCCACGTACTTGCCGCCCTCCGTCGTCGCCAGCGCCGCGCATTGTTTCGCGATGGTGCGGACGATGACCTTGCAGCCGCTGGCGCCGCATTCGCTCAGCGCCATCTCGGCCGCCTTTTGCGCCGTCGGCTGGTTCCAGATCCAGCCGCTTTTGCCGCTCTCCTTGTCCCACGCAATGGCGCCGAAGCCGGCCAGCGCCGGAGCCGAAGGCAGCATCCCGTAGCCGAAGGCCAGCAACGCGACGGCGGTCCATACTCCACGGCGCATCAAATCATTCTCCTCGCGGCAGGCGTCTCGCCCCGCCCTGCGGCAGGTCGATCCCGCGCGCTCGGAAATAGGCGCGCGGCACGCCAGGCGCAAGGAGCCAGTACCCAAGAAGCCAGTACCCTTGGAAAATCGCCAGCCGGGTGCCGGAGCCGGCTCGCTCATTCGGCGCCGGCGAGGTCGAACAGGCGGTGCAGCCGGTCGGAGAACCACGCGGCGACACCGCTCGGCGGCACGTTTTTGTCGATGCCGGCCGACGCGATCAGCTGGCCCGCCGCCTGGCGCAGGGCGAGCGCGCGGCACAGCTCGTGCGTGACTTCCGGCCGCGCCTCGAGCACCGGCGCCAGGTCCTCCTTGGTCAGCTCGTAGACGGTGACCGGCGAAAGCGCCTTCAGGGTGGCCTCCGCGGCGTGTCCGGTCAGCAGCCCGATCTCGCCGAAATGGTCGCCCGGACCGATGCGGAGCAGCTCGATCTCGCCCTCGGACAAGACCTGGGTGATGGTCACGACGCCGGCGCCGATCACGAACAGGGAATGCAGCACGTCTCCCGGCTCGACCAGCGCTTCGCCTTGGTCATAGTGCTTGTGCGTCGCCTTGGCGGCGAGGGTCTTGCGCTCCTCCTCGGTCAGGCCGGCGAAAATCGTGACCAGGTCGACCGCGCGTTCGGCGGCGGTCTTCGGGTTTTCGGAAAGTGCGGCCGGCGGCGCCGAAGAGACCTGGCTCTGGGTCGATGCGAGGTCGATGCCCGCCGCCGCCAGATTGCGGGAAATCCGGTCGAACAGCTCGTTCTGGGCGCGGGTCGACTGCGCCAGCTCTTCGACAAAAAAGCTGATGTCGAATTCCGTCGACCCGGCGTTTATCGACTTCACCGCGACGACCGGGGCGGGCGTCGCCAGGATCAGCTGGGTATTGAGGATCGCGCGCTGCAGGATTTCGGCGCCGGCGGCGGGCGGCGTCTTGGCGTCGAGCTCGATCGTCACGGTCATGCCGTGAATGCCCGAGGGCGAGCTGGCGTTGACGATCTTCGCCTTGGCGATCGTGCTGTTCGGGACGATCGCCAGATCGCGCTTTGCGGTCAGGACGTGGGTCGCGCGCCAGTTCATCTCGATGACGCGCCCGTCGGTGCCGCCGTCGATGCTGATCCAGTCGCCGGGCCGGTAAGGGCGGCTGAAATTCAAGACGATGCCGGAAAACACGTCGCTCAACGTGCTTTGCAGCGCCAGGCCGAGGATGATCGCGATGGCACCCGAGGTGGCGAGCAAACCCTTGATCGGCAGGTCGAAGACGTAGGCGATGATGGCAAAGACCGCGGACAGGTAGACAAGCCCGGCGAGCAGGTCCTGGACCAGCTTGCCTTCGCGCGGGCGGTGCTCGTTGACGACGACGACGCGCAGAAAGCCGACCAGGAACCACGCCGCCCACAGCCACCAGGCGATCTTCAGCACGGCGTGGACCGCGTCGCGGAACGGCACGCCGGTCCGGGTCAGCGGCTCGTACGGAATGACCTCGGCATGCAGCAGGATGACCGTCAGGATGACGAGAAAGAGCACCCGCGACAACGCGCGGCCGAGCGGGTGACGCCGAAACAGGAAATGCGTCAGCAATCCGGCAAAGGTAAGGATGAACAGAGTGCCGACAAGCGGATCACGCACGGCTGCCGCCGCCGCCGGGAGGCCCATCATCTCGCCGCTGCTCCGATCGTGATGGCTCTGCCGCCGATATTAAACCCCGGCGAGCGCCACGGCCATCCCGGCCGCTCAGCCTGGGTCAGCGGTTGCCGGGCCCGGCGCTCAGCGCCTCGCCGCATCGCGGCGACAGGACATCGGCGTGCGCGCGCAGGCAGCCGATCGCGAGATCTTCCCAATTTCTTGTGTCACGTCATGCGGGTCGGCTATACGCGGGTCGTCATTGTCGCCGCAGGAGTGGGTTCTCGTGGACGCCTCGGCAATGGCGGCGCCGGCCGCCTCGCCATGACCGCCGCCGGCAGGACGGCCGACGCCGGAGGCTATGGCGCCGTTGCGCGGGCTGTCCATTGGCTGATCGGCGGCCTCGCGGTAATCGTCGTGTCGCTCGGCTGGGCGGTCGGGTCGGCGCCGCGCAACACCCCGGCCCGCGACAGTCTGCTGCTGATGCACCGCTCGGTCGGGCTGACAATCCTCGCCCTGATGCTGTTCCGCGCCCTGTGGCGCTGGCGCCACCCCCCTCCCCCGCTGCCGTCCACGCTCGGGCGGGCGCAAGCAGGGTTGGCGCACCTGACCCATCTCGGGCTCTACCTGATTTTTGTCGTGATGCCGCTCGCCGGGTATTTGGACGCCGCGGCGGCCGGCCATGCGGTCAGTGTTTTTGGCGTGGTCTCGATCCCGCCGCTGCTGCCCGTCGACCGGCGGTTGTCGCAATCAGCGATCACCGTTCATCTGCTGGGCCAGTATCTGGTCTACCTGCTGGTCTCGGTGCATGTCCTCGGTGCGCTCTATCACGGCATGGTCAGGCGCGACGGCGTGCTCGACCGGATGCTGCCGCGGCGCCGGAGCGGCGGCTGACGCGGGTCTCAGCCCGGCCCGGCGGCGACCAGATTGAGGCGGCTGCGGAAAAATTCGAGCGCCTCCGCCAGACTGCGCGACACCCTCAGCTTCTGCCGGCCGCTCTGCACGACGAACTCCGCCGGCCGGGCCGGCGACGGCGCGGTCTTGACGATCGTATAGACGGGGGCCTCGTGGGTATGGCGGAACACCGAAAAGCGGGCGGCGCCGGGCGCGTGGTCGATCGCATAGTCGCGCCACACGCCCTGGATCACCTGAAGGCTGTAGAGGCCGAGGAGCTGATTTAGCTCGCCGCGGGTGAAATACAGGGTGCGCTGCCGCGCCCGATAGTCGCCGAGGCTCAGCACCGTCGCACTTTTTCGGCTCATCGCTGTCCTTCGCTGATTGCCGCCGGCGGAAGTGTGGGCGATTTCGCGAAAGGCGTCCAGCCGGCTCGCGCATCGGCTGTTATACAATGCTTTAGCTCGGGGCCTTAGCTCGGGGCATCCGGGCGAGAAGTCTTGACGCCTCGCCCCGAGTGGCGAACAACCGCGCGACAGCGGCTTGCAAATGGCGACGGAGCGTGGCGTGGACGAAGTCGAATGCGTGGTCGTCGGCGCCGGGGTGATCGGTCTCGCCGCGGCGCGGGCATTGGCGCTGGCAGGCCGTGAAGTGGTGGTCATCGAGCGCGCCTGGACCATCGGTTTCGAGACCTCGTCGCGCAACAGCGAGGTCATCCACAGCGGCATCTACTATCCCAAGGACAGCCTGAAGGCGACGACCTGCGTCGAGGGCCGCCGTCGCCTCTACGCCTATTGCCGCGAGCATGGGCTCGCGCACGCGCAGCTCGGCAAGATCATCGTCGCCTCCAGCGAGGCGGAGCTTCCGGCGCTCGACCGGATTGCGGACGCGGCGCGCGTCAATGGCGTCGATGATCTCGAACGCCTCGACGCGTCGCAGGCGCGGCGCCTCGAGCCGGAATTGCACTGCGTCGCGGCCCTCTTGTCGCCGTCGACCGGGATCATCGACAGCCACGCGCTGATGCTCGCCTACCAGGGCGAGGCCGAGGCTGCCGGTGCGACGATCGCGCTGCGCACCCCGGTCCTCGGCGGGCGGGTTCGCGCCGACGGCTTCGAGCTCGAAACCGGCGGCGACGAGCCCGGCGCCGTTCGCTGCCGTTACCTGGTCAACGCCGCCGGGCTTTATGCCCCGGAATTGGCCCGCGCCGTCGAAGGCATCCCCCGCGACACGATCCCGCCCGCCTATTTCTGCCGCGGCGTGTATTTCACCTTGAGCGGCCGCACACCGTTCCGCCGGCTCGTCTATCCGGTGCCGCCGGCGGGCGGGCTCGGCATCCACATCACCCTCGATCTTGCCGGCCAAGCCCGCTTCGGCCCCGATGTCGAATGGATTGCCGCAGTCGACTACCAGGTCGACGGGGCGCGCGGCGCGGCTTTCTACGCCGCGGTTCGGCGCTACTGGCCGGGCTTGCGCGACGGCGCCCTGCAACCCGGTTATGCCGGCATCCGCCCCAAGATCAGCGGCCCGGCGGAGCCGGCGGCCGATTTCGTCGTCCAGGGCCCGGCGACCCACGGCATTCCCGGGCTCGTCAATCTCTACGGGATCGAATCGCCGGGGCTTACCGCGTCGCTGGCGCTCGCCGACATCGCGGCAACGCGCCTGCCGAGAGCTAGCCCCGACCAAGGCGATCTTACAATCGCGCCGAATATCCCCAGATTTCCTGCCATCCCCGCGCCTCGGCCAGCTTCACAACGCGAGGAATGCGGATGGTTTGTCCGGGCGGAGGGCGGTAATGCTGATCGGGGTGCCGAAGGAGATCAAGACCCACGAATACCGCGTCGGTCTCGTTCCGGGCAGCGTGCGCGAGCTGGTGCATCACGGCCATCAAATCGTCGTCGAGAGCGGCGCCGGCGCCGGCATCGGCTTTGGCGACCGGGCCTATGAGACGGCCGGCGCGCGGATCCTGCCGAGTGCGGCCGAGGTCTTTGCCGCGGCCGAATTGATCGTCAAGGTCAAAGAGCCGCAGCCGCAAGAGCTGGAGTTGCTGCGCCATGACCAGACCCTGTTCACCTATCTGCACCTCGCCGCCGACCGCAAGCTGACCCAAGGGTTGCTGCGTTCCGGCGTCGTCGCTGTCGCCTATGAAACCGTAACCGATGCCCGCGGCGGCCTGCCGTTGCTGGCGCCGATGAGCGAGGTCGCCGGCCGGATGTCGGTGCAGGTCGGCGCCCATTGCCTCGAAAAGGAGCAGGGCGGCATCGGCGTCCTGCTCGGTGGCGTTCCCGGGGTCCCGGCAGCCAAGGTCGTCATTCTCGGCGGCGGCGTCGCCGGCACCAACGCCGCCCGGATGGCGATGGGCATGGAGGCTTATGTTACCGTCATCGACCGCGCGCTGCCGCGGCTTTACGAGCTTGACCTGCAATTCGGCGCGCAGCTGCACACGCTTTATTCGACGATGGAGAATATCGAGCGCGAGGTCGCCGCGGCCGATCTTGTGATTGGCGCCGTGCTGGTCCCCGGAGCCGCCGCGCCCAAGCTCGTCGGCCGCGAGCTGGTGCGGGCAATGCGGCCGGGCACCGTGATCGTCGACATCTCGATCGACCAGGGCGGCTGCTTCGCAACCAGCCGGCCGACGACCCATGCGGCTCCGACCTACATCGAGGAAGGCGTGGTGCATTACTGCGTGACCAACATGCCGGGCGCGGTCGCGCGCACCTCGACCGTGGCGCTCAACAACGCCACCTTGCCGTTCGTGCTGGCGATCGCCGATCGCGGCTGGCGGCGGGCATTGTCGGAAGACCCGCACCTGGGTCACGGCCTCAATATCTGCCACGGCCGGGTCACCCATCCGGCGGTCGCGCACGACCTCGACCTGCCCTTGACCCTGCCCGAGGAGGCGCTGTCCGACTAAACCCGCAATTGCCGTGGCGCACGAGCCCGATATTTTCGCGCCGGTGCGGTTCTTCCGCTATGGAAGCGCCGCTGTCTTCTCCCTATCTCAGGACGAACATCCATCGGACGGGCACGGATGAGACGGGGGAAATGACGCTGCTTCCGACGACCCATCTACCGCGGGTGGACGAGTTTTTCGACGGGTCTTTCGGGCTCGATCCGCCGCGCATCAGCCGCATCGACGGTGGCGCCATCGCCGCGATAACCGACATCTACCGCGAAATATTGCCGGTCGGCGGGGCGATCCTCGATGTGATGTCGGGGTGGGTCAGCCATTTGCCGCCCGAGATCCCGTATTCTCGGGTGGTCGGGATCGGCCACAACGCCTGCGAGCTGGCGGAAAACCCGTTCCTGGACGAGTGGCGGCTGCAGGATCTGAACGTCGATCCCGGCCTGCCCTTCGCCGCCGGCGAATTCGACGGCGCCACGCTCTGCGTCGCAGTCCAGCATCTGACGCGGCCGCACGACGTGATTCGCGAAATCGGACGGGTGCTGAAACCGGGCGCGCCGCTGGTCGTCACCTTTTCGGAGCGCTGCCGGCCGACCCGGCCGATCGGCTGCTGGTGCCTGCTCGACGACGTCGGTCATCTGTGCCTGATCGCGCATCATTTCGCCGACGCCGGCAACTGGGCCGATATTCGCTGTCTCGACCGCACGCCGCCGGGCGGCGGCAACCCGCTTTATGCCGTGATCGGCCGCAGCCTCGGCTCGACCCGTCCGGGCAGCGACGATTAGGCCGCAATCAGGCGTCGTAGGCCACCATCGCGGTAAACGGCACGTCGATTCGGCTGCGGCCTTGCAGGAAATTCAGCTCGATGATGCAGCCCGCGCCGGCGACGATGCCGCCCTGTTGGCGCACGAGGTCGATCGCGGCCTGCATCGTCCCCCCGGTTGCGACCAGGTCGTCGAGCACGACGACGCGCTGGCCTGGGGCGATCGCGTCCTGCTGGATCTCGATCGTGTCGATGCCATATTCGAGCTCATAGGTAAAACGTACGGTCTTGCCCGGGAGCTTGCCTTGCTTGCGAACCATCGCGAAGCCGCGGCCGAGCTCGTAGGCGACAGGAGCGGCCACTAGAAATCCGCGCGATTCGATACCGACCAGCAGGTCCGGCCGGTGCGGCCGCAACGCCTCGGCCAATCCTGCGACGGTGGCGCGCCACGCCTGCGGATGCGCGAGCAGCGTCGAGATGTCGTAGAACAGGATCCCCGGCTTGGGAAAATCGGGTATCGAGCGGATGTGTTGCTTGAGGTCCATGGATGTGTCCTCGACTGACCGATCGCGGGCGCTAGAGTCGCTGTGCGCTGCCGCATAGCCGGTTTTCGCGTGGTTGGAAAGCCCTCGCCCAGCCCGTCGGAACGCGTATTTTGAACCGGCCATGTCGCCAGTCGCCGCCACTCTCGTTGAAACCGAAGCTGCTGAAGCGCTGGTGCTGACGGCCGCCGGAGAATGGCTGGCGGCGACCGCCGCCGAGCTTGATCGCAGGCTGCGGGCGCTGGAGCTCCCGGAACATCGGCGGGTGACGATCGATCTCGCGGGGATCGAGCGCATCGATACTGCGGGCGCCTGGCTGCTGCTGCGCACCGAGCATGATCTGTCGGCCCGCGGCAACGCCGTAGAGCTTCGCAATCTGGCGCCTAGGCTGGCGCCGCTGTTGGATCAAGTGCGCGCCGGAGGGCGCCTCGCTCCGGCTGCCCACCCGCGCCCCGACCATTACTCGCTCGCCGGGTATGTCGCCCGCATCGGCGAGATCACGCTCGGCGTTTTCGCGCGGGCCTACAGCATCGTCGGCTTTGTCGGCCTCGTCTCGTCGACGACGATGCGCCTCGTTCGTCAGCCCCGCCGACTGAGGCTGACGGCGACGGTCGCGCAGATGGAGCAGACCGGCGTCAACGCGCTCGGCATCGTCGGCATGCTGTCGTTTCTGATCGGGGTTGTCATTGCCTACCAGGGCGCCGACCAGCTGCGCCGCTTCGGCGCGGAAATCTATACCGTCGACCTGTTGGCGGTCGGGATTCTGCGCGAGCTCGGCGTGTTGATGACGGCGATCATCGTCGCCGGCCGCTCGGGGAGCGCGTTTACCGCGCAGATCGGCACGATGCAGGTCAACGAGGAGATCGACGCACTGCGCACGCTCGGTCTCGACCCGGTCGAGGTGCTGGTGATCCCACGCTTGCTCGGGCTGGTTCTGACCCTGCCGATGCTGACCCTCTACGCCAACCTGATGGGGCTGTTGGGCGGCTGCCTGATGGCGTGGGGCGTGCTCGGCGTCACGATCCCGCAATTCCTCCGCGAGCTGCAGTCCGCCGTCAACCAGCGGACCTTTTGGATCGGCGTCACCAAGGCGCCGGTCTTTGCCTTGATCATTGCCAGCATCGGCTGCTACGAGGGCTTTCGGGTATCGCGGAGCGCGGAGAGCGTGGGCCGCCAGACGACGCTGTCCGTGGTCGAAGTCGATCTTTCTGGTGATCGTGACCGATGCCGTTTTCTCCGTCGTGTTCTCCATGCTCAAGATCTGACCGTGACGGATCATCGCGAGAACCCGGTCATCCGGATCCGAGGCCTCGTCAACCGATTCGGGACCGAAACCGTTCATGACGGGCTCGATCTGGATGTGTTCGGCGGTGAGGTTCTCGGCGTCGTCGGCGGCTCGGGCAGCGGCAAGTCGGTGCTGCTGCGGACCATCGTCGCGCTCAACCGGCCGGCCAGAGGCGAGGTCAACGTGCTCGGAAGCGACGTTCTGGGGATGGACGACGAGCAGCGGCACGAGCTCGAACAGCGCTGGGGAGTGCTGTTTCAGGACGGCGCGTTGTTCAGCTCGCTGACCGTGGCGCAGAATATCGAGGTGCCGCTCGAAGAATATTACGACATGCCGCCGCGCCTGATGGCCGAGCTCGCCGCCCTGAAGATCGGCCTGGTCGGGTTGCCCGAGGACGCCGGGACAAAATACCCGGCGCAGCTGTCGGGGGGCATGCGCAAGCGCGCGGGCCTCGCCCGCGCGCTCGCCGTCGACCCGGAGATCGTGTTTCTCGACGAACCCACGGCCGGACTCGACCCGATCGCCGCGGGCGATTTCGACAACCTGATTCGTGATCTCAAGAGCAGCCTCGGGCTGACCGTGTTCATGGTGACGCATGATCTCGACAGCCTGTTCGCGATTTGCGACCGCGTCGCGGTGCTGGTCGACAAAAAGATCCGGGTGGGCACACTCGACCAGATGCTGCACGACGATCATCCCTGGATCCATGCCTACTTTCACGGTCCGCGCGGGCGAGCGGCGCAACGCGCCGAAGCCGCGCAGCCGACGACGCAGCCGCCCCGGGTCGCTATTTCGACTTCGGTCTGAGACAATCCCCGCGGTCGGAGAGCAGAGATGGAGACGCGGGCACATTACGTCGCGGTCGGGGCATTTGTTCTCCTTGTCGTCTTTGCCGCGTTCGGGTCGGTGCTGTGGCTCGGCCGGATCGAATTCCGCCAGGAGCTGAACCCCTATTACATCTTCTTCAAGGGATCGGTCTCCGGCCTCAGCCGCGGCTCGGTGGTGCAATACAACGGGATCCCGGTCGGCCACGTCCGCGACATCCGCGTCGACAAGGATAATGTCGCTCAAATACAAGTGACCATCGAGGTCGACAGCAACCTGGTCGAGATCAAGACCGATGCGCGCGCTTTTCTCGAGACCAACATTCTGAGCGGCGTCTCGACGATACAAATTCGCGGGGGCACGCAGCAGGCGAGCGCTTTGCAGCCCGAGGCCGGTCATCGGTACCCGGTGATCAAGGCGGCGCAGACCGAGCTGGAGGCGGTGAAGGCGTCGCTGCCCGAGCTGCTCGGCGAGCTGAAGCACGCCGCGAGCAGCTTGAATGCGCTATTGGACGACCGCAACCGCCAGGCCATCGCCGACAGCCTGCAGAACATTCGTTCCGTCACCGCCGCCCTGGCCGAACACACCCAGGATGTGGGCGCAATTCTCGACAACGCGAACGGCGCCGTCACCGAGCTGAAATCGCTGCTCGGGGACCTCGACCAAAGCTATACGTCCCGCGGAGGGTTGAAGGACCAGCTGTCGCAAACCTTGAAGAATTACGATCGGGTGGCTGGGAACCTGACCGACACAGCCCGTCAATTGCAGCTGATGATCGGCGAGAACCGGCCGGGGCTGCGCAACTTCGTCCAGACCACCCTCCCGGGGGTCGACGACCTCGTCAGCGACGCGCAGCAATTGGCGGGAAATCTGAACCGCTTGGTCGGACAACTCCAGCGCGACCCGACGCGTCTGCTGTTCGGGGACCGGCGCCCGGGATACCAGCCGCGATGACCCGCACGCTTGTCCATGGCGTTCGCCGCTGGCTGGCGGTGGCGACAGCGCTCGCGCTAATGGGTTGCGCCAGCCTCTTTGTCTCGACGCCGCCGGGAAACCTCTACCGCCTGACGGCCAACACGAGCTACCCGACAGCTCTGGCGCCGGTGCGCGCGCAGCTCCTTGTCGACCTGCCGGTGGCTCCGGCCGGCATCGACACCAACCGGATCGCGCTGAGCAAATCGCCGATCTCGCTCGATTATTACGCCGATGCGGTGTGGACCGACCAGGTTCCGGCCCTGGTCGAGGGCGCGCTGCTCGCTTCGTTCGAGAACAGCCGGGCGATCACCGCGATCGACCGCGAATCGACCGGCTTGCGGGCCGATTTCGTGCTAACGACCGAGATCCGGCATTTCGAGGCGGTGTACAATGCCGCTCAGGCGGCGCCCGAGGTGCGGGTGACGATCGCGGCGCGGCTCGTAGCGATGCCGCAGCGTGAGATCATTGCCCAAAGCTCGTTCGAACAGCGAGTTCGCGCCGCGGCCAACGACGTGCCCGCCGTCGTTACCGCGTTCGACGCGGCGACCGACCGTGTTCTTGGCGACATCGTGGTGTGGACCCTCACCAATCCTGCTTTATCGCGGGCGCGTCGTTAGGTATCGTGTCCACGATTCGTTCGCATGAGGTGGCCGAGTGGCGGCAGCAAAAAAAATCTCCGAGTTGCAGGTGGCGCCCGCCGAAGCCGCGCGCATGCAATCGGCGGCGACCGTCGTCGCGGACTGCCGCCGCGCCTTTGCCGCTTGCCGAGGGGGTGTTCTCGGGGTCGTCGCTGCAGGTGCGGAAGCTCTCGCGGATTGGCGGCATTATCCGATTGGGGAAGTCTACGATCCGCTCAGCCATGCGCAATATTTCTACCATGCTCACCCGGCCGCGCAGCGCGCCGCCGGCGAGCACGGGCATTTTCACACCTTTCTGCGCGCCGAGGGGATGCCGGCCGGAGTTGCCCCGCTCGTCTTGCCCGAAACCGCGATCGCCAACGCGCCGTCGCCACCGGCCCAGGCGGCGCCGCTCAAGCACGGCAACCGCGACGAAGTCAGCCATCTCATAGGGATCGCGCTCGATGCACAGGGCGACCCGATCCGGCTGTTCACGACCAACCGATGGGTCACCGGCGAGACCTGGTACCGCGCCGACGACGTCATCCGGATGGTCGACTGCTTCACTCTCGGCGCGGCCGGCGGCCCGTCCCTGCTCGACCGCTGGGTCGGCGCGATCGTTGCGCTGTTTCGTCCGCAGGCCGCGGCGTTGCTGCGGTTGCGGGACGACACCGTCATGAGCTGGCGGCGACGGCGGCGCACCAATGTCTTTGAGGATGCCCGGCTCGAAATCACTTCGAGCTTCGACGTCGACCTCGGCGCGCAATTCGACTTTCTCAGCCGCCTGGGCTTCGAACCGCGGCCCAATTCCCCGGCCCGCCCGGTGCGGCTGCCGCCGATGGCCGAAGGTTGGGGCGAAGGCCGCGCCAGCTGATCGAGGGTGCCGGCTCGTCGCTCAATGAGCCGGCGGTGCTGTCGGTTCGCGCGGCGGCAGGTTGTTGGCGTTCAAGCAGTTTTTGAGCATCGCCTCCCGTTTCGCGTTCGCGTCGGGAGAAAAATCGGGGAAGGCGGCCTGCGCCTGCTTCGCGCAGACATCCATCGTCTTCCACTTCGCCATGGCGGTGGTGCCCTGCGCCGTCACGGCCTCGGCCGCGCCAACCGGAACAACCAGTGCTGCCGTGAACAGACAAACCGCCAGATACCTCATTTCGTGCCTCCCTGCCGCGCCAAGCGCCTCGATTGGAGCCGAACCCGACACCTCGATCATTTGTCGGCTTCTCCGGAGCCCGCGGTTGCGCCGGAGGACAAACTCAGGCTTCCATAGATGGCACGCCCACCTATCCAGCGGAGACCGAGGATGCTGAAGATTTGGGGCAGAAAGACGTCGTCGAACGTGCAAAAGGTGCTGTGGTGCTGCGCCGAGCTCGACATTCCGTTCGAGCGGGTCGATGTGGGTGGGCCGTTCGGCGGCAATCAGGACGCCGAATACCTGGCGCTCAATCCCAACGGGCTGGTGCCGACGATCCGGGACGGCGACCTGATCTTGTGGGAATCAAACTCGATATGCCGTTATCTCGCCTCGACGCGCCGCGCCGAACACCTTTATCCCTCCGCCCCCGCGCAGCGCGCGCTCGTCGAACGCTGGATGGACTGGCAGCTTTCGACGATCGGCCCGCCGATGGGCATATTGCTGTACGGGTTGATCCGCAGCAGACCGGAGCAGCGCGACCACGCGGCGATTGAAGCGGCGCGCCGCAAGGCCGTGAGCGCCTGGACGATTGTCGAGGACGCGCTTGAAGCCGGTCCCTTCCTCGCGGGTGACCAGCTGACCTTGGCGGAAGTCGTGATGGGCATGTTGGTCTATCGCTGGCACGCCTTTCCGCTCGAACGCCCGCCGCTGCCCAGGCTCAAATCATGGCATGAGCGCATGCGCGAGCGTCCCGCTTTCAAGACCCACATCGAGATCCCAATCACATGATCGTGAGGGCGCCGTCCCGCTGTTGCGTCGTGGCTCGCCCAATTTAGTGTACGCCGACCCGATAGCGGGGCGAGGCGTGGGGGACGCACATTGGCAAGGGGAATTTGATGATGTCATCGGTAAAGCGCCGGGTATTCGGCGCGGTCGTCGGCATAGCGGTGGTCAGCGTTGCCGCCATGTCGGCGTCGGCGCTGGACGTCGACGCCGTCGTCAAGCAACGGCAGTCGACGATGAAGCAGCAGGGAAAGGACATGGGAAGCGTCAAGGGCTTTCTCGACGGCAAGACCGACCAAACCGCCGCCGAAACCGCGGCGACGGGTCTGACCCAGTCGACCCGGAAGATCCCGGACCTGTTCCCGCCTGGCACCGACAAGCCGAGCCCGTCGGGCGACTACGCCCCCAAACCGGCGATCTGGAGCGGCTGGGACAAATTTCTCGACGCGCAAAAAGCAGCGGTCGCCAAGGCTGACGTCCTGCTCGCGGCGGTCAAGTCCGGCGACAAGGCGGCAATCCAGACCGCCTTTGCCGATTTCGGCAAAAACGGCTGCGGCGCCTGTCACACGAACTTCCGCGAAAAGCTCAAAAACTGAAGGCGGCGGCCGTAGCCGCAGCGACCCTGCTGGGTCTTGCGGCGTCGCCTGCGGCGGTCGCGGCCAAACCGGATGCGGCGGCGCGCGGCGCCTATCTTGCCGCCGCCGCCGGTTGCGAGCGATGTCATACCGACGCCAAGCACGGCGGCCGGCCCTATGCCGGCGGCCGGTCGCTCGAAACGCCGTTTGGAACGATTGTCACGCCAAACATCACGCCTGACCGGGAAACCGGCATCGGCAAATGGCGACCCGGCGACTTTACCGCGGCGATGCGCTGGGGCGTCGCCCCGGACAATTCGCACCTTCTGAGCACGTTTCCGTTCCCGTTCTACAACCGCTTCACGGAGCGCGACCTCGCCGACCTCAAGGCATTTCTCGACACCGTGACGGCGGTGCGGCAACCCAACCGCGCTGGCGACCGGGGGCCGCTCGCGGCGGCGCGAAACGCCGTCGCCGTTGCGGCCACACGCTTTCCCGGCCCGTGGTCGCCGGATCCGAAGAGGGACGCGGTGTGGAACCGCGGCGCCTATCTCGTTGCCACGGTTGGCCGCTGCGGTGACTGTCATAGCCCGCGCAACCCGCTGGGCGTGCCCGATCCCGATCGCTTTCTCGCCGGTGCGTCGGCCGGCCACGCCGGCAAGACCGCTCCCAACATCACGCCCGACCCGGAGACCGGTATCGGTTCGTGGGGCGAGGACGACCTGGTCGCCCTGCTGAAGGACGGACAGAAACCCGATTTCGACTTTGTCGGCGGGCCGATGGGAGAGATCGTCGACAACACCGGCAAACTCGACGACGCGGATCGTCGCGCGATCGCAGTCTACCTCAAATCCCTCCCGCCGATCCGTTCGGGGCCGCCCCGCTCGCAGAAAAAAGGCTGAGCAGCGCCGCGTTTTGTTGCCGGACGCTCGATCGAGTGGCCGATCGATTGGCCCGAATCTGGTCGGCGAGACCTGGGAATTGGCGCTGTCGTCGAGACCGGCCTAAAACGTCATCGCCGAAGTCTGCTGGATCACTTCGGTCGAGCCGTCCCAGATCATGCGCAGCGCGACAAACGTGATGATGCCGAGCCCGACCCAGGAGATCCAGAAATGGCGTTCGAGCAGACGGGCGACATAGGTCGAGGCGATGCCCATCATCGCCACCGACAAGACGAGGCCAAAGGCCAACACCCAAAAATGGTCGCGCGCCGTCCCCGCAACCGCCAGCACGTTGTCGAGCGACATCGACACGTCCGCCAGGACGATTCGCACCAGCGCCTGCCGGGGCGTCTTCCGCGCTCCGGGGCTGTTGTTGGCTTCCGCCGTCGCCGGGCGCTGCGCGCGGCGTGTCTCGCGCAGCTCGCGGTACATTTTCCAGGACACCCACAGCAGCAGCGCGCCGCCCGCCAGGGTCAGCCCGATGATCGCCAGTAATTGGGTGGCGAAATACGCGAGCAGGATGCGCAAGCCGGTGGCGACGACGATCCCGAGCATGATCACGCGCCGACGCTGCTCGGCCGGCAACCCCGAGGCGGCCATCCCGACGACGATCGCATTGTCGCCGGCCAGCACCACGTCGATGACGACGACCGAGAACAGCGCGCCAAGTTGATTAACGTCGATCAGCACCCTCGCCACATAGGCATTGCCGGCGGCGCCGTCGAGACGGTTTCGGCGACCGGGGCGGTTCCGCCGCGGGCGGCCGCGCGCCTCTCTGCGTTCTACGCCGCAGCGTTTCTCGTGACCGGCGCGCAATTGCCGTTCTGGCCGGTATGGCTGGCGTCGCGCGGTTTCGGCGCCAAGGAAATCGGGACTCTCTTTGCCGCGACGATCGGGGCAAAGGTGATTGCGACCCCGGCAATCGGCGCGCTCGCCGACCAATTCGGGCGTCGCCGGGTCATGACCGCGCTTGCCGCCGCGGCTCTCGCCGGTTATGCGGCGATGTGGCCGGCCGCGGGGTTCTGGCCGCTGCTGGCGCTCAATGTCGGCGTGCTGACCGTGCAATCGGCGCTGATGCCGCTCGGCGACACCGTGACCTTGGCCGCGACCCGCATCCGCGGCCTCGATTACGGGCATATACGGGTGTGGGGCTCGCTGAGCTTCATCTTCGCCTCGCTTGCCGCCGGCGCCGTCCTCGCCCGGACCTCGGGCGGCCGGGTTCTGCCGCTCGTTCTCGGCGCCTCGGCGCTATTGTTGATCGCCTGCCGGACAATGCCGCCGCCTGAACCCGCTGACCGCGCCGCCGGCCGCACCCGACACGGCGCCCGATTGCGGCTCGTCGCGGGCAATCCCCGATTTTGGGTTTTCGTCGCCAGCGCCGCCGCCCTGCAGGCGAGCCACCAGGTTTATTACGGGTTCGGAACGCTTTACTGGCGCTCGCTCGGCTTTTCGGAGACGACGATCGGCTGGCTCTGGGCGCAAGGGGTCGTCGCCGAGGTATTGCTGTTCTGGCAGGGCCGGCGCCTGCTCGGGTGGCTCGGACCGGTCGGATTGATGAGCTTGGGCGGGGTTGCCGGCATCGTTCGCTGGGGCGTCGCCGGGTTCGTCGTCTCGCTCCCCGCGACGATCGCGCTGCAATTGCTGCACGCGCTGACTTTCGGCGCGACCTATCTCGGGGCAATGCATTTTCTGTCGCGCAACATCCCGCCCGCGGCCGCGGCCAGCGCCCAGACCCTGTTTACCGCGGCTTCATCCGGCCTCGGCGGCGGGCTCGTCATGGCTGCGGCGGGCGTGCTTTACTCCGCCTATGGCGGCCGCGCCTATCTCGCGATGGCGGTCTTGTCGGCCGCCGGCCTATTGGGGACGCGATACCTGCGTCCCGCCCGCCTGTTGTGAGCGCACCCTACCGAATTGGGCTATTTGCCGCACCGCGGATGAGTTTCGGCCGGGCTCGACGCCTGGGCGACGGCGTAGTCGTGCAGGCCCTTCGAATCGAGGGAGCTCGCCATTTTGAGCATGTCGGCCGCCTGCTGGCACACCACCGCCGTCGGCGTGACCCCCTGCTTCAAGGCGATCTCGTTGGCGAGGCTGGTGTTCCACGAATTGAATCGGCTCTGCGCGTTGCGGAAGCCTTCGCGGCGGAAATGGTCGATCATGATTTTTTGATAGCGGATGATCGCCTGCGAGTTGCGGGCTCGGAACTCCCCGTACACCAAGTCGCGGCAAGCCGAGCTGACCACCATCAGGTTGGTCTGGAACACAATCGCCTGCTCCGCTTCCAGATCCGTTGGCGAATAGCAGCTCCGTTCCGCAGCCGACGCCGGCTGGAGCGACGCGGCAGCACAAACCGCGGCGGCCAGGACAGCCTTCCTCATCGCGTTCCCCCAAATATGCGTTTGCGACCTGCTCAGCATACGCAGTCGCCAAGCAAGTTCAAGAGAAACGATTTTAGTCGGACATCCGAAACGGAACTCGCCAACAAAATGCCATATTTTCACGCGCACGGCGACGATATAATCCAACTCTGAATTGGTCCACAAACTATTTATGAACCATCCGGCCACTTATTTTAATTTTTCAAAAGAAATTATGTTGCTCAGCTCACGCTATACTTACGATCCGGCAGACACTGCGAGGGACCTACCAATGATCGCGCTGTTCACGGATTTCGGCCTCGCCGGGCCGTATACCGGTCAGGTCAAGGCGGTGCTGGCCGGACGGGCGCCAAATGTGCCGGTCGTCGACCTGTTCGCCGATTTGCCGGCCGGAAAACCCAAGCCCGCCGCTTATCTGCTCGCGGCCTACGGGACATGGTTTCCAACAAAGACGGTGCTGTTGGCGGTGGTCGACCCCGGCGTCGGCGGCGAGCGCCGCGCCGTTGTCGTCGAGGCTGACGGCCGCCTCTACATCGGCCCCGACAACGGCCTTTTCGAACTTGTATTGCGCCGCGCCGGCCGCGCCAGGAGCTGGGAGATCGGCTGGCGCCCCGAATCGCTTTCGGCCAGCTTTCACGGGCGCGACCTGTTCGCCCCGGTGGCGGCGCAGCTCGCCCTCGACGCGCCGGAGGCGGGGGTGTTGCGTGAAGCCGGCATCAGCCGTTTCGCCGACTGGCCCGACGATCTGCCGGAAATCGTCTATATCGACCATTACGGCAATGCGCTGACCGGGCTGCGGGCGGCGCTGCTGCCCGCCGCCGCCCAGCTCGCCGCCGCCGGTCGGAGGCTGCGGCGGGCGCGCACCTTTTCGGACGTCTCGCCAGGCTCGGCCTTCTGGTACGAGAACGCGAACGGGCTTGCCGAAATCGCCGTCAATGCCGACCGCGCCGACACGACGCTCGGCCTCAGGGTCGGCATGCCGGTCGTCGTGGCCGGATGACCGCCGGGAGCCAGAATTTCTACGAAGGCGGGGCCGCCGCCTTGGCTCCCGCCGGCACCTTGACGTGGCGTCGCCGCTGCAGCCGATGGAACGTGCCGACGCCGCCCGCGATCGTCAGGAAGACGCCGAGCATCGCCAGGCTGAAGGTGCGGGCGATGTCGCCGAGCACCGCCCGAAACGCGTGGCCGAGAAAATACCCGAGGGAGACAAAGCCGGCCGCCCAGAAAGCGGCGGCGAGAAAATTCAGGATCAGGAACCGTCTACCGCGAATCGCGCTCATCCCCATGGCGAACGAGGAAAAATTGCGCACCCCGTAGATGAACCGAAACGACAAAATAAAGCCGGTGTTGTAGCGCTCCAGCCAGCGCAGCGCGGTTTCAACCCCGCCGCGCCACCGCGGAAAACGATCGAGCAGCTTCGACCCGAAATGGCGGCCGACCCAGAACCAGCTTTGATCGCCGACAAAGCTGCCGAGCCCGGTGGCGGCCAACAATAGAACCGGGTTGAGCAACCCTTGCGCCGCGGCAAAACCGGCAAAAACGACGATCGTTTCACCTTCGAGAAAAGTCCAAATAAACGCGATCAGGTAAAACCAAGCGCCGTGCTCCGCGATCAGTTGATCAAACTCCATTCCCGAACCGGTTCCTGCTTGTGGGCGCGGCGCGTCTCCAGCGGCGCCGGCATGCTAGGTTTTTCGATGGCTCGGGTCGAGCGGGAATTCTTCCGGCGCAAGCGGGAGAGTTCGAACGCATGTCTGCTGGGTCGCATGCGGCGCCGCCGCTCGACAGCGCCGCGATGACGATCCTGTGAGCGGCCTGCTAAGATCGGATGACGCAGCGGCGCTCGCTCGGGAGGAACAATGGCGGGATTGTATTTCGAGGAGTTCGAGGACGGCCAGGTGTTCGAACACGCGATGAGCCGAACCGTTACCGAGATGGACAATGTTCTCTTCAGCGCGTTGACGATGAACCCGCAGCCGCTTCATCTCGACGAGGAGTTCGCCAAAAAGACCGAGTTTGGCCAGCGCCTTGTGAACAGCCTGTTTACCCTCGGGCTGGTCATCGGCATCAGCGTCGGCGACACGACGCTGGGCACGACGATCGCCAATCTGGGCATGAGCGACGTTCGTTTTCCGAAACCGGTGTTCCACGGCGACACTGTGCGGGTGCGCACGACGGTGCGCTCAAAGCGCAAAAGCACGTCCCGCGCCGACGCCGGCATCGTCGAATTCGAGCACCAGGGCATCAACCAACGCGGCGAGACCGTCGCGATCTGCCGCCGCGCCGGGCTGATGATGTGCCGTCCGGCCGTACCCGCAAACCCGGAGGGGTGAATGCGCTCGTTTTTGTTCGTCCCGGCCGACAGCGACCGCAAGCTCGCCCGGGGGCCGCAATCGGGCGCCGACGCGCTGATTCTCGATCTCGAAGATTCGGTGGTCGCGGCGCGCCGCCCCGCCGCGCGAGCCCTGGCGCGGGGGTTTCTCAATTCGACCGGCGCCGCCGCCTTCCAGCGCTGGGTGCGCGTCAACCCGCTGGCGAGCGGGGCGGCACTCGACGACCTCGCGGCCGTCGTAGCGGGCCGGCCCGACGGGATTCTACTGCCGAAATGCGTCCCCGACGATTTGCGCACGCTCGATCATTACCTTTCGGCCTTCGAAGCCGCCGCTTCGCTGCCGCCCGGTGCGATCCGCGTGATCGCGATCGCCACCGAGACCCCGGCGGCGATGTTCGCCATCGGCAATTATGCCGGCGTGTCGGCGCGGCTGGCAGGCATTACCTGGGGTGCGGAGGATCTGGCGGCGTGCATCGGCGGCGCCAACCGGCGCGCCGACGGTATTTACGACGACCTCTACCGCCTTGCCCGTTCGCTCTGCCTCTTGGGCGCATCGGCGGCCGGGGTCGAGCCAATCGACACGATCTACACCGATTTCCGCGACGAGGCCGGTCTCGCCGAGGAATGCGCCGCCGCCAAACGGTCGGGCTTCACCGCCAAGATGGCGATCCACCCGGCGCAAATCCCGGTCATCAACCGGGCCTTCACCGCCAGCGACGACGAACTCGCCTGGGCGCGCGAGGTCGTGGCCCTGTTCGCCGCAAATCCCGATGCCGGGACCATCGCGCTCGACGGCAAGATGATCGACCGGCCGCATCTGACCTTGGCGCGCCGCCTGCTCGGGCAGGCTTCCCCGGCGATTTCGGCCTCCTAGCCGAACACCCGCCACCTAGACGCGGTCGAGCGCCCGACCGAGATCGGCGATCAGGTCGGCTTCGCCTTCGAGACCGGCCGACAGCCGCACCAGGCTGGTCGCCGATGCCGAGTTCGGCGCGCGCCTCGGGCTTGAGTCGCGAGTGCGTCGTCGTCGCCGGATGGGTAACGAGGCTCTTCGAGTCGCCGAGATTGTTCGAGATGTCGACGAGCCGCAATGCGTCCAAAAAGCGAAAGCAGCCTTCCTTGTCGCCGGCCACGTCGAACGAGACGACGCTGCCGCCCGCCTTCATCTGGCGTTGCGCCAATTCGTATTGCGGATGGCTCGGCAGCCCGGGATAGATGACGCGCCCGATCTTTGGATGGGTTTCGAGGAAACCGGCGATCGCGGCGGCGGTGCGGCACTGCCGCTCGACCCGCAATTCGAGCGTCTCCAGCCCCTTCAACAGCAGCCACGCGTTGAACGGGCTCAATGACGGCCCGGTGTGCCGGTAGAACAGGCCGAGATCCTCCTTGACGAATTTTTCCGACGCCAAGATCGCCCCGCCGAGGCTGCGCCCCTGCCCGTCGATGTGCTTGGTCGCGGAATAGACGACGACGTCGGCGCCGAGCGCCAACGGCTTTTGCAACAGTGGCGAGGCAAAGACGTTGTCGACGATCAAGCAACCCGCCGGCGCGGTGGGTCAGCCGCGCGACCTCGGCGAGATCGACAAGCTCCATCGCCGGGTTGGACGGGCTTTCGCAAAACGCCGCCGCCGCACCACCGGCCAGCGCCGTTTCCCAGGCGTTGAGATCGCGGCCGTCGACCAGCACCGTCTCGATGCCCCAGCGCGGCAGCAATTCGGAGACGATGTAGTGGCACGAGCCGAAGAGGGCGCGGCTCGACACGACCCTCTGCCCGGCGCGCAGCCGGCACAGCAACGCCGCGAACACCGCCGCCATCCCGCTCGCGGTGGCGCGGCACGCCTCCGCCCCTTCGATCAGCCGCAGCCGCTCCTCGAACATCGCCACGGTCGGGTTGCGGTAGCGCGAATAGACATAGCGCGACCCCTCATTGGCAAACGCGGCCTCGGCGGCGGCGGCATCGTCGTAGACAAAGCCCGAGGTCATGAACAAGGCTTCGCAGGTCTCGTCATGCGGGCTGCGGGTGGCGCCGCCGCGCACCAGGATGGTGGCGGGCGAGACGGTGTCGGCGAGGTCGGCGGGCAAAACGGGCTTGGTCATCGGCAGCTTTCTCCAATGCCAGGGCCGCGCTGGTTCCGGGCAACAAAAAGCCTCGGTCCGCGCGGGCCGAGGCTCCTTTCAGAACACCCGACCTTTTAGCGCTTTTTTTAACGTGGGGCGCAAGCCGGTCGGCTCAAATCACCACGGAGGCTGGTTGCTACCCTGCCCTCGTTTCGGTGTCAAGTCCGCGAGGGTCGGGATAGGGTCCTAATTCGACCGGAATCCTGAAATGACCCAGGGCACGCCGAGAATGACGGCGGCTATCAGAACGATGCTTGTCGGGAACGAGAGGGCCGGGGGCAGAGACGTTGCATGTTCCGACGACTGCGGTCTGATTATGTAGGCGCACGTCCAAAACACGAGCCACAGCACCGCCACGCCTATCCCAAGCCGCCCGAATCCCCGGCGTAGGGTCACTCAGCCGCACGTCATTTCGCGACAATCGCCGCCGGCGCCGCCTCCAGGGGGCGAGCCATAGTCACCGGGCCTCGACCAGCTCGATGGCCTCGCGGCTCGGGCCTTCGATCATCAAAGCGCGGGTCTGCCCGAGCGGGTAGACCGGCTCGAGGAATTTGACCCCCTCGCTGTCGAGCTTGTCGGCCCAGGCGTCCAGATCCGCGACCGACAGCGCGATGTGGTCCTGCAATTGCCCGCGCGAGCCGACCAGCGGCCTTTCGCCCTGGTTCGCGTACCACATCATCGACACGTCGCCGAACTCGACGCCGGCGCGCGGCGAACGGAACATGCCTTCGCGGTTCAATGCCGGCCAGGTGCGGTCCGCTCCGCGCGCCGGCTTGCCGTCGGCGCCGGTCACCGGTGTCGGGGTGTAGCCCGGGCGCATCGGCGCGTTCAGGTGCTTCTGGTACCACTCGAACGCCGCGATCGGGTCGTCCTGGTAGAGGTGCACGTGGTTGAAGCGTTCTTCGGGATGGTTGCCGGCGTATTCGACGAGCGCATTGTCGGGGCCGCGCATATACGAAAAGCCGCCGCCGCCGGCCGGCCCGACGCCTTTCGCCTTGGCCTCGGCGATCTGCGCCCGGGTCAGCCCGAGCACGCCGCCCACACTCGGCCAGGTGTCGCTCGAAATCTGCACCGAGCCGCCCTCGTCGGTCGTGTAGAGCGGCAGCAGCTCGACCTCGGTCCGGTTTCGGTAGGTTTCGAGGCACCGCCGCGCATCGGTGACGTGCCAGCCGAAATGCCAGATCGCACTCTGCGGCGCCATCGCCGGCGGCGCGTCGACCTTGGTGAACAGCACCAAAACGTCGTTCGGCGATTTGAGCGCGGCAAAGCCGCCCCAGCTGCTCTTTGCCGTCGTCGGGAATTGGCGGGTGTAAAAGTCGATCGCGCGGTCGGGATCGACCGAATTCAAGTGCAGGTGGTGAAAATTAGGCGGTGCCAGCATATCGGTTTCCTCCCGGCCGCGACTGTCGCCGCAGTATGGCCAACACGCCGCGAAAGCACCACCGCCGATGGCGGCGGCCGCAACCCTATCCGCGCGTGGAACCGCCATCCGCCATGCCGGCGCCGGCGGCGGTGCGCAACGCCGCCATGACCCGCAGGCCGTCGGCAAGCGCGCCGGGATCGTGAGTGCGGATGTAATCGGCGCCCCGTGCGGCGGCGAACAATTCCGCCGCCAGGCTCGCGGCGCCGAGCTCCGCCGCCGAAGCGCGCCCGGCGATCGCGCGCAGAAACGACTTCCTCGACACCGAGACCAGGACCGGCAATCCAAAGGCCCGCTTCAGCTCGCCGAGCCGGGCGAGGACACGCAGCGACACTTCGGGCCGGCTGCTCAGGAAAAACCCCATGCCGGGGTCGATGACGAGGCGCTCGCGGGCGATGCCGGCACGTTCCAGGGCCGCGACCCGCTCGGCGAAAAACGCGCCGATGCGGTCCCACACCTCGTCGGCGGAAAGCTCCAGCCGCTGCGCCCGGCCGCGGCCCTGCACCGCGTGCATGACCACCAGCCGGCACTGCGCCGCCGCCAAATCGGGATAGAGCGACGGCTCCGGAAAGCCCTGGATGTCGTTCAGGAAGTCGACGCCGCGGGCGATCGCAAAGCGCTGGACCTCGGGCAAAAAGCTGTCGACCGACACCGGCGTGCCGTCGGCCGCGAGCGCCGACATCAGCGGTTCGAGACGGCGGATCTCCTCACCGGGCGTGACCGGTTTGGCGTCGACGTTGCTGGCGGCGGCGCCGAGGTCGACGACATCGGCCCCCGCCGCGACCAGCGCGCGCGCATGGGCGAGCGCCGCCGCGTGGTCGAGAAACCGGCCGCCATCCGAAAACGAGTTCCTCGGTGACGTTGACGATGCCAAAAATCGTCGGGCCGGCAGCCGCCAACCGGGCGCCGCTCAAGCCGGCCGCGTCCGCTCGAGGATCGCGCCGACCCCGTCGGCATCCGGAAACACGTCGGGCTTTTCGACCCACACCCGCACCCGCTCGACCCGCGGGTCGGCAAAGCACGCGGTGCAGATCCGCTCGGCAAAGCCCTCGCACAGGTCGATGTGACCCGACGCGGCGATCTCCCGGATCGCGGCGACGATCTTTTCGTAATTGACGATGCGGCGGCGGTCCTCGCCGGGAAACGCAGCCGCCGGCGCCGCGGTCAGGTCGACCGAAATCCGCACTCTCTGCTTGCGCTCGCGCTCATGCCGGCGGATGCCGATGCTGGCCATCAGCTCGAGGCCGCGAATGGTCACCACATACGAAGCGGCGGCCGGCGAAAAGCAGGGCTCGGTCATCCCCCACCATGCCCGAGCCGCCCCGATCGCCGCAATGGCCTCACGCCGCCGCCCCGAGTATCCTGCGACATCGGTTGGGATCGTTGAGCCATGGGCCTGATCTGGTTCGTCATCGGCGTCGTCGTCGGCGCTCTGCTGCTCGTCATCCTGCCGTTGGTCATCGCGATCATGGGAGCAGCGCTGGCGATCGGCATCGTCATTGCGCTGCCGCTGATCCTGGCGGTCCTGATCCTGGTCGGCATCGTCGGGGCAGCGCATGCACTGGGGTACGGCCTGCTCCTTGCCGCCGTGCTGGTCGCATTGTGGGCGAGCGACCGCAAAAAGCGGCGGCTGCCGCCGCGCTAGGTCCGTCTTATCGGTCGAGCAACGACGGGTCGCGCAGGCTCGTGTCCTGGCCCCGTACCGGGTCGGCGACGCGCGTCTTCGAGGCTGCGGGCACCCTTCCATTCCGTCGACGGGCGGACATGGCCGTCGCTGCCGACCTGGTCGATGCCCCAATAGATTTCGAGCCGGTGGTTGTCCGGGTCGCGGAACTCGACCGCGAGCTGGCAGCCGGCGCGGCGGCGGCCCTCAAAATCGATCACGACGTGGTGCCGCCGCAGATGGTCGCGCGCCCGCACCACGTCATCGAGGCTCCCGACCTCGAAGGCGATGTGGTTGAGCTCGACATTCGTCGCCGGCGCCTCCGTCGAGCCGACCAGCGCGATACCGTGGTGGTCGGTGTTGCAGCGCAGGAACACCATCCCGCCCGGCACCATCTCCTCCGGATAGACGTCGGAGATGTGGAACCCCAGCACCTCGGTATAGAACCGCGCCGAGCGCTCGACATCCTGCACATTGAGCACGACGTGCCCGATCTTGCCGATATTGAACGGCAAGCCGTGCGGCCGCCTCATTTGCCTGACCCGGCCGGGATCGTATTGGCTCATCCCCATTCTCCTTGCTTGCCGCGCGGTCCAAAAACTCTTGCCGGCGGAAAAGCCTTGCTGGCCGCGGGCATTCTCCAATAAAGCCTGGGCCCCGACAATCCGCCGCCGGAGGAAAGCCGATGCCGCGCCTGCCCGACCCCGCCGATTTCGAGGCTTTGAGGGCGTTCGACACGCCGACGATATGCAATGCGCTGGAGCTCGTCGCCCCGGCGCGCCGGGCGACGGGTTTTATCCGCCGGCCGCTGGTCGCGCCGTTTCCGGAATTGAAGCCGGTCGTCGCCTTCGCCCGCACCGCGGTCATCCGCTCGCGCGAGCCGCATCCCCGCAATCGCGACGAGGCCAAGGAGGTTCGGCTCGGCTATTACGCGCACATCGCCGCCGAGCCGATGCCGAGCATCGCGGTGATCCAGGACATCGACATCCCCGATTTCGGCTTTGGCGCGTTCTGGGGCGAGGTGCAGACCAACGTCCACAAGGGGCTCGGCTGCGTCGGCGTCGTCACCGACGGCTCGGTGCGCGACCTCGACGCGATGGCGGAAGGTTTCTTTGTGCTCGCCGGCTCGATCATGCCGTCGCACGCGCATGTGCACCTCGTCGATTTCGGCGGCACGGTCAGCGTTGCCGGCATGGTGGTCTCGCCCAACGACGTGATCCATGCCGACCGCCACGGCGCCGTCGTCATCCCGGCCGAGGCGGTTAAAAACATCCCGGCCGCCGTCGAGCTGATCGCGCGTCGCGAAAAGGTCATCATCGACGCCGCCCGCGCGCCCGGCTTTTCGATCGCCCGCCTGCGCCAGGCCTTTGACGAGCAGGACGACATCCACTGAGTGTCGTCGGGGCGCCCTGAACGACAGCCAAGACGCCGCCGCCTTCGTCAGCCCAAGTCGACGATCTCGATCCAGTTGGGCATGTCGCCGACCCGGTATTGGCGGATCGCCGCGAGCGCGCCGTTGACCGGGTCGATCGCCGAGACCGTCATCGCATTCGAGCTGAGCCCGGCGGCGAGCAGAAAGCGTCCGCGCGGGTCGATCGCGAAACCACGCGGCGTCGTCTCCGTCGGCCAACGCCCACAGCGCGAGAAGGTCCCGCGCTCGGGGTCGATGCCAAAACCCTTGATCATGCTGGTCGTGCGCTCGCTCGCATAGACGAAGCGTCCGTCGGGGGTGACGTGCAGATCGGCCGCCGATGGCTTGCCGGTGAAATCGAGAGGCAAGGTCGGCACCGTCTGCAACTCGGCAAGCGTGCCGGTCACCGGGTCGACCGCATAGGCGCCGAGGGTGGCGTCGGACTCGTTCAGCAGATAGAGGAACCGGCCGTTCGGGTGGAACGCCAGATGGCGCGGCCCGGCGCCGGGCCTGGTCGAAATCGCGGCGGGTTGGTTTGGCGACACGGTCCCCGTTGCGGCGTCGAACCGCAGCTGCATGATGACGTCGCCGCCGAGATTGGTGCAGTAGACATGGCGGTTCGCGGCGTCGACGACGACGCAATGCGCCTTGGGCTGGGTTGCCAGCACCTGGGTCGTGTGCTCCCCGACCCGGCCCGAGCCGTCGATCGGGTTAATCGCCAGCTTTGCCCCGGGATAGGAGGCGCTGAGCAGGAACCGGCCGTTCCGGTCGGTCACGATATAGGCCATGCTGTCGGCGAGCGGCGCCGTACCGAGATGGGCGAGCCGGCCGCTTTCCGGATCGATCGCAAAGCTCGAGACCGGATAGGGTTCGCTGCGCAGCGCGGCGTAAAGAAAGCGCCGGTCAGGGCTGACCGCCATCGGGATGCTGGTCGGCGACGGCTTGTCGGTGCCGGGCACCGCAGCCCGCTCGACCGGCGTCAGGTCGCCGCTGTCGCGGTCCATCGCGAAGACGAATATCTCCTTGCTGCCGGCGTTCGAAACGTAGACGACGGTCTGGGGCGTCCCGGCCATCGCTCAGCCCTCCCGCTGCAGCTGCCGGGCGGCCTGCGCCGCCGGCCTGTCATGGCACGACTTCAGCCAGGCTTCGGCCTTTGGAAACGCGGCGAGATCGACCCGCGCCTGGCGCGCCCAGGCGAGAATGCTGGCGACGTTGAGGTCGGCGACGGTGAACCGGTCGCCGAGCAGGTAAGGCGTGCCGGTCACCGCCGCGTCGAGGACTTTGAGCGGTGCGGCAAGGGCACGCTCGGCCTCGCCGGCCGCCTCGGCGTCGCGCCCTTCCTCGGGGCCGATCCGGTTCAGCAGCACGGTCAACGCCGGCCGCTCGACCTCGGTCATGCCCCAGAAGCTCCATTGCCAGCACCGCGCCTCGTCCTGGAGAGTTTGCGGGTAGAGGCCGCCGGCGCCGCTGCCGTGTTTTTTGGCAAGATACAGGTTGATCGCCATCGACTCCCACAGCTTGAAGCCGTCGTCGTCGATTGCCGGCACGTGGCCGTTCGGGTTGACCGCGAGATATTCGGGCCGGCGGGAGCCCCCGGAGAAATCGACCTTTACGTGCTCGTAAGCGATCCCGAGCTCGCCTGCCATCCACAGGGTACGGAACGCGCGCGAACGTGCGACGCCGTAGATCTTGAGAGCCATCGACCGCCTCCATTGTCGGCTTGCCACAAGCCTTCGCTTGCGGCGAGCCTCGCACGGCCGGGCGGCGCAGGGAACAAAATCCGCCGACGCCGCCTTTGCCGGCGCCTTGCGGGCGGTGATGTCCTGACGGCAGCAGTTTCCTGCGGTCAGTGCAGCTGTTGGGGCAGCTCGGCGATGGCCGCGTCGATCAGCGCGGCGCCGCGTTTTTCGTCGAGTTCGGCGGCAATGACCTGGCGCGCGGCAGAGATCGCGACATCGACGGTAACCGCACGGATTTCGGCGATCGCCCTCGCCTCCTCCTGCGCGATCCGCTCCTCGGCGAGCTGCTGGCGGCGCCGCAAGGTATCTTCGAGCTGACGCGCCGATTCCGCGGCGATGCGTTCGGCCTCGACCTTGGCGTGGGCGACGATCTGCTCCGCCTCCTGGGCCGCCTCGCGCTGGCGGATTTGATATGATTCGAGCGTGCGCTCGGCCTCCTCGCGCAGCGCGCGCGCCGCCGCCAGCTCTTCGCGAATGCGGTCGGCGCGGGCGTCGAGCCCGCCGATCAGAAACTTCTTCGCCGGCTTCCACAGGATGGCGACAAATATCAATACGGCGATCGTGAACCAGAATTCGGCTTCGCGGAAAATCTCCATCAGACGGCGCGCTCCGTCATGACCCGGTCGACCGCGGCCGCAACACTGGCGGCGTCGGGCGCCGAGCCGACCAGCTTGGCCGCGACCGAAGCCGCGACGTCGCTTGCGACCCCGCGGATTTCGGAGAGCGCGCGTTCCTTGGCGGCGGCGATCTCGCGCTCGGCGGCGCGGGTGCGGTCGGACAGTGCAGCCGCAAGCTCGTGCTGGCGCTCCACCGCCGCCGCGGCGAGCCGCTCGGTAGTTTCGCGGATCGTCGCCTGCGCCTGCTCGCGCGCACTGGCGCGGGCGGCTTCATAGGCGGCGATCACCCGCTCGGCTTCCGTCCGAAGCTGGGCCGCGCGGTCGAGATCTTCCTCGCGGCGGCGGCGGCGCGCCTCGATCGCCCTGCCGACGGACGGCAGGCCTACTTTCGCCATCAGCAGATAGAGGACGACAAAGCTGATCGCGAGCCAGACGAGCTGAGGCGCGAACGTCGAAAAATCCAGCTGCGGCATCGATCGCGGCCCTCGGCGCCCCGCTCAAAACACGAACAGGATCAGAAACGCGATCGCGAGCCCGAACAACCCCGTCGCCTCCGCCAGCGCAAAGCCGAGAAAGGCGAACGGCTGCACCTGCCCCTGCGCGGCGGGGTTGCGGGCGAGCGCGCTGATCAGCGCGGCAAACACGTTGCCGATGCCGATGCCGGCGCCGACAAGGGCAATGCAGGCGAGGCCGGCGCCGATCATCTTGGCCGAAGCAAGGTCCATCTTCGTCTTCCTGTTGAGGGTGGTGGCGTTTTGGGGAAGGGGCGGCGCGCGCTCAGTGCATGTGGATCGCGTCGTTCAGGTAGAGGCAGCTCAGGATTGCGAAGACGTAGGCCTGCAAGGTGGCCACGAGCAATTCGAGAGCGAGCAGCAACACGTCGACCGCGATCGGAAAGATCGCGAAAACTCCGATTATCGCGGCGAACCCGGCAAAGATGCCGAGCATCGTGTGACCGGCCAGCATGTTGGCGAAGAGCCGGATCGACAGGGTGAAGGGGCGGATGAAGTAGGACAGCACCTCGATCGGCACCAGCAGCAGCAGCAAAACCTTCGGCACGCCCTCGGGCACAAACAGCCGCAAGAAATGCAGGCCGTGCCGGGCAAAACCGATGATCGTGACGCCGATGAAGACAACCGCCGCCAGCGCGAAGGTGACGATGATGTGGCTGGTGACCGTGAAGCTGTAGGGAATCAAGCCGAGCAGGTTCGCGAACAAAATGAACATGAAGAGCGTGAAGATGAACGGGAAATACGGCATCCCCTCGGAGCCGACATTGCTTTCGACCATGTCGGCGACGAACTCGTAGCTCATCTCGGCGATCGACTGCCAGCGGCCGGGGACGAGCGCCGCACGCCGCGTGCCGAGCACCGTCAGTGCCGTAACCAGGATCACCACGATCGTCATCAGCAGCGCCGAGTTCGTGTAGGACACGTCGAAGCCGCCGATGCGCAGCGGCAGGATGCGCTGGACCGTGAATTGTTCGAGGGGGTGAAGCTCTATCGCCAAGTCAGCAATCCTCGTCGTCGTCCCACTTGTCGCCCGTCGTCCGGCCGCGGCGGACATCCTCGGCATCGCGCCGGGGATAGCCGACCGCCATGCTCATCCTGGTCACCGCGCGGTAGACGTTGAGCATTCCGGCGGCGATCCCGAGAAAAAGCATCGCCAGCATCACCCATGGCCGCGTCCCGAGCCAGCGGTCGACCGCCCATCCCAAACCGCCGGACACAAGCACCGCCGCCACCAGCTCGATGCCGATGCGAAAGCCGAGAGCAAGGCCTTGCTGCAGCCCCGGGTTGCCACCCGTTTTCCGCACCGGAGCACGCCCCGCACGCGCCTTGTCGAGCTTTTCGCCAAGCCGCGCGAGGGGGTCCGATGGCGGATCTTCGCTCATTCAGGGAAGCGCAACCATCCGATACCCGCCCGGCCGCGCCCGGCCGGAACGGCGCGCACCATAGTAAGCCGTTTTTCGCCTGTCAATAACAGGGCGGCGCAGCAAGCCGGCGTCAAGTGTGATGTCTTCCAACGGGATAGGTCTCGACAGGCGCAGCCTGGGGTCAGGCGGTCTGCCGCAGCCGCACGGCGCGGGCAAGATCGACCGAGACCAGCTGCGAGACGCCGCGCTCGACCATCGTCACGCCGAACAACCGGTCGGCGCGGGCCATCGTGATGCGGTGATGGGTGATCAGCAGAAATCGGGTGCCCGAGGTGTCGGCGATGTCGGCGACAAGAGCGCACAGCCGGTCGACGTTGGCGTCGTCGAGCGGCGCGTCGACCTCGTCGAGCACGCAGATCGGCGCCGGCTTGGTCAGGAACACGGCGAACAGCAATGCCAGTGCCGTCAGCGCCTGCTCGCCGCCCGACAGCAGCGACAGGCTCTGCAGCCGCTTGCCGGTCGGATTCGCCATGATTTCGAGACCGGCGGTCAGCGGGTCGCCGTCGTCGGTCAGCGCCAGCTCCGCCTTGCCGCCGCCGAACAGCCGGGCAAACAGCGTCGCGAAATGTCCGTTGACCCGCTCGAACGCAGCGGCGAGCAGTTCGCGCCCCTGCTGGTCGAGCGCGCGCGCGCCGTGGCGCAACTTGGCGATGGCTTCGGTCAGATCGGCGCGCTCGCGCGCCAGGGCGTCGACCTCGGCGCCGATTTCCGCAGCCTCGCCTTCGGCCATCAGGTTGACCGGCCCGATCCCGGCGCGCTCGCGGGTCAGCCGGTCGAGCCGTTCCGCGCTCGCCCCCGCGTCGGGCGGCGCCTGGCCTGCGGCGAGACCGGCGAGCATCTGCGAGCTCCGCCGGCGCCGCGCCGATGCGCTCGCCGATGTCGCGGGCGAGCGCGAGCATTGCGTCGCGGGCGCCGCCGGCTTGCACCTCGAGCCGGATGCGGCGCTCGCGGGTCTCGGCCACAGCCTGGTCGGCGAGGCGCGAGCGGTCGCCGGCTTCGCGCCGCCGGGTTTCGCCGGAGGCCAGGCGATCCGCCGCCTCGCGGGCGTTTTGTGCGGCCACGGCGATCTAGCGCGCCGAGCGTTTCGCTCTCGGCGGCGATCGCAGCCGGGCGCGAGGCGAGCGCGGCGATTTCCTGTTCCAGCGCCTGCTGCCTCTCGCCGAGGGTTCCGCGCTGCGCCGTGGCGCCCTCGCTGCGTTTGCGCCAGGCGCGCTCTTCGAGGTCGATCGACGACAGCCGCTCGCGGCGAGATTGGGCTTCGCGGGCCAGCTGGTCGATCGCGGCGCGAGCGTCGGCTTCATCGCGACGGGTCCGCGCCGCGACATCGCGCGCCGCCGCCAGCGCGGCGTGCGCGGGCGCCGGCTGCGGCAATGCCGCAAGATCGCGCTCGGTTTCCTCGGCCTGGCGCCTGCGCCTCGGCGAGATCGGCGGCGAGCTTGGCGACGGTTTCGGCCGCAGCGTCGAGCCGCGTCTCGGTCGCCAACGCGCGGCCGCGCAAGCTCGGTTTCGGCCGCGCGGGCACGCGCCAGCGCCGCCTCGGCCTCGCGCAGTTGCGAGCGGGCGAGCCGGTCGGCCTCGGCCCGGCCTTCGCGGGCGGCGGTCGCCGCCGCGGCCTGCGGCCGCGGCGCGACCGGGCTTGCGGCCGCCGCCGCCGCAATCTCGCCGGCAAGGACATCCAGTCGGTTCTGGTGGCGCAGATGCTGGGCCGCGGCCGAAGCGCCGGCGGCACGGCGGGTAAACCCGTCCCAGCGCCACAGGCGCCCGTCGCGGTCGACGAGCCGCTGGCCCGGAGCCAGATGCGGCTGCAGGCTGCGCCCTCGGCTTCGCTGTCGACCCAGCCGGCAAAGGCGAGGCTGCGCCCGAGCGCCGGCGGTGCGGTCACCGCGGCGGCGAACGGATGTGCGCCGTCGGGCAGAGCGGGGCGGCTGTCGACCGCCGGCAAGTCGACCCAGAAGCGGTCGGCGTCGCCGCATCGTCATCGAGCGGCGCGGAAAGCTCGTCTTCGAAGAGCGCGCCGATCGCCGCCTCGAACCCTTCCGCGACGCGTATCGCCGCAAGGATCGGCGTTCCGCCGTCCGCGGCTGCGGTCTGGCGCAACGACCGCCTCAAGCGCGCTTGCCTCCGCTTCGAGCCGGGCGAGCCCGGCCGCCGCCCGGCGCGCGGCGTCGAGCGCCCCGGCTTCGTGCTGCTGCCGTGCCGCCATCTCGCTCTGCGCTGTTTCGAGCGCGGCGCGGCAACGCTCCGCCAGCGGCTTCGGCCTCGCCAAGCGCCGCGGCGGCGGCCGCTGCCGCTTCGGCCGGGACGATCGCGGCTGCGAGCGCGGAGCGCTGACGTTCGGCCTCGGCCAGGCGCGCTTCGAGCGCGAGTGCGGCGCTCGGCGATCTCACGGCGCCGGCGTTCGAGCGCAGCGCGCTGCGCCTCCGCCGCGGCGACCGTTTCGGTGGCGCGCTGCAACGCGGCTCTCGGCCGCGGCAAGCTCGCGCCCCGATCTCGCGCGATCGGCTCTCGGCCGCGGCGCGCGCAAGGCCGCCTCGCCGCCTCGGCATCGGCGAGCGCTCGCCGCTCGTCGGCCACCGCGCTAGCGCCGCCTTGGCCTCGGCGAGCTGCGCGTCCTCGCGCTCGCGGTCGCGACCGAGCTCGAACAGCCGCCGCTCGGCCTCGCGGCGCGCCGCGACGGACCGCGCCAGCTCCTGTTCGAGCGCGGTGCGCGCCTGGGTCAGCCGCTGCAATTCGGCGCTCGCCTCGGCTTCGGCGCGGCGCAGCGGCGGCAACGCCGCCTCGGCCTCGTCGCGGGCGCGCGCGCTCGGCTGACGCGCGATCCTCGGCCTCGGCGGCCGACTGCTCGCGCGGCGCAAAGCTCGGCGGCGCGGCTTTCGGCTTCGCTTTCGGCAGCGAGCCAGCGGGCGTGGAACAGCAGCGCCTCGTGCTGGCGGATCTGCTCGCCGAGCCGGCGATAGCGCTGCGCCTGGCGCGCCTGCTTGCGCAACGCGCCGAGCTGCGCAGCCAGTGCCGCGATCACGTCGTCGAGCCGCGTCAGGTTCTCCTCGGCGGCGGCCAGCTTGAGCTCGGTCTCGCGCCGTCGCGCCTGCACCCCGGCGGTGCCGGCGGCCTCCTCCAGCAGAAACCGGCGCTCGGCCGGTTTCGCCTCGATCAGCGCGCCGACGCGTCCCTGGCTGACGATCGACCCGGAAGACCCGCCGGTCGCGGCGTCGGCAAACAACAGTTGCACGTCGCGCGCCCGCACCTCGCGGCCGTTGACCCGCCAGGTCGAGCCGCCGCCGCGCTCGATGCGGCGGACGATCTCGAGGTCCTCGCGGTCGTTGAACGCGAACGGCGCGTCGCGGGCGCTGTTGTCGATGGTCAGCGCGACTTCGGCGAGGTTGCGCGCCGCGCGGCCGGCGGCGCCGCCGAAGATCACGTCGTCCATGGCGCCGCCGCGCAGGCGGCGGGCCGAATTCTCGCCCATCACCCAGCGCAGCGCCTCGGCGAGGTTCGACTTGCCGCAGCCGTTCGGCCCGACGATGCCGGTCAGCCCCGGCCCGATCGTCACCTCGGCCGCTTCGGCAAAGGATTTGAAGCCGACAGGCGCAGCCGGTCGATCTGCATGCAAGCTCGCGCGGGCGTTACGATTTTGGCGGCAGCCCCGACAGCAGCTTGTCGAACGCCTCGACGGTCGGCTCGCCGGTGTACTTGGTGCCGTTGACGAAGAAGGTCGGCGTCGAATTCGACGTCGAGCTGCTTCGCGGCGACGAGCCGGCTGTTCAAGATCTGGTTTTCGAGGGCATTGTCGGCGAGGCATTTGTCGACTTCCGCCTTGCTCATGCCGCCGAGTGCGGCCAGCCGGGTCAGCGCCGCCTGGTAATCGGGCGCGGTCACCCATTTGTCCTGGTCGGCAAAGAACGTGTCGACAAAAGCGTAAAACCGGTCGGGCGGCGCGCAGCGCGCGATCATCGAGGCGTGCACCGCCTCGCCGTCGAGCGGAAAGTCGCGCAGGACCAGTTTCGCCTTGCCGGTGTCGATCCATTTTTTCTTGAGCTCGGGCAACACCTCGTCGGTGAAATGGGCGCAATGCGGGCAAGTCATCGAGGCATATTCGATGATCGTGATCGGGGCGTCGGGTTTGCCGAGGACGCGGTCGTCCTTGCCGATCGTCAGCAGGCTTTGCATGTCGGCCGGGCTGGCAGCGGGATCGGCCGCCGAGGCCAGGCCCGGCGACAACACGATCCCTGCCAAGATGGACACGACGGCAAACCAGATGTTCCGCGTCATTTGGTTCCTCACTACAATATGTTGACGATATCGGGATTTCACGCTCCGGCGCAACGCCAGCCGCGCCAGGATCACCGGCCAGCCCCGATCACGGCCCTGCCGAGACGGTCGAGCGCCGCGCGCAGTTCGGGCTCCGCGATTCGCGGAAAGTTGCCGGTCGAGCCCTCGCGCCTCGCCCGCGGCGAGCGGACGCGGCTGCGGCCGGCCGCGCTGCGGCGCCCGCGGCCAGCTCCCTTGCACGAGAACCAGGCGCGTCACCGCAGGGCGGCCGAAATAGAGGTTGACGCGTTCGATCAGCAGCGGCGAGCGGTGCTGCAGCTCGAGCGCCGCGGCGGGTGCGGTGCGCAGCTTCAGCGCGCCGTCGCGGCCGAGTGCCGCCGGCCATGCGGCAGCGCTCCATTCGGCGCCGACGATCGCCGCCCAATCCGCCTTGAGCCGCGCGAGAATCCCGCCGCCGCGCTTGGCCGACGATCGGCGCCGCGAGCTTCGACACCGCCAGCCCGACCGCGCGAAACCCGTGACGGCGCTCGCCCTCGGCCTCCGGACCGGCTAGGCTGCGCCGCCGCTTCGCCGCGCTCATGTCATCGCTCCGATCCCAATCTCCACCACCGCACGGCGCCCCCGACCCGGCGCTGCTGCTCGCCTGGTACGATCGCCATCGCCGCGACCTGCCGTGGCGGGCGCCGCCCGGCCAGCGCCCCGACCCGTATCGCGTCTGGCTCAGCGAGATCATGCTGCAGCAGACGACAGTGGCGACCGTCCGCCCGTATTTCGACCGATTCGTGGCGCGCTGGCCCGACGTCGCGGCGCTCGCCGCAGCCTCGCTCGACGAGGTCCTGCAGGAGTGGCAGGGGCTCGGCTATTACGCGCGCGCCCGCAATCTGCACGCCTGCGCCCGCGCCGTCGCCGAGCGGCATGGCGGCGTGTTTCCGTCCGAGCCCGCGGCATTGCGCGCATTGCCCGGGATCGGCGACTACACCGCGGCGGCGATCGCGGCGATCGCGTTCGACCGGCGCGACCGCGGCAGTCGACGGCAATGTCGAGCGCGTCGTCGCCCGGCTTTACGCCGTCGCCGAGCCGATGCCGGCGGCGAAACCGCGGCTGCGGCAGCTCGCGGCAGGGCTGGTGCCGGATCGGCGCACCGGCGATTTCGCGCAGGCGATGATGGATCTGGGCGCCACGATCTGCACGCCGCGCCGTCCGCGCTGCGTGCTGTGCCCGTGGCGCTCGGCCTGCGCCGCCGCGGCAGGCGGCATCGCCGAGGATTTGCCGGCGCGCGCCGAAAAGCCGGAGCGGCCGTGGCGGCACGGCGTCGCCTTTTGGCTGACGCGGCCGGATGGCGCGGTGCTGCTGCGGCGGCGGCCGGAAAAGGGGCTGCTCGGCGGCATGATCGAATTCCCGTCGACGCCGTGGCGGGCGGAGCCCTGGCCGCTCGCCGAGGCGCTCGGCGCCGCCCCCGCATCCGCCCGATGGTCGCCGCTCCCGGGTACGGTGCGTCACGGCTTTACCCATTTTCCAGCTCGAACTCGCGATCGTCGCCGGCAACGGACAAGGACACGATGCCGCGGAGAGCTATGGAGCCCGGTCGACAAGCTCGGCGAGCACGCGCTGCCGACCCTGATGAAAAAAGTCGCCCGCCACGCGGTCTCGGCGCTGGCGACGGGCGCTCACGAGAGCGGCTTCGAGCAACGGCAATTCGCCGGCGAGCGCAAGCCGCACCGGGGCGAAGGAGCGGCGATGATGCGGCGTCGGGCCGAGCCGGGCGATCGCGTCGCCGTGCTCGCGCGTCGCATAGCCGACATTGGTCTCCCAGCCATAGCCCGGATAGCGCGGCGCCAAGGCGCGCATCAACCGGTCGCGGGTGACCTTGGCGACGACCGAAGCCGCGGCGATCGAAAAGCTGAGCCCGTCGCCCTTGACGACGGTCTGCACCGCGCAGGCGAGCGGCGGCGGCATGTTGCCGTCGACGAGCGCGATGTCCGGGCACACCTCGAGGCCGGCGACCGCGCGCGCCATCGCCAGCAACGCCGCGCGCAGGATGTTGATCGTGTCGATCTCGCGCGCGCTTGCAGCACCGATGCCGATATGGGCGGCGCCGCGCTCGACGCAGCGGCCGAGCGCTCGCCAGCAATCCTCGCGCTCTGCGCCGGTCAGCACCTTCGAATCGTCGAGCCGCTCGCGCAACGAGCGCGGGAAGCGCTTGGTGTCGAGGATCACCGCGGCGGCGACGACCGGACCGGCGAGCGGCCCGCGCCCAGCCTCGTCGATGCCGCAGACGATCCCCGCACAGCGCCGCTCGATCACGAAATTCGGCATCGCCCCTCCGTCGCCCGGCTTTTGGCACGGGTAGCGCTCGGCCAGGCAAGACGAGCGTTCTCGGCGCCGGTGGCGTGCCGCGCAAAAGATCGCTATGCTGACGGCATGACCGGGTTTCGCTGCCGATTGCCGGCGTTCGCACGTTGGCTCGCCGCCGTGGCGCTGGCCGCATCGGTGGGCGTGCTCGCCGAATCGCCGGCGCGAGCCTTCGACCTCTTCGCCACTCACGAGGTGACGGCGCAGTTCGCCGCCGCCGACGGCAAACCGATGGCGAACGCCGAAGTCCGGGTGTTCTCGCCGGACAACCCGCAGACGCCGGCCGAGACCGGACGATACCGATTCGGACGGCAAATTCGTGTTCCCCGCCGACCGCGACGGCCTGTGGAGCGCCGAGGCCCGCACCAGCAGCGAAGTCGCCCGGGTGATGATCCGCGTCGGTGGCCCCGGCCAGCAGCAACAGCAGCAAAGCCGGATCCCGCCCGTCGTCGTGATCGGCGGCTTTATCGGCCTATTGGCGCTGGCGGTGTGGTATCGGGCGCTGCGCCGGCGCAACCAGCGCCGTCAACTCTAGCGCCGCGGGTTACGTTTCCAGGTCTGCAGCGCCGGAACGGCCCGCGACGGGCTCCGGCTAAGCGCCGGATCGGGGCATCCGCTGGTCGAACCGCAGGCTACTGGGCGGCGCTCGCGGTCTTTTCCCGCATCAGGTCCAGCAGCCCCTGAACCTGCCCGCCATGGCGCTGAATGATCGAGGCGAATTCGGAACGCTGGGTCACCAGCATGCTGACCCCCTCGACGATAACGTCGGAAATCTTGTACGCGCCGTCGTCGTTGACCAGACGCCAGTCGACCTTGAGTGGCGTCGGCGCCCCTGGCGCGGTCACGTCGCTAGAGACGATGACCGAACCTTCGTCGGGCCGCGCTCCGCTGATCTTGAACTGTTCGCCCTCAAAGTCGGAGAGCCGCGCGGTATAGACATAGACAACGTATTCTTCGAACAGTTTCAGGAACTCTTTTTGCTCTTCAGGGCTGGCGGTGCGCCAATAGCGCCCGAGCACAAATCGGGCGATCCCCGGCGAATCGAAATCATTGTGAAACAACTCGCGAAACCGGGCCTGCCGCTCGGCGGTCGAAGTCTTCTTGTTGAGGAGCTCTAGCGCATGGCTCCACAATTGGTTCATGAAGGCGGTCGCCTTCGCGCCGGAACCGTCGGACGTCGCTGCCCTCGTCGGTCCCGCGGCCATTGCGAGAGGCAACGCGATCAGCAGCAGAAAGCTGCAAATCCGCGGCGCCAGCTTGCGCGGGCCCGCCAGGTCGCGCAACCGACCTCAGATCGCTGGTCAAGGCCATGACTCACCGTCCCCTTCGGCTTCGGCTTGGCACGTTCTAATAGCGCGGCGGCATCCGCGTGACAACAGGATCGCGCGGAGTGCGGCGACGACCCCCTCACCCAGGGTGGGCAAAGGAACGCGCGGATTTTTGACGGCCCTTGGTTCCGGCGCGACGGTCGCTTAAATCGAAGACGGCATTTGCCGACGCCGCCCCTTCCAGCACACAAGAGGACGCGACATGTGGCCGTTCATGCGTGACAAACTGGCGATCCCGCGGCCCGAGGATTGCCTGCCGGGCCGCCCCGAGCCGATGACGGCGCCGGAGCGGCACTTCGTCAACGGCCATCCGCTGGCCGGCCCCTATCCCGCACGGCTTTGAAAAGGCGGTCTTCGGGCTCGGCTGCTTCTGGGGCGCCGAGCGCGTGTTCTGGCAGGCGCCGGGGGTGTGGGTCACCGCGGTCGGCTATGCCGGCGGCTCGACCCCGAACCCGACCTATGAAGAGGTGTGCAGCGGACGCACCGGACACACCGAAGCGGTCCTCGTCGTCTACGACCCGCAAGTCACCAGCTACGAGGCCTTGCTGAAGCTGTTCTGGGAAAGCCACGACCCGACCCAGGGCATGCGCCAGGGCAACGATGTCGGGACCCAATACCGCTCGGCGATCTACACGTTTTCGCCGAGCCCAGCGGCGCGCCGCCGAGGCCTCGCGCGAGGTCTATCAGCCGTCCCTCGAAACCGCCCGCTACGGCGCGATCACGACCGAGATCGCCGATGCCCCGCCTTTCTACTTTGCCGAGGGTTACCACCAGCAATATCTCGCCAAGAACCCGCACGGCTATTGCGGGCTCGGCGGCACCGGCGTGAGCTGCCCGCTCCCGGCCGAAGCCGCCGCCGGCTGAGCTGTTCGCACGAACCTCGCGCCGCGCCGTCGCAAATGCCGGACCGGGCGGCGCGTCAAAGCCGCCAGAATGGCCGGGTCCGGTTCAACCGCCGCAACCGTGCGCGCGCGCGCTTTTCGCCGTTGCGCGAGCGTTCGCTCGTGCCGCGCCAGCATCTGGGCGCCGGCGTCGACCATCGGCTCGACGCGCGGCGCCGTCCGGCCCAGCTCGATGACCAGGCCGTAGGCGACGCGGACATCGTTGGCGTGCCCGAGCTCGTCCTGCAACTGTTTCAGCCGTTTGACAAAAGGCCGGACGTCGCGGCGGTCGTACAGGCTGTCGAGCAGCTCGACCGCATAGCGCAGCTTTTTGACCGCGATGCGCAGCCGGTGGCGCCCGCGCGCCGGCAGCCGGCGGAAATGCCGGCTGCGCTTGCGCACCGTGCGCCGCCGCCGATCGAGCACGGCCGGGGCCACGTCGCCGATCGCGACACCCAGCGCCTCGTCCGGCTGGCCTGTCTCGCCGCCGCCGCCAGCCGCGCCCTTCGAACCAGCGCAAGAGGCGCAGCATCGTCGCGGTGTGGCTCGGCGAGCGGATCTGGTCGCCGACCTGGCGATACGCCTCGGCGCGCGCGTTTTCCGCTCGCCGCGATCAGCTCGTCCCAGCCGGGCTGGTCGGGCGCCTCGGTCCGCGCCGGCGGCACCAACTCGGTCGCGAACACGTCGAGATTGCGCGCCGGCCCCAGCGCGCCGGTCAGCAGCCCGACCTCGTCCGAGACCCAGCGGCGCTCCGCCTCCGGCAACATCTTCTTGACCGCCGAGAGCACCGAGCGCAGGCGGCGCATGGCAACCCGCATTTGGTGGACGCCCTCGATGTCGCGAGCGAGCGCCGCCGGCTCGTTGCGCAGCAGATGCGCGAGGCAGGCGCGCCCGACCTGCTGCAGCGCCTCCTCGATCGTCATGCGCGGGGTCGAGGACGATCGGCTCGGCCGAGACCGCGGACGGCGCCGGGTCGCCGCCCTCGACGAGGCGATAGCCGCGCGCGGACTTGCTGCGCGGGTCGATCCGCAGCGGTGCGGTTTCGAGCAATTCGAGCGCCAGGTCGTAAAGCGCCGTCGGATCGCCGCTCTTGAGCTCGAGCTCGACTTCGCTGAGCGGCTGGGTGCGGCCGCTGTCGAGCGCGCGTATCGAGCCCCGGTCGATTGCCGCTTCGACCCTTGTCCCCGGCTTCGGTTCGATGTCGATGGTCGTGCGGTCGACCTCGGTGACGAACAGCGGGCGCAGCTCGACGGCCGTGCCGCCCTGTAACAGGAGGCCGGTTTGCGGGGCTTGCAGGTCGGGGCGATTCTCGGAGACGACGTCTTCCCATTCGCCGCGCGCCAACAAATCCGGGCCGTCGGGGTGCTCGGTCTTCAGGGTCTGGATGAACCGCCCTTCTTCCTTGCGGACGCGCAGGATCGTGCCGGCCCGCTGCAGCGCGCCGTCGGGTGTGTCGAAATAGGTCGTGACCAGGATTCGCGAAACCATCTCCGAACCCGGCGCCATCGCTCTCAGCGCGCGCGTCAAATTGGCCAAATCCGCGGGCTCGGCGGCAAGCTTCAGCTCAACTTCGGTCGAAATAGGAGCCTCCTTACGGTCGCCCAACCAACTGTGCAAACAGCGGGCCGCGCGAAGCTTCCGATCGGTCGCCATATCGACCTATCAGCAGTTCGGCGTCGCGCATACTGCCGCAAAATCGCCCAACCGCCGATTCTCTGCTAAGCCTGCGGCAAGGCGGCGTCGGCCAGCTCGATCGGCGGAACATGGCGGTGCCGGCACGGGGCAAGGGGTCTGCGCCGCAACGCGATGGAAACGGATCGGAGGACGGGCATGAGCGGCAGGGTGCGCTGGCCGCGAGGGCGACGAGTTTCGCCTGGCGCCGCGGGCGGCCCTGCCGCGAGCTTGGCATTGCTCGCGGCCGAGCCTGCGCGCCTCGCTGATCGAGGCGCCCGATTTCTGGCGGCTGTGGCTCGTCGGCCTGGTGACCTTCGCGGTGCGCTGGCTCGAAATGCTGGCGGTCGCGGTTTTCGCATACCAGCACACCGGTTCGCCGTTCGTCGTCGCCGCCCTGACGATGCTGCGGATGCTGCCGATGGCGTTGTTCGGGGCTGTGATCGGCGCGCTCGCAGAGCGGTTCGAGAGGCGCACCGCGCTGATCCTGGTGGTGTTGTCCATGGGGCTGACCTCGCTGACCCTGGCGCTGTTGGCGTGGGCGGGCAAGCTTGCGGTGTGGCATCTGGCGGTCGCCGCCTTTTGCAACGGCATCGCCTGGACCACCGACAACCCGGTGCGGCGCACCATGATCGGCGACGCGGTCGGGCCCGAGCGCATGAGCGCGGCAATGTCGATCGATGTCGGCGCCAACAATGCGAGCCAGATCGTGGGCCCCACCGTCGGCGGCGTGCTGTTGGCGTCGTTCGGGATCGGCGGCGCCTTTTGCGTCAGCGTCTTGTGCTATCTCGTGGCACTTGTCGCGGCATTGCAGGTCCGCTATCGCAATCCGCCCGCGGGCTCGGGCAGGCAAAGCATATTGGCGCGGATGGTCGAGGGTTTGGCCCTGGTGCGCCGCGACCCGCGGCTGATCGCGACGTTGACGATCACGGTCGTCTACAACATGTTCGGCTGGCCCGCCACCAGCATGATCCCGGTGATCGGACATGACCGCCTCGGGCTCGGGGCGGTCGGCATCGGCTTGCTGTCGAGCATGACCGGGGTGGGCGCCTTTTTCGGCGCGGTGGCGATCGCGCTCTTAGTCAGGCAGCCGCTGTTCTCCCGCGTCTACCTCGGCGGAGTGTTCGTCTATCTCGTGCTGGTGCCGGTTTTTGCGTTGGTGCCCTATCCGCTGTTGTCGGGCACGGCATTGCTGGTGACCGGTCTCGCCAATGCCTGCTTCAGCATCATGCAGGCGACCCTGGTCTATCTGGCGGCCCCGGCCGAGATGCGCAGCCGGGTCTACGGCGTGCTTTCGGTATGCATCGGCATCGGCATGCTCGGCTTTATTCAGATCGGCTTGCTTGCGGGACTGATCGGCGCCTCGTGGGCGGCGGCCGCGACCGGGGTCGCGGGGCTCTTGGCCATGGGGTTGACGTGGCGCTGGTGGCGCCCGCTCGCCGTCCCCGGCTGAAGCCGCGCCGGCGTTCACGGCGCGCGGCTAGGGTGGATTGCGCGGAAATCGTCGCGGGCGCTCGCCCGGCGATGTTATCCTCGACCCGCAGCGCCGGGGGCGGCATGACCGCCGGCGAATGTAAGGAGAAGAAAATGGCGGCGATCGACCTCGACTTGGCCCCGCGCCGAGACTCGCGGCGCCGATTACATCGAACGCGCGCGCGGATTGGCGCCATTGCTCGAGGACGCCGCCGACGAGATCGAGGAGCACCGCCAGCTGCCGCCGCGCGTCGTCGAGGCGCTGATCGACGGCGGCTTTTTCAAATTGCTGTTGCCGCGTTCGCTGGGCGGCGCCGAGCTCCACCCGCTGACCTATGTCCGGGTGCTCGAGGAAATCGCCAAGGCCGAGCCCAGCACCGCCTGGTCCTTGGGGCAGAATTCCGGGTGCTCGATGTCGGCGCCCTATCTCGACCCGGCGATCGCCCGCGAGATCTTCGGGCCGAGGCACGGCATCCTCGCCTGGGGGCCGGATTTGCCGGGCGCCGGCCGCGGGGTCGCGGTCGAGGGCGGGATCCGCGTCAGCGGGCGCTGGGGCTTTGCCACCGGCAGCCGCCACGCGACCTGGCTCGGCGCCCATGTGCCGATCTTCGAGGAGGACGGCACGCCGCGGATGAACCCCAACGGCCGCCCGTTCGTGCGCACCGCGCTGTTCCCGAAATCGAGCGCCAAGATCATCGACAATTGGCAGGTCATCGGCCTGCGCGGCACCGGCAGCGACAGCTATGCGGTCGAGGATCTGTTCGTGCCGCAGCAATACACGTGCTCGCGCGACAACGCCGCCGAGCGGCGCGAGGACGGCCTCCTCTACAAATTCACCAGCGGCATGGTCTACGCGATGGGCTTTTCGAACGTTTCGCTGGGCATCGCCCGCGGCGCGCTCGACGCGTTTATCGTATTGGCGCGCGACAAGATCCCGCGCGGCGCCCGCAACCCGCTGCGCCAGAACAACGTAATCCAGTCGCAGGTGGCGCAATGCGACGCACGGCTGCGCTCATGCCGCGCCTTTATCCACCAGACGCTCGAGGAAATGTGGGACGAGGCCGGGCGCAACGGCGATTTCCGGCCCGACCAGCACCCCCGGCTGCGTCTCGCCACGACCTGGGCGATCCAGCAGGCGCGCGAGGTCGTCGCCGCGGTCTACAGCGCCGCCGGCGCCACCGCGATATTTAGCGAGAACCCGTTTGAACGCCGGCTGCGCGACATCCACGCCGGAACCCAGCAGGGCCAGGGCCGCCCGGTCCATTTCGAGACCGTCGGCCAGATCCTGCTCGGGCTGCCCCCCGAAGGCCGCATGTTCCGGTAGCGGCGGCCGACCGCAGATTTCTGCCGAGCGCGGCTTCCGGTCGCACCAGCCGGCGCCACCCGGTGGCGCCGGCCTTCTCGTGCGGTGCCCTATCGGCTAGTAGAAAACGACGATTACGCCGGAGCACTCGGAGAAATGGATTATGACGACGATGATATAGCGAACCCGCTCTTCTACAGCGCGAGGTCTCTTAACAAGACTGACATTCCACTGGGAATGTTCCCGAACCGGCACGCCAATCTCTTTCACGATGCTCGTTGGATCCTGGAGAAGCGCCGGTAAATGTTCGATGCCGATCGTTGCGTGCCGTATCGACTCGATCTCACCCCGTGCAGCACCCCCGCTGGGAAGCGCTTTCAGAAGAGCGTCGGTGACATCGTGCATTTCAGCCATTGTTTTCCTCCATTGGCTTTGCAGCGCCGAAGATACGAGAACTACTGGCCGGGACCTGTGAGCGGCGTCACATTTGGAAAAAAATGGCCCGAATTGCAGATAGGAACTGCGGCCTTTAAAGCTTCCGCTACCGGCGCTTGCATCGGCTCGGCTCGCGCCCGATAGTCCGCAGCAAGGATCGCGGGCGGATGGAGATCGACATGCAAATCCGCGACGGCTTTGTCGGGGCGATCGGAAACACGCCGTTGATCAAGTTGCGGCGGGCCTCGGAAGAGACCGGGTGCACGATCCTCGGCAAGGCCGAATTCCTGAACCCCGGCGGCTCGGTCAAGGACCGCGCGGCGCTCTACATCGTCAAGGACGCCGAGGAGCGCGGCCTGCTGCGGCCCGGCGGGGTCATCGTCGAGGGCACCGCCGGCAATACCGGGATCGGGCTGGCGCTGGTCGGCAATGCCCGCGGCTATCGCACGGTCATCGTCATGCCGGAGACCCAGAGCCAGGAAAAAAAGGACATGCTGCGGTTGTGCGGCGCCGATCTGCGGCTGGTGCCGGCGGTGCCTTACGCCAACCCGATGCATTACGCCCGGTATTCGGGGCGGCTTGCCGAGGAAATCGCCGCGAGCGAACCGAGCGGGGCGATCTGGGCCAACCAGTTCGACAATCTCGCCAACCGGCGCGGACATTACGAGACGACCGGCCCCGAGATTTGGGACCAGACCGAGGGCGCGGTCGATGGCTTCACCTGCTCGGTCGGCACCGGCGGCACCCTTTCGGGCGTTGGCCTGGCCCTCAAGGAGCGCAACTCCCGAGGTCCAGATCTATCTGTCCGACTGCATGGGTTCGGGGATTTACGGCTGGTATGCGCGGGGCGAGTGGAAGCCGGAAGGGAATTCGATCACCGAGGGCATCGGCAACAACCATGAAACCGGGAACCTCGAAGGCTTCACCCCCGACGGCCAGTTCCAGATCACCGACGAGGAGATGCTGCCGGTGCTGTTCAGCCTGGCCGAAGAGGAGGGGCTGGTGCTCGGCGGCTCGACCGGCATAAACGTGTGTGGCGCGATCCGCCTCGCGCGCCTGCTCGGCCCCGGCCACACAATCGCGACGATCCTCGCCGAACTCGGGAACGCGCTACATGTCGAAACTGTTCAACCCGGCTTTTCTCAAGGAACACAACCTGCCCGCGCCGGGATGGCTCCAAGAGTGAAACGTCCCACTCGTGGTCAGTGCCGGCATCGGCTTGCCGCTTGGCTGAGGAGCATCCGCAGGATGCGTCTCGAAGGACGCACCATGTCGATGCGGCGGGCGTTTTTTGCTCCACGACCAGTGCCTTCATTCACTCTTGCGCCGGGACGGCGTTAAACCAGATGACCGAGCTTTTGTTTCGCGACGACGGGTATTTGCGCAGCTGCACGGCGCGCATCGTGGGCGCCGACGAGCATGGCATTCGCCTCGACCGCACCGTGTTTTACCCGACCGGCGGCGGCCAGCCCGGCGATTGCGGCGTATTGCGGCTCGCTTCCGGCGGGACGATTGCGATAGCCGACACGATCAAGGGCGACGGCCCCGACGAGGTTATCCACCTCCTGGCCCCCGGCATGCCGTTGCCGGAACCGGGCGCCGAAGTCGCCGCCGAGATCGACTGGCCCCGCCGCCACCGGCTGATGCGCATGCACACCTGCCTGCATCTGCTGTGCGCCGTGGTGCCGGGTGCCGTCACCGGAGGACAGGTTTCGGACGGGCGCGGACGGCTCGATTTCGACGTGCCGGGATCGAGCCTCGACAAAGAGGCGATCGCCGTCGGGCTGAACCGGCTGATTGCCGACGCCCGTCCGGTGGTTCCGCGCTGGATCACCGACGCGGAGCTCGCCGCCCAGCCCGACCTCGTGCGCACGATGTCGGTCAAGCCCCCGGCCGGCAGCGGCCGGGTGCGGCTGATGGACATTGCCGGCGTCGACCTGCAGCCCTGCGGCGGAACCCACGTCGCCAACACCGCCGAGATCGGCCCGGTGGCGGTCACCAAAATCGAAAACAAAGGCCGGCAGAACCGCCGTATCATCCTCGCTTTCGCTGAGTAGGGGAGGAAGATCGCGATGCCCTATGCCCATCCCGAGGCGCTGGTCAGCAGCGAATGGCTCGCCGCGCATCTCGCCGACCCGCAGGTGCGAGTTGTCGACGCGTCTTTCACATTGCCGGGGGTCACGCCGACCGCCCGCGAGAACTACGACACGGGCCACATACCGGGCGCGGTGTTTTTCGACATCGACGACATCGCCGCGCCCGGCACGAGCCTGCCGCACATGATCCCGTCGCCGGAACTGTTCGCGCGAAAGATCGGCGCGCTCGGCATCGGCGACGGCGACCGGGTCATCGTGTACGACAGCGCCGGGCTCTCCTCCGCCGGCCGGGCGTGGTGGATGCTGCGCATTTTCGGCCACCGCGACGTGGCGCTGCTCGATGGCGGGCTGCCGAAATGGAAGGCCGAGGGCCGGCCGCTCGACACCGCGGTCCCGGCGCCGGCGGCGCGCCTGTTCACGGCGCGTTTCGACCCGTCATTGGTGCGCGACAAAGCCGCGATGCTCGCCAATCTGGCGAGCCGCCGCGAGCAGGTCGTCGACGCCCGCGCCGCCGGCCGTTTCGACGGCATCACGCCGGAAGCCCGGCCCGGCCTGCGCAGCGGCCATATCCCGGCCAGCCGCAATCTCCCTTACGACCAGGTGACCGACCCGCAAACACGTCAGCTCAAGGACCCCGAGGCCTTGACGGCATTGTTCCGCGAGGCCGGTGTCGCGCTCGACCGGCCGATCGTGACCAGCTGCGGCTCGGGCGTCACCGCCTGCGCGCTCGCTTTCGCCCTGCATCTGATCGGCCATCCCGGCGCCGCGGTCTATGACGGCAGCTGGTCGGAATGGGGTTTGCCGGGCGACACCCCGGTCGCGACCGGCCCCGCGACCAAGGCCTGACCCGGTGCTGTTGCACGACACGATTACCTACCTGGAGATGCTGGCCCGCCCGGCGGCCGGCCGGATGCCGCTGCCCGCCGGCAAGCTGGCGCTGATGCGGGTCGAGGACTGCACCGTTTCGTTCTACCGCTACATCTACGACGCCGTCGGCGAACCGTGGCTGTGGTTCGAGCGGCGGCTGTTCGGCGACACGGCCTTGGCCCAGCTGATCGCCAAGCCGACGATCGAGATTTTTGTGCTTTACGTCGGCGGCGTGCCGGCCGGGTTTTTCGAGCTCGACACCATCGAGCCGCGCGAGACCAAGCTCTGCTATTTCGGGCTGGTCACCGATTTCATCGGCCGCGGCTACGGCCCCTACCTGCTGCAAGCGGCGATCGACCGCGCCTGGACCGCCCGGCCGATCGGGCGCTTTTGGCTGCACACCTCGACCTATGACCACCCCAAGGCGCTCGCCACCTATCAGCGCGCGGGGTTCGCGGTCTATGCCCGCCGCCCGGCGTCGTTCGAGGATCCTCGCCTTCACGGCATCCTGCCGCGCAGCCTGCGCCACCGCCTGCTGCCGCCGCTCGACCCCTGAGCGTTCCGGAAGACGCCCGGTCCGCCGCCGTGCTGATCGCGCCACCACAATCATCGATTGTCTCGCGCGTCTCACTTTTCTGCATATGCTGCGAATCTACAGCAAAGCTGATCGTCAGGTTGTAGTCTCTTGGCTGTCGCTAAACGCTCCCGCCCAGCACGGTGACGGCCGATCACTTCTCGGTCTCGCTTCAAAGTGCAAACATGCCACGCGACCCGCGGCCGAGGGACATAGGGATGAGAAGCACACCCATCCGATACGACAGTGACGGTTCGGAACTCGATGTTGCGGCCAGCCGATCCGCCGGGTTTGCCTGGCGGGCCGGCGCCTGGTTTCTGCACGAGCTCGGCGAGATCCTGCCGCCGACGATCTTCTTTTTTGTCGGCTTCAATCTGATCGTGCTGACGACCAATTTGCTCGTCGCCGAGTACTCCGTCGCTGTCAGCAGCTTCATGCTCGCTACCGCCGGGGCGCTCGTCGTCGGCAAGTCCGTGCTGGTCGCCAACGCGATGTCCTTCATCCGCCGCTACGACCGGGCGCCGCTGATCCAGCCGATCCTGTTCAAGACCCTCGTCTACTGGGCGATCGTTTTCGTCGCGCGCGTACTCGAGCATTTCGTCCGGTTCTGGCTCGTCGAGCACAACCCGGTGAGCGGCTTCTTGCCACACATGGCGGCGACCTTTTCCTGGCATCGCTTTGCTGCAATCCAGATTTGGATATTGGTCCTGTTTCTGATCTATGTGGCGGGCTCCGAGCTGAACCATTTGTTCGGCGACGGCGAGCTGCGGCGTGTCCTGTTCACCCACCGGCCGTCAGAGCTGCAGCTGAACCGGCGGCAACGCATCCGTGAGCTCGTCCGCCTGAGCCGGCTCGCCGACGCGCACTCGGTCGCCGAATTAGGCGACCCGGCCAGCGCCGCACACCTCCAGCTCGTCAATATCGTGCGGCGGCTCGCACGGTGAACCCGAACCGCCCCGATTATCAACAAGCGCGCGGTGATCCGTTCGAAATGGCCGTACCCCTTGTCATGACGAATAGAGCGTTGCGAGATGGCCTCGCCCCCTGACGGTGCGCCCGCCGGCATGGTCTGGGTCCCGGGCGGAACGTTCCGGATGGGATCGGACAAGCACTATCGCGAGGAGCGGCCGACGCATCATGTCGGCGTCGACGGGTTCTGGATGGATGCAAACGCCGTCACCAACGCCGAGTTCGCCGCTTTTGTCACGGCGACCGGCTACGTCTCGCTCGCCGAGCGACCGCTCGATCCGGCGCTTTACCCGGATGCGAAACCGGAGCTCGCCGTTCCCGGGGCATTGGTCTTTCACATGACCGACGGCCCGGTCGACACGCACGACATGTCGAACTGGTGGTCCTATGTGCCCGGCGCCTGCTGGCGCAACCCGGAAGGGCGGGCGAGCAGCATTGTCGGCCGCGAAGCTCACCCGGTCGTCCAGGTCGCGTTCGAGGACGCCGCGGCCTACGCCGCCTGGGCCGGCAAGGAGCTGCCGACCGAGGCGGAGTGGGAGTTTGCCGCTCGCGGCGGGCTCGACGGCGCCGAGTTCGTGTGGGGCGAGGAATTTCTGCCGCAAGGACGGCATATGGCGAACACCTGGCAAGGCCCGTTCCCGTGGCGCAATTTCGCCGAGGACGGCTATCAGGGAACCGCCCCGGTCGGCACATACTCGCCCAACGGCTATGGCCTTCATGACATGGCCGGCAACGTCTGGGAGTGGACCACCGACTGGTACGCCGCCGCTCACCCGGAAGGCGCTGCGAGCCCGTGCTGCGCGCCGGCCAACCCGCGCGGCGCACCGGTCGAGGCGAGCTATGACGCGCGCCAGCCGCGTATTCGCATTCCGCGCAAGGTGGTCAAGGGCGGCTCGTTCCTGTGCGCCCCGAGCTATTGCCGACGCTACCGGCCAGCGGCCCGCCAGCCGCAAATGATCGACAGCGCAATGAGCCATCTCGGCTTTCGCTGCGTCAAGCGGCGGAGCATGGCGCCGCCGACAAAGGAGACCCTTAGCGCATCCGCCTAATAAGGGTCAAAATTCCGGCGCTTTTACAGCTGAGAACTCCCGGCGGATTTGGCCGACAATGCTTCGTCGGGAGGCTTTCGACCGGACCATGCGGGGACGGATTGACCCAGGCGGCGGGGAGCACGAAACTGCTCGCACCGGTTCGAGGCGGTACGCCGCGCCGGCTCACGGGGAACCAGCGATGAGCAACCTTTCGGAGCCGCCGGTTTTGGCGCGCGCGACCACGCGGCGGTCGCGGCGCCTGTCGGTCATCTGGGTGATCCCGCTGGTGGCGGTGGCGATCGGCGCCTGGCTCGCCTGGGACACCCTGTCAAAAGAAGGGCCGACGGTCACCGTCACCTTCGACAGCGCCGAGGGGCTGCAGCCGGGCCAGTCGCAACTCAAGTTCAAGGACATCGTCTTTGGCACGGTCAAGAGCCTCGAACTGGCGCCCGACCACAGCCACGTGATCGTCACCATCTCCACCACCCGTCAGGCCGAACCGCTTGTTGACCGACAACACGGTCTTCTGGGTGGTCAAGCCGCGGCTCTTTGCCGGCTCGGTCTCGGGTCTCGAAACCCTGCTGTCCGGCAGCTATGTCGGGATGATGCCGGGGGCGACGGCCGGCAAGACGCAGCGCGCCTTCAAGGGGCTCGAAGACCCGCCGATCCTCAGCGAGCACGTCCCGGGGCATGTCTTTTTGATGAAGGCGAAGCGCCTCGGTTCGATTTCGCTCGGCTCGCCGATCTTCTTTCGCGATCTCAGCGTCGGCGAGGTCTTGGGCTGGGACATCGCCGACATGGCCGATTACGTGACGATCCACGCCTTTGTCCGCGCCCCCTATGACAGCTATGTTCATGACGACACGCGGTTCTGGAACGCTTCGGGACTGTCGATCAAGCTCGCCGGCACCGGTCTTGAAATCCAGCTCGAATCGTTGCGCGCGCTGGTCCTAGGCGGCATCGCGTTCGAGACCGCGGATCTGGAGGGCCGCGCCCAGGCGGCGAGCCTCGACAACCACGTCTTCCCGCTGTTCCCCGACCGCGATACCGCCCAGGCTGCCTCCTACACCCGCAAATACCTGGTGGTCTCGTACTTCCCGGGCTCGGTCAGCGGGCTCGGCCCAGGATCGCCGGTGACGATGCACGGCCTCACCGTCGGCCACGTCACCGATGTCCGGCTCGCCTATGACAAGGCGACCGATCGGGTGGTGGCCCCGGTGCGCTACGAAGTCGAGCCCGAGCGCATCGTCGGCATCGGGGTCAAGGTCTTCAAGACGCAACAGGAGGCGGTCGAGGCGCTGGTGAAGCAGGGGCTGCGCGCCACGCTGCAAAGCGCCAATTTGATCACCGGCCAGCAGCAGGTGGCGCTCGACTTCCTGCCCAAGGCGCCGCCGGTCGAGGTCACGGTGCAGGACGGCTATTTCGTGCTGCCGTCCGCCGAGGCCGGCGGCTTTGCCGGCCTGCAAGCGTCCGCCAACGACCTGTTGGCCAAGGTCAACACGATTCCGTTCGACCAGATCGGCGCAAGCCTGGCCGCGATCCTGAAATCGGTCAACGATCTGGCGACCGGCCCGCAGATGCGCGAGGCGTTGACCAAGCTCTCGGCCACGCTCGCCACCGCCGAGACCTTCACCCGCAACCTCAACAGCGGCACCGCCCCTGCCTTTAAGCAACTGCCGGAAATGGCGAACCAATTGCAAAAGACCGTAGCCAGCGCCAACAAGCTGGTGGTGTCGCTGGACAGCGGCTATGGCGACAACACCAAGTTCAGCCGCGATCTCGACCGGCTGATGGCGCAATTGAACGACGCGGTCGGCTCGATCCGGGCGCTCGCCGACCTCTTGGCGCGCCATCCCGAAGCGCTGATCAAAGGCCGGCCGGCGGGCGGGATCGAATGAGCCGCGCGCGGTTTTTCTCCCGACTGGCGGCGCTGGCCCTGTTGGCGCCAACCCTGGCGGCGGCGCTCTTCGCCTGCTCCTCGCCCGACCCGGTGCTCTACACGATCGCGACCGCACCGGGCACGGTCCAGGCGGGCGGACCGCGGGTCGTGCTGGTCCAGCAGATCGCGGTCGCCCACTTTCTCGAACGCTCGCAAATCGTGCGCTCGTCGGAGAACTACCGGCTCGACGTGATGTCGAACGACTGGTGGGGCGAGCCGCTGCCGGCGATGCTGAACCGCGTCCTGGTCGAGGAGCTGGGCCAGCGCCTGCCGCAGAGCACGGTTATCGCCGACAATGGCGCGGTCTCGGCGCGGCCCGACGCGACCGTGGAGGTCAACATCCAGCGCCTCGACGAGGACGCCGCCGGCAATCTCGTGCTGCAGGCCCAGGTGGCGGTGCGCGCCACCGGCCAGACCCAGCCGCAGTTGCGCAGCTTCCGCTTTGCGCTGCCGCCGCCGGGACCGGGCGTGCCGGGCGAGGTCGCGGCGATCAGCAGCGCGCTCGGGCGGCTCGCCGACGGCATCGCGCCGATGCTGACCGCCGCAGCGGGCCGAGGGTGAGCAGCCCTTCCGCCGCCGTCACCCAGGCGACCCTGCCGCAGCTGCGCGAATGCCCGGGCTGCGGGCTGCTGCAGACGGTGCCGGCGCTGACCCCCGGCACCTCGGCCTATTGCGCGCGCTGCCCGACGATCCTGCGCCGGGTCAGCGCCCACAGCCTCGACCACATCGTCGCATTGACCGTGGCCGCGCTGGTGCTGCTCGTGGTCATGTGCAGCTCGGCGTTGATGAGCGTCGAGACCGCCGGCATCCGCCACGTCGCCGATCTGTTTTCGGGCCCGCAGGAGCTGGTGCGGCAGAACATGGCGCCGCTGGCACTCGTCGTGCTGTTCGTGACCGTGTTCGCGCCGCTGACCGGCTCCTGGGCACGCTCTACGTGCTGGTCCGCGCCCACGGCCGGAACCCGCCGCGCCATCTGCGCCGGGTCTTCGCGCGTGGCGGAGCGGCTGCGGCCGTGGTCGATGATCGAAGTCTTCGTGCTCGGCGTCTTTGTCGCCTACGTCAAGCTCGGCGATCTCGTCACGATCGGGCTGCGCACCGGCGTCTACGCCCTGTTGGCGCTGACCATCGTGCTGGTCTGGCTGGACAGTGCGCTCGACCGCGAGGCGGTTTGGGAACGGCTCGACCACGACGACCGCCCCGACGCCTTGCCGTGCGGCGACGCCAGCGGCGCCATCGGCTGCGAGACCTGCGGCCTCGTCAACGCTGCCGCACCCGGCCATGCGCATTGCCCGCGCTGCGACAGCGCCCTGCACCCGCGCCGGCGCGACAGCATCCAGCGCACCTGGGCGCTCGTCATCGCCGCCGCGTTCCTCTACATCCCGGCCAATTACTTTCCGGTGCTGTCCGTCGTCCAGCTCGGCGCCGGCCAGCCGAGCACGATCCTCGGCGGCGTCGAAGAGCTGCTCTCGGCCCGCCAGTACCCGCTCGCCGCCCTGGTCTTTTTCGCCAGCATCGCGGTGCCGGTGCTGAAGCTGGTCGGCCTGTCGATCATGCTGATCGCGACCCAGACCGGGCGCGCCGGGTGGCTGCGCGACCGCACCCGGCTCTACCACATCGTGCGCTTTATCGGGCGCTGGTCGATGATCGACATCTTCATGGAATCGTTGCTGGGCGCGCTCGTCACTTTTGGCGCGGTCATCACGATCCAGCCCGGCGTCGGCGCGCTGGCCTTTTGCGCCGTCGTGATCCTGACCATGTTCGCCGCCGAAACCTTCGACCCGCGCCTGATGTGGGACGCCGCCGCGGCGCCGCGCGCCGCTCGTGCAGCAATCCCGGCCGGCTTGGTCGGCCATTGACAGCGGCTGCCGGACGCGGCGGTATGATGCCGACATATCAACGCTCAGGACGAGTCTATGGACGATCTGAGGCGAGCCGACCCGCTGGCGCGGGCGCGCGAGCTGGCGCGGTATGATCGCGGGCGCCGCGAACGAGACCGAGCGCCTGCGCCGGCTTCCGCCAGCGCTGGTCGACCGCCTCCATCAGGCTCGGCTGTTCCGCATGCTTTACCCGCGCTCGCTCGGCGGCGACGAGGTCGAGCCCGGCATCTACGTGCTCGCGGTCGAAGAGCTGGCGCGCGCCGACGGCTCGGTCGGCTGGTGCGCGTCGATCGCCAACAGCATCGGCTTGTTCGCGCCGTATCTTGCACGCGAGCCGGCGCGCCGGGTGTTCGGCGGCCCACGCGCGACCTGCGCCTGGGGCCCGCCCAACGACTGCCGGGGCGTCGCGGTGCCGGGCGGCTACCGCGTCACCGGCCGCTGGGATTTCGCCAGCGGCTGCCGCCACGCAAGCTGGATGGGCGCGCACGGTGCGGTGGTCGAGCCCGACGGCTCGTTGCGGCTCAATAAATTCGGCAGGCCCACGATCCGCACCTGGCTGTTCCCGGCCGAAGCGGCGACCCTGCTCGACAATTGGCAGCCGATCGGCCTGCGCGGCACCGCGTCGGAATCGTACACGGTCAAGGATTTGTTCGTGCCCGAAGAGCTGACCGGCACCCGCGAGGACCCGAGCCTGCGCCGCGAGCCGGGCAAGCTCTACGCCTTTCCGCAGCAGACGCTTTACTCGGTCGGCATCGCCAGCGTGGCGCTGGGGATCGCCCGCGGCATGCTCGACGCGTTTGTGGAGCTGGCATTGCGCAAAACCCCGCGCGGCGCCGGCCGGCTCGCCGACAGCGCCGTGGTCCAGGCCGAGGTCGCGCGCTCGGAAGCGAGGCTCGGCGCCGCCCGCGCCTATCTCGTCGACACCGTGCGCGACATCTACGACCGTGCCGAGGACACCGCGCCGATCGGTGTGCCCGACCGCGCCCGCGCGCGGCTCGCCGGGTCGCACGCGGTTTCGAGCGCCGCCGCGGTCGCCGACTGGACCTACAAGGCCGCCGGCGTCGACGCGATCTTCCCCGGCAGCCCCTTCGAGCGCCGCTTTCGCGACATCCACACGGTCTCGCAGCAGATCCAGTCGCGCGACGCCCATTACGAAACCGTCGGCCAGGTTCTGCTCGGCAGCCCGCCCGAGGTGTTTCTGTAGGACGGGCGGCATCTTGGGCGAGACGGGCATGCGAACTCTGTCGGCGACCGGCGCGGCGGGGGTGCGATCGCCGCGATCCGGCGCTACATAGGGGTGGACAACGAGGAGGAAGACCCGATGGACGACAACACCCGCACCGAGCTCGAAGCGGCGGCCTTTCGCCGGCTGGTCGAGCATCTGCGCGAGCGCACCGACGTGCAGAACATCGACCTGATGAACCTCGCCGGCTTCTGCCGCAATTGCCTGTCGCGATGGTACCGCGAGGAGGCCGAGCAGCGCAGCGTCCCGCTCTCCGACCCGCAGGCGCGCGAGATCGTCTACGGCATGCCGTACGACGAATGGCGCAAGAAATTCCAGAAGGAACCCACCCCCGAGCAAAAGGCCGCCTTCGCCGCTTCCCAACCGCGGCACTGACCATCGCGCCGGCGGCGGCCGGCCTCGCCTTGCGCAGGCGCGAGGCCGCCGCTATCGTCGGTCCGCCGCGGGGGGCGCGGCATCGTGGGAAAAGAGGGGGACAGATGCCTGATGTCGGCGGGATCGCGGGCGAGCGCCTGAAATCCTTTATCGAGCGCATCGAGCGGCTCGAAGAAGAAAAACGGGTCCTCGCCGAGGACATCAAGGAAGTGTACGCCGAGGCCAAAGGAACCGGCTTCGACACCAAGATCATGCGGCAGATCATCCGCATCCGCAAACGCGACCAGGACGAGCTCGACGAGGAGGAAACCCTGCTCGACGTCTACAAGCGCGCGCTCGGCATGCTGCCCGACGCGACCCCGCAATCGCAAGCCGCGGAATAGCGGCGACCCTCGCCCGAACCCTCCCCCTGCCTGCCGGGAGGGTCGGGCCCGTGCAGCGGGAGCGCCTGCCCCGGATCCGATCCGGGGGTGAGGGGCTCATCGCACCTCGGCTACTCCGCGGCGCGCGCCGCTGCTGAGGGCGTCAGATGCCGCCGCAGGGCCGCCAGCAGCGCGTCCGCCTCGGCCGCGGTTGCGTCGAAACGGCAAACGAACCGCGCCAAGGTCTTGCTGCGGCGGTAAAACCCGAAACCGTCGGCTTCGAGCGCATCCATCACCGCACTCGGCAGTTCGAGAAAGACCTCGTTGACTTCGACCGGGGCCACCAGGCGCGCGGCCGGAATGCCGGCGAGCCCGGCGGCAATCCGCGCCGCGATCGCGTTCGACGCCCGCGCCATGTCAAGCCACAGCCCATTTTCGACATAGGCCAGCAATTGCGCCGAGGCGAACCGCATCTTCGACCACACCTGGCCGGCGCGCCGCAATTGGACCGCCAGGCCGTCGACCAGCTCGGGTGCAAACACGACGATCGCGTCGCACAACGCACCGCCATTCTTGGTGGCGCCGAACGACATGATGTCGACGCCGGCGCGCCAAGTCGCCGCCGCCGGGCTGCAGCCGAGCCGCGCCAACGGCATTCGCGAACCGGGCTCCGTCCATGTGCACCCTCAGACCCCGCGCCTTGGCGATTTCGGCCACGGCACGGATTTCGGCGAGCGACATAGACCGTGCCGAGATCGCTCGCCTGGGTCAGGTTGACCGCCGCGGGCTGGCCGCGGTGAAGCTGGCCCGGCGCGATCCCGGCCAAGATTTCGGCGAGGCGCTCGGCGCCGACCCGGCCGTATTCGCCGGCGACCGGGGCGAGCTTGAGGCCGCCGCCGAAAAAGCCTGCGGCATTGGCCTCGGATGTGTTGATGTGCGCCGCTTCGCTGCAATAGACGATGCCCCATGACGGGCTGACCGCGGCGAGGCTCAGCGCGTTGGCCGCGGTTCCGGTCGCGACCGGAAACACCCGCACCGCGGTCTCGAACAGTTCGGAGAAGTGCTGTTGCAATGCCGCGGTCCATTCGTCCGCGCCATAGCCGAGCGCGGTGTCGTGGTTGGCGCGGATCAGCGCATCGAGGATTTCGGGCGCCGCCCGGCCGGTGTTGTCGCTGCGGTAGTCGATCATCGCCGGATCACCCTCTTGCGCGCTTCGGAATGGAGAGCGGCATGATCGGCGCGGGCGACCCGGAGAACAAGGGTGTGGCGCAGCCGCGACACCTCGGCATAGGCCGGCACCCGCAGATGAGCGAAACGCAGCCGCGCCGACTTCCTGGAAATTTCGCCAGCGGACCTCGGCGACGCGAACGATGCTCGTCCAGATTGTCGCTTTTGTCGCCTTTGGACCACCGCCGGCAACGGCTCGTGCATGCGCGGGAGCGGCGGCGACCCGAACCGCCGGCGCGGGCCGATCCGCGGCGAGCCCATGATCGCGGGCGCATTGCAGCAGGCGCCGGTCGGGGATCGTCACCAGCGCCGTCGCTACCGGGCCTCCCGGCGACGAAGACCGGCCGCGGCACGACGCTCGCGAACTCGCGGTTGGCGAAATGCGCGTTGACGATTTCGACCGGCGGCTCGTTGTCGTTGTGGATTCGTATCAGGCTCGAATCGGCGACCTCGCCGCGGTTGACCGCACTGATGTAACCGCGATCGCGGTGTAGCTCGGCCAATAGATTTCGCCGGGCGCCAGCGCAAACCAGGCGACCGCCGGGCCGGGGCCGTCGGCATAGCAAAGCCCGACGCCGGGCGTGCCGAGAAAGGCGACGACCGCCGGCGCCCATACCGGGTTCGGCGATCAACTCGCCGGGCGCCCACGACCACTGCGCCGTCGGCAAACAGTCCAGCGGCCGTAATGCGAGGCCGCAAAACCCCAGGGCTGGTCGTCGACCCAGCTCCACCCCCACGGCGCCAGCCACCGCCAATGCCCGTTGCGGTAGGGCGCCCATTCGTCCGGCGACGCCTTTGGGACCCACACCTCGCCGTATTTGGCGTTCGCCTTCCAGCGGCCGGCGGTGTCGAGCGCGGCGTAGCCGGTCATCTCGCGCGAGATGAAATAGGGCGCAGCGAGCCGCGCATCGTCGACCGCGCGGGCCCCGCACCATTCGGCGAATTCGTCGCCGGACGCTGGCTCGGTCGTGGCGGCAGTCGGCCCCTCGTTGCCGAAAACGGCTCTGTCGCCGGCCGCGATCGGGAAGTCGGCGCCGCCGCCGGCAAACCGGGCACCGCCGGTGAATGCCGCAATCGCGCGGCGGTCGGCCGCCACCGCCCATCGATGTCGTAACGGCCCGACTGCAGCGGCCAGACGCCGCCGCGCGGCTATGTCGATCTGGATGCTCTCGCCCGCGTCAAGCCGGCGTACGTCGAGATCGATCCGCCCCTGCCTTACCGCGATTTCGTCGACCGCGCTCGTCCAGTTTCTCGACCGCGATCTCGGTGCTCTCGGCCGAGGTCGATCGTGTCGGCGCCGATGCGAATTTCGGCCCGGGCCTGCGGATCGGTGCGCAAGCGCCACCCCAGCGGCGACCGGGTCGTTGACCGCGGCCGGCGACCATTGCGATTCGCCGGGACCGCGGAACTCGACCTTTCCCGAAACCAGGCTGACCCGTCCCACCCGGAGGCGGCCGGAGCGGCGTTGCCGCGAGCCGAGGCGAGGCGGCGCGTCTACAGCGGCATCCGCGGCGCCTCGCCTGCTTGCGCCGACGCCGAGCCCATCGCGACGACGGTCGCGGCGACAACCCCGCCCGAAAGACGCAGTCGCATGGCTTCCCCTGCGCCGATGCTGATGCGCGGCAAATCTAGCAAATCAGCGCCGTTTGCAAGCAATAATCGCCTCGTTAATTTTCTTTTCACCTTTCTGGTTTTGCGGCCGACATGACAGTCGCCGATTTCGGATCGGATTTCTGCGCTCGGGGCAGATACATCTAGACTAACCGGCATGGGCTGGCTGGCGATGATCCGAAGACTACCTGACGCATCGCGATCGTCGTCCTCGGGCCGTCGGCGGCGCGGCTCGGGCGGCGCCTGCGGGCGGCGTTGCCCGGCGCCCGATTGCACGGACCGCGCGCCCGCCGCGGCGATTGGGACGAGCCCTACGACCGGGCATCGGCGCATCTCGCCGAGCTCTTCGCCGCCGGCCGGCCGATCGTCGGGCTTTGCGCCAGCGGCATCCTGATCCGCTCGGTGGCGCCGCTTCTCGCGGCAAAGCAGCAGCGAGCCGCCGGTCGTCGCGGTCGCCGAGGACGGCTCGGTCGCGGTGCCGCTGATCGGCGGACATCACGGCGCCAACGCGATCGCCCGCGCCGCTCGCGGCGGCCACCGGCGGGATCGCGGCGATCACCACCGCCGGCGATCTGCGGCTCGGCCTGGCGCTCGACGAGCCGCCGCCCGGCTGGCGAATCGCCAACCCGGAGCGGGTCAAGCCGGTCGCCGCGGCCCTGCTCGCCGGCGAGCCCGCGCGCTTGGTCGAAGAAGTCGGCGGCGGCGAATGGCTGCGCGCCGGCGCCGCATCGCCTGGGCCGACGACGCGGCAACCAAAATCGTCGTGACCGACGCGCGCTCCGCGCCGGAAACTTCGGCGCTGGTCTACCACCCGCCGGTGCTGGCGCTCGGCATCGGCTGCGAGCGCGGCTGCCCGGCCGAGGAGATCGCCGATCTCGCCCGCTCGGCCTTGGCCGAAGCCGGCCTCGCGGCAAGGCGCCGTCGCCGCAATCGTGTCGATCGAGCTGAAGCTCGCCGAGCCCGGCATCCACGCGCTCGCCGCGGCATTCGGCGTGCCGGCGCGGTTTTTCCCGGCCGCAGCGCCTGCTGGCCGAAACCGACCGCCTCGTCGGAGCGCTCGCAGGCGGTGTTTCGCGCCACCGGCTGCTGGGGTGTGGCCGAAGGCGCGGCGCTCGCCGCCGCCGGCGCCGGCGGCGAGCTCTGTCGTACCGAAGCGCAAGTCGCGCCATGCGACCTGCGCCGTCGCCCGCGCGCCGCAGCCGATCGACGCCGCCGCGATCGGCCGGCCGCGCGGCCGGCTCGCGATCGTCGGCATCGGTCCCGGCGATCCCGCCTGGCGCACCGCCGGAAGCGAGCGCCGCGCTCGCCGCGGCGAGCGACGTCGTCGGCTATCGCCTCTATCTCGATCTGCTCGGGCCGGCGATCGCCGGCAAACGCCGGCACGAGGGCGCGCTCGGCGAAGAGGAGGCGCGGGTGCGCCTGGCGCTCGACCTTGCCGCCGACGGCCGCAATGTGGCGCTCGTCTCTTCGGGCGACGCCGGCATTTACGGGCTCGCCTCGCTGGTCTTCGAACTGCTCGACCGCAGGCCGACACGCCGAATGGCAGGCGGTCGAGATCACCGTCTGCCCCGGCGTCTCGGCATTGCAGGCCGCGGCGGCGCGGGCCGGCGCCCCGCTCGGCCACGATTTCTGCGCGATCTCGCTGTCCGACCTGTTGACCCCGTGGGCCGACGATCCGCACCCGGCTCGAAGCCGCGGCGGCGGCCGATTTTGTCGTCGCGCTCTACAACCCGCGCTCGGCGCGGCGGTCCGCGCAGCTCGCGGAAGCGGCCGACATCATGTTGCGCCACCGCCCGCCGCAGACCCCGGTGTTCATCGCCCGCAATCTCGGCCGCGACGGCGAGGAGACCCGCGTCATCGCGCTCTGCGATCTCGCCGCGGCTTCCGCCGAGATCGACATGCTGAGCCTGGTGCTGGTCGGCAGCAGCGCCACGCGCATTCTCGACGGCGACCCGCCGCGCCTCTACACCCCGCGCGGCTATTTTCCCGACGCGTCCGACCCGCCGGGCGCACCCGCAAAGGCCCAACGTGACGGTGCATTTCATCGGCGCCGGCCCCGGCGCCGCCGATCTGATCACGGTGCGCGGGCTGCGGCTGATCGAGCGCTGCCCGGTCTGCCTTTATGCCGGCTCGCTGGTGCCGCGCGCGATCCTCGCCGCAGCCCCGCCCGATGCCCGCATTGTCGACACCGCCCCCCTGACCCTCGACGAGATCGTCAGCGAATTCGCCGCGGCCCATGCGCGGGGTCTCGACGTGGCCCGGCTCCATTCGGGCGACCCGTCGCTTTACGGCGCGATCGCCGAGCAGATGCGGCGGCTGGGCACCCTCGGCATCCCCTACGACGTGACCCCGGGGGTGCCGTCCTTTGCCGCCGCCGCGGCGGCGCTCGGCTGCGAGCTGACCTTGCCGGAAGTGGCGCAAACCGTGATCCTGACCCGCACCGCGACGCGCTCCTCGCCGATGCCCGAGGGTGAGGCGCTGGAGCGGCTGGCGGCGACCGGCGCCACCTTGGCGATCCATCTCTCGATCACAAACCTCGCCCGCATCGTGCGGGCGCTGACCCCGCATTACGGCGACCTTTTGCCCGGTCGTCGTCGCCTATCGCGTCAGCTGGCCCGACGAGCTGCTGATCCGCGGCACCCTCGCCACCATCCGCGAACAGGTAAAGGCGGCCCGGATCACCCGCACCGCCTTGGTGCTGGTCGGGCCCGGCGCTGGCCGGCGCGGCGATGGCCGGCGCCTCGCTCCCCGCACCCGAAAGCCGGCTCTACGCCCCGGGCCACCACCACCTGTTGCGGCCGCGTCGGGCATAGGCGGCTGGTTTCGCCGCACTTGCCGTACCGTACTTTTGTTCTCACCTTGGCGAGTATGCCGGCTCTGCTAGGAATCGCGCCTTTGTCCCTGCTGACGACGGCGAAACCGTTGAGTTCCGGCACGCGCGCCACCGGAAAAGCCGTGCCGAAAGCCGTCGCGGCATGGCTGTTCGTGTGCTGCGGGCTGATCTTTCTGATGGTCGTGGTCGGCGGGATCACGCGGCTGACCTTGTCCGGCCTGTCGATCACCGAATGGAACCCGGTGATCGGCGTCATCCCGCCGTTGACGCACGCGCAATGGGCGGCCGAGTTCGCCCGCTACCAGCAGGTCCCGGAATACCGCGCCGTCCATTACGGGATCAGCCTTGCCGATTTCAAAACCCTCTATTTTTGGGAATACGCGCACCGGCTGCTGGGCCGGTTGATCGGTCTCGCCTTTGCCGTGCCGCTGGTCTGGTTCTGGCTGCGCGGCAGGCTGCCGCGGCGCCTGCTGCCGGCGCTCCTCGGCATTCTGGCGCTCGGCTTCGCGCAAGGAGCTGCTCGGCTGGTACATGGTCGAAAGCGGGCTCGTCCATCGGGTCGAGGTCAGCCAGTACCGCCTCGTCGCCCATCTGGCGCTGGCGCTCGCGATCTACAGCCTGATCCTGTGGACGGCGCTGGGCCTCGCCTGCGCAGAGGTTCGCAGCCCGATCGCGAACTCTCGCCTCCCCCTCCCCCGCTCGCGCGGGAGGGTTGGGGTGGGGCGATTTACCGCTTGGCGGCGCGCGGCGGACGCCGCTGATCGCGCTTGTCGCGCTGACGATCCTCGCCGGCGGCTTTGTCGCCGGCACCCGCGCCGGGTTCGTCTACAACACCTTTCCGCTGATGGGCGGCCATCTGCTGCCGGCCGAATACGCTGCGCTTCGTCCCTTTATCCGCAACTGGTTCGAAAACCTCGCGGCGGTGCAGTTCGACCATCGCGTGCTGGCGATGACGACCGCCGCAGCGGTCCTGCTGCTGTGGGCTTCCGCCCTGCGCCGCCCCCTCCCCGCCCCTGCGCGCACGGCGCTGTGGGCGCTCCTCGCCGCCGCCGCGACCCAGGTCGCTCTCGGCATCTCGACCTTGTTGCTGGTGGTGCCGATCCCGCTCGCCGCCGCGCACCAGGCCGGCGCCGTATTATTGCTGACCGCCGCGATCGTGTTCCGCCACACCTTGCGCGCCGAGCGGTTAAGTGATGTCGTGAATGTCTGAATCTACCGCCATGACGATCGACACCGCTTATCAAATGTCCTCTGAGCGTCACCAAGCCGATCTCGAACAGGCGATCGATCGGTCCAGCACGCTGACGGTCGGCCTCGGGATGTGCTGGGCGTCGTCGGCGTGATGAACGGCATCCTCTTTGCCCGCCTCCGCGTCGTGCGCTGAGGACGCGTGGTCATAGTGGCGCGGTAAGACGCGACCATATAATGGCCCGTACTGCGCGGGAGGAGAATCGATGGCCGATGACGGCGCCTTTGCGAAAAAGACCCTCGGCCAATGGGCGGCGCTGGCCAAGGCCGAGCTGAGGGGCAAGCCGCTCGCCTGCCTCGATTGGACCACGCCCGAGGGCATCACCGTCAAGCCGCTCTACACCGCCGCCGATCTCGAAGCGATCGAGGCTGCCGGGTTTCCGTTGCAGGACGCGATCCCCGGCCTCCCGCCCTATCTGCGCGGGCCGCGGGCGACGATGTACGCCAACCGGCCATGGACGATCCGGCAGTATTCGGGGTTTTCGACCGCCGAGGAATCGAACCGCTTCTACCGCGCAAACCTGGCCGCCGGGCAGATGGGGCTGTCGATCGCGTTCGATCTTGCGACCCACCGCGGCTACGACAGCGACCATCCCCGCGTCGTCGGCGATGTCGGCAAGGCGGGTGTCGCGATCGACAGCGTCGAGGACATGAAGATCCTGTTCGACGGCATCCCGCTCGACCGGATGAGCGTGTCGATGACGATGAACGGTGCCGTGTTGCCGGTGCTCGCCGGCTACATCGTCGCCGCCGAGGAGCAGGGCGTCGCGCAGGACCGGCTCTCGGGCACGATCCAGAACGACATTTTAAAGGAGTTCATGGTCCGCAACACCTACATCTACCCGCCCGGGCCGTCGATGCGCATCGTCGCCGACATCATCGAGTACACCGCCCGGCACATGCCCAAATTCAACTCGATCTCGATTTCCGGCTACCACATGGAAGAAGCCGGCGCCACGTCGGTTCAGGAATTGGCGTTCACCCTCGCCGACGGGCTCGAATACGTGCGCGCCGCCTTGTCGCGCGGGCTCGCCATCGACGAATTCGCGCCGCGGCTGTCGTTCTTTTTCGGGATCGGCATGAATTTCTTCATGGAGATCGCGAAACTGCGCGCCGCCCGGCTGTTGTGGGCGCGGCTGATGCGCCAATTCGGGCCGCAGGACCCGGCGAGCCTGGCATTGCGCACCCATTGCCAGACCTCGGGCGTCAGCCTGACCGAGCAGGACCCGCACAACAACATCGTCCGCACCACGATCGAGGCATTGGCGGCGGTGCTCGGCGGGACCCAGTCGTTGCACACCAATTCCTTTGACGAGGCCATGGCCCTGCCGACGCCCGCCTCGATGCGGGTCGCCCGCAACACCCAGCTGATCCTCGCCGAGGAAACCGGCGTCACCCATGTCGTCGACCCGTTGGGCGGCAGCTATTACCTCGAAAGCCTGACCCACTCGATCGCAGGTGCGGCAATGGCGCTGGTCGACGAGGTCGAGGCGCTCGGCGGCATGACCAAGGCGGTCGAGGCCGGCATGCCGAAACTCAGGATCGAGGAGGCGGCGGCGCGCCGTCAGGCGGCGGTCGACCGCGGCGAGGAGACGGTCGTAGGGGTCAACAAATACGCCTCGGGCGAGACCACCGAAATCGACCTCCTCGATGTCGACAACAGCGCGGTGCGCGCTTCCCAGATCGCGCGGCTCGACGAGGTGCGCGGCAAGCGCGATCCGCGACGCTGCAACGCCGCGCTCGCCGCCTTGACCGCGGCGGCGAAAAGCGGCCAAGGCAATCTGCTGGCGCTGGCGATCGAGGCGACGCGCGCCCGCGCCACCGTCGGCGAAATCTCCGACGCGCTGGAGCAGGTCTTCACCCGCCATCGCGCGCAGATCCGCGCGGTGTCCGGCGTCTACGGCGGCCAGTATCACGGCGACGAAAGCTTCCGCCGCATGCAGCGCGAGATCGAGGCCTTTGCCCGCGACGAGGGCCGCCGCCCGCGCATGCTGGTCGTCAAGCTCGGCCAGGACGGCCACGACCGCGGCGCCAAGGTCATCGCCACCGCTTTTGCCGATATCGGGTTCGACGTCGACATCGGCGCGTTGTTCCAGACCCCGGAGGAGGCCGCCCGCCAGGCGGTCGAAAATGACGTCCACGTGGTCGGCGTGTCGAGCCAGGCCGCCGGTCACAAAACCCTGGTCCCGGCCTTGGTCGAAGCGCTCAAAAGCGCGGGTGCCGGCGACATCCTGGTCGTCGTCGGCGGTGTCATCCCGCCCAAGGACTACGATTTCCTGCGCAAGGCCGGTGTCAGCGCGATCTTCGGCCCCGGCACCAACATCCCCGCCGCCGCCGCCGAAATCCTCTCCCTGATCCAAAAGCGCCGGCTGGCGGCATAGGGCTCTCGTCGCGTCAACAGGGAAGCGAGGCCGCTCCTGCGGGGCTGTCTCGCCGGCATTTGTCACCTCAGGCGGTTCAGCCTTTTGCCTGATTTTTAGGGACCTGCCGGTGCTTTCGAAAGTTCTTTCGCCTCGACGGGCGCGCCGCCGCCGTATCCATGTCGGCCCGAAATGTTTATCTTGGGTCGAACGATATTAAACTTCAGTCGCTATACCCGCGGTTGTCGGGTCCCGGACGGGCCGCTCCCGGCACGGCCGTAAAGAGGGAGGACGGCCATGCGCCCGTACCGTTCATTTAAGTTTGGTCTTGTAATGCCGAGCTGGGTTGGCGCCGTCCTGGTGGCGCTGCTGCTCGCGGGTTGCGTGCCGCAGCCGGCGACAACACCCCCGCCGGCCGCGGCGGCGCCGCCGCTCGCGGCAGGCATGGCTCGGGTCTGGTTCCTGCGCCAGGCCGACCCGCCGGGCGGAAACATCTATGCCGCCGACCCGATGGTTTACGTCGACCGCGCGCCACTGTCGCAGATCAAGCAGGGAACCTTTTTCTCCCACGATTTCCTGCCGGGGCGCTATCGGCTCTCGGTGCAGGCATTCGGGACCCCCGCCGGCCAGCACGACATCGTCCAGCTCGACGGCGGGGACGGAAGCCTTTGTCCAGATCGAGGCCGTCGCCAACTGGGAATTGGGCTCGCCGGTCGGCGGCTACAGCTTTGCCGTCCTGCCGATGTCGCCCGAATTGGCGAAGCAGTATCTGCCGACCCTCGCCGATATTGGCCAGCGCTGACGCAACGCGACGGGCCCCCCGTCAAAGGCGCCGGCGGCGAGGTGTGTCGAGCGCTCCCCGCCGCCGGCCGCGCGCGGTTCGCCCGCGCTATTCGTACGCGGCTACCGGGGTGATCGTGCCGAACAGGCCGTCGGTCTCGCCGTTCGGACCGGCGGTGAAATAGAGCGTGTCGGAACTCGATTTGGCGCCGCCGCCAAGGGTCAAGGTCCACAGCCCGTCGATCGACAGCGGCTTGCCGTTCTTGCCGTTCAACTGGGCGACAAAGGCGCCGTCGGAACCGAACACGTTGATTTTGCCGTCACCAAAATTGCCGACCAGAATCTTGCCGCTGAACTTGCCGAAAGCATAGGAGGCCCGCGCCAGACCCCACGGCGAGTTCAGCTTTCCGCGCGAAGCAAAGCGCCGCAGCAAATGGCCGTCGGTGTCGAAAACGTCGACAAACCCGTTGCCGACCCCCGCGACGTCGTCATGCTTTTGGGCGTTCTGTTTGGCGTAGGTGACGAACAAGTCGCCGCTGATGTTCTGGATGCCGAACGGCGCATACCCCTTTGGGATGTTTGGGTCGCTGAACGACCCATCGGTCGTCGCCGGCACGTAGAGCCCGGTCGTGCTGCCGGGGGAGCCGGTGAGAACACGTCGATCGTGCCCGCCCGGAAATTCGTCGCGAACAGAAACACGCCGTTGACGTTGGTGCCGAAGACCAGGCCCTTGTAAACCGCACTCGGGCTGGCCGCCGAATTGTCGACCGCCAAAACCGCGTTGCCCGCCGGCGACAGGCCCCGCGCCCAGGCCGAGATCGTGCCGTCCTCGGTGTCGAAGATAAAGGCGGCGGGGATCGTGGTGCCCGGCACCAGAAAGTCGTGGTCGGGTTCCACACGACGCCGGTCGGCGCCGCCGGGGTCGGGTTGGGCGGCATCGACGGCTTGACGCTGACGCAGGCCGTCGCGGGAACACTGCCGGGTGCAGGCGGCAGCGGGATGCCGACCTGCAGCGCCACCTTGGTGCCGTCGCCGTCATACAACGTCGAACAGCCCGTGGCGTTGTCGGCGATCCAGAACGGGCTGGCGCCGGGGCTGAACGCCACACCCCATGCGTTTTGCAGGACCGGGTCCTGAACCTTGGCTTTGCCGGCCTGATCGGAGACGAGCGGCGTGACGCTGTAGCGGTTCGCCGCACCGAAATTGTCGTCGCCGGCGCGGACGGCGCCTGCGGCAATGGCCGAGCTCGCGATGATCGCGGCTAGGCCGAGAGATCGAGTAATCTGCCTCATCCTGTTGTCCCTCCGGTTGATGGATTGCCCGCGGGCTCGACCGCCGAGCGGCGGCCAACGGGGGAAATGTACGCCCGCACGCTCTCCGACACGGCGAGAGCGGATATTATTCCGCGGCGATTGACCGTCGGCCCGCAGCGGGAGCCGGCTGATCGCCGACAGGAAGCCCGTGACCCGGCTTTAGGGCTCAGTCACATTTACGTGATCTTAATTTGCATGATCTTAAAGAACGCCGGGTTCCAGCAGAGGACGGGTCGTCGGCAAGAACCCTCACCGGCCGCGCCCACACTCGTCCAAACGGCATTGTCCCCGGCTGGTTTCCGGCGCCATCGGGTTCTAATAACATTGTCGTGAACGGCCGGGCTCCCACCGCGCCGTTCGCCGCACTTCAGCCGTCGCAATCGCGTGCAGCGCTTTGATTTCTGCCGAATTTCCGCCGCTGGCCGGCTCCGGTGAGGCGGTGGAATAAACTATCACCAAGCAAGTCTTACTGCGCGAAAAAGTCGGCAAACCGACTGCGATGGGCAGTCTAACAATGACTTGTTGAACTCGGCGCAGAGAGGGAGAAATCATGTCTCGTGGGACGGAGGGCCGCAACGGCCTCTGGTCTCGGCGTTTGCTGCTGCAGATGACAATGGGGTCGGCAGGGACTGCGGTGGTTATTGCCGCACGGCCTGATCCGGCTTCGGCGGCTCCCAAAATTTCGCAGGCGGCCGTCGCCTATCAGGACCATCCGCAAGACGACAAGCGATGCGGTAAGTGTCTGCAGTTTCAGGCGCCGGACAGCTGTAAAATGGTCGACGGAGCGATCAGCCCGCAAGGGTTTTGCCGCATTTTCATGCCGGTCCGTCAAGCCGGTCGGCCAATGTCGGACGTCCTCGCCACCGGCTGACCGGCCGCTCGTCCTGCGGCTGCCGCGATTTGACTGACACGCCCCGCAGCACTGGGGACGACCGGGTCGCGCGGCAGCCGGGATCAATTCAAGTGGCGTGATTGCAATTCGCCGGGCGGCGTGCCACGGCAGCTCGAACGGGGGTTTCGATGAACCAACGGCGTCGCCGCTCTTTGCGGCTCGCAGCGCATTGCTGCGCCATGTTCGCGCCAGCCCGGGCGCTCGCTATTTTGGGGTTGATTTTCGTCATTGCCGAAACCCTGGCACCGCGCCCTTCACTGGCACTGCCGCTTTACGCGCGCCAGACCGGCCAGCCCTGCGCGACTTGCCATACCGCTTTTCTCGAGCTGACGCCGTTCGGCCGCCGCTTTAAGCTCGGCGGCTACACATTGGGCGGCGGCGATTGGAAGGGCCCGCCATTTGCGGTCATGCTGCAACCTACCTTTACCAATACCCAGGCGCGCTCAGCCGGGCGGCGCGGCGCCCGGGTTCGGGGTCAACAACAACCTTGTCATGCAGCAGATGAGCCTCTTTACCGGCGGGGCAATCACCGAGAATTTGGGCGCGTTCATTCAAGGGACATATGACGGCGTCGACCACCGCTTCGGCTGGGACAACACCGACATACGCTTGCGCGAAGTCGGTCAAAATCGGCGGCCACACCTTGCTGTGGGGCATCACCGCCAACAACAACCCGACCGTCCAGGATGTCTGGAACACGATTCCCGCCTGGAGCTTTCCGTTCATCAGCTCGGCGCTGGCGCCGTCGCCGACCGTCACGACCTTTATCGAGCAGGTCTACGCGCAGCAAGTCGCCGGTCTCAGCGCCTACAGCTTTCTCGACGACACGTTCTATTTCGAGTTCGGCGGCTACCGTCCGTTGTCGACCCATACCCAGCTGGCGCTCGGGGTCGACACCACCGGGCAGAGCCCGATCAGCGGCGTCGCACCCTACTGGCGCGCGGCGGCCGAGAAGAACGTCGGCAACCACTCCTGGGAGGTAGGAACGTTCGGGCTCGCCTCGCAAGTCACGCCGTTGAACATCTCCGCCGCCGGCACCGAACTCGTTCACCGATATCGGCCTCGACACGCAATATCAGTATCTCGGCGATCCCCACACGGTCACCGTTCGCGCCGCCTGGATCCACGAGAACCACAACACGGGCGCGAGCCAGGCGCTCGGGCTCGCCGACAACGCCAACGACCGGCTGCAGTCCCTGAACGCCTCGGTCTCGTATATCTACGACCATACCTGGAGCGTGACCGCCGGGCGGGTCTCGGTCGGCGGCACCGCTGACGCAACGCTCTACGGCACGACGAGCGGAAGCCCGAACAGCGCCGGCTGGATCGGTGAGATCGCCTACCTGCCGTTCAGCCACGGCGGCCCGGCATTTTGGCCGTGGCTGAATTTCCGCATCGGCCTGCAATACACGCACTGGAACAAATTCGACGGTTCCACGACGAGCATCAACGGCATCGGGACCAACGCGAGCGCCAACAACACGTTCTTCGTCTACGTCTGGACCATGTTCTGACCTGCGCAAAGACCCGGAACCGGCGGCCGGGTCGGAGCCGGCGGCGATCGCCTGTGCGCTCGAAGCGAAAGAATTGCCGTCGGCCGCGGCTGCCGATAGCTTGACCGGGACGTAATATTTGGTCCCGGAGCCGCGCCTGCCGCATCAACGTCGTCGCGGCCTCGCGCCGAACGCTCCGGCGGGAGGGAATCGATGAAGGCCGACTACGTGATCATCGGCGCCGGCTCGGCCGGCTGCGTCCTCGCCAACCGCCTCACCGAGGACCCGGCGACGCGGGTGTTGCTGATCGAAGCCGGCGGGCGCGACTGGAACCCTTACATCCACGTCCCCGCCGGGTTTATGAAGCTGCTCGACCACCCGACCTTGACCTGGGGCTACCACGCCGAGCCCGATCCCGGCACCGCCGGGCGCGCGATTCTTTACCCGCGGGGACGGGTGCTCGGCGGGTCGAGCTCGATCAACGGGCTGATCTACGTCCGCGGCCAGCCCGAGGATTTCGACCATTGGGCGCAGCTCGGCAATCGCGGCTGGGGTTGGGACGACATCCTGCCCTACTTCAAAAAGGCCGAGAATTGGGAGGGCGACGCCAATGAATGGCGCGGCAAGGGCGGGCCGCTGTTCACCTCGCGGATGACCGACATCCCGCCTTTGTGCCGTGCGGCGATCGAGGCCGGCCAACAGCTCGGGCTCGAATACCGCGACGACGTGAACGCGCTGCCGCATGGCGGCATCGGCTATTGCCAGCAGACCCGCGGCGGCCGGCGGCGCGGCAGCACCGCGCGCACCTATCTGCGCCCGGCGATGAAGCGGCCGAACCTGCAGGTCGTGACCAAGGCCCAGGTGCGCCGCATCCTGTTCGACGGGACCCGCGCGCAGGGCGTCGAGTTTGCCCGCGGCGGCGCCGTCGAACGCGCCGACGCCGACCGCGAGGTCATCCTGTCGGCCGGCGCCATCGGCTCCCCCCATATCCTGCAATTGTCCGGGGTCGGCGCCCCCGCGCATCTCAGCCGTGTCGGCATCCCGGTCCACCACGCGCTCGACGGAGTCGGGCGCAACATGCAGGACCACTACATCGCCCGCATCAGCTACCCGGTCAGCGGCGCCGCGACGATCAACGAGCGTTCGCGCGGCGCGGCATTGGCGGGCGAGATCCTGCGCTACCTCGTCACCGGCAAGGGCATGCTGACCTACAGCGCCTCACTGGCGGCGGCCTCGGTCAAGGTGCTGGAGGAATCGGCAACCCCCGACGTGCAGTGCAGCATCGCACCCGGCAGCTTCAAGGACGGCCAGATCGGCGAGCTCGACGACTTCCCGGGCATCACCGCCGGGGCCTGGCAGATGCGGCCGCTGTCGCGCGGCTATGTCGAGGCCAAATCCGCCGACCCCGGCGAAGCGCCGGCGATCAACCCGCGTTATCTGAGCGAGCAGACCGACCGCCGCGCCATTGTCGGCGGCCTGCGCTTTATCCGCCGGCTTTTCGCGGCCCCGGCGCTGGCCAGGTATTGCGGGCCCGAAATCCTCCCCGGCGCCGATGTCGAGACCGACGACGAGCTGCTCGACTACGCCCGGCAGAAAGGCTCGACCGTCTACCACGCCACCTGCACCTGCAAGATGGGCAGCGACCAGATGGCGGTGGTCGATGACCAGCTGCGCGTCCACGGCCTCGACCGGTTGCGCGTCGTCGACGCCTCGGTGATGCCGGCGGTGACCTCGACCAACACCAACGCGCCGACGATCATGATCGCCGAGCGCGCGGCCGAGCTGATCCGACGCGCCGCCCGCGACTCCACCACCCGAGGCCCCGCCGCCAAAGCCGCCTGACCCTCCCGCAATCCGCCGCACCCCCTCCCCGGCTGCCGGGGAGGAAAAGCGAGGGCGGCTGCGTCAGGCGGCTGTCAGGCTGTTAGTAGCTCGGCTTGGTCGAAAACGGCGTCAGCTGCAGCTCGTGGGTCCAGCACGACCGGTCCTGGATGTGGAGGTAATAGAACGCCTCGGCAATCTTGACCGGGTTGATCTGGAGATCGGGGCGGTTCTGGTTCCTCGGCAACGCCCGGCTGCCGGGCGAGTCGATGCTGCCGTCGATCACGATGTTGGCGACGTGCACGCCGTGCTCGGAATACTCCTCGGTCAGCACCTGCGCCAGGGTGCGCATCATCACCCTCGGGTAGTACAGCGACTGTCCGGTCATCCGCTTCTTGCCGCGCAGCGAGCTCGAGTTGTTGGAAAAGAAAAACGACCCCGCACCTTTCTTGCGCATCGCCGGCAACACTTCCTTGGCGACCAGAAACGGCCCGCGGCAGGCGATGTGCTGGGTGGTGTCGAACATCTCGACCGGGATGTGCTCCAGCAGCTCCTTGTCGGCCGGAAGGTCGCGGCCTTCGAGGTAGCCCGCATTGTAGACCAGCACGTCGGGATCGCCGGCCTCGCCGCGGATCGTGGCGAACGCATTCGCGATCGAGTCCTGCGAGACCAGATCGAGCTCGACGATCATGCACTCGCCGCCCTGCTCGCGGATGGCCGCCGCCAGTCGCGCGGCATTGGCCTCCTTGCGGGTGGTCAGCACGGTGAAGAAACCCTCCTGCGCGAATTTCTGCGCGACCGCACCCCCGACACCCCAGCGCACGCCGACCGGAATTCGCTGTCGTCCACCCTATGCCCGTGCGCCAGCAAGGTATTGCGGCCGTCCGACTGCCACTTGGAGGTGGCGCCGATCACCACCGCGACCGGCTTGCCCTTTGTGTTCGCCGTCATTCCGGAATTTCCCTTTTTGTGTGTAGCGTTTCAGCTCCATCCCGTGGGCCTTCAGCCCACGGACTTGTTCCGTCGGGAAGGCCGGGATCCACCTCGATGCAGATGCGATGTTCTACGTCTCCATGCTCGCCAGCAAGCCCCATGGGACTCCCTACACCAGAACGTCATTCGATGTTGCGCCGAGAATTTGGGAGCGCAAGAACAATGCCGCCGGGCGTCGCCAAGCGACAGGGCGCCCGCAATTCGCGTGGTTGGAAGCTCGCCATCACAGCGTAAAACGCAGACCGGGGAACGGGAGCGGAATGGGAAGATCAACGTGATCGAGTGGGAAAATCGCCGTCAACTCGCAGCCCATCCCGGCGCAAGCCGGGACCCCATGGCGGAAATGGGCACCGGCCTTCGCCGGTGTGGTCAGCATGTCCGGTATGGCCAGCATGTAATGGGTAGGTTGGTTAGCGACGCTACACGCACCCGCGCCGCTGGAGACTGCGACCTAAGTCAGGCCGCCCGGTCCCAGCCCCACCAGGCGCACAACGCCTCGCCCATGACGAGATCGAGGTCGCGGCCTTTGAGCCGCGGCAATTCCTCGGTGAACATCGTCACGCATTGACGCCACGAGCACGGCATCTTGGAGATGTCGGTGCCCCAGAACATGCGGTGCGGGCCAAAGGCGTCGTAGACTTGCCGCAGATACGGGTGCAGCGCCGGGAACGGATAGGGTTCGCTCGAATAGTGCGGGACACCGGTCGCCTTGACCGCCACATTGGGGTGCTTCGCCAAGGCCAGGAGCGCCGGCATGTGGGTCATCGCCGCGCCGTCTTTCAGCGTCGACGTGCCGCCGTCAACGAGGAGCTAGCGGCAAAGAATCCGTTAGGCGCCATCACCGGAGGTGGAGCGTATCCGACCGACCGCACAATCGATGGCACGGTCGTGAAGCCGTAGGCCGCGGCGAGCTTCTTACCGGGGAAGGGAATCAGGCTGGCGAGAAGAAGGAGGGTGACAGGCGAAACGTCAACGTTTCGGCAAGTGGTCGTCTGTCACCGCTCTTTTTGTATCGTTACTTCACGAACAGCTTAAGGCTTTCGAGATAACCTTTTTCTCTCCACTTGGGACAGGTGTAGACCCTGCCCTCATCGATCAAAACGTCGATCGAGTTGAACCAGGCAATCTCGCCCTGGAGTTTGTCGTGATGAGCCTGCATGAGCTCATTCAGTTCCTGGATGGTGACACCTTCTGGATGCTGACGCATCAGGCTGAAAACCAGTTCGATGGCACGATCCTGCTCGGGGAATTTTCGACTGTACGACACGATTGCAGCTTTTCGCCTCCGTTTTTCTCGCGCTACCTGCGAAGGGGGACACGTGGCCTGAAGCTCGTTCCGGGATTGTATTGGCTGCGAATAGGCGGGCCGGTCGCACAGACCCGTCCGATTTCGAACAACTCACAACAAAGCAGTAAATCCAAGTATTGCCAATTTGGTGCCCTCCTGCCCGCGAACCGGAACGGTAGCTTTCACATTCCCCGGAAGGAGTACACCACAGTTGTTTCCAAAGCCTTTCTAAAAACGTCGGGGACCCTTTGTAGATATCAGGAGCCCGCAGAAACCTTTAGGTTCCTTCAACCCGTATAGTGTCACAGAAGGTGATCCTCAAGGCATATTGTCACAGAAGGGAGCTTGACAAGGCATCTTTGCATCATTTATAGGTGCGAATTTCCGCAAATAGTCCTTGACCTGGGGAGCGCTTTCGGGCTGACGATCAAGCCGATATAACCGTCAGGGCGAATCAGGAAGAGGGCACCTGTTGTGAGACCGTAGATTTTCCAGCTGTGTTCGTCCGGGACTCGCAAATTCGTCTTTCCGCGACGGCACGACGGAGGCGCGCAATATTTTATACCGGGGAGCAAAGGGATCGATTTCTGTTGCGTTTTCGTCGCCGGCCGGAGCCTGGCAAGTGAATTGCAGGAGAGTGAAGTGAGGGCCGCGGAAAAGATCAAACAGGCGGACTCTTTCCCAAATGATCGAGCAGCGGGGCGTCCGGGGCGCGGTCTCCGGGTTGTAGGGTGGCGGAGAGCGAAGGATCGCCGTGGGACAAGGAGCCGCCGCGATAGTTCAACGCCAGTTGGAGGAATTGCTCGTCGCGCTGAAGATCGCATTGGACTGAAATAACTTGGCGATGAAGCTTGGTGGTCGCACCGAGCAGCCAGGCAGCAATGGGCAGCCGCTCCTCCTCGTAGGTATCGAGCAGCGAAGCAGACGCTCCGGCCAGGACGGCGCTTAGTTTCCAGCCGAGGTTATACGCATCCTGCATGCCGGTGTTCATGCCCTGGCCACCCGCGGGAGAGTGAACGTGGGCGGCATCGCCGGCGAGAAAGACGCGGCCTACGCGATAGCGGTCCACCATCCTTACATTGGCACGGTAAAGGGAGAGCCAGGTGGCATCGTGCAGCCGGATCTCGGGCCTTCGGGTGCGCTCATCGATGATCTGCTGAAAGCGCTCGAGGGAGGGCTCATCCGGCTCATCGGGCAGAAATCTGTGCCTGAAACTGAAAGGAATTGGTGGAGGGAAGCGGGCAAAGGGCGACCCATCCGTCTTTATGTTTCGGCCAGGAGTGCCAGTGGTCGCGATCGAGTACGTCCACCTGTACGTCTCCCACCAGCATGCGTTCGTCTTTCCAGGTCTCGCCTTCGAAACCGACGTTGAGATGTTTGCGCAGAAAGCTCCGGCCTCCGTCGGCGGCGACTACGTACTGAGCTGTGACCTTGGTGTTGGAGACCGTTGCGAAGAAGGGTGGCGGTCACGGTCGCGTCATCCTGTTCGATGTCGATGAGTTCGGTTGCCAATTCGACTTGGCGTCCCCATGCCGGCGAGCCGCTTCCTTAAGTATTTCTTCGACGCGCAATTGGGGAATGATGAGGGAGCTTGCGTAGGGCACATCGGGTGTGGGGTGGCGGCCTTCGTGCATATCCTTGTCCCCAAGGACGGTGGCGCCGTCGTAGCCGCGGAAGGGAAGGTGAAAGCGTCCGTTGGCCAGGATTTCGTCGATGAGTCCCAGGTCATCCAGGAGTTCGAGGCTGCGGGGTTGGAGTCCTTTTCCTCGTGAGCCGGCAAAATAGGCGGGGGCTTTATCGATGATGCGGAGGTCGACGCCGCGGCGTGCCAGGTCACAGGCGAGGGTCAGCCCGGTTGGTCCTGCTCCTACGATCAGTACGGGTACGTCTGCGGAGTGCCGGCCGGAGTTTGGCAAGAAGTCCCCCTTTGTTTGGCGTGGTGCGTTCGAGTTTCAGAAATGCGATGTCCCCCGATTTCCTGGACGGGTTAAGGAACGATGCCAACTCCTTCCACTATGGAGATGTAGCGATTGATGGGTAGATCGGTGAAGGTCTCTACACGGGTGCTTGGAGCGGGCCAGCGAATCTCGAGATGGTCTATTTTGGAGTGCACGCCAATGCCAAGGACCATGCGAGGGTCATGGCTGGAGAGGAAGCTTCCGCCGCCCGACTTGAGCATGGTGCGTTTCAGGGTTCCGGCCTTCCAGGTGACACGGGCACCGATCGCGTCGATGTTGGCTTGCTTGCCCACGAGTTTGACGCCCAGCCAGTGGTTCTTTGGCGGCTTGATTTCGTAACAGTACGGGCGCCCCATTGTTGGTGGAGATGAGAACATCGACGGCCCCATCGTTGTCGAAATCGCCCAGGGCCAACCCGCGGGCGGCCAGGGGGACGAGAAAGATCGGCCCGGCCGTAGTGCTTACGTTCTTGAGAACCCGGCCGTCGTTGTGAAAGAGAAGCAGCGGTTCGCGATAGGTGACGCTGCCGGAGTGGACTTCATTCTGGTCGTCGGGATGACCGTTGGCAGAGAAGAGATCGAGTTGCCGTCGTTGTCGTAATCGAAGAACTTAAGCCCCAGCCGCTCATCGGCGAGTGCAGTCGCCGATCCCGTTTGCGGGCGCGAGATCATCGGTAATGTTCCGTCTTTGTTATTGCGGTAGAGGGAATACATCTCCTGATCTACATTGGTCACGAACAGGTCCTTCCAGCCGTCCTGGTCGAAGTCGGCCGCATCGACCCCCATCCCCGAGCGGGCGCGCCCGTCCGCGCTGTAAGCGACTCCGGCCGCGAGCCGATCTCCTTGAACTGCCCTTGCCTTGATTGACGCACAGAAAATTTGGGACGGTGTCGTTGGCGACAAAGAGATCCATCCAGCCGTCGTTATTGATGTCCGTGGCCACCACTCCCCAGGCCTTTGCCCAGCGACTGAGCGATTCCCGTTGCCTCGCAGACATCCGTGAACGTTCCGTCGCCGTTGTTGTGAAACAGCCAGCTGAGGGTGCGGATAAATACGGTCGGCATGCAATACTAGCGTTCGCCGTCCCGCATTGCCGCAGAACTTATTGTCCGCCTTGTCGAATTCGACGAACCGGCAGACGAACAGATCCAGCCGGCCGTCGTTGTCGTAGTCGAACCAGACGGCGCTGGTAGCCCAGCCCGGCGTGGCGATGCCGGCTTTACCGTGACGTCGGTAAACGTTCCGTCGCCATTGTTGCGATACAGGATGCTGCGGTCGTACTGGTGACGAACAGGTCGGGATAACCGTCTCCATCGTAGTCGCCAACGGCGACGCCCATGCCATAACGCGTTCCTGGTCACCCCGGCCTTTTCGGTAACGTCGGTGAAGGTTCCGTCGCGGTTGTTCCGGTACAGCGCGTTGCGCAGCGGCTGCTTGCGGAGTGAAGAAATCGCAGGGACCGCTGTTGACCAGATAGATGTCCATCCAGCCGTCGTTGTCATAATCGAGAAACGCACAGCCGGCCCCCGTGGTTTCAGGCAGGTAGTAGGACGGAGATCGTCCGTTGGAATGCTTCCAGGTGATGCCGGATTGGGTGGGGGGAACCGGCTGAAAGAGGGCTGATGTCCCTCCAGGCGGGACGAAAGCCGAGGGGAACGCCTGGCGCAAAACGCTCAGCGGCAGACTGGCCGCCAATGCGGAAAGGAATTCTCTTCTACTTGGCCGACGCATCGATCCATCTTATACATCGCTCCAGCATGGACTGTGGCTGCTGACCGGCAAACCAAACCGGACGCGGTTTTTCCCAGGAAAAACAAGCACTTCGCTTCACTCGCGTGGTGAAGGGCGGGAGTGAACATGCGGGAAAGGCGCGGGAAGTCCGACATCCACGCAGAGGTTCGGCTCTCCCCGCCGGCATCGCCAGCGAGCGATTTTGGCCAATCGCCCATGCTAAGGGTTGAAGAGAATCTCATTAAAGTGGTTGACATTGCTGAGCGCAGCGCGTAGATTTCCGCTGTTCCGCCCCAGGGTCAGTCAAGGCTCCAGATGAATACCGGGACAGGTGTTTGGCCTCTCAAGGGAGTGCTGCGCCTCCAAATGAAAGCGGTTACAGGGCCCGTTTTTCCAGGACTTCAGTGCAATTGATTTTGCCGGCGGATGTGCATATGCCCACATCTGTCGAGCCGGAAGCAGGTCTCTGTGCGTCGGGACCCAGCGTGCAGTTCGAAAGGAGACCTTATGCGAGGCAGTCTTTCAAAAGCCAGTACTCATTTTTGGACGGTCCTACTAGGGATATTTCTGCTAGCGGCGAGCCCGTCGAGTTTCGGACAGGACGTCAATGCCTCCCTCGAAGGAACTGTAGTGGACCCCAATGGCGCCGCCATACCCGGGGCTAAGATGACACTCACCAACGAGGCGAACGGAGCCCAGCTGAATTTCGTGACCGATGCCGCGGGCGAATACAACTTCCGCAATCTCGCCCCGGGATCTATGACCTCACGGTAAATGCGTCGAGCTTCGAGACCTTTGTCCGCAAGGGCATCGAGCTTGCGGTCAACCAGAATGCCCGCATCCCTGTAAACCTGACTGTAGGCAACGCAAGCCAGACGGTGACCGTCACCGCAGACGCTTCGCTTATCAACTATGAAACCCCTACTCGAAGCCGGTGTCGCCCCGGAAACGCTGCAGAACTTCCCCTGGTCATCTCCGGCGCCCCCCGTTCCGTCGTGACGGCTGGCAATCATTATGCCCGGCGTCACCACCGGGGGCGGCAACAACGCATACAATTCACGCACCAATGGCGGCATCATCACCGGCGACGAAGCGATCGTCGACGGCGTGACCACGTCGGAAGGTTACATGAATCAGTCCGGGATGGTGGGCTTGCAGACCGACTTCGGCATGTCGCCCGATATCACCAGCGAAGTCAAAATCTGGCCGCCGACTACGATGCACAATATGGAAATACCACCTCCGGCCAGCTCATTGTCCAAACCAGGAGCGGCGGCGAGCGCTTCCATGGCGGCGGATATGAGTATTTCCGCAACGACTTCTTCAATGCCAACCAGTACGGCGCGGCCCGCAAGAGCCCTGACAAGGAAAACGACTATGGCGCGTTTGTCGGCGGCCCCATTGGATTCCCGGTTTTCACAGCGACACCTACCTGTTGAAAGGCTACTTCTACTTCAATTGGGAAGGCTTCCAGGATCACGGCGGCGCTGTAACCGCCACCTTCAATCGCCTCGATGCAACACCGGCCGGCAACTTCAGCGGCGCCGCAGCCAGCTCTACTATCCCTACGACCCGGCCAAGTATGGCGCCCAGGCAGGCCAGCCGATTCCCAACAACCAGATCGATCCCAACTTCGAAGATCCGATCACCAAAGTCTTTCTTTCGAAATTGCCTGATCCGACGAATGGCCAGGAAGTCAACAATTACTTCATCCCCAGGTCCGGCCAGGGGTCGCTCACCAACAGCGAAAACGTGTATTTCTTCCGGATCGACGTGAACGTCGGCCAAGCCGATCACTTTTACTACACCTTCTGGTGGCAGTTCAGCGGCGTCAACGCGCAGACCGATCTCCCAATCGCCATCTCGACCGCGACTCCCGCGAACCCTGAGAATGCGCCCATCCAGCGGATGAACTGGGAGCACAATTTCAACAGCCGATGACCAATCACGCCACCGTCGGCTATCTGAGCCGCAATGAAGGCTACTATGCGCTCAACGGGAAGGCCGGTTTGCCCATAGTCCCGGGTGTGGCCAATTCCACCTATCAACCGGAAATGACGTTTGGCGGCGGCTATTCGCAACTAGGCAACAGCTCGCCCCCCAACTCGATT
>CAVZJF010000033.1:0-12409 GCA_963775525.1 uncultured Alphaproteobacteria bacterium | reverse complement strand
CCCAGCCATCCGATCCCCCATGACCGACCGGCGCTATGCTACTCTAAGGCGAGGCCTGATATTAGAACATTTAGCAAACCTGTCCTACCTCGACAGGGAGACGTCGTCTTATAGCCGCTGTCGCGAAGCCAGCTCTTGAAGTCTTCGATATAAGGAGAGGTCAAGTGCAACCGCTGCTTCACACTTTTCCATTTACCGCCGACCCTCTTCGACATGATGCCCCCGGTTGAAAAGGAGGCCGGACTATGCTGTTGTCTGGGATGATCGAATGCCGCCGTTGTTCGCGCGAGCACGGGGCGGTGCCGTTGAACCCGTCATCGCCGGCGAAGGATACTTGAGCCGAGGCTCCCCGTGACGGCTTGGGACCGCCGCATCCCTGCGGCCTTGGGCCGGCGGCTCAGGCGCCGCGATGCACTCCCCTGGCCTTCGCCGGGGTCGCCGGCCTCGATCCCGCAACCGCCGGTCTGCGACTTTCTTCCCCTGCCCGACCACCCCGCGCGCCAAGTCGCGCGGGGACCCCGGATTCGCGCATTCCTCGCGAAACAAGAAACTCTCGCCCGGCCGTCCTCCGCTGTGCTGCGGGCCTGCGGCTGCGGGCCGGCCGTCGTGGCGCTGTCGACCGCCATCAGGCCGCGATGGGCGCGGTCCTGAGACAGCAGTCAAGGAGGTCACCATGGCTCAGATCGGCACCTTCACGCGCGGCGAAGACGGCACCCTCAGCAGCACCATCCGGACCCTCTCGCTCAACGTCAAAGCCCGCCTCATTCCGGCCGGCCCCTCGCCGAACGGCAAGGCTCCGGACCTCCGCGTGCTCGCCGGCAATGTCGAGATCGGCGCCGCCTGGAAGCGGATCTCGAAGGAGAACACCGTGTATCACGCGGTCAAGCTCGACGACCCGTCCTTCCCGACCCCGATCTTCGCCAACCTCGTCGAGGTCGACGGTGGCTACGCGCTCGTCTGGTCGCGCTGATCCGATCCTCGCCAGGGGGCCGCGGCGCCACCAGGCGCGGCGGCCGCCCCCCTGAATTTACTTCGCTCAAATTCGATCCCGAAATCGCGGACCGCCACCCATTCAAAAAAACCCGCCCCGGGGATCCGCGGCGGGGCGCTGGCGCTCGCTAGTCGTGCGGTTCCCAGAGGGCGATGTGGGTCGCGCCGTCCTCGGCCGGCTTCTCGAGCTTGACGAGGCGGCAACGAACCCACACCGGTCCAAATCCGGATTATGCGGAGCTGAGCGTTACGCGGAGCGGCCCGGCTTAGGGCGAGGATTTCTGCGCCGTGCGGCGGGCATGTACTCCGCATAACGTAGCTCGGCCCGTAGTTCCTGGATGTGGTCGTAGAGGATGATCATCGTGTTCTCCTTCCGTCGCAAAAGACGGGAGGTCGGCGGAATTCCGATCGTGCCATGCCGGCCCGCGCGGGCTCAAGGAGACGCGGTGCCCCAATTTTACCGCGCGGAATGAGCGCGCCAGGGCGCGCCGGTCTTGCTTCGCACGCGACAAAATCAGCACCCCCGCGCCCCGCTGCGCGGCGCCTTCGGCGTCCTTGACCTGGCCCAGTCCGGCATGGCGCCCGGTGGCTGCTACTTCACACGCCCCGAGCGCGCCGCCGTGCAGGTCGAGCTGGCGAAGGGCAATCGCCCACCAAACCGAACTCGGCCGTCCATTCGACACTACCTTGGAGAGATTATTCGCTCCAACCGAGGCGATTAGGGCCGCCGCGTAAGCGACCCTCCCCTCCTCCGGCACTCTAACGCTTTGCCTCCAGCGGGCCTCGCGCGGAAGTCCCCGGCCATGACGCACGGCGACAGCAGCCTTCCCCTCCCCCAACACCGATGAAGAGACCGAGCGGCACGCCGCATCGTCGACCCGCTCTCCTCGCCGAGCCGGCTCTATAGTCATCGCCCCGCTGGCCGCATCGAGTGCAACGATCACCAGCGCATGTGTGACCCACTCGACAGGATGGCGCCAAGCACCCCAACAGGCTTTACCGCAGTGGTCGGGCTTAAGCCGAGCCACCCGTCGTCACTGGCCCGTTACCACGTGCGCATGATAAGGATGCCTGCCGCCAGCAAGAGCGGGCTTCTCGCGCCGAGCTTTTCTCTTCGGACGGGGAAAGCGGCCTGAAAAAGCGGGGAAGATCCAGTTCCTTGGACTTTTTTGCACAATCGACCGGCGCCAGCCCTTTATGGCCCGATGGATGGAATCATCGGCCGTTCCGGTTCAATTTTCCTGAGGCGAGGACGGGCGTTCCGGTTGCCAGGCTTCGCACCCGCGCCCATCATGAGGACTCTGACCGGCCCAGACGGATCACGCCCCATGCCCATGAGCCTCTCGCCGAACCTGCCGCCCGACAAGCAGCGCCAGATGCTGCGCCAGATGCTCACCATCCGCCGCTTCGAGGAACGCGCCTCGGCCGACTATCTTGCCGGCAAGATCTACGGCGTCGTGCACTGCTATATCGGCGAGGAGGCGGTCGCCGTCGGCGTCTGTACCGCGCTTGACCGTGGCGACCGGATCATCTCGACGCATCGCGGCCACGGCCACTGCATCGCCAAGGGCGCCGATCTCAACCGCATGATGGCCGAGCTCTACGGGCGGCAAACCGGCTACTGCAAGGGCAAGGGCGGCTCGATGCACATCGCCGATTTCGGTATCGGCATGCTCGGCGCCAACGGGATCGTCGCGGGCGGGATCGCGATCGTCACCGGCGCCGGCCTTGCGGCGCAGATGGAAGGCAAGGGAGGCGTGGCGGTTTCGTTTTTCGGGGACGGGGCATCGAACGCAGGGCCGTTCCACGAATGCCTCAATATCGCGGCGACCTGGAAGTTGCCGATGCTCTACGTGTGTGAGAACAACATGTATGCCGCGAACACCGCGGCAGCTGCGACGCATGCGCTCAGCGATGTCGCGGCGCGCGCGGGCGGCTATGGCATTCCGGGCGTCGTGGTCGACGGCAACGACATCTTTGCGGTCTACCAGGCGGCAAATCAAGCCGTCGCCCGGGCGCGCGCGGGCGGCGGCCCGACCTTGATCGAATGCAAGACCTACCGTTGGCGCGGCCACACCGAGCGCCGGGGGCAGGCCGATCCCCGAGACCAGGGTGAGATCGAGGGGTGGCGGGCAAAGGATCCGATCGCGCTGCTCGAGCGGCGGCTCAGAGACCAGGGCGAGCTCGACGATTCCGGGCTGCAGGCGATCGAGGGTGACATCAGGGCCACTCTCGAAGCCGCTGTCGCTTTCGCCGAGACAAGCCCATTCCCCTTGCCCGAGCAGGCGAGCGACGACGTGTTTGCGGCCTGATGCGAGGACAGGACGATGCGAGAGCTGACGTACAACGAGGCCGCGCTCGAAGCCATCGCTGAGGAGATGCGGCGCGATCCCAAGATCTTCTACATGTCGACCGATGCGCTCCCGCCGCTGCTCAAGGAGTTCGGGCCGCAGCGGATCAGGGCGACGCCGATCACCGAAGCCGCGCTGACCGGCATGGCCATCGGTGCGGCCGGCTGCGGCTTCCGCCCGATCGTCGACTGGCGGCAGGTGACGTTCTGCTTTGTGGCGATGGACCAGATCGTCAACCAGGCCGCCAAGATCCACTACATGTTCGGCGGCCAGGTGAGCTTCCCGATCCTCTATCGGGCGGCCGTCGGCGGCGGCGGCCTGGTCGCGGCACAGCACTCGCAATCGCCCTATTCGATGTTCATGAACGTGGCCGGGTTAAAGATGTTTTTGCCGTCGACGCCGTACGACATGAAGGGCCTTTTGAAGACGGCGATCCGCGACAACAACCCGGTCGTCTCGTTCGAGTCGAGCCGATTGATGACGCGCAAGGGGCCGGTGCCGGAGGAGGACTACACGATCCCGTTCGGCAAGGCCGACATCAAACGAGAGGGCGGCAATGTCACCGTCGTCGCCCTCGCCTGGCTGGTGCACGAGGCGCTAGCCGCGGCCGAAGAGCTGGCCCCGGAGGGGATCTCGGTCGAAATCGTCGATCCGCGCACGCTCGTGCCGCTGGACACGGAAACGATCCGCGCTTCGGTGCAGAAAACCGGCCGCCTCGTCATCGCCGATGAGGCGGGTCCGACGGCCGGCTTCTCGGCCGAGATCGCGGCAATTGCCACCGAGGACGCCGCGACGTTTGCGCGGCTCAAGGCCCCGGTGAAGCGGGTGTGCGCCCTGCCAGTGCCGATCCCCTACAGCCCGGTCCTCGAAAACCATGTTTTCCCGGACCGCCATCGGATCATCGCCGGGATCCGCGAGGTGCTCCAAGGACGCGGGTCTGCTGCGGCGGCGTAACGGCAGAGACGCATCGATGTCCGCTCCGATCGTCATCGCCGACAGCATCACCCGCCTCGGGTCCGAAGCCGCCGGCGCGGTCGTCGTCAACGCCTCGCATGGTGGCGTCTATGCCGCCTATCTCGCGGCGAAGCTCCATGTCGCCGCCGCGATTTTCAACGACGCCGGAATCGGCCGCGACCGCGCCGGGATTGGCGGGCTCGATTACCTGGAGGAATTCGGCGTCGCCGCCGCGACCGTCGGTCATGACACGGCGCGGATCGGCGATGGCGCGGACCTGATGGCGCGGGGCGTCGTCACCCATGTGAACCGGCTGGCCGCATCGCTTGGGGTGAGCCCCGGCCAATCGTGCCGCGACGCTGCCGCCAGGCTGCAACAGGCACAGCCGACGCATCGCGCACCGCCGGAAGCGCTGGAAGCGGCGTTCCTGCTGATCTCCGAAGCGCCACAAGTCTGGGCACTCAACTCCGCGTCACTGGTCCTGCCCGAGCACAAGGACGCGATCGTCGTCACCGGCTCACACGGCGGGTTGCTCGGCGGCAAGCCGGAAACCGCGCTCAAATATGACGTGCTCGGAGTCCTCTATAACGACGCTGGAATCGGCAAAGACGAAGCCGGTGCCTCGCGCCTGCCGGCGCTCGACGCGCGCGGCATCGCCGCCGCGACAGTCTCAGCGGCAAGCGCCCGCATCGGCGACGCGCGCTCGACGTACGAGGACGGCATCATCAGCCGGGTCAACGCCCACGCTGCAGCGCTCGGCCTTCGCGAAGGCATCAGCGCGCGCGAATTCGTCGCCGGGCTGCGGCGCGCCCTTGCCTCATAGGGAGGAACTATGACGCTGACCTTGCAAAATCGCCCGTCGGGCACGATGACCGGCGGCCGCGCGCTCGCCGAGATGCTGCGGTTGTCGGGCGCCGGGCCGATGTTCGGCATGGGCGGGTTCCAACTGCTGCCGTTCTACGACGCGGTCGGCCTGGTCGGCTTGAGCCACCACCTGATCAACGACGAGCGCTGCGGCGCCTTCGCCGCCGACGCTTATGCAAGGGTCACCAACCGCCCCGGCATTTGCGACGGCACCCTCGGCCCCGGCGCCACCAATCTGGTGACAGGGCTCGTCGAGTCGCTGAATGGCGGCATACCGATCGTCGCGATCGCCGGCGACACCAATCGCGCGCATTCGTGGAAGAACATGACCCAGGAATGCCGCCAGGTCGAAATCCTCAGGCCCGCGGTCAAGGAGCTTATTCGTGTCGAGATGACGAGCCGCATCCCCGAGCTGGTGCGGCGCGCATTTGCGGTGGCGACCTCGGGGCGGCCAGGGCCGGTGCTGCTCGACGTGCCCGAGGACGTGGCCCATGGGGTCCACGATTTCGCCCCCGAGGATTTCGTCGTCGACGAAACGACCTTAAAGGCGCCGGCTCGGCGCATCCGCCCGGATCGCGCCGATATCGAGCGCGCCGTGAAGCTGATCGCCAAAGCAAAGCGGCCGCTGCTGCTGACCGGCGGCGGGGTTCACTTGTCCGAAGCGTGGAGCGCGCTGACCCGTTTTGTCGAGGCGCAATCAATCCCGGTCGCGCACACGATGACCGGCAAAGGGGGCATCGCCTGCACGAACCCGCTCAATGTGGGTCTGTTCGGACGCTATTCGCGCATCGCGAACGACCTGATCGAGGCGGCGGATTGCCTGATCGTCGTCGGCTGCAAGCTCGGCGAGATCGCGACCAAGCGCTTCGCCCTGCCGGCGCAGCACATGCCGGTCATTCATCTCGACATCGTCGCCGAAGAGATCGGCCGCTGCATCCCCACCGGGATCGCGCTGTGGGGCGATGCGCGCGCCGGGCTCGAAGACTTTGCCGAGGCGCTGTCCGACAGCGGCGCCGCTGCCCGCGCGGCGCGGGCCGACTATATCGGCGAAATAGCCCCGCGCATGAAGGCGTGGGAAGACGATGCCGCGCCGCGGCTCAATTCGCGCGACCGGCCGGTGCATATGGCGCGCCTGTGCCGCGAGCTGAACAAGACCCTGCCGGCAGACGCGATCCTCGTCGCCGATGGCGGGTTCGCCGGGCATTGGACCGGGCTGCTCTACGACACAAAGCGTCCCGGACGGCATTTCATTCCCGATCGCGGCTTCGCCTCGATCGGCTATGGGCTGCCGGGCGGCATCGGAGCTGCCCTCGCAGCACCCGACCGGCCCGTGGTCGCGATCAGCGGCGATGGCGGGTTCAACATGATGCTCGGCGAACTCGAGACCGCGCGCCGCACCGGCTGCGGTCTCACCGTAATCGTGGTCAACAATGCCGCCTCCGGCTACGTCAAGGCGTTGCAACACGCGATGATGGGCGGGCGCTATCAGTCGGCCGACCTCAACGAGATGGATTATGCGGCGATCGCCCGAACGATGGGCTGTGGCGGCATTCGCGTCGCGGACCCCGAGGCGTTGTCTCCAGCCCTTCGGCAGGGCATGGAAGAACGCGAGCGCCCGACAGTTATCGATGTCCTGGTCACCCGCGACCCCGCCCAAATGCTCCCGGCGGTCGACAACCGCACGGTCGAAATCAAGCGAGGCGATCGAGTGGCTTAACGCCTCGGATAAGCGCGGACAGCCGAGGGGGTCCGTCGCCGCGACATCGGCGGGACCGACCCGTAGCCGAATTTAGCGTTGCCCACCGCACCGGCGGTTTCGCGGGGGATCGCCAGCGCTTGGCTCTGATGCCAGCCGGCCCGATCGAGGACCACCACGGCATGGGCCGCGGTGCCGACTTGGCTGCTAATCTCGCGCAGATGGTGATCCATCGCGATGGTATTGCAGATCGGCATGATGATCGCGGCCGCTTTGCCTTCGCCCGGGCAGACCGCTCCAAACACATAGGCCGAGGTGAAGCCGAGATCTTTGACCGCCGCGGGCCGGCTGCCGGTTTTCCCCCACACCCGGGTCAGGGTCTTCTTCTGGCCGATAGGCGCCTCGTCCTGAAACCAGACCTCGACTCGCGTTCCGCGTGCGCCGCTCGGACTCGCTCTGAGTTGGTCCTCCTGACCGTCTCGGTAACGCTGGCGCAGCTCGCCCCGTCGTCGGCCGTGAAAGATGACGCGGGCGAGCTGATGACGGCCTTCGCCGCGGTTAAGCTGGATGAGGATGCGGCGCCGATAGGCCTCGTCGTCAATGAAGCGCAAGAAGATAGGTGATCGCGCGGATCTCTTCCAAGCGGGTGAGCGCACGGCTGATCTTGCGGCCACTCTGAATATATGGGCCGTCGCGCAGGCGATCGAGCGGGCTCTGGCGCCCGCCACCGGGGACCGCGACGAGCTCGTCGAGGCTCTCCCGCTGCTCAGGCGTCATCGCCTCGATCAGTGCAGATGCGAGCTTGCGCGCGTCCGAACCCTGGGCACGGTGCGCTCAAGCACCGACAGGCCCGGTAGCAGCACCTCGGCTTCAAGCAGCCATGCAACTGCGCGGTCGAACAGCGCCGAGGGACGGTCGGCGCCGATCCAGCACAGCGCATTATAGAAAGCGATTGAGGCGGAACGCGATTCCAAAGTCGGCGAAGGCGGGGTAGCCGTAGCGCTCGCGGATGCGGGGGCCATGCCGCCAACGGCCCGCGCTTTTCGCGTAGACCGTCATGAGTTCGGCCGAGCCGGTGATCGACCACTGGTCGGCGGCGAAGCGCACGGCCGGCGTCGGCGCCCGCCAAAATTACGACCGCTGGATCAGCCGTCCGGCTGATCCAGCAACTGGGGAATTTTACTTCGGCACAAATGGGGAAAGTTCATTCGGCATTGACAGCGAGCGAGTTGGTCCGGCGTGGTTCGCCGGAGAACCGGCCGTACTCGCGGGTTTGGCTGTCGGTAAGGAAACCGACCGGCACCGATCAGGCCTGTTGCGCCAGCACGGAGGCCCTCGGCGCCCGTTTGCCGAGGAGTTCCGCCGCCGGTTCCCGTGGCTGGCCTGTGGCGTCGACGTATGCATAGAGCGTCGATAACGACACCCCGAGCTGGGCGGCGACGTCCCGCGCAGCGTTGTCGCGGTCGGCCATCATCGCCATCGCTGCTTTGAGTTTCTGCTTTGTCATCACACGCGGGCGCCCGCCGGCGCGACCTCGCGCGCGGGCCGCCGCCAGCCCCGCCATGGTCCGTTCGTGGATGAGGTCGCGCTCAAACTCGGCAAGCGTCGCGAAGATGCCGAACACGAGCCTGCCGGTCGCCGTGGTTGTGTCCACGTCGCCGGTCAGCACCTTGAGCCCGACCCCGCGCTTCTGCAGATCGCTGACAAGGCCGACGACATGGGTCAGCGAGCGCCCGATGCGATCGAGTTTCCACACAACGAGAGCGTCGCCATCCCGGGCGACGTCGAGCGCCTTGGTAAGGCCGGGACGATCGGTCGCTCGCCCGGAACAGACATCGTCATAGATCCGCTCGCACCCAGCCCGTTCGAGCGGATCACGCTGGAGATCGAGGTTCTGCTCCCCGGTCGATATGCGCATGTAGCCGATCAGCATGTCCGGGGCCTCCTGTGCATCAACCTGAGCTGGACAGGGTTTATCGGCTATAGGTTTTTGTACGGATATTTGGGAAGAATGGGGAGACATCGGCGCTACTTCAGCACCGGTCACAGATTTTGCATCAAACCGGGGTTTGTTGCGAAGCCAGATAGGGCCCGCGCGCCTTGTGTAGGTTTTCTGTTCCGCTGCTACTCAGACCCCGCTTTAGGGTCCAGCAGCCGAATGCCACCTGCTCCGCCAAACCCAACCGTTCGAGCTCGGCGGCACGGCGGAGTAGCCGTCAGCAGCACACGCTTACGGCACGGTCTTGCAGCCCGCCCGTTCGGGAGCGAGAATGCTCGCAAGTAGGGAGGGATCGAGCGATGAGGACCAAGAACTCATTGTTCTCGGCGATGACGGCCATTGGTATCGCCCTGGTTGTGGGTCTCGCTCCGATGCCGGTCAGCGCGCAGCAAAAAACCGACCCGGCGATCCGCATCGGCAACAATGATCTCGGCGGCGTGGTTAGGAGCGCGCCCGGGCCGGAGGCGGGCGTCTGGGTGATTGCCGAAACCACCGGGCTGCCAACACCATTCGCCAAAATCGTCGTCACCGACGATCAGGGACGTTATGTCATCCCGGAACTGCCCCAGGCGAATTACGATGTCTGGGTGCGCGGCTACGGGCTCATCGACTCGCAGAGGGTCGTGACGAAACCGGGGAAGATAGTCAATTTGACGGCCGTGCCAGCGCCGAATGCGGCGGTCGCTGCGCAGTATTATCCGGCGATCTACTGGTATTCGATGCTCAACATCCCGGATCAGAGCCAGTTTTCCGGCCCAAAGCGCGATGAGAGCATGCCGGAAAATATAACCGCCCAGTGGGAATGGCTGAATACGATAAAGACCACCGGCTGCATCGCCTGCCACGGGATCGGCACTCTCGGGACGCGGACGATCCCCGCCGCGCTCGGGCATTTCGACTCGTCGGCGGACGCATGGGCACGGCGCATCCAATCCGGTCAGGCAGAGACCAATATGGCCAATACGATCAGCCAGCTCGATCCGCAGCTGGCGTTTAAGTATTTCGGCGACTGGACCGACAGAATCGCCAAAGGCGAGCTGCCGTTTGCGAAGCCACCCCGGCCGCAGGGCGTCGAGCGCAATGTCGTGCTCACCTTGTGGGACTGGAGTCGCCCCACGGCCTACCTCCACGACCTCACACCGACAGACCGGCGCAATCCGACGGTCAATGCCAACGGTAAGCTTTACGGCACGGCCGAGGAGAGCACCGACTACCTACCGGTGCTTGATCCAGCGCATAATTCGGTCAGCGAGATCCACCATCCGGTGCGCGATCCAAACACGCCGACCACGAAGACCGCGCCGATGGAGGCTTCGCCCTATTGGGGTGCGGAACCGATCTGGGACAGCGAGAGCGTCACGCACAACCCGATGATGGACGAGAGAGGCCGGGTCTGGTTCACCGCCAGGATCCGCTCCGCAGCAAACCCGGCTTTCTGCAAGCAGGGATCGAGCCATCCCTCGGCGCAGGTTTTTCCGCTGCAGGCATCCGGTCGCCAGCTGTCGATGTATGATCCGGCGACGGGAAAGTTCACGCTGATCAACACCTGCTTTCCGACGCACCATCTGAACTTCGCCTACGATGCCAATAATACGCTATGGACCAGCGCCGGCGGTCCGCAGACGCCGGTCATCGGCTGGCTCAACACAAAAATGTTTGAAGAAACCGGCGACGAGCAAAAATCACAGGGGTGGACGCCGTTCATCGTCGACACCGTCGGCGATGGCAAGCGCACCGATTATGTCGAGCCCGACCAGCCGGTCGACCCGACCAAGGACAAGCGGGTCGTCGTGGGCCTGTACTCGGTCTCGGTGAACCCGGTCGATGGGACGATCTGGGGCACCTCGCTGGGATACCCCGGTTATGTGGTTCGCGTGAACCCGGGACCCGATCCGACCCACACGGCCCTCACCGAGATCTACGAGCCGCCATTGCCCGGCTATGGGCCGCGCGGCGGCGACATCGACAGCAAGGGCGTTTTCTGGGCGTCGCTCGCGAGCGGGCATCTGGCGAGTTTCGACCGGAGCAAATGTAAGGTGCTGAACGGCCCGACCGCGACCGGCAAGCATTGCCCCGAGGGCTGGACCCTCTACCCCTTCCCCGGTCCGCAGTTCAAGAACATCAATGACTCCTGGCAGCGCCGAGTTGAGCTATTACGTCTGGGTCGATCAGCACAACACATTGGGTCTCGGCAAGGACGTGCCGATCGCCACGGGCAACCTCAACAGCGCATTACTCGCTCTCGTCCATGGGAAGTTCGTGGTCCTGCGGGTCCCCTATGTGAACGACTATTTCACGAAGGGGATGGATGGGCGCATCGACGACCCGAACGCCGGCTGGAAGGGCAGGGCCTTGTGGACGACGTACGCGACCCGGGCGATGTTCCACCTCGAAACCGGCAAAGGCACCTTCCCCAAGGTCGTCCGCTTTCAGCTCCGCCCCGACCCGCTCGCCAATTAGGTGTAGTGGCTTGCACTTATCAGCGGTCGGGCTCGCAACCGTCGCTAATTTAGGCTCACACTCGGTGATCGCAGGCTCACGGATTGAGACGGACTTGCACTCATTGGCGCCGGCTCACGCTATGTGGTGAGAGGTCCGCTCCTTCGGCCTACCAAATCTTCATTTGTCGATAACCTTCCTATTTGCATCAGGGATGATCGCGGACCGGCGGGTTTTGTTCCGCCGTGTGCTCGAATTTGCACCGACAAACAGACCTCCGGCTGACTTGAATTGCCGCGCGCAGTCCAAGAGTTATACTTGGACAATACCTAAATAACTGGCACCTTGACTCCTAATCATGCGATGCTACCTTTGACTAGATGGAAATCCGTCCGAGCCCCAACCAGGAAGCGCTGATCCGTCTAGCCGTTGAGGCGGGCCGGTTCGAGCGCCCCGAAGACGCCGTGAAGGAAGCCCTTGCGCTCTGGGAGGAGCGGGAGCACGTTCGGGCCGAATTCCGCGAAACGCTCGACGAGGCGGAAACCTCGCTCGCCCGCGGCGAAGGCACCGAAATCACGCGCGAGTTGATGCGCGAGCTCACCGACGGCATCATCGAGCGCACCGGCGCCCGCCTCTCGGCGGAGCAAAAAGCGGCCCGCTAAGTGGCATACCGGCTCGCAAAACGCGCGGAGGTGGACCTGGAAGACATCGCCTATTACATCGCCCGGGAAAGCGGCAGCCTGGACACGGCCAGGCGCGTAATCCAGTCCATCACGGACCGATTTCACATGCTTGGGACGAATCCCTATGCCGGCCGAGCCCGTGACGCCGATCTTGGCCCGGGCCGCCGAAGTTTTCCGGCCGACCGCTACCATCATCGTGTACCGCGTCGCCGGTCGGGACGTGCTCATCCTGCGCGTGGCTCACAGCCGCCGGGACATCGAGGCGCTATTCGGCCATTAAGCGGGGAGGTGAGGTCGCAGCGGCCTCACCAACCAGATGCTCCGCTTGGAAGGCAGGACAGTAGCGGGCAACTGGCCGAGTCCCCTTCATGATAGCGAGCATGCCGCCTGATCGAATCAGGAAATCAACAGAGGCCGAGGACACCTCACTGTG
>CAVZJF010000032.1:0-13055 GCA_963775525.1 uncultured Alphaproteobacteria bacterium | reverse complement strand
GTAAAAGGGGTTATCAAGAATACAATGCAAGGAGCGGGCAGGGGCCGACAACGCGCTGCATAGCGCTTGCGATATCCGGCTAAATCCCGTACATAGAGCGGCAACGAGGATCGCATGATGGCCGCAGGAACCCAGCCGCACCGCTCGCATCGAGGCGCGCATAGCGCCCGACGCACTTGCCATTGTCAAACGCGCCGCCGAAATTCAGGGGCGCAGCCTCAGCGATTTTGTCGTCGCCGCGGCGCAGGAAGCGGCGCACCGCACGATCGCGGAGACCCAGATTATCCGTCTGTCGGTCGAGGATCAGCGCGCCTTCGCCGAGGCAATTCTCAACCCGCCGGAACCGACACCGGCGCTGAAGCGCGCCGCCGCCCGCTATCGCCGGCTCGTGAAGAGCATTTGACCGAGGAATACCGCTGCGAAGCGCTCGGTGCCCAGCACGACCGGCGGAAGCTTCGCTTGTGGCGTCGCCGAGCTGGACCGGTATTTCCATCAGCAGGTCACGCAGGACATCCGCCGGCGGGTGACAAGCTGCTTTGTCGCCGTTGCCGCCAACAGCCGCGCGATCGCCGGCTACTACACACTGGCATCGGCCGGCATTCCGGTGAGCGAGCTGCCCGCCGAACTTCTGCGGCGCCTGCCGCGGTATCCGACCCTGCCAGCGGTGCGGATCGGCCGGCTGGCCGTCGTCTGGCGCCTTTTGTCGCCGCGGCCTCGGCGAGGCTGCTGTTGATGGACGCGGCGGCGCGCGCCGTATCGCGCCGAGCAGGCGAATTCCTCTCCTGGTCGATGCCAAGGACGACGCGGCGGTCGGCCTTTTACCGGCCTCGGATTCACCGCCCTATGCGAGCATCCGCGTATCCTCTTCCTGCCGCTGGCGACCGCGACAAGCCTGCTCGGGCCACCGGAAACATAAAGCGCAGGATCGGGGCAACCTAAAAGAACAGCGGAAGGAGCTGCGGGCATACGCTAACCGTGACCCTGCGGCCGCGCGACTGACCCTCGCCACGGGATCACCCGATGCCGGCAGACTTGAGCCCCTTCGGGGCTTCTCAGCTTGTCGGCACAAAACTGCCCGCCGCTCGGAAGTCAAAACCATTTGGCCCCTATGAAGAAGCATGCGCCGTCTGAGTGCCGAGCATCGGCGCGAACAGCTCCGCGTCGCCCGGCAAGCCCACGCAGCGGGTGATGGCCGAGCGAGATCAGCGGTCTCCCATAGGCACGCGCAAAATCGTCGCTCACCACGATTGCTCTGTTGAGGGTTTTCGCCATCGCTTCGAGCCGACTGACCAGATTTACAGCGGGCCCGATTACCGTAAAATCAAGTCGTTGGGCGGCCCCAATGTTCCCGTAAACCACTGTACCGACGTGCAGCGCCACGACGATCTCAAGGGGCAATTCGTCCGCCATCGACGGCTCGCTGTTGAGGCGGCGGACGGCCGCTATCGCTTCCTGTGCCGCCTCGAGTGCATTGGTTGCGGCGCGGTCGGGCGGGGCGCTGTCCTCGATCGGGAAAATCGCAAGCAGACCGTCGCCGATGAATTTCGAAGATCTCGCCACCATGGTCGTCGATAGCCTTCGCCTGCGCATCGAACAACGCATTGAGGATGGCGATCATTCGATCGCCCGGCAGCCGATCGGAACGCTCGGTGAACCCGCGCAAGTCCGAGGACCACAGCACAACCGTGAGTTCCTCTCCGGTTCCCCGCCGGATCTGACCGGCCAGGACCCTCGGACCGGTTTCGCTGCCATCAACGGGATTGGATGGCTAATAGGGAGCTTTCCTCGGGTACATGACCTGAATGTGTACTCCGCTGGGTTCATCCTCGGAATGCTCGGGACGTATGTCGCAGCTTGGCTCTACGGTTATCGCCAAGTGGGGAGCGGCTGATGCCCCAAGGCCCGCGCGGAGAGAAGCGCCCCGCCGACGTGATCGGCTGAGGTGGACCCGATCGCATACCATAATCCGGTGCGTCGATGTCGGGCTGTGCCCGAGCATCGCCAGGCGGCGAGCCGGCGGCGCTCGACGGCTTCGTCGCCGACGATCCAGACGGTGCGCTAGTGGCAGCTCAAGGCGGTGATAGGCCTTCAAGCCGTCGCAAAATACTCGGCGAAACGCCCGATCAGGGAGCGGCGGGCATCACCTGATAGCAGCAGCGGCGGCTGCCGGCGAGCAAGTGCTCGGAACGCTCGATCTCCGCCGGTGCGAGCAGCCGCGCAAAGAGTGCCAACTCGGAGCGGCAGAAGCCCTGACAGGCCGCGGCGGCGGCGCAGATAGGGCAGTGGTTTTCGACGAAAATGTAAGTCCCGTCGTCATGGCGGACGGCTTCGGCCATGTATCCTTCCGCCGTGCGAAGCCGCGCCAGCCGGGCCATCCGCTCATCAAGCGTGTCGGCGCCGCGCAACGCCTCCTCGTCTCTTTTCGCCATGGCCTGCTCACGGCGGACGACCATCCGGGCAAGTCCCGCCTCGCCAAACTCGCCGCGGATCGCGTCGATAAGTTGTCGACGGTCATCTGAGCGTGGGTGTCGGGAAAGCGGCCATGGCCTTTTTCGGTTAAAGACCAGCTAAGCCCTGGCCGGCCGATCCCGCTGCGTGCGCTCCTGTATTCGACCAGCTGCGCGGCCCCGAACCGTCTTAGGTGCTCCCGAGCCGCCTGACGGGTGATCCCCCACCCGAGCCGCCAGATCGTGGGTCGTCGCCGGTCCGCGGGTCTTCAGTTCGAACAGAAGCTGGTCGGCGGTCGCTGCGCACCCACCCCTCCGGGTCTCACATTAGCAACACACTCATTGCAAAACTACGGTGTCCCGTCTATACGCCACTTTGACAACATGGAGGTTGTCAACTGGCCTCGACGCTGGCGAGTGGAAGCTGGGCGGATTTGCTGGCCGAGGGACGGCTTGCGCGGTTCGTCTTGATCTGCCTTGCGGTGCGGTTGAACGCCGCCGACAGCCTCGTCACCGCCACCATCATGCCGAGCGTCGGGCGAGCGCTGGGCGGTTACGCTCTCTTCGGATGGGCGACGGCAGGCTACCTGATGGGGTCGGTGTTGACGGGCGCGAGCTCCGGCACGCTGGCGCTGCGCTTTGGCTTGCGCTCCGCGACGACAGGGCAGCCCTCGCCCACTTGGCCGGCTGCGTGCTGAGCGCCGTTGCCCCGGATATTTTCACCTTCCTCGCGGGGCGGATGCTGCAAGGCATCGGCGGAGGCTGGCTTGCCGGTCTCTCCCAGGTCGCGATCGGCCTCCTGTTCCCGAATCGTCTGCTGCCGCGGGTCTACGCCTCGATCAGCTCGGTTTGGGCGTCGCCGTTCTGATCGGTCCGATGCTGGGCGGTGTATTCGCCGATGCCGGTTCCTGGCGCGCGGTCTTTTGGTTCTTCGCCTTTCAGGGGGCGATCGTCGCGGCGGCTGCCCGGGTCATGCTGCCGGCCACAGATCGCGGTGCCGGGGCAACCGGTGTGGCATCGCGGCAGCTGAGCGTCATCGCCATCGGCATTACCCTGATCGCGATAGCGGATTTGGCCGGCGATTTCATCCGCGCCGCCGGGTTGACCGGCTTGGGCATAGCGGCGTTCCTGTGCGCACTGAAACTCGACTCGCGCGCGGACGCACGGCTCTTTCCGTCGGGCTCGGGCGACCCGCGCACGGTCCACGGCGCCGGCTACGCGACGCTGTTCCTTTACTATCTCGCGACCATGGGGCTGATCGTCTATGGACCGGCCGTACTCCAGACATCGCGCGGTTTGTCGGCGCTCGCCGCTGGCTATATCGTGAGCGCCGAGGCCTTTTTCTGGACTGCGATCTCTCTCCCGGTAGCGGGACTGACCCGCGATTGGCCGAAACGGCTGATCCGTCTGGGAGCCTTCGCGATCCTGGCCGGACTGGCGTCCTGCGCGCTGGTTTTCGATACCGGGCCTATCTACTTGGTCGTGCTCGCCGGCGGTTTGGTCGGGATCGGGTTCGGCTTGTCTTACGCCTTCATAACCCAAGGCATCCTAGGGACCCTGCCTAGCGAGGAACGCGCCATCGGCGGCGCTGGAATCGCGACAGCGCGCCTTACCGGCGCCGCGGCCGGTTCGGCCATGGCAGCCGCGGTCGCCAATCTCGCCGGCTTCGCGCACGGTTTTACTCCACCGGCGGCACATGTCGCCGGCATTTGGGTATTCCTTGCCGGCCTGCCGGTCGCGGCGCTCGCCTGCCTCACCGCCTGGCGAATGACCGGCCCCGCCGCATTGCCGGCCGAGGTGGCAATATCCATCCAACGGGTAAACCCGGAGACAGCCAGCGACAGCACCGCCGCTGGAGCGGTCTATAGCGGGTGCTCCATCGGGCAGGATAAGATCGCGGATATAAGGCTACGAGGCGGAACCTCTTGGGATGGACCGCGAAAGTGAACTCGGGATCGTGCGGCGCACCTACGCCAAGCAAGTGCTGGCAGCGGCCAGCGTGAGCGACCGTCGGGTCGAGAACGCCTTTGCCGCGGTCCCGCGCGAGCATTTTCTCGGCCCGGGACCGTGGCCGATCCTGCGCAACGGGCGCTATGTGCCAACACCGAGCCGCAACCCGGTCTATCTCTATACCAATGTGCTCGTCGGCATTTTGCCGGAACGCAATCTGAACAACGGTGAACCGGCGTTGCACGCGATTTTGATCGCCACCGCCGCGCCGCGCCCAGGCGAGCATGTCGTGCATGTCGGCGCCGGGGTTGGTTATTACACAGCGATCCTTCGTCAGCTCGTCGGCCGCAGCGGCCGGGTGACGGCGATCGAGTACGACCCGGTGCTGGCGGTCAGGCTGGCGGCGAATTTTGCCGATGTGCGCAACCTGCAGGTCATCCAGGGCGACGGCGCGACAGCGGAGTTTGCGGCGGCTGACGTAATCTATGTCAACGCTGGCGCAACTCGCCCGGCCGATAGGTGGCTCGATCGCCTCAATGATGGCGGGCGCCTGATCCTCCCGTTGACGACGGTCGCGGGGTTCACCGGCCGTGGTCTAAAAGCAGTTGAGCGCACAGGCGCGATTTTCCGCATTCAGCGCGGTAGCAACGGTTTTGCTGCGCGCTGGGTGTCGCCGGTCGGCATCTTTCCGTGTCACGGCATGCGCGATACTGCCGGCGAAGCCGCGCTCGAAGCTGCATTCGCGAAAGGAGGCTGGGAGCGGGTTACACGGCTCTACCGGCGCGACGACTTGCCGGAGGAGCAGTGTTGGTTGCGCGCTCCGGGCTGGTGCCTGGCGTACGAATGAAGGCGGTATTTCTGGAAAGTGGATCGCCGCGCCGTGCTTTTTCGCACCGGACTTCTGCGCAGGCTATTCGCTGATATCAAACAACCCCCGCGGCCGTGCGGATTTCTTGATTTCTGCAACGGCGGGACGCCCGCCCGGAACGGCGGTCATCGCGGCTCCCAAGGTTTAGGACAGCTTCTTGGTCATATAAAACCGGGTATGGCCGGGCGGCTCGCATTCGATCCGGGCGGCGACCTCCCAACCCTGCTTCAGGTAGAACCCCGGCGCCTGAAAGTGGACTGTCGACAACACCGCGCGGGTACAGCCGCGCCGCCGCCCTTCTTCCTCTGCCATGGCGAGAATCCGGCTGCCAAGCCGGCCGCGCCGCGAATCCTCCGGCAGAAAAAACCGCTCTACCCGCAAAAGCCCCAGTGATGTGCGGCCGTGCAGACCGCCGACGACCTTCTTGGTTTCGGGATCGCGGACGAGGACGGCGAGTGCACGACTGCCGAATATCCCGCTTGCGTTTCGTTGTAGGCGCGCAGCCCGTCCGCGATCACCGCGATATCGTCGTCATGCGGCGCATCGGTCAGTGTGATCGTAGTTTCGGCTCGATTGGCCACGGCGTTTCCTCCTTCCGAATGTTCTAAGCGTATCCTCGCGCTCGGCTGTTCATGCGGGGGCTCACCCGTTGAACCCGGCGCCGCCTCGGCGTTCTCGAAATTGTTGATTTTTGCACGCGGCATCGGGGTGGACTGGGACAACCGTCCTGCAAAGCTGCCGTTTCTGCGGCGCTCGGCATCCGTGTTCCATTCGTTGAGGGCCACGTGGAGTTCCTGATCGGCCGGATACAAGGTTTATCGGATGGACACCCCGCTTGAGCTTGTGGTCTGTCTGTCGAGTGCCTTCGAACCGGTGAAGGCCGCCCTATCCAGGGGAGCTTGTGACGGCAAGTTCCGATGCCGCTTCAGAGCCGCCGAAGCACACGTCCGGGCGAACGGGGCGGTCTCCGCCGGCAATTGGCGGAGAAGCCTCGCCCCTTCCCGCGTCGACCGAGCATATGGGCCAAGGCAACCCGATATGGAGCTTCTCCGGGTTCCACGTTGAGCGAACGCGCTCCTGGGGTTTGATTTCCGCCGACGTCATCAGCCGCGAACCCGGTGAGGCAACGTGGCGGAGCGATCGTCATCGGATTGTCTATGCGCTCACGGACATACCTGGTGCGGTCCGGATTGGCGACCGCCCGGCGGAAGCGATCCGATTGCAACGCAACAGCAACCGGCTGGCATTTCGCCCCGGTGGCTTACCCGTGCGCAGCGACGTGCCCTCGGCGGTGCGGCTCATTCAGATACTGCAAAGCCCCAGCTCATTTGACAGCTTCGCCTGCGACATGGTGCGCGGAGGTACGGTCCGGCTGGAGCCGCGGTTCTATGACGATCCGCTGATAGCGCGTCTTGTATTGACCCTCGCCAACGACATCGAGGGTGGGTTCCTCGATCATGTCCTGGCCGACACGCTGAACACGGCGCTCGCGGTCCAAATTATCCGGCAATCGGCCAACGCGTCGGTGGTCACCCTCGCGCCGCCGAGCGGGCTCTCACGCGAGCGATTGAGACGCGTGCGGGACTACATCGAAACGCATCTGGCCGACCGCCTGACCCTGACCGATATCGCCGCGGTGGCCTGTCTCAGTCCGTATCACCTGAGCCGCTCGTTCAAGCTCACGACCGGTATCGGGCTGCATCGCTATATCGTCACGCGCCGCGTCGAGCGCGCCAAAGACCTAATTCTAAAAACCAACCTTCCGTTGGCCGAGATCGCTTGCACCGTTGGGTTCGACAGCCAGCCATCGTTCACCGTGCGGTTTAGACGGGAGATCGGAATAACTCCCGGTCGATTGCGCGCCGACCAAAGTTAGAGGCGAAACAGCAAGATCGCGACAGCATCCCGCAAGCTTTCCAAAGACCGCGGGCGCAGAGCAAGGCCAGATTGATGTGCGGGTTAAGCAGGAGCGGCGCCGTGGAACTCGACCGAGCCCGACGATAGTTCTTTGGATGCTCGCGCGCGCATCCGGCTGCGCCTGCAAGCCGCGGAACTGATCGCAACCGCCGGGGAGGCGGCTGACCCGGCCGAGCGGGAGCGACTTTTTGCGGAAGCCCACGCCCTGATCGCCAGAGCCGATCGCAATGCCACCCGCAACGGCAGGCTGCACTGAGGCGGCCTCGCACCGGTAGACGGAGGATCGGATGATACGTCAACTGCTACGTGGACTTGCCGGTATTGCCCTCGCTTCGGGGCTCGGTATCGCAAGCGCGGCACATGCAGAGACGGCTCGAATTCGAAACGCTGGCCGACGCGCCCATGGTCGAGAACCGTCCGACACCCGAAACCGCCAAGCTCCTTAAGGACGAATTGCTGTTTCAGCGCGCGACGCAAACCTATCTGTGGGCGCTGCCGCTCATCAACACGCTTGGCATGAAAACCGGGTCGGAGAAGACCTTCGGCGCCGGCTACAACGTCCTGCCGGTGTGGAAGAAGCGCCTCGACGCCAAGACGCTCGTGACGACGCCGAACTCCGACGTGATCTACGCCATGAGCTATCTCGATGTCGGCAAGGATGGCCCGATGGTGTTCGAAGCGCCGCCGGGGCTGCAAGGCATCCTGCTCGATTTCTGGCAGCGCCCGATCCCCGGCCCGACCATCGACGGCAAGGTATTTCTCGGCGATGTCGGGTTTTTCGGTCCCGACCAGGCCAAGGGCGGCAAACTCCTGATCTTGCCACCCGACTACAACAAACCGATACCCGTCGGGTACTTCGTATTTCGCTCGGCGACCAACAACGTCTTTGTTTTTCTGCGCTCGTTCTACCAGGACCCGAGCAACCTGACGCCGGCGGTAAAGCTGATGGAAGGAGCGAAGATCTACCCGCTCGGCGATCAGGCCACCGCCAAACCGATGCAGTTTCCCGATGCCTCCGGAGTGCCGGTGAACATGCTGCCGGCAAGCGACGCCCGCGCCTTTGATCAGCTCAAACAGCTTGTCGACAGCGAGGGCGCCACGCTTGCCGATCCCGACTGGCTCGGTATGCTCGCGGCGATCGGCATCGCCAAAGGCCAGCCCTTTACGCCAGATGCGGCAACCAGGGCGATCCTCGATCGCGCCGCAAAGACGGCCTACAAGATGAGCCGGGTCATCGGTTTCGAGGACACGATCGGCGGGCGCTCCTTGAAAGTCTACCCGGACCGGCGCTGGCTCAATCCGTTTGCCGACGGCACCCCGGCCAATCCAACGGGGGCGTTGGACTACGCCTGGAGAAGCGTCGCCGGAGGATATCTGGTCCTCGATTCCCGGATTTGGATGTTTACAGACTATTATTCGCTCAGTCCGGGAATGGCTTCTCAAACGCCAGGGCTGGGCGCCAAATACATGATCGCTTTCACCGATAGCGCTGGCACACCCCTGTCGGGGGGTAGCAGCTATCACCTCAAGCTGCCGCCCAATATCCCCGCCGCGAATTTCTGGTCGGTAACGCTTTACGAAGCCGAGAACGCCTCCGGGCTCGCAAACGGTCAACCATTTCCGTCGCTCGGCCTGCGAGACAAGCCGGCGCAAGACGCGGACGGTTCGATCGAGCTTTACCTTGGCCCGACGGCTCCTGCGGGCAAGGAGGCCAACTGGCTGCGCACGGTGCCGGGCAAGGGTTACTTCGCAATTCTGCGGCTCTATGGCCCGACCGAGGCGGCGATCAACAAGAGCTGGAAACCCGGCGATCTCGAAAAGCTCAACTGAGCGCCTCGCACATCCGACATCGATTTCTGGAGAGAATGATGAGACCAAAGCTCGCCGCTTCGCGGCGCAGCTCCTGCTCGCGACGGGGAGCTTTGCCGCTTTGAGTGTTTCCCCGCTGGCGCTCGCCCAGCAAGTGCCTTCGCCATCGACAGCCGCCGATGTGAAAGGAACGCCGCCGCACACCGTGATGACAACGGAGTACATCGTCATGGTTGCGCGAATGGCCTACCTCTGGGGCTGGCCCTTGGTAAACCAGCTCAACCGTCGGACCGCATTCGCACAGGTTCCTGAGCCGGGGCGCCTCGGGGGCGTGCTGCCGATGGCGCCGACCGGCCATGTGTGCATGCTGACGGACTACATCAAGCCCGAGCAAAGCTTTGTGACCTGCCCGAACCAGGACACCGTTTACGGCGCAGGGTTCATGGCTCTCGACAAACAGCCTGTCGTCGTCCAAGTGCCCGATTTCGGAAACCGCTTTTTCACCTACCAGATCGTCGACCACCGTACCGATTCCTTCTCGTCGATCGGCAAGCAATACGCCACCAAACCCGGCCACTATTTACTTGTCGGCCCCAGTTGGAAGGGTGATGCGCCCGCGGGCATCGCCGCCGTATTTCGGTCGTCGACTGATCTGGCGGCGGTTTTCCCGCGAGTGTTCCAGGACGACACGCCGGAGGACAAAGCCGCGATTTAGCCGTTGCTCAACCAGGTCATGGTGTATCCGCTGACCGAGTTCGACGGCACCATGAAAACAAAAGATTGGTCAAAAGTGCCGTCGTTCCCGGCGCCCCCCGGCGCCGGCAAAGGTGAAACCAAGTGGGTGATGCCCGAGAAGTTCTTCGATCAACTCCCCGAAGCGCTAACCGCCGTGCCGCCGCTCCCAGGCGAGGAGGCTCTGTACGGCACCATCAAGTCTGTGCTCGACGCGGCGGCAAAGGACTCACAGATCAAGGCGACATTGCACCAGGCGGCGGCCGCAGCCGAACGCGACCTCATTCAGCCGCTCTTCGAGTTCCGCAATAACGGCCGGCCGGTCGGAAATGGCTGGACGTCGCCGTCAAACGGCGCGCGCTGGGGCAGCGACTACCTCTCGCGCACGGCCACTGCCAAGTCGAACATGTACGACAATGCGCCGGAAGAGACCCGGTACATCTACACGGACTTCGACGCCGAGGGTAAGCGGCTCAGCGGGTCGAACCGATACACCGTGACGTTCGCTAAAGGCGCGCTGCCTCCGGTCAACGGCTTCTGGTCGCTGACCCTTTACAACAAAGCGCATCTCTTCGAGCCGAACCCGCTTAACCGCTTCTCGCTCGGCACCAAGAGCAAATCGCTCCGCTACAACCCGGACGGCTCGCTCAGCCTTTATTTTCAAGCCGGTTCGCCCGGTCCTGATAAGGAAACCAACTGGGTGCCGGCACCGAAGGACGAATTCTCGCTCTATATCCGCACGTATTGGCCCAAACCCGAGGTTCTCGACGGCAGTTGGAAACCGCCACGGGTCAAGCGCACAACATGAGAGGGATGCGGGTGTGCCGACCCGGGAGTAGCGCTCCGAGATCATCTATTACCCGGCGCGCAGCGGGCCTTGCCGTCTGTCTCTTTGCTCTGGGCACCGGGAGGTCCGCCTTTGCCCAGGAGTCCACCGAGAACTTGGCGGCGGCGGCACAGAACCCGGTCGCGGCGATGTACAGCCTGCCGTTTCAGAACAACACCTATTTCGGCGCCGGCCCCAATCACGACAAGACCGCCAATGTGCTGAACATCCAGCCGGTCCTGCCCTTCACCATAGGTGACTGGAACATCATCAGCCGGACGATCGCGCCGCTGATCTACGTGCCGAGCGTCAACACCGGCTTTGGCGCCAGCAGTCTCGGCGAGAACACTACGGCGGCCAGCAGCGGCCCTCTCGGCATCCCTGAGACGTTCGGTCTCGGCGACATCAACCAGACCTTCTACTTCTCCCCGGCCGCGCCGAGCGACTTCATTTGGGGCGTGGGGCCGTCGATCAATCTACCGACGGCAACCTCGAATGTTATCGGCTCGGGTAAACTTAGCGCCGGGCCTGCGGCGGTCGGACTAGTGATGCCCAAGCCATGGGTCATCGGCCTGTTGGCCCGCCAGCTCTTTTCGATCGCTGGGCCGAAAGGCCGTGCCGACGTCAACCAGACGCTGTTGCAGCCCTTCATCAACTACAACCTGCCGGGCGGCTGGTATCTCACCAGCGCGCCGATCGTCACCGCTAACTGGAGCGCCGATGCAGGTCAACGCTGGAACGTTCCGATCGGCGGCGGCGCCGGCAAGATCTTCAAGATAGGCGGCCAGCCTATCAACACCTCGCTCCAGGCTCTCTACTACGCCGAGCACCCGAGCGGCGGTCCCGACTGGGCGGTCCGGTTTCAGGTGCAGTTCCTGTTCCCGCGGTAATTGGTTCGGAGTGGAGATGTCCGTACCCAACTGAAGCTGGCAAGCCGCATAAGGCGCATTCTGGAAAGCACTTTGAAGGGATCGTGCCGCTGGGATTTGTCGGCAGATTATCCGCTGACGGCACCGAACTACGCCGAGCAGCGCTCGACCTTCGCAAAGGAGATCGGCCTCGGTCAGCGGCGGCGCAAAGGCGCCGTTGCGCCTTCAGCCCCGGCGCCGGGGCGCTCAACTTGGCGTTTGCCGCCTCCCTGTCGGTACGCAAGCCGCGTCGGAGCCGTAAGCCCCGATCGGCACCAGCGGCATTAGCTCGGGACCAGTGTTGGGAGACGGATGTTGCAGCGAGGCTATATCTGATAACGTACCTTCGGCGTGCCGGCGTCGGTCGGAAGCTCGCCACCGCCTTGCTTGAATACGCGGTGCGTGCCGGCCAGCTGGTAACCGTCAACACCGCCGCCGGAAGCATCGCTTTCTGGCAGGCCCTCGGTTTCAAGCCCGACATGCGCGACGGGCACACGCACATGCTCAACCCGAGGGAAAATGACTGATTCAATCGTCCAGGCTCGCCAATGGTATGCGGAGGAATTGCGCTTCACATGGCCGAGGCCTGCACGATCGCCAGCCTCGGGCAGCTCGCCTGGGTTGCCGACTGGCATATTCGCGACGAGACCTACGCCCTTGCCCTGCGGCGCCTCGTCGATCATCAGCAGCGCGAGCCGCTCGCCGCCATCTTCGGCGGTGGCTTTGCCTCCTCTTTTGGCCGATCTGAAAGACGCGAGGAGGCTGCTCGACGAACTGGCCTGAATTGCCGACTGCGACTTCTCAAAGTTCGTGAAATGTTCCAGCTTAGCGTTGTTTAGATAACAACCGACGCTATGCCCTCATATGGCGTCTCGATCTGGACGATCTATCGAGCGTTGCGCGAACTGACCCGGCCGCGGGAAAGCTGCACGGCCGGATCCGTGAGGGCAAAAGCCGAATGGCTGAGCTACTCGACCATGACCTGAGTGCACCGTCGCGCGATGGCCTCAGCTTCCTGTTCCAGCCTCTGTGCCAGGTTGCGCAGGACACGATTGAGCGATGCACCGCCTTGCGTAGGCACGTTTGCCAACCGGCGGCAGAGTACGGCCTTCCGGCGAAGTTGCTCTATGCGTTTCATCAGGGCGACACTCTATCAAGAACGACGACCCGGCCCGATACAAAACTGGCCGGGGCGGTTCGGTGAGCTCCCGACCCACGGTCAGTGTAGACGCAGGCAGTGAAATTCCTGATGGTGGCGTCGTGATCCGAAAGCAGACCATTGAGCAAGCCCGCGACGAAGCCCGGCGGCTCGCTAGGCGCGGGCTGACGGTCTACCTCTACCGCATGCGGGCCGGCGATTATTGGATTGCCCAAGCGCCGCCCGAGCAGACGAGCGGTTGGACCGGCGATCTTGAATATCTCGAAAAAGTCGAGGCCGCCTGCTGATCAAACTGCGGACAGGTCCTTTAGATCGCGACAATGCAGCGGATGATTACCGCCCAAAGCGCGAGCGACGTTAGGGTCATCGCTGCAACACACGTCAATGCGTCCGCCCGTTCTGATTTGGTCGCCATAACCGATTGCTGGCACCGGATTTC
>CAVZJF010000031.1:0-71224 GCA_963775525.1 uncultured Alphaproteobacteria bacterium | reverse complement strand
CCGGCCATTTGCTGGACCGCGATCTAGCCGCGTGGTTCTTCTCGAAGATTCCAAGATTTCCGAGGAGGGCGCCGCTATACCGACGGCCAGAACGGCTTGGCGAGGGCAAGGTCGGTCGGGAAAACCGTCAGCGGAACTCCCTTTTGCCATTGCGCAAAGATCATCGGCACGTCGACCCGCCGCCCCTTTTCGTCGAATTTGATCGGTCCCGGGAAGCAGGCCGCGGCCGGCCCGGTTGTCAGGTCCATCGCGCGGATGGCATCGGCGACCTTTAGCCGGTCGGCTGCGCCGGCGACTTCCAGCGCCGCTTTCATAATTGCTATATCGCCATAGCCGCACAGCCCGTCCTGAGTCAGGAATGGCTCGCCAGTGCGCTTTTTGAAGCGCTCGATAAAATTCTCCTGCCGCTTTGTCGGCCAATTCGCGACGCTGAACAACAGCCCTTCGAGCAATTCGGCGCCGATCGTCTTTAGCAATTCGGGCGAGCCGAACGGCGCGCCGTTACCGACCAGTGGAATCTTTCCGTGCGAGAGCTTGAACTCGTCGAGCTTTTCGAGCACCAACTTACAGTCGGGCATGGCCGAGGTCAGGAGCAGCAGGAAATCGGGCTTGGCCGAGCGCACCTTCTGGATGAGGGGGGTCGCATCCGAAAGCGGCGGCGTAAACACCTCATCGACCACCAGCTTGAGCCCGGCCTTCTCGAAGCCGCCTTCGCGTAGCGGCTTGGCGAAGCTGACCGGCGAGGCGGTGTTGTCCATGATCAGGCCGACAGTCTGAGGGCGCTTGCCGGTGGCGGTTTGCGCCAGATCGAGCGCGGTCGGCACAGTCTCTGCCGCCTGGTGATTGGCGGTCGGCGAGGTCTGGAAGACGAACTTGAACCCGCGATTGGTGATCGCGTCGGAATAGCTGAGTGTTAACCACGGCAACGACGCGCGCTCGGTCACCTCGGTCACCGCCAGAGTGAACGAGCTGAGCCACGCGCCGGTCCCGCCGACGAGGTCGGGGTTTTCCGACAACAGGCGCTGCGCGGCGTTCTTGGCCTTTTCGGTGCTGTCGCCGGCATCCGCGTAAACGATCTCGATCTTGGCGCCGCCAAGGCTCTTGATGCCACCGTTGCTGTTGATGTCGTCGACCGCCATTTCGGAGCCCATGCGCAGGAGCTGGCCCTGCCGTGCCCATGGGCCCGACAACGGTGCGATCGAGGCGATCTTGACCGATTTTGCCTGGGCCCGGGCCGAAGTAATCGCGACGGGCAACGCCAATGCGCCCAAGGACAGCGTCAGTCCTTTGGCCACCGCGCGTCTCGTGAATTTCTTGTCGTTCATCCGTGTTTGCTCCTCAAAACGTACTATTCGTCTTAGCCGGTACTGATCGCCTAGTTCGCCGCACTGATGACGCGCTCGACCCATTTCTTGCCGAGATAGGCTTCGATCACGCGCGGGTCGCGAACGATAGCATCCGGCTCGCCGGTGGCAATCATCCGCCCGTGATCGAGCACGTCGAAATGGTCGACCAGCCTTACCATCGCCTGCATCGTGTGCTCGATGATTAGCACGGTTATGCCGTCGGCTCGCAACTGCCGGATCACGCCAAGAATGCCGTCCAGATCGGCGTGCCCCAGCCCGGCCAGGGTCTCGTCGAGCAGCATCAGCCGGGGATGCGGCACAAGCGCGCGCGCCAGCTCCATCAGCCGCAATTCCCGCGTCGTCAGACCCCCGGCAATCGCCTGCGCCCGGTCGCTCAGCCCGACGCGGTCGAGCGCCGCGAGCGCCATCCGCCCGGCGATCATCTGATCGGCGGCGCCAACAAACGCGCCGACGATGACGTTTTCGAGCACGGTCATGCGGGGAAAGGCGCGCACCACCTGAAAGGTACGACCGATGCCACGCCGGCATACCTGGTTCGGTTGCAGTCCTACCAGCGGGGTGCCGGCGAAACTGATCGTACCGCTATCGGGAGGCAGAAACCCGTTGATGACATTGAATAGCGTGGTCTTGCCGGCACCGTTCGGACCGATGATGCCGTGAAGCCCGCCTTCCGGGACGGTCAGGTCGACGCTGTCGAGCGCACGAACGCCGCCGAAGGAAATGCCCACCCCGCGTAGCACCAGGAGGTCGGCTCCAGCGGCGGTGCGGGGCTGCGGCACCATGGCAACCGGCGCTGGCTCCGCCCGCGGCGGGGCAAGCGGGGCCGGTTTGCTCCGCGCAAACCGGTCGAGCATGCGCCAATAGACCCCCTCTGGCGCGCAGAGAATGATCAAAATGATCGCGATGCCATAAACGACGCCTTGGATGCCCGGCAGGATATTGCCCAATTCGGCGTTCAATCCTTCGGCGAGCGGTACGAGCACGGCCGCGCCGATCAGGGGCCCCCAGATGCTCCCCACCCCACCGAACAAGGCCAGGATCAAGGCTTGTGCCGAAACCAGCATGCCAAACACCGTCTCGGGGGTCAGCACCAGCAGCACCACCGCGTAAAGCCCGCCCGCCGCTGCACCCAGCGCGCCGCTCAACATCAGTGCCAGCATCTTCCATCGCCAGGTATCGATACCCGCGGCCTCGGCCGCCGGCTCGTTCTGCTTGATCGCCAACAGCGCTATGCCGAAGCGCGAGTTCTCGACCTTCAGCGAGATCAGCAGGGTCCCCACCAGCAAACCGAGCGCGAGTACGACGTACCCGCGCGGATCGTCGAACTGCATGTACGCCCAGGCCCATTCCCGCTTCATTGGCAAAGTCAGTTCTTGATAACCAAGCCATTGGAAAACATAAATAATTGCCAATGGGTAGGCGAGCATTGCTAGCGCAAAATAGTGACCGCGCAGGCGAAAGGTCGGGTAGCCGATGAGCGCGCCGGCGCAACTGCCGACGACAGCGCTGAGTGGAATGGTCAGCCACGGCGTCAGGTTGAGGTAGATCATCCCCAGCGCCACCGTGTAGGCGCCTAGCCCCCAGAACACGGCATGCCCAAATGAAAAATAGCCGCTGTAGCCACTCAGCAGGTTCCAGGCGAGCGACAGCACTGCCCATAGCAGAACCTGGGTCAGGACCAGCTGGTAATAGGCGCTCTTCAGCACCAGCGTCAGGATGACGACAACGATAGCGACCCCCAGGATCGCCCAGCGGTGCCGGTTGATCTCCGCCTGCGTCCTCATGTCCGCTCGCTCAGACGACCGAACATCCCCTGCGGACGCAGGAAAATGATCAGCAGGAAAACCACGAAGATCGCCGTGTTTTGCAGTTGGTAGGGCAGGACCAGGGTCGACATCTGCTGGACGATGCCGATCAGTAGCCCGCCCCAAAACGCGCCGAGAATGCTGCCGAGACCGCCGAGCACGACCCCGGCGTACATGACGATGACGAAATCGAACCCGGTATAGGGCTGGAACGATTGTGAAAATGCGACGAGTCCGCCGGCAACCGCAGTGATGCCGACCCCGAGGCTCCAGGCGACGCGATGGGCGCGCTCGACGTCGATGCCCATGTAGATCGCTGCCTGGCTGTTATCCGCGGCGGCTCGCAAGCCCTTGCCCAGCCGCGTGTGGCTGAGGAACAGATAGACCGCCGCCGCCGCCGCGACCGCCACCAGAAAGCTGACGCAGCGAGCCTGGTTGAGCAGGATCTCGCCGATCTCCCACGATGAGCGCGACAGCGGGGTACGAATGCCGGTCGGGGTCGAGCCGAAGACGATCAGCGCGCCATTCTGCAGGATCAGCGAGAGGCCAAGCGTCACAATGATCTGCCCGTAAGCGCCGGCGCCGGCGATCTGGGCGACTTCGGCGCCTGTCACCCGAGCGACGACGAAGCGGTGCAGAAACCAGCCTAGTGCGAAGACGATCGGGCCGGCCAGAAACGCCGCGACGATTGGCCCGGCATCCGGGCCAAGAAAACTGAGGATTCCGAAACCGGTGGTCAGGTAAAAGGCGGCGTACATGCCGACCATCAGAAAGTCGCCCTGGGCGAAATTGATCACCCGCATCGCGCCGAAGATGATCCCCAGGCCGACGCACATCAGGGCATAGGTAGCGCCAACCAGAATGCCAGCGGTGAACGCTTGTAGAAAGTCGACAGCTGAGAACGGCATCAGAAGTGCTTGGACGCAAAATTCATCGGTTCCCCCGCCGGGCCGGACGATAGGCGGAGCGCGTCGCGGGCGTCACGGATTTTCTGCCGCGCGTCGCCTTCGGGTTTGGCTAATCGCGTCCCGCTATGCTACCCCGACACCAGGATCACAAATCAGTTGTGACAGGCGCCGGCATGCTGGAAGTCGACGACCTCTCGGTGAGCTATGGCGGGCTCGTGGCGCTGAGTTGTGTAACGCTCCGTGTCGCCGAGGGTCAATTTGTCGCGATCGTCGGCCCGAATGGGGCCGGCAAAACGACCTTGTTCAAGGCCATCTCGGGAACCGTGCGCCCGGGTTCCGGCACGATTACATTCGAGGGGCGCGACCTGCTCGCGGTGCGCCCTTCGGAGCGAGCGCATCTCGGCATCTCTCACGTGCCCGAAGGACGGCAGGTATTCGCGACCCTCACGGTGTTCGAAAACCTGGAAATGGGGGCCTATCCTACGCGCGGTCGTGCCGAATGGCAGCGCAACCTCGATCGGATCTACAGCCTGTTTCCGGTCCTCGCCGAGCGTCGCCGACAGCTTGCTGGAACGTTGTCGGGCGGGGAGCAGCAAATGCTCGCGATCGGCCGCGGCATTGCTTCGGCGCCGCGGCTGCTGCTCCTGGACGAACCGTCCATGGGGTTGGCGCCAGCAATCGCCGACCAGATATTCGACAGCGTCGCGGCATTGCACCGTGAGGATAAATTAACGCTGGTTCTGGTCGAACAGCGCGTCGCAGAGGCACTCGAATCCTGCGACTATGGCTATGTGCTGGAGACCGGCCGGGTGGTGCTCGAAGGCGCGCATCAGGCGCTAGTGGCCGACGACCGGGTGCGCCGCGCCTATCTCGGAATGTAGTGGCGAAAAGCGATCAACAGGGCGCGCCGTTTGCCCTATCGCGGGCTACCGCCTTGCGGCATCGAAGTCTGGGTCTAGGCGGCGTCCGGGAAACCGCTTGAATGTGAATGGCGGCTTCGCATTCAACCTCGCCGTTGCCCTGTCCCAGCGGCGATGGCCGCGCTTGGGGGGCCGGAGCAAAGCGGAGGATGGTGCTGGGCTACTATTTTGCTTCGCGCTGCAAAGGCGGGTTGATCGCGGACTCCCGTGTTGGTATCCGGTTGAATGATCAGCCCGGCGGCGGAAAATAGTTGGCCGACGCCATTGCAGCCCGGCAATCGCCGACGGCAAATCGCCGCTCGGGAAGGCCGCATGCGCTACCGTTGTTGCGCGGATGAGGCGCGCAAACGCGGTGACGCCAACCTCGTTGGGGTTTATGCGATCCGGACATAGTTTGGTCCGAATTCAAGCATCCGGTTTAAGGCGGCAGCTGCGATGGCGACTTCCGTGGCCTCGGTCTCGTCAGGACGCGATCGAAGGGCATCGCCGATCAGACGTTTGTATCGACCGATTGCTGCCTCGACTTTGGCCCGAAGATTGTTGCCACTCGACTTTGCCAGCCCATCCGACCGTGCGTCCCGCCGCCGATCGTGGCGCAAACTGCATATTGGCATCGATGGCGAGAGCGGCGAAATCGTCGCTATCGAGCTGACCAAGAAAGAGAGCGACGACGCTGCGCGAAGTGACGCGCTGCTCGACCAGCTCCCCGATCCCCTGGCGTCCTTCACGGCTGACGGCGCGTACGATCAGGACCGAGTTTACAAGACTGTCCAGATTCCCCAGGCCACCTCTTATGTCCTGGGTCACGAGCTCCCGAAAATACCGGTCGAGCGCGGCGACGCTGCAGGAAAAGAGCATGCGCGGTTGTAATGGGCGCCCAGGGGTTCGACGGTGAACCCCTGGGTCACCGTGATTCCGTGACGACGCTGCGATAGTGGTCGATGGCCCGTTCCATCGCGGGAGCGAGCGGCGGCGGGTTCAGGATCGTCTCGGCGAGCGCGCGCTGGTCCTCGACCGACAGGCGGATAATCTGGGTTTCGTCTATAGTGCGGTGCGCGCTGCCCTGGGCTACGGCAACCACGAAGTCGCTGACGCTGCGCCCCTGGATCTCGGCGGCGCGTTTGACCACGGCGAGCGCATCGGGCGAGATGTGCGCCTCAAGGCGGGCGGTGCGGGTTGGTTCTTGGGGCATCATAGGTGTCCTCTTGGCCCACATTGTACGGCAATTTGACAAGAGCGGTTTCGTAAATCAGATAGTGCAACATAAAGGACGTTACGCATCACGGCGATTACTTAGTAAGGTCAAGGCGATAGGCGGGATTCTTGTAACGCGATCGGGAGCGGTTTAGTGGGAAACTGCCGTCGGGGCTGTCGCGAGAGGTCGAGGGACCCGTCTACCCATTTTCAGGAGGGGCTTGGACGCTGAACGCTTGGACGAGGGCGTTTTGGGGCGACGGCAATTTGCCGCTGTCGAAGCCGGTCAGCGGGTCGAAGGCGCGCTCCCGCTCTCGAACCCGGGAATCTGGCGAATCTCGGTTGAGTTCCTCTGCTCGTGCTGCGAAGCTGCGGCGGCGGGCGCCGCCTCGGCGCGCCTCGGTTAAAGGAGACGGGCATGGCCATGCAACTCGGGCACGTCCACATCAAGACCAGAGATGATCCGCAAAAGGTCGCAAAGTTCTACATCGACAATTTCGGGGCCACCGTGAAGCGGGAAACTCCCGGGCGCGGCTGCCAGCTCGACCTGCACGGCGTGCAGCTCAACGTGACGACCATCAACGCCGACCAGAACCATGAGCAGCATGTCGGCATTGAGCACATCGCGATCGAGACCGACGATTACCCCGGCGCCATCGCGAACCTTAAGAAGAACGGCGCGCAGCTCCTAGAGGAGCGGTTTAACAACGGTCGGCATGTGTGCTGGGTTGCAGCACCCGACGGCGCGCAGATGGAGCTGATCGAGAAGGTCTGAGGACCACGCTGCGACTCACCGCCCTTCAGCGGAGGCGTAGGGCGACCCGATCAGGCTTCCCGGCGAGTTGGATCGAGCCAGTGTCCGGGTCCTGATCGTGCAATCCATGACGCCGCAGCTCCGCCTTGCACAGCCGTCGTTTTGAGACGGCATAGCGCCGGGCGGGGCAGCGCCGCCGATATTCGGTCCACGCCCGCTGTTCGTCGATTTCGGGGCCGACCTCGACGTTCCGGCCGATAGCGGCATCGCGGACCGAGTTACGGCTCGCCTGCGGGAAGATCGTAGATGGCGAAAGTCACATCGTCGCCGTCGAGATCGATCTCGATCACCCGGTTGACCGGTTCGCCGAGGATAGCGAGCTCGTCGAGCGCGGTTTTGAAGAGCCGCTGCTGCAAGATTTGGTCGACCGCCGGGATCAGAATGACGAGCCCGGCATGCAGCGGCTGCGCCGCGTAAAGACGCCGAAAGTCGCTCGCATTATTGGTGACCAAGATGAGATCGCCGTCACGCGCGTATCGTGCGACATTCCAGTCCTTCCAGCCGGATTTGCCTACGCGGGCAACGTGATGAGCTTCATGGCCGGCCCGCCCGGCGACGGCAACTAGGTCGACGGTGAGGCATTCGTCGATCAGAAATCTCACGATACCGCGATCGCGGCGAGCCGACGCCGTGACCGATGTACCGGCTGATGATCACGCCAGGGCTGCTTGCGCGGCCGTCCTCGCAGGGGATAGGCGGTGGCATAGACCGGCGCCAGTCGGATCATATCAGGTGTGAGGCGCGGATAGCTGCCGAGCAAATCCGCCTCTGTGGCGCCTTGGCCCACGAGCTCGGCAATCAGGTGCACCGGCACGCGGGTGCCCCGGAAGACCGGATCGCCGCCCATGATCTCCGGGTCGCTGATGACAAGGCGTCGCGCCCGGCGCAATTCGCGCAGTGACGTCGCCAACTCGCGCCGAGGTTCGCGCAGATCGATCTTGAGCAGCCCACCTTCAAGCGACACGACATTGCGCGGGGATTCCGCCAGGGCGTCAAACACCTTGCGGCGCAGTTCCGGTGCCATGCGGTCGGAAAGCCGGCGCTCGACGGACAGCGAAACGAGGGCGCGGGCATCGAGCAGCCGGGTCGGCCGGCCGGCATCCTCGCCTGCGATGGCGGAGACAGTTTTCTTGTCGATCGCGTTGTTCACGGCCTTGAGCGGCAAGCCGGTAAGGACAGCGGCCTCGGTTGGCGTGAACAGGGTGTCGTGCGGCTGCATGGTATAATCCTTCTCTATAGGGAGAATATATCACCTCGATGGAGAAAGCAAGAACGACGGCAATATCTACGCTTTATCAATGCAATATAGATTGTGATCAGCGAGCGACAAAGCGGCTCTTCTGGCTCACAGCCTGATCCGTTCGACCTCGTCTTGGGCAAGTCGCTCCTCGTTCGCTCGCCCGATCCACCTGGCGTTCCCAATGGTAACGGCGGAAACCCTCCAGCCATCGGCGAGAGCGTGGTTGCGCGTTACCCGGTCGGCCGGGACTGGATGATTTCCATGGCGGATCGCAGCGCGGGACTGTGGGATCGGGTAACGGTCCAGCTCACCGGCCCGGTCGTCATTGGACCGCTCCACGTGGTAACGTCCGTTCCCGGCGTCCGCGTTCCCGGCGGCCCACAGGCACCTGCCAGCGTGACGATCCGTACGCCGATCAAGAACACTTCTAAGATCTCGGTTACGGGTATCCTCGAATACGCGATAGCAGGGAAGGCTGAGAAAGCCGTCGCTGTGACCGTCCCTCCAGGCGGCGGGGAGCACGAGTTCACTCACGAGTTCACTCATAGTATCGAAGAGCCGCGGCTCTGGTGGCCGAACGGGCTGGACCGGCCGGAGCTTTACACTCTCGACGTCTCTTTCACCATCACCCGCGTATTGTCGGATCATACGGTGACCCGCTTCGGCATCCGCCAAATTGACGTCTCGACCATCGACGTCTCGTCTCGGAAGACGCGGGTCTTCTCGATCAACGGTCAGCGGATCTTCCTTCGCGGCGGCAACTGGATCGGCACTGACGCGATGTTCCGCTTCTGTGCGGACGAGAAGCGCGTTATCACGACGAGGTCCGCATGCATACTGACGCGAACCTCAACATCCTGCGCGTCTGGGGTGGAGGGATTGCCGAGCGGACGCCCTTTTACGACGCGTGCGACGAGCTGGGCATGTTGGTGATGCAGGACTTCTGGGTGTCCGGCGAATACTATAACCCGTCCCTAACGGCCGCGGGCACGGCGCAAGGGTGAGCGGGCCGAGACCTTCACCACATCCTGCCAGGTCACGGTTCTTTCCGCGGTCTGCCCGCGCGGGTCAGCCGCAACCTGGCGTCGGGAAGGCTGGCACCGCTTTGTCCCGAGCGCGGTCGACTTTCAAAAAAGTGCCGCAACAAAGGGGCTCGTGGTTGCCATGCCTCGTCCCGGCGGTGACGCGTTTTCCGGCTATGGCAAGCGGAACTCGGAAGCGTTTGTGACCGGTTAAACCGGACACGCGACGGGTTGGGAAAGGATGTACTCGCGGGGCGATCCCTGACACGACGTTGCGGGATCTGCGCGACCGGGCATTGATCGCCACCCTCACCTATTCCCTTGCGCGCATCAACGCGGCCTTGAAGATGAAGGTCGAGGATCTCCGGCCGCACGGCGCCGGCTGGACGGTGTGGCAGCCGATCGGCGCCGCGATGCCAGCCGCCGCGGCCCGCCGCCGGATCATCCGCCAAACGTCCGGCTGGCCTTCCGGGCGACCGGGATCACTGCCTACCTCGCCAATGGTGGTGCCCTCGAGCACGCGCAGGAAATGGCCGCGCATGAGAGCCCGCGCACGACCAAGCTTTACGACCGGACCAAGGAGCGGCTCACCCAAGACGAGGTCGAGCGAAACCGGATGTAAAGACTCGACTGGCCACAGCGTTTATCATCCCGTGGAATAAGCAGGTTCACCCGACATAAATGCTTGGGAGGAAAGTGACAATGGAAAAGACGGTTCGACGGCAACCCGTATCGCGCCGGACCTTGCTGAGCGGGACGGCCGGACTGCTGGGCGGGGCGGCGCTGTTACCCGGCGCCGCGCTCGCCCAGAGCACCGCGCCCGCGAGCACCAGCGCGGCAGCCAAACCCTTGTACAATCCGCATTATCCGGATCCGGCCTGGCTCGCGCTGCAGCAGGAGGAGATCATCGAGCCGGGGTTGGAGATCGTCGATCCCCACCATCACCTGTGGGACCACCCGGGGAACCGGTTTCTGCTTGATCAATTGCTCGCCGACACCGGCAGCGGCCATAAAATCACCGAGACCGTTTTCATCGAGTGCGGCTCGATGTACCGCGCCGCCGGCCCGACTGAAATGAAGCCCGTCGGCGAAACCGAATTCGTCAACGGCACGGCCGCGATGAGCGCGAGCGGCCAGTACGGGCCGACCCGGCTCTGCCGCGCTATCGTCGGGCATGCCGATCTGCGGCTCGGCGACGGGGTCACCCGGGTTCTGGAAGCCCAGATCGCGGCCGGGGACGGCCGCTTCCGCGGCATCCGCCATTCTGTTGCCCGCGATGCGAGCGATGCATTCCCCAAGGCGCGCACCAATCCGGTCAAGGGGCAAATGCTCGACCCGACCTGGCGCGCCGGGTTTGCGCGGCTGGCGCCGATGAACCTCACCTTCGAGGCTTGGCTTTACCATCCTCAGCTGCCCGAGCTTGCCGACCTCGCCCGCGCCTACCCGCAAACCACAATCATCCTCAACCATGTCGGCGGGCCACTCGGGATCGGGCCCTACAAGGACAAAAAGGCCGAGACCTTTGCGCAATGGAAGGCCGGCATCGCCGAAGTCGCGAAATCCCGGAACGTCGTCGTCAAGCTCGGGGGTCTCGGCATGCCGATCGGCATGTTCGACTTCTATACGCGCGCAAAACCGCCTTCCTCGGAGGACCTCGCGGCCGCCTATAAGCCCTACATCGAAACCTGCATCGCCGCTTTCGGGGTTGAGCGCGGGATGTTCGAAAGCAATTTTCCGCCCGATGGCGCGAGCTCGAGCTATCCGATCTTGTGGAACGCGCTCAAACGGCTTGCGGCCGGATATTCGCCATCCGAGAAGGCAGCACTGTTCGGCGGCACGGCAAAGCGCGTTTACCGCCTGGCCTGAGCTTCCAGGGACATGCCAATCATCCTCAACGTGCGATCGTCGAACGGCTGAGCCGCGGTCCAGCGCCGGTCAGTGAGCTGGCCCGGCCGCTGCCGATGTCGCTACCTGCGGCGATGCAGCACCTGGGCGTCTTGGAGGCTGCAGGCCTAGCAGGCTGTCGGGTTGACGGGCGAGCGTGATCATGATACGGTGGGTGCGGCAAGGGGAACCACCGGATATAGCGATGACGACCTATATGCCGTTTGATCGCGAGCAGCCGTTTCTGCTGCCGCCGGATGTGAAGGATTGGCTGCCGGCGAACGACATCGCGCATTTTATCGTGGCGGCGGTGAAGCGGGTGCGGCTGGCGGCGTTTCACACCAACTCTCGGCCGAGCGGCAAGCCGCAATACCATCCGCGGCTGATGCTGGCGCTGCTCGTCTACAGCTATGCCAACGGCGTCTTCTCCTCGCGGCGGATCGAGCGGGCGACGTACCGAGACGTCGGCACTCGTTTTATCGCCGCCAACACGCACCCCGACCACGACACGATCGCCAACTTTCGGCGGACCAACAAGCAGGCGTTTGAAGCGGCGTTTCTGCAGGTGCTGCTGCTGGCGCGCGAGATGGGGCTGTTGCGGCTCGGCACGGTGTCGATCGACGGGACCAAGATTGACGCCAATCCTCGAAGATCCGCTCGGTGCGCTACGACCGGGCAAGGCGCTGCGCGACAAACTCATCGCCGACATCGCCGCCTTGACCGCTGCAGGCGGAGGCGGCCGACGCCGCGATCGACCCGCAGGCGTTGCCGGCCGAGATCGCCCGGCGCGAGGCGCTCAAGGCGAAGCTCGACGCCGCCTGCGCGCGGCTGGAGGCGGAAGGCCGGGCGGATGCCGAACAGCCGCATACGAGGCGAGGCAGGCGGCCTATGAGGCCAGGAAAGGCCGCCGCGGCCGGCCGCCCAAAGCCGCCCGACGAGACGCCGCCGCCCGACCGGCAGACCAACCTGACCGACCCCGATTTCGCAGTTGATGCGCAAGTCCAAAGCGCATGAATACCGCCAAGCCTACAACGCCCAGGCGGTGGTTTGCGCCGAAGGAACACAGTTCATCCTGGCGACCAACATGGCCACCACCCCGAGCGACCAACCGATCTTCGCGGCCACGGTCCTGGGCATGGAGAAGACCATCGGCCTGCCGCGGACAGTCTTCGCCGATGCCGGGTTCGCCAGCGGCCAGGCGGTCGCCGAGCTCGAAGCCCGCACATCGAGCCCTTGGTGGCGATCGCCCGCACCCAGCCGCACCGGCCCTACGACTTCCGGCCCCCCACCCGAGCCCAAGCCCGAGCGGCGGATCGCCGAACCCTGGCGCCTCGCCATGCAGGCCAAGCTGGAGAGCGAAGATGGCAAGACCCGCTACCGCAAACGAAAACAGACCGTCGAGCCGGTCTTCGGCATCATCAAGAGCGCCATCGGGTTCACCCGCTTCCACCTGCGCGGCCTGCAAAACGTCGCCGCCGAGTGGCTCCTGATTGCGCTGGCCTACAACTGCCGCCGGCTGCACAACCTGCGGCCCGCCTGAAACCGGCCGCGCCCCACCCCACAGACACAAATCCGACAGGCTGCTAGAGACCGAACGCCGGAGCGAGCGGCTGGCCGCGAAAATGTTTGCCACGGCATGCGCTTCGGGTGAGGTCGACCGGTTCTGGGGCGCAGTCAATTCCTTGTACGGGGCCGGCCCCGATGGTTGGCGCCTTGCTATGATGCGCGTATCGAGGTTGCCTGCGGTCAGCGCCGAGATCCACGCGGCCTTTTTGGAGGTCTGGATCGAGTCGAAGCAGCTGGCTCTGCGGGTCGGCGACCGCCCTACGTTTGCTCGCGCGCTGCGAATATTGATGCCGGGCGATTATCATGGGGCCGCGCTGCGAGTGTACCGCGGCACCAGTGGGCTGGAGCGCCGGCGGCGGTTGTACGGTTTCTCTTGGACGCGCCACCAGGACGTAGCGCGGCGGTTCGCCGCGCATTGGGCGAAACCCATACCGGGCCTCGAAACGGGTGGGGTTGTCCTCGAAACGCTCTGCGCCGCCGAGGCGGTCCTGCTGATACGTAAGGACGAAAACTATTACGACGAAGGCGAGGTCGTCGTCGACCCGTACAAGCTCGGAGCTGTGACTGTTGCGGAACGACTGCTATCACCCGGCGCGGCGAGCCAGGCGATCGACCCGCTCGGCTTGGGAGTTGGCACCCAAATTGGCACCCAACGGCATAGGACGGGGCGGCACGCGACGGGATAGAGACGAGACCATCCCACAGAAAACCCGCAGAAAGCCTCACTTAGCGGTACCCAAGGACACGGGGCGGGATGGTTTCCAACGCATTTCAAGACCGGTGCCTTAAACCGCTCGGCCACCCATCCGCAATGTCGCCGCGATCCGGGCCGGGGCGGGCCGATGGTGCGGCGGGTCAGGTGCCGACGAGGCCGAGCTGCGGGCTCGACGGCTCGGCAAAATGGCGCCTGGGGATGCGCCCGGCGAGATAGGCGAGGCGGCCGGCTTCGACCCCCGAGCGCATTGCCGCCGCCATCCGCCGCGGGTCATGCGATTTGGCGATCGCGGTGTTGACCAATACCGCGTCGCAGCCGAGCTCCATCGCCAGCGCCGCGTCCGAGGCGGTGCCGACGCCGGCGTCGAGCACCACCGGGACCGGGCTGCGCCGACAGATCAGCTCGATCGCCGTCGGGTTCGCGATCCCCATCCCCGAGCCGATCAGCGAGCCCAGCGGCATGACCGCCGCACAGCCGACATCGGCAAGCTTTTGGCAGGCGACCGGATCCTCGTTGCAATAGGGCAACACGACAAAGCCGGCGCGCACCAACTCGGCGGCGGCGTGGACCAGCTGCTCGACATCGGGATAGAGCGTCTCGCGGTCGCCGATCAGCTCGAGCTTGACCCAGTCGGTCTCGAGCGCCTCGCGCGCCAGCTCGGCGGTCAGGATCGCGTCGCGCGCCGTGACGCAGCCGGCGGTGTTCGGCAGCAGCCGAAAGCGGCCGCCGAGCAGGTCGACCAGGCTTTCGGCATAGCCTTCGAGGCTGATGCGCCGGATCGACACCGTGACCATCTCGGCCCCGCTCGCGTCGAGGCACTCGAGCAGGACCTGCTGGTTGGGGTAGCCGGCAGTGCCGACGAAAAGCCGAGAAGAGAGTGTCGTGCCGGAGATCGTCAACGCGTCGGTCATCGTTTCATTTCCCAGCGTTCGCGCGTCAGCCCCCCGAAAACGGGCGGACGATTTCAACATCATCGCCCGGCGCCAGCGGCTGCACCAGCCATTCCGCGCGCCGCACGACAGCGCCGTTGACCGCGACGGCGAGAAACCGCGCCTTCGGGTCGATGCCGCGGTCGGCGAGGAGGTCGGCCAGTGTCGTCGCGGCAACCTCCTCCTCGACCCCGTTGACGCGCAGCCGCGTCATGGCGCCGCGCTGTCGACCAACTCCCCGGCCGGCGCCGGCGAGGCAAAGCGTTCGGGCGAAAAGCGGCGCATGCTGTCGGGCAGATGGCCGGTCAGCAAATAGGCGCTGATCGCCTGCGCCGTTACCGGCGTCAGCAGGATGCCGTTGCGGTGGTGTCCGGTGGCGACGACCAAGCCGTCGATGCCGCTCGGGCCGAGCATCGGCGCGTCGTCGCGCGAGCCCGGACGGAAGCCGACCCAGGTCTCCGCCACCGGCAACTCCTCGATCGCGGGCACCGCGCGCCACGCACCCTCGATCAGCGCCAACAGCCCGCCGGCGGTCACGGTGTCGTCGAACCCGCGCTCCTCGACGGTGCCCCCGACAATCAGCCGGCCGTCGAGCCGCGGCACGAGATAGCCCCGCGGCAGCCAGACGACGTGTCGCAACAGAGGTGCTGCCGGGTCCATGCGCAGCGCCAGCATCTGGCCTTTGATCGGGCGCACCGGCGGCAGAAAAGCCGCGGGGATGCCGCCGATCTGGCGCGACCAGGCGCCGGCCGCCAGGACGACGGCGTCGGCGGGCTCGCGGCCGCGGGCGGTGACCACACCGCGCAGCCGCCCGCCGCCGAACTCGACCTCGCACACCGGACAATGTTCGTGGACGGTCGCGCCGGCGCGCCGCGCCGCAACCGCGAGGGCGCGCCCCAATGCCCGATTTTCAACCTGATGATCGCGCGGGCTCAGCACCGCGCCGGGAACGCCGGGCCGCAGGTGCGGCTCGCGCCGCCGCGCCTCCGCACCCGACAGCCATTCGATGGCGAGACCGAGGCCGCGCTGGAATTCGTAGGTGAACCGCAACTGCTGAGCGTCGTCGCGGGTCAGGGCGACGACGATGGTTCCCTCGTCTCGGTAGCCGACCGAGATACCCGACGCGGCTTCGAGCTCACGCGCGAAATCCGGCCACAGACGCTGGCTCTCGAGGGTCAGCCCGAGCAGGGCTTCCTCGCCGGGCTCGGTTTCGACCGCGGCGGCGAGCATGCCCGCGGCCGCCCAGCTGGCGCCGTGCCCGGCCTCGCCGCGATCATAGACGGTGACCGGGCAGCCGGCCTGCGCCAGCCGCCAGGCGATCCCCAGCCCCACGACCCCGGCGCCAATGACCACGGTTTTCGGAGTGTACGGCGAAACGCTGATCGACGCGGTTATGACGGACTCCCTTCGTCGGGCATGCCCGACCAGGTTCATTGGGTCTGATCTCAGCCAGTCCGCGGCGCGTTTATGCGACCCGGATCGGCACCCCAGCCTCGCGCCAATTTCGGATCGGGGCGTTGCCGATGCAAGGCTTTTCTGATCGGCATTGCCATTCGCGGGCGGCATGCCGGTCGCCGTCCCGGGCGGCTTTCACCTCTCGGCCGCCGCCGCTCAGCCGCCGCTCAATGGTCGCGCTACCACGACCATTCGCGCATCTGCCCTGCCGCCGCTCGTATCTGAGAACCGTCGGAGGTCGACCGGGCGGTCAGGGTCCGCCGACAGCCTCCCGCGCTGATTAAAGCGCAGGCGAAATCCGAGATCGCTTGTATAATTGCCGGGCCAGCCAGGGCAGGAGCACGTAATGGAGAAAGTCTTTCCCGACGCCAGCGCCGCATTGGCCGGCTTGCTGCGGGACGGTATGACGATCATGGCCGGCGGGTTCGGGCTGTGCGGAATTCCGGAACAGCTGATTGCCGCGATCCGTGAAGCCGGGGTGCGGAATTTGACGGCCATATCGAACAATGCCGGGGTCGACGGCATCGGCCTCGGGGTGCTGCTCGAAAGCGGGCAAATCCGCAAGATGATCTCGTCTTACGTCGGCGAAAACAAACTGTTTGCGGAACTCTACCTGAAGGGCGAGCTCGAGCTCGAGTTCAACCCGCAAGGGACCCTGGCCGAGCGGATCCGGGCCGGCGGCGCCGGCATCCCGGGGTTTTTTACCAAGACCGGCGTCGGGACGTTGATCGCCGAGGGCAAGGAAACCCGCGAGTTCGACGGCGAAACCTACGTTATGGAGCGGGGCCTCGTCGCCGACCTGGCAATCATCCATGCCTGGAAAGGCGACCGCGAAGGCAATCTCGTCTATCGCAAGACGGCGCGCAACTTTAACCCGGTCATGGCGTCGGCGGGCCGGACGACGGTCGCCGAGGTCGAGCATCTGGTCGCACCGGGCGAGATCGACCCCGACCACATCCACACGCCCGGGATCTTTGTCCAGCGCATCGTTCACCCGACCTCGTTCGAAAAGCACATCGAGCAGCGCACCGTGCGCAAGCGCGGCGCGTAACCGCAGGAGTTGCGATATGCCTTGGTCACGCGAGGACATGGCCCGCCGCGCCGCCGCCGAGCTGCAAGACGGCTTCTACGTCAATTTGGGTATCGGCATCCCGACCCTGGTCTCGAACTTCATCCCGCCGGGGATCACGGTTCAGCTGCAGAGCGAGAACGGAATGCTCGGCATGGGCCCCTTTCCCTACGAGGGCGAGGAAGACCCGGACCTGATCAACGCCGGCAAGCAGACCATCACCGAATTGCCGACGACGAGCTATTTCGACAGCGCCCAATCCTTTGGGATGATCCGCGGCGGGCATATCGACCTGTCGATCCTGGGCGCGATGCAGGTGTCCGAAATCGGCGACCTCGCCAACTGGATGATCCCGGGCCGCATGGTGAAAGGGATGGGCGGCGCGATGGACCTCGTCGCCGGGGTCAAGCGCGTCATCGTGCTGATGGAGCACACCGCCCGCGACGAGGCGAAATTGCTGCATCGCTGCACCTTGCCGTTGACCGGCCAGGGGGTGGTGGACACGGTGATTACCGATCTCGGCGTCTTTACGATAGATCGCAACGGCATGACCCTGGCCGAGCTCGCCCCGGGCGTCGGCCTCGACGAGGTGCGGTCGAAGACCGAGGCGTCCTATGCGGTCGGCAAGGGCGTCGCCTGACCGGCCGCTTTAAGGGAAAGCCCGGCGAGCGAACGGAAACCGGCGCTGCCGAATGCGCCTCTCCCTTGCCCGCCGTCATGGTCGAGACGGCGGAGAGTCGTCTCTCGAAGAAGTGCGGGGCGCCGGCGGGCGCGCGGCCCATTCACCCGAAGCGGCGCCCGCCGCGACCGGACGCGGCGACGCGGATGGCCTCACCGGTGTCGGTCGTTTGCCGCCGGCGTCGTCTCCCGATGGCCCGGCCGGCCGGCAGCAGCTGGGAGCCAAAGCGGCATCGTCTTTGTCACGTGACCTTCGCCTCGATTTCTTTCGCGGCCTCGCGCTGATATTCATCTTTATCGACCATATACCCGAAAACATACTAAGTTTATTTACTATTCAGTCCACACAATTCTTCGATGCAGCCGAGGTGTTCATCTTCATCTCGGGATACACGGCGGCGATCGTGTATGGCCGTGCCCTGGGAGTGCACGGCGCGCTCTATGCCGGCGCCCGGATTTTGCGCCGCGCCTGGCAGCTGTATGTCGCCCACATTTTTTTGTTTATGATGTTTATCGCCGAAGTATCTTATACAGTGACGACTTTCAATAATCCAATGTATAATGAGGAGATGCGCGTCGGCGAATTCCTGACCGAGCCGCATATCGCCATCGTCAAGGCGCTGCTGCTGCAGTTCCAGCCGACGTTTCTCGACATTCTGCCGCTTTATATCGTCCTGTTGGTGGCATTCCCGTTGATCCTGGTCGGTCTGCGGCTGCAGCCTCTCGTGGTCGTCGCCGCTTCATTCGCTCTCTACATGGCGGTGCAGATTGATGGTGTCTCGGTCCCGGCCTATCCGGCGGGGCGTGAGTGGTATTTCAATCCGCTGGCGTGGCAATTCTTGTTCATTACCGGGGCGGCGCTTGGTCTCGACCGGGATTGGGGAGCGCGGCTGGCTCGGCACAGGCGCCTGTTGCTGGCGCTTGCGGCGGGGGTTGTGGGCGCCGCCTTTGTGGTGCGGCTGAGCTGGACGATTCATTCGATCTGGGATCCGGTCCCGGGTTTGTTCCTCGCCGATTTATGGCCGGTCGACAAGACCGATCTGTCGCCGATCCGCCTTGTCCCGTTTTTTGGCGCAGCAGCGATCGTCGCTGCCTTGGTGCCGCCGGGGATGCGGTTTCTGCGGTCGCGCGCGGCCAGGCCGTTCGTCTTGTGCGGCCGCCACTCTCTCGAAATTTTTTGTCTCGGCATCCTCCTGTCGGCGCTGGGGCATTTCGTACTTTCGGAGTATAATTCCGGGGTGCTTTCACAGCTTGCGGTCAATATAGTCGGCATCCTGGCCATGTGCCTGACGGCGAAGTTGATCGATTGGTACCGTGAAATGGGCCGCGCCCCGTCGCCACAACCGGCGGAGAGTGGGGCCCTTGGGGAGGAATGAGGGAATGTTCGGGCGTCGCCTACGCGGCGGCAGGTCGACCCCGGCATGGATCATCATCGCTGGGTTCGCGGCAGCGGTGGCGCCTGCCGGCTCGCCGCGCGCCGGCGAGCCCGCTTGCGAGGTGCCCGCCGAACTGATGGACGTCGACGGAAAGCTGCCGCATTTCGCCGAAAAGCTGCACGCGCGGCGGACCGGTCAAGATCGTCGCGATCGGCGGCACCTCGACCGCCGGGCTGGCCGCCGGATCGGTCAAGCTCTCCTACCCGTACCGGATGCAGCAAACGCTTGTCGGCTGGTATCCGAAGGTGCCGATTACCGTCGTCAACAAAGCCGTTCCGCACCAGACCGCGGAGCAGATGGTGGAACGCTTTCCAACCGACGTGTTCGCCGAGGACCCGGCCCTGGTGATCTGGGAAACCGGCACCACCGACGCGGTCAGTAGTGTGGGGGTCGATGCGTTCGCCGCGACCTTGCAGAGCGGCATCGACGCGATCGCGGGGCGCGGCATCGACCTCGTCCTCGTCGACATGCAATTCTCGCATCGCACCATCGCCATCATCGATTTCGAAAGCTACCTGCACGCGATGCACCGGGTCGGAGATGTGAAAGACATCTACGTGTTCCCGCGCTTTGCGATGATGCGCTACTGGAGCGAGCAGGAAGTGTTCAATTTGGACGGCGTGGCGAAGGGCGAACGGGCCACCCTTGCGGCGAACGTTTATCAATGCCTCGGCCGCCGGCTGGCCGAGGCGATCCGGATCGCCTTGCAATGAGAAAGATCCGGGCAATGAGCAAAATTCGGTGGAGCGCGTTGCGGTTCGGGTTCGCGCTGACCCTGCTCGCGCCCGGTGCTGCGAGCTTCGCTGCCGAGCCGACCGGCGGCAAGCCGAACTGCGCCGCGTCTTCGGCCCTGACCACGCTCGGCGCGCCGCTCGACCGCACCGCCGCGCTGATTGCCCAGGGCAAGAGCCCGATAATTCTGGCGATGGGCTCCTCCTCGACCTTGGGCGTCGGCGCCAGCAGCCCGGCGACGAGCTATCCGAGCCGCCTCGAACGCGAGTTGCGCGATGCGCTTCCGAGCTTGGCGATCAAGGTCGTCAACCGCGGCCGCAGCGGCCAGGATGTCGGCGAGGAGTTTGCCCGGCTCAACCGCGACCTCGTCGACGCATTTCCCGATTTGGTGATTTGGCAGGTCGGCACGAACGCGCTGCTGCGGCGCGCGGATCTGGGGGTGGAGGAGCAGCTGATCACCGAGGGCGTCGAGCTGATGAAGCGGCACGGGATCGACGTCGTGGTGATGGACATGCAATACGCCCCGCGGGTTCTCGCCCGCCCGGCCCTCGATGACATGGAGCGGCTGATCGCAACGGTCGCACGCCGCGAGCGGGTCGGGTACTTTCGCCGTTTCGACATCATGCGCGACTGGAACCGCACCGGGCAGCTGGGGCCGGCGGCGCTGATCGGCGCGGATGGGCTGCACATGACAGATGTCAGCTACGGCTGTCTCGCCGATCGGCTGGCGCAATCTCTCGTCGAGCAGTGGCAGGCGCAAAACAAGCTCGCGCAATCTCCGCATCGCAGCCCTGCGTCGCTCGCGGGGGACGAACACCACGTCGTCAACGCGACACGGTGAGGTCGCGCGGACCCAAAATGGGCCGCTGATCGCTGGCCTTGCCGGGTCGCGATACCGCGACGTGGGTTGGCGGTATGCGGCAGAACGCCGCGGTTGTGGAAACGGGGTCGGATGCCAAAAAACGTCGCTGTGCCGCGGCGGTGATGACATTCCTCGATGTTAACCTACATTTTAATTGGGATTTCCCGATACTCAATATATCCTGAGAAGGATCGGGAAGATTGGCACAACATGTTGTCCGAGTCCCGCGCAGTGGCGCATCAGAAGGGGTGGTTTCGCGGACAAGTCGCGCGCGGTCGCGTGGTTCTGCGATGGTCCGCACTCTCGCCACAAAGGCTTGGCATACTGATTGCGTCGGTAACGTCCGGAAAGGAGGCGCGATCGATGCTGATCGGGCCGCAGAGACATTCGGCTGCTGCAAGCTCTGGCGATGACGATGGTCGCCCGGCGCGGCAGGCGGGGAGACCTGGGATTTTGGCGAATGTTTTTCGTCGCGCAGCGTTCATTCATTCGCAGCGGCGTAGTGTGAGTGGGTTGGACGCTGGCGTCGGTCGAGGTGTGACATGAGATTCGATGACGGGATTTTCGAGCTCTATTCAAGGTTGTACGACAACCGGCGCGACATTGAGCTGTCGGTAGAGGACTATCTCGGGAAATGTTCCGATGATTCGTCCTTCTACGCCGGGGCCGCCGAGCGGATGCTGAAGGCGATCGGCGAGCCGACGATGATCGACACGAGCCAGGACGGACGGCTCGGCCGCATCTTTATGAACCGCACGATCAAGGTCTACCCGGAGTTCGTCGATTTCTTCGGGATGGAGGAGACGATCGAGCGCATCGTCGGTTTCTTCCGGCACGCCGCGCAGGGGCTCGAAGAGCGCAAGCAGATCCTCTATCTGCTCGGCCCGGTCGGCGGCGGCAAATCTTCGCTCGCCGAGCGGCTGAAGCAGCTGATGGAAAAAGAGCCCGTCTATGTGCTGAAGGCCGCCAAGGAGATCAGCCCGGTTTTCGAGAGCCCGCTCGGCCTGTTCGATCCGGCGACATTCGGCCCCGAGCTGGAAAAGCGCTACGGCATTCCCCAGCGGCGGCTGACCGGCACCCTGTCGCCGTGGGCGGTCAAGCGCCTCGACGAGTTCGGCGGTGACATCACAAAATTCACCGTCGTGCGGATGCAGCCCTCGCGGCTCAAGCAGATATGCATCTCAAAGACCGAGCCCGGCGACGACAATAACCAGGACGTGTCGAGCCTGGTGGGCAAGGTCGACATTCGCAAGCTCGAATTCTTCAGCCAGAACGACCCTGATGCCTATTCCTATTCGGGCGGGCTTAACCGAACGACCCAGGGCCTGCTCGAATTCGTCGAGATGTTCAAAGCCCCGATCAAGATGCTGCACCCGCTGCTGACCTCGACCCAGGAAGGCAATTACGTCGGGTCGGAAAACATCGGCGGCATTCCCTATCAGGGGATCGTGCTGGCGCATTCGAACGAGGCCGAGTGGCAAAGCTTCAAGAACAACAAGAACAACGAGGCCTTCATCGACCGGATTTCGGTGATTAAGGTGCCGTACTGCCTGCGCTCGACCGAAGAGCGTAAGATTTACGAGAAATTGTTGCAAAACAGTGAGTTGTCCAGCGCGGCCTGTGCGCCGTCGACACTGGATATCCTGTCGCGGTTCAGCGTCTTGTCGCGGCTGAAGCCGCATGAGAATTCGAACCTGTATTCGAAGATGCGGGTCTATGACGGCGAAAGCCTAAAGGACACCGACCCGCGCGCCAAATCGGGCCAGGAATACCGCGACGCGGCCGGGGTCGACGAGGGCATGGACGGCATCTCGACCCGGTTCGCCTTCAAGGTGCTGTCGAGCACCTTCAACTTCGACACGCAGGAGGTCGCGGCCGATCCGGTCCACCTGATGTACGTGCTCGAGCAGGCGATCTGGCGCGAGCAGTTCCCGGACGATGTCGAGAAGAAATACCTCAACTTTATCAAGGCGGAGTTGGCGCCGCGCTATGCCGAATTCATCGGCCACGAGATCCAAAAGGCCTATCTCGAATCCTATTCGGATTACGGGCAGAACCTGTTCGACCGCTATGTCGCCTATGCCGATGCGTGGATCGAGGATTCCGACTACAAGGATCCCGACACCGGCCAGCTGATGAATCGCGAGCTGTTGAACCAGGAGCTGTCCAAGATCGAGAAGCCTGCCGGCATCGCCAACCCCAAGGACTTCCGCAACGAGGTCGTCAAGTTCGCGCTGCGGGCGCGGGCGGCCAATTCGGGTCGCAACCCCTCGTGGACGTCGTATGAAAAGTTGCGCGAGGTCATCGAGCGGCGCATGTTCTCACAGGTCGAGGATTTGTTGCCGGTGATCAGCTTTGGTTCAAAGAAGGACAGCGAGACCGAGAAAAAGCACGCCGATTTCCTGGAGCGGATGGTGGCGCGCGGCTACACCGAGCGCCAGGTCCGGCGCTTGGTCGAGTGGTATATGCGGGTAAACAAGGCCGGATAGGTGCCAGGAATGGCGCCTGGTGTGGAGGGAAGACGATGAACATTGTCGACCGCCGGCCCAACCCCAAGGGCAAGAGCCTGAGCAACCGGCAGCGGTTCCTGTCGCGCGCTCGCGCCGAGGTCAAATCGGCGGTGCAGAACGCCTTGCGCAAGCGCAAGGTCGCCGACGTCCAGCACGGTGAAAAAGTCGCAATCCCGATGCGCGGGATTGTCGAGCCGGTGTTTCACCACAGCCGGCGCACCGGCCGCGCCGAGCATGTCGTGCCGGGCAACAAGGAGTATGTCAAAGGCGACGAGATCCCGCGCCCGACCGGCGGCGACGGGCGCGGCGGCTCCCAGGGCAGCCCGGACGGATCGGGTGAGGACGCGTTCGAGTTTACGCTGTCGAAAGACGAGTTCCTCGACATGTTTTTCGAGGATCTCGAACTTCCCGACCTCGTCAAGAAAAGCCTGCGGGAGACGTTTGCGTTCGACCTGCATCGCGCCGGCTATACCGTTACCGGCACGCCGTCGAACCTCAGCGTGCGCCGCACGATGCGCAACAGCATGGCGCGCCGCATCTCGCTGCGCCGGCCGAAGCAGTGGGAAGTCGAGGCGCTGCGCGAGGCGGTGGAAGAGGCGCGGGCGCGCGGCGACGCGGAGGAGATCGAAAAGCTGGCGCTCGAGCTCGAGCGCGCCGAGCATCGCAGCAAGATCATCCCTTACATCGACCCGATCGACGTTCGCTACAACCGCTTTGAACGCGTGCCGCGGCCGAATACCGAAGCGGTGATGTTCTGCCTGATGGACGTGTCGGGCTCGATGACCGAGGCGATGAAGGACCTCGCCAAGCGGTTCTTCATGCTGCTGCACGTCTTTCTGATCCGGCGTTACCGGCATGTCGACGTGGTCTTCATCCGCCATACCAGCACGGCGGAGGAGGTCGACGAGGAGACGTTCTTCTACAGCCGCGAGACCGGCGGCACCGTGGTCTCGACGGCGCTTGAAAAAATGCTGGAGATCGCCCGCGCGCGATATCCGACCGATCGCTGGAACATCTACGCCGCCCAGGCCTCGGACGGCGACAACTATGGCGCCGACAGCGGCCGCTGCGTCGCGCTGCTGGGCGGCGAGGTCCTGCCGATCTGTCAGTATTTTGCTTATGTCGAGGTCGGCGACGGAATGGGCGGAAGCTTGACCGGGCTCGCCCGCGACAGCGATTTGTGGCGGGCCTACAGCGAGGTCGCGCCGGCGCATGCGCATTTCGCGATGCGCCGGGTGGGCGATCCGTCGCAGATCTTCTCGGTCTTTCACGAACTGTTTTCGAAAGGGGGCGTCCGTGCCTGACACACGCTCCGTGCCGATGGCGCGGCTCGAAGCCTCGGCGCCGCTGTATAGCGGTCCGAATTGGGATTACGGCTCGCTGCGTCAGACCTATGACGCAATCGAGAAAATCGCCGTCGACGAACTTGGGCTCGACGTCTATCCGGTGCAGGTCGAGGTCATTACCTCCGAACAGATGCTCGACGCCTACGCTTCGGTCGGCTTGCCGCTGATGTACCGGCATTGGAGCTTCGGAAAGCGTTTCGCGTTTCACGAGACCCTCTACCGCAAAGGCCTGCAAGGTCTCGCCTACGAGATCGTCATCAACTCCAACCCCTGTATCTGCTATATCATGGAAGAGAACTCCATGACTATGCAGACGCTGGTCATGGCGCATGCCGCCTTTGGCCACAATCACTTCTTCAAAAACAATTATTTGTTTCGGCAGTGGACTGACGCCAACGGCATCCTGGATTATTTGAGCTTTGCCCGCGACTACGTGGCAAAATGCGAAGAGCGGCATGGCACGGAGGCGGTCGAGCGCGTGCTCGACGCGGCCCACGCGCTGAAGGATCACGGCGTCAACCGCTACGCCCATCGCACAAAACCCAATCTTGCCGATGAGCGGCGGCGGTCCGAGGAATGGCAGGCACATGCCGAGGCGACCTACAACGATCTTTGGCGTACCGTTCCCGGCTCCGGCAGGGACAAGGAAGATCCCGATGTCGAAGAAGCCAGGCTGCAGGAAATCAAGCGGGAGCTCGGTCTGCCCGAAGAAAACCTGCTTTATCTGATTGAAAAGCGGGCGCCACGTCTTGAAGACTGGCAGCGCGAGCTGATTCGTATCGTCCGCCTGATCGCGCAATATTTCTATCCACAAAAGCAGACCCAGATGATGAACGAAGGCTGTGCAACCTTCGTCCATTACGAAATCATGCGGCGGTTGCACGACAAAGGGTTGATTACCGAAGGTGCGATGCTGGAATTCCTGCATTCGCATTCGAGCGTCGTGTTCCAACCGGATTTCGACGACCCGCGCTTCAGCGGCATCAATCCCTATGCTCTCGGTTTTGCGATGATGTCGGACATCCGCCGGATCTGCGAGACGCCGACCGAGGAGGATATGGCCTGGTTTCCGGACATCGCCGGCCGCGGCAACGGCTACGGCGTGCTGCGTCACGCCTGGGCCAACTACCGCGACGAGAGCTTTGTGCTGCAGTATCTGAGCCCGGAAATAATCCGCCGCTTCCGCTTGTTCGAGGTTTCGGACGACAGCTCCAAGCCGGCGCTTCGCGTCGAGGCGATCCACGACGACATCGGCTATCGCAAGATCCGCAGCGCATTGTCCCGGCAATATGACCTGTCGCGCCGCGAACCCGACATCCAGGTCGTGGACGTCGATCTGCGTGGCGATCGCTGCCTAATTCTTGTGCACTACGTGCATGACGGCGTGTTGCTTGCCGAAAAAAGCTGCCGGGCGGTGCTGCGGCACGCGGCGGTTCTGTGGGGCTATGCCGTCAAATTGCTCGAAATCGATGCGACCACCGACAAGACCTTGAAGACCTACGAGGTCGCGCAGTCCGGGTAAATCGTCGGCGCCGCCGAGCGGTAGGCCGGAGATCGCAGATCGAGCGGTGGCCGCTGCGATGATTGTCCTCGGCATCGAAACGAGTTGCGACGAGACCGCGGCGGGGGTGGTCGGCGAGACCGCATCGGGTTCGCACATCCTCTCCAATCTGGTCTATTCCCAGCTCAGCGACCATGCACCGTATGGCGGCGTCGTGCCCGAGATCGCCGCGCGGGCGCATCTCGATCATCTCGGCGGCCTGGTGCGGCAAGCGCTCGCCGAGGCCGGAATTACGCTGGCTCAGCTCGATGGCGTGGCGGCCGCCGCCGGACCGGGGCTGATCGGCGGGCTGATCGTCGGCACGATGATGGCCAAGGGCATTGCCTGGACCGCCGCCAAGCCCTTTATCGCCGTCAACCACCTTGAAGCGCATGCGCTGAGCGTCCGGTTGACCGGGCATGTCGCTTTTCCGTATCTGCTGCTGCTGGTTTCCGGCGGGCATTGCCAACTGCTTGCGTGCTTCGGGGTCGGCCGTTTTACCCGCCTGGGCACTACCCTCGACGATGCCGCCGGCGAGGCGTTTGACAAGACCGCGAAGCTGCTCGGCCTCGGCTACCCCGGCGGGCCGGCGATCGAGCGCGCCGCGCGGGATGGCGACGGCAGCCGCTTTGTGCTGCCGCGGCCGCTCGTTGGCCGCCCTGGCTGCGACTTTTCGTTTTCCGGACTGAAGACTGCGGTGCGGCGGGTTGCGCGTGAACGCGAGCCGCTCGGCGCCCAGGACCAGCTCGACCTCGCCGCCTCGATCGAGGCGGCGATTTGCGAAGCGCTTTGCGATCGTACCGCAAATGCCATTGCCTGGTTTCGCAGCAATTGCCCGGAAGGCAGAACTCTCGTCGCCGCCGGCGGCGTCGCGGCCAACACCCGGTTACGGCAGCGTCTTGCTGACCTCGCGGGGTCGGCGGATTTTGATTTCGTGGCGCCGCCGGCCGCATTGTGCACCGACAACGGGGCGATGATCGCTTGGGCCGGGCTGGAGCGGCTGCGTCTCGGTCTCGTCGACGACCTCGCCGCCGCACCCCGTCCGCGCTGGCCGCTCGACGCCGCGGCGCCGCCCCGCCCCGGCGCTGGGGTCAAGGCGTGAGCGGTTGACGCGGCTTGCGGTCATTGGCGCCGGCGCCTGGGGGACGGCGCTGGCGATCGTTGCCCACCGCGCCGGCTCGCCGGTGACGCTTTGGGCTCGCGACCCCGAGGTTGCGTCCGCGATCAACGCGCGACACGAAAATCCGTCCTATTTGTCCGGCGTCCCGCTTGACCCGGCAATCGCCGCGGCCGCCGACATCGAGATAGCCGTGGAAAGCGCCGATGGAGCGCTGCTCGTGGTCCCGGCGCAGTTTCTGCGGGGTGTGCTGAGCACCCTGTGCCGCCACATCCCGCGCGGTTTGCCGGTGCTGCATTGCGCCAAGGGCATCGAGACCGGGTCGCTCGCGACGATGTCGCAGATCGGCGCCGAAATGCTGCCGGGCTCGCCCTTTGCCGTGCTTTCAGGTCCGAGCTTTGCGGTTGAGGTGGCCGGCGGACTGCCGACTGCGGTCACGATCGCCAGCGCCGATGCGGCGGTTGCCAGGCTGTTTATGGCAGCCCTCGGCGGCAGCCGGTTTCGCCCCTATCTGTCGCCGGACCCGATCGGCGCCGAGATTGGCGGTGCGGTCAAAAATGTTTTGGCGATCGCCTGTGGAATTGTCGCCGGGCGCGGGCTCGGCGACAGCGCTCGGGCGGCGCTGATCACCCGAGGGCTCGCCGAAATGGTCCGGCTCGGGGTTGCTCGAGGCGCCCATGCCGAAACGTTTCGCGGTCTTTCGGGTTTGGGCGACCTCGTCCTCACCTGCAGCGCCGCGCAATCGCGAAACTACGCCCTGGGCTTGGCGCTCGGATATGGCGAAAGCCTCGACGCCGCCCTCGCCGGACGCCGCTCGGTGGTCGAGGGGGTGGCGACCGCAAGCGCCGTTGCCGAATTGGCGGCGCGCCTCGGCATCGAGATGCCGATCAGCGAAGCGGTCGAGGCGGTGCTGCACCAAGGCGCGCCAATCGGCGAAATGACCGACCGGCTGCTGCGCCGGCCCTATCGGTCGGAATAGCGTCGATGCCGCGACCCGCGGCCGCGCATGGGCGCCGGGCAAGAAAAATGGTTTTCCGCCCTGACGGAAAGCCAATATCATGAGGCAGCAAGAAAGGCGATCGGCCCGGGTCGATATGAGCGACAACGGAAAGCGCGGCGAGGAAGGACCGGGTACGGGCGTCGTCGTCAAGGCGAAGCCGAAGACGAAAAAACCGTCGATGTACAAGGTTTTGATGCTGAACGATGACTACACTCCGATGGAATTCGTCGTCCACATCCTGGAACGGTTTTTCAGCAAGAGTTGGCAGGAAGCGACCCGCATCATGATGCATGTGCATCGGCGCGGGGTCGGGGTGTGTGGCGTATACACCTACGAAGTAGCCGAAACCAAGGTCACCCAGGTCATGGATTTTGCCCGGCAGCACCAGCATCCGCTGCAGTGTACGCTGGAAAAGGACTAGGCAAGGAAGGAAGGTCGGGAGTGCTGTCACGCAATCTCGAAAAATCGCTGCATCGCGCTCTCGCCTATGCCAATGATCGGCGGCACGAATACGCCACACTCGAGCATTTGCTGCTGGCGCTGACCGAGGATCAGGATTCGGTCGCGGTGTTGCGCGCCTGCGGTGTCGACCTCGAGCGATTGCGCCGCGAGGTCTTGACCTATGTCGACAACGAGCTCGGAAATCTCGTTTCGGCGCACAAGGACGACGCCAAGCCGACGGCCAGCTTTCAGCGCGTGCTGCAGCGTGCCGCCATCCATGTCCAATCCTCGGGCCGCGAGGAGGTCACAGGCGCCAACGTGTTGGTCGCGATGTTCGCCGAGCGGGAAAGCCACGCGGTTTATTTCCTGCAGGAGCAGGACATGACCCGGTTCGACGCGGTCAACTACATCTCGCATGGGATCGCCAAGGCGCCGGGTCGTTCTGAAACCCGGCGGGTTCAGGGTGCGGACGAGGACGAACGCAACGACAAGTCGCAAAAGCGAAGTCACGACGCACTGGACGCCTATTGCGTCAATCTGAACAAGAAAGCAAAGGGCGGCCGCATCGATCCGTTGATCGGCCGCGAAGCCGAGGTCGAGCGCACGATCCAGATCCTCTGTCGGCGGTCGAAGAACAACCCGCTCTATGTCGGCGACCCGGGCGTCGGCAAGACCGCGATCGCCGAGGGGCTGGCGCGGCGGATCGTCCAGCGCGAAGTTCCCGAGGTTCTCTCCAACGCGACGATCTTTGCCCTCGACATGGGCGCCTTGCTCGCCGGGACCCGCTACCGCGGCGACTTCGAGGAGCGACTCAAGGCAGTGCTGTCGGAACTGGAGGCGCAACCCGGCGCGATCCTGTTCATCGACGAGATCCACACCGTCATCGGCGCCGGCGCCACGAGCGGCGGCGCCATGGACGCGTCAAACCTGCTCAAGCCGGCATTGGCCGGCGGCGCCATTCGCTGCATCGGGTCGACGACCTACAAGGAATACCGAAACTATTTCGAGAAAGACCGCGCACTCGTCCGCCGCTTCCAAAAGATCGACGTCAACGAACCGACGGTCGAGGATTCGATCAAGATCCTGCGTGGCCTCAAGCCGTATTACGAGCGGCACCACAAGGTCCGTTACACGAGCGACGCGTTGCGCGCCGCGGTCGAGCTGTCGCATCGCTACATCGGCGACCGCAAGCTGCCGGACAAGGCGATCGACGTGATCGACGAGACCGGCGCGGCCCAGATGCTGGTGCCGGAAAACCGGCGCCGGAAGACCATCACCGCGCGCGAGGTCGAGGCGGTCATCGCGACAATGGCGCGGATCCCGCCCAAGAGCGTTTCGCGCGACGACCGCGAGGTGCTGCGCAATCTCGATCGCGATTTGAAGACGATGGTGTTCGGCCAGGACAGCGCGATCGAGGCGCTGGTCTCGGCGATCAAGCTGGCCCGCGCCGGGCTGCGCGACCCGGAAAAACCGATCGGCTCGTATCTGTTCTCGGGGCCCGACCGGGGTCGGCAAGACCGAGGTCGCGCGCCAGCTCGCCCGCACGCTCGGTATCGAGATCACCCGCTTCGACATGTCGGAATACATGGAGCGGCACACGGTGTCGCGGCTGATCGGCGCACCGCCCGGCTATGTCGGGTTCGACCAGGGCGGCTTGTTGACCGACGCCATCGACCAGCATCCGCATTCCGTACTGCTGCTCGACGAGATCGAAAAGGCTCATCCGGACCTGTTCAACATCCTGTTGCAGGTCATGGATTACGGGAAGCTCACCGACCACAACGGCAAGAATGTCGATTTCCGCAACATCATCCTGATCATGACGACAAATGCGGGGGCGTCGGATCTTGCCAAGCCGGCAATCGGCTTTGGCAGCGGCATCCGCACCGGCGACGACCATGAGGCGATCAACCGCATGTTCACGCCGGAATTCCGCAACCGGCTCGACGCGACGATCTCGTTCGCCGCGCTTTCGTCCGAAACCATCGGCCGGGTCGTCGACAAATTCGTGCTGCAGCTGGAAGAACAGCTCGCCGACCGCAATGTCACGATCGAGCTCGATGCCGCCGCCCGCGCCTGGCTTCGGAAAAAGGCTATGACCCGCTGTTCGGCGCCCGTCCGCTGGCTCGGGTGATCCAGGAGCACATCAAAAAGCCGCTCGCCGAGGAATTGCTGTTCGGGCGCCTGGCCAAGGGCGGGATCGTGCGGGTAACGAAAAAGCCGGATCAGGATGTGCTCGATTTCGCCTTTGAAGAGGGGCCCGTTTCGCCCGTCGCGCCCAAGGAACCAGCACTCGTCGAGTAAGCCCAGCCGCGGTGGCACGCGGTGCCTCGGTTTCTCGCCGGCCTTCCGCGCTCGACGAGGATGGGTGCCAAGTCGCGGATGGGTGTACGCTGGCGCAGCCCCGCTAATCCTCGTGACGGAACGGCGAATATTCGGACAGCGCGTCGATTTTGCGCTCGACCATTTCGCGCTCGCGGGCGAGGAATTGGGCGACGGCGCGGCGGAAGCTCGGATCCGGGATCCAATGTGCGCTGTAGGTCGGCGTCGGCAGATAGCCGCGCTGCAATTTGTGCGGTCCTTGCGCGCCGGCCTCGACCCGCTGCAGGCCATGCGCGATCGCGAATTCGATGGCCCGGTAGTAGCAGCATTCGAAGTGCAGAAACTTGTAGTCGCCGTAGCTGCCCCAGTTGCGGCCGTAGATCGTGTCTTTGCCCAACAGGTTCAGCGCGCCGGCGACGTACTTGCCGGCGTGCCGCGCCAGGACCAGCACGACATTGTCCGGCATGCGCTCGCCGATCATGTCGAAGAATTTACGGTTCAGATAGGCTTGACCCCATTTGCGGTCCGAAGTCGCCAAATAGAACCGGTAAAACGCATCCCAATGCGCGTCGCTTCAGATCGCTGCCGGTTACGACTTCGATTTCGAGGCCTTCGGCCAGCGCCTCGCGCCGCTCTTTTTTCACCGCCTTGCGTTTGCGCGAATTGAGCGCGGCGAGATAATCGTCGAAATCGCGATAGCCGTTATTGGTCCAATGAAATTGCTGGCCGACGCGCTGAAGAAAGCCCGCCTCGGTCAACGCCTCGGCATCCCGCGGTTCGGGGAAATTTACGTGCACCGACGAGATATGGCGGCGGTTGCAGAGCTCGACCAGTGCGGCGATCAGGTGGTCGCGCGTTTCGGCCGGCGCATCCGGGCGCAGCAGCAGCCGCGGACCCGGCACCGGCGTGAACGGCACGGCGGACAGCAGCTTTGGGTAATAACGCCCGCCGGCCCGCTCATAAGCGTCCGCCCAGCCGTAATCGAAAACGTATTCGCCATAGGAATGGGTCTTGGCGTAGAGCGGAACCACACCGAGGATCGCTGCCGTCGGGCGCGGCGAGCGACAGATGCTGCGGCGTCCAGCCCGTGCGCGTCGTCGTCGAGCCGCTGTCCTCGAGCGCGCTCAGAAAGGCGTAGGAGACGCTGGGATTGACGTCACCGGCGCAGGCGTCCCATGCCGCCGCCGGGATTTCCGCGATGGCCGAGTGAACCTGCACCGTGATTGGGCTGCCGGCGTCGTTCATGGCCGGCGCGGCGCCGGGTCGAAGCGACGCTGCGTACCACCCTTTTGTCTCATAGCCGAGGCCCGCCTATCTGGAAGTATTGGCCTGCGCAATGCAGAATAGGGTCTGGATGGCCCTGTCCAGTGCCGCGAAACCGCCGTATTCGCTGACTAACAGCCGAGACGCCGGCGGCTCTCGCAGCCGCGCCAAGGAAAAAATGCGCCTGTCTTCGCCTCGCTCCCGATCGCATTGTCGATGCTGCTGCTGCCCGCCGCCGCTGCGCCGGCCGGAACCCTTGGCGACCCGCAAGTCGGGCTTCAGCGCGGAACGGGTGCTGGTGTTTGACGGCCACAGCTATGTCGGCCGGATGTGGAATATGCCCGGCGAGCAGCGCCACGAGCAGGAGCTGCCCTCGATCAAGCCGGTCTTTATCCTGCGCGCCGGCAGCTCGATCGGCGATGTCCTGCTGCCGCAGCTGCACACCGCGGTCGAGTTCGACCTGCCAAAGGTCCTGGCGGTGCTGGGGCAGCCCGACCTTCTCGGCAAGCCTGTCGGGCAGGAGACCGTCAACGGCATCGCGACCACCAAATACGAGGTCGACAAGGAGATCCCGGACGGGCATTTGTCCGGCGCGCTGTGGCTCAGCGCGACGGCATCCCGATGCGCTGCGACGGCAGCTACACGAACCGCAAGGGCAAAGCTTCGACCGTTCACTGGGAATTGCGCCACGTCCAAATCGGCGAGCAAGATGCGAGCCTGTTCGAGGTGCCGGCCGACTATTCGAAATTGCCGCCGGAAGCCGCCGCGACCCTGTTCGGGCTGCGCCTCGCGTCGCATCCGAAGCATTGATCCGCGACCTGCCCCGCCGGCTGGATCGCGCATGCCGATCGCCAACCGCAACAGGATCGCGGCCGGGCCTCTTGAAGCGATCGCGCGAAGGGTTAGATAGGCTGCGAAACCAATCGATTCGTGCAGTGTTCGCCGAAGCGTGCGGGGGCGTGCACCTCTAGGACTTTCACGGCGATGAAGCGGGTTTTGGCGAGCGTTCGTTCTGGCCGGCGGGCTTGTCGCGGCGGCGGCGGCGGTTCCGGCGCGCGCCGGCGCGCCGATCCCCGAGATCGGCGGCGCGCCGGTGACGAGCGTCGCCGGGTCGTCAGCCGGATCACCCCGGGCGTCGTCGGCATCTCGGTCCGCGGCGAGGTGCGCGAAGTCAACCCGCTGGCGCAGGACCCGCTGTTTCGTCAATTCTTCAATTTGCGCGACCAGCCGGTCGAGCGCGAGACCGAGGCGGTCGGGTCGGGCGTCATCGTCGACGCCGGCGCGCGGCTATGTGCTGACCAACAGCCACGTTGTCGACAACGCGACCAGGATCGAGGTCACGACCAAGGACAACCGGCGCTTTGCCGCCAAGCTGATCGGCCGCGACACCGGCGACCGACATCGCCGTGCTGCAAATCCCGGCCGAGAATCTGACGGCGGTGCCGATCGGCGATTCCAGCCGCCTGCAGGTCGGGGATTTTGTGCTCGCCGTCGGCAATCCGTTCGGTCTCGGCCAGACCGTGACGTCGGGCATCGTCAGCGCGCTCGGCCGCACCGGGCTCGGCATCGAGGGCTACGAGGATTTCATCCAGACCGACGCGTCGATCAATCCCGGCAATTCGGGCGGCGCGCTTGTCGATCTGCAAGGCCGGCTGGTCGGCATCAACACCGCGATCCTGGCGCCGAGCGGCGGCAATGTCGGCATCGGCTTTGCGGTGCCGATCAACATCGCGCGCGACGTCATGGACCAGCTGGCCCGCTACGGCGAGGTCAGGCACGGGCGGATCGGCGTGGCGATCCAGGATTTGACCCCCGATCTCGCGCGGGCGCTCGGCACGACCCACACCGACGGCGCCTTGGTCGCCCGCGTCGAGCCGGGCTCGGCCGCGCAGCGCGCCGGCTTGCGGTCGAGCGACCTGATCGTCGCGGTCAACGGCGCGCCGATCCACAATGCCGCCGAATTGCGCAACCGCGTCGGTTTGGCGCAGATCGGCGACGAAATCGAGCTGACGGTCGATCGCGCCGGCGCCGAGCGCACGGTCGCGGTCACGATCGAGCAGGCGACCGCCGACCGCCAACCCGCCAGGCGGCGCTGACCGCAAATGGCGACCGAGACCCCCTACGAGATCCTCGGCGTCAAACCGGCCGCGACAGCCGACGAGATCCGCAAGGCCTATCGCAAGCTCGCCAAGCAGCTGCACCCCGATCTGAACCCGGGCAAGCCCGAGGCCGAGGCCCGGTTCAAATCGGTCTCGGCCGCGTATGATCTGCTGTCCGATGCCGAGAAGCGGGCGCGCTACGACCGCGGCGAAATCGACGAAACCGGCGCCGAGCGGCCGCGCTATTCCTACCGCCCGCACGCCGAGGGCGCCGAAGGCTGGCGCTATCAGCCGCAGGGCGAGATGGATCTGAACGACCTCGAAGACCTGTTCGCGGCGTTCGGCTCAGCCGGACGCGGTCGGCAGCGGCGCGCAGGCGCCGGGTTTGGCGAAAGTTTGCGTGCGCGCGGACCCGACCGCAACTTCACGATGACCGTCGACTTCGCCGACGCCGCGAAGGGCGACAAGAAGCGCCTGTCGTTGGGCCCCGACGAATGGCTCGACGTGACGATCCCGCCCGGCATCGAGGACGGCCAGGTGCTGCGGCTGCGCGGCAAGGGCAGCGCCGGTTTTGGCGGCGGCGAGACCGGCGACGCGCTGATCGAGGTGCATGTGGCGCCGCACCCGCTGTTCAAGCGCGACGGCGACGACATCCGCATCGAGCTGCCGGTCAGCCTCGCCGAGGCGGTCCTCGGGCGCGAGGATCACCGTGCCGACCGTGACCGGGCCGGTGACGATGACGATCCCCAAGGGATCGGACACCGGCACGGTGCTGCGGCTGCGCGGCAAAGGGGTCCAGCGCCGCGCCAATCCCGGCGACCAATACGTCACCCTGAAGGTCGTCATCGGCCAGCCCAAAGATGCCGGAACTCGCGGAATTCGTCGAGAAATGGGCGGCGGGCCATCCATTCGACCCGCGTCGCGAGATGCCGCCGCCATGATTGCGCTGACGAACTTTTGGGCCGCGTGCGCGGGCTCGATCGACGCGAGCTCGTCCGTTGGGTCGAAAACCGCTGGGTACTGCCCGAACAGCGCGGCGACACCTGGCTGTTTCACGAGGTCGATGTCGCCCGGGTCGAGCTGATCCAGGAGATCCGCCACGAATTCGCGATCGACGACGAGGCGGTGCCGATTGTGCTCGGCCTGCTGGACCAGGTTTACGGGCTGCGGCGGCAGCTGCGGCGACTGTGCGACGCCTTGGCGTCCCAACCCCAGGAGGTTCAGGAGGCGATCAAACGCGCCCTGCCGCCGTCACGGTGACTTGGCACGGTGATGACGCCCCCTCGTCGGGGTTCCGCAAGCGCCTACAGCGTTTGAAAGCGCGCCCGCGCGCCGCGCTCGATCGCAGCGGCGGTCAACCGCTCGATCTTGAGGCGATGGCGCAACAATTCGAGGATGCGCAGCTCTTCCTGCGTGGCTTCGCCGTCGGTTGCGACGAGATCGCAGGCGATCGCATAAGCGGTCTCGCTCAGCTTTGGCGGCAACCCGGCCTTGATCGCCTTCAAGGTTTCTTCGAGCCCGTCCTCGCGGCTGATCAGCTCGACGCAGTCATTGAACAGCCCGGGCAGCTGGTTTTGGTCGAACTCCCGGAAAACAGGCAAATGGCCGACGATTTCGGCAAATGCATGAAGCTCCGAATCGGGCATGTCGCGGTCGGCCGCCGACACGATGACCATCGTGTAGATCAGCGCGCGGTGGTGGTCGAGCATGCGAATCCTCTCCTCGTTGACCGCGACTCACAGACCAAAACCGGGGCGCGCCTGTCAAGCCGCATCGGCGGTCCCGAGAAACTGCGCGGTCTGCGCCGACCGCCTCGGCGAGCGGCACGCGCGCGACCTCGACACCATCGGGAAAAGCAGCGAGCAGCCGCGACGGCAGAGCGCGGTCGAGGACGGCGAAGACGCCGCGATCGTCAGCGCGGCGGACCAGCCGGCCATAGGCCTGGCGCAGCCGCAGCCGGGCGATCTGGTCGGAATAGTGCGCGCCGCCGAAAACCGGCCGGCGGGCGCGGTGCAGAATGTCCGGGCGCGGCCAGGGCACGCGGTCGAACACGATCAGACGCAGCGAGCGGCCGGGGACGTCGACGCCGTCGCGGATCGCATCGGTGCCGAGCAGGCAGGAATCCTCCTCGGCGCGAAAGATGTCGACCAGGGTCGCTGTCGACATCGCCTCGACATGCTGGGCCAGCAGCAGGAAGCCGCGCGCTTCGAGCGCCGAGGCGATGCGCTGATGCACCGCGCGCAGCCGGGCGATCGCGGTGAAGAGGCCGAGCGCCCCACCGCCGGCGGCGACGAACAGCGCGGCATAGGCGGCGGCGACCTGGCCGATGTCGTCGCGCGGGATGTCGGTGACGACAAACACCCGGGTCTGCGACCGGATAGTCGAACGGCGACGCGATGCGCGCGGCGGCCGGGCGCTCCGGCAGATGCCGCAGTCCGGTTGCGGCCTCGGCGCCGCGCCAGGCGAGTTCCGGGTCGGGGGCGCCGTCGGTCAGCGTCGCCGAGGTGACGACCAGCCCGTGCGCCGGGCGCGCAACCTGTTCGGCGAAGGGGATCCCGGGATCGACCCAGCTGCGGGTGACCGCGACATCGGTTTCGAGCCCGTCGATGCGGTCGAGCGAGAACCACTCGACGGTCTCCGGCTGTGACGGTTCGGCAATATCCCGCAGCAGCCGGCCCCACGCGGCGAGCTGCTGGTCGGCGCGCCGTTCAAGCCCGCGTATGGTCGCGTCGAGCCGCTGGCGCAGCCCGGGTTCGGGCGGGTCGTCGGGGTCTTCGAGCCGGCGCCGCAACACCGCGGCAAGCCGCTTGCAATGCCGCGGCGAGGCGGTCGAGCCCTTGCGCCAACGGCAGGGCGAGATCGACCAGACCCGTCGACCGGCGGGCGAGCCTCGGCCTGCGAGCCCGTAGCCGGCATCGGCAAGCGCCGCCCGCGCCAGCACCTGTTGTCGAACCAGCGCCAGAAAACCCTCGAACCCCTGCAGGCCGCGGCCTTCGGCAACACGTTGCGCCCACCCGTCGCCGGGAAGCATCCGGGCCGCGCCGAGAACTTCGATCAGCGCGCCGACCCCCTCGTCGTCGCTTTCGACGAGGTCGCCGATGCGCCGCCGCAGCCCGCGGGCGCGCGATCCGCCCGATCCTTCGGCGCCGACGATCCAGCGCCGCAACTCGCGCCCCTCCCGCCCGACAAGCGCACCGAAAACGCGTTGTCGGCCGCTTCGAGCAGGTGATGCCCTTCGTCGAAGACGTAGCGGGTCGGTACGGTAGCGTCGTCCAGCCCGCCGAGCGCCGCCTGGGTCATGACCAACGCGTGATTGGCGACGACGATTCGGGCGTTGCGCGCGCTGCGGATGTTCTTCTCGACAAAGCAGCGGCGAAAATGCGGGCAGGCGGAGTGCACGCACTCGCCGCGGCGGTCGGCGAGTCCGTTGACGCGACCGCGGCCGATCAGCTCGGCAAGCCAGCCCGGAAAATCGCCGGCCACCAGATCGCCGGCCTCGGTGGCGCCGATCCAGCGCGCAACCAGCCCGAGCTGCGCCGTGGCGCGTCCGGGCCGGGTAGCCGCGGCAGCAGCCGCCTCCTCATAGTTCAGCAGGCAGAGAAAATTCTCGCGACCTTTGCGCACGACGACGTGGCGACGTTTGACCGCCGGGTCGGGATAGAGCCGGTCGAGCTCGCCGGCAATCTGGGTCTGCAAATTGCGGGTGAAGGTCGAAATCCATACCGAGCCGTGGTTCTTCTCGGCCCACAGGCTCGCCGGCGCGATATAGCCGAGGGTTTTGCCGACGCCGGTGCCGGCTTCGGCAAGGACCGCATGCGGACGGTCGGGCACATCGCGCGGGGCAAAAGCGGTGGCGACGGCGGCGGCGTAATCCGCCTGCTGCGGGCGCGGCTCGGCCTCGGCGCCGAGCAGCCGGGCGAGCCGGGCGCGCGCCTCGTCAGGCATTCACCGGCTCGTTGCCGGGCGGCGGCGCCGGAGCGCGTCTCGGCCCATTCGGCGAGCCGCGCCCACACCCGCAAGCCCGCGGCATGCCGCTGCGCCCGCGGCTCCGCCGCCGGCAGCGCCGCCAGCACCGCCGGTCCCCACAGCCATCCGCCGCGGTCCATCGCCTCGGCGACCGCACGGATTTCGGCATCGGTCTCTTGCCCCAGCGCCTCGAGCAGTGCCCGCGCCGCGGTCGGCAAGGGTGACGCATGCCTCGGTCGGGCGCCGCGGCGGCGGCAGCCCGAGCGCTTCGGCGAGACCGCGCGGCGTCGGCACGCAAAACCGCGCCGGATGGACAAAGGCGAACAGCTCCAGGAGATCGAGCGCCGCGAAACCCGGCAAATCGAGCCGCCGCGCGGTCGCGGCCGCGTGGCACAGCATCGGCGGGTCGACCTGCGACGCGGCGCGCGCGCCTCGGCCGGCGACAACGCTTCGATCTCGCCTTCCGGGCTCAGCCACAGGACCTCGCGAAAGCCGGCGACCAGCACCGGCGCCTGCGGCACCAACACCCGCCGCGGCGCAGCCTCGACGCTGCGATCACCCTCGGACATGACCGCATCGTCTAGCACGTGGCGCGGCGCCAGCCCGCTGGTATTGTGCGGCAACCCGATGCCCGACCATTCTATCCGCTGATCCGGCCGATCCTGCGCCGGCTGCCCGCGCGAAACCGCGCACGAGCTGAGCATGCGGGCGATGCAGGTCGGGATCGGCCGCCTGTTGGCCGGCCGCGCGGCGGCAGAACCGGACCCGCCGATCCTGAAGCAGCGGATCTGGGGCCTCGACTTCGACAACCCGGTCGGGCTCGCCGCCGGCTATGACAAGGACGCCCGGGTGCCCGATGCGATGCTGGCGGCTCGGCTTCGGGTTTGTCGAAGTCGGCACGGTTACGCCGCGCCCGCAGCCCGGCAATCCAAAACCGCGGCTGTTTCGGCTCGACGAGGACGGCGCCGTCATCAACCGCATGGGGTTCAACAGCGGCGGGCTCGACGCTGGTGGCCGCGCGGCTGTCGCGGCGCAGAGGCCGAGGCATCGTCGGCGTCAATCTCGGCAAGAACCGCGACAGCGCCGATGCCGCCGCCGATTACGAAGAGGGCATCCGCCGGGCCGCGGGTTGGCCGACTACCTGGTCGTCAACATCTCCTCGCCGAACACGCCCGGGCTGCGCGATCTGCAAGGCCGCGCGGCGCTCGATGCGCTGCTGCGCCGGCTGCTCGACGCGCGCAACCAGGCGGGCGCGCCGGCGCCGCTGCTGCTCAAGATCGCCCCCGACCTGACGACGCAGGAACGCGGCGACATCGCCGAGGTGGCGCTCGCCGCCGGAATCGACGGACTGATCGTCTCCAACACGACGATCGCGCGGCCGGCTGGGCTGCGCAGCCGCCATGCCGTCGAAGCCGGGGGTCTCAGCGGGCGCCCGCTGTTTGCCCCGTCGACCGCGCTGCTGTTCGACATGTACCGGCTGACGCAAGGACGGCTGCCGCTGATCGGCGTCGGCGGCGTCGGCAGCGCGGCCGACGCCTTCGCCAAGATTCGCGCCGGCGCCAGCCTGGTGCAGCTCTACACCGCGCTGATTTTCGAGGGGCCCGGCCTCGTCGCCAGGATCAAGACGGGCTTGGCCGAATTGCTGCGCCGGGAGGGGTTCGAATCGGTCGCCGATGCGGTCGGGTCGGGGCACGCCTCAAAACCGGGCGCGGCGATCAGCGCCGCCGACGGCGCCGATCCGCAGCGCTAGATCGCGACGATTTCTATCCGGTAAAAGGGGCGGCATGAAAATCGATCGCTTGATCGAGCGCGCGTTGTTCGCCAGCCGATGGCTCCTCGCGCCGATCTATCTCGGCTTGGCCGGCCTATTGGTGATATTCGCGATCCGATTTTATCGCGAGCTGATCGAGATGATATGGCATCTGCCGACGAGCGGCGAGACCGACGTGCTGCTTGGCGCCCTCAACCTGATCGATGTCGCATTGGTCGCCGGCCTCATTGTTATGGTCATGCTGAGCGGCTACGAGAATTTCGTGTCGCGGCTCGATGTCACCGAGGCGGAAAAGGCGATTTCGTGGCTCGGCAAGCTCGATGCCGGAACCCTGAAGCTGAAGGTGGCGGCTTACATCGTCGCGATCTCGGCCATTCAGCTGCTTAAGGGATACATGGACGTCGCTGCGATACCGAACGACAAGCTGCTGTGGATGACGGTGATTTACCTGACCTTCGTGGTCTCGGCGCTGCTGCTGGCGATCATGGACCGGCTGATGGGAGCCGGCCATCCGCGGCTATGATGCGGTCCGCTCGGTCAACGCCCGCGCGATGGCGCTTAGCCCGCGTCGCCGTCGGCATTGCGCTCGGCCGCCAACGACCGTTCAAACTCGACTACGGTATCGCAAACCTGGACGCGAACATGGCGAGCCGACATGGATTCGGCGATCATCGCCCGCCGGTCGTGTCGCGCCTCTTCGACCCGTCGGTAACGAAACGAGCTGCGCAGGCCTTGGTCTCGGGAAAAGACGTCATAGCCGAAACCACCGCTGCGGGCGATCAGCGGACCAACATACAAATCAATTGTCATACTCTCTCCTTCGCCGGTTGCGCCAGCGCCGATAAATACCAACAAGTACGGGCCGTGTCATGTTCCCGCTAATTCGGCAACACTTGGTAAATATTGGTCTAGATTGGTAAACATCTCTCCAAATTGGTAAATGCTCTCCGTCAACGAGGTCGCCGATGGCAGTGCCGTACATCTTGGGCGTCAGCGGCTTGGCGCGCCGCTATGACGGGTTCATTCTCGATCTGTGGGGCGTCATCCATGACGGGGTGACGCCGATCCCCGGCGCCGTCGACTGCCTGCGCGCCTTGATCGATGCCGGCAAGCGTATCGCGCTGCTGTCGAACGCACCTCGTCGGGCCGACGACGTCATCCGACGGATCACGCAGATAGGGGTGCCGGAAGGCACCTACCATCATGTGATGTCGTCGGGAGAAGAGGCTTGGCAATGTCTACGGCGCCGCGAGGATCCGTTCTATGCGGCGCTGGGTCGCCGGTGCTTGCACATCTGCTCGGACCGTGACCTGGAAATCCGCGAAGGGCTGGGGCTCGAGTTTCTCGACAGCGCCGAGGAGGCGGAGTTCATTCTCAATACCGGGCCCGCCGGGTGGGATGACACGATCGACGACTATGCCCCGTTGCTGGGTCGGTGTCTGGCGCGGCGTCTGCCGATGGTGTGCGCCAACCCGGACCTGGTCGTCATGCACGGCGCCCAGCTCGCACTCTGCGGCGGCGCGCTGGCGCAGTGGTACGAGCAGCAGGGCGGTCAGGTCCGCTGGCACGGCAAGCCCTATCGCTCGGTCTACGACACCTGCCTGACGTTGCTGGCCCTAGCCGACCGCTCGCGGATCCTCGCCGTCGGCGACAGCCTGCGCACCGACATCGCCGGCGCCGCGTCGGCCGATCTCGACAGCCTGTTTGTCGTGGGCGGGATCCACGCCGCGGAATTCGGCTTGGATCAAGGGTCAGACCAGGAACCTGATTTCGACCGGGTCGACGCAGCGCTAGCTCGCGGCCGACACCATCCGGTCGCCGTCACATCGCGGTTTCGCTGGTAAATTTACCGGACCAGCGGCCGGCTAGCCGTGGGCCGCCGGGTGCAGGATGGTCTCGCTCAAGCCGGTGTCGTACTCGAGGCCGAGCGGCGTCATCACCACTGTCGGTGGGGTCGACTGCACAAGGCCCTTGCGCTCCAGCGCCGCCCATACCGCCGGGTTGCGCAAGCCGGTCGCATCGCGCGAGGCAACCACCGCCTCCCCGACGTGGAAATGGTCCCCATGCGGATGAGGCAGGCGGGTCAGCACGACGCTGCCCTGCTCTTGGCCGGGTTGCGAGTAGTCGGGCAACCGCGCGAGCTGCTGAAGCAATGTCAGCGTTTTGAGTTGCAGCGCGTTCAAGCCGAGTGGGTTGCGCTTTGTCAGCATAACCTCTGATTAGCTCGCGGCGGGGACGGATGCAATCCGTTCAGCCGTCGCCGCCGGGAAACGGCGGGCTCTCCGCCTGACGGCCCAAGTCGGCTGCCCACTGGGCTCCGGGGAAGGTTTCCTGCGCAGCCTGCCCCGTCGGGGCGCGCCGCCGGCGCCGTGACGGGCCGGTGCCCCAGAACAAGTTTCCGATCAACGGCAAATGATCTGACGCAACTCGCGCGAGCGGCGAACGGTAGACCTCGACATCGCGCAGCACGGCCGGTCCCAACGCGTAAATCCGGTCGAGCGGCAACACCGGCATCCAGGAGGAAAGGTTCGCGGCGTTGCACTCGGTCCGAGGCAACGGTCGAGCGCGCGAATGCCGCCGCCGTTGCGGCCGCGCCATTCGTTCAAATCGCCGACCAGCAACACCGCATGCGGCGGCACCCGGTTCGCGGCCGGGGGCTCCCCTAACGCGGCGATCAGGCGATTGGCTTGAAATCGCCGCTCGCCGGCGTGCAGGCCGAAGTGAGTAGCCATGACGCGCAGGATTCGGCCGCCGATCATCAGATCGACGTCGATCGCACCTCGCGGCTCGTAACCGCGTACCGCAAGATCGATGGCGCGCGCCGCCAGTGACGGGTACCGCGTCAGGATCGCGTTGGCGAACCGGCCGCGTCGCTCGCGAGAGGCGGCGCCGAGAATGGCGCGCCGGCCCGTCGCCTCGCCAAGATACGTCGCCTGGTCGGCGTCGAGCCCACCGCCGCGAGCGTCGACCTCTTGCAGACAGACGATGTCGGCGTCGATTTCCCGGAGGACAGCCGCGATCCGCGCCGGGTCGTAGCGACGGTCGAGACCGATACAGCCATGGATGTTGTAGGTGACGATCCGGATCCCACGCGGCTCAACGGCGGCAAAGGTGCGAGCGACCCCTCGAATTTCCGACATCAATCTCCCTTTAACTACACTTGGCGTCCGCTGGGCCCCTCGTTTCGGCGAAGCCGTTCGTTGGCCAGCCGAGGCGTCAACGGCTGATAATGGCGCGCCTCTTGCGACAAATCGTGTGTCGACGGGGCCTTGCCATGGACTTTTTTGCCGCGCTGCCGAAAACGTTCCGGGTTGCGGGTTGCGGTACGACCGGCACGGCTCAGGCTCCGCCTCGATGATCGTGATTATAGGAGAAATCTCATGATGAAGGGTAAAGTGGCAATCGTGACCGGATCGACGAGCGGGATCGGGCTCGGCATCGCCACCGCGCTCGCCGTCGAAGGTTGCTCTATCATGCTGAACGGCTTTGGCGACGCGGCCGCGATCGAAGCCCTGCGCAGCAAGCTGGCAAGCGAGCATGGCGTCGGCGTCGCCTATTCTCTGGCGGATATGTCAAAAGCGGCCCAGATCCGCGATCTCGTGGCCGACACGGTGCGGCGATTTGGCAGCGTCGACATCCTCGTCAACAACGCCGGCATCCAGCATGTCGACAAGGTCGTCGATTTCCCCGAAGAGCGGTGGGACGCCGTCATCGCAATCAACATGAGCGCCGCGTTCCATGCGACAAAAGCCGCCCTCCCCAACATGCTGGCGAAGAAATGGGGCCGGATCATCAATATCGCCTCAGCCCACGGCCTCGTCGCCAGCCAGGAAAAGTCGGCCTACGTCACCGCCAAGCACGGCATTGTCGGCTTCACCAAGGTGGTTGCGATCGAGACCGCGAACGATGGCGTCACCTGCAACGCGATCTGTCCCGGCTGGGTCCTCACCCCGCTGGTGCAGAAGCAGATCGAAGCGCGGGCCGCGGCGGAGGGCATCGCGGTGCAACAGGCGCGCGACGAGATGTTGCGTGAAAAGCAGCCGATGCTCGATTTCACGACTCCGGAGCAGATCGGGGCGCTCGCCGTATTTTTGTGCGGAGACTCGGCCAAGACGATCACCGGCGCAGCCCTGTCGGTGGACGGGGGCTGGGTCGCGCAATAGCCGCCGTGACGCCGTGGGGCGGCTTACGCGCCCCGTTGTTGCGTTCGCGTCTTCGCGCAGTGCGCCTCGAAGGCTCCGCGCGGAGCGAGCGGACGGGGACCGCTTGACAATATGAGGGCTCGAACCCTAGGGATGCGACTTCCCGATTAGCGTAGGGCTCTTATGCTCGACAATAAGCATGCGGTCTTTCCCGGCCGCCTTGTCATCGTTGGTTTCGGCAGCATCGGTCAGGGCGTGCTGCCGTTGTTGTTTCGCCATATCGAGATGGATGCGAACCGGGTCACGGTCATCACCGCCGAGCCTCGCGGGCGCGACGTCGCGGCCGAATACGGCGTCGCTTTTGACGAAACCCCGCTGACCCGCGACAATTATCGCGCCGTCCTCGACCCTCGGATCGGGCCCGGCGATTTTCTCGTCAATCTGTCGGTCGACGTGTCGAGCACCGCCCTGATCGAGCTGTGCCAGGAGAACGGCGCGCTTTACCTCGACACCTGCACCGAGCCGTGGCCGGGAGGGTATACCGATCCGACCCTCTCGCCCTCGGCGCGCTCGAACTATGCATTGCGGGAAAGCGTTTTGGCGCTGCGGCGGCATTACCCGCGGGGTCCGACCGCCGTGGTGACCCATGGGGCCAATCCCGGTCTGGTCTCGCATTTCGTCAAACAGGCGCTTGTCGATCTTGCGCGTGACGCGGGAGAGGATGCAGATCCGCCGCAGGACCGCGCCGACTGGGCCCGTCTCGCACAGCGGCTCGGCGTCAACGTTATCCACATCGCCGAGCGTGACACCCAAGTTGCGAACACGCCCAAAGATCCCGGCGAGTTCGTCAACACCTGGTCGATCGAGGGCTTTGTCAGCGAAGGCTCGCAACCGGCGGAACTCGGTTGGGGCACGCATGAACGCCAACTCCCCGCGGATGGGCGCCGCCACGATTTCGGCAGCGGTGCCGCGATCTATCTGCTGAGGCCCGGAGCGGCGACCCGTGTGCGAAGCTGGACCCCGCTCGAAGGGCCATATCTCGGCTTCCTGATCACGCACGGCGAGTTGATCTCGATCGCCGATTTCTTGACCGTCCGGGAAGGCGGCGAGGCGCGCTACCGGCCCACCTGCCACTACGCTTATCATCCGTGCGACGACGCGGTGCTGAGCCTGCACGAATTCGCCGGCAAGAACTGGCGGCTGCAACCCGCCAAGCGCCTGATGATGGACGAAATCACCAAGGGGATCGACGAGCTCGGCGTGCTGCTGATGGGATCACCCAAGGGGATCTATTGGTACGGGTCGCGATTGGCGATCGACGAGGCGCGGCGGGCGGCGCCGCACAACAACGCGACCTCGCTGCAGGTCACGGCGGCGGTGCTGGGCGGCGTCATCTGGGCTCTCGAACATCCCCAAGCCGGCATCGTCGAGCCGGAGGACATGGATTTCAGCCGCGTGCTCGAAATCGCACGGCCTTATCTTGGCGAAATTGTCGGGATCTATGGCGACTGGACGCCGCTCGACGACCGCGAGCGGCTGTTCCCCGAGGATCTCGACCGTAGCGATCCGTGGCAGTTCAAGAATATCCGCGTGGTCTGAGGCGCCGCTCGCGGCGCGGAGCAGCGGGACTCCTGTTGGGGCAAGCGCCCGGCGTCGAGGTGCTACCCTGATTTCCGGCGCTTACGACGGTGCGATTGTCGTGCCGCCGTCGACGACGATCGTCTGTCCGGTGACATAGGCGCCGGCGCGCGACGCCAGCATCAAGGCGACACCGGCGATGTCTTCCGGCTCGGCCAGCCGCTTGAGCAAGGTTCCCGCTTCCCGCGCGGCGCGCCGGGCGGGATCCTCATAGAGCACGCGCGCAAACTCGGTGGTGACGACGCTCGGCGCGATGCAGTTGACCCGCACATTGTCGGGGCCCCATTCGGCGGCGAGGTTCCGGCACAGCGCGTAGTCGGCCGTCTTGGTCACGCCGTACATTCCCAGCATCGTGGTGGCGCGCAGCGCCGCCGTCGAGGTGATGAAGATAATTGCGCCGTCGCGTCGCTCGCGCATGTCCGGCGCCACCATCCGCGACAGCCACAAATTGCTCAGCACATTGTTGATCATCATCCGCTCGAAGACTTCGTCGGTCAGCTTTTCGAGCGAGCCGTAATGCGGGTTGACCGCGGCGTTGCATACCAGGATGTCGACATGGCCCCAGGCCTCGCGCGTCTTGGCGACCAGATTTTCGAGCTGCGCCTTATCGGAGATGCGCGCCGGCACCGCGATCGCCTCGCCGCCTTTGGCGCGGATCGCCGCGGCGATCTCCTCGCACGGGCCGGCATTGCGCGCCGATATGACGACTTTGCCCCCGGCTTCAGCAAAGGCCTCGGCGATCGCGCGGCCGATGCCGCGGCTCGATCCGGTGACGATGGCGGTTTTGCCGGACAGGTCGAACAGCTTCATGATCGCCGCGTCACAGCAGAAAGATTGCCATGAAAATCAAAATGATGATTACCGTGACGAGGCCGAACTTGATTAGCCGTGTGAAGCCGAGCCATGTCCGATAATGCTCCGCAAAAAGGGGGTCGATCGTCGTTGCCGCCATGCCTTCCTCATACTGCCGCGAGGGCGCCGGTAGGTATAGCCTACCCGCGCTGCCTGACAAGCAAATCGGGGCGGCGATGGATTGAGCGCCGCGATATCGGGCGCGTTCCAGCCGGCGATCTCGACCTTGCCGTCGCTGATCCGAGTGCGTCCTTCGGCGACGAGCCGCACCGCGAACGGATAGAGCCGTGCTCGGCGGCGAGAATCCGTGCCGACAGCCGCCCCTCGTCATCGTCGGGGCGCACCGGGACAACCGCCTGGGCGATGATCGGGCCGGTGTCGACCTCGGGACGAACAAAATGGACGGTGCAGCCGGAAAACCGCACGCCGGCCGCAAGCGCCTGGCGTTGGGGATGGAGGCCGGGAAAGGCCGGCAGCAATGATGGGTGGATGTTGACCATATGGTCGCGCCAAGCCTCGACGAAACCGGTTTCGAGCAGCCGCATGAAACCGGCGAGGCAGACCAGCTCGACCCCCGCTGCTCGCAGGCGCATGTCGACGGCCGCGGCAAATTCTCCCGGGTCATGATGCGGGATCACCACGACCGGGATGCCGACCGCAGTCGCCCGCGCAAGACCGGCGGCATCAGCCCGATTGCTGACGACATAGGCGATTTCCGCGGGATAGGCGGGCTCGGCGCAGGCGTCGATCAACGCCTGCAAATTCGACCCGCGACCCGAAATCAGCACGCCCAGCCGCATCAAAACCTCATCGGTCGAACGGTCAAGCCCGGGCTGCCCGGCCGGCCGGGCGGGCTGCGATGGCGACCACGCGAAAATTGCGCTATGACCGTCGAGCTATCGGGCAAATGCCGAAAATATGGGATCGGAGGCGGTTTGCAATGACCCAGCCGCTGGTATCCGCAATTGCCGCAGGCCGGTCCGGCCGCCGCGTTGCCGGAGCCGGGCTACTGGTGCTTCTTATCGTGGCCTGGCTTGTCGGACCGGCCGGCGCCGACGATCAACCGGATCCCTATTCAGCCACGGTCAAGGTCGACGCCACCGCCGACAGCGCCGCATCGGCGCGCACTGTCGCACGCACCGATGGCCAGCGCCACGCGCTCGATGAGGTGGTGAAAGGGCTCGAGCGGCACGGCCGATTTGTCGAAATTGCCAAAGCTCGACGACCAGGCGATCACCAACCTCGTCGCCAGCTTTGAAGTAGCGAACGAGAAGATGTCGACGGTGCGCTACCTCGCCGATTACACCTTTCACTTTCGTCCCGCGAGAATACGTCAGCTGTTGCGGAGCGCCGGTTTGGCCGTCGCGGAAAGCCCCGCCAAGCCTGCCGTCGTGGTGCCGGTCTATCAGGACGGCGACCGGCTGGTCCTTTGGGACGACCCGAATCCGTGGCGCGACGCCTGGAGCCAGGTTCCCGCCCCGTCGGGGCCCGACCAAGCTCAATCTGCCGCTGGGCGGCGTCGGCGATCTGACGGATATCGACGCCGAGCAGGCGCGATCCGGCGACGCGCAGGCGCTGACCGATCTCGCCCAGCATAATGACGGCGACGAGGCGTTTGTCGCCGTCGCCAAGGCGCGTCGTCAGGGCGACCGCCTCGTCGGCCTCGACATCACCGTCAAACGCTATCGCGGCGGAGAAATGGCCAACACCCGGACCGAGAGCGTCGACGTCAACCCCGGTGAAAGCGACAGCGATTTCTTCAAACGAGCGGTTGGGGTCGCCACCGCCGACATCGAGCACGGTGCACCCCCGGCCAGCGACAAGGAGGCGAGTCTCGCCGCCACGGTCCCGATCGCCAGCCTCGGCGACTGGGTGGCGATGCGGCAGCGGCTCGCCGCCGTACCGGGAATTCGCAAGATTGATCTGTTGTCGCTGAGCCGGCAGCAGGCGAGGATCACGATCAAATATGTCGGCAACCCCGATCAGCTGAGATCGAGCCTGGCACAGGCCGACCTTGGCCTCGACGGAGCCGACCCTGATTGCCGGCTGGTGCCGGCAAGCGCCACGGGTCCGCATTGACGGCTGCCGGCGATGCCGCAAACCCTTCCGAATCTTGCGCATGAACGAGCGGGGCTCAACCTTCCGAACCTGATCTCGCTGGCCCGGCTGCTTTTGGTGCCGCTGGCGATCTGGCTGATCCTTGGCGGGCGCTACGGCGCCGCATTCTGGGTGTTTGTCGTCGCCGGGGTTTCGGATGCGCTCGACGGCTTCATCGCCAAGCACTTCGACCGCCGCACCAGGCTCGGCGCCTTGCTCGACCCGATCGCCGACAAGGCGCTGTTGGTCAGCGTCTACGTTACCTTGGGTTTGGCCCATCAGCTGTGGACGTCGCTGGTTATTCTCGTCGTCTTCCGCGACGTGATGATCATCGGCGGCTTTTTGCTGATCCAGGCGTTCGCCGTGCCGAAGCAGTACGATCCGCTTTACATCAGCAAGATCAACACCGGCCTGCAGATCGCGCTGGTCGCGTTCGTGCTGGCGCGGCTTGGGTTCGGCGCCTATCCCGGCATCGTCGACACTGTCCTGAGCTATCGCGGTCATCGCGACAACGGTGCTGTCGGGGCTGTCCTACCTGGTGAGATGGGCGCGTATCCTGGGGCGCTCCGAGCAGGCTTGGTGACGCTCTCCTGCACGTCGCTTGCGGCGCTAACATGTGGGCGCGTGGCCGACAGATGACGCAGCTTGTATTCGACCTGTCTCAGGCGCGAGGCGTTTGGCAAGCCGGACTTTTTCGTTTCCGACAGTAACGCGGCCGCCTCGGGCTGGATCGAGCGTTGGCCCGAATGGCCGTCTGCCGTCCTGGTGCTGCACGGGCCGCGGGGGGCGGGCAAGACGCATCTCGCCTATATGTGGCGCGAACGGGCCGCCGCCACCTTAGTCGCGGGAGAGTCGCTGGCGGAAGGCGTCGTCGAGGAAATCTTCAAGGGTGGTCGCTCGAAGGTGGTCGTCGACGACGCCGATCGTTCCCCGGAAGCGGCTCTGTTGCACCTGTTCAACGCGTGTGTCGAGGTTGGCGGCAGCCTGCTGCTGACCGCCCAGCGGGCGCCGGGACCCTGGCGGCCAGCCTTGGCCGATCTCGGCTCCCGGCTGCGCGCGGCACCCGCGGTCGGAATCGACCTCCCCGATGACCCGCTTCTGGGCGCCGTTCTCGCTAAGCATTTCGCAGACCGGCAGGTGCGCGTTGCCTCGGAGGTGATCGCCTATCTCGTCCGGCATATCGAGCGATCGCTCGGCGCTGCCGGCGAAATCGCCGTTCTCTTGGACCAGGCGGCGCTGAGCCGAGGCTGCGCGATCACGATCCCGTTGGCGAACCGAGTTCTGGCCGCCAGGACAGCTCAACCTTTGCCACCAGACGGCGACGCCGGGATCACGTAGTCGACGAGACGATGGCGCGTGTCGGTCAGCGCGCGCCATCGAGTGTTTATGTGAAAACTGGCGCGGGCAGCCGTCGGGAACTTGCCGGACGCCAGCGCCTGCGCGCGCGGCGTTCCGGCCTCGGCCAACGCCAGCGCCAGTTCGTGCATTCCGGGGTTGTGTCCAATCAGCAGCACGCTGGTCAAGCCCTCGTCGAGCTGTCGCAGCCGGTCGATCAGCTTACCGCAATCGGCGAGATAAAGACCGTCCTCGATCAGGCGCCGCGGCCGGGTTGCAAACTTCGCGAGGGCCAGCTCACAGGTCTCGCGCGTCCGCACGGCGCTCGAGCACAAGACCAAGTCAACCGCCCCGATGGCTTCGCAAAGATTTTGGCCGACGAGCCGCGCGCCCTCGCGTCCGCGTTTGTTCAGCGGCCGCTCGTGATCCGCGACGTCGTCTTTCCAGCTCGATTTTGCATGGCGCAGCAGGTGCAGCATATGCATCCGCCATTTCCTCCCCGGACGCGTTTCGACCCAGTCCGCGTTGCCGCATGACAGGTTAACGGCACAACGATAAGATCACACCTCATACCACGGGCCGGATCAGCTTTAAGGGGAGTTTCGGCGTGAGCACCAGCGCGCAGCCAGTCGAAATTCGCCCCGTCGCGCTTCACTCCACCGCCCGTTTCATCAATCGCGAGCTTTCCTGGCTCGCCTTCAACGAACGGGTGCTCGCCGAGGCCGACAATCAGCACCACCCCTTGCTCGAAAGGCTGCGCTTTTTATCGATTTCCGCGAACAACCTCGACGAGTTCTTCATGGTGCGGGTAGCTGGCTTGAAAGGCCAGTATCTCGCCGGCATCAAGACGCCGAGCCAGGATGGCCTCACCCCGGGACAGCAGCTCGACGCGATTCGTCAGCGCACCGGCAAATTGATGGCCGACCAGCAGGTCACCTGGCTGGCGCTGCGCCGGTTGCTCGACGAAGCGGGCGTGTCGGTGGTCGAGCCGAGTGGACTTCGGCCGAGTGATCGGATTTGGCTCGAAGACCAGTTTATGGCCGACGTGTTCCCGGTGCTGACGCCGCTGGCGATCGATCCTGCACATCCCTTTCCGTTCATCGCCAACGGCGGTTTCGGCTTGGCGCTCGAGCTCGAACGGGTCAGTGACGGTGAGCGCTTGCAGGCGCTCACCTTGATCCCGCCGTCGGTACACCGGTTTATCCGCTTGCCTGGCGAGGCTGTCCGGTTCCTGCCGATCGAGCAAATGATCGGGCTCTTCCTCGATCATCTGTTTCCCGGATTTGCGGTCGCCGCCCAAGGGGTGTTTCGGGTTCTACGCGACAGTGAGGTCGAGCTCGAGGAAGAAGCCGAGGATCTTGTCCGCCATTTCGAAACGGCGCTGAAGCGCCGCCGGCGCGGCCATGTGATCCTGCTCGCGGTCGATGCGACGATGCCGCAGGATTTGCGCCGCTTCCTGATGGAAAAGCTCGACGCCGCTCTCGGCGACGTCTTCGCGACCGACGGCATTCTCGGGCTTAACGATACCGAGCAGCTGATCATCGACGAGCGTCCTGAGCTGATCTTTAGTCCTTACAACGCCCGCTTTCCCCAGCGCATCCGCGATTTCGGCGGCGACTGCTTTGGCGCGATCCGGCAAAAGGACATCATTGTCCACCATCCCTACGAGAGCTTCGACGTTGTCGTCCAATTTCTGCGGCAGGCGGCGCGCGACCCGGCCGTCGCGGCGATAAAGCAGACGCTATACCGCACCAGCGACGACAGCCCGATCGTGCGGGCGCTCGCCGAAGCCGCGGAGGCGGGCAAATCGGTCACCGCCATGATCGAGCTCAAGGCGCGCTTTGACGAGGAGGCCAATATCCGCTGGGCGCGGGACCTCGAGCGGGCCGGAGTGCAGGTCGTCTACGGATTTTTAAAGTTGAAGACTCACGCCAAGGTGTCGCTGGTCGTTCGCCGTGAGGGCGGCCAGTTATGTTCATATGTCCATTACGGGACAGGAAATTATCACCCTTACACGGCCAAGGTTTATACTGACCTGTCGTTTTTCACTTGCGATCCAGCGCTGTGCAGCGACGCCGCGCGGCTGTTCAACTTCATGACCGGCTATGCGACTCCCGCCGGTCTCAAAAAGATCTGGATTGCGCCGATCAATCTGCGAGCCCGACTATTCGAGCTGATCGAGGCCGAGATTGCTAATGCCCAGAACGGCAAGCCCGCCCAGATCTGGGCGAAAATGAACGCGCTCGTCGACCCGGCGATCATCGATCTGCTTTATCGAGCTTCTCAGGCCGGGGTCGATATCGACCTTGTCGTGCGCGGCATCTGCTGCCTGCGCCCGGGGGTGCCGGGGTTGTCGGAGAATATCCGGGTCAAAAGCATCATTGGCCGCTTTCTCGAGCATGGGCGCATCGTCTGCTTCGGCAACGGCTATAAGCTCCCCTCGGACCGCGCCAAGGTCTTTATCAGCTCCGCCGATTGGATGCCGCGCAACTTCGACGGCCGCGTCGAGGCACTGATCCCCATCGAAAACCCGACCGTCCATCGCCAAGTCTTGGACGAGATCATGGTGGCGAATTTTCGTGATACATTGCAGAGCTGGAGCGTGTCGCCGGTAGGCACCTATCATCGGGTGCCGGCCGACGAACAACCTTTCTCCGCACACACCTACTTCATGACCAACCCCAGCCTATCCGGCCGCGGCAGGGCGCCTAGACGCGTCCAGCCCAAGCTTGTCGTCAGCTGAGTTCTCTCGATGTCGGACCGGCGAGCGCCATCAGCCCCCGGCCGCATCGGCATCATCGACCTAGGCTCGAACTCTCTGCGGCTCGCGATTTTCGAGCGGCACGGAGCCGCTCTGTTTCCGCTGCTCAACGAAAAGGTCATGTGCGGGCTCGCCCGCGGCCTGTCCACGACCGGCCGCCTGAATTGCGAGGGGATGGGGCTGGCGCTGATCAACCTGCGGCGTTTTGTAGCGCTGGCGCGCTCGATCGGTGTCGATCATCTGGCGGTGCTTGCCACGGCCGCGGTGCGCGACGCGAGCGACGGCCAGACTTTCGCCGATAAAGTGGCGCATGAGTGCAACGTCCCGGTCGCAGTCATCGATGGCGCCGAGGAGGCGCGTTTGTCAGCGACCGGCGTGCTCGCCGGCATCCCCGAAGCCGACGGCATCGTCGGCGATTTAGGCGGCGGCAGTGTCGAGCTGGTGCGCGTCGGGCCGCGCGTCCGGCCGGGCGTCACCGGAGACGGCGCGCGCGTCGGCCGGGGAATTTCATTGCCGCTCGGGCCCTTGCGTCTCGCTGAACTCGGAGACAATGCGAGGGCGGTTTCCGAAGCCGTCGAGCGGGCGCTGGCGGTAGCGCCTGCGGTCCGCGCCGGCCCGGGGCAGAACCTCTATCTGGTCGGCGGCGCGGCGCGGGCGATTGCCCGGCTGCATATGGAGCACACCCGCTATCCGCTCCATATCGTCCACCACTATTCGATTGCTCGCGGCGAAGCCGAGGCCTTTTTCGACATCATCGGCCGGTTGTCGCGAAAATCGCTCGAGCGGATCACGACGATTTCGCGAAAGCGTCTCGAAGTGGTGCCGCTGGCGGCCATGATCCTTCGCCGGCTGATCACGATCATCGCGCCGCAACGTGTAACCTTCTCGGCCTACGGGCTGCGCGAAGGCTACGCCTCCGGCTTCGTCCCGCCAACGGAGTGCGATCTCGACCCGCTGATCGCCGCCTGCATGGCGATTGCGAAGACCACGAGCCGTTTTCAGCCCGACGGCGATCGCTTGCAGGAATGGACCGCACCTCTGTTTCCCAATTTGTCGCGAAGGGCCCGGCTGCACCGCGCGGCTTGCTGGCTCGGCGACATGGCCTGGATCGAGCACCCCGATTATCGGGCCCAAGAGGCGTTCAGCCGCAGTCTCAGATTACCCTTCGCCGCGATCACCCATCGCGACCGCGTATTCGTCGCATCGGCCCTGCATACCCGCTATGGCGGACCCGCCGACGACCCGATCCGCGAACCCACCCAGCCACTGCTCGACCCGCAGGCTGTCGGCGAGGTGCGCACCCTCGGCTTGGCGCTGCGCCTCGCCTACACCTTGACCGGGGGTCAGATCGAATTGCTGGCGGATACCTGGCTTGGCCGCGAACGCGGGAGCTTGGTCCTCGAAGTGCCGTCGGGGGACAGCCTGTTCGCCGGTGAAACCGTGCAGCGCCGGCTCGAAACCGTGGCCCGCTCGGTCGGCGCCACCGCGGTCCTGCGGCGAGGCGAGCCGCGCCGCCTCGCCGGCGACTGAGGACGGCCAGTCGCCGTCCGGTATTGCGGATCCGATGAGCGCGCGCAGCGCCGCCATTTGAGTGTGTCGACTTGAGGCCGAGGCGGAGCGCGCCGCCGTGAGCCGTTACTGCCGCGACGGTTCGACCAACGCGATGTGGTTGTCGCGCACGGTCAGCGCGAGCCGGCCGTGCTTTAGCGCGAGGGCATCCTTGCCGAAGATGTCGTAGCGCCACCCCGACAATGCAGGTACCGCGGCATGATCGTCGGCGGCGATCGCCTCGAGGTCGTCGGCCGAGGCGATCAACTTCTGTGCAACCCGATGCTCCTCGCAGCGATGCTTCAACAGCACGCGCAGCAGCTCGAGTAGCGGGCCGATCCCGGGCGGCGTCTCGGCCCGTACCGTGGTCGGCGGCAGGATCGATCCCGCCGCGCCGAGCCCGCGTCGAATTGCGTCGAGAATCTCGCCTCCCAGTTTGCCCTCGGCGACCCCCTTGCCGAGGCTACGGGTGCGCCCCAGCGCTTCTATCGTTTTCGGAGCGTGCGAAGCAATTTCAAGCACGGCCTCGTCCTTGACGATACGGCCGCGCGGCAGGTTTCGTTGCTGCGCCGCGGCTTCGCGCCAGGCCGCTACCGCGCGCAGCACGGCAAAAAAGCGCTGCTCGACACGGCCGCGCAGCCGAAAACGCCGCCATGCCTCCGCGGGATCGGCGCGATACAACGCCGGTTCGACGAGGGCGGCCATTTCCTCCGCAAACCAAGTCGTCCGCCCGTTCTCCGCCAGCAGCAGCAGCAGCCTTTCGTATACCGTCCGCAGGTGGACAACGTCGGCCAGCGCATAGTGGGTCTGCCGCTCGCTCAGCGGCCGGTGCGACCAGTCGGTAAAGCGCGAGGATTTGTCGAGCGAAGCATGGGCGAGCTTGCCGACCAGGGTTTCGTAGCTGGCGGCGTCGCCAAAGCCGCAGACCATCGCCGCGATCTGCGTGTCGAACAGGGGCGACGGGACCGCGCCCATGAGATTGAAGAAGATCTCAACATCCTGGCGCGCCGCATGGAACACCTTGAGCGTGCGCTCGTCCGCCATCAGCGCCAGCAGCGGCGCCAAATCGATCCCCGGCTCCAAGGCGTCGATCGCTACCGCCTCTTCGGGGCCGGCAACCTGCACGAGGCATAGGATCGGCCAATAGGTGCGCTCGCGCATGAATTCGGTGTCGACCGCGACAAAATCGGCGCCCTGCTGGCGAGCGCAGAACGCGGCCACGGCTTGGCTGTCGGTGATGATCGTCATCATCGAGGCTATATCGCGAAAAACGCATGGCGCAAACCGAGTCTCCGGGCGCTTCCGGCGAAGTCGGCGCAAGTTTCTAAATGTTCACGCCGGCGAGATCGAACGCCGGAGACCGGCTACATCGAATTGCCGCCGCCGCCCGCGCCGGGTTTGCCGCTGCTGTTGGTGGCCGGCCCAGCGCCGCCGCGCGCACCGCCCGCCATGCCCGAAGAGCACGCTCCGAGCTGCACCAAGACGGTCACCAGCAGTGCCGCTAAAACGAGGATCTTGATCTGCCGCACCCCTCTCGATGTCGGCGGCGGTCATCCGACACAGTTACGGCACCCAGGACCGCCGGTTTATTCCGCAGCTCCGTACTCTCTGTCCAAAAGCACCGAAACCGGCCGATCCTATCCACGAGCTACAGGTTTCGGCAGGTGTCGATGTGTGGCCAATTCCGGCGATGCCGGGCGCGTACGGGCCACAAAATTGCCAGCTCTGAAGACAGAGGACAAAGAAAACAACAGGACGGGAATTGGATAGAATATGTTTGCTATTCACCCGGTTTGCCGTATGAGAGACGCACCAGATTGCTGAGTAGGGGGAGAAGCGCTCGTGAACGACCAAGACACATCAAGAAGCGGCGGGCTCGGCCCGGTGACGAAAATCATCGCCAGCTATGTTGGAAATCATACGCTTTCGACGGATCAGCTCTCCGCTCTGATCGTGTCAGTCGATCAAGCGATTCGTCATCTCGGAATGCCGATCCAGCCGCCGCCGCCGCGTATGCCAGCAGTCTCGCCGAAGCGATCAGTCCAACATGATCATGTCATCTGCCTTGAATGTGGCTTCCGCGGCAAGACTTTACGGAGGCATCTCGGGACCAGACATGGTCTGCGCGTCGCCGAATATTTGCGGCGCTGGAAACTGCCGAGCGATCATCCGCTGACTGCTCCGGCATATTCCGAGCAGCGCTCGGCGATGGCGAAGGAACTCGGTCTCGGGCGCAAGCGCGGCCGCGCCCGCAGCCGGACGCGCCGCCCGAGAGGGTGACGCGCGGCTCTGCGCGGTCGCTGGGTTCGCCGGCCTTGGCGTTCGGATGCGCGTAGCGCCCGCTCGGCCGGAGTGGCGGCAGGCGCCGGCGCTCTGAAACAAACCCTCGCTAACCGGCCTCGCCATTGTCGCCGAGATACCGCCAGGTCTTGCTGTGGGCAACGTGTTCGGCCACGCGGCGGGCCTCCAATTGGCCGAGCGCGTGGCGGATCGAGGTAAACGCCAGCGCTACACCCCGCTCCCGTCGCAAGACATTGCGGATTTCAGTTGGACGAGCTGCGCGCGGCGCAATCGACTGCAGCACCGATTCGATCAATTTGGCGTTGGTGCCCCGGCGCGGACGCCGATCCTGAAGCCGTTCTTGGTTCGTCGGCAACGTGCTTTCGACCGGTGGAGGTCCGCCGTCGGCAACAACGATGGCGAGCGGCTGCTGCGCGGCAAACTCTCGTATCAACCGCATGGCTGCGGCATAGCCTTCGGCAAAGGCCTCCCGCCGCACGGCATTAACTTCGTCCTGCAGTCTAATCAGAGCTGTTTTCGTCATTTGGTTAAAGTCCTTGTCGTCCACCGCTAAATTATACCGCAATTACAACTAATCGAATAGGTCATTCCTGATCCATTAAGTAACTTTATCAACCGACTGCGCCGGTCCGGCCTGGACCACAGACCTCATACCAATCTCCGCGCGGCAGGCTAAGCGGCGAAGTCTCCTCCGCTGATCGTCCGCGTACAGTGAATTGCTGCCGAGCGGTGTCACCTCGGTGGTCGACACTCCGCCGCCTTGATCAGTGTCGTGTGCACGGCGGCTGTCTCCCAATCGCTGGCATGGCAGGAATGCCGATGATATACGCGAAACTCGGCAGAGGAGGACAACCGGTGGCCACACGCGGCACACGCAACCTGATCACCGATGTGCCGGGGATTCTCGTCGGTCAGGCGGAAGATGTGGCCGGCGTCACCGGTACGACGGTGGTGCTGGCCGAACATCCGGCGGTGGCCTCGGTCGATGTCCGCGGCGGCGCGCCCGGCACCCGCGAGACCGAATTGCTTGCCGGCGATGCGCTGGTCGACCGGGTCGACGCGGTCGTGCTGTCGGGCGGATCGGCCTTCGGGCTGGACGCCGCCGGCGGAGTAATGGAGTGGCTCGCTGCTGCCGGACGCGGCTTCAGGATCGGCTCGACAACGCACTCGCCCGAGATTCGGGTCCCGATCGTGCCCGCCGCGATCCTGTTCGATCTCCCCTTTCCCGGCCGGCAAGCGTGGCGCGGGACGCCGCCTTATCGCGAACTCGGCCGGCGCGCGATCGCCGCCGCGGGCGTGGAGTTTACGCTTGGCAATGCCGGGGCCGGGCTCGGCGCTCGCGCCGGCAGCCTCAAGGGCGGCATTGGCAGCGCATCGCTGGTGCTCGCCGACGGCGCGACGGTCGGCGCCATCGTCGCGGTCAACAGCTGGGGCTCGGCCGTGCGGCCCGATTGCGGGCGGTTCTGGGCCTTCGAACTGGCATTGCGCGGTGAAATCGACCCACAACCGCCAGCTGCGGATGCGCCGTTCGACCCCGAGGATTTTTCACAGACACGCGCCGCCGTCGCCGGCGCCAACACCACGATCGCCGTCGTCGCAACCGACGCCGCGCTCGACAAGCCCGGATGCCGGCGGCTCGCGGTCATGGCTCAGGATGGGCTCGCCCGCGCGATCCGGCCGATCCACACGCCATTCGACGGCGACAGCGTCTTCGCGCTCTCGACCGGCGCCGGCCCTCAGGTGGAACCCGCGACGCTGCTGCGGCTCGGCGCCGCCGCCGCCGATTGCCTCGCGCGCGCGGTCATGCGCGCGCTGACCGCCGCCGAGCCCCTAAATGGCGTCCCAAACTGGCGCGAGCGCTGGGCCGGGCAGCGCCACCCCGCTTGACAGCGCCGACAGCGCGACGCCACGGGTCGATCAAGGACGGAGTTGGTCGGTTCCGCGAGACCGCTACCGTTCCCGCCCTCTCGGCCACCGGCGTCAGCGGCCAAAAGCGATCCCGAACAGCCTGCCGTTCCTGGCGCTCGGCCGCCGCCGGCGGGTTCAGACGATGCGGGCGCGGCACTCGCCAAAGCCGATCGAGACAAAGCCCGGCTTATGGCAATGAGCCCGGAAAACCGCTTCGTCGCCGTCTTCGAGAAAGGTCCGGGTTTCACCCGATTCGAATATCGTGGCGCGGGTCCCGTCTTCGCTAAGCTCCATCAGGCTGCCATAGCCGTCGCGGGTCGGACCGGAGATCGTGCCGGTGCCGAAAAGATCGCCGGCGCGCAGGTTGCAGCCGCCGCTGGTGTGGTGCGCCACCAGTTGAGCCAATGTCCAGTAGAGGTCGGAGGTGTTGCTGGCCGACATCCGATGCGGCGGCAGCCTTTTTGCCCGCAACCCCTCGGTCAGCACAAAGGCTTCGAGCGCGATGTCGAAGGCCCCCTCCCGTTGATCCGCGTCGTCCCACAGATGGGGAAGCGGCCGGGGGTCGCCGTCAGGCCGCGGCGGCTGGGCGAGGCTGAACGGCGCCAACGCCTCGGTGGTGATGATCCAGGGCGACACGGTCGAACCGAAATTCTTACCGAGGAACGGCCCGAGCGGCTGCGATTCCCAGCTCTGAACGTCGCGCGCCGACCAGTCGTTGACGAGGCCCAGCCCGACGATATGCTCCGCCGCCCGGGCGATTGGGATCGGCTCGCCCTGCGTGTTGCCGGGACCGATCCATACCGCCAGCTCGAGTTCGTAATCGAGCTTTTGGCACGGGCCGTAGCTCGGCTCCGCCTCGTTCGGCGCCTTGCGCTGGCCATTCGGCCGCCGGACCGGCACATTCGACGGCCGGACCGACGAGGCGCGGCTGTGATAGGCGACCGGGACGTATTTGTAATTGGGGCTCAGCGGATTGTTGGGGTCGCGGCGGCGTCCGCCATTTCTCGCATGATGGATGCCGGCAAAAAAATCGGTGAACTCGCCGATCGTCGCCGGCAGGTGCATCGTGCATTGCGCGGCCGGCTGCAACAGGCGCCCGGCATGCGCCTCGACCGTGGCGCGCTCGGCGCCGTCGGCAGCGAGCAGCGCGGAAAGCCGCTGGCGCAGGGCGAGCCGCGGTCCGGCGCCGAGCGCCATCAACGGGTTCAATGCCGGTCCCGCCGCGGCCTCGGCCGCTGTCCCCGCCTCGCCCGAAAACAGCTCCGCTTCGAGTGCGGCTTTGAGGTCGAAGATCATGTCGCCGATCGCAACCCCGCCGCGCGGCGCCCCGCCCGGTGGGCTGAAGACGCCGAGCGGCAAATTCTGTATCGGAAACTCGCTGTGGCCGTTCGCCGAGCTAACCCAACTCTCGCGTCGAGGGTCATGAGTTTCGTCGATCCGGCTCATCGCTCCTCCCCTAACCGCAGACCCTGGGTCCTGGGACCCTGGCGGCGGGCGCGATCATCCTCGTTTCCTCTGCCGAAGGCGAGCCGCAAATGACCGGTCCGGCGGTCTGTGACTGTGTGCGCCGCCCCCGCGCCGGCCGAACCTGATGCTGCGCTTTGTCCTCGCCCTGTGGCATGTGGTCGGACTGCTGCTGCTCGCCGTGCTCGTCACCGAATTTGGGGTTGAGGGCTGGCGCCGGCTGAGCCGCTGGCTGCGCTACCGCCGTCCCACCCGGCCCGACCGAACCGCAGCCGCCGACGCCTATGCCGGCGCCGATTGGTCGGCGGGCTATTTCGACGAGTTCCACCGCGCCGTGCGGGTCGATTGGAAGCCATATGTCGAATGGTGGCAGCGGCCGTTCCGCGGCGACTATGTGACCGTCGACGAACGCGGGTTGCGGCCGACGCCAGGCGAGCAGGAGGCCGGCGCCGACGCCATCCGCATCCTGTGCTTTGGCGGGTCGACGATGATGGGCATGGGGGCTCGCGACGAATACACGATCCCGGCGGTGCTGGCGCGGCGCCTGACCGGGCTCGGCCACTGCGTCGCCGTCACCAATTACGGCCAGCTCGGGCATAACAGCACCCAGGAAACGATCACCTTGCAGCAATTGCTGAAGTCCGGGGCGCGGATCGACATCGCCCTCTTTTACGATGGCATCAACGAGATGGCCTGCGCCGAGCAGACCGGCCGGGCCGACGGCCTGTTCAACGAAGCGCGGCGGCGGGCAGAATTCAACCTGCTGCTTCCTGATCGCCGCCGCGACCTGATTTTGGCGGCGCTGATGGCAGCAGCCCCGCGAACCTTGCGGCGGCTGCGCCGGCTGACAGGGCTCGCCCTGCACGGGCCGGCGCCGGCGGCCCCGGCCGACCTGTCGCGGATCGACGCCGCCGGTCTCGCCCGCGACGTGGTCGCCGCCTACGCCGAAAACCTGCGCCTGATCCGGGTGCTGGCGCGCGAATACGGCTTCCGCCCGGTCTTTTTCTGGCAGCCCGTGATCACCACAAAGAAATCAAAGACCGGCGACGAGCGGCGCTGGGAGCGCGACTACACCCACGACCCGGCATCGCGGGCCCGGCTCTACGCGGCGATCATCGGCGAGCGGCGTCGCTGCCGCGAACTGGCGGAAGCCGCCGATACGGTCGATTTGTCCGCGCTTTTTGACGCGTGGACCGACCCCGTCTACATTGATCTCTATCATCTTTCGGAAGCCGGCAACGCCGCCGTCGCCGCGGCGATGCTCGCCGCCGTCGCCGCCGCGACGAGCGCGTTCGAACACGCTCGGCGACAGCGTCAAAAGGATTAAATCATGGAATTATGGATCGTGCTGGGCCTGCTTGTCGCGATAGCAGGATGCGGCGTCGTGATGCGCTTTCGTCGCTCCGCGCGGCGCCGAGGTGAGAGAGAAGCAAAAAACATCTATCCGCTGTGGTAGTCCGGCGCGCGAATGGCGCGCCTGTTTTAGTTCAGAGCGTTATCCGAGCACATCCGCGGGCGCGCGGGCGATGTCCTGGTGGGCACCGACACCATCATGGCTTTGACCCGCGACGAGTTAATGACCGCGGTATTCTCAACAGCGGTTGCAGCGTCACGAACCAAGCCGGGGGCCTGATAGCCGGTCACCCCGGCAGGCTGACCGTTGGGATGCGCTGCGCTTGGCGCTGCGCGCCCTCGCCGGAGGCGAGCGGAACGGCCGGCTCGAAGTAGCGGGGCGCGCTCGGCGTCGCGGTAACGACCCTGGCGCGCCCGCTGGACCCGAACAGCGGCGAAACCGAGTTATTTTTCAAATAAATGGAGGTTAAACACTGTAATACATCTGGTATTCGATGGGGTGGGGGGTGTGCTCGAAAGTGTAGACCTCCTCCCATTTCAATTCGATATAGGCCTCGATCTGGTCCTTGTTGAAGACCTCGCCCTTGAGCAGAAAGGCGTGGTCATGGGCGAGCTCGCCCAAGGCCTCGCGCAGCGAGCCGCACACCACCGGCACGTCCTTCAACTCCTCGGGCGGCAGGTCGTAGAGGTTTTTGTCCATCGGGTCGCCCGGGTGGATCTTGTTCTGGATGCCGTCGAGCCCGGCCATCAGCATCGCGGCAAAGGCGAGGTAGGGGTTGGCGGCGGGGTCGGGATAGCGCACCTCGACGCGTTTCGCCTTGGGGCTCGACACATAGGGGATGCGGCACGAGGCCGAGCGGTTGCGCGACGAATAGGCCAACAACACCGGCGCCTCGAAGCCCGGGATCAGCCGCTTGTAGCTGTTGGTGGTCGGGTTGGTGAAGGCGTTGATCGCCTTGGCGTGGCGGATGATCCCGCCGATGTAGTAGAGCGCCGTCTCGGAGAGGTCGGCATACTGGTTGCCGGCGAACAATGTGTTGTGGTTCTTCCACAACGACTGGTGGGTGTGCATGCCCGAGCCGTTGTCGCCCATCACCGGCTTGGGCATAAAGGTCGCGGTCTTGCCGTATTGCTGGGCGACGTTGTGGACCACGTATTTGTAGATCTGCATGTGGTCGGCGGTCGACACCAGGGTCGAGAACTCGAACCCCAATTCGGCCTGGGCCGGGGCCACCTCGTGATGGTGCTTTTCGACCTTGAGCCCCATATCGGCCATCACCGACAGCATCTCGGCGCGGAGATCGGCCTGGCCGTCGACCGGCGGGGTCGGGAAATAGCCGCCCTTGACCGGCGGCCGGTGCCCGGTGTTGCCGTCGGCGAACTCCTTGCCCGAGACCCACGGCCCCTCCGAGCTGTCGATCGCGTACATCGCCCCGTTCATCCCGGCGGCGTAGCGCACGTCGTCAAAGATGAAAAACTCGGCCTCGGGCCCAAAATACGCGGTGTCGCCGATGCCGCTCGAAATCAGGTGCTGCTCGGCCTTTTTCGCGGTCGAGCGCGGGTCGCGCACATAGGGCTGCCCGGTCAACGGCTCGTGCACGTCGCAAAACACGATCAGCGCGGTCTGCGCCGCAAACGGGTCCAATACCGCGGTCGCGCAGTCCGGCACCAGCATCATGTCGCTGTCGTTGATCGCCTTCCACCCGGCGATCGACGAGCCGTCGAACATCACCCCGTCATTGAGAAAATCCTCGCTCACCGTGCGCACGTGATGCGCCAGGTGCTGCCACTTGCCGCGCGGGTCGGTAAACCGGAAGTCGACGTACTTGACCTCGTGCTCCTTGATCAGCGCCATCACTTTGCCAGGGTCCGACATCGCTCGCTTCCTTTGGGTGAATAGGGTTGAGGTTGAGGTTGAGTGGGTGGGGGCGGGGTCAGACCGCGTCCGGCCCTTGCTCGCCGGTGCGGATCCGGATCGCCTGCTCGACCGGCAGCACGAAAATCTTGCCGTCGCCGATCTTGTCGGTGCGCGCGGCATCCTGGATCGCGTGCACCGCACGCTCGACCAGGACGTCGTCGAGCACCACCTCGATCTTGATCTTGGGCAGGAAGTCGATGACGTATTCGGCCCCGCGATAGACTTCGGTGTGCCCCTTTTGGCGCCCGAAGCCCTTGACTTCGCTGACGGTCATCCCGGTGACGCCGACCTCGTGGAGGGCGTCTTTGACTTCGTCCAGCTTGAACGGCTTGATGATCGCCTCGATCTTTTTCATGACCTCACCATCTCATGTTGCGTTGAGGAGGACGGCGCAACAGCGCCGTTCACTGGACCGCCTCGCCATGGATCGCCAGGTCGAGGCCCTCGCGCTCGACATCGTTATCGACACGCAGACCGATCGTCAGGTCGACGAGCTTCAACAGGATCAGCGACACGATCGCATCATAGACGACGGTGACCACGACACCGTAGAGCTGCGTGACCACCTGATGCGGATTTCCGTCGATCAAGCCGCTTTTCCCGGCGCCGCCGACCCAGGCCACGGCGAACACGCCGGTCAGGATCGCGCCGACCGCGCCGCCGATGCCGTGCACCCCAAAGGCGTCGAGGCTGTCGTCGTATCCGAGCGCGTGCTTGAGGCTGCTGGTGCTCCAATAGCAAATGACGCCGACCGCGACGCCGATCGCGAGCGCGCCGCGCGGGTCGACAAAGCCGGAGGCGGGGGTGATCGCGACCAGCCCGGCGACGGCGCCCGAGATGATGCCGAGCACGCTGGGCTTGCCCTTGAAGATCCATTCGGCAAACATCCAGGCGAGTGCGGCGGTTGCGGTCGCGATCTGCGTCACCGTCATCGCCATGCCGGCGCTGCTGTTGGCCGCAGTCGCCGAGCCGGCGTTGAACCCGAACCAGCCGACCCACAGCAACGACGCGCCGATGACGCTGAGAACCAGATTGTGCGGCGCCATCGGCTCGGTGCCGTAGCCGCGGCGCTTGCCGATGACCAATGCGGCCATCAGACCGGCGACCCCGGAATTGATGTGCACCACCGTGCCGCCGGCAAAGTCCATCACCCCGGCGCTGTTCAAAAACCCGTCGGCGCCCCACACCCAGTGCGCGATCGGCGCATAGACGCACAGGCTCCACAGCCCGATAAACCACAACAACGCCGAGAACTTCATCCGGTCGGCGATGGCCCCGCAGATCAGCGCCGGGGTGATGATCGCAAAGGTCATCTGAAAGCACATGTAGACCGATTCGGGGATGGTCTTGGCCAGGTCGTTGACCGTGTCCATCGTCATGCCGATCAGCAGGAACCGGCTCAAGCCGCCGAGAAACGGCGAACCGGTGGTAAAGGCGAAGCTGTAGCCGACGATGGTCCACAGCACCGTGACGAGGCAGGTCACGGCGAAACTCTGCATGATCGTCGAGAGCACGTTCATCTTGCGGACCATGCCGCCGTAAAACAGCGCCAGACCGGGAACCGTCATCATCAGGACGAGCGCCACCGAGGTCAGCATCCATGCGGTGTCGCCGCAATTGATGGTGCTCGCCGGAGCCGCGGCCGCCGCCGTGGGAGCCGCCGGTTGCGCAAGCGCCGCGCCCGCCGCCATGCAAAGAGCGGACGCGGACAGTAGGATACGCTGCAGATACCGATGACCAGGCCTCATTCCCTTCCTCCAAAACTCACCGACCCGCGGACGCCGGTCCGACCCGACCCCGAGACAAGCTGAACCCAAGAATCCTGTGCCAACCGACGGGTTCCGGAGCGCACCGGCGTACCATGCCGGGCTTGCCGCGGTGGCCGGGACCATCGGTCGCGAAATTTCAGGGCGCCGTTGCCGGGACCCGCTCGACGAGAGGGCCGGTCGTCGCGACCGGCCTCTCGCACATCCCGCAGTAAGCGCTGGGGGCCTAATCGGCGACGGCGGGGATTTGGTCCGCGTCGTCACCAAAATTGTAGGCGGTCTCGCCATGGACCGCATCGTCGCCGACGCGCAATGTCGCCTCGTCCATCCGCAAGGAGACGAAGATCGAGATCACCTTGAGGATGACGAAGGTGGCGACGACGTTGAAGACGATGATGAACGCCGCCGCGTAGACCTGCAGCATGAACTGATGGAAGCTGCCGTAGAACCAGCCGGTTCCGCTGACGCCCGGTGCGTCCTTCTCGGTCCCGATGTATTCGATCATGTCCGGGTTGGCGAGGATGCCGGTCAAGAGGCCGCCCATCAAGCCGGCGACGCCGTGGGTCGACAGTACGCTGAGGGTGTCGTCGACCTTGGCGAACAGCGCCGTCGTCTGCACCTTGTTCATGAAGAACCAGGGGATGATGCCGGCGCAGACGCCGATGATGATCGCGCCCCAGCCGCTGACGTAGCCCGCCGCCGGGGTGATGCCGACGAGGCCGGCGATCATGCCGTTGATCGCGCCGACGACCGACGGCTTGCCGTAGGCCATCGAGTCCATGATCGTCCACACCAGCAGCGCGACGCAGGTGCACAAATTGGTGTTGAGGATGGCGGCGGAGGCGTCGGCGTTGGCAAAGTAGGGGTCGCCGCCGTTGAACCCGTTCCAGCCGAGCCACAGGATGCCGGCGCCGGCCAGCGCCATCAACAGGCTGTTCGGCGGGAAATGGTCGCGATCCTGCTGGATGCGCGGGCCGATCACCGCCGCCGCGACAAAGCCCGAGGTGCCGGCGGCGAGATGGATCACGTAGCCGCCCGAGAAATCGAGGGCCCCGAGCTGGGCCAGCCAGCCGCCGCCCCAGATGCTGAAGGCGCCAACGGTGTAGACGAAGGTCATCCACACCGGCACGAAGATGATCCACGCCTTGAAGCTCATCCGCCCGATCAGCGAACCGGCGAGGATGATCACGGTGATCGCGGCGAAGACGAACTGGAAGAACATCATCGTCGCCATCGGGAAGGCCAGCGGCGGCATGCCCGACGCGGCGGCCGGGATCGTTGCCTGCCCGAGCAGGAAGCCAGCGGAGAGCGCCGGCTGCGGCTTGCCCCAGAACGGGAACATTTGCTCGCCGAAGGACATGTTGTAGGCCCACAGCACCCAGACGATCATCACCGCGGCAAAGGCGTACATCGCCATGAAAGCCGAGTTGATCGCCCATTTCCTTTTGACGATTCCCCCGTAGAGGATCACCAGCCCGGGCACGCTTTGCAGGCCGACAAAAGTCGCGGCGGCCATTTGCCAAGCGTTGGAGCCGGTATCGAGCCATTTTGGCGATGGAACTAACATCTCTTTGCCTCTTGCTGTTGTAATCGGACCCAAGCGTTAAGCCGTGCCCTTCAATGGCGAATGCGGGAAGCGCACCCCTCGGCATCGCGTGGAGGCAAAATCCATGCCTAGATCGAAAACCGCCGCCGGTCCTGGACCGAGGCGCCCGTTCGATGAGGCCGATCCGCTTGGGTTTCCGCCCGCGAAAACGCTGCCTCGGCCGGGCGCGGCGGCCGCCGCCGCTGGACGGTTTCCGGGATCGCGGCGGGCATCGTGCTGCTGGCCTCAGCCGGTGACGGCCGGGCGGCTGCGGCGAGGAATCCTCCACCTGCGCTGCACCAATCCCGCGAGCGGGGCAAGCTGGCCGATCGTCGTCGATCTCGATCACGGCCGGGTCGATTCGCTCTCCGCGGCGATCACCGACAAGTGGATCACCTGGCGTGATCCGAAACAGGGATTTTTTGACTTCGACCGCGCTACGGGTAAGCTCCATTCCGCAACGCGTCGAGCACCGGCGGCTATTTCCTGTCTTACGCGTGCCGGCCGGAGTAGCGGGAGCGCCGGGTTGCGGCGCGGACCGAGTTCTGCGACCCTGCACTGCCGAGGCAATATGCCTAAATTATAGGCAATAATCTGCCGAATTTATGGGCAACCTAACCAATACGTTCATAAGGAACGGCGGAAAGCGTCGAATTGAGAGTTTCGAACAGGCCGGAGAGCATAAATTGGACAATGGGCGTCGAGCTTCGGGAGTCGCTCCCGACCTGGCTGCAAGCCGCGAAAAGTCGCGGTCACCGCGTGAGGCCGCGAGTCGCAGTTCGCGCTCGCCTCGCCACCGCGTCACGATTGGGGCGACCGGCAACCCGGCGGAAGCGGCGCCATGGCGACGGTTGAGGTCGGCGTGCAGGCGCGCGTCGGCTTCGCCTCCAAGACCGGGCCGCGCAAGGACAACGAGGATTTCGCCGCCGCACTCTACGGCGCCGAATTGCCCGAGCCGCGCCAGGAGGTGGTCGCGGCGATCGCCGACGGGATCGGCGGCGCAAAGGGGGGGCGCACCGCCGCCGAAACCGCGGTGCGCGGGTTTCTCGACGGATTTTGCGATCTGCCCGAGACCATGGAGGTGCAACGCGCGGGCGCCAGGATCATCAGTGCGCTCAACGGCTGGATCAACACCCAGGGCCGTCAGGACCCCGCGCTTGCGGGGATGGGCTGCACCTTCACGGCGCTGGTGCTGCGCGGCCGCGTCGCCCACCTGCTGCATGTCGGGGATACGCGGGCCTACCGGTTCAGTCGAGACCTCCTGACCTGCCTCACCGTCGACCATGTGCGCGAGGACGGCAGCGGCCGCTCGCACACTGCTCAACCGCGCGCTTGGGGTGGAGGCGGAACTGCGCCTCGACTACGCCACGCAGCCGGTGGCGCTGCACGACCGCTTCCTGTTGTGCAGCGACGGCGTGCACGGATTTCTGACCGAACAAGGCATCGCCGACATCCTGCGCGACCGCTCCGCTCCCGAGGACACCGCCGGCGCGTTGGTTGCGGCGGCGCTGCAATCCGGCAGCACCGACAACTGCACCGCCTTGGTCCTGGACGTGGTCGCGCTGCCGACGGCGGGATCGGCCGACATCAGCGCCGCCATCCTGCAGCTGCCGATCGTCCCGGCGCCGATCGGCGGCGAGACGATCGACGGATTTGTTCTGAAGGCGTTGATCTCCGACGGCCGGTACACCCGGCTGTTCGGCGCCGAGGACGAGGTCGAGGGCGGCACTGTCGCCTTGAAGTTTCCCAAGCCGCAGCTCGCCAGCGTCGACGCTTACCGCGCGGCCTTTGTCCGCGAGGCCTGGGTCGGCGCCCGGGTGCACAATCCCTGGGTCGGGCGCGTCATCGAGCTGCCGCCGGGACGCCAGACCTGCCTCTACACGGTCATGCCGCTCTACAGGGCGAGCTGCTGGAAACGCGGCTGTCGCGCAGCCCGGCGCTGGGATTGGAGGAAGGGCGGAACATCACCGTCAACTTCGCCCGCGCGGTGGCGGCGCTGCATCGCGCCGGCATCATCCACCGCGACATCAAGCCCGACAACGTGATCCTCGAAGGCGGCGGATCCTTGAAGCTGATCGATCTCGGGGTGGTTCGCGTCCCCGGGCTGGAGGATTTTCCGCCGGACTACATCCCCGGCACCGCGGCCTACATGGCGCCCGAAATGGCGGAAGGCGAACCCGGCAACGAGGCCACCGACATCTACGCGCTCGGCGTCACGATGTTCCGCGCGTTCACGCGGACAATATCCGTACGGCAATCTCGACGCCACCAGCCCGCCGCGGCGCAACCGGCCGGTCGACTTTTCCGCGCTGCGGCCGGATCTGCCCGCCTGGCTCCAGGCGGCGCTCGCGCGCGCGATCGCGGTCGACCCCGCGAGGCGCTTTCACGACATGACCGAGTTCGCGCTCGAGATCGAGGCCGGGCCGGCGCGCGCTCCGGCCGCGGTTCAACGCCCGCGCACGCTTTACGAGCGCGCCCCGCTGCGGGTCTGGCAAGGTGTCGCCGCGCTTTTGGCGCTGGCGCTCCTGGTGTCGTTGCTGGTGCGTTGAGCCCGGCTTCCGGCGCATGCCGCCGCTCGCCGGCAACCGCCGGGCCAGCCGGCGCCCCAGCGGTCGGCGTGCACGACTTCGGCGAGCGGACGGCGGGTCAGCGGGCCGAATTTGTCGAGCGGCCAGCCGATCGGCATCAGCGCGAAGGTGTCGACATCCTCGGGGATGCCGAGCAGCGCCTTGACCTCGTCCTCGCAGCGGATGTGGTTGGTGGTGATCACCGCGCCGAGGCCGAGCCCGCGGCAGGCGAGCAGGATGTTCTGCACCGCCGGGTAGATGCTGGCGCCGCGGATGCGGTCGGCATAGGCGAGCTCGTCGTCGTAATGGGCGGCGATTTCGGGCGGCAACGCCTCGCGCGGCGGGACCACCGGACGGCGCTGGCACGGGAGCAGCAGCACCGGCGCCTCGCCCAGATGATCCCACAGATAGGCGCCGGCCTGAGCATGCGGGCGAATTGCCGGTCGGTCAGATGCGCCGGCCGGCCGCGGGCGGCATAGACCGCCTCGGCGATATCGGACGCCTTGCGATAGATCATCCCGAGCTTGCGGCGCTGCTCGGCGTCGCGCACGGCGACGAACACCCAGTTCTGGGCGTTGCCGGCCGAAGGCGCGCGGATCGCCGCGTCGAGGATTCGGGTGATCAGCTCTTCGGGGACCGGATCGGGCTTGAGCCGGCGCAACGACCGCGCCGAATAGATCGCTTCGAACAACCCGATATCGGCCATCCGCAATCCTCCCGACCCGTCAACCCACCGTGGTCGAATTGAGTGCCGCCGCGCCGGCACCGCGTCAATAGCCGGGCGTCGACAGCATCGGCGGGTCGGCGACCTCGATCAGCTGGGCCGGGCCAAAGCCGTTGAACCGGCTGCTGAGGCACGCCCCGTAGGCGCCGAGCTGGCCCAGTTCGACCCAGTCGCCTTCGCGCATGTCGGCGGGCAGCCGAAACGGCCCCTTCATCAGGTCGGCGCTGTCGCAGGTCGGGCCGAACAACATGAAGTCGGCGAGCTCGCCGCCGGCGTCGCCGGCGTCGCCGAGGCGGATGCGCCGCGACGGAAAGCGGAAGGCCAGCGCCCCGGCGTCGCTGAGGTTGCCGTAGACCCCGTCATTGACGTAGAGGGCGTTGCCGCGGCGCAGCTGCACCTGAACGACGACCGATCCGCCGCCGGCGACCAATGCCCGCCCGGGCTCGGCCCACAACCGCACGCCGCCGGGCAACGCCGCAGCGCCCGCCTCGACCGCTGCGAAAAAGGCGCCGAGCGGCGGCGGCGTCATTTCCGGGTAGCTGACCGGAAACCCGCCGCCGACATCGACGATGTCGACCGCACTCGGGAGGCGGCGACGACCTCGCCGGCCAACGCCATCGCCCGCGCATATTCGACGGGGTCGAGGCACTGGGAACCGACGTGAAAGGTGACGCCGAGCCGGGCGGCATGCGGCCGCGCCGCGCGCAGCAGCCGGGATGCCTCCTCGGGCGCCGCGCCGAACTTGCCGGAGAGGTCGTAGACGGCGCCGCCTTTGGGGAGCGCCAGCCGCACCAACAGGCCGAGCGCCGGCGGATCGCCGAGAGGCCGACCGGCACGGTCTCTTGCAGGATCTTAGCCAGCTCGTCGGCGCTGTCGAGCGCGAAATCGGCAACGTCCCAGCGGTCGACTCCTTGCAAATCGCCGGCCGCGACTTGACCGGGTGCATGAAGTGGATCGCGGCGTCGGGCAGCAGCGCGCGCACCAGCCGCACCTCCGCCAGCGACGCGAATGGAACCGCCGAACCCCGCGGGGCAGAGCGCGCGCAGCAGCGCGGCTCGGGGTGCGCTTGGCGGCATGAAGACGTCACCAGAGATGGAGCCGAAGAAACGCTGCGCGGCGCCGGTGATCGCTGCCGGGCGCAGGCGCAGCATCAGGGTCGCTCGGCCGGCACTCGGCGACGACCGCATCGACGGTCGGAAGAATTGCGTCCACGAGCGAACGCGTAACGCCATGGCGGATTGTTGCCATCGCACAGCCCTCCATCGGCAGGAGGCGACATGCCGCTCCAACCGCT
>CAVZJF010000030.1:0-41009 GCA_963775525.1 uncultured Alphaproteobacteria bacterium | reverse complement strand
ATACATTTGGTATTCGATGGGGTGGGGGGTGTGCTCGAAAGTGTAGACCTCCTCCCATTTCAATTCGATATAGGCCTCGATCTGGTCCTTGTTGAAGACCTCGCCCTTGAGCAGAAAGGCGTGGTCATGGGCGAGTTCGCCCAAGGCCTCGCGCAGCGAGCCGCACACCACCGGCACGTCCTTCAACTCCTCGGGCGGCAGGTCGTAGAGGTTTTTGTCCATGGGTCGCCCGGGTGGATCTTGTTCTGGATGCCGTCGAGCCCGGCCATCAGCATCGCGGCAAAGGCGAGGTAGGGGTTGGCGGCGGGGTCGGGATAGCGCACCTCGACGCGTTTCGCCTTGGGGCTCGACACATAGGGGATGCGGCACGAGGCCGAGCGGTTGCGCGACGAATAGGCCAACAACACCGGCGCCTCGAAGCCCGGGATCAGCCGCTTGTAGCTGTTGGTGGTCGGGTTGGTGAAGGCGTTGATCGCCTTGGCGTGGCGGATGATCCCGCCGATGTAGTAGAGCGCGGTCTCGGAGAGGTCGGCATACTGGTTGCCGGCGAACAATGTGTTGTGGTTCTTCCACAACGACTGGTGGGTGTGCATGCCCAAGCCGTTGTCGCCCATCACCGGCTTGGGCATAAAGGTCGCGGTCTTGCCGTATTGCTGGGCGACGTTGTGGACCACGTATTTGTAGATCTGCATGTGGTCGGCGGTCGACACCAGGGTCGAGAACTCGAACCCCAATTCGGCCTGGGCCGGGGCCACCTCGTGATGGTGCTTTTCGACCTTGAGCCCCATATCGGCCATCACCGACAGCATCTCGGCTCGAGGTCGGCCTGGCCGTCGACCGGCGGGGTCGGGAAATAGCCGCCCTTGACCGGCGGCCGGTGGCCGGTGTTGCCGTCGGCGAACTCCTTGCCCGAGACCCACGGCCCCTCCGAGCTGTCGATCGCGTACATCGCCCCGTTCATCCCGGCGGCGTAGCGCACGTCGTCAAAGATGAAAAACTCGGCCTCGGGCCCAAAATACGCGGTGTCGCCGATGCCGCTCGAAATCAGGTGCTGCTCGGCCTTTTTCGCGGTCGAGCGCGGGTCGCGCACATAGGGCTGCCCGGTCAACGGCTCGTGCACGTCGCAAAACACGATCAGCGCGGTCTGCGCCGCAAACGGGTCCAATACCGCGGTCGCGCAGTCCGGCACCAGCATCATGTCGCTGTCGTTGATCGCCTTCCACCCGGCGATCGACGAGCCGTCGAACATCACCCCGTCATTGAGAAAATCCTCGCTCACCGTGCGCACGTGATGCGCCAGATGCTGCCACTTGCCGCGCGGGTCGGTAAACCGGAAGTCGACGTACTTGACCTCGTGCTCCTTGATCAGCGCCATCACTTTGCCAGGGTCCGACATCGCTCGCTTCCTTTGGGTGAATAGTTAGGTTGAGGTTGAGTGGGTGGGGGCGGGGTCAGACCGCGTCCGGCCCTTGCTCGCCGGTGCGGATCCGGATCGCCTGCTCGACCGGTAGCACGAAAATCTTGCCGTCGCCGATCTTGTCGGTGCGCGCGGCATCCTGGATCGCGTGCACCGCACGTTCGACCAGGACGTCGTCGAGCACCACCTCGATCTTGATCTTGGGCAGGAAGTCGATGACGTATTCGGCCCCGCGATAGACTTCGGTGTGCCCCTTTTGGCGTCCGAAGCCCTTGACTTCGCTGACGGTCATCCCGGTGACGCCGACCTCGTGGAGAGCGTCTTTGACTTCGTCCAGCTTGAACGGCTTGATGATCGCCTCGACCTTTTTCATGACCTCACCATCTCATGTTGCGTTGAGGAGGACGGCGCAACAACGCCGTTCACGGAACCGCCTCGCCATGGATCGCCAGGTCGAGGCCCTCGCGCTCGACATCATTATCGACACGCAGACCGATCGTCAGGTCGACGAGTTTCAACAGGATCAGCGACACGATCGCATCATAGACGACGGTGACCACGACACCGTAGAGCTGCGTGATCACCTGATGCGGATTTCCGTCGATCAAGCCGCTTTTCCCGGCGCCGCCGACCCAGGCCACGGCGAACACGCCGGTCAGGATCGCGCCGACCGCGCCGCCGATGCCGTGTACCCCAAAGGCGTCGAGGCTGTCGTCGTATCCGAGCGCGTGCTTGAGGCTGCTGGTGCTCCAATAGCAAATGACGCCGACCGCGACGCCGATCGCGAGCGCGCCGCGCGGGTCGACAAAGCCGGAGGCGGGGGTGATCGCGACCAGCCCGGCGACGGCGCCCGAGATGATGCCGAGCACGCTGGGCTTGCCCTTGAAGATCCATTCGGCAAACATCCAGGCGAGTGCCGCGGTTGCGGTCGCGATCTGCGTCACCGTCATCGCCATGCCGGCGCTGCTGTTGGCCGCAGTTGCCGAGCCGGCGTTGAACCCGAACCAGCCGACCCACAGCAACGACGCGCCGATGACGCTGAGAACCAGATTGTGCGGCGCCATCGGCTCAGTGCCGTAGCCGCGGCGCTTGCCGATGACCAATGCGGCCATCAGACCGGCAACCCCGGAATTGATGTGCACCACCGTGCCGCCGGCAAAGTCCATCACTCCGGCGCCGTTCAAAAACCCGTCGGCGCCCCACACCCAATGCGCGATCGGGGCATAGACGCACAGGCTCCACAGCCCGATAAACCACAACAACGCCGAGAACTTCATCCGGTCGGCGATGGCCCCGCAGATCAGCGCGGGGGTGATGATCGCAAAGGTCATCTGAAAGCACATGTAGACCGATTCGGGGATGGTCTTGGCCAAGTCGTTGACCGTGTCCATCGTCATGCCGATCAGCAGGAACCGGCTCAGGCCGCCGAGAAACGGCGAACCGGTGGTAAAGGCGAAGCTGTAGCCGACGATGGTCCACAGGACCGTGACGAGGCAGGTCACGGCGAAACTCTGCATGATCGTCGAGAGCACGTTCATCTTGCGGACCATGCCGCCATAAAACAGCGCCAAACCGGGAACCGTCATCATCAGGACGAGCGCTACCGAGGTCAGCATCCACGCGGTGTCGCCGGAATTGATGGTGCTCGCCGGAGCCGCGGCCGCCGCCGTGGGAGCCGCTTGTTGCGCAAGCGCCGCGCCCGCCGCCATGCAAAGAGCGGACGCGGACAATAGGATACGCCGCAGATACCGATGACCAGGCCTCATTCCCTTCCTCCAAAACTCACCGACCCGTGGACGCCGGTCCGACCCGACCCCGAGACAAGCTGAACCCAAAAATCGTGCCAACCGACGGGTTCCGGAGCGCACCGGCGTACCATGCCGGGCTTGCGGCGGCGGCCGGGACCACCGGTCGCGAAATTTCAGGGCCCCGTTGCCGGGACCCGCTCGACGAGAGAGGCCGGTCGTCGCGACCGGCCTCTCGCACATCCCGCAGTAAGCGCTGGGGGCCTAATCGGCGACGGCGGGGATTTGGTCCGCGTCGTCACCAAAATTGTAGGCGGTCTCGCCATGGACCGCGTCGTCGCCGACGCGCAAGGTCGCCTCGTCCATCCGCAAGGACACGAAGATCGAGATCACCTTGAGGATGACGAAGGTGGCGACCACGTTGAAAACGATGATGAAGGCGGCCGCGTAGACCTGCAGCATGAACTGATGGAAGCTGCCGTAGAACCAGCCGGTTCCGCTGACGCCCGGTGCGTCTTTCTCGGTCCCGATGTATTCGATCATGTCCGGGTTGGCGAGGATGCCGGTCAGGAGGCCGCCCATCAAGCCGGCGACGCCGTGGGTCGACAATACGCTCAAGGTGTCGTCGACCTTGGCGAACAGCGCCGTCTTCTGCACCTTGTTCATGAAGAACCAGGGGATGATGCCGGCGCAGACGCCGATGATGATCGCGCCCCAGCCGCTGACGTAGCCCGCCGCCGGGGTGATGCCGACGAGGCCGGCGATCATGCCGTTGATCGCGCCCACCACCGACGGCTTGCCGTAGACCATCGAATCCATGATCGTCCACACGAGCAGTGCGACGCAGGTGCACAAATTGGTGTTGAGGATGGCGGCGGAGGCGTCGGCGTTGGCAAAGTACGGGTCGCCGCCGTTGAAGCCGTTCCAGCCGAGCCACAGGATGCCGGCGCCGGCCAGCGCCATCAACAGGCTGTTCGGCGGGAAATGGTCGCGATCCTGCTGGATGCGCGGGCCGATCACCGCCGCCGCGACAAAGCCCGAGGTGCCGGCGGCGAGATGGATGACGTAGCCGCCCGAGAAATCGAGGGCCCCGAGCTGGGCCAGCCAGCCGCCGCCCCAGATGCTGAAGGCGCCAACGGTGTAGACAAAGGTCATCCACACCGGCACGAAGATGATCCACGCCTTGAAGCTCATCCGCCCGATCAGCGAACCGGCGAGGATGATCACGGTGATCGCGGCGAAGACGAACTGGAAGAACATCATCGTCGCCATCGGGAAGGCCAGTGGCGGCATGCCCGACGCGGCGGCCGGGATCGTTGCCTGCCCGAGCAGGAAGCCGGCGGAGAGCGCCGGCTGCGGCGTGCCCCAGAACGGGAACATTTGCGGGCCGAAGGACATGTTGTAGGCCCACAGCACCCAGACGACCATCACCGCGGCAAAGGCGTAGAGCGCCATGAAAGCCGAGTTGATCGCCCATTTTCTTTGACAATTCCCCCATAGAGGATCACCAGTCCGGGCACGCTTTGCAGGCCGACAAAAGTCGCGGCGGTCATTTGCCAAGCGTTGGACCCGGTATCAAGCCATTTTGGCGATGGAACTAACATCTCTTTGCCTCTCACGGTTGCGATCCGACCCAAGCGCTCGAGCCGAGCCCTCGCTGGCGAATGCGGGGAGTGCATCCCTCGAAATCGCGTTGAGGCAAAATTCATGCCTAGATTGAAAACCGCCGCCGGATCTGGACCGTGCGCTTGTTCGACGAGGCTCGGTCGGCTTGGGTTTGGGCCCGCGAAAACGCTGCCTCGGCGGGGCATGGCGAGCGGCCGGCGCTGGACGGTCTGCGGGATCGCGGCAGGCATCTTGCTGCTCGCCCTAGCCGGTGACGGCCGGGCGGCTGCGGGAGGAATCCTCCGCCTGCGCTGCACCAATCGGCGAGCGGGGCAAGCTGGCCGGTCGTCGTCGATCTCGATCACGCAAAGGTCGACGCGCTCGCCGCGACGATCACCGATAAGTGGATCAGCTGGCATGACCCGAAACAGGGGTTTTTTGACCTCGACCGCGCCACGGGCAAGCTTCAATTCCGCAACGCGTCGAGCACCGGCGGCTATTTCCTGTCTTACGCGTGCCGGCCGGAGTAGCGGGAGCGCCTGGGTTGCGGCGCGGACCGAGTTCCTCCGACCCTGCATTGCCGAGGCCAATACGCCTAAACTATAGGCAATAACATGGCGAAATTATGGGCGGCCTAACCAATACGTTCATGACTACGCCTAAAAGCGTCGAATTGACGAGTTTCGAACAGGCTGGAGAGCATAAATTGGGCAATGGGCGTCGCGCTTCGGGGGTCGCTCCCGACCTGGCTGCAATCCGCGAAAAGCGCGGTCACGAGGTGAGGCCGCGAGTGCCAGTTCACGCGCGCCTCACCACCGTGTTACGACCGGGGCGACCGGCAGCGTGGCGAAAGCGGCGGCATGGCGGCGGTTGAGGTCGGCGTCCAGGCGCGCGTCGGGTTCGCCTCGAAGACCGGGCCGCGCAAGGACAACGAGGATTTCGCCGCAGCACTCTACGGCGCCGAGCTGCCCGAGCCGCGCCAGGAAGTGATCGCGGCGATCGCCGACGGGATCGGCGGCGCAAAGGGGGGCCGCACCGCCGCCGAAACCGCGGTGCGCGGGTTCCTCGACGGATTTTGCGATCTGCCCGAGACCATGGAGGTGCAACGCGCGGGCGCCAGAATCATCAGCGCGCTCAACGGCTGGATCAACACCCAGGGCCGCCAGGACCCCGCGCTTGCGGGGATGGGCTGCACCTTCACGGCGCTGGTGCTGCGCGGCCGCGTCGCCCACTTGCTGCATGTCGGGGACACGCGCGCCTACCGGTTCAGTCGAGACCACCTGACCTGCCTCACCGTCGACCATGTGCGCGAGGACGGCAGCGGCCGCTCGCACCTGCTCAACCGGGCGCTCGGGGTGGAGGCGGAAGTGCGCCTCGACTATGCCGCGCAACCGGTGGCGCTGCACGACCGCTTCCTGTTGTGCAGCGACGGCGTGCACGGGTTTCTGACCGAACAGGGCATCGCCGACATCCTGCGCGACCGCTCCGCTCCCGAGGACACCGCCGGCGCGCTGGTTGCGGCAGCGCTTCAATCCGGCGGCACCGACAACTGCACCGCCTTGGTTCTTGACGTGGTCGCGTTGCCGACCGCGGGCTCGGGCGACATCAGCGCCGCCATCCTGCGGCTGCCGATAGTCCCGGTGCCGACCGGCGGCGAGACGATCGACGGATTTGTTCTGAAGGCGTTGATCTCCGACGGCCGGTACAGCCGGCTGTACGCCGCGGAGGACGAGGTCGAGGGCGGCAATGTCGCCTTGAAGTTTCCCAAGCCGCAGATCGCCAGCGTCGAGGCGTACCACGCGGCCTTTGTCCGCGAGGCATGGGTCGGCGCCCGGGTGCACAACCCTGGGGTCGGGCGCGTCATCGAGCTGCCGCCGGGACGCCAGACCTGTCTCTACACGGCCATGCCGCTCTACGAGGGCGAGCTGCTCGAAACGCGGCTGTCGCGCAGCCCGGCACTGGGACTGGAGGAAGGGCGCAACATCACCGTCACCTTGGCCCGCGCGGTGGCGGCGCTGCATCGCGCCGGCATCATCCACCGCGATGTCAAGCCGGACAACGTGATCCTCGAAGGCGGCGGATCCTTGAAGCTGATCGATCTCGGGGTGGTTCGCGTCCCCGGGCTGGAAGAATTTCCGCCGGACAACATTCCCGGCACCGCGGCCTACATGGCGCCCGAGATGTCGGACGGCGAACCCGGCGACGAGGCCACCGACATCTACGCCCTGGGCGTCACGATGTTCCGCGCGTTCACGGCGGGCGAATTTCCGTACGGCAATCTCGATGCCACCAGTCCGTCGCGGCGCAGCCGGCCGCAGCGCCTCTCTACCCTGCGGCCCGACCTGCCCGCCTGGGTCGAGGCGGTGCTCGAGCGTGCGATCGCGGTCGACCCCGCGCGGCGCTTTCACGACATGACCGAGTTCGCGCTCGAAATGGAGGCCGGGCCGGCGCGTGCTCCGGCCGCGGTTCAACGGCCGCGCACGCTTTACGAGCGCGCCCCGTTGCGGGTCTGGCAGGGCGTGGCCGCGCTTCTGGCGCTGGCGCTGCTGGTGTCGCTGCTGGTGCGTTGAGCCACGGCGTCCCGGCGTCGATGCCCGGTCGCCGGTCAGCCGCCGGGCCAGGCGGCGCCCCAATGGTCGGCGTAAACGACTTCGGCCAGCGGACGGCGGGTCAGCGGCCCGAATTTGTCGAGCGGCCAGCCGATCGGCATCAGCGCGAACGTGTCGACATCCTCGGGGATGCCGAGCACCGCCTTTACCTCGTCTTCGCAGCGGATGTGGTTGGTGGTGACCACCGCGCCGAGGCCGAGCCCGCGGCAGGCGAGCAGGATGTTCTGCACCGCCGGGTAGATGCTGGCGCCGCGGATGCGCTCGGCATAGGCAAGCTCGTCGTCGTAACCGGCGGCGACCGCGGGCGGCAACGTCGCGCGCGGCGGGACCACAGGGCGGCGCTGGCACGCAACCAGCAGCACCGGCGCCTCGCCCAGATGATCCCACAGATAGGCGCCGGTGCTGAGCATGCGGGCGAATTGCCGGTCGCTCAGATGCGGCGGCCGGCCGCGGGCGGCATAGACTGCCTCGGCGATGTCGGACGCCTTGCGATAGATCAACCCGAGCTTGCGGCGCTGGTCGGCATCGCGCACAGCGACGAACACCCAGTTCTGGGCGTTGCCGGCCGAAGGCGCGCGGATCGCCGCGTCGAGGATTCGGGTGATCAGCTCTTCCGGGACCGGATCGGGTTTGAGGCGGCGCAAGGACCGCGCCGAATAGATCGCCTCGAACAACCCGATATCGTCCATCCGCAATCCTCCCGACCCGTCAACCCACCGTGGTCGAATTGAGTGCCGCCGCGCCGGCACCGCGTCAATAGCCGGGCGTCGACAGCATCGGCGGGTCGGCGACCTCGATCAGCTGGGCCGGGCCAAAGCCGTTGAACCGGCTGCTGAGGCACGCCCCGTAGGCGCCGAGCTGGCCCAGTTCGACCCAGTCGCCTTCGCGCATGTCGGCGGGCAGCCGAAACGGCCCCTTCATCAGGTCGGCGCTGTCGCAGGTCGGGCCGAACAACATGAAGTCGGCGAGCTCGCCGCCGGCGTCGCCGGCGTCGCCGAGGCGGATGCGCCGCGACGGAAAGCGGAAGGCCAGCGCCCCGGCGTCGCTGAGGTTGCCGTAGACCCCGTCATTGACATAGAGGGCGTTGCCGCGGCGCAGCTGCACCTGAACGACGACCGATCCGCCGCCGGCGACCAATGCCCGCCCGGGCTCGGCCCACAGCCGCACGCCGCCGGGCAACGCCGCAGCGCCCGCCTCGACCGCTGCGAAAAAGGCGCCGAGCGGCGGCGGCGTCATTTCCGGGTAGCTGACCGGAAACCCGCCGCCGACATCGACGATGTCGACCGCAACTCCGGAGGCGGCGACGACCTCGCCGGCCAACGCCATCGCCCGCGCATATTCGACGGGGTCGAGGCACTGGGAACCGACGTGAAAGGTGACGCCGAGCCGGGCGGCATGCGGCCGCGCCGCGCGCAGCAGCCGGGCTGCCTCCTCGGGCGCGCGCGCCGAACTTGCCGGAGAGGTCGTAGACGGCGCCGCCTTTGGGGAGCGCCAGCCGCACCAACAGGCCGAGCGCCGGCGGATCGCCGACGAGGCCGACCGGCACGGTCTCTTGCAGGATCTTAGCCAGCTCGTCGGCGCTGTCGAGCGCGAAATCGGCAACGTCCCAGTGGTCGAACGCCTCGCAAATCGCCGGCCGCGACTTGACCGGGTGCATAAAGTGGATCGCGGCGTCGGGCAGCAGCGCGCGCACCAGCCGCACCTCCGCCAGCGACGCGCAATCGAAATGCCGAACCCCGCCCGCCCACAGCGCGCGCAGCACGCGCGGCTCGGGGTTGCACTTGACGGCATAGAGAACGTCACCCGGAAACGAGCCGACAAAACGCTGCGCGGCGCCGGTGATCGCCGCCGGGCGCAGGCACAGCATCGGGTCGCTCGGCCGGCACTCGGCGACGACCGCATCGACGGTCGGAAGAATTGCGTCCACGAGCGAACGCGTAACGCCATGGCGGATTGTTGCCATCGCACAGCCCTCCATCGGCAGGAGGCGACATGCCGCTCCAACCGCTTGCGGCGGCGGAGGCGGAATGACCGATCTGGGTGAGGGGTCGCGGCGGGATGCCCGTCAGACGGGCAGGGATCGCCCCGCGGCGACAGACCTCCCGATCAGAGGCGGGAGGTCGTGCGAGGACTTCGCATCGCGTGCCGGACCATAGCCGTTTCCCTTAAGGACACCGGCCCACGGGTGGCCGGCTCGACCGAAAGAGACGCGTTACGTCGTAGCAGCACCCCTACCTGCGGGGTCCTAGGCACGTGCGATTGCGTCAGGGAGCGTTAGATAGGGATTAGCACCGGCGATGCAAGGCGTTATCGCGGGTTTCCGATGCCTCGATCGTCGGGTTCAACCCCGCGGGGCGAGCAGCGCGATGTAATCCCAGGCAAGGGTCGCGGCGGCGAGTGCCGTGATCTCCGACACGTCGTAAGGCGGCGACACCTCGACCACGTCCATTCCGGCAAAGGAGAGGCCGGCGAGGCGGCGCAAGATCGCGCGGGCCTGCCAGGTCGCGAGCCCGCCGACCTCCGGCGTGCCGGTTCCGGGCGCGAACGCCGGGTCGAGCGCGTCGACGTCAAAGGTCAGGTAGGCCCGGGCGTCGCCGATCACGCCGCGGATGCGTTCGGCCGTGGCGGCCGGGCCGGACTCGTGCACGTCTTCGGCGAAGATTATCGTCACACCCTTGCCGACGGTCCAGTCATGCACGTCTTTGTGCATCGGCGAGCGAATGCCGACCTGCACCGTGCGGCACGGGTCGATCAGCCCCTCTTCGATGGCGTGGTAAAACGGCGAGCCGTGACCCCAGACGAGGCCGAAGCTGTCGGGCCAGGTGTCGACATGCGCGTCGAAATGTACGAGCGCCACCGGTCCGAGCCGCTTTGCCAGCGCGCGCAATAGGCCCAGGGTCACGGTGTGGTCGCCGCCCAGCGCGACCAGATGCTTCAGCGGTGCCGCTTGCGCCTCGATCTTGGCGAGGCTTCCCAGGATGTCGCCGTGGGCGATGCGGAAATCGCCGATGTCGGCGAGGTCGAGCTTCGCCGGGTCGCCCCAATTGGCCGGATGGTCGCCGTCGACCAGCATGCGGCTCGCCTGGCGGATCGCGGCGGGGCCAAAACGCGCGCCCGGCCGGTTCGAGGTGCCGAAATCGTAGGGGATGCCGGCGATGCAGATTGCCAGCGCCGGGGTCGGTGCGTTCGATGCCGAGAAAGGTCGGCGGAATCGCGAAAGTCGGGATGTCGGTCATCTTCGCGATTTAGGCAAAGCGCCTTGCAGATCAATATGCTGAAAAAGTTCGTCGGAGCCGCTCGAGGAGCCCGATCCAGACGACACCCGTTCTAGTGCTCAGACGCAGACAAAAAATTCACTCAACTGTCATGGCCGGGCTTGTCCCGGCCACCCACGGCTCATGGCACAAACTCTGCCGGCTTCCGTGGATGCCCGGCACAAGGCCGGGCATGACGAGTGCTGCTGAGGATGCACCATCTGAATGCGTCTGAGCGCTAGCGGAAGAACGCCGGCGGGGCCTGCACGACCGGGGCCGCGGCGTCGAAAATCTCGCGGCGGTCGCCGGAGCGCGGCGGATAGATGCGCTCGCGGTTGATGATGGTCTTGGTGCGCTTGGCGGCCTCGCCGGTGGTCGCGACATGACGGTCCCAGCCGGCGGTGCACACCGCACCCCACGGCCCGAGATCGAGGATCGTCGTGTACCAGTCGATCCGCAGCGGCAGCATCGGCAGGCCCAGCAGGTCGCAGACCACGTTGTGGCCGGCAAAGCGGCCCATCGGCCGCCCGTGCTGGCACGACATCACGCAGGAACGGCTGCCGTCGATCGGGAACCAGGCGGTGTCGCCGGCGGCGAATTCGGCCGGCATGCCCTTGATCTTGAGAAACTCGTCGACCGGCAGGCGGCCAAAGCGGTCGCGCTCGACCGGGAAGCGCGCGGTCAGCGGATGCGCCTGCATGCCGGCGCACCAGACGATTGTCGCGGCGGCGATGCGCTCGCCATTCGAAAGGATGACGCCGTCTTCGTCGACCGCCGCGACCGAGACGCCGGGCCGCCTCTCGACGCCGAGTGCCGACAATGCCTCGTCAATCACAGCGCGCGCCGCCTCGCCCATGTCCGAGCCGATCCACGGCTGGCGATCGGCGATGATCACACGCGGCTCGCCCGGCCCGCCGGCCAGCGCCGCGCGCAATTTGCCGGGCATTTCGGTCGCGACCTCGATGCCGGTCAGCCCGCCGCCGACGACCAGCGCCGTCCACTGCCCGGGCGACGGTTTTCGGGCGGACAGTGAGGCGACATGCGCGTTGAGCCGGCAGCCTCCCTCATAGGTGTCGACATCGAAGGCGTGCTCGGCGAGACCCGGTATCGGCGGCCGCACGAGCCGGCTGCCGAGTGCGAAAACCATGCGGTCATAGGCCAAAGCCTCCGCACCACCCGATAAAATGACCTGGCGCCGGGCCAAATCCACGTCAGTCACCTCCGCCTCGACGCGCTTGACCCCGATCGGGCCGAGGATTTGGTCGAGCGCAACCCGCGTGTCGGCGAGCTCGGCCTCGTAATTGCGCACGCGGATCGAATGAAAGGCGCTGCGGTCGACGAGCGTCACCTCGACCCGGTCGGGGCCGAGGCCTAGCTCATCCAGTTTCCGCGCCGCGCCGATGGCACTCCACAGCCCGGCAAAACCGGCGCCGAGAACGACAATCCGCTGTATTCGGTCCGAATTTGATGCGGGTTCAGACACGCAACCACCGACCCTCTACAACAACTTTTCATAGAACAGGCTGGTGGCGATCCTATCCGGCGGCAGACCGGCATAATGGCCGAACGGTCCGCACCGCCGGAAACCCCAGCGCTCGTAAAGACCGATCGCCGCCGCCTGATGGATGCCTGTCTCCAGCCTCAATATCGGTTTGCCGGCGTCGCGCGCTTCCGCCTCGATGCGTCGGAGCAATGCCTTGCCGACGCCGCGCCCACGCGCCGCCTCGCGCGCATACATCCGCTTGGCTTCGGCGTAGTCGTCGAACAGCGCCACTCCGCCGCAACCCACCGCCTCGGCGTCCAGCCGGGCGACAAAGAAACGGATGTCGGGCTGGAACAGCTGGTCCATCGACAGGCCGTGCCGTTGACCGGGCTCGTAGGCGGCGCCGAGATCCGGTCGAGTTCCGCCAGGAGCTGTGTCGCCTCAGCCGTCGGGGCCGCGACCGGCTCGACGGCGATGCTCGCCAAGGCTGCCCCGCCCTTGCCGCGGCTTTGCGGCTATTGCACGCGTTCGAGCACCGCGGCGATGCCCTGGCCGACGCCGACGCACATCGTCACCAGCGCATAGCGGCCGCCGGTGCGTTCGAGCTGGCGCGCCGCGGTCAGCGCGATGCGTGGCCCGGAGGCGCCGAGCGGGTGGCCGACCGCGATCGCCCCGCCGTTCATGTTGACGCGGCTGTCGTCGAACGACAATTCAAGCCCGCGCAGGCAGGACAGCACCTGGGCGGCAAAGGCCTCGTTGATCTCGATCACGTCGATGTCGGAGAGGCTCAACCCGGCGCGCGCCAGCGCCTTTTTTGAGGCTTCGACCGGGCCGATGCCCATGATCCGCGGCGCCACCCCGGCGACCCCGCTTGAAACCACGCGGACAAGCGGCGCGGCCCCGGCCATAGCGCCGGCCTTGCGGCTGGCGACGATCATCGCGACCGCACCGTCGTTGATGCCCGACGCGTTGCCGGCGGTCGTCACCCCACCCTCCTGCAACGGCCGCAGTCTCGCGAGGGCGGCAAGATCGGTCTGCGGCCGCGGATGCTCGTCCTCGGCGACCTTGACCGGCCCGGCGCGGCCGCCCGGCGCCTCGACCGGCAAAATTTCGCCGGTGAAAAAGCCGCCGGCCTTGGCCGCGGCGTATTTCTTCTGCGAGCCTTCGGCAAACACGTCGCAGGCCTCGCGGGTGATCTGATAGTCGCGCGCCAGGTTGTCGGCGGTTTCGGGCATCGTGTCGGCGCCGTATTGGCGCTCGATCTTGGGGTTCGGAAAGCGCGCGCCGATCGTCGAATCAAAGACGCGGCCGTCGCGGCCGAACGGGGTCTCGGCCTTGTTCATCACATAGGGCGCGCGGCTCATGCTCTCGACGCCGCCGGCGACAAAGGCGTCGCCCTCGCCGCAGGTGACGGCCTGCGCCGCCATGATGATGGCGTTGAGCCCGCTGCCGCAATTGCGCTGCAACACCGAGCCCGCGACTTCGATCGGCAGACCGGCGAGCAGCCCGGCATGGCGCCCGACGCAGCGGCTGTCCTCGCCCGCCTGGTTGGCGCAGCCGACGACGACGTCCTCGATCTTGGCCGGGTCGAACGGGCTCTGCTCGACGACGGCCGATATGACCGCGGCCAGCATGTCGTCGGGCCGCATCCGGGCGAGTGCCCCGGCGTGGCGGCCGAAAGGTGTGCGCAGACCGTTGTAGATGTAGGCGTCGAGCATGGGGCTGGTTCCTCCTTCAACCATCTCCGCGCGCCGACGGGCGGCTGTCAAGTCCTCGGTGAGACCAAGGCGGCAGCCCGACGGACACAGGCGGCGGACACGGCCGGACGGACACCGCGGGACGTACGCTGCCGGTGCCGCCAGCCGCCCGGCCCGTGGTAGTCTTTCGCGATGACGCTCGCCGACGCCAGGTCAAACCACCCGTTGCTGATTCTCTTCGGTCTGATGGCGGCGTCGCTCGCCGGATTGCTGCTGCTGCCGGCGATACCGCAGGATCAGGCCTATCATTTGTTCGCCGACCAGCGAACCGTCCTCGGCATCCCGAACTTCTGGAATGTCGTCTCGAACATTCCCTTCATCGTGGTGGGTGCCGTCGGGCTGGCGCAGTTTCGCGACGACGCCGCGACCATTGTCCTGTTTCTGGGATTTTTTCTGACCGGGATCGGCTCGTCCTACTACCACTGGGACCCGAACGACGGCACCCTGTTCTGGGACCGGCTGCCGATGACGATCAGCTTTGCGGCGATCTTCGCGCTGGTGGTCAAGGAGCGCGTCGGCGCCAGGGCCGGGGCGATGCTGCTGTGGCCGATGCTCGCGATTGGCGTGTCGAGCCTGCTGTTGTGGGTGTGGACCGACGATTTGCGGCTCTACTTCTGGGCGCAGTTTTTCCCCGGTGTGGCTCTGCTGGTGCTGTTCCTGCTTTGCCCGGCTAAATACACTCACGCACGGTATTGGATCGTTGCCGCGGCATTGTATGCGCTGGCCAAGCTGTTCGAATTTTCCGACGCGGCGATTTACTCGTTCGGACATGTCGTGAGCGGGCATACGCTCAAGCACCTGGCCGCCGCGGCCGCCTGTTTCGTCGTGCTGCGCTACTTCCAGGTTCGCCGGCCGCTCGTCTGACGGGTCAACCGCGGCACGACGCGAGATCCGCCGAGCGGCGCTGGGATCCGGCGAGGCGACGCTATCTCGCGGCGGGCTGGTCCGACGTTTCGGGGAGTGCCGCGACGCGATCCAGCATCGACTGGACGTCGCCGCGCTCGGCGCGAATATAGTCGTAGTACAGGCGCTCGACCCGGCGGAACGGCGTCCCGCGGACGCTGGCCATCGCGTCGCGCGCCTCGTCGTGCCGGGCGAGGATCGCGTCGTATCTTTTCTCGAAATAGTGAAGGTTGGCGTCGAGGTTGACAAAGCGCTCGTCCGACAGCAGGTCGATCGCGCGCTGGGTCTTGCCCATCAGGAACGGTGACTGCAAGGTGAACAGCCGGAAGGTCGTGTCGTAGAGGTCGTTGGGGGCGTGCACCGGCAATGTCTTCAACAGCGCGCCGGGCTGGGTCGGCAGCCAATGGAATTCGTGGAACGCGTCGCGCCGCGGTCCGTCGCGCAGGATTTCGCGGTAGTCGTCGATGTCCCCTCCCGTCATCAGCTCGGCCAGGTTGACGAATTCGTTCGCCGGTATGGCAAGGTTGAAGATTTGCCGGAACTTTACCGCGCGCACCGACAGCGGCGACCAGATGTTGGCGGCGGCCAAGGCGTTGCGCAAGGTGTGCACGCAGTTGTCGGCCCACACGCTCCAATTGTAGTCGGCCTCGCCCTCGGCATATTCGCGGTTCTTGTCGTTCAAGAAGGCGATGACCTGTTGCAGCATGGCCTCGGTCACCGGCAACCGGGCGCAGAAAACCGACCGTGCGAACTGGAGCGCGAAATCGGTGCCGATGCCGTCGCGCTTGAGGAATTCGCGCAGATCGGTGTCGGCGGTGGCGCCGGGGTAGCGCTGGAAGGCGACGCCCTTGTAGACGCCGCGGGCGACCACGTCCTGCTCGACCGCATCGAACTGGGCGCGGGTCAGGCGCTCGCCCGGTTTGAGGTTGCCATCGAAGAACAGCTGGTATCCCGGGATCGCCACCCAATTGACGCTTTTGAACCAGCGGTTGACGCTGATCCCGGCCCCGTGCTCGGGGTCGTCGAGGGTGGTCGCCACCCTGCGGCAGCGCCGCAATTTCGGAAACGGGGCGTCGTCGTCCTTGCAGGCGCCCTTGATATACATGACCGCATGGCCGGCGACGCCGCCCTCGCCGGTCAGCTTGGAGCGGAACTGGCTCGCGGCGCAGAGCTCGACGTAATACGGAAACAGTTTTTCGTACGCGGTGTCGGGGCGGCGCTCGACGATGATGTGCCCCGGCTTCAGCAGCAGCCGGGCAATGATGCCGTCGTCGCCGCAGCCGGCGAGCAAGGTCGCGAGCCCGGCGACGGCAAAGGCCGTCATCCGCCGAACCGCCGCCCGGCCGATCCGCAGGTTCCACCGTTTCATGATCTTGCCTCTCCGCGCATCGATCCGGCCGTCAGAACGGGATTTTCACGGTTTCGTCTCGCCGCGGGCCGTGGCATTTATCACATGTTCGCCAGGCTGATTGGAATTCACCCTGCCAGCGTAACGGCCGCCCGGTCTGGCGGCCATGACTTCCGTGCCGAGGCCATCGCATGGACCACCACCGTCACGAGCATGGCGAGACCGATTACGGGCGCGCCTTTGCGATCGGGATTGCCCTGAACCTCGCTTATGTCGCCGCCGAGGGGATCGCCGGCGTGCTTTCCGGCTCGCTGGCCCTGCTCGCCGATGCCGGGCACAACCTCAGCGACGTGCTGGGCCTGGCGCTGTCGTGGGGTGCGGCGGTGCTGAGCCGGCGCCGCCCGAGCGGGCGCTTCACCTATGGTCTTCGCTCAACTTCGATCCTGGCGGCGCTGTCCAACGCGGTGATCCTCTTGGTCGTGACCGGCGGCGTCGCCTGGGAAGCGCTGCTGCGCTTCGCCAACCCCGTCCCGGTCAAAAGCGCCGTGATGATCTGGGTTGCCGCGGCGGGGATTGCCGTCAACGGCGGGACGGCATTGCTGTTCGCCTCGGGCCGCGGCCGCGACCTCAATATCAAGAGCGCCTTTTTGCACATGGTGGCCGATACGTTCGTCACCGCGGGGGTCGTCGCCTCCGGCGTCGCCATCGGGCTTTTCGGCTGGCTGTGGCTCGACCCGGCGACCAGCCTGGTGGTCTCGGCAGTGATCGTCCTCGGCACCTGGGGTTTGCTGAAAAGCGCCATCGGCCTCGCCCTCGACGCGGTGCCGGAAGGGGTCGACGCGGCGGCGGTGCGCGCTCATCTGGCCGGCCTGCCGGGGGTCACGGCCTTGCACGACCTGCACATCTGGGGAATGAGCACGACCGAAACCGCGCTGACCTGCCACCTGGTCATGCCGGGCGGCCATCCCGGCGACGCCGCGCTCAACGCGATCGCGCAGGAGCTTCACGCGCGCTTCGGGATCGAGCACGCGACGATCCAGATCGAGCTCGCCGACACCGACCAGATCTGCGTGCTGACCCCGGAACACGTCGTCTGAGACGCCGCGGCGTTCAGCGCCGGGCGGGCTCAGCCTCGACGGCCTCGCAGGCGCAAAATCCGGCTAGCCGACCGTCGCGCGGACAAAGGCGGCGCCGGAGGCGATCGCCTCGCGGCCGGCTTTGAGCTCGGGGTGGAACAGGTGCCAGACATGGATCATCTCGGGCCAGACCTGCAGGTCGACCCGCACATCCGCCGCCCCCGCCAGCCTGGCGAGGCGCAGCGCGTCGTCGAGCAGGGTCTCGCTGGCGCCGACCTGGATCAACAGCGGCGCCAGGCCCTTGAGGTCGGCGTAAAGCGGCGCCGCCAACGGCGAGCGCGGGTCGGCCCCGTTCAGGTACAGCTTTGCCATGTCGAGGATGCCGGGGCGCTGCACCATCGGGTCGGCGGCGGCTTTGCTCGTCATCGTCTCGCCGGCCGCTTCCATGTCGACCCAGGGCGAGATGCACCAGCCGCAGCCGGGCTGCGGCAGGCCGCCGTCGCGGATCGCCGCCATCGCCGCCACCACCAGACCGCCGCCGGCCGAGTCGCCGGCGATCGCGATCCGTCCCGGCGCGATGCCGCGCGCCAGCAGGAAGCGGTAGCCGGCGAGCGCGTCGTCGACCGCCGCCGGAAACGGATGCTCGGGCGCCAGCCGATAGTCGAGCGCCAATGCCGCGATGCCGCAGGCGCGCCCGGCCTCCGCCGCCAGATGGCGGTGGCTGTCGAGCGAGCCGATCACATACCCGCCGCCGTGCAGGTACAGCAGCGCCGCGTCGCGCGCGTCGTTCGCGGTCGCGGTCCATTCCGCGCGCACCCCGTTGGCGCTCGCCGGCTCGACCCCGACATCGGCGGCAAGCCCGTAGGCCAGGCCGCGGGCGTCGATGTCCTTGCGCCGCTGCCGGTAGTCGTCCGAACGCGGCCGCGCCGCCAGTTTCGCCCGCAATGCGCCGATTTCCGCGTCGCTCATGTCGGTCTCCCGTGCCGCGTCAACGATCGAGCCCCCCGCACCGCTCAGCGATCGAGCCCCCGCGCCGCTCAGCGATCGAGCCAGGCATCTTCCATGCGCCAGCCATTGTAGATGCTGTTGACCATGATCGTCAGCCCCTTGACGTAGGGCTGCCAGCAGGTTGCGGCGTCGTTGTAGAAAATGACCGGCCGGGCGCCGTCTTCTTGCAGCCGCTCGTCGATTTCCTGCACCAGCGCCCTGCGCTTTTGCGGGTCGGCCTGCATCGACTGGAGATCGAACAGCTTTTCGATGTCGCGGTTGCAATAGCCGGTGACGTTGAGCTGCGAGCCGCAGGCGTAGTTCTGGTAGAATTGCTGGTCGGGGTCGTCGACGCCGCTGGCGCCGAGGCCGAGCGCCACCGCGTAGTCGCGCCGCGCCAGTTTGGGAAACCACACCGCGGTGTCGACCAGGTCGAGGTCGCCGTCGACATAAATCGATTTCAGCTGGTCGATCACGATCACCGCCGGGTCGCGGGCGATCGGGATGTTGCGGGCCGACACTTTGAGCTTGAGCGGATGGTCGGGGCCGTAGCCGAATTTCGCCATGATGGCGCGGGCCTCGGCCCGGTTCTTGGCGATGTCCGGGCCGTAGCCGGGCAGCTTTTGCAGCATTGCCGGGGTCAATCCCCACACCCCCGCCGGCGGCGGCAGCATCGCACCGCCGATCTCGCCCTTGCCGTCGCCGAGGATGTCGAGAAAGGCCTTGCGGTCGAGGCTCAGCGACATCGCCCGGCGGATCTCGGGATTGTCGAAGGGCGGCATCGTCGGGTTGATGTCGAGGGTGCGGCTGGCGTTCATCGGCGCGACCTGGCAGATCGCGTGCGGCGCCTGCGCCTCGATATCCTTGAGCAAGCGGGATGGCCACGTCATAGGGCCAGGTCAGGTCGAACTTGCCGGAGACAAAGGCCAGGATCGCGGTCGAGCGGTTCGGGACGATCGTGAACTCGATGCCGTCGAGGTAGGGCCGGCCGGGCTTCCAGTAATCCGGGTTGCGGGTCAGGGTGATCCGTTCGTTGGGCTTGAACTCGACGAATTTGAACGGGCCGGTGCCGATCGGGTGATGCCGCATCTCGGCCGGCGGGACATGGCACGGGTATATCGGCGCGTAGCCCGAGGCGAGCAGCCCGATCAGCGCCGGCTGCGGCCGCTTGAGGACAAAGACCGCCTCGGTGTCGCCGTTGGCGACGACCTCTTCGACGTTGCCGTACCAGGCGCCGCGCGGGTTGATGCGCAATTTCGGGTTCGATCGGCCGAGCAGCAGGTCCCAGTGCACTTGACGTCGGCCGCCGTGAACGGCTGGCCGTCATGCCATTTGACGCCTTTGCGCAGATCGAAGGTCAACCGCTTGCCGTCCTCGCTGGTCGACCAGCCGGCAGCGAGATCGGGCACGATCGAGGCGAGGCTGTTCTGGGCGACGTGCTGGTCGTAAAGGACGAGGTTGTTGAACACCGGCATCATCGGCATCGAGGTCGACAGGCTGGTTTCCTCCAGCACCGACATGCTGGCCGGGCTGTCGCGGTGGTAGATCCTCAGGACGCCGCCGGATTTCTGCGCCAAGGCCGGCAGAGCGGCGCAGAGGAACGCGGCGACAGAGGAACGCGGCCGCGACGACGGCGGCGAACGCGCTCGCGAAACGCATGATCCGCCCGCGCCCGCGCCGCCCTGCCTAAACCCGCCCTGCCTAAAGCAGATCCGCCACCGCCTCGCGATAGCGGGTGATCGCCGCCAGATGCTCGGCGGCGCTGCGGCCGGCGATCCGCTTGTGGTGGTTGCTGGCATAGGTCGTGTGGGCGGTCAGGTGGGTGACCCCGGCGTCTTTCCAGAACTGGACCTCGCGCCGCCACTCGTCGGGGCCGCCGGCGCCGAGCGAGGCCCACACTTCGATCCCGATCGCCGCCGGGTCGCGGCCGGCTTCGCGGGTCAAGGTCCGCAGCTTCGCGAAAGCGGCGAGGGCCGCGTCGCCCGGCGGGTAAGCGAGCGGCATAAAGCCGTCGCCGTATCGCGCGCAGCGCCGAAAGGTCGCCTCGGCATGCCCGCCATACCAGATCGGCACGCGCCCCGAGGCCGGGCGCGGGTTGATGCCGGCGTCCTCGATATGATGAAACTCGCCGTCGAAGGCCACATGCGGCTCGGCCCACAACGCCTGCATGACCCGGACCTGCTCGGCCGAGCGCCGTCCGCGGTTGTGGAAATCCTCGTTGAGGCCGGTGAACTCGACCTCGTTCCAGCCGACCCCGATGCCGAGCCGGAACCGCCCCCCGCACAGCACGTCGAGCGAGGCCGCTTGCTTGGCGACCAATACCGCCTGGCGCTGCGCCAGGATCAGGACGCCGACGGCAAAGCCGATCTTTTGCGTGCAGCCCGACAGAAACCCGAACAGCACGAAGGGGTCGTGATAGGCGGTGGCGGTGGTGCCGACGCGGCGGCCCTCGTGATCCGCGTCCGGGTTGGCGCCGAGGACGTGGTCGGGGGCGATCAGATGGGTGAAGCCCAGCCCCTCCGCCGCCTGCGCATAGTCGCGCAGGACCGTGGGACCGGCGCCGATGTCGCCGACCGGCAACGAGCATCCGAGCTGCATTTCGACTACCCCTCCGATTGATGCTGCAGGGTATTACACAAAAGCCCGGATCGCAGCAGCCCGATTTGGGCGTCGGTTCAGAATGCGGCGCACGGCTTTTCCGGGCTCGCGACACGAGCGTACCGCGAGAGTGCGTTTCGAGGTAGGATCGCCTTCCCGGTCCTCCCGGATTGGTCGCACACTACACCGCGAGGCCGCTAAACGAGAGCCGTCCCGGTGGGGAATATGGCGCGACAGGTGAGGCCGGCGGCAGCCCCGCTCGACGAAAATCAGGAGCCCGAGCTTCGCCGGCGAGTTGGCGCGCTCGAAGCCCGGCTCGCCGAAACCATGGCTGACCTCGCCGAAGCGCGGGCGCAGCAGACCGCGACCGCCGAGGTCCTCCAGGTCATCAACGCCTCGCCCGGCGACCTCGCCCCGGTGTTCGACGCGATCCTCGATAGGGCGCAATACGTTTGCGGCGTCGACCATGCCGCCCTTGAGCTGTACGACGGCGAACGGATGTACGCCGTCGCGGTCCATGGGGCTTCGGACAGGTTCGCGGAAACACTTCGAGCGGGCTATCCGGCGACAGAGTCGCCGGCTGTGCGAGCCTTGCTCGAGGGTCAGCGTTTCGTGCAAATCGCCGATGCAGCGCAGATCGATCATATTTCGTTCCGGACCGCCGCCGAAGTCGACGGGATCTGCACTGTATTGTTCGTGCCATTGAGGCGAGATGACGTGCTGCTTGGGATGTTCGCATCCGCTCGTCGCGAGGTGCGCCCATTCTCCGAAAAGGAAATCGCCCTCCTAGAAAACTTCGCGGCGCAGGCGGTCATCGCGATGGAGAACGCGCGGCTCCTGACCGAGACGCGCGAAGCTCTGGAGCAGCAGACCGCGACCGCCGAGGTGCTGCAGGTCATCAACGCCTCGCCCGGCGACCTCGCGCCGGTGTTCGACACGATATTGGAGAAGGCGCACAGCCTCTGTGGGGTTGCGATTGGCGCCTTGGAGATCTGGGATGGCGAGCGAGTGTGCGCCTTGGCTACCCGCGGCCTGCCCCGAGAATTCCGAGGATCTGTTGCGCAAGGCGGTATGAACCCGGGCCAAACGACCCGCATTGGGCGCTGGTCAATGGCGATCGCTTCGTCCACGTCCCCGAACCTGGGGGCGATCGACGACCCCACATTGCGCTCGGCGGCGGCGCTCGGTGGGCACCGGCACCTTCTTGGCCGTCGCGCTGCGCAAAGACAACACATTGCTGGGCCGGATCGTCGCCGCCCGTCAAGAGGTCCGGCCATTTACCGACAAAGAAATCGCACTAGCTCGAAAACTTCGCGGCGCAGGCGGTCATCGCGATGGAGAACGCGCGGCTCTTGACCGAGACGCGCGAGGCGCTTGGAGCAGCAGACCGCGACCGCCGAGGTATTGCAGGTCATCAATTCCTCGCCCGGCGATCTCGCGCCGGTGTTCGACGCGATGCTCGAAAAGGCGATGCGGCTGTGCGAGGCCGCGTTCGGCATGCTGATGACCTTCGACGGTGCGCGCTTCGAGGTCGCCGGGCATCGAGGGCTGCCCGCGCGCTATGCCGAATACCTGGCAACAACATCGGCTCAGCCCGGCGCCGGAGGTGGGCAGGCGAGAGTGCTGCGCGGCGAAAAAATCGTGCACTTCGCGGACATGAAGGAAGAGGAGGCGTATCGGGACGGCACCAACCCCAATCACCGAGCCATGGTTGATCTCGGCGGCGCCCGAACCGGCCTCGTCGTGCCGCTGCGCGAGGAGGAGGCGGTGGTCGGCACGTTCACGATCTATCGCCAGGAAGTGAGGCCGTTTTCCGACAAGCAGATCGCGCTATTGCAGAACTTCGCGGCGCAGGCGGTCATCGCGATAGAGAACGCGCGGCTGTTGACCGAGACGCGCGAGGCGTTGGAGCAGCAGACCGCCACTGCCGAGGTGTTGCAGGTCATCAACAGCTCGCCCGGCGACCTCGCCCCGGTGTTCGACGCGATCCTGGAAAAGGCGCATGCGCTATGCGGGGCGTCGTTTGGCGCGCTGATGACTTACGACGGAGCGCAGTTTCAGCCAGTCGCATTGCAGCGCGTACCGACACCATTCAGGGGCATCATCGAGAAGGGAATTCGCCCGACGCCCGGAGACCCGTTCGACCGCATCGTCGAAGGGGCATCGCTTTCACATATCCACGACTTGGCGCAGGTCGCGGCGGAGCACCCGAACGACGCGCTGCCGAAAGCCGCCGTCGATCTTGGCGGTATCCGCACCTTGCTGGTAGTGCCGTTGCACAAGGACAATGCATTACTTGGCGTTGTCACGGCCTACCGCCAGGAGGTACGCCCGTTTTCGGACAAGCAGATCGCGCTGTTGCAGAATTTCGCGGCGCAGGCGGTCATCGCGATCGAAAACGCGCGGCTGCTGACCGAGACGCGCGAGGCCCTGGAGCAGCAGACCGCAACCGCCGAGGTATTGCAGGTCATCAATTCCTCGCCCGGCGACCTCGCCCCGGTGTTCGAGGCGATTCTGGACAAAGCGCACACGCTGTGCGGCGCGACGCTGGGGAGCTTGTTTCTATTCGACGGCGAGCTTTTCCGTGCCGCCGCGACTTACGGCTATCCGGAAGACCTGGCTCGGCGGCTACGCCAAGGGGTCGTCCTCTCCGCCACAACCCAGCTCTTGAATGGCGTCCGCTGGGTACACAATCCCGATCTGACGCTGATCGACAGTCCGACCGCCCGCGCCGTCTCCGGCCGCGGCGGCGTGCGCACCAATCTGATGTTGCCGCTGCGCAAGGATGGCAGGCTGCTCGGCGCAATCTCCTGCAACCGCCGGGAGATCCGGCCTTTCACAGAGAAGGAGATTGCGCTGCTGGAAAATTTCGCGGCGCAGGCGGTGATCGCGATGGAGAACGCGCGGCTGCTCGGCGAATTGCGCCAGCGTACCGGCGACCTCCAGGAATCGCTCGAATACCAGACCGCGACGAGCGACGTGCTCAAGGTCATCAGCCGGTCGGGTGCAGATCTCGGGCCTGTTCTCGATACGCTGGTCGAAACCGCGGCCCGTATTTGCCGGGCCGACTCAGGCTTCATCTTCGAGCAGGACGACGGCCGCGGCCGAATGGTTGCGTCGTTCGGGATTCCGGCAGAATACAGAGCTTTCCAGACGCGCAATCCAATCGCCCCGGGCCGCGGCACATTGGCCGGTCGAACGATGCTGGAGCGCCGGGCGGTGCATATCGAGGATGCAGCGGAGGACCCTGAATACACCCGGGTCGAAGCGGTGCAGCTCGGCCGCCAGCGCACGATGCTTGGGGTGCCACTGATCCGCGAGGATGCTCTGATCGGTGTCATCACCCTAGCCCGGTCACGCGTTGAGCCATTCGCCGAAAAACAGATCGAACTCGTTCGCACCTTCGCCGATCAGGCGGTGATCGCGATCGAGAATGCGCGGCTGCTCGGCGAATTGCGGCAGCGTACCGGCGACCTCCAGGAAGTCGCTCGAATACCAGACCGCGACGAGCGACGTGCTCAAGGTCATCAGCGGCTCTGTCTTTGACCTGGATAACGTGCTGCAGACGGTGGTGACGACGGCGGTCCGGCTGTGCCGCGCCGACTCGGCGACGATCTACCGAAACGAGGGTCGCGAATACCGGTGGGCGGCCGGCCACATGCTGGTGCCGGAATATGAGGCGATCGAACGCAATGTCAGGATCCGGCCCGGTGCGGGCACCGTGGTCGGCCGCGCCGTGCTCGAACGACGCACCGTCCAGATCCTCGACGCCTGGACCGACCCGCTCTACGAAGCCCGCGACGACGCCCGCGTCGGCGGCGTGCACACGATGATCGGGGTGCCGTTGTTGCGCGAAGGCGTGGCGATCGGGGTCGTCGGCCTCGCCCGTCGCCGGGTCGAGGCCTTTTCCGAGCGCGAGGTTCAGCTGGTGACGACATTCGCCGACCAGGCGGCGATCGCGATCGAAAATGCCCGCCTGCTGCACGAATTGCGCGAGCGCACCGACGAGCTAGCGCAGCGCCAGGCCGAGCTGCGCGTCACCTTCGACAACATGGCCGACGGCGTCGTCATGTTCGACCAAGACCTGCGATTGGCGGCGTGGAACCGCAATTTTCAGGAATTGCTCGATCTGCCCGACGCGGTTCTGGCCGAGCGTGCGAGCTATGCCGACTACCTCCGGCTGCTGGCGGTTCGCGGCGAATTCGGCAGCGGCGACATCGAGGGCGAATTGAGCCGGCGCCTCGCGGAGACCGGCCCCGAATTGCGCCTCGAGCGTACGCGCCCCGACGGCCGCATCATCGAGGTGCGGCGCAACGCCGTACCCGGCGGCGGCTTTGTGTTGATCTACAGCGACGTGACCGAGCGCAAGCAGGCGGAGGCGCGGCTGCGCGCCGCGCGCGACACCGCGGAGGCAACCTTGCGGGAGCTGAAGGCGGCCCAGGCCAGCCTGATCCAGGCCGAAAAGATGGCCTCGCTCGGCCAGCTCACCGCCGGGATCGCCCACGAGATCAAGAACCCGCTCAATTTCGTCAACAACTTCGCCGGGCTCTCGGTCGAGCTGTTGGCCGAGCTGAAGGCGGCGGCCGCACCCGCCGCCGCATCGCTCGGCGCGGACCTGCGGGCCGAAATCGACGAACTCGTCGGGACGCTGAGCGGTAATCTCGAAAAGATCGCCGAACACGGCCGGCGCGCCGACGGCATCGTCACCAGCATGCTCGACCATTCGCGCGGCGGCAGCGGCGAGCGCCGCGCCGTCGACATCAATTCATTGCTCGACGATGCGCTGAACCTCGCCTATCACGGCGCCCGCGCCCAGGATCAGAATTTCAACATCACGCTCGAGCGCGATCTCGACCGCGGCGCCCGCCCGATCGAGCTGGCGCCGCAGGACATGACCCGGGTCTTCCTCAACCTGTTCAGCAACGGCTTTTACGCGGCGAAAAAGCGCCATGACCAAACGAATGACCCTGAATTCAAACCGGTGGTCAGGGTCGCAACCCGCGACCGCGGCGCCGATGTCGAGATCCGGGTGCGCGACAACGGCGCCGGGATCCCGCCCGGCGTCAGGGACAAGCTGTTCCAGCCGTTCTTCACCACCAAGCCCACCGGCGAAGGCACCGGGCTTGGGCTGTCGATCAGCTATGACATCGTCACCCAGCAGCATGGCGGCACGATCGCGGTCGACAGCCGCGAGGGCGAGTTCACCGAATTTGTCGTCCGGCTGCCGCGCACGACCCGGTAGCGGTCGAGCCTCGATTGCCCGAGGCGCGGCTTTGCCCGGCCGCGGCCTGACCTTTGCCGACGGCCGGGTTGCAGCAGCCGGCATTCAGTCGGCAAAAGCCGCGAAGACGTCGCGGATCGCGGTGTTCGGGTCGCCGTCGGCGGAAAGCGGCACCAAAACCGGGGTGCGGATGCCGGCGTCATGCCACGCCTCGACACCGTCGCGGATCTTCGCCGCGGACCCGAACAACGTAATGTCGGCGAGCCAGCGGTCGGGCAGGTATTTGCCGAACTCGTCGGCGCGGCCGTTGGCGACGGCAGTCTCGACCGCCGTCATCTCGTCGAGGTAGCCCGCCTCTTTCCAATAGTTCCGGTAGTTCGGCATCAGCGCGTAATTCGAGACCGTGCGGCGCAACACGGCCTTGGCCTCGCTCTCGTCGTCGCACACACAGGTGCGGATGCGGTTGCCGACAAAGAAACTCGGGTCGTCGCGCTTTTCCACCGGCAGCGCGGCGAGCGAGGCCGCCATGTGCGAGCGCGCGGCGTTGGCAAAGACGACCCCGTCGGCGATCTCGGCGGCGAGCGCCACCATGCGCTTGCGCAAGGCGGCGAGGATGATCGGCGGCAACGCGCCGATGCCGTCGACGGATCTGATTTTGGCGACAAACTCGCGGGTGTCGGCGAGCGGCCGGCCGGGCGTCACTCCGATGCGCTCGTGCAATGGGGCGTGCGCGACGCCGATGCCGAACTGAAAGCGACCGCCCGACACCTCGTGCAGGTAGGCGGCGCTGTTGGCGAACTCCTCGGCGGTGGCGGCGTAGATCGGCGCGATCGCGGTCGCGAACGGGATATGCCCGGTCGAAAAGGCGATGCCGAGGCATTGCGACATGTTGCTGTACTGGCTCGACACCGAAATGCCGGCAAAGCCGCGCCGCTCGATCTCGCGCGCAAGGTCGAGCGTGGCGCGCCGCCGCCCCGGTGCCGCGACCAGGTTCAACGCAGGTAAAGGCGCCGGCATGGCCTAAGGCCGCCCTGTGGAGGATGTGCCCAGCCGCTGCTCTATTCATTTCGATCCTCTCCGCTCCAAACCAGCCGCATTCTTGACGACGCGTCCGGTTGCCGTCGAGCGCTAAGCGCGCGATGCCTAAAGCGCGTCCCACAGCGCGCGGATGCGGCGGCATTGTTGGGCGTCGGGCAGCCGGCCGAAACCGGCGGCGAGGTCGTCCTCGATATGCTCGGGGTTGCGCGTCGCCGGGATCACGCAGGTCACCGCCGGCTCCGCCAGGATGTATTTGAGCAGCAGCTGGGCCCAGCTCGCGCAATCGAATTCGCCGGCCCAATCCGGCAGCGGCCGGCCGCGCACCCGGCGCACCAAGCCGCCTTGGCCGAGCGGCTGGTTGACGATGACCGCGACCCCGCGCGCCGCTGCGACCGGCAGCAGGTCGCGCTCGGCCGCCCGCGCGGCCAGCGAGTAGCCGCATTGGACGAAATCGATGCCGGGCTCGGTGTCGAGGATGTGCGCCAGCTCGGGGAGAGCGCGGTTCGTGTAATGGGTGATGCCGACGTAGCGGATGCGGCCCTCCTCCTTCATCCGGCGCAAGGTGGCGAGATGGGTGCGCCAGTCGACGAGGTTGTGGATCTGCATCAGGTCGATCACGTCGCTGCGCAGCAGGCTCGCCGAGCGCCGCATCTGGGCGATGCCGGCATCATGGCCGCTGGTCCACACCTTGGTCGCAAGGAAAGTCCGCGGCCGCGCCCCGAGGTCGGCGACAAGCTCGCCGGCGACGCCTTCGGCCCGGCCGTACATCGGCGAGCTGTCGATCATCCGCGCGCCCGACGCGATCAGGCGGCGCACGACCTCGCGCAGCGGATGGCGGGCGTTCTCGTCGGCGCCGACGTCGAAGACCGGCCAGGTGCCGAGGCCGACGACCGGCATCTCTTCGCCGGTCGACGGGATCGGGCGCGACAATATCGGCGCAGCGGGCATGGTCTTTTTCCTCGGCGAGGGAATTTGCCTGAACTCTTGCCGCATTCACGCTGGCCCGGCACTATCAAATCGATATTTTACCGGAGCCGGCGGGGCCGCGCCGCGTCTCGTGCAATCACGGAGGGACTGTGGCCCGACCCCGCGCCGCCGACGATTTCGACGCGATTTACTAGCGGATCAAGGAATTGCGCGACGAAGCCGCCGCCCCGCAGCCGGCCGAAGCCGGCCGATCAACCCGCGCCGAAGCACCGCCGACCGATAAGGAACGCCGGCTCAAGGAGCGCCGCGAAGGCGTGCCGCCGCCCTGGGTCCCGACGATCTTCCTCAAACGCCCCAGCAACCGCCAAATTGCCTGCCGCTTCTGGCACGCCCGCGCCGGGTGGCGACATGTCGCCGGGAGAGAGCCGGGCGATTGACCTGGTCGATACACCCGCTCCGGCAACCGCCGGCTCGGCACGGCGCCGCGCAAAGCCGGCGAGCCGTTCGATACGACGTCAGGCATCACTTGACGCGCAGCCGACTTAGACCATCTCTCCTCGAGTGATACGCACATTCCGCAGCAAGTCGCTCAGGCTGTATTTCGAGCACGGGGACGGCAGCGGATTGAGCGTTGCAAACGTCAACAGGATTGGGCGCATCCTGCGGGCGTTGGATGCCGCCACGCGGCCTGAGCATCTGAACCTGCCGGGCTATTACTACCACGCGCTGCGTGGCGCGCGCCGATGGTCGATCCGCGTCACCGGCAATTGGCGCATTACCTTCGGATGGGACGGCGCTGACGCAATCGAGGTGGATCTGGAGGACTATCACTGATGGGCGGTCGACCGATCTCGAAAGGATTGCCGGCGATGCACCCGGGTGAGTTGTTACGCGAGGATGTCCTGCCGGCGCTGGGGCGGCCGCGGGCCGAGATCGCGCGGTTGCTCGGCGTCTCGCGGCAGACCTTGCACGCGATCCTAACCGAGCGCGCGCCGGTCACGCCCGAAATGGCGCTGCGCCTGGGCAAATTGTGCGGAAACGGCCCACAGCTTTGGCTTGCGCTGCAATCGCGTTATGACCTCGAACGATTGAGTGAAACAAAGCGCTCGGAAATCGACTCCATTCCGACGCTGGTCGCCAAATAGCGGCCGATCCGATCGCCACCCTCTCGTTGGCGTTGGTCAAGGATCACCCCGCTTCACTGCCGCGCGGCGCGGATGGCGCGCCACAGACGCTCGGGGGTGGCGGGCATCTCGACATGGCGGATGCCGAGCGGCGAGAGCGCGTCGACGAGCGCGTTGGCGACCGCCGGCATGGCGCCGACGGCGCCCGCCTCGCCCGCCCCCTTGACGCCGAGCGGGTTGGTCTTGGTCGGCACCGGGTTGTTGTCGAGTTCGAACCCGCAGAGGTCGCCGGCGCGCGGCATCGCGTAGTCCATAAACGAACCGGTCAGCATCTGCCCCGATTGCGGGTCGAAGCGGATGTCCTCCATCAGCAATTGGCCGATCCCCTGCACCACCCCGCCGCAGATCTGGCCTTCGAGCAGCAGCGGGTTCATGACCGTGCCGACGTCGTCGACCACGCAATAACGCAAGACCTCGACCTTGCCGGTGGCGGGGTCGATTTCGAGCTCGCAGATGTGGCTGCCGTTCGGGAAATTCTGCTGCTTAGAGGTAAAGGTCGCGGCGGCGATCAGCCCGGGCTCCATGTCGTCGGGCAGGCTCGGCGGGTTGAAGGATTCGACCGCGACCTCGGCCACCGTCAACGCCCGGTTGGAGCGCGGCGCGGTAAAGAGGCCGTCGGCGAAACCGACCTCGTCCGCCTCGGCGCCGAGCAGATGGGCGGCGATCGCCTTGGCCTTGGTCACGATCTTTTCGGTCGCGAGGTGGACCGCCGACCCGCCGAGGGCGGCCGAGCGCGAGCCGCCGGTGCCTTCGCCGTTGGCGACCTTGTCGGTGTCGCCCTGCACGTAATGCACCCGCCCCGGGTCGATCCCGAGCCGGTCGCACAGCAATTGCTTGTAGACCGTCTCGTGCCCCTGGCCCTGGGTGATCGACCCCGACACCAGGGTCACCGTGCCGCTGCGGTCAAAGCGGATCTCGGCCGCCTCGTAGCCGCCCGCCGCGGCGCGCTCGATCGTATTGGAGACGCCGAACCCGCGCAACCGGCCGCGGGCCTGGGCCTCGGCGCGGCGGCGCTCGAACCCGGCGGCGTCGGCGAGGCGCAGCGCCATGTCGAGGTTCTTGGCGAACTCGCCGCAATCATAGGTGAAGGTCAGCCCCGATTTGAACGGCATCGCCTCGGGCGGGATCATGTTGCGGCGGCGCAATTCCACCGGGTCGACGCCGAGCTCGTCGGCGGCCTCGTCGACCATGCGCTCGATGACATAGGCGAATTCGGGCCGGCCGTTGCCGCGATACGGCCGCACCGGGTTGGTGTGGGTGTAGACCGCGGTGACCTCGGCGCGCACCGCGGGCGTGCGGTAGACGCCGGCGAGGGTCCCGAGATTGGCGATAAAGGCATTGGAGCCAGTTTGTGGATAGGCGCCGACGGCGGAGATCGTGCGCACCCGGAAACCCAGAAAATGCCCGTCGGCGTCGAGCGCCAATTCGGCGTCGCTGACATTGTCGCGCGCCTGGGCGTCGCCGAGAAAAGCCTCGGAGCGGGTGCTGGTCCACTTGACCGGCCGGCCGACCACTTTCGAGGCCAGCAATACCAGAGGGACCTCGTTGTAGATCGCCGATTTCATGCCAAAGCTGCCGCCGATGTCGCCGGCGACGACCCGGACACGGCTCTCCGGCACTTTGATGATTTGGGTCGCCAGCTCGGCGCGATAGGAGTGGATGCGCTGCAGGGTCGTGTAGATCGTGTAATGGTCGGCCGCCGCGCTGTAGTCGCCGATCGCGCCCCGCGGCTCCATCGCCGCCGCGGTTACCCGGTTGATGACGAGCCGGCGGCGGACGACGTGCGCGGCACCGGCGAGCGCGGCATCGGTCTTCGCCGCGTCGCCCTCGGTGTGGAAAAAGGCGACGTTGCCCGGTGCCTCGTCCCAGACGAGCGGCGCGCCGGGGTCGACGGCGCCGGCAGTCGAGACGATCGCCGGCAGCGGCTCGTAGTCGACCTCGACCAGTTCGGCGGCGTCCTCGGCTTGGTGCCGGGTCACGGCGACGACAAAGGCGACGTAGTCGCCGACCCAGCGCACTCGGTCCCCGACCAATGCCGGAAAGCGCGGGCGAATTGCCGCCCTGCCGTCGCGCACGCGCAACCCGCCCGGCACCGGCAGGTCGCCCCAGCCCGACGCCGCCCAATCGGCGCCGGTCAACACCGCCAATACCCCCGGCGCGGCTTTGGCCGCCCCCGTGTCGATTTTGCGGATCCGGGCATGGGCATGGGGCGAGCGCAGCACATAGCCGAACACCATGCGCGGCAATGTCATGTCGTCGACATAATGCCCGCCGCCGCGCAGCAGCCGCGGGTCCTCGAACCGCGGCACCGCCTGCCCTAACGCGAATTCACCCATGGCTTCTCACCCGAATGCGCTTGTCCGGTTTGTGACGAGCCGCAGGTTAGAGGATTTGACCGCCGGCTGTCATCGGCAACCCTTGACCCCGGATGCCTGGCGCGGCGGCCGCCGGAGTTGCCGCGCCAGGCCGCGCATTCGAGCGGTTCACACCGATGCCTGTGCGCTATAGTCGGACGGACCGGCAGCACCATCCCAGGGCAAAGGAAACCGCTCGATGACACTGACCCTCGAAGAAGCCAACCGCATCCTTCACGGCGCCGTGGCGAAAGCGCAGGAGCTGAACATCAAGATCAGTGCTGCGGTATGCGACGCCGGCGGCCGGCTTGTGGCCTTGCAGCGCATGGACGGGGCGATCTGGGCCAGCGTCTACGGCAGCCAGGGCAAGGCCGTCGCCTCGGCGGCGTTTGGCCGGCCGAGCGGCGAAATGGCGGCGCGCGCCGACCAGCCGACCCCGCGTGGCATCGTCGCCGCCGAGGGCGGCCACATGATCATGGGTCAGGGCGCGGTGCCGATCATCAGGAACGGCGTCGTCGAAGGCGCTTGCGGGGTCGGCGGCGGCACCTCGCAGCAGGACGAGGACTGCGCCCGCGCCGGTGTGGGGCAGTTGTAGAGCTGCGCTCGATCTCCGAGGGGAGGGCGAGTGTCAGCGCCTGAACCAAGAATTCCGATAATTCACCCCGCGGTGAGGTCGTACCCCCAAGGTCAGTGCCGCGGTGGCGGCGTGACTTTGTTGCTTGACTGCACAGTCCCCGCAATCGGAATTAAACTCACCGCCACCGTAGTTTTGTTCTTGCCGGCGCAGCAGACCTCGCCGTGACTACCGATCGCGTCGGGGTTGGCCAATCGGCGTTCTGGCTCGCCGCGATGATGCCAACTACCGGAACCGGTGTGCAAGCGCCGCCGCCGCCAACGTGAGGCCGGCAGCATAAGGCCCAACTCGGCTCCGACGCGATCAGGGCTGTCGTGTTCGATCGTTGCGTCCAACCGAGGAGCTTGCGCACGCGGCGCCGAGCTCGCAGCGGCAAGGGGGGCGACCCCCCTTGCCGCATGGCTTATCGCTGCGGAGTGCCGCTGCTGTAGGGCGTCAGGCCTGGTCCGCCCATGTTCGGGCCCGGCATCCCCATGCTGTTGCCACCCGGCGCCGGAGGGGGCGGCGGGGGCGCAGCTGCTGGCGGTGGCGGAGGCATCGGCGGACCACCCGCCTGTAACCGCGCGAGCTCTTCGCGATTGAGTTGGGCGGTCGTGTCGCCGGTCAGCGCCGCCTTGCGCGCCATCTTATGGTGAAAGGCGTGCATTGCCCTGGCGTGGTGGTGGGCTGGCGGCATCGCTGAATTCGCCGCGGGCGCGCGGCGCGCCGCCGCCGCTCATGTGGGGTCAGCCGGGCGCGCCCGGATTCGGACCGGGCATTCCCACGGAATTTCCGCCGGCCTCGGGTTCTGCGCCAACCCTGGCGCGGCAGCAACAGCGCGGCAGCGACGACAACGCCGCTCAACAGATGCTTCATGGGACGGTCCTCTCTCGCAGTTTAGTGTTACTCAGATAGCGCGGCTACGCGCTCTTTCCAGTCGCCCCGGCGACTTCGGTCCCGAGTCGAACGAGCTGCCGCACCGAACCGCAACTCATTTGCCGGGCATCGGTGGCGGCGGCGCTGCTGCATGGTGTCAGACCCGGTCCGCCCTGATTGGGGCCTGGGATACCGATCGAGTTTCCGCCGCTGGGGCTGTCTGGCGAGACCGGCGCGGCAACCACACGCGCGGCCTGGTCCGACAGATGCTTCATGCCTACATCCTCTCTCGTCTCGCAATTCGGCGAGCCGGATATGTCGGGACCTCCGCCTTGCGGCGAACCGCCGACGACCTAATTGCGCGCGGGCAAGCCGCTGTTCTGGCCCATCCGCCGAATGGGCCAGGCGAGCCCTCTTGCGTCAGCTTATTTGCCCGGCATCGGCGCCGAGGGCGCGGGCGGATTGCTTACATTGCCGGTCTGAATACGAGCCAACTCCCCGCGGTTCAGCTGCGCCGTCGTGTCGCCGCCTGCCGCTGCGCGTTGCGCCATTCCTTTATGGAAGTGGTGCATCGCCCTGGCATGCCGCGCAGCGTGGTGCGCTGGGGGCATCGCGGAGGTCGTCGGGGGCGCCGCCTCGGCCCCTGGCGGCGGCGCCGTCGACGGGATGGTGGCGCCCCGTGTCGACGTCTTTGCCCCGCCCGCCGGCATCCGCCCCGATGGGGTTGTAGACGGAACCACGCCGCCGCCGCTATAGGGGGTCAGCCCCGGTCCGCCCATATTCGGGCCGGGCATGCCCATAGAATTTCCGCCGCTTGGGTTTTGTGCCCATACCGGCGCAGCGATTACGAGCGCGGCGGCGATCGCAACACCGTTCAACAGATGCTTCATGCCTGTTGTCCTCCGTAGAAGTTTCGGATCATCCGAAACACAATTCAGGTTCGTCCTGCCCCTAATATGGTTCCACCCCGGCCGCATTGACAACGGCGCAAACCAACGACCTTCAGGCAGACTGGAGGTATCCCTCGCGCCGTCTGGGCCGAGCACTAATAATATGACCGCGGTTGTTTTCTTTCAAGCGCCTGGGTAGCTCAACAGAGACGTGAATAACGGGAGAAGCGAGAAACTTGCGCCCGCCGCGCGGACCGGCGTCCGCTAAGGGACTTGCCGACGTTCGTTCCGCGGCTATCGGGGCGCTGTGTGTGCTTCCTGCGTCAAGCTTCGCAGCGCGGTTTTCCCGGTCTCCGCGACGCAGCCGCTGGCGTCTGCTGGCGTCCACCAGGTTCAAAAAACAAAGGCGGCCAGTGGCCGCCCTTGCCGAGCCGATTTGCTGCGCTTTCGGTTCGATGTCGCCGCCCTGCGCAACGGCCCCTATTCTCAACCCGCGAGCTGGCCCGAGGCCGCTGTCCCCAGAGAGCCCTGGGTCGGTTTGCCAGCATGCTTGTTAGCCGAGGATTTCGTCGACTTCGGCTTGGCTTTCTTCTTTGTCGATTTTTTGCTGCTTTTGTGCGGTGTGGACTTTGCCGGCGCTGCCTCCGTGCTGGATGGAGTGGTCGGGGCCATGGCGGGTGCATTCGCCGCCGGCGCCGGGGCCGCGGTTCCCGATGGCGCCTGGGCGTGAGCGCCTGCGAACAGAGTGTTGGCAGCAACAAAAGCAAACAACGCAACCGCGGTGATCAGCGTTCTCATAAAGGGGCTCCTAGGCCGTACTGTCGATTTGCCAGTTCTATCGCACTTAGCAAGAGTGCGGGAAGACATCCCCGTCGCAACAGTCGCGATAGCAAACCGCATGCTTACAATACCACAAATTGGGCCGCGCAGCGAAGATTATCGCATGATCGGTGCCGGCGCTGGGTAGGCGAGCAGTCGATGCCCGTCCGCGCTGCTGCCCGGGTACCTGCTGCACACCAGCCCCCGGCCGCACCGCACCGCCCCGACAAAACAAGACCGCCGCGGGGTTGCCGCGGCGGTAGTCGGAGCCCTCGCCACGCAAGGGCTCCGGATCGGTGGTGTCGGGCCGCGTTACGGGAAGACGATCTCGACCCGTCGGTTCTGCGGCTCGCGAACCCCGAGCGGGGTCGGAACACGCGGGTCGTTCATGCCGCGACCGGCGACGACCATCTCGTTGCGCGGGACGCCAAGCCGTTCGAGCACGGCCGCCACAGCCCCGGCGCGACGCTCGGACAGCCGCTGGTTGTAGCCCGCCGAGCCGGTAAGATCGGTGTATCCGGTGACCTGGATCTGGACCGCACCGCCGGCCTTGTAGTGGGCGGCCGCAGCTTCGAGGATCTGCATGCCTTCCGGCGTGATGTTGTATTTATCCCAGTCGAAGAACACCAGGAAGACCTGATGCGTCGGTGGCGGCGGCGGGGCCGGCGGGGCCGGCGGCGGGGCCGCGGGCGGCGGCGCGCCGAACATCATCGTCAGGCTGGCGACGACATTCTGCGTGTTGTAGCCGGTTTTGACGCTGGTGAAGACGCAGCACCGCGTTGGTGTCGAGGCGGCGCCGGTAATCGTCTGGCTGGGCGTCGAGAAGTAGCGGTAATCGACATCGAACGCGAGCACTGGGTTGATCATATAGCGGACGCCGGCGATCGCCTGGTAGCCGAACACCCACTGGTTGCCGCTGATCGACGGGCTGGTAAACGTAACCGGCCCGGACGGCAGGTTTACGGTGCCAGAGCCCCCAAGAGTGCGGTTTATGTTTACCGCGCCAACGCCAGCCCCGATATGGGGCGTAATCGGCCAACCCAACGTGAAGTCGTAGAGCGCGTTGGCCATGATCGCGTTCGTGCGAGCCGAGCCGGTGGCGTTGGCAAAGCTCCCGGACGACACCGAGTTGTCACGGTAGCTGTACTCGCCCTCGAAGCGCCACGGGCCCCACATGTAACCGGCGCGGAACCCGGCGTTAAAGCCGCTGCTGAAATTCACCGTCCCGGTACGGACCGCGACTCTTCCCGTCGGCCCCCGCCCGGCCACGGTGGGACTCTCATTGGTCAACGAGGTCCATCCGCCTTCAGGCCCCAGATAAAAGGCCCCTGGCGGATAGGGCCCAAAAAACTGGGCATTCGCCTGGGCGCCGCCTAGCGCCATGGCAAGCGCTACGCCGGCGCCTAGCAGATAGCGAGTTCTCATCCCTTACCTCCGGCCGCAAATACGCGTGTGACGATGGTCCCCGCGCCACCGTTCGCTTATCTTCACCATCCGGCCCTTCGATGGCAATCGCTTTTTGGCGCAACCCGGCGGTTTGTCAGAAAATTCGTGCAGAACGCATTCTCGCGCGATATTTTCGCAACAGATTTACAGCAAGCCGCCCAATTCCTCACGATATCGCTGCGGCGTTTTTGCAACACTAGGCGACAGAACCGGCCTCGGCAGCGGAATGAGCAGATTTCCGCGGAACTCGCAGCCCTGCTCGGACGTGGCTTCGCGACGCTTTGCGGACACCGCCGTTTATTCAACGTGCAGTGATGCCTCGCACGTATCACGGGTCGATCAGCACCCCCGGATTGAGGAGTCCTTGCGGGTCGAGCGCATGTTTTGCGGCCCGCAGCGCGGCGGCGAACAGATCGGGACGCTGCCGGTCATACCACGGCCGGTGGTCGCGGCCGACCGCGTGATGATGCGTGATCGTCCCGCCGGCCGCGATCAACGCGTCGCCCGCCGCACTCTTGATCGCGCGCCACTGCGCTTCGAGGGCGCCATGCCGCCCGAGCGCGTGAAACGAGAAATAGGGTGCCGGCCCGTCCGGATATACATGCGTGAACCGGCAGGTGACCTGGCCCGGCCGCCCGGTGGCGTCCCGGATCGCGGCCTCGGTCGCGCCCTTGACCTTGTCGTGAAAGGCCTCGAACCGCTCCCAGGTGATCGCGGTCTCAAAGGTGTCGGCGATTACCGCCCGCCGGATCATGCGCTCGCGGGCGTAGGGCATGCGGATAAAGGCGGTGCGCCATTGCTCGGCCGCACCCTCCCGGTGGGCGTCGCGCTCGCCCTGGCGTTCGGGCGCGCCGCCGTGGTCGGCGCAGCATTCGAGCGCGCGGGCGACCCAGGCGTCGAGCGGGTGGTCGCCCGATTCGAAGGCCAGCACCATGATCGCGGCGCTGCCGTCGGCGGCCCCGGTGTTGTGCGCTTCCTGCGGGTCGAGGATGCGGCAGTTGGCCGGGTAGAGCCCGGCCTGCGCGATCGCCTTGACCGCGCGCGCCGCGCTGAAGAAGTCGGCGAAGCGCACCGCGCCGCCGGCGCGAAACCGCGGCCGGTCCTGCAGGCGCATCCACGCCGCGGTAATGACGCCGAGGATCCCTTCCGAGCCGATCAATAGCCGGTCGGGGCTGGGTCCCGCACCCGAGCCGGGCAGCCGCCGGGTCTCGATCACACCCTTGGGCGTCACCATGCGAATGCTTTCGACCAGGTCGTCGACATGGGTGTAGAGGCTGGCGAAATGCCCGCCCGAGCGGGTCGCGATCCAGCCGCCGAGAGTGGAGTATTCGAAGCTTTGCGGAAAATGCCGCAAGCTCAGCCCGTGCGGCCGCAGCTGCGCCTCGAGCGCCGGCCCGAACACCCCGCCTTCGATTTGCGCCGCGCGCGAGGTGTGGTCGATCTCCACGACCCGGTCGAGATGACGCAAATCGAGCGTCACCGCCGCCTTGCACGAGGTGCCGTCGACGACCGCCTCGACGCCGCCGACGACGCTGCTGCCGGCGCCGAACGGGATCACCGCGGCTTGCTCGCCGCCGGCCCAGTCGATGACCGCCGCCACTTCAGCCTCGGTTCTCGGATAGGCGACGACGTCGGGGGCGGCGGCATAGTCGCCGGCCAGTCCCCTCGCGTAATCGCGAAACGACTTGCCGTAGGTATGGGCGACCCGGTCGTAGGCCGCGGTCGAGCAAAACGGCGACAGCGCCGCCGGCGGGGCCAGGCGCGGTTGCCGCAGCCCGATCTCGGCGAGCGCCGGCGGTGCGGTTTCGTCGAATTGGCCGACGCCGAACAGCCGGCGATAGCGGTCGAGCGCCGCCATCTCCTCGGCCACGGTCATTCCTTCGCCTTCGCGCCCCCAGCCGAAATGTTTGAGCCGCGCCTCGGCCATCCTGCTCGCTCCCGCAAGGTCCGGTTCGAGATTACCCCGAATTGTGGGCCCGCCGCGAAATTACCCGACGCCGCTCGTCCCGGGAACGGGCGTTCTGCGAACGGGCGTTACTGGGCGCGCCGCAACCCGAGATCGGCGAGACAGCCGTCCATCGGTCCGCTCTCCGTTGTCGCCTTCGCCTTGTCCTGGCAGGCCGCGACCAGAGCCGTGAATTCGGCCTTGGTCGGCGGTTTGCCGGTCGGCGTCTGCCAGTCGCGCATCTCGGACGAGGCACTCGCGGTCGTGCCGGTCGCCGCCGCGCACGCCCCGAGCCCCAGCAGAACGACAACGGCGAATCCCCGCATCCCGCACCCCTGCCCGATTTCCCGGTCAGAGGTTAGCCGGTCGCGCCGCGCTCTGCCACCCTCTTGGCACAGCGCGCGCCGGTAGTGACTTGCGCGCCCTGCCGCCTGCGCCGCGTCGGAAGCCGCAGCGCGGACCGCATCGTTCCTGCTGTTCCCCGCTCGCTCAGGCGGGGTCGTATTCGCGGTCTTTGCTCGGGATCAAATCGTAGGGCAGCGCGAAGCCGGGCATGGCCTTGAGGCGTTGCGACCAGGCTTCGAGATGGGGCCAGCCGGCGATGTCGAAGCCGCCTTCGGCCATGAACACCATGCGCCCCCAGCAGCCGATGTCGGCGATCGAGCAATGGTCCCCGACCAGCCATTCCCGGTCCTTGAGCCGGTTGTCGACAAATGACAGCGCCGCCTCGGCTTTGGGGCGGAACTCGGCGATGACCTCGGGATGCGACGCGCGGAACCGGGCCGAATGGCGCACCTTGGCGACCGCGGTGATGTGGTCGGCCTCCCACGACAGCCATTCGCGCGCCTGCCAGCGCTGCTGCTCGGTTTCGGGCTCGAAATGCCCGGTGGCGCGAGCCAGGTAGTCGAGGATCACGTTCGACTGCAGGATCGTCAGCCCGCGATGGCGCAGCGACGGAACGACGCCCCAGCGGTTGACCGCAAGGTATTCGGGCTCCTTCTGCTTGCCGATCTTGAGGTTGACCGTGCGGAACGAATAGGGCAGCCGCGCCAATGCGAGATATAGGATCGGCTTGTAGCTCGAGCTCGACGTAAAGCTGCCGTAGATCGTGATGCGGTCGTCCATGGGTGTTCCTTTCCCGATCGTGGTCACTGCGAGCGCAGCGCGGCCATCTCGCGCCCGTTTGGCGTCGTCCGCGTTCCGCCCCATCGAGATTGCCGTGTCGCCGGCGGCTCCTCGCAATGACTGCCCGGGGCCGGCGCGCGGTCATTCGGGCTCGGTGAATTCGAGCTTTTCCAACAGGCCGTAGCTTTCGGCGAGCTGCTGCAATTTGTACCAGGTCGCGTCTTCGACCTCGATGCCGTTTTTGCTGCGATCCTGCTGGCGCCGGTGCTCGATCTCGCCCGGATAGAGGACGCCGCTGCTGCCCTCGGCCGGTGGCGTGGACTTCAAGTAGGCGACAAACTCGCCGACCTCTTTCTTGAATTCGGCGAGCGGGCGGAACGCCGCGACGTTGAACACCGCCATAAAGCAGCCGTCGTTGTGGCGCCCGGTCGGCTCGACCCCAAAACCGAGCCCGGTCAACAAGCCGCACAGGATCTCGACCATGACGGCGAGCCCGGTGCCCTTGTAGCCGCCCTCCGGACCGCCGAGCGGCAACAGCGCCCCACCCTGGCGCAATTGGCGCGGGTCGTTGGTCGGCCGCCCGTCACTGCCGATGACCCAGCCGTCGGGCACCGTCTCGTTGCGGGCGACGGCGAGGGCGATCTTGCCGGCGGCGGCGGCCGAGGTCGCCATGTCGAGATAGAGCGGGGCGTCGAGGTCGGACGGGATCGCCATCGAGATCGGGTTGGTGCCGAGCCGCGCCTCACGTCCGCCAAACGGCGCCACCGCCTTTGGCGAGCGGCCCGAATTGGCGGTGCAGAGACCGATCATGCCGGCCTCGGCCGCCATCAAGGTGTAGGACGCGACCCGGCCGATATGGCCCTGGCGAAACACCGTCGCGGCGGCGACATTGGCGGTCCTGGCCTTGTCGATGGTCAGCCGCATCGCCCGCTCGTTGGTGACGTAGCCAAATCCCCAATGCCCGTCGACGACGGTCGTGGTCGGCGATTCCTGGACAATTTTCCACGGGGCGCCGGGGACGATGTGCCCGGCCTTGATCCGGTCGATGTAAGTCGGGATCTGGATCACGCCGTGCGAATTGTGGCCGACGAGGTTGGCGCCGACGATGTGGCGCATGACGAGCTCGGCTTCCGCCGGCGGCGTACCCGCCGCCTCGAACAGCGCCTGGCCGATCTCGATCAGCCGCTCGGCTGGGATTTTCGGCATCGTTTCCTCCGTGATATTCGGCCGTGGGCCATCGGACCCGCCTGGGAGCCTAGTAGGAGCAGGCGACGATAACACAGCGTCATGCCGCACCGCATCGACGAACGACCGCCCTCCGGCACGCCGGTGCAATACCCGGTCTCGACCGCAGAATTCCCGATTAATTGCGAAAATAGCGGGAAATATGCTGTACGGCGGCAAAAGCCAGCCAAAATTCGGCTTGTCGATGAACAGCTTATACTCAAATTCCCGTGGTCAGTCTAAGCGGGAATTTATTTTGCTAAACCGGGAACACTTTTCATTTAACCGGAAAATAATCGGGAAACGGCCACGATCACGCTTTTGCTTATATTGGCGCCGCTGACGGACCGATCGCGCATGCCGCCTCTCCAATCGCGGAAGACAGGCTAAATCTAAATCAAGGCGATTTCGCGGCCCGCGTTCATCGCCTTCCCACTCGCAGGCTGTTGAAAATGTCGTTTCCCGGGATACACCCTTCGAGACGGCCCGCCTGGTTCCTGAGGAGCCGAAGCTCACCCTAGGAGGCCCGCAGGGCCGCTCGAAGGGTGCGCCGACGAAACGACAT
>CAVZJF010000029.1:0-85151 GCA_963775525.1 uncultured Alphaproteobacteria bacterium | reverse complement strand
GTTCTCGGGTTAAGGGATCGCCAGGCAGAAGCGGCCTCGCCGCCCCGTTGGATTCCCGGCCTCATATCGCATCGGGGCCGCGCTCCCCGGTGCGGATGCGGATCGCCTCGTCGACGTCGGTGACGAAGATCTTGCCGTCGCCGATCCGGCCGGTATGGGCGGCCTGCTGGATCACCTCGACCGCACGCTCGACCAGCGCATCCTCCATGACCACTTCGATCTTCACCTTCGGCAGGAAATCGACGACGTATTCGGCGCCGCGATACAATTCGGTATGGCCTTTCTGGCGGCCAAATCCCTTCGCCTCGGTGACGGTGATGCCCTTGATGCCGACTTCGTGAAGCGCTTCCTTCACCTCGTCGAGCTTGAAGGGTTTGATAATCGCCTCGATCTTTTTCATCGAATTGCAATCTCTCCCAGCCGGGCGCCCTTCAGCCGCCTACGGCCCAGCATAACCCATGCCAACCTCTTTTGGGATACACCAGCAAAGGCCGCGCGCGCCTCTGTCGCGGGGGTGCCGGGCAACCAAGCATATATCGCCTAATTTTTAATCAGAGACGCGGTTATTTTTCCGCGGCGGGAGGTTCCCCAGCAGGTCGCGGATTTGCTCGATCGCTTCGGCGATCGCTTCCCGGCTGTTCGCGTACGAAAACCGCAGGTAACCCTCGCCGAATTCACCAAAGCTGGTGCCGGCGATCGTCGCCACCCCTGCCTCCTCGATCAGTCGGTTCTGCAGGGTGCGGGCGTCGAGCCCGGTCCCGCTCACATTCGGAAAGGCGTAGAAGGCGCCGCCCGGCTGCGCGCAGCGAATGCCGGGCAGCCCGTTCAGCGCCTCGACAATGAACCGGCGGCGCTCGGCGAAGGCGGCGACCATGCGTTGCACCGGCTCGCGCGGACCGGTGAGCGCCGCGATGCCGGCGAACTGTGCTGAGGCGTTGACGCAGGAATGGCAGTTGATCGCCAGCCGTTCGGCCGCCGCAAAAACGGTCTCCGGCCACACGCCATAGCCCATCCGCCATCCGGTCATCGCGTAGGTCTTGCTCCACCCGTCGAGCAGGATCAGGCGGTCGCGGATCGACGGATAGCTCAACAGGCTGACGTGCTCGGCACCGTCATAAAGGATCTCGCCATAGATCTCGTCGCTCAGGATCGCGACCTGCGGGTGACGTTCGAGCCCGGCGACGAGGCGGTCGAATTCGGCACGGGGAACGACCCCTCCGGTCGGGTTGGCCGGGCTGTTGATAATGATCAGCCGGGTACGCGGAGTGATTTTGTCGAGCACCTCGGCGGCGCTGAATGAAAAGCCGGCGCTTTCATGCAGCGGGATCGGCACCGGCGTGGCGCCGGAAAAGCGGATCACGCTTTCGTAGATCGGAAAGCCCGGGTTCGGGTAGAGGATCTCTGCCCCCGGTTCGCCGAACATCAGGATCGCAAAGAACATCGTGACCTTGCCGCCCGGTACGACCAGCACCCGGGCCGGGGACACTTCGACCTGATGGCGGCGATAGAGGTCGGCGGCCACGGCCTCGCGCAGCTGCGGGATGCCGTTCGCCGGGGTATAGCCGTGATGGCCGTCGGCGAGCGCCTTGCGCCCGGCCTCGACGACGTGCTCGGGGGTCGGGAAATCAGGCTGGCCGATGCCGAGATTGACGATCCGGCGACCCTGCGCGGCGAGCGCATTGGCCCGAGCCAGCACCTCGAACGCGGTCTCGGTTCCGAGCACGCCCATGCGTGCGGCCATTTGCAACATACGCGTTTCCTCCTGATATTCGTAGCCGCAGACTACCGCCGACAGAGGGAAAAAGCGAGCCGCAGCAAAGCTTAACGCACCCTCAGGCGCGCGTCGCCGGCAGATCGACGGCACGGGCCGGCCGGCGCAACGCGCGGGCGAGCACCTCCTCGGCCAGGCCGGCGATCCCGCGCGGCATGAAGATAATGAACAGGATCAGCAGAATGCCGTAGATCGTGTTCGCGGCGCCGATGAAGTGAATGCCAAAGACGATTCTCAGCGCCTCGTTGAGCACGATCGTAAACAACGCCCCGACCGTCGGGCCGAGCATGACGTGCATGCCGCCGGCGATCGCCGCAAACACGATCTGCAGGGACACCGCGACGCCCGAGACCGTCTCCGGATTGACGTATTGGATGTACTGGGTCAAGAGGCTGCCGCCGAGCGCGGTCAGCGCCGCGCTGGCGACGGTGACCCGCAACTTCTCGCGCATCACGTCGATGCCGCTGGCGGCGGCGGCGGTTTCGTCCTCGGAAATCGCTTCGAGCGCCACCCGCGAGATGCCGCGGTCGATCCCGCGCCAGACGGCGAGACCGCCGAGCCAGACGACGAGCGCGATCAGGTAGAAGTACGCCTTTTGCGGGAATTGCACGGCGTACCAGGAATGGCCGACCGTCTTCAAGGTCATGCCGAGCGACCCGCCGGTCAGGTCGCGCGCCGCGATCAGGCTCAACAGCACGACCTGGCTCAAGGCCAAGGTCACGAGCGCAAAATAATGGCCGACAACGCGCAGCCGAAACGACGGATAGCCGATCACCACCGCCAGTGCGACGGCCAGCGCCATTCCAGCAGGAATGCCGAGCCACGGTGTCACGCCGTAAAAATTCCACAGCAAAGCCGGGACGTAGGCGCCGACGCCCAGAAATGCGCCGTGGCCAAACGAGGTCAGGCCAAAGCGGCCCATCATCGACCAGGCGGTATAGATGAAGCCCCAGATCAGGATCTGAATCGCGATATGCAGCAAGTATTCCGAGGCGGCGAGCGGAAACAGCGCCAGCAGCAGGATCGCTACCGCCGCGGCCACGCGGCCGGCACTCATCGGCCGAGGATTCCCTGGGGTCGGACAAATATCATGACGATGAACAGTAGAAACGCCAGCACATAGGAAAATTCGATTGAGAAATAATAACCGCCGACCGAGATGATCTGGCTCATAATGAAGGCGGCAATAAAGCCGCCGATCATGTTGCCGAGCCCGCCCAACACGCAGATCATAAACGTGATCGGGCCAAACGAATTGCCGATAAACGGGTGCACGTCATATTGCAGCACCAACAGGCACGAGGCAAAGCCGGCCAGCCCGCCGCCGATGGCCGAAGTCACAAGATAAATGCGGCGCTCGCTGACGCCCATCAGCCCCATGATCTCGCGGTCCTGCGCGATGGCGCGGATCGCGGTGCCGAGAAAGCTGCGGCTGAGAAACAGATAGAGCACGCCGGCGCCGATCAGCGCTGCGGCAAAGGCAAGCAAGCGCGCAAAGCTGACCGACAGGTCGCCCCATTCGAGCAACGGCAGGCGCAGGCCGAGATTGCGGAAGTCGGTGCCGAACAGCAACGTCGCCAGGCTCTGCAAAAAGAACAGCAGGCCGCCGGTTGCGAGCAGCTGGTTGATCGGCGGCGAGCCGAGCACCGGCTCGATGATCAACAGATGGACGAGAACCCCGAGCAGGGCCACGCCGAGGACCGCGACAACACAGGCGAGCAAAAGCGGCCAGTGGAAAAAGGTGAAGAGCCAGTAAATCGCATACATGCCGCACATGACGAGCTCGGCATAGGCGATCCACACCACGTCGATGACGCCAAAGATCAGATTGAGGCCGAGCGCCAACAGCGCCAGCACGCCCCCCAGCAAAATCCCGTCGATGACCGCGTCAAGAAGAAATATGTCCACGCTTTCGCCTCTTAGCGGCCTGCGGCGCGCCGAAAATTGACAGTATGTGAAGCGGCTGCGGCCGACGGCTTCGCGACGACCCGGCCGTGCGATAGCGGCGAGGTTGAGCGGCGCAGAAGCGGCTCCACCGTATCACAGCCCCATATAGGCGCGGCGGATGGCGTCGTTGCGGCGCAGCTCGGCGGCGCTGCCCGAGAGACGGATGTGGCCGGCTTCGATCAGGTAGGCGCGGTCGACGAGGTCGAGCACCTGCTGCACGTTCTGCTCGACGATCAGCACCGTGAACCCCTCGCTGCGGATGCGGCGGACGAGGTCGAAGACCTGCTCGACCGCGAGCGGCGCGAGGCCGGCCGAGGGCTCGTCCATCAGCAAGAGCTTCGGCTTCGACATCAATGCCCGGCCGATCGCGCACATCTGCTGCTCGCCGCCCGACATCGTGCCGGCCAGCTGACGCCGTCGCTCGGCAAGGCGTGGGAACAGCTCGTAGACCCAGGCGAGGCGCTCGGCGAAATGCGGCCGCGCCGAGCCGGTAAAGGCTCCCATGCGCAAATTCTCCTCGACCGTCAGCCGCGCAAACAGCCGCCGGTTTTCCGGAACATGGGCGATCCCGGCGGCGACAATCTGGTGCGCCGGCCACTCGGTCAAGAGCCCGCCGTCGAGCGCGATCGCGCCCGCTGTCGCCGGCAGGAGGCCGGAGATCACCCGCATCAGGGTGGTCTTGCCGGCCCCGTTCGGCCCGATGACCGCGACCGCCTCGCCGGCGACGACCGACAGCGACACCGCGAACAGCGCCTGAAACGAACCGTAGCCGGCCGAAACCCCGGACAGCGCCAAGAGCGGCGCCGGCTCGCCCGCGGTTACGGCTTCAGCGGTGGCCATGTTCAGCCATGGGCCTGTTCAGCCGGGGACATGTTCAGCCGGGGGCATGGGCGCGGCCGAGATAGACTTCGGTGACGCGCTCGTCGCGCGCCGCGGCGTCGGGCCGGCCGTCGAAAATCTTTTCGCCGTGGTCGAGCACGATGACGCGATCGACGATGCGCATCAGCACGCCCATGATGTGCTCCACCCAGACGATCGTAATGCCGAGGCGGCGCCGGATCTCTTCGAGCATCTGGGCGGCGCGGTCCATCTCGGTCGCGTCGAGCCCGCCGAGGCTCTCATCCGCCAGCAGCAGCCGCGGCTCGGTCGCGAGCGCGCGGGCAAGTTCGAGCTTTTTGAGCGCCGCGGCGCCGAGACCCTGGGTCGTCGCCGCGGCCTCGGCCGGCAATCCGACAAGATCGAGCGCCTTGACGGCGCGGCGCTCGGCCTCGGCGCGGGAGACGTGACCGCCCTGGGCGTAGTACGCCGACAGCGCAACATTGTCGCGCAAGGTGAGCTTGCGGAACGGGCGCGGGATCTGAAAGGTCCGGGCAAGCCCCAGCCGGCACACTCGATGCGCCGGCAGTCCGGCGATTTCGCGCCCGTCGAACCGGATCGAACCGGCGCTCGGCGGCAACGTGCCGGCGACGAGATTGAAGGTCGTCGTCTTGCCTGACCCGTTAGGGCCGATCAGCCCCAGGATCTCGCCCTTCTGAACCGCGAAGTCGATGCTGTTGACCGCGACAAACCCGCCGAACCGTTTGACCAGGCCTGAGACGTTGAGGACCTCGATGTCCTTTTTCCCTGTCGTCATTCCCGCCCGCAGAACACGAAAATCCTGGTTCGAAGGTCGCAACATGTCTTGGCCGCGGCGCGGCTCGGTATCGAGCAGGCTCATCGGATCCGATGAGCGTGCGCAGCAGTCACCGCTGGCGGTGCCCTGAGCCTATATCACGCTTTGTCGGGCGGGCGCTCCTATCAAGCGCAACTCCTGGAGGTCGCTCGGGCCGGCGGTCTCACTTGCCGAGCCATCGGGCAATGCATTGGTCGAGCGCCTGGCCGGCGCGCCGGTCGATTTCGGCGTCGGTGAGGGTGCTGAGCGGGTGGTCGACGACGACCGGGGCAAGATCGGGCATGCCGAGGGCCTGGCACTGCATCAGCGCCTCGTGCAGAAATTCGGTGGTGACGACGACCGCCGTCGGGCGGCCCAGGGCTTCGAGGCTGACGCCGTCATGCGTACAGCACGACGTGCACGAGCCTCAATCGCCGATCGCGGTCAATACGATGTCGTTGTCGGCGGCGATCGTTGCGATCAATGCCGGGTCGGCGTCCTTTGAAAAGCTTTCCTTGCGGTAGTAATTGACCGCGGCGAGCGCGCGCCTGCTCGCCGAGCCGCGCCACGGTCTTGCGCAACAGCCGGTTGGCGTTCCATTTGGTGTTGTCGAGCACGCCGAGGCGCAGCCCGGCCAAATCGCGCACGCCGCGGCGCCAGCGCCACGGGTTGTGCTTCGACGACCCCGCGCGGGTCGAACACCACGACTTCCGATCTGATCATCGTGCGGTTGCTCCTTACAGCGGACAACGCCGTCATTGCGAGAAGCGGAGCGACAAAGCAATCCCGCGCCACGGACACGGCTTGTCCGAGCCGGATTGCTTCGCGGGCTCGCGCGACGGACCGTGGGTAATGCGATCGGGGGTTCCGGCATCATCGCTCACAGATAGCACGTGCCGTCGACGCAGACGGGTTCGCGGCGGGGGCCGGCGTCGCTCTCGATGCTGCGCAGGACCGGCGCCGACATATGACCCCAGCCGGGGATGAAGGCGGAGAACCGCCCGGCCTCGCCGCCGACGACAAACAAATGGATGTGGTCGGGGTCGGGCACGACCGGGATGCGCGACCCCTGCTCGCGCTTGTACCAGCGCGGCAGGTTGCGGTTGTAGATCTTGCCGTAGCGCTCGTCGAAGGTCAGCTCGGAAAACAGGTTCCACGAATTCATCTGGAGATAGCTCTTGACGTCGTGGCGGGTCCAGCCCTTGCCGGCGATCGTGCGCGCGTGCTCGGGGCCGATGATCACGGCGCAATGGCCGCTCGACACCGCGTTGTTGTTGGCGATCGTGCTCATCGCCGAACGAGATGCTGTCGAGAATGCCCTCGGCGTCGTTGGCGACGTGGTTGGTGACGCTGTGCGGCGGCTCGGCGGCGAGGACGAAGACCGTCGAACTCCTCTGGGTCAAACCCCTTTTCGACATGATAGGGCGCCCACGGGCTCGCCCTCTCGTTCTCGGCGACGCAATAGGTGTATTTGCCGGGATGGCCCAACGTGCTCTTGTCGAGCTCGCCCGGCCGTCCGCCGCCGACGTTCAGCAATACCAGCCGCAACGCCCGCCCGATCGTCGCGTTGGCGCGGTTGCCCGAGCCGAACGCGTTGCAGTCGCCGTTCATCCCGATCGCGCCCGCGACCGGGCCGTTGACGATCAGCAAGGGGGCGGCCATGTGGGTCGTCGCCTGCACCCCGTTCAGATTGAACGCCTTCGCGGTCAGCGCCAGTATCGCCGCGCGCACCACCGCCGCGTATTCGGGCTTGCAACCGGCCATCACCATGTTGACCGCCAAGACTTCGCGAGTAAGGCCGCCATGGCGTGGCGGCACCTTGCATTCGACAAAGTCGGGCTCGCCGCCCAGGGCCGCGACAAATTCGTCGACCCGCGCGCGCGTCGGCGGCACGACCGGCAGCCCGTCGGTCCAGCCTTGCTCGAAATACCATTCGACGAGATCGGTTCCGGCCGGCGCCCGCAACCTACGAGCGTCGGCCTGTTCGACGCCCGCCGCGGCCCGTAGCGCCGTGTCTTTCTTGTCCATCCCTAGCCGTCCTTGGGCAGCCAGCGGTCGCCGTGCTTGCGGTATTGTTTCTTGACCGCCGCCCAGGCGACGCGAAAGGCAGTTTCCTCCTGTTCGCGCAGGCCGCGGTCGGCGTAGGTCCGCCAGGCGTTGTTGAAGGCGGACAAAAAGATCTCCTGCGCGTGCGGCGGCAGATGGCGCACCGCCGGCGGCAGGTCTGCGGTGGTCGTATAGGGCATGGCGGCCGCTAGCCCCGGTCGAAATCCTCGAGCGACAACCCGAGTGCCTCGACACCCTCTTCGAGATAGTCGCCGAGCAATGGCGTCCCGAGCAGGTAGTCGGCTTCGGTCGTCGTGCGGGTGTCGCGCGCCTGCTGCAATGCCTCGCGCCAGCTTTGGGCGTCGTAGTCGCCGCGCCCAAGCCACAGCAGCGCCAGCAACTCCTCACGCTCGTCGATGTTGAGCCCGTCGATCGCGTCGCGCAACTCCTGCTCGGTCGGGTTGTCCGGGGTATCGAGCAGAATTTGCCGCTCGTCGTCGTCGGCCGCATCAGAGCCCGCTTCGGCGTCCGGGTCGGCCGGCACCTCGGCGTCGTATTCGCGCGCCTTCTCGACGATGTAGGCGAGCTTTTCGAGAGGGATCGTCAGCATTATTCAACCTTTCGCGTCGGATTACTCGCATCAACAGCCGGAGGCGGCGGGCCAGCGCCAGTTCTTGACCTCGGGCATGTCGTCGCCGTGGCGGGTAATGTACTGCTTGTGCTCGATCAGCTTGTCGCGCATCGCCTGCTTGGCGTAAGCGGCCATGTAGCCGAGCTTCGGCACCCGGTCGATGACGTCGCTGGCAAGGTGAAAGCGGTCGAGATCGTTGCGCACCACCATGTCGAAGGGCGTCGTGGTGGTGCCCTCCTCCTTGTAGCCGCGCACATGGATGTTGCGGTGGTTGGTGCGGCGATAGGTCAGCCGGTGGATCAGCGTCGGATAGCCGTGATAGGCGAAGATCACCGGCTTGTCGGTCGTGAACAGCGCGTCGAAATCGTGGTCGGTCAGACCGTGCGGATGCTCTTCGTGCGGCTGCAAGGTCATCAGATCGACGACGTTGACGACGCGGATCTTCAAATCGGGCAGATGCCGGCGCAGCAGATCGACCGCGGCCAGGGTTTCGAGCGTCGGCACGTCGCCGGCGCAGGCCATCACCACATCGGGCTCGGCGCCGCGGTCGTTGCTGGCCCATTCCCAGATGCCGATGCCGGCGTCGCAATGCTTGATCGCGGCGTTCGATGTCGAGCCATTGCGGCGCGGGCTGCTTGCCGGCGACGATCACGTTGATGCGGTTCCAGCTCCGCAGGCAATGGTCGGTGACCCACAGCAAGGTATTGGCGTCGGGCGGCAGATAGACCCGGATGATGTCGGCCTTTTTGTTGACGACGTGGTCGATGAAGCCCGGGTCCTGATGGCTGAAGCCGTTGTGGTCCTGGCGCCAGACATGCGAGGTCAGCAGATAGTTCAGTGACGAGATCGGCCGCCGCCACGGAATCTCGCGCGACGCCTTCAGCCATTTGGCATGCTGGTTGAACATCGAGTCGACGATGTGGATGAAGGCCTCGTAGCACGAGAACAACCCGTGCCGGCCGGTCAGCAGATAGCCTTCGAGCCAGCCCTCGCAGGTATGCTCGCTCAGGATCTCCATCACCCGGCCGTCGCGCGCCAGCTGGTCTCCGTCGGACGAGGGCAGATCGTCGTCGGGCGAGGTTTCCGCCACCCAGGCGCGGCCGGTCGCCTCGAACACCGCCGACAGGCGGTTGGAGGCGGTCTCGTCCGGGCCGAACAGGCGGAAATTGGGGTTCCGCTTGCATCACGTCGCGCAGAAACATCCCCATGACGCGCGTCGCCTCGCCGTCGGTCTGGCCCGGATGGCCGATCGCGACCGCATAATCGGCGAAATCCGGCATCACCAGCTCGCGCCGCAACAAGCCGCCATTGGCGTGCGGATTGGCGCTCATGCGGCGCTCGCCGGCGGGCGCCAGCGCCGCGATCTCGGGCTTCAGCCTGCCGTCGTCGTCGAACAGTTCCTGCGGCCGGTAGCTCTTCATCCAGTCTTCGAGCAATTTGACGTGCTCGGGCTTTTCCATGTCGCCGAACGGCACCTGGTGGGCGCGCCAGGTGCCTTCGATCTTGAGCCCGTCGACGAGTTTCGGCCCGGTCCAGCCCTTGGGGCTGCGCAGCACGATCATCGGCCATCGCGGGCAGACCAGCTTTTCGCCGGCGCGCGCGGCCTTCTGCGATCGCCGCGATCTCGTCGAATACCCGGTCGAGCGTCGCCGCCATCAGCTGGTGCATCCGCGCCGGGTCGTCGCCTTCGACAAAATGCGGCTGGTAGCCGTAGCCGACGAACAGGCTTCGAGCTGCTCGTGCGGGATGCGGGCGAGGATCGTCGGGTTGGCGATCTTGTAGCCGTTCAGATGCAGGATCGGCAGCACCGCGCCGTCGGTGGCGGGGTTCAGGAATTTGTTGCCGTGCCACGAGGTGGCGAGCGGCCCGGTTTCGGCCTCGCCGTCGCCGATGACGCAGGCGACGATCAGATCGGGATTGTCGAATGCCGCGCCATAGGCGTGCGACAGCGAATAGCCGAGCTCGCCGCCTTCGTGGATCGAGCCCGGCGTTTCCGGCGCGGCATGGCTCGGGATGCCGCCCGGAAAGCTGAACTGGCGGAACAGGCGACGCATGCCGTCCTTGTCCTGCGCGATGTTCGGGATAGATCTCGCTGTAGGTGCCTTCGAGCCAGGTGTTGGCGACCATGCCGGGCCCGCCGTGGCCCGGGCCGCAGATGTAGATGACGTCGAGGTCGCGCGCCTTGATGACGCGGTTCAGATGGACGTAGATGAAATTGAGACCCGGCGTCGTGCCCCAATGGCCGAGCAGCCGCGGCTTGATGTGCGCGCGTTCGAGCGGTTCTTCGCAGCAGCGGATTGTCGAGCAGATAGATCTGCCCGACCGACAGATAATTGGCGGCGCGCCACCACGCATCGATCAGCTCGATCTGGGCCGGCGACAGCGGCCCCGCGAGTTGCGTCCCACCCTGCGAGGCCATCCGATCCCTCCTTGAGCCGCCGGTAAACGAAGCCCGGACCCTCTACGCAAACACTGTGACAGGCATATTGCTGCCTCGGCTTCTCGCCCCACGTGCCCGGCGCGCGTGTTCCGGCCCGCGTGTTCCGGCCCGCGTGTCCGGCGAGGCCTCAGTGCACCATCAGCACCGGCACCGCCGCCGCGGTCTGCAGCACATGCTGGGTGAACCCGCCGAAAATCCATTGGCGCAGCCGGCTGTGGCCGTAGCCCCCCATCACCAGCAGCGAGTGCTGCGCGGCCGCCGCCGCGATCAAGGTGTCGGCGGCGCTGCGTGCGTCGGGCTGGAGCCGCTCGGCCGAGACCTTGAGCCCGCGCCAGCGCAGGTTGGTCATCAGCTGATGACCCTCCTCGCTCGACAAATCCGCTTCCTCGGCGACCGTCAGGATGCGAATTTCCTTGGCGAGCGAGAGCAGCGGCATAGCCGCGGTCACCGCGTGCGCCGCTTCACGCGTCGCCTTCCAAGCGATGACGACCGTCTGCGGCAACGCCGTCATCGCCGCCGCGGGTGGGATCAGCACCGGACGACCGCTGTCGAGCAGCGCCGTCTCGATCGTCTCGGGCGCCACACCCTCACCGTCGGCCGCGCGCCCGACCACCGTCAGATCCGCGGCGCGGCCATGCTCGGTTACCCAGTAGGGTTCGAGCCCGATCTGCCTCGTCCACTCCGCCGACGGCGCGCTGGGGCCGGGTGGGGTGTCGGCGATCGCCAGTCCTTCGCGGGCGCAGAACTGGTCGAACAACTCGCGCGCCCGCTGCTCGCGCAGCTCGGCTTCTTCGTCGAGCCGCTCGACCAGCCCGCCGACCATGACCGAGCCGCCGCCCTCCGACGACATCGTGACCGCCATCGAGGCCGCGTCGATGCGGACATGCAACATGTTAAGATGGGCGGAAAACGGCCGAGCCACGGCCAAGGCCGAGGCGAAGACGGCGGTGTCGGCGTCGCTGCCGGTGGCCGGGACGAGAATGGTCTTGATCATCAGGGTTCCTTTGCGGTGTCGCGAGCGGGGCCTGCCGTCATCGGGCTACCGCCCGCCGGATCGCGTCCGCTCTGAGGAGGATCGAGCGAGCGTCTGCGGCATTGATTAAATCCGCCGCTCGGAACACTACCCTAAACCCGCTGAGGCGGACAAAATCGCGACGGTGGCGCGCCCATCAGCGCGCCAATGGCGGCGCGGCCGACCGGCCGGGACCGGGGGGTCGAGGGGCACGGATTTATGGGCGAACTCGGCGCCGCCGCCATCCTGCTGCTGATCCTGGTCGGCGGCAGCGCGCTCGGGATAATGGTGCGGCCGTTTTTGTCCGAACATCACCGCAGCCGCGAGACCACGGATTTGATCCAACTCGTCATGACCATGCTGGTGACCTTTGCGGCGTTGGTGCTGGGTCTGCTCACCAGCTCGGTCAAGGCGTCGTTCGATACCGTCGACAACGACCTGCGCAGCTTTTCGATCCAGCTCATCCAACTCGACCGGTCGCTGAAGCAATATGGCGGCGGGACCGAGCCGGCGCGGGCCTTGTTGCGAAGCTACACCGCCGCGGCAATCGCCTCGACCTGGACCACGGAGCCGCAGCCGCCAGGCGACTACTATCCGAAGCAGGTGTCGCCGCCGCCCTCGGCCGAGTTCGATCCAGAGCACCAGCCTCGGCGACATGCTGGCGCATCTGGAAGCCGACCTGCGCCAGCTCGACCCGCCGGATCCGATGCATCGCCGGCTCGCCCTGACCATCCTCAACCAATACGAGCTGCTGATGCGGATGCGGTGGAAGCTGATCGAGGAGGCGTACAGCTCGATCTCGCCGCCGTTCGCCATCGTGCTGAGCTTTTGGCTGGTGATCATCTTCGCCAGCTTCGGTCTGAGCGCGCCCCGCAACGCGCTGTCTTACATCACGATCTTGCTGGGCGCCTTGTCGATCGCCTCGGTGGTCTTCGTGATCCTCGACCTCGACACGCCGTTCAGCGGCCTCTTTATGGTGGCGAGCGAACCGATGCGCGATGCGCTGGCCCAACTCAACCACTAATGCTACCCAGACAAGATTAGCCGCGGAGGAAGCATGGCGAAAGAATTCCTGACCCTCGACGACATCGACGTGCGCGGCAAGCGGGTGCTGGTGCGCGCCGACCTCAATGTCCCGGTCAGGGACGGCGTCGTCACCGACGCGACCCGCATCGACCGGCTGGCGCCGACCATCGAGGCACTGATCGCCAAGGGCGCCGCGGTGATCGTGATGTCGCATTTCGGCCGGCCCAAGGGCGGACCCGACCCGAAACTGTCGCTGAGGCCGGTGCTGGCGCCGTTGCGGCGGGCGTTCGGCGGACGCGAAATCGCCTTTGCCGAGGATTGCATCGGCGATGAGGCCGAGCGCGTCGTCGCGGCGCCTTGCGGCCGGGCGACGTGGCGCTGCTCGAAAACCTTCGCTTTCATCAGGGCGAGGAGGCCAATTCGCCCGAATTCGCCCGCGCCCTCGCCGACACTCGGCGAGGTCTATGTCGACGATGCCTTCTCGGCGGCTCATCGTGCGCACGCCTCGATCGCCGGCGCTCGCCCGGCTGCTGCCGGCCGCCGCCGGCAAATCGATGGAGGCCGAGCTCGACGCGCTGACCGCGGCGCTCGAACACCCGGCGCGGCCGGTCATGGCGCTGGTCGGCGGCGCCAAGGTGTCGACCAAGCTCGACCTGCTGCGCTTTGTGATCCGCAAGGTCGACATGCTGGCGATCGGCGGGGCGATGGCGAACACCCTGCTCTATGCCCAGGGCATGGCCGTCGGCCGCTCTTTGTGCGAGCGCGACATGGCCGAGAGCGCGCGCCGGCTGCTGGCGCTCGCCGCCGAACGAAACTGCCGGGTGATCCTGCCCGAGGATGCCGTCGTCGCCGCCGAGCTGGCCGCGGGCGTCGCCACCCGGACAGTCGCGATCGGCGCGGTCGCCGACGATATGATGATCCTTGATATCGGCCCCGAGACGGTGGCGCGCATCAGCGCCGCACTCGTCGAGGCGCGAACCCTGGTATGGAACGGCCCGCTCGGAGCGTTCGAAACACCGCCTTTCGACCATGGCACGACAGAAGTCGCCAAAACAGTCGCCGAACTCACCCGCGCCGGGCGGCTGCGCAGCGTCGCCGGCGGCGGCGACACCGTCGCCGCACTCGCCGCGGCAGGGGTGACCGACGAGTTGTCCTACGTCTCGACCGCGGGCGGCGCCTTTCTCGAATGGCTCGAAGGGCGCGAGCTGCCGGGCGTCGCCGCCCTTGTCGCGGCCGCGCGGCGCGAGTGACGTCGGCGCCCCCGCGTAACGAAGCGAAGGAGACCCGGATGAAAGCCTTGGATGTCATGACCCGCAACGTCGTCACGATTGCCGGCGGCACGCCGATCCGCGAGGCGATCCGGCTGATGCTCGACCGCAATATCAGCGGCCTGCCGGTGGTCGACGCCGCCGGCAAGGTCGCGGGCATCCTGACCGAGGGCGACCTGTTGCGACGCAGCGAAATCGCCACCGAAAAGCAGCGCTGGCCGTGGCTCGACTTTCTGCTGGGGCCGGGGCGGACGGCGAGCGACTACGTCAGGACCCATGGCCGCGTCTGCGACGAGCTGATGTCGCGCGAGATCGTCTCGGTCACCCGGACGCGCCGCTCGACGAGATCGTGGAAGTGATGGAGCGCCGCCGCATCAAGCGGGTCCCGGTGATCGAGGACGGCGCGCTGCTCGGCATGGTCAGCCGCATCGACCTGCTCGCGGCGCTTGCCCGCGCGCTCGACGCGCCGCAGGTCCCCGCCGGCAGTGATGACGCCATCCGCGAGCAGGTCCTGGCCGAACTCGACAAAGTCGATTGGGCGCCGCGCGCCGGGCTGACGATCACGGTCGATCGACGGCGTCGTCGAACTCGACGGCGTGATCCTCGACGAGCACGAACGCGAGGCGTTGCGCGTGGCCGCCGAGAACGTGCCGGGCGTCAAGGGGACGGTCGACCGCCTTGTCTGGGTCGAGCCGGTTTCAGGGACCGTAATCGAGGGCGCGGGAGAAAATTCGGCAACGGTTAAGCCGCCGCGGCGTTGATTAGTTGGCACACCCAACGGGGACGAAAGGGAGGTTCGATGCGCGCATTCCTGTCGGCGTCGGTCAGCGGCATCGTCTGTGCCGTGGCATTTACCGCCGCGGTTGCCGCCGCGCCGGTATTGCCGCGCGATTATCCCCTGGCCCCGTCGCCGAAACTCGTGCTGGTCGGCTCACGCTGCGGCTATGGCTGGCATTATGTTCCCGCGGGCTACGCCAGGCACGGCAAGTGGCGCGACGCGCACTGCTCCCGCAATTGACCAGGCTTCGTCCGCCGCCGATCCGCGCATCTCTCGGGCCTGCCGGCTCATTCGACCTGCCGTGATGCAGCCGCGTCGGAGCCTCAGCCCAAGAATTCGCGCAGTGCGGCGACCAGATCCTTGGGGTTGTCGCCCTGCACGGTGTGACCGGCCTTGGGGATCTTTATCCAGCGGCCGTCAGGCAGTCCCGTCGCCAGCCGCTCGGCGTCCTCGTCGTGGAACACGTCGCTCTCGCTGCCCCGCACGATCAGGGTCGGGCAGGTGACATTGGCGAGCCCGTCGGCGAGGCCGCGCCGCTCGGCGGCGTGCTGATCGCCACCCATCTGCTGAAACCGTCGGCGGTCGTATTTCCACACCCAGTTGCCGTCATCCTGGCGCCGCAGATTGTGCATCAGGCTGCGCCGCAAAATCAGCGGGTCGCGCCGCGGGTTGAAGGCGAGCGCCCGTTCGATGATCCCCTCCAGTGACGACGGCTCGGCCCCGCCGTTGACGAAATCGCGAATGCGGCTCGATCCCGGGCGGCGCACATTGGGGCCGGCGTCGATCAGCACCAGCGCCGACAGGGTCTCCGGATAGGCAATCGCATACGCCAACCCGTTGATCGCGCCCATCGACATGCCGACCAGCACGAATTGGTCCAGCCCTATCGCTTCGGCAAACCCTTTAACGTCGTCGCGCTGAGCCGAGAGCGTGTAATTGGCGTCGGGCGCCCAGTCGGTGTCGCCATGGCCGCGCTGGTCGAGCGCCCGGCAGTGGTAGTCGTCGCGCAATGCCAGGCAGCACAAATCCCAGGTATGCGCGGTCAGCGCGCCGCCATGCAGAAACAGGATCGGCCGCTTTCCTTGCGTTCCCCAATCGAGATAGCGAAACCGCAACCCGTTGGCGGCTACATGCCGCTCGTCCGGCAGCGTCACCGCGTCAAAGCTGAACCCGGCGCGCACCGAAGTCGATTGCAGATGGTCGCGATATTCCTCGCTGGATAAGCTCATGATCTCGGACACTCCGTCGAATGTCGGCGCCGGTGCGGCGGGGGAACAAAGCCTTTAGCACGATAGCGCCGGCGCCGACCATTTAGCTGGCCGGGTCCTCACGCCCATTTGTGCGTGGCTCCCCCGCGCTCGAAACATGGCTCCAGGGCGGGCGAGCGCGGCGCCGGCGTTGTGTCCTCGGCCCGAGCGGGTACACTTCAAGGCGAGTTCTCGGGTCGCGACCGGCGGCCCACTCTGCGCAGAAAGGAAGAACCGATGGCCTATGATCTGCTGATCAAGAACGGGCTCATTGTCGACGGTTCCGGCATGCCGGGTTTTCGCGGCGATGTCGGGGTCAAGGACGGCAAGATCGCCGAGATCGGCAAGCTTCCGAGCCCGGCCGAGAAGACCGTCGACGCCGACGGCCGCGCCGTCGCGCCCGGCTTTATCGACAACCACTGCCATTACGACGCGCAGGTCACCTGGGACCCGCTGTGCACCTTCTCGCCCGAGCACGGCGCGACCTCGGTGATCTTCGGCAATTGCTCGCTGTCATTGGCGCCGGTGCGCAAGGGCACCGAGGAGCGGCTCGCCGAGTTCCTCTCCTATGTCGAAGCGATCCCGATGTCGGTGCTGCGCACGGTCGACTTCGACTGGGAGACGATCCCGCAATACATGGACCATCTCGACAAGCGGCTCGGCGTCAATGTCGGCAATCTGATCGGCCACACCGCGGTGCGCCACTACGTGATGGGCGACGACTGCCAGAAGCCCGGCGCCACCGAAGCGCAGATCAAGGCGATGCAGGACGTCGTCCGCCAGGGCATGCAGGCCGGCGCGCTCGGCCTCTCGGTGTCGCGCGAAAAAGGCCATTTCGACCCGCAGGGCGTGCCGATCCCGGCGCTGTGGGCCGATGAGCAGCGAGATCTTCGCGCTCGCCGACGTGCTGCGCGAGTTGGGCACCGGCACGATCCAGGCCGGCGGCGGCCAATATGTCGAGCTGAAGGACGGCATGATGCGCCGCCTCGCCGAGGCGACCGGCCGCATGGTGGTCTACAACAGCCTGTCGCAGACCATGCGCCGCCCGGAAGAATGGAAAATCCACATGGCGCGGGTCGAGGAGACCGCGGCGATGGGCATCCGCGCCTACCCGATGTGCAGCCCCAACCGGGTGACGCAAGACTTCACGATGAAGAACAGCCAGGTGTTCCGCGGCCTGCCGACCTGGCACCCGATCCTGTTGATGTCGGACGACGAGAAACTGCGGCTCTACGCCGACCCGGAAACCCGCGCCAAGCTGCACGAGGAGGCGGTCGTCAACAAACCCGACAGCGCCGTCGGCATCTCGAAGACCTGGTGGAACTACATCTGGGTCAACGAGCCGGTGCTCGAAAAGAACAAGTGGATGCAGTTCAAGTCGATCGGCCAGATCGCCGAGAAAGAGGGCAAGCGGGTAATCGACGCGTTCCTCGACCTTGTCGTCGAGGAAAAGCTCGAGACCCGCTTCCTGCAGGCCGAGAACAACATCGACGACGAGGCGCTGAAGAAGATCCTGACCCATCCCAACGCGGTCATCGGGCTCGGCGACGGCGGCGCGCACGTGCAGTTCCACGGCGGCTACGGCTATCTGACCAAGCTGCTCGGCGAATGGGTGCGCGAGAAGCAGGTGATGAGTTTGGAGCAGGCGGTGCGGCGGCTGACCTTCGAACTCGGCCTCGACCTTCGGGCTCTACGACCGCGGCCTGCTGCGGCCCGGGATGGCGGCCGATGTCGTGATCTTCGACCCGGCGACGGTGAAATGCGGGCAAGAGACGGTCGTCCACGACTTCCCGGCCGGCGGCTGGCGCATTAAGGAAGTCGGCCGAGGGCATCTACGCCACCGCCGTCAACGGCCAGATGCTGTACGAAGAGGGCAAGCACACCGGGGCATTGCCCGGCAAGGTGCTGCGCAACAGCTATTACGAGCAGAACCGGCGCAGCAACGCGTAACCCTCGTCCCCTCGCGGCGCTCGGCGCGCCGTTCCCTCTCCCCGCTCGCGGGGAGAGGGTTGGGTTTGGGGTGAGGGCGGACCCCGCGTAAGCCGCGGCCGTCCTACGAGCGCTGGACCAGCTCGATGCGGTAGCCGTCGGGGTCTTCGATAAAGGCGATGACCGAGCCGCCATGCGCCATCGGCCCGGCCGGGCGCGGGATCTTGACGCCGGCGGCGCCGAGCTGCTCGCACGCCTTGTACACATCGGGCACGCCGAGCGCCAAATGGCCAAACGCGCTGCCCAGCGCATAGGGCTCGGCCTGCTCCCAATTATGGGTCAGCTCGAGCACCGTGCTGTCGGCCTCGTCGCCGTAGCCGACAAAAGCGAGGGTGAATTTGCCGGTCGGGTAGTCGCGCTTGCGCAGCAGTTTCATGCCGAGCTGCTCGGTATAGAACTTCAGCGACTTGTCGAGGTCGCGCACCCGGATCATCGTATGCAGATAGCGGTATTTGTCGGTCCCCGCCGCCGGCTTGGCGGCTGAGGCAACGTCGGTTATGGCCATCGGAAATTCCTCCGTTACGGGGCAGGGGATGCGGGGCCGCCGCATCGGCGCGCCGCGATGATCGCGAGGACCTGGTCGGCTGCCCGCAGGCTCGGCGAGCGGCCGCCCGCTCCCAGGCGGCGCATCGCTTCAGCATAACCCGCAACCTGCTCGGCGCGAACCGGTTCGTCCCGCACCAGTCGCGCTACTTCGACGGCGATCGGTTCGGGCGCGCACTCGCCGCGCAGCAATTCGCGCACCAGAGGCCGTTCGAGCAGCAGGTTGACGAGGTTGACCTGCCGCACCTTGACCACCCGGTCGAGCAACGCCTCGGTAACCGGGTTCAAGCGATAGCAGACGACCATCGGCAGTCGCGCCATCGCCAACTCCAAGGCCACCGAGCCCGACGCGGCAAGCGCCGCGCGGCTGGCCGCAAAGGCGTCGTATTTATCCGTCGGATTGCGCAGGACGACCGGGTCGCCGGTCCAGCCGCGCGCAGCCTCGGCCACCTCTGTCGCCACTGTCGCCACCGTCGGCACGACCACGCGAAAGCCGCCGATCAGCGCCTCCAGCCGCGTTAACGCCGCGCCGAAAATCGGCACCAGCCGGCGCACCTCGCCGCCGCGGCTGCCCGGCAATACCGCGATCAGCGTTTCGTGGGCCGAGGCCGTGCGCCGCGCGGAACCGCGCGCCGTCGCCCTTGTCGGCGCCGCTGTCAAGAACCGGATGTCCGACATAGCTGCAGGCGAGCCCGACCCGCTCGAAATAGGGCGGCTCAAACGGCAACAGCGCCATCAGATGATCGTACCAGCGCGCCATGCGCCGCGCCCGGCCGGCTCGCCACGCCCACACCATCGGCGCCACATAGTGCACCAGCGGCAAGATTTCGCCATGCCGCCGCAAACGCTGGGCGACGCGCCAGCTAAAGCCCGAGCTGTCGATCGTCACGACCACATCCGGACGCATCGCGCGCACCGCGGCGACCGTCTCGCGCACCCGGCGCAGGATCAGCGGCGCCCGCGGCAGGACTTCGGCAATGCCGATCACCGCGAGGTCGGCGAGCGGCACCAGACTGTCGAGACCCTCCGCCCGCATGCGCTCGCCGCCGACGCCCGCAACCCGAAGACGGCTCCCGGTGCGCTGCCGCAGCCCCCCGATCAGCGCGGCGCCGAGCGCATCGCCCGAAGGTTCGCCGGCGACGATAAAGATGAACGGCGCCGCGGCTGAGCTGTCTTGGGCCGCGGTCACATCCGGCGAATGCCGAAGACGAACAGCCCGGCATGGTCTGCGCTGGCGACGACCTCGTCGCGGTCGATGACGATCGTCGCGCCGGCCTCGACCGCAATGCCGCGCAGCCCGGCCGCGGCGGCGAGCGTCACGGTCTGCGGCCCGATCGTCGGCCGGTCGGCGCGCTGCTCCTGACCCGGCTTCTCGACCTTGACGAGGACGCCGCCCGGCCCCTCGCGGCGCAACCCGGCGCAGCGGCGGATCAGTTCGTCGGTGCCCTCGATCGCCTCGACGCCGAGCACCAGGCCCTGCTGCACGACCACGGCCTGGCCGACATCGAGCGCGCCCAGCGCCCGGGCAACGCGCTCCCCCCGCTCGATGTCGGCTATCGCCTGGGCATCGGGTCGGACATGGCCCAAGGGACCCTCGGGTGCGAGCCCGGCCTGCAATACCTGGTCGGGACCGATCACCCGAAACCCCTCGCGCTCCAACTCGGCGACGACCGCCGACAGCAGCCCATCGTCCCCGAGCGCCCGATAGCCGACTCGGCGAAGAACTTGGCGGCCCGCCAATCGGGGCGCAGCGAGGACAATGACGGCCGCCGCACCCCGCCAGCCAACACCAGTTCGGTCACTTCGTTGTCTCGCAGCAGGCGAAGCCCACGCGCCGCCGCGCCGACCGGGCACCAGGCATGCGCGACATCGGCAACCGTCCCGGGTTCGGCCGCACCTTCGAGCGCCAGCACAAAGACGTCGCGGCCGGATTCCCGGCATGCCTCGACGAGCCGGCGCGGCAGCCCGCCGGCGCCGGCGACGATGCCGAGCTTGTTCGCCGCTGGCCGGGCCGCCGCCCGCCTATCCGATCATTCAGCTTGTCCCTGGGCTGGTGGTCCTTGGGCTGGCAGACGGCGCGGCTCGAATCGGCGCGGATGAACCGAATGATGTCCTCGACCGGGCCGATCCCGGCAAAGCGCTCCGCGGTTTCGCCGACCCGGTCGCTCAAGGTGCCGGGCGAATGAAACAAGAATTGATAGGCGTTGCGCAGCGCCTGGATGTCCTCGCGGCTAAAGCCGCGGCGCTGCAAGCCGATGATGTTGAGCCCGGTCAGCCGGGCGCGGTTGCCCATAGCCTGGCCATATGGGATTACGTCGCGCTCGACCCCCGACATCCCGCCGATCATCGCATGCCGGCCGATCCGGACGAACTGGTGGACGGCACTCAGGCCGCCGAGAAAGGCGTATTCCTCGATCACGACATGTCCGGCCAAGGTCGCGTTGTTGGCCATGATCACATGGTCGCCGATCTGGCAGTCGTGGGCGATGTGAGCGCCAACCATGAACAAACAGTCGTCGCCGATCCGGGTGACCAAGCCGCCGCCGGTGGTCCCCGGGTTCATCGTCACGTATTCGCGGATGGTGTTGCGGCCGCCGATGACGAGCGCCGAATCCTCGCCGCAATATTTGAGGTCCTGCGGCTCCTGCCCGAGCGAGGCAAATGGAAAGATCCGCGTGCCGGCGCCGATCGTCGTGCGACCGTCGACCACGACGTGAGCAGCTAGTGCCGCACCGGCGCCGATCTCGACCCGATCGCCGATCACACAATACGGCCCAATCGCGACATCGGCCGCCAAGCGCGCGCCCGGAGCGACGATCGCTGTCGGATGTATTTGTGGCCACGCTCCCGCCGCCTACCGGTCGAGGATCATCGCGGCGAACACGGCCTCGGCGGCCAGATTGTCGCCGACCTTGGCCTGGCCTTCGAATTTCCAGACATTGGCGCGGTTGCGCTGCTTGACGACGTGGACGGCAAGCTGGTCGCCGGGGAAAACCGGACGGCGAAAGCGCGCATTGTCGACGCTCATGAAGTAAACGAGCTTGCCTTCCGCTTCGGGACCCAAGGTGTGAACCACGAGCACAGCCGCGGTCTGCGCCATCGCTTCGATGATCAGCACCCCCGGCATGACCGGTCGCGCCGGAAAATGACCTCGAAAATAATTCTCGTTGATCGACACGTTCTTGATGCCGGTCGCGCGCTTGTTCGCCACCACGTCGACAACTCGGTCGATCATCAAAAACGGCTGGCGATGCGGGATCATTTCCATGATCCGCTGCACGTCGATTTGAAGGCTTTCTTCGGGGGCGAAAACCGGTTTAACAGCTTGCCCCCCGCCGCAGGCCGGATCAATCATCGCCCGTCCTTCTTCTTTCCCAAACGCTGCAATATCGCTGTCTGCCTCATGAAATCGGCGATCGGCACCGCCGGAATGCCCGACACCGTCGTTCCCGCCGGTACGTCGCGCATCAGCCCGGATTTGGCGGCGATCCGCGCACCGGCGCCGATGTGCAGGTGACCGGCCAGCCCCCCTGGCCGCCGATCATGACAAAATCGCCGAGTTCGCGTGCTGCCCGAAATACCGACCTGACCAGCGAGGATGCAGCACCGCCCGAGCACGACGTTGTGGGCAATCTGCACCAGATTATCAATCATCGACCCCGCGCCGATCACCGTATCGTGACCCGACCCGCGGTCGATCGTGCTGTTGGCGCCGATTTCGACATCGTCACCGATCACGACGAGCCCAAGTTGCGGCACCTTGACCGGGCCCGCGCGGTCGGGGGCGAAGCCGAACCCGTCCTGGCCGATACGCACGCCCGGGTGCAGCACGACGCGAGCGCCGATAAGTGCGTGGCTGATCGTGACGTTTGCGCCGATGCGGCAATCCTCGCCGATCACGACTCCGGCGCCGATCACGGTATTGGGGCCTACCTGGCAACGCCGGCCGAGTTGCGCGCGGGCCTCGACGACGGCGTTCGGGCCGATCTCGCAATCCTCGGGCACGCTCGCCGTCGGGTCGGTCAGCGCCGAGGACGCGCGTCCCGCCGCGATCGAGGCCCTCGGGTAGAATGCCTGCGCCGCCAACGCGTAAGCCTTATAGGGCTCGGCGCTCAACAGCAGCGCCATCTCCGCCGGCGCCTCTTTGGCCGCGGCCTCGTCGACGAATGCAGCGCCGGCGCGCGAACTGCGGAACGCCGGCAGGTATTTACGATTCTCCAGAAAACTGGCCTCGTCGGGGCCGGCCGTTTCGAGCGGCGCCACGTCACGGCACAGCTTCACGGCATCCTCGTCCCGCAGCAGCCGCGCCCCGCTCGCTTGCGCCAATTGGAGCAGCGTAAACGGCCCGGCGCGGTGGAAAAAGCGGGGATCGGCCATCGTCTGACGGCGCCGTTCCGCGCTACTTTTTCTTCGCCTTGGCGGGGGCGGCCTTGGCGGTCGCGGCAGGGGCCGGGGCCGGCTCGGCCGGCGCCGCAGCAGCGGCCGGCGGTTCCGGCGCAGCAAAGTTGACCGTCAGCACCGGAAGCTCTTCGTCGAGCTTTTGCATGACCTGGTCGGTCACGTCAAAAGCCTGGTCGAAGAGCACCAGGTCGGTGCGTTGGAGAACCAAGTTCGACCGCCGCTGCCTGGCGATGTCGGCGATGATCTTCAGCATCGTTTGCTGAATCTTGGTCAGCGCCTCGTTGTTGGATTTTTCGAGCGCGGCGCGTTTGCCTTGGACATCCCGATCAAGGTCCTTGACCTTTTGCTGAAGCTCGCGGCCGCGCTGGTTCAAGACCGCCGCCGACAGCGTCGCCTGCTGCCGTTGCAAGGTGTCCTGCTCGCCACGCAGCGCGTCCTCCTGGCGTGATATTTCCTTGCGGTATTCGGTGAACTTCTGATCGATCTGGCTGCGCACCATCTTTGCCGCCTTCGAGTTCTGTAGCAGGGCCTGCACGTCGACCACCATGACGTTCAGGCTCTGAGGCGCGGGCAGCGGGGCCGGAGGCGGCGGTGTGGGGGTCGTGGCGGGCGCCGGTGTTGTAGCGGGCGCCGGAGCCGGAGCCTTTGCGGGAGGCGCCTGGCCCGCAGCGCTGCCGACAAAGCCAAACAACAACGGCAGCAGCAGCACTGCCCGCCGGAAAAAAAAGATCGCCATCAGAATTTCGTCCCAAAGCTGACCCTGAAAAACTGGGTCTGGTCGAAAGGCTCCTTGCGGATTGGAACCGCGAGATCGAGGCGGACCGGGCCGACCGGTGACTTCCACGACACCCCGACCCCGGCGCTCATCCGGATCGCCGGCGACTGTAGGACCTGCGGTGTTACGCCGCCGGTCGTCGCCAGCTGTGCCGGGGTCAGAGTGAGGTTCGTCGGTTCGAGGTGATACAGCGTGCCGAAATCGCTGAACACGCGGCCCGTGATCCCAAGTTCCTTGGGCAGGCCGAGCGGGACGCCCAAAGTCACCGAGCCGACATAGTATTTCTGGCCGCCGAGCGCGTCGTTATCGATAGAATCACGCGGACCGATCCCGGCATCCTGAAAGCCGCGCAGATTGTCGCCGCCGACAAAAAAGCGGTCCTGCAGCAGAACCTGCTGGCCGTTCCAGCCGAGTATGTCGCCCGCCTCCCCGGTAAAGCTCAGCACCCACTGCGGCGCCACCGAATAATAATAGCCAAAAGTTACCTTCGACCGCACATAGTCCACGCCAAACCCGATGCCGGCGAAATCATTGCCCAGCGAGACAAAATAGCCGCTGGTCGGCTCGAGACGGTCGTCGCGCCGGTCGTAAAGCAGAACCTGGCCGATCGCCGAGGTGGTATGGGTTCCCGCCTGCAGCGCGATAAACAGGGATGCGTCGCTCTGGATGTTCTCGATCGTGTCCGAGCGCGCGGTATATTTCAAGGTCTGGCGCAGGTTGTCGGCGATCTGGTAGCCGGCGCGCAACGCTCCACCATACGAAAACTGCTGGTAAGGCGGAGTGATGCCGGTGAAGAAATTGGTCGTCGGGCTGGTCTTGATTTCGAAGATGTCGAAACCCGCGGCAATGTTCTTGTCGAGAAAGTAGGGCTCGGTAAAGCTGAGGTCGACCTGCTGGGAGCGCAACGACACCACGGTTCCGATGCGCAAATCCTGGCCGCGGCCGAGGAAGTTGCGTTCGCGAATGTTGATGTCGCCGAGGGGTCCGTCGCTGGTTGAAAAACCAAGCCCCAGCGACAGCTCGCCGGTCGACTGTTCCTCCACCTCGACCGTGACCACGGTCTTGTCCGGCGCCGAGCCGGCGCCGTTGGTCACCTGGACCTTTTTGAAAAATCCGAGATTTTTGATGCGTTCCTGCGAGCGCTGCATCTTTTCGGTATTGAACGCGTCGCCTTCCACGAGCTGGAACTCGCGCCGGATCACCTTGTCGAGCGTGCGCACATTGCCGACGATGTCGATGCGCTCGACATAAACCCGCGGCCCCTCCTGGACGTTGAACGTAATGTCGACGGTACGGTCTTTGCGATTTCGGGTGATGTCCGGCTTGACCTCGACAAAGGCGTAGCCTCGGGTACCGAGGGTATTGGTCAGCACCGAGATCGAATCTTCCACCGCTTGGGCGTTGTACCAATCGCCCGAGTGGACGGTGAGCAGCGGCAATACCTGGCGCCGCCGACAAATCCTTCAGCTTGATATTGACCCCGACCTTGCCGAAGCGATAGCGCTCCCCCTCGTCGATGGTGAAGGTGACGATGAAGCCGTTACGCTCCGGCGTCAGTTCGGCTACCGCCGACAGCACTCTGAAATCGGCGTAGCCCTCGGTCAGATAGAACTTGCGCAGCAGATCGCGGTCATAGGTCATCCGGTCCGGGTCATAGCTGTCGTTGGTCGACAGAAACCGGTACCAGCGATTTTCCTTGGTCGCGATAACGCCACGCAGCTTGTTCTCGCTGAAGTCCTTGTTGCCGACAAAATTGACGCTGCGGATACCGGTAAATTCGCCTTCGTCGATCTCGAAAACCAGGTCCACCCGGTTCTCTGAAAGCTGGATGACCTTGGGCTCGACCGTCGCCCCGAACCGTCCGTGCCGGCGGTAGAGGTCGAGGATACGCTTGACGTCGGCCTGCACCCGCGAGCGGGTGTAGACGACACGCGGGCGCTCCTGGATTTCGGCATTGAGATCCTTGTCGTCGAGCTTGTGGTTTCCCTCGAACGCAATGCGGTTGATGATCGGGTTTTCGACAACCTTGACGACAAGGGTGTTGCCGACCCGGCTCAAATTCACGTCGGCAAACAGACCGGTTGCGAACAGCGCCTTCAGCGACGCGTCCAGCTTTTCGTCATCCCACGGTTCTCCCGGCTGGACTTGAAGATAAGAGCGCACCGTCTCCGGCTCGATCCGCTGGGTGCCGAGGACTTGAACGTCGGTGACGATTCCACCCCCCATCGACGGCACGGCCGGCACCGGGATCGGTCTCGCCCCGGGTCCCGCTCCCGGCGGCCCGCGCCCGACGCCCGGCTGGCCCGCCACCGGTTGCGGAGCCGGGCGCCGGTATTCGCGGGGTCGTGCGGCCGGCGCCGGCGGGCCGCTCGGCTGACCCGGGGCGGGTCCGGCACTGGGCGGCGTCGGCAATTGCGGTGGCGCCAACCCGCTCTTGAGCTCCGGCGCCTCGGGTTGTCCGGATGGCGCCGGCGCCTGTGCCGGCGGCGCTATCCCGTTTTCGAGCACGGGCGCCGGGGATGCGCCGGAGGGGACCGGCGCACCGGGCTGCGGCGCTGCGGCGCCTGCGGGACCCCCAGGTGCCGGCGGCATCATGCCGCTTTCGAGCTTGGGTCCCGGCGGCGCACCGGACGGCGCCGGGACCGCGGATTGGGCCGGCGTGGTGGAGCTGCTCTCTCCGCCCGGCGCGGGCCGCGGCCCAGGCGGGGCGGGGGGCGTCATGCCGCTTTCAAGCTTGGGCCCCGGCGGCGCCTGCTGACCGCTCTGATCTCCACCCCCGGACTGCGCAACGGCACCCCCGCTCGTCTGCGCCGTGGCCGTCAAGGGCATTTGTGCAATTGCCAGGGTGAGGGCGCCCGCCACCGCCCACAGCATGCAATTCCGTCCGCTGAAGCGCAAAACCCCCCACCCCCGACTCGAACCCCCATCCCGAAAACTACGCTCGCGTCAGGTCACCAGCCCTTTGACAAACTCGACGATCCGAAGGTGGACAAGATCGTTCCACGTGGCGAACACCATCAGGGTAAGTACCAAGGCCAGCCCGATGCGAAAGCCGTATTCCTGGGCGCGCTGGCCGAGAGGCCTCCCGCGAAGCGCCTCGGCGGCATAGAACAGCAGGTGTCCGCCGTCAAGCACTGGAACCGGAAACAGGTTGATCAACCCTAGATTGATCGACAGCACCGCCATAAACCAGACCACCGCGACCACCCCGCCCTGGGCCACGTCGCCCGACATCTGAGCGATGCGCAGCGGCCCGCCGAGTTCGTCCGTGCCGCGTGTGCCAATGACGATTTGCCACATCGCCTTCAAGGTCGAGGCCGACAGGTCCCAAGTCTGCTTTCCCGCCTGTATCAGGGCGGTCGCCGGATCGCGCCTGACATAATCGATGCCGTTATGCGCGATGCCGAGCAATCCGACCTCATACCGGTTTCCAAACCGGTCGGTCAGCTCCGTCTTGGTCGGCGTCGCCTGGAGACTGACGTCCTTGCCGTCGCGCTTGACGACGAGCGTCATCGGCGCGCCCGGATTGAGCCTGACGTCCTGCTGGACGTCCTCAAAGCTTTGGACCACGTCGCCGTTGATGCTGACGATCACGTCGCCGGACTTGATCCCGGCGCGTTCGGCGGCGCTGCCCGATTGGACCTGTCCGACTTGGGCCGGGGTGAAGGGCTGGCCAAAGCTCATAAACAGCGCCGCCAGCACGACGATCGCAAAGATAAAGTTCGCCGCCGGACCTGCCGCGACGATCGCCGCCCGCTGGCCGAGCCGCTTGTAGTAAAAAGACACGTCGCGCTCGGCCTGGCTCATACGCGCGAGCCCGGCGGCCGGCAGGGCCGAGGTCGCGTCGCTGTCGCCGAACATCTTTACATAGCCGCCGAGGGGGATGGCGCTGATCTTCCAACGCGTCCCAGCTCGATTGTACCAGCCGAACAATTCGGGGCCGAAGCCGATCGAGAAGACGTCGACGCGAACGCCATTCCGGCGGGCGACAAAGTAATGGCCAAACTCGTGCACGAAGACGAGCACGGTCAGAACGAACAGGAACGGGACGATGTAGCTCAGCCCGTGATGCAAAAACGCGATCATCGCATACCCATCGGTGCGGGGGCCTGTGCCACGGTGTGGCGGCGGGTTATCCGACCCGCCGCTTCCCGTGCGGCCTGATCGTAATTGTAGACGTCTTCGAGCGATTCAAGATTATCAGCCGGGATCGCCGCCAACGTGCCCTCGACGGTTTCAACAATGTCCAAAAAGCCGATCCTGCCTTCGAGAAAGGCATGCACCGCGGTTTCATTGGCTGCATTCAACACGGTCGGCGCGCCGCCGCCGCGCAGCAGGGCTTCGCGGGCGACGCGCAGCGCCGGGAACCGCTGCTCGTCGGGCGGCTCGAAGGTCAGTCTTCCGACGGCCGCCAAATCGAGCCGCTTGGTCGGCGCCGAAATCCGATCGGGCCAGGCGAGCGCGTATGCAATCGGCGTCCGCATGTCCGGCGAGCCGAGCTGAGCCAGCACCGAGCCGTCGCGGTAGACGACGGCGCCGTGGACGATCGACTGCGGATGAACGACGATGTCGACGCGGTCGGGAGGAAGCTGAAACAGGTGATGCGCTTCGATCAGCTCCAGGCCCTTGTTCATCATCGTCGCCGAATCTACCGAAATTTTTGCCCCCATGCTCCAATTCGGGTGAGCGACCGCCTCGGCCGGGGTTACCCGCCGCATGTCTTCGAACGCGCGCTCCCGAAACGGACCGCCGCTTGCGGTCAGGATGATCCGGTCGATCGTCTCGGCCCGGTCGCGGTCGAAGCACTGCCAGATCGCGTTGTGCTCGCTGTCGACCGGCAGCAGGGTGGCGCCGTGGCGCGCCACTTCGTCCATGACGAGCGCGCCGGCGCAGACCAGCACCTCCTTGTTGGCGAAGGCGACGATGATCCCCCGCCGGATTGCCGCCAAGGTCGGGGCCAAGCCCGCCGCGCCGACGATCCCCGCCATGACCCACTCGGCCGGCCGCTCGGCCGCTTCGATCAAGGATTGCGCGCCGCAGCCGGTCTCGATCCCAGTCCCGGCGAGCGCTTCCTTCAGCGCCGGATAGTGGTCGGGGTCCGCGATCGAGGCAAAGCGCGCGCCCACGGCCCTGGCCTGCTCGGCGAGCAAGACCGGATTGCGGTTCGCGGTCAGCGCCTCGACCGTGAACGCGCCAGGGTTGCGGAGCAGCAGATCGATGGTGTTTTGCCCGATCGAACCGGTCGAGCCGAGAATCGTGACGCTTCGCATCCCCGTCACTCCCGATCTGGGCGCCGGCGGGCCCGGGCGCCGACGGGCGGTCTCATTGCCAAGCGATAACGCTGCGACCGCCGACCAGGGTCATCAACGCGACCACCGGGATCACGGCGAGCAGGCTGTCGAGCCGGTCGAGCAGGCCGCCATGTCCAGGGATCAGCCCGCTCGAATCCTTCACCCCGAACCTGCGCTTCGCCAACGAATTCGGCAAGATCGCCGAATTGCGCCACTATCGCAAGGCCGCCGCTGACGGCCGCCAGCGGCAGTATCGGCGACACCCCCAGGACCACTGCCGTGGCGGCCCCGGCGAAAGCGGCGCACAGCATGCCGCCGGCGAACCCAGACCAGGTCTTGCGCGGGCTCCAGCGCGGCGCCAGGCGCGGGCCGCCAACGCTGCGCCCGACCATGTAGGCGCCGATATCGGTCGCCCAGACCACCGCCAGCATCCAAAGTAGAATAGACCGGCCGCCGGCCTGCTCGCGCGCCAGCCACAAAAAGCAAACGCATGGCAATGCCACCCACAGCGTGCCGAGCGCCGCCCATGCGGCTTGGCCTTGCCACCTCTGCCGCGCCGTCCAGAAGACGAGGCCGGCCCCGAAAAGGGCCGCCGCAACCGCCGCCCAGGCGATCCCGACAGCGGCAATCGCAACCGCCGCGACGACCACGCCGACAAGCGCAATCTCGGGAGGACCGGGCACGCACTGCCCCCCGACTGCGCCGCGGCACAGCCGGCTCCACTCCCACGCCATCACCGCGCCGGCGAGCCCGGTAATCAGCGCCAGCCACACGCCGCCAAACCATATCGCGGCCAGCGGCAAAGGGGCGAGCGCCAGCGCCGAGACGACCCGCAGCCGCAAGCCGCCCGCCTCAGCGCGAGCCAACCCTGGCCCCATAGCGGCGCTCGCGTCCGCAATATTCGTCGATCGCCTGTTCGAGATCGCTTTTGGCGAAATCGGGCCACAAGGTCTTGGTAAACACCAATTCGGAATACGCGCACTGCCACAGCAGAAAGTTGCTGATGCGCTGCTCTCCGCTGGTTCGTATCAGCAGGTCCGGGTCCGGCAGGTCGCCGGTCAGCAGATATTGCGCGAAGCGATCCTCGTCGATCGCGTCGACCGCCAAATCTCCTTGCGCCGCTTGGGCGGCGATCGCCCGGACCGCAGCCACGATCTCCGCCCGTCCGCCGTAGGACAACGCCATCGTCAGAGTGATCGCGGCGTTGTCGCGGGTGACCGCTTCGGCGTGTTCGATCAGTTGCACGATGTCGGGGGCGAGGCGGTCGATCTGGCCGATCACTCTCAAGCGGATACCGTTGCGGTGCAGCTCGGCAATCTCGGCGAGCAGATAATGTCGCAGCAGACCCATCAAATCGTAGATCTCGCCCGAGGGCCGTTTCCAGTTCTCGGACGAGAAGCCGAACAAGGTCAGATAGGGAATGCCGAGCTCGACGGCGCCGGAAACGGTGCGCCTGACCGCCTCGGCGCCACGGCGATGGCCGGCGATGCGCGGCAGGCCGCGCGCCTGCGCCCAGCGGCCGTTGCCGTCCATGATGATCGCAATATGCCGCGGTAGTGAACGCGGCGTGGCATCCTCGGCGGTCGGCGACACCGTCATCAGACTTGGAGGATCTCCCGGTCCTTTTGCGCCAGAGTGTCGTCGACCCGGCGAATCGCGTCGTCGGTCAAGCGCTGGATGTCCTGTTGCGATTTGCGCTGCTCGTCCTGCGATATCTCGCCGTCCTTCTCCTGGCGGCGCAGCATTTCGACGCCGTCGCGGCGGACGTTGCGCACCGAGACCCGTGCCTGTTCGGCGTATTTGGCGGTGACTTTGGTCAGTTCCCGGCGCCGCTCCTCGTTGAGATCGGGAATCGGCACGCGGATTACCTGGCCCTCGGTCTGCGGGTTGAGCCCGAGCCCGGATTCGCGGATCGCCTTGTCGACCGCCTTCACCATCGTCCGGTCCCAGACCTGAACCGTGATCATTCGCGGCTCGGGCACGCTGACATTGGCGAGCTGGTTGATTGGCATCGACCCGCCGTAAGCCGTAACCGCTATCGGCTCCAGCAGGCTCGCCGAGGCGCGCCCGGTGCGCAACCCACCGAACTCCTTACGCAGCACCTCGAGGGCGCCGTCCATGCGGCGGCCGAGATCCTTCAGCAGCGAGTCATCAGCCATAGCCTCACTCCCGTCGATGACTAACCTTCCCCGTCGATGATCGTATAGCGGCCTTCGCCGCGCACGACGCGAACGAACCCCCCGTTCTGGAAAATCGAGAACACCAGGATCGGAATGCGGTTTTCGCGCGCCAGCGCAATCGCAGAGGCGTCCATCACCTGGAGGTCCCGCGCCAAAACTTCGCGGTAGTCGAGCCGGTCGAACCGAATGGCGTCGGGAACGCGGTGGGGGTCGGCGTCGTAAACGCCGTCGACCTTGGTCGCCTTCAGCAACGCGTCGCAGCCCATCTCCGAGGCGCGCAACGCTGCCGCGGTGTCGGTCGTAAAGAACGGGTTGCCGGTGCCGGCGGCGAAGATCACCAGACGTTTCTTTTCGAGATGGCGCAAGGCGCGGCGGCGGATGTAGGGCTCGCATACCGCCTGCATCGAGATCGCCGACTGCACCCGCGTCGTCACCCCGCGCTGTTCGAGCGCATTTTGCATCGCCAGCGAATTAATCACCGTCGCCAGCATGCCCATGTAGTCGGCCGAGGCGCGCTCCATTCCGGCTGCGGCTCCCGACACCCCGCGAAAGATGTTGCCGCCGCCGATCACCAGGCAGATTTCGACGCCCAGCGCATGCACCGATCGGATCTCGTCGGCGATGCCGGCGACAAATTCGGAGTCGAGGCCGCCCTCACGCGACCCCATCAGCGCCTCGCCCGAGAGCTTCAACAGAACGCGGCGATACTTGAGATCGGCAGCCATGCGGCCTAGGCCTACCCACTGTCCCGCGCCGACGATGCGCGGGCCGTCATCCTACACCAACTCAACCGCGCTGTCGCACCTGGCGCTCTTCTCATCTGCCTTGTCGGAGCGCCGGCCGGCATCTGGTGGTTCTGCCGGCATCTGGTGATTCTAGTGCGTGACTTGCGCCGCTGCCGCCACTTCGGCTGCAAAATCGGTACGGTTTCGCTCGACCCCCTCGCCCAATGCAAAGCGCGCGAACCCCGTGACCGCGATCGTCGCACCCGCCGCTTTGGCGGCGTTTTCAACCACTTTGGCGATGCGCGTTTCCTGGTCGACGACAAAGATCTGCTCGACCAGGACGACCTCCTCGTAGAATTTACGCAGCCGCCCGTCGACCATCCGTTCGATAATCTCGTCGGATTTCCCGCTGATGCGGGCCTGCTCGCGCAGCACGCTGCGCTCGCGCTCGAGTGCGGCCTGCGGCACCGAGGCGATGTCGAGATAGAGTGGGCTGGCGGCGGCGACATGCATGGCCAGCTGCCTGCCGAGATCGGCGAGCGCGGCCATCGGCGCCGCCGAATTCGAGCGCCACGATCACGCCAATCTTGCCGAGCCCCGGGCCCAGCGTATTGTGCATGTAGGAAAATACGCCGCCCTGGCCGACCGCGAGCCTGGTCGAGCGGCGCAGCACCAGGTTCTCGCCGATCGTCGCGATCAGATCAGTCAGCTCCGCTTCGACCGTGCGGCCGGTGCCCGGATAGGGTGTGCGGGTCAAGGTCTCGAGTTCGCCGTCGCCCGCCACCGCGAGCTCGCCGACGGCCCGAACGAAGCCCTGGAAGGCTTCGTTGCGCGCGACGAAATCGGTCTCCGAATTGACCTCGACAAGGGCGCCGGCGGCGGAGCGCGTCGTGACCCCGATAAGCCCTTCGGCCGCGACCCGACCGGCCTTCTTGGCGGCGGCCGACAGTCCCTTTTTGCGCAGCCAGTCGACAGCCGTCTCGATATCGCCATTACTGTCGCCGAGCGCTCGCTTGCAATCCATCATGCCGGCGCCGGTCTTCTCGCGCAGCTCCTTGACCAGCGCCGCGGTCACCTCGGCCATCGTGTTGTCCTCTTCTCTGTCGCTACCCGTTTTGACCCGGGCGGCAGCTCATAATTTGCGATCGGATGCCGGGCCGATCTCCGCGGCTCAGGCGTGGGCCGCGGCCGGCTCCGCTTCGACTGCGGGCGCCGCGCCGCTCTCGGCATCGCCCTCGACAGCGAGCTCGTCACCCGCTTCGCCTGGCAGATCGTGCGCTGCGATCTCGGCGCGGGCGCCGATGTCGACACCCGAGGCGGCCAGCTCGGCCTGCAGCCCGTCGAGCACCGAGCTCGACACCAGGTCGCAATACAGATGAATCGCCCGCATCGCGTCGTCATTGCCCGGTATCGGATAGGCGATGCCGTCGGGCGACGAGTTCGAAGTCGAGGATCGCCACGACCGGGATGCGCAGGGTGTTCGCCTCCGCCACGGCGATCGCTTCTTTGTTCGTGTCGATGACGAACAGGATGTCGGGCAAGCCGCCCATCTCCTTGATGCCGCCGAGCGCCCGTTCGAGCTTGTCGCGGTCGCGCGTCAGCTCCAGAAGCTCGCGCTTGGTCAGCCCGCTCTGCTCGGTGGTGATCCGCTCGTCGAATTCGCGCAGCCGGCGGATCGACAGAGAGATCGTTTTGAAGTTGGTCAGCATGCCGCCGAGCCAGCGGTAGTTGACATAATACTGCCCGCAGCGCTTGGCCGCCTCGGCGACCGGTTCCTGCGCCTGGCGTTTGGTCCCGACGAGCAGCACCCGTCCGCCGCCGGCGACGACGTCGCGCACCGCCTGCAGCCCCTGGTGCAGCATCGGCGCCGTCTGTTCGAGGTCGATGATGTGGATGCCGTTGCGCGCGCCAAAGATGTAGGGCTGCATCTTCGGGTTCCAGCGCCGGGTATGGTGGCCGAAATGGACGCCGGCTTCCAGCAGCTGGCGGATCGTGTAGGTCGGCAGCATGACAAATCCTTTTCCGGTTGGACCGCCGCAGGAGAAATCGGCGGCCGGCCTGGCCGGGATCGCCGACACCGGAGCGGCACGCCCGCGCGCGAGCGTGGACAACCGCAACCTGCGTGAGGTTTTCGACCTCGATTACTTACGGCGGCCAGCGCTTTTTGACAAGACCGCCGCGTGCGCCATCTCGGTCTTACCCGACCTGCGTCTCAGGGCCGAGTCTAGCTTGTCGCGACCGCTCGCAAGAAACAATCCCGTCCACTCCCGCGGGACGAAAGCTCGCCCTCAAATAAAATTCGTCCTCAAATGTCGTGGACGTCGACGATGCCGGGAAGAGATTTGACCGCGGCGCGCATCCGCGGGTCGACACGGAAACCGCCGGGGATCGCGATCTCGACCTCGCTGTCGTCGAGGTCGAGCACGACCGATACGCGCCCGCGCCCGCCTGACTCGCGCGCGAACAGGTTCTTCAGATGCGCCAGCGCCCGCTCCTCGCCCAAAAACACCCGCAGCCCCGCCGCCGTGTGCGCGACGACGTCGTCGAGCGGCTCGATTTTTTGCGCGGTCAGGCGCAGGTTGTCCTCCTCCCTGCGGACATCGACGGTGACGGCGAGCGGCTGCCCCGAATCAAACAAGGCACGCGCCTCCCTCAGCATCTCGGCAAACAGGGTCACTTCGAAGACGCCGCTCGGGTCCGACATCTGGACAAATGCAAAACGGTTGCCGCGCGCGGAGGTCCGCTCCTTGCGGCCGATGACGATGCCGGCGAGGCGGAACCGCGTCGTGGCGTTCGCCGCCAGCGCCGCCGGCAGCTCGCCCCAGCGCAGGATGCCGGCCCGTCTCCAGGCTCTTGCCGTAGGCGTCGAGCGGATGGCTCGACAGGTAAAAGCCGATCGCGGCGAATTCATGCTGCAGTTTCTCGACCGGGGGCCAATCGTCGATCAGCGGCAGTGAAGGCCGGTCGCCGAGGCCGAGACCGAACAGGTTTCCCTGCCCGTCCTGCCGCTCGCGTCGCCGACCGGCTCGCCTGCCGCAGCAGCAGTTCGGCCGCGGCGAAAGTCTGGGCGCGGTTGGGGTCGAGCGCGTCGAAGGCCCCGGCCTTGGCGAGGCTTTCGAACTGCCCGCGGTTGAAGGTCCGGGCGTCGAGCCGCTGCGCCAGATCGAACAGGTCCTTGAACCGGCCGTTGCGGTTGCGCTCCCGCACCAGTTCCTCCATCGCCTGGGCGCCGACCCCCTTGACCGCGGCCAGCGCGTAGCGGATCGCCGGCTTGCCCTCACCCTTGCCTGCCCCGCCGACGCGGGAGGAGGCGCCGGTCTCGACCGAAAAAATCGGCTGCGAGCGGTTGATGTCGGGCGGCAGCAGGCGGATGCCGAGCCGGTCGGCTTCCTGGCGCAACTGGTTGAGCTTGTCGGTGTTGCCGATGTCGAGCGTCATCGAGGCGGCGAGGAACTCGACCGGGTGGTTGGCCTTCAGATACGCGGTCTGATAGGCGATCAGCGCATAGGGCGCCGAATGGGATTTGTTGAACCCGTAGCCGGAGAACTTTTCCATCAGGTCGAACACCAGGTTCGCCTGCTGGTCGCCGACGCCGTTTTTCGCCGCGCCGGCGACGAAATTGCCGCGCTGCGCCGCCATTTCCGACGGCGTTCTTCTTGCCCATCGCGCGGCGCAGCAGATCGGCGCTGCCGAGACTGTAGCCCGCCATGATCTGCGCGGCCTGCATCACCTGCTCCTGGTAGGTGAAGACGCCGAAGGTATCCTTCAGGATCGGCTCCAGCAACGGGTGCGGATAATGAACCGGCTCCTCGCCGTTCTTGCATTTGATGTATTTCGGAATGCTCTCCATCGGCCCCGGCCGGTAGAGCGCATTCATCGCGACGATGTCCTCGAAGCGGTTGGGCCTCAGCTTGCGCAGACTGTCGCGCATGCCCGCACTTTCGAGCTGGAACACGCCGGTCGTGTCGCCGCGAGCGATCAGCTCGTAGGTCTTGGCGTCGTCGAGCGGCAAATTCGCCAGGTCGATCTCGACGCCGCGCGCCTTGAGCAGCGCCACCGCCTGCTGCAGCACATCGAGCGTCTTGAGCCCGAGAAAGTCGAATTTGACGAGCCCGGCGAGCTCGACCCATTTCATGTTGAACTGGGTCGCCGGCATGTCCGAGCGCGGATCGCGATAGAAGGGCACCAACTCGGCCAGCGGCCGGTCGCCGATCACCACGCCCGCGGCATGGGTCGAGGCGTGGCGGTAGAGGCCTTCGAGCTTCAGCGCGATCTCGATCAGCCGCGCCACCGCCTCGTCGCCGTCCCGCGCCTGCTGCAATGCCGGCTCGCCGGCGATCGCCTTGTCCAAGGTGACCGGATGCGCCGGGTTGTTGGGCACCAGCTTGCACAGCCGGTCGATCTGGCCATAGGGCATCGCCAACACCCGGCCGACATCGCGCAACACCGCGCGCGCCTGCAACTTGCCGAAGGTGATGATCTGCGCGACGCGGTCGCGGCCGTATTTTTGCTGGACGTAGCGGATCACCTCGTCGCGCCGGTCCTGGCAGAAATCGACGTCGAAATCGGGCATCGACACGCGCTCGGGATTGAGAAACCGCTCGAACAAGAGGCCGAAGCGCAGCGGGTCGAGATCGGTGATCGTCAACGCCCAGGCGACGACCGAGCCGGCGCCCGAGCCGCGCCCCGGCCCGACCGGGATGCCCTCGCGCTTCGCCCATTGGATGAAATCGGCGACGATCAGGAAATAGCCGGCAAAGCCCATCTGGATGATCACGCCGAGCTCGAATTCGAGCCGCTCGCGATAGGGCCGCGCGTCCTCGCCGCCGAGCGCTAGCCGCGCGAGGCGGTCATCGAGGCCGGCACCGGCGGCGCGGCGCAGCGCCGTCTCCTCGCTCTCGCCGTCGATTACCGGAAAGGCCGGCAGGATCGGCTGGCGCGGCTGCGGGACAAAGGCGCAGCGCCGCGCGATGACGAGCGTGTTGTCGCAAGCCTCGGGCAGATCGGCGAAGAGCTCCCGCATCTCCGCCGCCGGCCGGAAATAATGGTTCGGGGTCAGTCGCCTGCGGTCGTTGTCGGCGACCGCCTTGCCCTGCGCGATGCACATCAGCGCGTCGTGCGCCTCGTAGAACTCGCGGTCGGGGAAATAGGCGTCGTTGGTGGCGACCAGCGGCAAATCGTGGCGATAGGCCAGATCGACGAGACCAGGCTCGCTGCGCCCCTCCTCGTTGCCGCCATGGCGCGTCAGTTCGACATAAAGCCGGCCGGGAAACGCCCTCTTCAGCTCGCCGAGCGTCACCTCGGCCGCCTCGTTTTGGCCTTCGGCGAGAAGCCGGCCGACCGGCCCCTTGGGACCGCCCGACAGGCAGATCAGACCGTCGCTTGCCGCGGCGAGATCGGCGAGCCCGATCGCTGGTTGCGCGGCGCCGTCGCCGTCGAGAAAGGACCGGCTGACCAATGCCAAAAGGTTGCGGTAGCCGGTCTCGTTCTGCACCAGCAGCACCAGCCGGTCGGGCTCCGCCATCGGGCGCGCAAGCGCGCCGTTGCCCCGGCACCCCTCGGCATGGGGAGCCAGCGCCACCTCGCAGCCGATGATCGGCTGCACTCCGGCGGCGGCGCAGACCGTGGCGAATTCGAGCGCGCCGAAGAGGTTGCCGCTGTCGGTGATCGCCACCGCCGGCATGCGCTCGGCCTTGCAGCGGGCGACCAGCTCCTTGACCGTGATCGCGCCCGCCGACAGCGAATAGGCGGTGTGGACGCGTAGATGAATGAAATCGGCCAATGCCATGACGGCAATATCGCACCTGCGCGCCGCGAATTCATCGCCGCTCATGTCCTGGCTGACTTGGCGCCGTCAACCTTTGTTGGTTTCAATAGTTTGGCGCCATCTCGCAGAACGCCCAGGCGCGGCTTTGGCATCGGGGCGTGGTCCGACGGCCGTGCTGCTCGGTTGTCCGTCAGTCGACACGACATCTCAGAAAACAAAGACTTAGGCGCAGCGCTGCGGCCGCCGAATCGCCCGCGCTTCCGCGTGTCCGCCGCGCCCGACGGATGTCGCCTTAAAACAGGGGCTTCAGGCGGCCGTCCTCGAGGGCGACGATGCGGTCGAGGCGGCGGGCGAGATCGAGGTTGTGGGTCGCGATCAGCGCGGCGAGGCCGGTGCGGCGGACGAGGTCGAGCAGCGTGTCCAAGACGCCCTCGCCGGTCGCGTGGTCGAGATTGCCGGTCGGCTCGTCGCCGAGCAGGATCTTGGGGTCGTTGGCCAGCGCGCGCACGATCGCGACGCGCTGCTGCTCGCCGCCCGAGAGCCGCGCCGGCCGATGCCCGGCGCGCGGGGCGAGGCCGACCCGGCCAGCAATGCCGCCGCCTTGTCGCGCGCCCGCGCCCGGCCGACGCCGGCGATCATCTGCGGCAGCATGACGTTTTCGAGCGCCGAGAATTCCGGCAGCAGATGATGGAACTGGTAGACGAAGCCCAGTTCGGAGCGGCGCAGCAGGGTCCGCCGCTCGTCCGACAGGCCGCCGCAATCCTCGCCGTCGATCAGCACCGCGCCGCCGTCGGGGCGTTCGAGCAATCCGGCGACGTGCAGCAAGGTCGACTTGCCGGCGCCCGAGGGGCCGACCAGCGCCACGACCTCGCCCGGCTGCAATGTCAGATCGACGCCGTTCAGCACCGCGATCTCGGCACCGCCGCTCTTGAAGACGCGGCGCACCCCGCGCAGTTCCAGCGCCGGCAGCACCGATCTCACCCGCCCCGCTGGGAGGGTTTTGCCGGAGATTCGCCGAGTTTTTTCTCCCTCTCCCCCGCGGTGGAGGGGGCTTCCGTCGAAGGGTCTTTTCCGGGGCGGCCATCACTCGTAGCGCAACGCCTCGACCGGATCGAGCCGCGCGGCGCGCCAGGACGGGTAAAGGGTCGCGAGAAACGACAATGCCAGCGCCATGACCACGACGGTGGCGACCTCGCTCGTATCGATCCGCGCCGGGATGCGGGTGAAGAAATAAATCTCGGCCGAGAACAAATTGACCCCGACGATGTTCTGGACGAACTCGCGGATCGCTTCGATGTTGCGGGTGAAGGCGACGCCGAGCGCCAGGCCGGCCAAGGTGCCGACAACGCCGATGCTGGCGCCCGACAGCATGAAGATGCGCAGGATCATGCCGCGCGAGGCGCCCATCGTGCGCAGGATCGCGATGTCGCGGCCCTTGTCCTTCACCATCATGATCATGCTCGAAATGATGTTGAAGGCGGCGACGACGATGATCAGGGTCAGGATCAGGAACATGACGTTGCGCTCGATCTCGACCGCGTTGAACAGGCTCGAATTGGCCTGCTGCCAGTCGACGATCCGCACCCGGCCGTCGAAGCGCGGCCTCGATCAGCGCGGGTCTGCTCGCGCACCCGATCGGGATCGGCGACGAAGACCTGCAGATCGCTCACCGCCTCAGGCAGGCGGAAGAACAGCTGCGCCGCGGCGAGCGGGGCATAGATGAAGCTGTTGTCGTATTCGTACATGCCGACGTCGAACAACGCGACGACGTGGTAGGTCTTGAGCCGCGGCATCGTGCCGAAGGCGGTGGCCGTGCCCTGCGGCGAGATCACCGTGACCCGGCCGCCGACGCCGACACCGAGCCGCTGCGCCAGGCGATAGCCGATGGCGACGCCGTCGTCGCTGAAATCGGCGAGCGAGCCGCCGACGACATGGTCGGAGACCAGCCGCAGCGCCTTTAGATCCTCGGCCCGCATGCCGCGCACCAGCGCGCCCGCGGCGCCCCGGTCGGTCGTCGCCATGACCTGGCCCTCGACGATCGGGATCGCGGCGGTGACCCCCGGCACTTGCCCGACCTTTTTCGCCGCGGCGTCGAAATCGCCGAGCGGCCCCGCGGCGGCGTAGACGCCGAGATCGCCGTTGAGGCCGAGGATGCGGCCGAGCAGATCGGCGCGGAACCCGTTCATCACCGACATGACGATGATCAAGGTGGCGACGCCGAGCGCGATCCCGAGCAGCGAAAAGATCGCGATGACCGAGACGAACCCTTCCTGCCGCCGCGCCCGCAGATAGCGGAACGCGACCATCCGCTCGAAGGTGTTGAAGATCACGCTGCGCGTTCCCGTAGGAAGTGCCCGCTCACGCATCGCCGTGGCCGGGCCCCTCCCTCTACCCCGCATGTAGAGCGGAGGGACGCAGAGAGGCTCATGGTCGCACATCGCTTTCCAGCTTGCGCGGCGATGTCGTTCGGGCTTGAAGACGCAGTCAGCCGGTTCGAGCGCACGCTGCTCCGACCGGCAGACTTCCTGCCGCTCGCCGGAGCGGCGGTTCTTGATCTCGACCGTGCCGGCGGCGAGCCCGCGCGGGCCGATGACGAGCTGCTAGGGCAGGCCGATCAGATCCATCGCCGCGAATTTGGCGCCCGGCGACTCGTCGCGGTCGTCGTAAAGCACCTCGACCCCGGCGTTCAGCAATTTGCCGTAGAGCTCGTCGGCGGCGTCGCGGCAGCGGGCGTCGCCGGCGCGCAGATTGATCAGCCCGACCTGGAACGGCGCCACGCTCTCCGGCCAGATGATGCCGGCATCGTCGTGGTTCGCCTCGATCAGCGCGCCGACCAGCCGCGACACGCCGATGCCGTAGGAGCCCATTTCGAGCGCCACCGGCTCGCCGTCCGGGCCGGCGACGACCGCGCCCATCGGCCGCGAATATTTGTCGCCGAAATAGAAGACCTGGCCGACCTCGATGCCGCGCGCGGCTGACGATCTGGTCGCCGTACTTCGCGGCCGACTTCGGCGATCGTGCATCTCGTCGGTCGCGGCGTAGATGCCGGTGTAATGGTCGACGACCTGCTGCAGAGGCCGGCGCTCCCAGTCGACGATCGTCGAACGCCCGCCAGTCGGTGTCGAGGAAATCGCTGTCGAACATGGACGCCGCTCTCGCCGGTATCGGCGAGGATGATGAACTCGTGGCTGAGAGTCGCCGCCGATCGGCCCGGTATCGGCGCGCATCGGGATCGCCTTCAGCCCCATGCGGGCGAAGGTGCGCAGATAGGCGACGAACATCTTGTTGTAGGAATGCCGCGCGCCGGCCGCGTCGAGATCGAAGCTGTAGGCGTCCTTCATCAGGAACTCGCGCCCGCGCATCACGCCAAAGCGCGGCCGCACCTCGTCGCGGAACTTCCACTGGATGTGGTAGAGCATTCTTCGGCAGGTCGCGATAGCTCTTGATCGCGGCGCGGACGATCTCGGTGACCTGCTCCTCGTTGGTCGGCCCGTACAGCATCTCGCGGTCGTGGCGGTCGCGGATGCGCAGCATCTCCTTGCCGTAATCGTCGTAGCGCCCGCTCTCGCGCCACAGCTCGGCCGGCTGGATCGTCGGCATCAGGATTTCCTGCGCGCCGGCGCGGTCCTGCTCCTCGCGCACGATCTGCTCGACCTTTTTCAGGACGCGCAGGCCGAGCGGCAGCCAGGAATAGATGCCGGCGCTCGACTGGCGGATCATGCCGGCGCGCAGCATCAGCCGGTGCGAGACGATCTGCGCCTCGCTCGGGTTCTCGCGCAGCACCGGCAGGAAATACTCGGAAAGACGCATTGCACCTCTCGCGCGACCGGGCAGCGCACTCTAGGGAACCGGCCCGACGCTGTCCACCGGAGGCCCCCGACGCGCCGGTGGACAGGCGTGACCCAAGACCGCGAAAATTTGCTTAAGATTTGCGTGACGATCGGTCGCAGGGATGCGTATAATGCGTCGGTCAGTTGCGCGCGGCAAACGCGCTCGGCCCGAGTTTAGGGAGGAACCGCCGCCCGGCCGCCGCAGCGGGCAGTCTGGCGGCACGAGCGCGACGGAGAAAAGGCAGGGCCGCGGTCCTGCCTTTTCGTTTGCCGAAGACATCTCCCGGTAACCTGATTATGCTGCTATCTGACGCCCCGGCGGGGACGCGGGCAGCAGGATCGGACCGGAGAGCGTAGATGGCCGTCAGTCGTGGGTTGCATTTTTTTCAAAATCCGGGTCCGACCAACATCCCGGACCGCGTCCTGCGGGCGATGGACCGCGGCACGATCGATTTCACCGGCGCGCAATTCAAGGCGATCGCCGAGGAATGCTTCGCCGGTCTGAAGCGGGTGTTCAAGACCGAGCAGACGATCCTCGGCTATGCCGCCTCCGGGCATGGCGCCTGGGAAGCGGCGCTGGTCAATCTGTTCTCGCCCGGCGACAAGGTGCTGGTGGTCGAGACCGGCTATTTCTCGCTGAATTGGGGCATGCGCTGCGAAGTCGTTCGGGCTCGAGGTCGAGACGCTTGCCAACGACTGGCGCGCCGCCGCCGACCCGGCCGCGCTCGAAAGCCGGCTGCGCGAGGACCGCGAGCACGCGATCAAGGCGGTGCTGGTCGTGCACAACGAAACCTCGACCGGCGTCGTCCACGACATCGCCGGCGTTGCGCCGCGCGATCGACGCCGCCCGGCATCCGGCGCTGTTCCTCGTCGATGTGATCTCGTCGCTGGCGTCGATGGATTTCCGCATGGACGAATGGGGCGTCGACGTCGTCGTCGCCGGCTCGCAGAAGGGGCTGATGCTGCCGACCGGCATGGCCTTTACCGGGGTCAGCGCCAAGGCGCTCGCCGCCGCGGCGCGAGGCCAAACTGCCGCGGGTCTATTGGGATTGGCGGCGGCTGGTCGAAGGCACCTCGCAGGCGGTGTGGAACGGCACCGCGCCGGTGCATTTCTTCTACGGGCTGCAGGAGGCGCTGCGCATGCTCGAGGAGGAAGGCCTCGACAACGTCTTCGCCCGCCACCACCGCCTCGCCGAGGCGACGCGGCGCGCGGTGCGGGTGTGGCGCCAGAACGACGGGCCGGAGATCTTCGCCGTCGACCCGCGGGCGCAATCGGATTCGGTGACCGCGGTGCTGACGCCCGAAGGCTACGACGCCAACAAGATGCGCGACGTCTGCCTCGACAGGTTCAACGTGTCGCTCGGCGGCGGGCTCGGGCCGCTGCAGGGCCGCGTCTTCCGCATCGGCCATCTGGGCGATCTGAACGAGCCGATGATCCTGGGCTCGCTCGCCGCGGTCGAGATGGCGCTCGAACTCACCGGCGTGCCGCACGGCAAGGGCGGCGTCGACGCGGCGATGGACTACCTCGTTTCGGAGGCCTGACGGCCGCGCCCGGAAAATCAGCCGGCGGCGAGCGCCTGCGCCACCGCGACCAGGGTCGCGTCGGTGCCGTGGCCGCCGACGATCGAGAGGCCGACCGGCAAGCCGTCGACCGTGCTGCCGGGGATGCTGATTTGCGGCATGCCGGTCAGCCCGCCATGCGCGCACAGGCACAGGATGCGGTCGCGCTGAACGCTCGCCACCGCCAGCGGCTCGCCGCGCTTGGGCGCCGGGAACGGGGTCGTCGGCAGGCACAGGATCGTGCCGGGCGGCAGCAGGTGGCGCATCCGGCCGCGCGCCTCCTGGCGCACCAGCTCGGCCCAATGGCGCTCGCTCTCCGGGATCTGCGAGCCGGTGTAGATGTTGCGCGCGACGCTGTAGGCGAGGCGCGGGTTGTCAGCGCTCGACCCAGTCCTTGAAGGTCAGCCACGCCTCGGAGGGCTGCAGCGTGCGCTGCGCCCGCGCCCATTGCACGATGCCGCCCGGCGCCATGACCTCCTCGCGAGCGTCGCCGATCAGCGCCGTCAGCCTTTCGACCATCGGCCGCAGCGCGTCGCCCACCTCAGGTTCGGCAAAGGCGAAGGCGTCGGCCGCGATCGACCAGCCGGTGCGGCAGCGCCGACGGGATCGCCTCGCCGAGCATGACGCTGGACACGCGGGCAAAAGTTGCGGCGTCGCGGGCGAACCAGCCGGTCGTGTCCGAGCTCGGCGCCTGCGGCAGCATGCCCGACACGTCGATCCGGCCATGCGTCGGCCGGATGCCGTAGAGCCCGCAAAAGCTCGCCGGCACCCGCACCGAGCCGCCGGTGTCGGTGCCGATCGCGGTGTCGCACAGCCCGGCGGCGACCGCCGCGGCCGAGCCCGAGGACGAGCCGCCGGGCACCCGCCCCGGCGCCCGGACATTGACCGGCGTGCCGTAAAACGCGTTCTCGCCGACGATGCCGAGCGAGACCTCGTCGGTGATGGTCTTGCCGATCAGGGTCGCCCCGGCGTCGAGCAGGCGCTCTACCGCCCAGGAATGCCGCGTCGGGATCGGGTTGTACTTCGCCCAGTCGGGATTGCCGCCGCCGGTCGGGTAGCCGGCGACATCGAACAGATCCTTGGCCGCAAAGGTCGAGGCCGGACAGCGGCACCGCCCGGCCGCCCCTCGATATGGACGCGCGGGCCGGGGACAAAGGCGTTGATGTCGTCGGGCATTATCTCGTTTGGCATAAAAAGCCTTGAATGGCCGGCCACTGTGCTTTCGGCATCGACGGCCAAATCTCGGCGCCGTCGCTTTTCACCCCGCGCCATCATGCGGCTGCGGCCGGCACCTCGCAAGATACCAGAACGACCAGCGGATTGCGGTACGCGCTCAAATCGGAGGGCGGAGCGAGCCCGTCTTCGATGGCCGCGGGCGCGGAAACGCCGGCTTCCAAGGCGGAAACGAGAGCGTCCCGCGCCTGGGCTACGATCCGATCAGCACGGTCTGCCACCGAGGTGATGCCCGGCAAGCCCGGGAAGCTGATCCACCAGGTTTTTCCGTCGTCCGATGGCTCGACGATTGCGATGTAATTCTTCAATACCTCGTCCCTCATCGCGTGGGCGGATATTCCCAGCCAGCTCCCCGACAGATCGACCGCAATGTACCGGGCGCGATGTCGCTCCGGTGGTCCGATACGACGACAACGCGGCCGGCCTTGCGAAACACGACATACGAACCTTTGCCGGGCCGCTCGGTCCCTTCGCGTCTAAGCCGGCTCATGACTTCGCGCGGGGTCATACGCGCTACCTCTGCCGGCTTGCCGCCGAGCCAATATATACCGCAGCCGACAGGCCTTCATCCATTTCTCCGCCGCGCCTTCGGCTGGGACGAAGGCGCCGCTGGCGTCGGGATGGAGTGGCCCCAGGTCGATCTCAGGGTGTGACGGAAAGGTCGCCCCAGCTTGCAGCGCGGGTAACCCGGATGGCGATGACCGGCAGTTCGGCGAGCTGCATTCGGCGGTATTGAGGGTAGCGGGCGCGCAGCAGCTCTTGAGCCCGATCGTGCTCGGCGCCGCGTTCCAAAATCTCGGCATGGCCGCGCAACATGACCCAGCCGAGCCGGGCCCAGTCCTCGTCATAGCGGTCGGCGACCAGCGCCGCCGACGGATTGTCGGCGATATTGCGCAGCCGCTTTAGCGCGCGGGGGTCGCCCTTGGGTTTTTGGTCGATCGTGATATAGGCCGAGACCCCTTGCACCGCGAAGCACACCGGCACGACATGCGGCGCGCCATGCGCGTCGGCGGTCGCGAGATGGCCGACCCGGCGGCTCTCCAGAAAACGGCGCTGCTCGTCCGACAGCATGCCCGATCTTGCAACATCGGCGCCGGTTGCCTATCGTCCTCCACTCGTTTTGTTGGGAGGCAATCCATGGAACAGCGGCGCAGCATCAATGTGGCGGGAGCGTCGCCACGTCAACCCGATCCCGAGCGCCAGCCGGCGCGGGCCGTTTGTCGTCTCCGGCGCGATCTCCGGCGCCGATCCGCAGACCGGCAAGGTTCCGGACGATCTCGACGCGCAATGCCGGCTGATGTTCGAGAATGTGCGCCGGGTAATCGAAACCGCCGGCGGCACCCCCGACGACATCGTCAAAATGACGGTGTGGATCACCGACCGCGGCGCTGCGCCCGATCCTCAACAAACATTGGATCGAGATGTTTCCCGACCCGCATTCGCGGCCGGCGCGGCACACCCTGACCAGCGGCGATTTGAGCCCGCCGATGCAGATCCAGTGCGACCTGATGGCGGTTTTGGGCGAGGGCTGACACCGATGAAGATCACCGACATCCGCACGATCCCGCTGTCCTACCGCTGCGACCCGCCCTATGGCAGCGCCGGCGGCATGCAGGCGGCGCGCGGCGGCGCTCCTGGTCGAGGTCGAGACCGATGCCGGCATCACCGGCATCGGCGAGGCCGGGGTCGGCGGCGGCAGCACGCGCCACGTCATCGAAAACCATTTGCGCCCGATGCTGATCGGCGAAGACCCGCTGCTGATCGAGGGGCTGTGGCAGAAGATGTTCGCGCGCACCCGGCAATTCGGCCGGCGCGGCATCGTCATGAACGCGATCAGCGGCATCGACATCGCGCTGTGGGACATCGCCGGCAAGGTCGCGAAGCTGCCGGTCTACCGGCTGCTCGGCGCCTGCCGCGACCGGGTCGAGGCCTATGCCAGCGGCGGCTTTTACCAGGAGGGAAAGTCGGTCGACGACCTCGCCGGCGAGGCCGAGGGCTATCGCGCCCGCGGCTTCAAGGGCATGAAGATGAAGATCGGCCGCAACCCGTCGACCCAGACCCATCTGCGCCATCTCGCCGGCAACGCGCAGATGTGCGAGGTCGAGCCCGAGGAGGACATCGCCCGCGTCGCCGCGGTGCGCAAGGCGCTCGGGCCCAAGGCCAAGCTGATGGTCGACGTCAACTGCGCCTGGAGCCCGGCGATGGCGATCGAGATGGGCCGCGCGCTCGAGCCCTACAAGCTCTACTGGATCGAGGAGCCGGTCGCGACCGACGACATCGACGGCAGCGCCCGCGTCGCCGCGGCGCTCGCCACCCCGATCGCCGGCTATGAGACCGAGATCGGGCTTTACGGCTTTCGCGAGCTGATCACCCGGGGTGCGGTCGACATCGTCCAGCCCGACCTCGCCTGGACCGGGCGGCTTCTCCGAAGGCCGCCGCATCGCCGCGCTGGCGCAGGCCCATCATCTGATGGTGGCGCCGCACGCTTTTGGCGGCGCCGTGCTGCTCGCCGCCTCGTTGCATTTCGCCGCCTCGATCCCCAACGCGCTGGTGCTCGAATTCGACCAGAACCCCAACGGGCTGCGCGACGAATTGCTGAAGGAGCCGATCTGCGATCGACGGCGACGGCATGATTCCGTTGCCGCAGCGGCCGGGCCTCGGCATCGAGCTCGACCCGGCTGCAATCGACCGCTACCGCATTTCCTGAGGCAAGCCGCGGAAGAACGAGTTCCACGGGCTGGTCGCTGGGGCAAAGCCGGTCCGAACGGCAACGGTCAAATTGCGACAATCATATCCTAGCTCGCAGCCCGCAGCGGCGCACGCAGAGCAAGGAGCCGTATGATGGGCTGAGCCTTGCGAAGCCCATCGTCGCCGCCGCACCCGATGGGTTTCGCTGCGCGCTCAACCCATCCTACAGGGCGATGGGGCTGAATCATCTGAACTCTAGCTTGCGGCCGGCAACGACAGGGCAGAGCCCGCGCCAAGATCGTGGCGGCGGAACAACCTGCTTGTAGATTCGCTGCAAAAACAGGAGGGGCCGGACGCCCGATCCGAGATGGGCCGGCCGGGGGGCAGGACGCTCCCCGTGGGAGAAGCACGGGCTCGGCGCGCGTCAGCGGGAGGCAGCCTCCAGAATTGTCAGCGCCAATGCCTGGGCGCGCGGCACCAGAGTGTCGATGCGGCACCACTCCTCGTCGGTATGGGCGTTGCCGCCGACCGGGCCGGTCCCGCATAGGGTCGGCGTGCCGAGCGCCGCGGTAAAGCCGCTGTCGGCCGAGCCGCCGGTCGCCTCGCCTTCGACCCCTTGCATACCGAGACCGGCGGCGGCGCGGGCATAGAGATCGAGCAGCTCGCGGCTCGCCTGGTCCTGCTCCAATGGCAGGAAATTGCCCTCGTGCAGGATGCGGCTCTCGCTGCCCGGCAATTCGCTGTAGTTCAGGATCTCGCGCACCTCGCCGAGGATTTTCTCCATGATGTTGAGGGTCGGAAAGCGTACGTCGATCGCGGCGGTGGCGCGCGGCGCCACCGTGTTGACCGACTGGCCACCCTGTATCAGTCCGACATTGACCGTGGTGCCGAGGTCGTAATCGGTCAGTTTGTGCAGGCGCTGGATTTTGCGCGCCATCGCCTCGATGGCGCTGACCCCGTCGGCATGGGCCGCCCCCGAATGTGAGGCGCGGCCGGTCACCTCCAGCTCGAGAAAAGCCGCCCCCTTGCGCCGTGAGACGAGATTGCCGGAGGGCCGCCCGGGCTCGGCGTTGAACACCGCCCGCGCGTCCTTCGCCTCGGCTTCGATGACCGGACGCGAGGACGGCGAGGCGATTTCCTCGTCGGCGGTGTAGAGGCCGGTCACCGGGCACGGCGCGCCGAACCGCCGCAGCGCGTCGAGCACAAAGGTGTTCATGACCAGGCCCGCCTTCATGTCGGCCACACCCGGACCGGTGGCCCGATTGCCGTCGATCCGGAACGGCCGCCGCGCCACGGTGCCTTCCGGGAACACCGTGTCGCAATGGCCCATCAGCATGATGGGCCGGTTGCCGCCGCCGCTTTCGGCGGGCAGGCGCGCCGCCATGCAGCCGCCAAAGCGCTCGTTCGCGAACATCTCACAGGCAATCCCGGCGGCTTCGAGCCAGGCCCGCAGCCGGGCTTGGACGGCATCGACGCCGCGCTTGTCGTAGCTGCCGGAATTGATGCCGACGAGCTCGGCGAGCAGCGCCACCATCGCCTGATGCTGGCGGCCGAGATGCTCGGTAATCGCGGTCTTGGCCTCGACGCTCACTGCTTCCTCCGATCGCTTCTGCGCGGCTTGGAGCCGCCTCGCTAAATGTCCGGCTCTTACAACACCTCGAACAGCCCGGCCGCGCCCATGCCGCCGCCGACGCACATGGTGACGACGACCTAGCGCACGCCGCGCCGCTTTCCTTCGATCAGCGCGTGGCCGACCATGCGCGCGCCCGACATCCCGTAGGGATGGCCGATCGAGATCGCGCCGCCGTCGACATTGTAGCGCTCGGGGTCGATGCCGAGCCGGTCGCGGCAATAGAGCGCCTGGACGGCGAAGGCCTCGTTCAACTCCCACAGCCCGATGTCGTCGATCCGCAGCCCGTGCTGCGCGAGCAGCTTCGGCACGGCAAAGACCGGGCCGATGCCCATCTCGTCCGGCGCGCAGCCGGCGACGGCCATGCCGCGATAGGCGCCGAGCGGCTGCACGCCGCGGCGCTCGGCCTCCTTCGCCTCCATCAGCAGCGAGGCCGAGGCGCCGTCGGACAGCTGCGAGGCGTTGCCGGCGGTGACGAACCTGCCCTCGCGGACTTGCTGCCCGTCGCGGAACACCGGCTTCAGCGCCGCCAGGCCGGCGAGCGTCGTCGACGGCCGGTTGCCCTCGTCCTTGTCGAGCGTGACCGGATCGAACGTGACCTCGCCGGTTTCGCGGTTGTCGACCCGCATCGTCGACGGCAACGGCGCGATCTCCTGGTCGAACCGGCCCCCCGCTTGCGCCGCGGCGGTGCGCTGCTGCGAGGGCAGCGCGTATTCGTCCTGCGCCTCGCGCGTGACCTGATAGCGCTCGGCGACGATCTCGGCGGTCTCGATCATCGCCATGTAGAGATCGGGGCGGTGCTCCGACCAGCCACGGGTCCTGGGCGCGGTACTCGTTGCGCTTGTCGTTTTGCACCAGCGAGATCGACTCGACGCCGCCGCCGACCGCGATTGGTAGCCCGTCGTCGACGATCTCCTTGGCCGCGGTCGCGATCGCCATCAGCCCCGAGGCGCATTGGCGGTCGACCGACATGCCGGGAACCGTGACCGGCAACCCGGCGCGGATCGCCGCCTGGCGGGCGATGTTGTAGCCGGTCGAGCCCTGCTGCAGCGCGGCGCCGAGCACGACATCCTCGATTTCGGCCGGGTCGACCCCGGCGCGGCGCACCGCCTCGCCGACGACGTGGCCGGCGAGCGCCTGCCCCTGGGTGTCGTTGAAGGCGCCGCGATAGGCCCGCCCGATCGGGGTGCGGGCGGTCGCGACGATGACGGCTTCGCGCATCTGGATCTCCCTGGACAGCCGCGGCACCGGGGTCGGCGAGCGGAACGATGATACAGGAGAATTTGTTGGCGCGGTGGCAATGTCCTTTCGAGGTGAGCGCCGAATGCCGGACCCCGCCGACAAGCACCAAAATCGTGCCGGCCCGCGGCAATTCTCGATGTTCGCCGGGTTCGCCCGGTGGACGGAGCGTCAGATGGGCTGCCCCGGCACGTTCATCGCCGCGGTCGCGGTTGTGATCCTGTGGGCCGTGACAGGCCCGCTGTTCGGCTGGTCCGATACCTGGCAGCTTGTCATCAATACCGGCACGACGATCGTCACGTTTCTGATGGTGTTCGTGATCCAAAACACCCAGACCCGCGATACGCAGGCCATCCAGCTCAAGCTCAACGAGTTGATCCGGGTCAACGAGGCGGCGCGAAATTCGCTGATGAGCCTCGAAGAGGAGCCTGATGCGGACGTTGACGGAATCAAGTCGGCCTTTGCCGAGCTCGCCTCGACCAGCGAGCCGCCGGTCGAGCCCGCAATCCGCGCGACGGCCGGGCAGTTGAGCAAGTAAGGCCAGCAAAACCGGCGCGGCCATCGCAGAACCGCGAGAATGCCGCCGCTCGCAATTGTGCACCCTTCCCGAAGCGCGCGCCGATCATAGCCCCTCCCGCGATCGGCGGAGGTCATGTAGCATCCCCATTCCGAACTCTGGGTGCGAATTCTGGGAGGAGACCGCCATGCCCGATGTCTACCCGCTGACCGAAGCCGACCCGGCCAAGCTCGGCTTCGCCGCGACGCCGCTGCAGCATCTCGACCGGCTGATCCGGCAGCACATCGAGGATGGCCGCTACCCCGGCGCCCAGATCGCACTCGCCCGGCGCGGACAATTGGCGCTCTACCGCAGCTATGGCGACGCCAAGACCGAGCCCGGCCGCGCGCCGACGACCGGAGAGACGTTGTTCCTGCTGTTCAGCCAAACGAAAGTGCTGACCAGCGCCGCGGTGTGGACCCTGATCGAGGAGGGCAAGCTCTCCTTTATGGACCGGGTCGCCGACCATCTGCCGGAATTCGCCCAGCGCGGCAAGGGCGACATCACCCTGCATCAGGTGATGACCCATCAGGGCGGCTTCCCCTCCGGCGATGTGACCCAGGCGACCTGGACCGACCATGCCCGAATGCGCGCCGAAGTTTGCGGCTTCTCGCTCGACTGGACGCCGGGGACGCGGCTGCAATACCACCCGCGCGCGGCGCACCTGACCCAGGCGATGGTGATCGAGGCGATCACCGGCCAGGATTACCGCGACGTGATCCGCGACCGGGTATTGGCGCCGTTGGGTTTGGCGCACGACATCTTTGTCGGGGTGCCCCCCGCCCACCAGGGGCGCTGCGCCGACACCTACGCGCCGGAGCCGCGCGACAATTCGGCCGAATTCAAGGCCGCGGGCATGCCGAGCGGCGGCGGCTACGCGACCGCGCGCGGCATGGCGGCGTTCTACCAGATGCTGCTTGGCGGCGGCCGGCTCGGCGAGGTGCGGCTGTTGTCGCCGCGGCTCGTCAGCTACGTCACCCGCAGCCATACCGGCGAGCGCGGCGACGACGCGATGGGCGGCATTCCGATGCATCGCGGCCTCGGGCCGCATGTGCGTGGCGACAGCGACCGCATCCGCGGGCTCGGCGCGATTGCCGCCCCGCAGACTTTCGGCCATGGCGGCGCCGGCACGTCCTATTCCTGGGCCGACCCGACGAGCGGGGTGTCGTTCACCTACGTCACCAATTTCGTGGCGCCCGACCCGTTTCACTCGGCACGGCTCGACCGCGTCGCGAATTTGGTTCACGCGGCGATCGACTGACCGATGAGGCGCATCCCTGCCACTGCCCCTCACCCTCCCGCTGCGCGGGTCCCTCCCTCTCCCGGCGTGCGCGGAGAGGGAGGGGGTGAGGGGCCGACGCCGCGGTAGGCAATGGCGCCGCGCGTCGATCCCGTCCATTCCGATGAAACGCCGCCGGCGCGCGCCGATGTCGTGATCATCGGCGGCGGCATCATCGGGACCAGCGCCGCGCTGTTCCTGGCGGAAAAGGGCATATCCGTGGCGCTGTGCGAGAAGGGCCACATCGCCGGCGAGCAGTCGAGCCGCAATTGGGGCTGGTGCCGCCAGATGGGGCGCGACCCGCGTGAAGTGCCGCTGATCATCGAGAGCCTGCGATTGTGGCGGGGCATGAACCAGCGGGTCGAGGCCGAAACCGGCTTTCGTCAAGCCGGCATCATGTATCTCGCCGAGACTCCGGCTGAGTTGGGCCAGCTCGAATCCTGGCTCGATCACGCCCGGCAGTATCAGCTCGACACTCGCCTCTTGACCCGCGCCGAGGCGGCCGAGCTGATGCCGGGGCTGACCGGCAATTGGGCCGGCGGCCTCTACACGGCAAGCGACGGCAAGGCCGAGCCGCAGCGGGCCGCACCGGCGATCGCCGAGGCGGCGCGGCGCAAGGGTGCCGCGGTCGTGACCCGGTGCGCGGTGCGCGGCATCGACACCGCGGGCGGTCGGGTCTCGGCCGTCGTCACCGAGAAGGGGCGGATCGCGTGCGCCAGTGTCGTGCTTGCCGGCGGCGCATGGTCGCGGCTGTTCTGCGGCAATCTCGGCATCGAATTGCCGCAGCTCAAAGTGCTGGCCTCGGTCATGCGCACCGAGCCGCTGTCGGGGGGTCCCGAAATTTCCGCGTCGGGCGGGCTGTTCGGCATCCGCAAGCGGATGGACGGCGGCTACACGGTGGCGACCTTGGGGGTGCGCACGATCGACCTCGTCCCCGACAATTTCCGGCTGTTTTTCCCGTATTTGCCGGCGGCGCGACTGCATTGGAAAAAGCTGCGCTTTCGGGCCGGCCGCCGCTGGGCCGAGGAATGGCGAATGCCGCGGCGCTGGGGCCTGGACGAGGCGACGCCGTTCGAGGCGGTGCGGACGCTCGATCCCGACCCCGACCCCTATGTCCTCGACCGGGCGCAGACGGCGGTCGCGCAGGCGTTCCCCCTCTTCCGCGATGTGGCGATAGCGGAGCGCTGGGGCGGCATGATCGATGTGATGCCCGACGCAATCCCGGTGATCTCGCCGGTCGACGGCGTGCCTGGTTTTTTCATCGCGACCGGCTTTTCGGGCCACGGTTTCGGCATTGGGCCTGGAGCCGGCAGGCTCGTCGCCGACATGGTCGCCGGCGACCCGACCCTGGTCGACCCCTTGCCCTTCCGCCTGACGCGCTTCACCGACGGCTCGAACCCGCGGCCGCATCCGCTGGCGAGTTGAGGCGGCTTCCCCGGCGGCTAACCGCCGAGGATTGTCCCCTCGGGGATCGCGGCTTCGGCCGCGGCGATCTTGGGGCCGTCGTCGAGCCGCACTCGCGAGACCTCGACATACCCGCCTTGCGCCAGGATGCGCAGACCGGCCGGCCCGGCCGAGACGACCTCGCCGATCTTCTTGCCGCGAACCGCGCCAAAGGTCGCGGCGACGGCCTTTTTCGCGTCGAACAGATAAAGCTTCTTGTCGCCGAACATGGTCCAGGCGCCGGGTGCAGGGTTGCACCCGCGGATCAGGTCATAGACGAAGTCGACGTGATGCGCCCAGTTGATCTGGCTTTCGGCGTCGCGCACCCAGCCCTCATAGGTCGCACGGTCTTCGTCCTGAGTGGTTTCGGTGGCCCGCCCCGACACGACGAGGTCGGCGGCCTCGACCAATGCCTGGACGCCGAGCGGAAAAATCTTGTCGAAATAGAGCGAGCCGGCGGTGTCGTCGGGACCGATCGGCACCCGCTTTTGCAAAACGACCGGGCCTTCGTCGAGCCCAGGGGTCGGGCGGAAGATCGACAATCCGGTCTCGTTGCGCCCGCGGATGATCGCCCACGGGATCGACGACGGGCCGCGGTGCAATGGCAACAGCGAGGGGTGGAACTGGATCATCCCGTGCTTTGGGATCGCGCAGAATTCGGGTGGCGCGAACAGCAGGACATAGGCCATGACGCCGATATCGGCGTTGAGCTCGGCGAGCGCCGCCTTGGCCTCGTCGGCCGAATAGCGTGGAAATCGGTGGACCGGCAGCTTGCGTTCCTCGGCGGCGACGACGAGCGGGTCGGGTCGGGCGCCCGGCCGATCCGGTGCTGCGAACACGCCGGCGACCTCGTCGCCGCGTGCGACAAAGGCGTCGAGCGCGGCCTTGCCAAAGGCCTGCTGGCCGACGATGACGATACGCATGTCGCTCCCTCCGATTTGTGGTGCACGGGCGACGCCTGCGCGACCGCCGTCGAGGCCGCGGGGATGCCGTCGCCGCGAAAGCCGCAGAGTTTCACGACCGACCCTTCGCCGGCAAGTCCGTAGCACCCGCCCGGGCATCGCGCGAGGTGCTTCGGCGCAGATGCAAGATAACGGTGGTCCCGCGCCCGGTCTCGCTGCGGATCGTCGCCGACCCTCCGGATTGGCGGGCGAACTCGTCGACCATGCTGAGACCGAGACCGGTCCCCTTGTCCGGCTTTTTTGTTGTGAAAAAGGGTTCGAAAGCTCGCCTGGCTACCTCTTCGGACATGCCGGTTCCGGTGTCGGAGATTTCGACTTCGACAAATTCCGGCGCCCGCTCGCCGACTCTCGCCGGCAACATCAGGTTTGCGGTGCGGATGCGCAACAAACCGCCGCCCGGCATCGCGTCACGGGCGTTGATTGCGAGGTTGATGACGACCAGTTCGACCCGCGTCGGGTCGGCGTCGATCAGCCACAAACCCTCCGCCAGATCCATCTCGAGCCTAATACCGCCGCCGACGGTGCGGGTGAGAAGCTCGGCCATGCCGCTCAGCTGCGCGTTGAGGTCGAGCGCGACCACTGCCAGCGGCTGATGGCGCGCGAAGCCGAGCAGCTGGCCGGTCAGCCTCTCGCCGCGCGCGACCGTCTCCTGGGCGAGATCGACCCGCATCTGCAACCGGTCATCCGATTGCCGGCCGCTCAGCATTTCCAGGCAACCGCGCAGCACGGCCAAAAGATTGTTGAAATCATGCGCGACCCCGCCGGTCAGCTGGCCCAGCGCTTCGATTTTCTGCGCTTGCCGCAGCTCGGCCTCGGCCTGCGCGCGACGATTCATCTCGCGGCGCAACCGGCGGGCGGTCGTCTGCCAGCGCCAGCTGGCAATTCGTTCGCGCTGGATCTGGCGCGTCGCGAGCCAGGTCATCCCGAACAGCGCGAAAGAGGCCGGCACCGCGAACAGCAGATAATTGACAAGATTGGCGCGCCAGGCCGGCAGCACGTCCGCGACCGGCACGCCAAAGACGATGTCGACCGGAAAGCCGGGGAGCCGGTGGAGGGCGTAAACACGGGCGATCCCATCCTCCGCCGATCGGGTTCGGAACGGCGAACCATCCGCGGCCGCCGCAATCGCCCGCATAAACGGGCTGTTCGGGTCGAACGTCAGCGGCGCCGGCTTGTCGGGAAAGCCCGCCAGCACCGATCCATCGGTGCGCAAGAGACAGGCGACAAAACCCTCTTCGTTCGAGATCTTGGCGTAAAAGTCGTGGAAATAACGCGGGCGGGCCGACAAGATGATGACCCCGTCGAAGCTTCCGTCCGACGACGTCAGGCGGCGGCTGAGGTTGAACACCGGATCGTGGGTGAGCGGGTCGACATGCTCGCGTCCGACGAATACGGCGGTTCCACGCTGCTGCTGAGCGACGTACGCGTCGTCGGCGGCCATGCTGGCATCAGCGAGAGCGGGGAAGAACCGCCCGCCGGCTCGGATGCGGCCGGCGGCGTCGACGACCCAGATGGCGTCGATCTGCGGCAAGGTCTCGAGATTCGTCACAAAGCGGTGAAAGTCCGGATTGTGATCGAACCGATCCCAATCCTGCCCGCGAATGCGTTCGTCGACCCAGCCGAGGACCAATGGGTAAATCTTGAACGCGCTGAGATCGTGCTCGTCGAGCTCGCCGGCTTCGATGGTCACCCGTTCCTCGGCCTGGCGCTGGACCAGCCGAAAATTCTGCCACGCGGCAAGCGCCAGCAGCAGCGCCGGAACCGCCAGGGAAGCGGCGAGCAACCCGCGCAGCGGCCAGGTCAGCCGGCGCCGCGGGCGGCGCCGGCTGACCTCCGCTCGTTCTTCGGGAGCATCACGCAGCGGGCGCCCAATGGCGGCCGAAGACTCCGGCTGTATCGGATCGGCGCTCATGCGGCGCCGCCCAGTCTATTGCGCGGCCCCCGGAACGCTGCTGCCCCCATTGCCGCGCGCCATCTCGGCGGCGAGGGACCTGCGGACCCCATTTCCGATCGTCTCCCTGCGTTTGCTTCGGCTTTGGCGGCGAAATTCGTGTGCGAGCCGCGAGATCGAACCCGACGAGGTGGCGCCAATCACGCCGGCCCGCTGACACTGGCCTCGGCAAAGGTCGCCATGCCGTTGTGGCAGGCGGCCGCAGCCTTCAACAGGGCGAGAGCGAGCGTCGCCCCGGAGGCCTCGCCGAGCCGCATGCCGAGGTCGAGCAGCGCCCGCTGGCCCAGATGTCCGAGGAGGAGGCGATGGCCCGGCTCGGCCGAGACATGGGCCACGACGCAATGATCGAGTGCGCGCGGATCGGCGGCGAAGAGAACGGCGGCGGCGGCGGTCGCGGCAAACCCGTCGAGCACGACCGGCACCCGGCCGAGCCGCGCGGCCATGACCGCGCCCGTGATCGCGGCGAGCTCGAACCCCCCCAGCCGGCGCAACGTGTCGAATGAATCGCGCATTGCCGGGCGATGCAACGCCACGGCTCGCGCCACGGCCTCGCGCTTGGTTTCGAGCGCCGACCCGGCCACACCCGTGCCCGGACCGGTCCACATCGCGGCGTCGCCGCCGAACAGTGCGGCGCACAACGCCGCAGCCGAGGTGGTGTTGCCGATGCCCATCTCGCCTACCGCCAAGGCGTCGATACCAGGCTCGACCGCCATCATGCCGTAGGCTATCGCCTTGGCGCACTCCTCGTCGCTCATCGCCGCCTCTTCGACGATGTCCCGGGTCGGCGCTTCGAGGTTCATCTCGTAGACGCGGAGGTCGGCGTCGACAATCCGGCACAGCTGGTTCACCGCGGCTCCGCCGGCAACAAAGTTCTGCACCATCTGCGCGGTGACCGAGGCTGGATAGGCCGATACCCCTCGCGCCGCGACACCGTGATTGCCGGCAAAGACGACCGTGCGCGGATGGTCGAGCCGAGGCGGATGCCGCGCCTGCCAGGTCGCGAGCCAGATCGCCAGCTCTTCGAGCCGGCCGAGCGCGCCCGCGGGTTTGGTCAGCCGCGCCTGGCGCGCGGCTGCGGCGTCGCCGGCTTGGAGATCCGGCCCGGGCAGTTGTGTAAGCAGCCCCCGGATCTCGTCGAGGGTGGCAGCCGGTTCGTGCATGGGCAAGCGCTCCGCTGGCCGCGATCCTGTCCCAATCAAGCCGCCGGCCCAAGCAGAAAAACCCGGACGCTCTTTGGACGGCTTCGACTATCGTCCGGGCGATGACCGCACCCGAGCAATCGAGCAAGAGGCGACTGGGCATCGTCGCCGGCTTTACCATGGCCGTCGCCTTTCTGACCCGGATCCCGGTCGGAATACCCGTCGCGGCCGACCGGTCGCTCGCCGAAGCCGTCTGGGCGTTCCCGCTGGTCGGAGCAGGCATCGGCGCGGTCGCCGCCTTCGTGTTTTTGCTCGCCCAGCTGGTTGGGCTCGGCGACTGGCCTTCGGCGCTGCTGGCGCTGCTGGCCGGGCTGCTGCTGACCGGCGCGCTGCACGAGGACGGCCTCGCCGATGCGGCCGACGGGCTCTTTGGCGGCGGCGATCGCGCCCGCCGGCTCGCCATCATGCGCGACAGCCGACACGGCACCTTCGCGGTGCTGGCGCTGGTATTGAGCGCCGCGCTGCGGACCGCCGCGCTCGCGCAAATCGGCGAGGTGGTGTTTGCCGGCCTCGCACTGGTCGCGGCGCACGCCGGGTCGCGAGCGTTGCTGTCCGCGGCAATGTGGGCAATGTCGCCGGCGCGCGAGGACGGGCTGGGGGCCGGCGCCGGGCGGCCGGGCGCCGCCGCGGTGACCGCGGCGGCGCTGATTGCGCTCGCGATCGCCGCGGCGGCGCTGGGGCCGGTGCGCGGCTTGAGCGCGGTCGCCGTTGCGGCGGCGGCCGTTGCCGCGGCCGGGATGGTCGCGCAGCGCCGGATCGGCGGCTACACCGGCGACGTTCTCGGCGCCTTTCAACAAATCGGCGAAGTCGTGATATTGCTCGCGGCGGCAGCGGCGCGTTGACCGGACGACGACTTGCTGGTGGCCGAGGCGCCACCTCCCGGTCGCTTAACGCGGGCGGAGGGTGCGCCTCGATCAGGCCGGCGGGCGACGCCGATCGAGATCAAACCGCAAGACGCGGCCGGGCGCGGTGTGCTAGCGTCACGCTCGCGATGCGACAGGGAAGTCCGGTGCAATGCCGGCGCTGCCCCCGCAACTGTAAGCGGCGAGACCGCGGCAACCGCCACTGGCACCCGCCCCTACCCTCCCCCGCACGCAGGGAGAGCAGAGGGAGGCCTGGGAAGGCGCCGCGGGCGACGACCCCGAGCCAGGAGACCTCCGCATCGCGCGATTTGGGACAATTCCTCGGGCGGAGGAGGAGGGACCATTGCCGATGGCGAATAGCGGCCGAGCGCGCGCCGGGCTTCCCCCGGTGACCCTGGTGCTGGGCGGCGCCCGCTCGGGCAAGAGCCGCCATGCCGAGCGGCTGGTCGAAGCGGCCGCCGACGGCGGCACCTATTGCGCGACCGCGCGAAGCCGGCGACGCCGAGATGGCGGCGCGCATCGCCGCGCATCGGGCGCGCCGCGGCCCGTTCTGGCGCACGGTCGAGGAGCCGCTGGCGCTCGCCGCGGTGATCGCCGCCGAGGCGCGCTCGCGACCGGCCGCTGCTGGTCGATTGCCTGACGCTTGTGGCTGTCGAACGTGCTGCTCGCCGGGCGCGCGATCGACGACGAGGCCGCGGCGCTGTGCGCGGCGCTGCGGCTCGCCGCCGGGCCGGTGGTGCTGGTCGCCAACGAAGTCGGCATGGGCCTCGTGCCCGAAACCCCGCTCGGCCGCCAGTTTCGCGACGCCGCCGGCCGGCTCAACCAGGACGATCGCCGCGCTCGCCGACCACGTCGTCTTTGTCGCCGCCGGCCTGCCGCTGGTGCTGAAGGAGAATGGCCGGTGAGCCTCCCCGCACAGCGGAGGAGGGACCCGCGGAGCGGAGTGATCCGCGCGGGGTTATCCCGGCGACCGTGATCACCGGCTTTCTCGGCGCCGGCAAGACCAGCCTGGTGCGCCATCTGCTGGCGCGGGCGCAGGGGCGGCGGCTCGCCGTCGTCGTCAACGAATTCGGCGAGCTCGGCATCGACCGCGAGCTGCTGCTCGGCTGCGGCGACGAGGCCTGCGCCGAGGGCGACATCGTCGAGCTGGCCAATGGCTGCCTGTGCTGCACCGTCGCCGACGATTTCCTGCCGACCCTGACGCGGCTGCTCGACCGCGCCGCACCGCCCGAGCACATCCTGATCGAGACCTCGGGCCTGGCCCTGCCCAAGCCGTTGGTGCAGGCCTTCGCCTGGCCCGAGATCCGCACCCGCACCACCGTCGACGGGGTGCTGACGGTGATCGACGCCGCGGCATTCGCCGCCGGCCGGTTCGCCGACGATCCCGACGGCGGTGGCGCGCCAGCGCGCGGCCGATCCGTCGCTCGCCCACGACAACCCGCTCGAAGAGGTGTTCGGCGACCAGCTCGCCTGCGCCGATCTGGTGATCCTGAACAAGACCGATCTGGTCGGCCGCGGAAGCGCTGGCGCTGCTGCGGCGCGAAATCGCCGAGCCGGCTGCGCCCCGGGGTCAAGCTGGTCGCCGCCCGCGACGGCGGCGGTGCCGCCGCGAGGTGGCGCTCGGTCTCGCCGCCGCGGCCGAGGACGACCTCGCCGCGCGGCCGTCCTGCACGATCGCGGCCGAGGCGCACGACCACGACGATTTCGACAGCTTTGTCGTGACCCTCGGCGCGGTCGCCGACGGCGCCGCGTTTCTCGCCCGCCTGCGCGCCGCGATCTCGGCGCACGACGTGCTGCGGGTCAAAGGCTTCCTCGACGTCCCCGGCCGCGATCGGCGGCAGGTCGTGCAGGCCGTCGGCGACCGGGTGCAGCATTATTTCGACCGGCCGTGGCAGGCCGGCGAAGCGCGCGCGACGCGCCTCGTCGTGATCGGCGAAAAGGGCCTCGACCGCGCCGCGATCGCGGCGGCGCTGGGCGGCTGAATGCATCTGCTCGGCGACCATGCCGGGGACGATCGCCGACGGTTCGGCGGCGGTCGATCTCGCCCAGACGCCGGGCGACATCGTCGTGCTGTCGAGCGCCGACACCGAGTTCGCGCTGCTGGCCGCGGCGCAAGCGCGGCGGCGCGCGCAAGACCCGGCGGCGCCGCGGCTGCGGCTCGCGCCGATCCTGCGGCTCGGCCACAATTTCTCGGTCGACCTCTACATGGAGACGGTCGCCGCCGCGCGGCTGGTCGTCGCCCGCATCCTCGGCGGCAGCGCCTATTGGCCCTATGGCGTCGAGCGGCTGGTCGAGACCTGCCGCGAGCACGGCATCCCGCTGGCGCTGCTGCCCGGCGACGACAAGCCCGACCCCGAGCTCGCCGAGCTGTCGACCGTGCCGCCCGGACAGCCTGCGCCGGCTGTGGCGCTACCTTGCCGAAGGCGGTCCGGCCAACGCCGAGAATTTCCTGCGCTATGCCGGCTCGCTGATCGGCCACGAGGCATGCCTGGGCCGAGCCCGCGCCGTTGTTGCGCGCCGGGTCTCTACTGGCCCGACCATGCCCTGCCGAGCCTCGCCGACATCGCCGCCGAGTGGCGCGGCAAGCTTGCCCGCGAAAGCGGGGGCGGCGTCGTCCCGATCGTGTTCTATCGGGCATTGGTGCAGTCGGGGAACACCGCGCCGGTCGATGCGCTGGTGCGGGCGCTGGCGGCGCGGCGGCTGCGGCCGCTGCCGGTCTTTGTGCACAGCCTGAAGGAAGGCGAGGCCGCGGCCTTGCTCGCGGCGCTTTTGGCCGAGGTGCGGCCCGCGGTGATCCTGAACGCGACCGGATTTTCGGTCGCGCCGGGTCGGCGGACGGACCCGCTGGCGGCCGCCGATTGCCCGGTGCTGCAGGTGGTCTTTTCCGGCGGCGACGAGGAGAGCTGGCGCGAGGGCACGCGCGGCCTCGCCCCGCGCGACCTGGCGATGAACGTGGCGTTGCCCGAGATCGACGGCCGCATCCTGTCGCGCGCGGTGTCGTTCAAGGCGCCGCTCGGCCGCGACCCCGAGACCGAGAGTCGATCTCGTCGGCTATCGGCCGGTCGCCGACCGCGTCGCCTTTGTCGCCGAGCTCGCGCGCAACTGGGCGCGGCTGCGCGCAAAGCCGCCGGCCGAGCGCCGGGTGGCGCTGATCCTCGCCAATTATCCGAACCGCGACGGCCGCATCGGCAACGGCGTCGGCCTCGACACGCCGGCCTCGGCGATCGCGATCTGTCAGCGCGCTGGCGGCCGCCGGCTATCGCATCGGCGACATGCCCGACGACCCGCAGGCGCTGATCGCGCGCCTGCTCGCCGGCCCGACCAACGCGAACCCCGGCGCGCCGGCCGAGGAAACGCTTGTCCTTTGCCGATTATTCGGCGTTCTTCGCGACCCTGCCGCCGCGCGGTGCAGCAGGCGGTCGCCGGGCGCTGGGGACCGGGCGAGCGCGACCCGTTCTTTCGCGAGGGCCGGCTCGATTGCGGCCGGTTCGCGATCCCCGGCTTCCGCGCCGGCAATGTCGCGGTGCTGATCCAGCCGGCGCGCGGCTACAACATCGACCCGAAAGCGACCTACCACGATCCGGCATTGGTGCCGCCGCACGGCTATCTCGCCGCCTATGCCTGGCTGGCGCAGGAATTCCGCGCCGACGCGGTCATCCATCTCGGCAAGCACGGCACTCTCGAATGGCTGCCGGGGAAGGCGCTGGCGCTGTCGGCCGAGTGCTTTCCCGGAGGCGGTGTTGCCGCCGCTGCCGCATCTCTATCCGTTCATCGTCAACGATCCCGGCGAGGGGACGCAGGCCAAGCGCCGCGCCCAGGCGGTGATCGTCGATCATCTGACCCCGCCGCTTGACCCGCGCCGGCAGCTATGGCCTCGACGGCCGAGCTCGAACGCCTGATCGACGAATATTACGAGGCCGCGCAGGGCGATGCGCGCCGCGTCGGCGCCGCTCGCCGCGGCGATCCTCGAACAGGCCCGCGCCGCCGGGCTCGACGGCGATTGCGGCATCGCCGCCGGACGAACGAGCCGGCACCGGCGCTGCGCAAGCTCGACGGGTTCTTGTGCGAGCTGAAGGAATTGCAGATCCGCGACGGGCTGCATGTCTTCGGGCAAAGCCCCGAGGGCGAGCGGCTCGACGCGCTGCTCGTCGCCTTTGCCCGCGCCAGCCGCGGCTCGCGCCCGGAAGACATGTCGCTGCTGCGCGCGCTCGCCGCCGATCTCGGTCTCGGCGCCGACCCGCTGGCGCTCGACCTGGCCGACCCTTGGACCGGCCCGCGCCCGCAGCTGTCCTGCGGCGAGCGACGCGCGTGGCGCACCGCCGGCGACACGGTCGAGCGGCTGGAGGCGCTGGCGCTGCGGCTCGTCGCCGGCGAGGCTGCACCCGAGCCGGGCTGGCATCAGACCCGCGCGGTTCTCGATTGGATCGAGCGCGAATTGCGCCCGGCGGTCGCGGGCTGCGGCGCGGCCGAGATCGCCGGGCTGCTCGCCGGGCTCGATGGCCGCTTCGTCGCGCCCGGCCCGTCCGGCGCGCCGAGCCGCGGCCGGCCCGAGGTGTTGCCGACCGGGCGCAATTTCTTCTCGGTCGATACCCGCGCGGTGCCGACCCAGGCGGCGTGGCAGCTCGGCTGGAAATCGGCGGCGATGCTGGTCGAGCGCCATGCGCAGGAACACGGCGACTACCCGGCGCGGGTGGCGTTGTCGGCCTGGGGCACCGCCAACATGCGCACCGGCGGCGACGATGTCGCGCAGGCATTGGCGCTGATGGGCGTGCGCCCGGTCTGGGAGCCGGCGAGCGGCCGGGTGACCGGGTTCGAGATCCTGCCGGCCTCGGTGCTCGACCGGCCGCGGGTCGATGTCACGTTGCGCGTCTCCGGATTTTTTCGCGACGCCTTTCCCGGGCTGATCGACCTCGTCGACTCGGCGGCGCGCGCGGTCGCCGCGCTCGACGAGCCGCCCGCCGTCAACCCGCTCGCCGCTCGCTTCGCCGCCGATCGCGCAGCGCTCGAAGCGCAGGGTACTCGCGCCGGAGGAGGCGTCGCGCCGCGCCGGCTACCGCGTCTTCGGCTCCAAGCCGGGCGCCTATGGGGCCGGACTGCAGACCCTGATCGACGAGCGGATCTGGGATGACGACGGCGATCTCGCCGAGGCCTATCTCGGCTGGAGCGGCTATGCCTATGGCGCCGGCGCCGAGGGCCGCGCCGAGCGGGCGATGCTCGAACAGCGGCTCGCCGCCGCCGACGCGGTATTGCACAACCAGGACAATCGCGAGCACGATCTGCTCGACAGCGACGATTACTACCAGTTCGAGGGCGGGCTCGCGCTCGTCGTCAGGCAGCTGTCGGGCCGGGTCCCGGCGGTCTGGCACAACGACCATTCGCGGCCGGAGATGCCGCGCATCCGCAGCCTGCGCGAGGAAATCGGCCGCGTCGTCCGCGGCCGCGCGGCGAACCCGCGCTGGATCGCCGGCGTGATGCGCCACGGCTACAAGGGCGCGGCCGAGATCGCCGCGACGGTCGATTACCTGTTCGCCTTTGCCGCGACCGCGCGCGCCGTCGACGACGCGCATTTCGAGGCGCTCTACGACGCCTATCTCGCCGACGACGCGGTGCGCGGCTTCATGGCCGAGCACAACCCGGCGGCGCTGGCCGAGACCAGCCGCCGGTTTCCCGAAGCGATCGAGCGCGGCCTGTGGCGGCCGCGCCGCAACAGCGCCCGCGAAGCCCTGGCTGCAATGGTGCGGCGCGTGAGCGACGCGTTCGAGAGCGAGGAGGACATCAACCGCCGCCACAACGAAAAGGCGGCGCGGCGCAAGGCGGCGCGCGAGCGGATGCTGGCGACCAAGACCGAAGAGCGCGGGCTGTTGATCGTCCACACCGGCACCGGCAAGGGCAAATCGACGGCGGCTTTCGGCATCGTGCTGCGCTGCCTCGGCCACGGCATGCGGGTCGGCATCGTCCAGTTCGTCAAGGGCGTGTGGAATACCGGCGAGCGGGTCGCGCTCGAACGCTTTGGCGATCTCGTGACCTGCCGGGCGATGGGCGAGGGCTTTACCTGGGATACGCAGGACCGCGCCCGCGACATCGCCGCCGCCCGCCGGGCATGGGAGACGGCAAAGGCGATGATCGCCGACCCGTCCTACCGGCTGGTGCTGCTCGACGAGCTGAACATCGTGTTGCGCTACGACTATCTGCCGATCGAGGAGGTCGTGACGGCGCTGAAGGCCAAGCCGCGCGACCTGCACGTCATCGTCACCGGCCGCAACGCCAAGCCGGAGCTGATCGAAGCCGCCGACCTCGTCACCGAGATGACCCTGGTCAAGCATCCGTTTCGGGCCGGCGTCAAAGCCCAGCAGGGCATCGAGTTCTGATGCCGGCAGCGCTGATGCTGCAGGGGACCGGGTCGGATGTCGGCAAGTCGCTGCTGCTGGCGGGGATGGCGCGCGCCTTTACCCGGCGCGGGTTGCGGGTGCGGCCGTTCAAGCCGCAGAACATGTCGAACAACGCCGCGGTGACGAGCGACGGCGGCGAGATCGGGCGGGCACAGGCGTTGCAGGCGCGCGCCTGCGGGGTCGAGCCGGTGACCGACATGAACCCGGTGCTGCTGAAGCCGCAGTCGGAAAGCGGCGCGCAGATCGTGGTTGACGGCCGGGTGTGGGGCAATGCCGCGGCTGCCGAATATCGCCGTCTGGCGCCGAGCTTCTTGCCGCGGTGCTGGCCGCGTTCGGGCGGCTCGGCGAGGCCGCCGATCTGGTGCTGGTCGAGGGCGCCGGCAGCCCGGCCGAGATCAATTTGCGCGCCGGCGACATCGCCAATATGGGTTTTGCCGAGGCGGCCGACGTGCCGGTGGTGCTGATCGGCGACATCGAGCGCGGCGGCGTCATCGCCCAGCTCGTCGGCACCCACGCGCTGCTGACCGAAAGCGAGCAGGCGCTGCTCGCGGGCTACATCGTCAACAAGTTCCGCGGCGACGTGCGGTTGTTCGACGGCGGCGTCGCCGCGATCGGCGCGCGCACCGGATTGCGCTCGTTCGGGGTGGTGCCGTACTTCGCGCCCGCGGATTTGCTGCCGGCGGAGGATTCGCTGGCGCTTGCCCCTCGCCCTCCCAGTGCGCGGGTCCCTCCCTCTCCCCGCGTGCCGGGAGAGGGCTGGGGTGAGGGGCGAGGGGGCCAATGTGGAGCGGCATCGCGTGTCTGCGTCGCGGTGCCGATCTTGCCGCGGATCGCCAATTTCGACGATCTCGACCCGTTGCACGCCGAGCCGGGTGTCGAAATCGTCATGGTTCGGCCGGGGCGCCCGCTGCCGCGCGAGGCCGCGCTCGTGATCCTGCCGGGCTCGAAGTCGACGATCGCCGATCTCGAATTCCTGCGCCGCGAGGGCTGGGACATCGACTTGCTGGCGCATCGCCGCCAGGGCGGACGGATTCTCGGACTGTGCGGCGGCTATCAGATGCTCGGCCGGACGATCGCCGATCCGCTCGGCTTGGAAGATCAGGCGGCGACAGTGCCAGGGCTCGGGCTTCTCGATGTCGACACCGTGCTCCGCGGACAAAAGCAGCTGGGGCTCGCCGCCGGCGTCGATGTCGCGACCGGGATGCCGGTCGAGGGCTACGAGATGCATCTGGGCATGACAACCGGGCCGGGGCTGGAACGGCCGATGCTGCGGCTCGCGGGCCGCGCCGAGGGCGCCGTCAGCGCCGACGGGCTTGTCTCCGGCTGCTATTTGCACGGCCTTTTCGGGAGCGACCGATTCCGCCGCGCTGTTCTCGAAAGCCTCGGCGCCGCCGGCACGGTTGCATACGAGCATCAAGTCGAGACCACCCTCGACGCGCTCGCCGACCATCTCGAACGCAGCCTCGACCTTCCGGAGCTCCTCGCCGCGGCGCGCCCATCGGCACTTCAGCTGAGGAGGCCGGCATGACCGGCAAGCCAGGCGCCTGCCACCAGGCCCCATTGGATCAGGCAGGCGTGCTTGTAGAGGCCGAGCGCGCGGGCGATGTCGGCGGGTGCCGCGCGCGCGGTGCCGTCGCCGACCCATGGGTCGGCGACCACCCCCTCGGCGTAACGCCGAGGCCCGGCGAGCGCCAGGCCCAGCGCGCCGGCCATCGCTCCCTCGGGCCAGCCGGCGTTCGGCGAGCGGTGCTTGCGCCCGTCGCGCAGCATGATCGCGAAGGCGTGCACCGGGCGGCCGTCGCGGGCGAACAAGGCCGCGGCGGCGATCAGCAGCCCGCTGACCCGCGCCGGGACCAGGTTGGCGATGTCGTCGAAGCGCGCCGCCGCCCAGCCAAAAGCGCGGTAATGCGGCGTCTTGTGGCCGATCATGCTGTCGAGCGTGTTCGCCATCTTGTAGGCGAAGAGCCCCGGCAGCCCCAGCGCCAAGTACCAAAGGACCGGGGCGACGACGCCGTCGCTGAAATTTTCGGCGAGGCTTTCGATCGCCGCGCGCGCCACGCCATGCGCATCGAGGCTCCTCGGGTCGCGGCCCACGATATGGCGCACCGCGTCGCGCCCGGCGGCGAGCCCGCCATCGGCGAGCGCGCGAGCGACATCGGCGACGTGTTCGAAGAGGCTGCGCTGGGCGACGAGAATCGCGATCAGCGCGATCTCGACCACAGCACCGGGAAGGCTGCCGCGACACAGCTTTTGGATCACAAAGCCGCACGCCGCGGCGGCGCCGACCAGCACCACCACGGTGATGACGCCGCGGGCGCGGCGCGAGGCTTCGCTCCTGACGTCGCGGTTGAGCTTCCGGTCGAAAAACGCGACGCCGCGGCCGGCCAGCACGATCGGATGAGGGATGCGGGCGAAGATCGCCGGCATGTCGCCGAACCAGGCATCGACAGCAAGGCCGGCGGCGAGCAGCAACAGCGGGTCGGCGGCAACCGGCATCATCGCGGCCGCAGTCTCGGCCGCGGGTGGGGGAGGGTCAACCGATGACGGAAACGGCGGTGCTGGTCTGCGGCCACGGCAGCCGCGACCCCGAGGCGATCGCGGAGTTCGAATTGCTTGCGGCAGCGCTGCGTCCGCGGCTGCCGAAGGTCGATTTCGCCACCGGGTATCTCGAATTCGCGCGGCCGACGATCCGCGACAGCCTCGCGGCACTGGCGCGGCGGGGGGCGCAGCGCATTCTCGCAGTGCCCGGCATGCTGTTCGCGGCCACCCACGTCAAGAACGACCTGCCGTGGGAGATCAACAGCTTCGCCGCCGACAACCCGGGAGTGGAGGTACGCTTTGGCCGCGATCTGGCGATCGACCCGAAACTGTTGACCGCGGCGGCCGACCGCATCGCCGCGGCGATGCCGCAGAATGGCGTCGACCGGTCAGAGACGTTGCTGGTTGTCGTCGGGCGCGGCACCAATGACCCCGACGCCAACTCCAACATCGCCAAAATCGCTCGCATGCTGTGGGAAGGGATGGGGTTCGGCTGGGCCGAGACCGCTTTCAGCGGCGTCGCGCATCCGCGCGTCGACGCGGCGCTGACATATGCGGCCCGCCTCGGGTTTCGCCGCATCGTCGTGTTCCCGTATTTCCTGTTTACCGGCGTCCTGGTCAAACGAATCTACGAGCAGAGCGCCGCCGCCGCGCGGCTTTTTCCGGAGATCGAATTCGTCAATGCATCCTATCTGCGCGACCATCCCGCGGTGCTCGACGCGTTCACCGAGCGGGTCGAGGAATTGACTGAGCAGCAGCCGGCGATGAACTGCCAGCTGTGCAAATACCGAACCCAGATCATTGGCTACGAGAACGACGCGGGGGCGGTGCAGACGGGCCATCACCACCATGTGCGCGGGATTGGAGTCGGCGACGGGCACGATCACCCACACCGTCACGACCATCGGTGATGTTCGACACTTTCATCATCGTCGATTGGAGTGCGGCGAGCGTGCCGCGGCTGGGCCGCGACAGCATCTGGATCTGCCGTCGCGACGCCGAGGGCGAAAGCCTCGTCAACCCCGCGACCCGTCACGCCGCGAAGGGGTTGATCGCAGAGTGGCTGGCCGCAGCGCAGGAGAGGAACAGGCGCGTCCTGCTCGGCTTCGATTTTCCGTTCGGCTATCCGGCCGGCTTTGCCGCCCGGCTCGGGCTTTCCGGTCTCCCATGGCGGGCGGTGTGGGACGAGATCGCCGGGCTTATCGAAGACGACGAGCACAACCGCAACAACCGGTTCGACGTGGCCGAGGCATTCAACCGCCGGGTGTCGGAAGGCGGGTTTCCGTTCTGGGGCTGCCCCGCCGCACCGGTACGGACGCATCTGCAAAGCAAGCATCATCGGCGTCACGGCAGCGACGGGCTGGCCGAGCGCCGCCTGGTCGATCTCTACATCCCGACAGCGCAGCCCTGCTGGAAGCTGTTGGGCGCCGGCTCGGTCGGCGGCCAGGCATTGACCGGCATCCCGGTGGCGCGCGCCTTGCGCGACGACCCGCGCTGGCGCGGTGACACGCAGGTGTGGCCGTTCGAAACCGGCCTTCGCCCGTCCGCGGGTGCGCGCATAGTGGTGGCGGAGGTGTACCCGTCATTATGGGCAGTCAAGCCGGGCGCCGACGAAACCAAGGACGCTGCCCAAGTCCGCACCGTCGCCCGCTTTCTTGCCGAGCGCGACCGTGCCGGCGAATTGGGGGCGCTGTTCGTCGGCGATCCAGGCCTGACATCGGGGCAGCGGAGCCGAGTCGAGAGCGAGGAAGCCTGGACCCTCGGTGTGACCGCGGCGCGTCAGCGGCCGATCCCGGCGCCGGCACAGTGCGCCGAACCCGACTCTGGCACATCTACTCCCATCCCCTCACCACGCGAGGAGTGGTCTCGGCGGGGGCCCGCAGAGCGCAGAGACGAGGGGGCCGCAAAGCGATACGCCTACCTTCGCAATCCGAAGGCGATATCGCGAACATCGTTGTCGCTGGTCCGGGCCGAGGCTGATCTTGCGCGATTTCCACGTTCGTTGCGGGCGGTAGCGGTAAGGGTCGCGCACGCCGCGGGCGACATCGCCATTCTCGACGATCTCGCCTGGTCGGCGAAAGCGGTCGCGGCCGGACGAGCGGCAATCGAGAGCGGCGCGCCGATACTCGCCGATTTGGCGATGGTCGCCGCCGGCATCATCCGCGAGCAACTGACCGCCGAAAACGACATCCGGTGCTCCTCTACGCGACCCCGCGGCCACCGCTCTCGCCGCCGCGCAGCGCACGACGCGCTCGGCGGCGGCGGTTGAGCTTTGGCGTCCGTATCTCGAAGGTGCGGTGGTCGCCATCGGCAATGCGCCGACGGCGCTTTTCCGGCTGCTCGAAATCCTCGCCGAGGGAGCGGCGAAACCGGCGCTGGTCCTCGGCTTTCCGGTCGGATTTGTCGGCGCGGCGGAAGCCAAGGCGGCGCTCGCGGCTTTCGGCGGCGGGCTCGACTTCGTCACCCTGCACGGCCGGCGCGGCGGCAGCGCCATCGCCGCCGCCGCGGTCAACGCGCTGGCGAGCCGACGATGAGGCCGTGGCTCGCGGTCGTCGGCATCGGCGAGGATGGCCTCGCCGGCCTGTCGGCGGCGGCATGCACCTTGGTCGAAACCGCGGAGGTGTTGGTCGGCGGCGCGCGTCATCTGGCGATGGTGCCCGAGGCCACGCGCCGAGCGTCTGGTCTGGGACCGGCCGCTCGAGAGCACGATCGACGCCATCGCCGCACGGCGCGGCCGGCGAGTGACGGTTCTGGCGAGCGGCGACCCGCTGTGGTACGGCGTCGGCGCCGTGCTGGCGCGCCGCTTCCCGCGCGAGGAAATGACGATCCTTCCCCAGCCGAGCGCGTTCAGCCTCGCCGCGGCGCGGCTCGGCTGGCCGCTCGCCGAGTGCGCGACGATCAGCCTGCACGCGCGGCCGCTCGACAGCTTGCGGCTGCAGTCTGATGCCGGGCCGGCGGGTGCTGGCGTTGTCCGAGGATGGCGGCACGCCCGCGCGGTCGCGGCGCTGCTGACCGGGCTCGGCTGGGGCCCGAGCCAGATGACCGTGTTCAGCCGTCTCGGCGGGCCGCGCGAGGCGGTCGCCGCGGACGCGGCGCAATGCTGGGGCGAGCGCCGGGTCGCCGACCTCAACACGATCGCCGATCGACTGCCGCGCCGGGCCCGGAGCAAGGGCGTTGCCGCGTCTCGCCGGGCTGCCCGACGACGCCTTCGAGCATGACGGCCAGCTGACCAAGCGCGAAGTGCGCGCCGCGACCCTGGCGGCGCTGGCGCCCTTGGCCGGCGAAATCTTGTGGGATGTCGGCGCCGGCTGCGGCTCGATCGCGATCGAATGGCTGCGCGCCGGCGACGGGGTGGCGGCGGTCGCAGTCGAGCGCGATGCCGGGCGGGCGGCGACGATCGCGCGCAACGCCGCAGCGCTGGGGTGCCGGGGCTGCGCATCGTCCTCGGCGCGGCGCCGGCGGCGCTCGACGGCCTGCCGCCGCCTGACGCGATCTTTGTCGGCGGCGGGATCGGCGCGCCGGGGCTGCTGCCGTCGCTGTGGGCGGCATTGCCGGCGGGCGGCCGGCTCGTCGCCAACGTCGTGACCGCCGAGGGCGAAGCGCGGCCTCCTCGACTGGCACGCGCGTCACCGCGGCGCGCTGACCCGGATCGCCGTCAGCCGGGCCGAACCCGCCGGCGCGCATCATCTGTGGCGACCGCTGGCGCGCGTGACCCAGCTGGCCGCTGGCGAAGCCCTGACAAAATGAGAGCGGACACCATGGGGCAAGGGCGGCTGTACGGGATTGGCGTCGGGCCGGGCGACCCCGAGCTGCTGACCCTAAAGGGACTGCGGCTGTTGCGGGCAGCGCCGGTCGTCGCCTACCCGGCGCCGGAGCGCGGCGACAGTTTCGCGCGCGCCGTCGTCGCCGCCTGGCTCGACGGCCGGCAGCGGGAAATCGCAATCCGCTTTCCGATGCGGCCGGGGCCGCCGCCCGCGGAAGTCTACGACGGCGCCGCGACGACGATCGCCGCCGAACTCGACGCCGGCTACGACGTGGCGCTGCTGTGCCAGGGCGACCCGCTGTTCTACGGCAGCTTTATCGGCATTCTTGCCCGGCTGACGGATCGCTGCGCGATCGAGATCGTGCCGGGCGTGTCGTCGCTGACCGCCTGCGCCGCCGCCGCGGGACAGCCGCTTGTGACCCGCGACGAGGCCCTCGCGGTGATCCCGGCGACGCTCGCCGAAGCCGAAATCGCCCGCCGTCTCGACGCGGCCGATACCGCAGCCATCGTCAAGCTTGGCCGGCATCTCGCGAAGGTGAGGCGGGTGTTGCAGAGGCTCGGGATGTTGGCGCAGGCGCTTTATGTCGAGCATGCAAGCTTGCCCGGCCAACAGGTCCGGCCTCTCGCCGAAATCGACGAAGCTCCCTATTTCTCGATGGCGATCGTGCGCAACACCGGCGCCGGGCGCTGATCCGACGCGCCAATTGTGGCGGCGCCGATCGCTTGTCGCTCCGGTCGATTCTGCGGTCGATTGTGTCGGCGCCTGATCGGATTCGAGCATAACGATAACGAGTTGATCACGATTTCTGGTAATCAAGGTCAGGCGCTCGGCCCATCTCGATCGAGAGGCCCGCCCAAAGTGCCCGAATAGGCGGCGTTTTGCGGGATGAGCCCGAGCGCTGCCGCGGTGCTGCGGGTTGGAAGCCGCACTCGGCCTTCTCGTGACCAGCGGAAAGCGGTTCACCAGCGGAGACAGGAATGTCGCAGGAGCGGCGCGGCAGCGATTATTACGACGAGATGTATTCGCATGACGACCGCACCTATGAGCGGCCGCACACCAGCCCCTATTACCCGCTGTTCCCAAGGTGTGTCAGCTGGTCAAGACGGCCGGCTTCGCCACCGTTTTGGAGGTGGGTTGCGGCAGCGGCGTCCTGGCGGAGATGTTGATCGCCTCCGGTGTGCGCTACGAAGGGTTCGACCTCAGCCCGGTGGCAATAGAGAAGGCGCAAAAGCGCAATCCCGCGGGCCGATTTTTTGTCGGCAATGCAGCGGACCCGGCGGCTTATCGCACCTCCTACGACGCGCTCGTCTGCTGCGAGGTGTTCGAGCATGTCGACGACGATCTGTCGGCCATCGAACGCTGGGAACCCGGCCGCACCTGCATCTGCTCGGTCCCAAACTTCGATTACGAGAGCCATGTCCGGTTTTTCCGCGCGGCGGAGCAAGTCCGGCAGCGCTATGGCGGCCTGCTCGACATCAGCCGGGTCGACCGGGTGGCGAAATCGGCGCGCGCCAATCTGACCCCATCCGAGTATTTCAGGCGGATCCGGTGGGCGCGGAACGAGCCGACGCGGCTGCTCGGGATCCTCGGCGTCAACGCCTTTGAATGGTATGGGGGCTGGTTCGTCTTTACCGGCCGGCGGCGCTGAACAAAGACGACGGTTTTGGGGCGGCGCTCGCTATCGGCCCCAACCCGCCGCCATCTGCGGAGACTTGCATGCAGCACGTTGGCGATCGGCGCACGTTTGTTTCTGTTCCGCCACGGCGAGACCGATTGGAACCGCGAGGGGCGGTTGCAAGGCCACACCGACACGCAGCTCAACGCCGACCGGCCTGGCGCAAGCCGAGGCGCTGGCCGAACGCTTACGAGCGCACCAGCTCGACGCGGTGGTGTCGAGCGACCTGACGCGGGCACTGACCACCGGCCGGATCATCGCCGAAACGTTGGGCGTGCCGCTGATGACCGATCACGGGTTGCGCGAGACCAATGTCGGCGCGGCCGAAGGGCTGCTGTGGGAGGACGCCAAAGCGCGCTTTGGCGCGGAATTGACCGAGCGCTGGTACAGCGGCGACACCGCTTTTCCCGGCGGCGAGACCGGGCGCGCCACCTTGACCCGCGGATTGGCGGCGTTACGGCGTTTCGCTACGGCGCACGCCTATCGGCGGATCGGGGTGTCGACCCACGGCGCGATATTCCGGCAACTGGTCAAGCATGCATTGCCGCCCGGCGCGCTCCGGTCAGAGCCCGCAACACCGTGCTGTTCGTTCTCGAATACGAGCCGGCGGCCGACCGCCTCGCGCTGGTGGAGGCCGACTGACGGTGAGCTTCAGTACGGCCGGTCGCCCTTGATCTGGGTCCGGTGCATCAGCCGGCGGGTATTGGGGTCGAATTCGTCGCGGCGGTGCATGACGCAGCGATTGTCCCACAGGATCAAATCGCCGACGCGCCATTGCTGATACCAGGTCAGCTCGCGCCTTGTCGCATGCGCCCACAGGGCGTCGAGCAACGTCTCGCTGTCGGCGAGATCGAGGCCCTGGATGTAGGCGTTGCGCCGGCGGCCGAGAAACAAGGCCTTGCGGCCGGTCACCGGATGGGTGCGGATGATCGGGTGGTCGGCTCCGGGCGCCTGGCGCGGATCGGTCACCTCGGAATTGCCGCGGCGCAATTCGCCGGCGCTGTTGCGGCTCGAATCATGCCGGCACAGGCAACCCTCGACCCGCCGCCGAAGATCTTCGGGCAGGGTGTCGTAGGCCGGATACATATTGGCAAAGCCGGTGTCGCCGCCCAACGGCGGCACTTCCAGCGAATAAAGCGCGCTGCCGATCGGCGGCTCGGGATTGTATGACATGTCGGTGTGCCAGATCGCCTCGTAGGCGCCGAGCGCGCCGATCGCGACGCCGTTTTCGATGATGTTGGAAATGACCGAAACGTAACGCTGCCCGTCTTCGGCGGTCTCGACATAGCGGTCCTCGCCCGGAACCTTGACGCGGGCGGCGGCGATGACCGGCGCGAGGTCGAGGTCACCGAAGAGCGCGCTGAACCGCATCAGCTGGTCGTCCCCGAGATGCTGGCCGCGGAAGCGCAAGACCAAATGGTCGGACCACGCCTCTTTGATCGCCGCGACAGCCGCCGGCGGCAACGGCCGCGCCAAGTCGACCCCTTCGATATCGGCGCCGAGCGCCGCCCCGGTCGGCCGCACCGTCACCCTCTGCCGCTCCAAAACCTCTGCCATCAACTTTCCTCCACTCAGATCGATAGGGTCCGCACTCACAATGACGGCCTCGGCTCAAACCGGTTTGAGCGCCGGCAATATGTCGTCGGGATCGAGAGCCAGCTCGTACATCGCCGTGTTCAGCAGGCAAAAATCCGGCTGGCGGCGGCTGCACCGTCGCGATCGCGCCGTCGCGGAACAGCTGCTCGAGGCGCGAGCCTTTGAAGATGCCGTGCGCGCCGGACAGGGTCAGCGCCGTGCGGGTAATGCGGGTCACGGCCTCGCCGACGACATATTTCGCGCGGTAGAGGGCGGCCGTCGTTTGCGGCGTCGGCCCCTCGGTGTCGCTGAGCCAGGCCGACCTGATAGGTGACGAGGCGGGCCGCTTCGAGATCGGCGCTCATCTGCGCCACATGGCGGCGGACATCGGGCTGATAGGCGAGTGGCTGGGCGTAGCCTTCCGGCTGCCGCGTCTTCATTACCCGCACCGCTTCCCGATAGGCCGCCGCGGCGACGCCGAGATAAACTGCCGTATAGGAGCCCCAGAACCAGTTCAAATGGGCGTGCCGGAACGGCCGGATGTCGTCGGATTCGAAGACGAGCGCGCTTTCCGGCACCCAGCACTCGTCGAGGATCAACGCGTCGCTGCGGGTCGCCCTCATGCCGAGCGTATCCCAGTTGGCATTGACCCTGCGCCCTTCCGCTGCCCGCGGCACCAGCAGCATGACACCAGCAAAGGGACTTGCGGCGGTCTCCGGATAGGCCAGCACCATGCAGTAATCCGCGGCTTCGAGCATCGAGGCGAACATCTTGCGGGCGGTGATGCTGTATCCGCCGTCGACCCGGCGTGCCCGCGCGGTGATCGGACGCGCCCCGATCAGCGAGGTCGTGCCCGGTTCCGAAAAATTGCCGGCGATGAGCTTTCCTTGCCTGACGACCAGATCGGCGACGCGGCGCTTGGTTTCGTCTCGAGACCTCGTGGCTTTCCATCAACGGCATGACGACCGAGGCGTGCATGTTGAACGCGAGAGCCGTCGCCGGGCAGCCCTCGGCCAATGCCTCGAAGGCGAGGGTGTGCCCGAGCAGGCCGACGCCCGCGCCGCCCAGCTCCTTAGGGATGTTGAGCTCGTAAAACCCTTCCCGGCGCAAACGTTCGTAATTTTCGGTCGGATGGCTCGCATCGCGGTCGTGCTCGGCCGACCGCGTCGCGAAATCGGCGGCCAGCGCCCGGCAGCGCTGCTGCAGCCGCGTTTGCTCCTCGGTCAGCCGAAAATCCACGCGCGGTATTCCCGACCGCCCTCAAAGCCGTGCTAGCCGCGGGCGAGGGCGTAGACTTGGGTCCCGCCCGGCGGCGGCTTGTGGGCGGTCCAGCTCTCGCCGCCGTCCTGGCTGCTGTAGACCTCGCCGCCATTGGTCGCGGCCGACATCCGGCCGGCTGCCGGTCGTCGAAAGCCAGCGCGAACATCGTGTGCGGCGGCTGAAACCCGGTGTCGACCCGGGTCCAGCTGTCGCCGCCGTCGGGGCTGTGCAGCAGGACGCCGACCTCGCTCTGAAAGCTGCCGCCCGCCGCCACCCACAATTTGCGCGGGTTGCCCGGCACCTCGCGGATGTCGCGGCAATAGATCTGCCCCTTGGCGTTCAATGGCTCCAACGGCACGTGGCGCCAGTGGTCGCCGCGGTCGGCGCTCGCGAACATGCCGGCGCGGCCGATGCCGAAGACCGTGCCGGGCCGCCAGCGGCTCGCCAGCACGCCATGCATGTCGACCGCGTCGTCGTTCAGGTACTGGCCGTGGCTCAGATTTTCCCAATGCTCGCCGCCATCGGTCGAGCGCAAGGTGCCGCCGACCTCGATCGCCGCATAGATCAGGTCGGGCTCGCCGACGCTGGCGTCCATCTTCAGCACGCGCTTGGCCGGGTTGGCGCCGGGCGCGGTGGTGATCTCCGGAAAGCGCACGCTGACCGGCAGCCGGGTCCAGCGCTCGCCGGCATCGTCGCTGCGGTAGATCTCGCAATTCTCGTAGCCGACGAGGATCACGTCGGGGTCATGCGGATGGAACAGGACCGACCACACCGGCAGGCCGTGGTCGGGCACGCCGACCTTTTCCCAATGCTCGCCGCGATCGGCGCTGCGATAGGGGCCGGACTGGGTGCCCGGCATAGACGATCTCGGGATGCTGCGGATGCACCGCCAGCGCCCGCACCGCCGGCATCTCGGGCAGGCCGCGGGTCAGCGGTTCCCATTCGTCGTTGCCGTCGGCTATCCGGAAAAGCCCCGAATCCACGACCCGGCCGCGGCCGGTTTCACCGGCCAGTCCCAAATAGGTATATGATGCCTGGTCGTTCGCCCCGTTGCTGGTCATGGAACATCCCTCCTCGCCTGTTGGTGTTGTCGGCTCACTCGAATTGCATGCTGATGGTTTCGGCGACGAGCGCCGGGCGCGCCGCACCCTCGACCTCCATCGTGCTTTCCGAGGTGATGCGCACGCCGCCGCCTTCGACCGGCTCGACCGATTTGATCGTTCTGGCGCAGGCGGACGCGCGAGCCGGCCGGCACCTGCCCGGTGAAGCGCACCCGGTTCGAGCCGTAATTCAACCCGCGCGAGCGCTTCCTGACGCGCAGCAGGGTCGCGGCGAGCCGCGGCACCAGGGACAGGGTCAGATAGCCGTGAGCGATCGTCTTGCCGCCCGGCATCTCGCGCTTGGCGCGCTCGACGTCGACATGGATCCATTGGTGGTCGCCGGTCGCCTCGGCGAATTTGTCGATGATCGCCTGGTCGACGGTGAACCAGTCGCTGACCCCGATCTCCTTGCCGACATATTGGGCGAGATCCGCCGGCCGCTCGACCTCGATCATTCGTTGTCCCCTCTTTGGCATTGGCGCTGCATCCGCCGCGGTGTTCTCTCTTGCCCAGAGAGATTAGGAGCCTCGCCCCGCGGCTGCAACGGATGCGCTATACGAAGATCGCCCTGTTGACTTTCGGCGCCGGCCTCGTGCTGGGGCTGGTCGTCGTCGTGGTCGAGATCGACCCGCTCGACCGCGTTGCCAGCGGCCTGATGGCGCTGGGGTTGGCCGGCATCCCGGTCGGCATGATCGTCGACTGGCGGCTGGCGACGCGCCCGCTGCGGCGGCCCCCGCAGCGGCGCCGCAACCGCCCGCCGCCCGCGGCGCGCGGCGTGCGGCGCAATCCGCGGCCCCGCAAGCCGCCCGCGCCCAAACGATAGAGCGATCGGGCGCCGGTTAGCCTGTTTCCTCCTCGGCCGTGCTCGACCGCCGGCGTCGCGGTCGAGCCCCTGGCCGGCGGCAGTCGATGTGAGATCGATCTCGACCGCTGCATTGATCCGGCGCAATGCCCGCATCGCGCAAAGGTGTATCCTCCCCCTCGAGGAAGCCGCCGGAGCAAGCCATGGCTGTCGATATGACCGCGACGCAGCGGGAAGACCCTGTCAGCAACGTCCTGAAATGGGTTCTGCTGGCGGTCGCGGTCGTCACCTTCGCGATCCTCGGCTGGACCACCGTCTGACCTATCGGCAGGCGCCGCCGATCCCCGACCGGCTCGTCGCGTCCGACGGCGCGCTGCTCATGTCGGCGACCGATATCGTCGCCGGCAAAGCCGGATTTCAGCGGCCGACCTGATGGATTACGGCAGTCTCTACGGCATGGGGTCGTATTTCGGCGAGGATTATACCGCGGCCAATCTGGTGCGCCTGGCCACCCTGACCCGCGACAACATCGCCCAGGCGGCGGCGGCAGCGGCTCTCCGCGGCCGAGCGACGAGGCCGCGGCCAGGGCCGCGATGCAGACGAGCTGCAGGGCATCGACCTGACCCATCAAATCGTGGCAGTCCCGCCGGACCTTGGCCGGCTGCGATCGTCACTCTGCGCGACCGACTGATCGCAACTCGCTTGCTGCAGGACGACTTCGCCAAGGGCTGGACCCGGGCCTATAGCCTCGACCCGCAGAGCGCGCGGCAGACCGCCGATTTTCTGATCTATTCATCGTTGACGACGGTCGCGCGCCGTCCCGGCACCAAGGTTCCTGGACCCAGAACTGGCCGTTCGAACCGCTGGTCGGCAACACGCCGACGACCAGCACCTTCATGTGGACCTGGATCAGCTTCTGTTTCGTCTTCTTCGCGTTCGGCGCGGTGCTGTTCATCTATCAACGGTTTCTGAACGAAACCGGACGCGCGCCGATGGACCCGGTGCTCGGGCCAGTTTCGCACCTTGACCGCGAGCCAGCGGCGGGTCGGCAAGTATTTTCTCGTTGTGGCCGCCGTCCTGCTGCTGCAGATCCTCGCTGGACTCGATCATGGCCCACTATTACTCCGACCGGGCGAGCTTCTACGGTATCGTGGTCGACCGCTTCCTGCCGTTCAATTTTCTGCGCGACGTGCATATCCAGTCGCCGATCGTGTGGATCGGGCTGTCCTGGATCGGCGCGGCTCTGTTTCTCGCCCCGGCGATCAGCGGCGGCGAGGCCAAAGGCCAAGCCTTTCTCGTCGATGTGCTGTTCTGGGTCACCTTGCTCGTCGTCGTCGGCGCGCTCGCCGGCAATTATCTCGGCATCATGGGCTATATCGGCAGGGCTGGTTCTGGTTCGGCAACCAGGGCCTCTCCTATATCCAGCTCGGCCGCGCGCTGGCAGATCGGGTTCTTTGCCGGTCTCGTCCTCTGGAGCCTCCTGGTGTTTCGCGCGCTGTGGCCGACTGGGCCGAGCTGGCGCCGGCGACGCGCCAGTTCTGGTCGGGGCGGATCCGGCTCGAGCACCTGATCTGGGCGTCGACCGTCAATATCGCGGTGCTCTATGCCTTCGGCATGATCCCGCTCACCGGCATCGGGAAATCCTTCACCATTACCGATTTCTGGCGCTGGTGGGTGGTCCATCTGTGGGTCGAGCAGTCCTTCGAGTTCTTCGCCGCGGCGATCAGCGCCTATCTGCTTGATGGCGGTCGGATTGGTCTCGCGCCGGCTCGCCGAGCGCGCCGTCTACCTCGAAGTGATCCTGATTTTCCTCGGCGGCGTGATCGGCACCGGGCATCATCTCTACTGGGCCGGCGGAGCCGGGCTTGTGGGTGCCGATGGGCACGATGTTCTCGTTTATCGAGGTGCTGCCGCTGGTGCTGCTGATCATCGAGGCGATCCACAACCGGCAGCTGATCAAGGCCGAGGGGCAGTTCAAATACGACCTCGCCTACACCTATATCATCGGCGCCGCGTTTTGGAATTTTGTCGGGGCCGGGGTCTTTGGCGGAGGCACGCTGAACGCGCCGCTGGTCAATTACTACGAGCATGGGACGTTTCTCACCCTCAATCATGCCCATACCTCGCTGTTCGGCGCCTTCGGCCTGCTCGGCATCGGGCTGATCTATTTCTGCCTGCGCTATGTCGCCGCCGATCGTTATCCGGTTCGGCGAGAAAATGGGACAGGCCGCGTTCTGGCTCTATAACGCCGGCTTGGTGATGTGGATCGTTTTCAACTTCTTCCCGATCGGCTGGCCGCAGCTCGCCGCCGTCTACGAACACGGGCTGGCCTACGCGCGCAGCCAGGAATTCTACGATACGACGCTGTTCTGGCAGTGGATGCGGATGCCGGGCGACGTCGTCTTCGCCGTCGGCGCGCTGCTGATGGCGTGGGACTTCATCGTCAAGCTGCGGCCGCTCTATCCGCCCTTGGTCATGCGCCTCGTCCCCGGCTTGCGCCCGGCTTCGCGCATTGTCGGCGACCTGCCGTGAGCATCGCCGCGCAGCATCCGGCGCGTCCCGTTCCGGTCTTTCTGACCCTGGGGTTCCGGCCGTTCTTTCTCGCCGCCGGGGCATGGGCGGCGGCGGCTCTGGCGGTTTGGATCGGGTGCTGACGGCGGGAGTCGAGCTGCCGAGCCGCTTCGACCCGCTCTCCTGGCATATCCACGAAATGTTCTTTGGTTTCGTATGGCCGCGGTCGCGGGCTTTTTGCTGACCGCGATCCCGAATTGGACCAAGCGGCCTCCGGTCGGCGGTCCGCTGCTGGCGGCGCTCGCCGGCCTGTGGCTCCTCGGCCGGGTCGCATGCCTGATCTCCGCGCTGCTTCCCCGCATGGCTCGCGATCGTGGCGGATTTGTCGTTTCCGGCCGCCCTCGTCGCGGTCGTCGCCCGCGAAATCATTGCCGGCGGGAGCTGGCGCAACCTGCCGATCGTCGCCCCGGTCGCGATGCTCGGCGCCGCCAATCTGCTGATGCATTTGCAGGCCGCCGGTGTCCTCGCAGCCGAGGGGCTGGGCTGGCGTCTCGGGCTCGCCGCCGCAATCGCGCTGATTTCCGTCATCGCCGGCCGGATCGTGCCGAGCTTCACCCGCAACTGGCTGGGGCAGCGCGGCGGCACGAGGCTTCCGAAATCCGGCGGCTGGGTCGATCGCGCCGCTCTCGGCACATTGCATGCCGGCCTGTTCGGCTGGGCCGCCGATCCCGAGCTTCGTGTCGTCGGCATGCTCCTGCTCGTCGCGGCGGCGTTCAATCTGTGCGCGGCTCTTCAGGTGGCGCGGTGGCGCAACCCTCGCCGAGCCGCTGCTCTTTATTCTCCACGTCGGATATTTCTGGCTGGTGCTCGGCACGGCTCTGCTCGGCCTGGCGTCGCTCGATCTGGGCTCTCTGCGGTGCCGCAGAGCGCCGCGATCCACGCGCTGACGGCGGGTGCGATCGGCACGATGATCCTCGCGGTCATGACGCGCGCGACGCGGGGTCACACCGGGCGGGAGCTGGCCGCCGACCCGGCCACCGGCGCGATTTACCTCCTGGTCAGCGTTGCCGCGATCTTTCGCGTCGCCGCCGCGTTCTCCGACGCGCTGACGATGCCGCTTCTCGTCGCCTCGGCGGTCTTCTGGATAGCCGCCTTCGGCCTCTTTGTCGCGTGGTACGGGCCGATGCTGATCTTGCCGAAGCACCCCGCGCGACCCCCAGGGCGGGGCGCCTAGCGGCGGTGCGAGCGAGAGCCGGCCAGGAGCACGGCCCAGAGCACGCCCATGCGGATGGGATGACGCGCGCCGTGCGGCCGTACTAGGATCGCCGGCGGAGCACGCGGCGCGCCGCGCCGCGGACGTGATGCGGAGGAAGAGCTGATGGCGAAGAACAAGATAGCGATCGTCGGCGCGGGGGCGGTCGGCGGTTATGCCGGGGCCCACATGGTGCAGGCCGGCGAAGACGTGACCTATATCGATCCGTGGCCCGAAAACGTCGAAGCCATCCGCAAGGACGGTCTGCGGATCACCCATATCCGCGACGTCGAGCCGTTCACGGTCAAGCCGCGCGCGCTCCATCTGACCGAGGCGCAGCAGCTCGCCAAGGAAGCGCCGATCGACATCGCTTTCGTCTGCATGAAATCATACGACACCGCCTGGGCGACGACCCTGATCCAGCAGTATCTGGCGCCCGGCGGCTACGTCGTCTCGTTGCAGAACTGCATGAACGAAGAAACCATCGCCGGCATCGTCGGCTGGGGCAAGACGTTGGGCTCGATCGCCAGCTCGATCACCGTCGAATTGCATGCGCCGGGCCAGGTGCGCCGGGCCGCCGGCAAATCGGGCTCGCGCCATACCGTGTTCCGCGTCGGCGAGGTGCACGGCCGGGTCACCGACCGCGCCAAGGAAGTATGCCGGCTGGTCGCCTATTCCGACAGCGCGATGGTGACCGGGAATTTGTGGGGCGAGCGCTGGTCGAAGCTCGTCACCAACGTCATGGGCAACGGGCTGTCGGCCTGCACCGGCCTGATCTCTCGCGACATGATCAAGAACGACGCGATCCGCAATTTCTCGACCCGGCTCGGCAGCGAGGCGATCCGCGTCGGCCAGGCGCTCGGCTACGTGTTCGACGAGGTCAGCCATATGGACCCGGAGACGATCGCTCGCGCCGGCGAGGGGGATGCGGCCGCGACCAAGGAGATCGACGAGCATCGTCTGGCCGAGGCCAATCGGCCCGGCGGCGGCGAGCATCGCCCGTCGACCGGCCAGGACATGTTCAAGGGGCGCCGCACCGAGATCCAGTTCCTGAACGGCTTTGTCGCCAAAAAGGGCGACGAGGTCGGGATCGCGACGCCTACCAACAAGATCCTGACCGACATCGTCACCCGCGTCGAAAAGGGCGAGTTGAAGCCCGACCCCAAGCACATCGTCGATCTGCGGCTGAACTGAGCCGGTTCGGAAGCCCCTCACCCCAGCCCTCTCCCCGCAAGCGGGGAGAGGGGAGGACTCGCGAGCGGGAGGGTGAGGGGCTTCGCGTGGAGGCGGCCGATGCTCGCTCTCGTCAACAGCCCCAAACGGCGCGGCGCCGGTCGAGATCCGCGACGTGCCGGAGCCGGCCCCGGCGGCGAACGAGGCGCTGGTCGAGGTCCACGCCTTTTCGCTGAACCGCGGCGAATTGCGGCTGATGCAGGTCCGGCCCGAAGGCTGGCGGCCGGGTCAGGACATCAGCGGCGTCGTGCTGCGAGCCGCCGCCGACGGCGCCGGCCCCAAGGCCGGCACGCGGGTCGTCGCCCTGACCGACAACGCCGGCTGGGCGCAGCGCGCGGCGGTGCCGGCCCATCGCATGGCGGCGCTCGCCGATAATGTCGGCTTCGAAGAGGCCGCGGCGTTGCCGGTCGCCGGGCTGACGGCGCTGCGCACCTTGCGCCACGGCGCGCCTCTGCTCGGCAAGCGGGTGCTGGTAACCGGGGCGGCCGGCGGCGTCGGCCACATGGCGGTGCAGATCGCGGCGCGCTCGGGGGCGCATGTCACCGCGGTCGTCGGCTGCCCCGAGCGCGGCCGGCACCTGCGCGGCGCCGACACGATCGTCGACGGCATCGACAAGGCGGAAGGGCGGTTCGGCCTGATCCTCGAAGCCGCGGGCGGCGCCTCGCTCGCCGCCGCGATCACGCGGATCGAGGCCAAGGGCACGATCGTCATCTTCGGCAATTCGTCGGGCGAGCCGACAGCGATCAATTTCCGCGACTTCGCCGAGCATCCGAACGCCCGCATCCAGAGCTTTTCATATTTCACCTCCGAGGCCGAAGAACGGTTTGCGCCCGATCTCGCGCTGCTGGCGTCGCTCGTCGCCGACGGCTCGCTGAAGCCCGCGCTGGTCGAGAGCAGCTGGCGCGATCTGGCGAAGATCGGCCCCGAACTGCGCGACCGCCACATCGCCGGCAAAGCCGTCTTTCGCGTCGAGCAGAGCTGATCCGCCGAGCGAAAGCGGAAGCGAAAGCGCAAAATCGGAGGAGAGAGAATGGCGTCCGACCGCATCCATCTGAGCGTCGCCGAGGCGCGCGAACATTCCGAACGAGCGTTGCGCGGCATCGGCTATGACGCCGAAGAAGCCCGCATCCTCGCCGACCACATGATCGACGCGGCGCTTGTGCGGCTACGAGTATTCGGGGCTGGCGAAAATCCTGAACATCCCCGAGCACCGGCGCTTCAAGCGCCCGCGCCGCCCGATCAGCGTCGTGCGCGAGACCGAGGTCTCGGCGCTGTACGACGGCGGCAACAATGTCGGCATGCTGGCGATGTATCACGCCACGCGCGCCGCGATCGCCAAGGCCGAGGCGCGCGGGTTTGCGGTCGTCGGCGTGACCAACAGCTGGATGAGCGGGCGCAGCGCCTATTATTGCGAGATGATCGCCAAAGCCGATCTCGTCGGCATCCACACCGCGAGCTCGTCGCGCAACGTCGCCCCGTTCGGCGGCGCCCGCCGGCTGCTCGGCACCAATCCGATCGCCTTCGGCATGCCGTCCTCGCGCGGGCCGGTCGTGCTCGACATGGGGACCTCCGCCTTTATGGGCACCGAGCTGGCGTTGCGCGAGCGGCTCGGCCAGCCGTTGCCCGAGGGCGTGGCGATCGATTCGCCAGGGCCAGCCGACCCGCGACCCGACCGCGGCGCGGCTCGGCGCGCTGCTGCCGTTTGGCGGCTACAAGGGCTACGGGCTCGGCTTTATCGTCCAGGCGCTGGGCGTGCTCGCCGGCTCGGCGATGGATCCGGACGAGGACGACGGCTACCTGTTCATCGTGTTCAAGCCCGATCTGCTGGTGCCGCTCGACGAGTTCAAGCGCGACGTCAGCGCGCTGATCGACCGCATCAAAAGCGTTCCGCGCCAGCCGGGCGTCGACGAAATCCGCATTCCCGGCGAGCGCGCCTTCCGCAGCCGCGAGCGCCTGCTGCGCGAGGGCATCGAGATCGACCGCCTGGTCTACGACGCGCTCGCCGCGCTGCAGCGCTTGAATCGCCGGCAGGTGCGCCGCAGGCGCAGCATCAGAACGGGGCCCGGCGCGTGGCTCTTCGCGCCCCGTTCACGTCGCCGCGCTGGCGACGGGCGCCAAATCGTTTCGCGACAATCCGATCATCGGCAGCCCGGCCCTCAACCGCGCGGGACTGCATGTCGGCCGGATGCGGCTCGCCGACCGCATGGCGGAGCGGCGACGCCAAAGACTGGCGCTCGCTGATCCCGAGGACGACCGGGCCGCCTTCGAGCGCGACGGATTTGTCGTCAAGCACGAATTTCTGCCGGCGCCGTCTTCGCCGCGGTTCGAGCGCAGGTGCTGGCTTTCTCCGGCGCCGGCGCGGGAACAGACGCAGGGCGATGCGATCACCCGGCGCATCGCCCTCGACCGGCGGCGCTGGCGCGGCTCCCGGCGGTGCGGGCCATGGTCGAAAGCGCGGAATGGCTCGGCCTCCTGCGCTATGTCGGCTCGTCGAGGCTCGAACCGCTGACCTATATCCAGACGATTTTCGCGCAGGCCCGCGCGGCGCCGCCCGACCCGCAGACGCGGCTTCATGCCGACACCTTTCATCCGACGGTCAAGGCGTGGTTTTTCCTGACCGCTGTGGACGAGGACGCAGGGCCCGTTCATCTATGTTCCAGGCTCGCATCGGCCGACGCCGCGGCGGCTCGCCTGGGAACGGCAGATCTCGCTCGCCGCCGCGCAAAGCCCCGATTTTCAGTCGGCGCGCGGTTCGCCGCGAATCACCCCGGCGGCGTTGCGGCGCCTCGGGCTCGGCGAACCCGAGGTTTTCGCCGTCCCGCAGAACACGCTGGTGGTCGCCGACACCATGGGCTTCCACGCCCGCGGGATCGCGCTGCGCCCCTCCGCCCGCGCCGAGATCTGGGCCTATGGCCGCCGCAATCCGTTTTTGCCGTGGCTCGGATTCGACATCGCGGCATACCCTTTGTCAAAGGCCGGGCCGTGCCGCTCTATTGGTCGGCGATGGATCTCTGCGAAAGGCTTGGGCTCGCTCACAATCCGTGGCGCGCGGGCGTACGTGACACCGCTCGACCCGCCGGGCGGCGGCCAATTCACGAACCGAGCGTGAACCACTCCTCTGCGGGAAAGGT
>CAVZJF010000028.1:0-50745 GCA_963775525.1 uncultured Alphaproteobacteria bacterium | reverse complement strand
CGGCTGCGGCGCGCAAAAGGACCACATCCTGCTGCACCTCGAGCATCTGCTGCCCGAAATGCTGCGCCGGCGGCTGCCCGGCATCTCCGAGACCGCGAAGATCTTTGCCGGGGTCGACATGACTCGCGAGCCGATCCCGGTCCTGCCGACCGCGCATTACAACATGGGCGGCGTCCCGACCAATGTTCACGGCGAGGTGCTGGACCCGATCCCGAACGACCCGGAGCGGGTGGTGCGCGGGCTGATGGCGGTCGGCGAGGCGGCGTGCGTGTCGGTGCATGGCGCCACCGCCTCGGCACCAATTCGCTGCTCGACCTTGTCGTCTTCGGCCGGGCGGCGGCATTGCGCGCCGCCGAGATCGTCGAGCCCGATGCCCGCCAGCGGGCTCCGCCGCGCGACGCAGCCGACGCGGCAGTGGCCCGGTTCGACCCGGCGCCAGGCGCGCGGCGGGATCACCGCCGGCGCGCTGCGGCTGGCGATGCAGCGGACGATGCAGGAGCACTGCGCCGTGTTCCGCACCGCCGAGCTGCTCGACAACGGGCTCGAGAAGCTCGCCCAAGTGTCGCTGGCGCTGCGCGATCTGGCGCTGGCCGACCGCTCGCTGACCTGGAACACCGACCTGGTCGACGCGCTCGAGCTGGACAACCTGGTCGGGCAGGCGGAAATCATCCTGCGCTCGGCCGCCTACCGCACCGAAAGCCGGGGCGCCCACGCCCGCGAGGACTACCCCGAGCGCAACGACCGCGACTGGCTCGTCCACACCCTCGCCTGGCGCGGCGAAGGCGGCGGCGCACGTCTCGGCGCCCGCCCGGTCCACCTCAACCCCTCTCCAACGAGGTCGGCGCTTCCCGCCCGCCGAGCGCGTCTATTGAGGGCTACAGACAACGTTGAAGCGGGGGAGAATAGGGGGCGGATCGTATCGGCCGCGCGGCGATCCCGCGGCCCGGACGCGAGCCTGCCGCCTCGGATCCTACCAGGCCTCGCGGCCGCGGGCGGGGTGGGCGATGTCGGGGGCGGCGTCGGCCAGCTCGCGGGCGGCGCGCTGCTCGGCCTCGTGCTTGTCGAACATCGCCTTCGCCGCCGCCTGGCGTTTGCCGCTGAACTCGGTGCGGTTGTCGCCGCACCATTGATAGGACGCGGTGCGCGGCGCATTGGCCCGGCTGAAATGCGGCATCACATAGCGGGCATACAGCTCGTAGGACCGCTTGGTCGCCTCCCAATCGGCCCAGTTATGCGCCTGATGTAGGAAAGCGCCGAACGCGCCCTGCTTGTCCTGCAGCCTCGATCAGCGCGATTGCGTCGTCCGGGGTGCCGCATACGCCATAGCGGTTCGACAAACCATTGGAGCGGGTCGTCGCCCTTCGGCACGATAAAGCGCGGCTGGTTGTTGTTGGCGTAGCGGAGGTAGCGCTCGAACCCCCAGCGTGCATTGGCAAAGGCCTGCTCGCGGGTCTCGGCGATGTCCATCGGGCGACGAGGCGCAGCCGGCTCGGGTCATTTCCGCCGTGCTCGGCGGCGACATCGCAGGCGATCTGCCAGTTCGACCCCAGCGCCTCGTAGCCGAACGGATTGGTCGCGGCAACGCAAATCATGCTGAGATCATACTTGCCGGCGAGCCGCCCGCCCGATGGCGTGTTCGAGCTGACCACCGCCACCTCGGGATAGGGCTTGGTGTAGGGCAGAGGTGAAGGCGGCACCCCTCCATCGTGTACCAATCGGTCTTCTCGGTGACGATCTCGCCCTGAAACAGGCGCAGGATCGCGTCGAGCGCCTCGGCCATGCGGTCGCGCTGGGTCATCGGGTCGATGCCCATCATGATCGCGTCGCCGGCGAGGAGACCCGGCCCGGCCCCGAACATGACCCGGCCGCGGGTCATGTGGTCGAGCTGGACGATGCGGTCGGCGATCATCATCGGGTGGTGGTAGGGCAACGAGACGACCCCGGTGCCGAGGCGGATGTGCCGGGTGCGCTCGGCGGCGAAGGCGATAAAGATCTCGGGCGAGCTGATGATCTCGTAGCCGGCCGAATGGTGCTCGCCGATCCAGGCTTCGTGAAAGCCGAGCTTGTCGAGCCACGCGATCAGCTCGAGGTCGCGCTCCAGACACTGGGTCGGGTTTTCCTCGTTCGGGTGGAACGGCGGCAGGAAATCCCGTGGCGCAGATTGGTCAGTGACATTGCACCCTCGCTCGGTTACCGGTCTTGTTGCGGGCCGCAGCCCGGCGGACAGCGCTCGCGGCATGCTAGCGAAGATCGCGGAGCAGGAAAACGGTTGTTCCTGCATGGCGATCGTCCGGGCTCGGGTTAAACGGGAGGGATAGCATGGCGATCAAGCGCGAAAAAATTCAGCCCAAGGGCATCCATGTCCGCATGGTCGACGGCCAGGCGCGCTACAGCCAGGTCGTCACGGTCAGCGGCGCCGGCAAGATGATCTTTGTCGCCGGCCAATTGGCGCGCGACGCCAACGGGGTGTGCGTCGGCAAGGGCGACATGCGCGCCCAGATCGAGCAGGTCGGCGAAAACATCAAGACCTGTCTCGAAGCCGCCGGCGCCAGCCTCGCCGACATCGTTAAGACCAACACCTTCGTCACCGATTACGAGGCGTTCTCCAAGCACCCCGACATGCGGATGCGCTATTTCGGCCCGGCGACGCCGACCTCGACGACGGTCGAGATCAGCCGGCTCGCCGACCCCGACGCGATGATCGAGATCGAGGCGATCGCCGTTATCGACAATTAGTCGGCTCAAAATCGGCGCGGCCTCCCCTCATCCCGACCCTCTCCCCGCAAGCGGGGCGAGGGAGCATTGGTCGAGCGCGCAAAACCAAAGCCCTCGCCCCGCGGCAGCGGGGAGAGGGAGGGTGAAGGGCGGCGCAGTTCCAGCCGGTTCAGCCGATAATGCCGGCCTCGCGCAGCGCGCGGATCTCGGTCGCGGCGTAGCCCATTTCGCGCAGCACCTCGTCGCTGTGCTGGCCGACGGCCGGGGCAGGGCGGGGCGGCAGCTTTTCCTGGCCGGCGATCCACAACGGGCTGTTGACGGTCAGGGAGCTGCCGTCGGTAAACGGCACCAGCGCTTCGCTCGCCAGGATCTGCGCGTCCTCGTGGATCTCGTCCATGTCGGCGACGATGCCGAAGATCAGCCCGGCATCGTCGAGGATCCGGCGCCATTCGGCCTGGTCGCGGGCGGCAAAGATGTCGTCGAGGATCGGGATCAGCTCGCGCACATATGCCTCGCGCGAGGCCGCCGTGGCATAGCGCGGGTCGTCCAGCACCGTCCTCCCCGATGCACGCCTTGAACTTGTCCCAGCGCCATTCGTCGGCGGCGATCGACAACAAAATCCAGCGGTTGTCGCGGCAGCGGTAATGGATGCGCAATGCGTTGACGCCGCGTTCGCGCGGCGGCTGGGGCACGACCTTTTCGCCGCACAGCGCCGCCTGCACCGAGCAGCCATTGGCCCACAACCCGTTCGCCAGCAGCGACGAGCCGACATAGGCGCCCTTGCCGGTGCGCTCGCGCTGGTAGAGTGCCGTCACGATGGCGCCATAGGTCCCCATCGCCGAGGGATGGTCGCCCATCCCCGGCAGCGAGCGCGCCGGTGCGGCCTCCTCGCCGGCGCGCACCAGGTGCATCAGCCCGGAGCGCGCCCACCACGCGGTCGCGTCAAAGCCGGGCTTGTCGGCCTCGGGGCCGGTTTCGCCATAGCCGGTGAACGAGGCGTAGATCAGGCGCTCGTTGAGCGGCGCCAGTTCCTCGTAGGTGATGGCGAGGCGGCGGCGCACCGGCGGCGGGTAGTTGGTGATGAACACGTCGGCCTCGGCGACGAGCCGGCGCAGCACCGCCTGGCCCTCCGGCTGGCGCAGATCGAGCGCCAGGCTGCGCTTGTTGCGGCCGTCGAGCACAAAGCCGGGGTTGTGGGCGAGCCCCGGCCCGATCGGCGGCTGGGCGCGGCGGCGGTAGGAGTCGCCGGCCCCCGGCGGCTCGATCTTGATCGCCCGCGGCGCCAAAATCCGACATCACCGTCGCCGCCGCCGGCCCGGCGATAAAGCTCGCGCAGTCGATCACCTTCAACCCGTCAAACACGCGCCCGCTCATCCCGCCCCCCTTCAGAAGCTCGCTCAGTCCGAGCCGTATTCGATCGTCGTGAACCCGCCGCCCGTGCCGTGGTCAACCGTCGGCGGCGCGCAGCGCGTGGAAGCCGCGGTCGAGGTCCTCGATCAAATCCTGCGGGTCTTCGAGGCCGATATGGAGGCGCAAGGTCGGGCCTTCGGGCTCCCAGCTCGTGGCTCTGCGGATGCGCGCCGGTGTGGTCGGCTGGATCAGGCTTTCGAACCCGCCCCAGCTGGCGCCGATGCCGAACAAATCGAGCGCGTCGATCATCGCGTAGACCGCCTCTTTCGAGGCCGGCTTCAGCACCACCCCGAAAAGCCCGCTGGCGCCGAGAAAATCGCGTTTCCACAGCGCGTGGCCGGGGTCCTCGGGCAATGCCGGGTAGAGCACGCGCGAGACTTCGGGCCGGGTCTGCAGCCAGCGGGCGACGGCGAGCGCGTTCCTTTCGTGGCGTTCGAGCCGCACGCTCAGGGTGCGCAGCCCGCGCAGCGCGAGATAGACGTCGTCGGGCCCGGCGCAATGGCCGATATCGGCCGCCATCGTGCGCACCCCTTCGTACATCTCCTCGGTGGTGATGACGGCGCCGAGCATCACGTCGGAATGGCCGACAATGTATTTGGTGGCGGCGTGGATCGATACGTCGACCCCGTGCACGAACGACGGGAACAGCCACGGCGAGGCCCAGGTGTTGTCCATCAGCACCTTGGCGCCGGCGGCGTGCGCGACCGCGGCGATCGCCGGCACGTCCTGCACCTCGAAAGTCAGCGAGCCCGGCAATTCGACGTAGACGACCTTGGTGTTGGGGCGCATCAGCCGGGCAATGCCCTCGCCGATCAGCGGGTCGTAATAGGTCGTCTCGACCCCGCAGCGGGTCAGCACCTTGTCGCAGAAATTCCGCGCCGGCCCGTAGACCGAATCGACCATCAGCACATGGTCGCCGTTTTTGAGGCACGCCTGCAGCGGTGCGGTGACCGCGGCGAGCCCCGAGGACATCAGCATCGCGCGATAGCCGCCCTCGATCGCCGCCACCGCCTCTTCGAGCGCAAAGGTCGTCGGCGTGCCGAGCAGGCCGTAGCGGATCACGTCGAAACGCTTGCCCGGGCGCGCGCTTGGCTTCCCATTCCGCCATGTTCGCCGACAGGATCGTCGAGGCGTGATAGACGGGCGGGTTGACCGCGCCGTGATGCGCTTCGGGGTGGCGCCCGAGATGGGTCAGCAAGGTGTCCTTGCGGTAATTCCGCGGCCTGTCGTCGTTTTTCATTACCCCCTACCCCGCCGTCGCGGCGTTGTCCGAACCCGATCAGTCATCGTCGAAAGCTTTTAGCTCGCGGCGACAGCGCCCGCCCAGGCCCGACGCCGCCCAGGCCGCCGTCGCGCCACCGCGGCGCATGGTTCCAGCCGCCGCAGCATCGCCTTGCAATCGCCAAAGTTGGGGCTCGAGAATCGCCCGGCGCGCGGCCGACAGCCGACGGAATCGGCCCGTCGTGTCGCGTCTGCTCCCGACGCAAGGAGACGCGGCGATGAGATTGGGAGTCTTGGTCCTGCTCGCGATGTCGCTGGCCGCCTGTTCCGAATTCGACCCCGGTAGCGCCGGCGAGCGCCACCGAATCCGCGACGATGGTCGAAAAAAACTGCGCCGACCCGCAGTGGAAGGACAAGAATCTCGGGCTGTGGTATTCGGTCTGCCGCCAGCCGATGCATTGGTGAGCGGGTGCCGCATGGCTCTCAAAATTTCTTGAAGCATTCGTGGCCGGTGCCTTGCAGCGACCCGGCAGTCGGCCACGACCGCCGGACTTTTGACGTTCGGCGGGATTTGCACGACGTAACTCTTGCCGTTCTTGCAGCGTACGCTCCAATAGGCATAGCCCTTGGCGCGGCCGCTGGTCGTAACGCCCATCGGGAAAGCCTCGACCCCGACGCATCCCCGGTGGAAGCTGTTGCCGAGCGCCTGCGCTCGCTGCGCTTCCGGAAGCCGCCATCAGACGATCGTTCCTTGGGTTCCCGGAGCCGGCGGCCCGTGCCTCCCGCCCAGCCCGCGCCGGCCATGGCGACAGAGCCGCCGCCAGCAGCAATATGCGCGCCGTTCATGACCCGCCTCCTCGCCCCGGCTTCCGCGCAAGATTATCGGTCGTGGCGCGCCGCCGCAACGCGAGGCGAACGCTGCGAACCGGCTAAGGGAATGACCGGCAAGACGATGTGCGAGGGCCGCTCGAGGTCGACAAAGACGCGGTTTTCGGCGATGCGCGGATGTTCCATCGAGCCTTCGGGCTCGCCGGAATTCGGGTTCACGTCGAAATGCGGGAAGTTGCTGCTGGAGATGTCGAGCCGCAGCCGGTGGCCCGGCATGAACAAATTGCCGATCGGAAACAGCTCGATCGTGATCTCGTAGACCTCGCCCGGCGCCATCAGGGTCGGCCGCTCCCAGCTGTCGCGATAGCGCAGGCGCAGCAGCCCCTCGGTCAGGTTCATCGCAAACCCGTCCGGGTAGTCGGCGCTCGGCGGATGGACGTCGACCAGCTTTGCGGTGAAATCGGTGTCGGGCCCGTCCGAGGCGACCCACAGCCGGACCGTGACCGGCCCGACGATCTCGATTTCGCGATCGAGCGGCGGGGTCGCGAACGACAGCACGTCGGGCCGTTCGCACAGCGGCCGATAGGGTTCGCGCGCGCCGAAGACCTGCGGCCCCTCGCGCTGGTCGTAGGCGCCGCCGCGCATGACCGGCTCGCCCGAACTCAACGCGCCGCCGATCGTCGGCACCGGATGGCGCGGGTCGAAGCGGAAGGCGAGCGGCGGCGGAGGATTCCGGCTTTGCCGGGCCGAGGCCGCGGTCGGCATGCAGGTAGAACGGGTCCATTCGGTCTGCGGCAACGGCCAGGCCGCGGCATCGCGCCAACGGCCGCCGTGATCGAGCCGGCCCGCGGCGTTGCGCCGCCCCGATCCGCCGCCCATCACAAAGACGCGCACCGGCGGGCTCGGCCTCGACGCCGTTGTCGACGCCCTTGACCCAGCGGTCGAACCAGCGGCGGCGCAGGGCGAAGAAATCTTCGGCAAGATTGCCGTCGACCGCCGCCGCCGGCACCGAAATCGACGTCGCCGGCATAGCTCAGCGAGCGGTCGCCATGCGTCCACGGCCCGAGGATCAGCCGATTGGGCGCCCGCCCGCGCTTCGACAGCCCGACGATAATTTTCGACCGCGGTGCGGGCATAGGGGTCGTACCAGCCCGGACAGATGCGTGACCGGCACGTCGGCGTATTTCTCCCAATAGCCTTCGGCATAGATCCCGGGCTGCTTTCCAGAAATCGTCGAAGATCGCCGTGCGACCACTGCTCGAACAGGTAGTCTTCGTAGTCGGGCGCGGCGCTGACCGGCGAATCGCCCTTGTGCCACGGCATGCGCGCGAACCACGCCTTGATGTCCTGCGCCTTGAGCGCCGCCTTGACGGCCGGGTCCTTGGCGTCGGCGACCGCGTTGTTGTAGGCCCAGGTCGCCTGCTTCAGGTCGAAGGCGCCATCGTGGCGGATGCCGCTGCGATAGGCGTTGGAGAACCCGCCGCAATCGAGAAACTGCGCCGCCAGCCCCGGCGGGTCGAGACAGCCGAGTGCCGCCTGGGTATGCGCCGCATAGGACAGGCCGAAGGTGCCGACGCGGCCGTTGCACCAGGGCTGGCGCATCAGCCAAGCCAGCGTGTCGTAGCCGTCCTCGGCCTCGCTCAGATACTTCGTAAAACGGCCGCCCGATTGGTAGCGCCCGCGGCAGTCCTGATAGACGACGGCGTAGCCGTGCCGCACGAAATAGGCCGCGACCTCGGCGCGCGAGCGCGGCGCCGCCACGGCGGCGGTGCGCTCCGAACGGCTCGGCGCCGATTTGTCGTAGGGGGTGCGTTCGAGCAACACCGGAAACGGGCCGCCCTGCGCCGGGCGGTAGACATCCGTCGCCAGCCCGACGCCGTCGCGCATGCCCCACCATCAGATCGCGTTCGACGACGATTGCGGCGCCTTTTCGTCCGTCATCCGGCGTCTCCTCGATTTGCGCCCGGGGCCGCGCTTGCCTCGCGCCGGCATTTTCGCTATCACCTCGCCCTCGTCCCGGCCGCGGGCAAGGGCGCGTAGCTCAGCGGGAGAGCACTACGTTGACATCGTAGGGGTCACAGGTTCAATCCCTGTCGCGCCCACCATGCCGCTACCAGCCTCGCAGCATCGGCTGAGCGGCGGCGGCCGCCGAAATCTCGCCGCCATGCTCCACCGCGCGGCGAGCAAAACACTGACACGCCGTTGACGACAGCCTGCACTTTCGGCCAAATCTTTGAACGGGGCGCGGCGGGCGCTACCCGTGCGGGACCGTTTGCAGCAGCCAAGGAGACTCCGCATGGGCGTAGCGGCAATGAACCATTTTACGGTCTTGAGCGACGACCTCGAAGCCACGCGCCGTTTCTATTGCGACCTGTTCGGTTTCAAGGTGGGCTGGCGGCCGCCCTTCCAGTTTCCCGGATGGTGGCTGTATGCCGAGGGCGAGGACCGCGCGATCCTGCACGTGATCCAGCAGAACCCGCTGCCCAAGGAGCGCGCCGGGCGTGCTCGACCATATGGCGTTCAGCGCCCAGGACCTGCCGGGCACGGTCGAGACCCTGAAGCGCGAAGGCATCGAATACGAGCTGCGCCGGCTGCCCGGCGGCGGGATCTGGCAGCTGTTCTTCCACGATCCGCACGGCGCCAAGGTCGAGTTCGACTTTGACAAGGACGAGCCGGCGCCGGCGGGCCACGCCGCGGCCTGACCGCGGGACCGGGGAGGGCGGCCCCAGCCGCCCAAGCCGAACGCGGGCGCGCGGCCTGCTGCCTCGCATCCGCCGGCACGCAACCGACCGGGCCGCCAATCAGCCGCTCGCCGGCGGTTGCGTCTGTTCAACGGGCGGAGGCGGCGGCGCGCCGATGCCCGAGCTTGCGGATGGCCGGAAGATTGCGCAGATTACGATAGAGGCCGACAAACAGCGCCGCCGACAACGATGCCGGCGAGGCCGTGGGCCAACGCGCCGGGGCCGACGAAAATGGCGGCGACCCAGGCCACAACCGGCAGGCACATGGCCGCGATCGAGCTCGATACCCAGAGCGAGTGAAGACGCTGGGTGATGCGCCCGCCGTGGTAGACAAAATCGGCGGCGCCGATGCTGATCAAGGCCACCAGCAAGGCCGCCATCTCGACCGCCAAAATTTTGGTCATCAAATTCCTCGCCGACCGGCGACCCCCAGATACCCGGAGGCGATCGGCGGTCGGTATCTACGCCGACAGCGTTGCAAAATGCTTAAGGCTTGACGGCCCTCGGCGCGACATGCGTCGGAAAGCTTTACAACCGCCCGCAGCCGTGAGAGAAAAAGGGTTAATCCCAGCTCGATAGCATGGTGGTGCAATTCTTGCTCCCGCTCAACGTAGCTGTTCGCGCTGATCGGCTTCACCGGGTCGAAGATCGAGTCGGCGGAGGAGAACGATCGGCATGCCGCAGACCCATCCGCTCGCAGAGAAGCTGCCGCTTTCGACCGCCATTCTGTCGAATTTCGTGCTGGTCTTGTTGATGTGGAACCTGGCGCTGCGGCTGGCGCTTCTGCTCGGTCGTTGGGCCGCCGGCGCGCCGCTGTAGCAGCCCCGCCTATTTCGGCTTTCGGCCCGCCTATTATCGGCCCCGCATGCTCCATGGCGAGGCGCATCGCCGTGTCGAGGCGACTGTAGAAGCGCGGCGAGCCGAGCGCCCGGCGCAAATCGGCCGTCGCCGACAAAGCCGGCCCAGCCGCCGAGGTCGTCGCAGCGTGAAGGCACCAACGCCGCCTTCGCGCAGGCTCGCCGCGCCCCCGCCATTCGCTAAGCCCGCGTGCTTAGCCCTCGCCGCACAACCCGCTGTCGTGCAGGACGCGGCCCAAATACGCGGCGACGCCGAATTCCAGACCGCCGGCGGGGCGTCCCGCTCTTGACCCAGGCTTCGAGATTGCCGATCCCCCAATTGTAGGCGGCGATCGCGTCGGGCCAATCGCCATAACGGCGATAGAGCTGCGCCAGATAGGCGCGCCCGATCTCGCGATTCTGATCGGGGTCGAACCGGTCGCCGCCGCCGACATCGGTCGCCGCCGCCTCGCTGACCTGCATCGGCCCCTGCGGGCCCGACCGGGTCGGCGCGCCACATCGACTGGTCGGCGCCGTGGCTCGATTCCGCGCCGTCAACCGCATAGGCGACCCGATCGAGCGGGTTGGCGACCTTCGCCGCCGACGGGCCCCGCGGCGCCTTGCGCTGACCCGCCAGGCTTGGCGGAATGATTGCCAGGCCCAGCAGCAACGACGATTGCCGCCGATCCGCAGCAGCGCATTTTCGATGATCCGTGATTGACTTGACCGAGGCCGAGCTTACCCGGCGATCGGGCAGCGTCAACGCGAGAAGCCGTGCGGCAGTCAAAATAAAAAGTTAACAAAATTTAAATCAATATTTGGTAGATATATTGGGAGCGATTTGCGGCGGATCTGGGCTCGCTCCCGTTTTGCGGCGACCGCCCGAGCGAGCGGCGCGAACGCGCGGCAATGTCCTTTCTGCGCCGGGCAGAGACGCAAAAGTGTTCCTTCCATTCCCTCGGAGATCGATCATTGTGCCGAAGGCACGTTCGGCCGGCGCATGCCGCCGCCGCGAGGAGAAAAATCGATGCCGCCCACGGGCGCCTGTTCTTGCTGTGAGATGTTCCCCGCCGGAGGGATCGACCGCCGCCGGCTGCTGGGCGCGCTCGGAATCGCCGGGGTGGCGGCGTCCCTGCCGTTTTCCGCGCGCGCCGCCGAAGGCGATTACGAGGCGATGCTGGTGTCCTGCATCGACCCGCGCATGGTCACACCGGTCTACAAATACATGGACGGGCGCGGCCTCGGCGGCAAATACAGCCAGTTCGTCATCGCCGGCGCGGCGATCGCCGTCGTCGCCCCGAAATTCGCGGCCTGGCGGCCGGCGTTTTGGGACAATCTCGCGACCTCGGTCGAGCTTCACCACCTCAAGGGGGTCATCGCGATCGACCATCGCGATTGCGGCGCCGCCAGGATCGCCTATGGCGACGACAGCATCGCCACGCCGCAGATCGAGACCAAGACCCACCGCGAGGTCCTGGCCGAGTTCCGCCAAGCGGTCGCCCAGCACCATCCCCAGCTCACCGATCGAGACCGGCCTGATGGCCCTCGACGGCTCGATCGAGATGTTCAGCTGAGCGCGGAAAGCCCGGCGGGCGGCGGGCTTGGGTGGCCTGCTCGAAGGCGTAGGCGAGGCGCAGCAACAGGGGTTCGCTCCAGGCGCGGCCGGTGAAGGTCGCGCCGAACGGGTATTCGGGGGTGTCGTCGCCGCCGACAAAGCCGGCCGGGACCTGCGACACTCGGATAGCCGGCCTTGGCGGCGATCGCCGCACCGGCAGCACCCGGAAACAGTACCGCGTCGAGCCGGTGCCGGCCGAGATAGGCGTCGAGGCCCAATGTCCGGGCCGAACGCAGGTCCATCTGCCGCGCCGAAACATATTCGGGCTCGCCGAGGTCGCCGCGCGTCGCCGCGGCGGCGACAAACAAATCCTGGCCAAAGCGCAAGGCGCGGTCGGCATGGGCGGCATTGAAGGCGACGATGGCGTCGAGGCTGCGGATCTCGGTCTCGCTCGCCCAGTCGCGCAGGTAAAGGTCGAGATCGTGTTTCAGCTCGTAGATGAAGACGAGCGACCGGCGCACCGGCTGAAGCCAGGTTCGGCTTTCGCGGTTGCGGTTCAGGATCGCGATCTCGGTTCCCGGGCCGCCGATCCAGCCCGCCGTCGGCATATTGGCGCGGACGACCGTGGCGCCGAGATCCTCCAGCACCCCGATCGCCGCCGCCATGACGGCAGCGGCGCGCGGCGGCAGCGGCCCGTAGTAAACGTCGTTGGCGGGGTCGCCGGGATCGCTCGGCACGCCGATGCGAGCGCCCTTGAGCCCGTCCCGGTCGAGCGCCGCGGTATAATCGGCAGGCCGTTGCAGGCTTTCGGTCGCGGGGTCGAGCGGGTCCGGCGCCGCCAGGACGTTCAACAGTGTCGCCGCGTCGCGCACGGTGCGGGTCAACGGGCCGGCGGTGTCCTGGCTGTGCGCGATCGGAATGATCCCGGCCCGGCTGACGAGGCCGACGGTCGGCTTGACGGTGACGACCCCGCACTGGCAGGCCGGCGACAACAACGAGCCCGAGGTTTCGGTGCCGATCGCCGCCGCCGCCAGCCCCGCCGCCACCGCCGCCGCCGAGCCCGAGCTCGACCCGCCCGGCGACACCACCGGGACGTCCTGCTCGTCGAGCTGCGGCGCGTAGGGGTTCCTCACCTGGCCGCCCAACGAGCTGTAGCCCGACGGCATGTCGACCGCGAGGATGTTGGCGAACTCGGTCAGATTGGCTTTGCCGAGGATGACCGCACCCGCCTGCCGCAGCAACCCGACGATGGTGGCGTCGCGCCATGCCCGCGCCCCGGCGAGTGCGAGCGAGCCGGCGGTCGTGTATTGCCGGTCGGCGGTGGCGATGTTGTCCTTGACCAGGATCGGGATGCCTTCGAGCGGCCGCCGCGCGGCGGGCTTAGCCGCGTCGAGCGCGGCCGCAATCGCTTCCGCGTCGGGGTTGAGCTCGCGCACGGCGTTGACGCGCGGACCGGCGCGGTCGATCGTCCTCGATACGGGCGCAATAGCCGCGCACCAGCGCCGCCGCCGTCGTGTCGCCGGCGGTCAGCGCCTGCTGCAAGTCGTCGATCGTCGCGGTTTCGAGGTTAAGGCTTCGCCATCATCGGCCCCGAAATTGCCGGCTGCGGACTTCCGGTGCAGATTACCATCCCCGGTCTTTGGGTGGTGCGATGTTCGACCTCGTCTTTCTCGGAACCTCGGCGGCGGCACCCTCGGCCGAGCGCGGCTCGCCCGCGCTCTACCTCAGCCACGGCCCGGACCGGTTTCTGGTCGATTGCGGCGAGGGGACCCAGCGCCAGCTGATGCGCGCCCGGCTCGGCTTTCGCGGGTTGCGCCAGGTGCTGCTGACCCACGCCCATCTCGACCATGTCGGCGGGCTGGCGGGGTTGGTCGCGACCCGCGCCCTCTTTGGCATCGAGGAGCCGATCGAGATCACCGGCAGCGCCGAGACGGTCGACTATGTCGGCCATTACCTGGGGCTGACGGTCGGCCGGGAGCGCTCGTCCTTTTATCGCTTGCGCGCGGTCGAGCCGGGACCGGTGCAGTCATGGCCGGGATGGCGGCTCGACGCGTTCGCGGTGCGCCATCGCGCCACCCAGAGCCTCGGCTACCGGTTCGAGGAGGCGACACGCGCGCCGCTGCTCCCCGACCGGCTGACGGCGCTCGGCGTCCCGACGGGCCCGGCCGCCGCGACTTGGCCGAGGGCAGGCCGGTCACCCTCGCCGACGGCCGGGTCGTCACGCCGGAAATGGTGCGCGGCGCGCCGATCGCCGGCGCTCGGCTCGTCGTCATCGGCGATGTCGAGGATGTCGCCTCGCTGGCGCCGCAGGTGCGCGGCGCCGATGCCTTGGTCATCGAGGCGACCTATCTTGACCGCGACGCGGCGCTGGCCCGCTCGCACGGCCATCTGACCGCGGCAGCCGCGGCGTCGCTCGCGCGCGCCGCCGGGGTCGGCGAATTGCTGCTGACGCACATCTCCGGCCGCTACCGCCCCGAGGAAATCCTGGCCGAGGCCGCCGCCCTGTTTCAGCGCTCTCGGGTCGTTTCCGACTTCGACCGGATTGCCGTGCGCCCCGGGTAGCATCCGAACCGGAAAGGCTTCACCTCACCGACTGGCGGGCTCACTGTCCAGTTCGGCGAATGTCGCCGAACACGGGATGTTATGAGAAAATGCGACATTTGAGTGAAAACGCCCGAGAGCTGCAGCCCGCAAGGCATCCCGAAAGCGTTACCTTTCATAAAAGCTAGCATCCACCCTTACAGTATCCCCTGCAATCGGTAGATCGAGGCCGCAACGAGTCTTGCAATTCTAACCTTCGTTTGCGGCGACAGCGCTTGAAGTACCAATATGCTCACGACCGCATCCGCGATGCGAATAGCCGAGGCGGATACGATTGCTATTCCAGCCTTGTCGATTCTTAACAGTGGAGCTATCTCCTGAAGTGTTCGTTGCTGTACGAACACAATAGGACGATCCAAAATCGAGTATGAGAGCTCGTGAATACGAATGTTAGATATGCGCGCATCCGTTTGGCGGACGGCCTCTGCTACACCTAGAAGTTCTGTATGGCGCCTCGGTGGCAGGATCAGTAAAGAGAATCGCCTTGCTGTGATCGAGGCCTGCCCGCAATGTGAAGGGAAAGTTACACTGCGGATACGGCAAACTCGCAGCATGCCGTCCGAGCTGCTTGCCCGATAGTTCCTGGCATCGAGAACTTTCATATTTGCGCCGCCGACGCATACTGGGACATCGGCATCATGCCGAAGCGCGGGTCTCGGCACGACGATATCGGCATCCGTCTCTTCTGCGGCCAGCGCATGACATCGATTCTGTTTCGGGTCGAGGCTTGACTTTTTCTGAAACATGGATAACAGCCGGCAGCACAGATACACGAGTCGCCACGGAATGCAGCGCCGTTCGAATCGCCCGAGCCAGAGCCGTTCAGCGGCTTTGCCCAGCGGTCATCATCGGCAACGACATCAGAGCACGAGCAGTGTTCTGTTGCAGGAGGAATCTCGCGGCCACTCAAAGAGCGGGTAACGCGTAGGCTGAGACAATGTCACTGCTGGTCGCTGATTGCCGATCTTCGGGAAGCCGCCCGCAGCGCATGATCACCGGGCAGCGGTTCGCCACGTGCACCGCCAGTCAATAGTTGCGAAACTCAAGATTTTCGGGAAATTCGCCTGCCAACTGCAGATCAAGGGGTTGCGTTAGCCGTAAGATATGGCCGAAGCTCGGTGAACACGGCTGATCGGCTCGGTGCACGTCTGCACCACGCCCAGGCTTACCAGCTCTGAGCCGCCCCTTAACCCGGCAGGGCGCAGCGAACTCGACCGCGGCGGCGATTTGGACGACAATCGAGTGGAATTCGCCAGCGGAGCACGCCCTCGCGATGAACTCGACCGAACCCTCGCCGCTGATCCCGGTGACCTTGCTGACCGGGTTTCTCGGCAGCGGCAAGACCACGGTGCTGAACCACATCCTGGCGCAGCCCGGCATGGCCGAGACCGCGGTCATCGTCAACGAGTTCGGCGAGATCGGGATCGACCACCTGCTGGTCGAGCGCGCCACCGACGACATCGTGCTGCTGAACAGCGGCTGCCTGTGCTGCACGGTGCGCGGCGACATCGCCGACACCCTGCTCGATCTGTTTGTCGCGCGCGCCAGCGGCAAGGCGCCCAATTTCAGCCGCGTCGTGATCGAGACCACCGGTCTCGCCGACCCGGCCCCGATCCTGCACACCCTGATCTCGGACCCGCTGGTCGCCGCCCGCTATTCGCTCGACGGCGTCGTGACCACGGTCGACATGGTCAACGGCGCCGGCACGCTCGACCGCCAGCCCGAAGCGGTCAAGCAGGCCGCGGTCGCCGACCGGCTGCTGCTGACCAAAACCGATCTCGCCGACCCGGTCGCCGCAGCGGCGCTGAGGGCGCGGCTCGCGGCCCTCAACCCGAGCGCCCCGGTGTCGCTGGTGGCGCAGGGCGAGGTCGACCCGGCGCTATTGTTCAACCTCGGTTTCTACGATCCCCGCAGCAAGAGCGTCGACGTGCAACGCTGGCTGCGCGACGAGGCGTTCGAGAGCGGGCACGAGCATCACCACGACCACGGGGACGATCATCTCGATGACGCGGCGCCGCTCGACGTCAACCGCCACGACGACCGCATCCGCGCCTTTTGCATCACCCGCGAGCGGCCGATATCGTGGGCGGCGCTGTCGACCTGGCTCGACGCGCTGGCGACAATGCGCGGCGACGATCTGTTGCGGCTGAAGGCGATCGTGGCGCTCAGCGACCGGCCCGGCGAGCCGGTCGTCGTCCACGGCGTGCAGCATTTGTTTCATCCGCCGGTGCTGCTGCCGCGCTGGCCGAGCGACGACCACCGCACCCGCATGGTGTTCATCACCCGCGACCTGCCGCGCGAGGCGATCGAAAAGACCCTGGCGGCCTTTGAGGAAGCGGTCGAAGCTGCGGGCTAGGAAGCGGCTGTCACCGGTTCACTGCATCCGGGTGGGGGAACCACGAACGCTGCATTGCGGGTTTACCCGTAAACGCCGAACGCCGCGATGAGTGGCGCCGCCGGCGTCCGGCGGATCTGTGACGGTTCGCGATTTCCCGGCGTTCGCGGCCGGGCTGAGGGAGAAGAGCATGCTGTCGGACGCACGCATACAACAGCGGCTGGCGCGGCAGGCGCTCGCCCTCGTTCTCGCCGGGGGGCGCGGCAGCCGTCTGAAGCAACTGACCGACCGCCGCGCCAAGCCAGCGGTGTTTTTTGGCGGCAAGTTCCGCATCATCGATTTTGCGTTGTCGAACTGCCTCAATTCGGGGGTTCGCCGCATTGCCGTCCTGACCCAGTACAAGGCGCACAGCCTGTTGCGCCATCTGCAGATGGGGTGGTCGTTTCTGCGCCCCGAGATGGGCGAGTTTCTCGACTTGCTGCCGGCGCAGCAGCGCCTCGACGAGGCGACCTGGTATCGCGGGACCGCCGACGCGGTGTTTCAGAATTTCGACATTCTGCGCGCCGCGGGCCCCAAATATTTCGTCGTCCTGGCGGGCGACCACATCTACAAGATGGATTACTCGAACATGCTGGCCGACCACGTCGCCAAGGGCGCCGACTGCACCGTCGCCTGCGTCGAGGTGCCGATCGGGCAGGCATCCGACTTTGGGGTGATGGCGGTCGACGCATCGATGCGTATCGTCGATTTTCAGGAAAAGCCGCGCCGTCCGCCGCCAATGCCCGGCAAGCCCGGCCGCGTGCTCGCCAGCATGGGCGTCTACGTGTTCACCGCGGAATTTCTCTATGCCGAGCTTGAACGCGATTACCGCGACCCGTCGTCGAGCCATGATTTCGGCAAGGACGTGATCCCGAACCTGGTCAACCGCGGGCTCGCCGTCGCCCATTCCTTTGAGGAGAGCTGCGTCAAGACGACCTTCGAGGCCGAGGCCTATTGGCGCGACGTCGGCACGATCGACGCCTATTGGGCGGCCAACATCGACCTGATCACGCCGACGCCGTCGCTCGACATCTACGACCCCAACTGGCCGATCTGGACCTATCAACAGCAATTGCCGCCGGCGAAATTCGTCTTTGACGACGACGACCGCCGCGGCATGGCGGTCGATTTGATGGTTTCGGGCGGCTGCATCGTGTCGGGTGCGACGGTGCGGCGCTCGCTGATGTTCTCCAATTGCCGGGTCAACTCCTACGCGCAAACCTGCGAGGCGGTGCTGCTGCCCGAGGTCGAGATCGGCCGCCATGCCCGGCTGACGCGGGTCGTGGTCGATCGCGGCTGCCGGATCCCGGAAGGGCTGTCGGTCGGCGAGGACCTCGATCTCGACGCCCAGCGTTTTTACCGCAGCGACGGCGGCGTCACCCTCGTCACCGCCGAGATGCTGGCCGCCCTCGATTAGGGCGAAACCCATACGAGTTCTGCCGATGATGGCTGCGAACGCATCGCCGCGTTTCGCGCCTATCGTGAGGCGGGTCTCCCCCGTCCTCAGGGGGTGTACGCGGTCTAGCGGTATTCGTCGCCGCAATCGCCGATGATTTGCATCAGGTCGCGCGATTTCGCGAGCACCGCCTCGATCGCGGCATGGTCGTCGGCGTTGAGGGCGAAATCGAAGACCCGGGCGTTGTCGGCGATGTGCTGGGCGACGCCGAGCCGGACGCCGATGATGGCCCCGGCCACCGCCGGCTGGTCGAGGAGATAACGCACGCCGACATTGGCGACGCCGACCCGATGGCGGTCGGCGATCGGCTTTAAGACCTTCAGCAATTCCTGAAACAGGCCCCAGCCGCCCCAGGCGTCGACCATGTTCTTGTATTTCTGCAACGACGCGGTGCCGAGCTCGCCGCGGGCCGGTTCCGGATGGCCGAGATATTTTTCCGACAGCAGCCCGCCGAGCACGGCGCCGTAGGCGAGCAGGGAGATCCCGTGCTCGCGGCAGAACGCGGCCATATGCGCTTCCGGCCGGCGGTCGACCAGCGAATACTGCACCTGGTTCGAGACCACGCGAATGCCGTGCCCGGCGATGACCCGCAGGCGCTCGGTGTCGAAATTGGTCAGCGCCAGATGGCGGATCTTGCCCTCGTCGCGCAGATCGGCGAGATGCCTCAGCGCATCGAGATAGCGGGGGTCGGCGTAGTCCCACCAGTGGAATTGCAGCAGGTCGAGACAGTCGACGCCCATTCGCGACAGCGACACGCCGACCGCCGCCTCGACCACGGGCCGCGTCATCGGGCCGGGATGCGGGACCCACTTGGTAAAGGCCTGGATTTCGCCGAGCGACGCCTCGCCATGACGGCCGGCGAGGCGGCGCCGGAAGTCGCCGACGAAATCCTCGGCCGGGCCGTAATGGTCGGCGAGGTCCCAGGTTGTGAAGCCGGCGTCGTGATAGGCGAACATCGCGTCGACGGCGCGCGACGGGTCGATGCCGCCGTGCGCGCCCGAGACCTGCCACATCCCGTTCAAGACGCGGCAGATCGCCAAATCCGGCGCCAATTGAAAGCGGCTCGACGGCGGCAAGGTCATGTGTCGTCTCCCGGAGATAGTCGGCGTCGCGGGCGCGTCAACCGGAAATCGCGCGGCGGCGTTCGAGGCTCGCGGCGGGCCACAGCTGGCGCGCGTCGTAATAGGCGTCAAACGCCGGGGTGGCGGCCGGCAATGTGACCCAGGGCAGCTTCGAGCGGACATAGATGTGCACGTCGGGCGGCAAAGCGGCGGGCTCGTCCAAGGTGCCGACCCGCACGAAACTCAGCCGGGAGCGCCCGCCATACTCGCTCCACACCGCCGTCCGACAGCCGGGGCAGCGAAAAATGCGATGCGGCCGGCCGCTGTCGGTCGGCACCGCCACCGGCTCGGGGGCCCCTAACAGGATCGTCAGACGATCGGTCTCGATCAGCGCGTTGACCGCGAACGCGCTGCCGGTTTGTCGCTGGCAATCGCGGCAGTGGCAGCAATGGACGAACATCGGCGGGCCGGCGAGCCGGTACCGCACCGAGCCGCAGGCGCAGCCGCCTTCGAGGGCGTCGTTCATCGCCTTCCTCCCGAACGTTTCCGATAAAGCACGTCCCGCGCGTCATCCCGCGGCAACGGCGCGGCGCGGCCTTGAGGGCGTCGGGACGCGGGCGAGGCTCAGATGGTCGCGCAATGTCGCCCCTTTGTAGTCGAGGCGGTAAAGACCGCGGCGCTGCAATTCCGGCACGACGAGGTCGACGAAATCGGCGAACGCGCCCGGAAAATAGGGCGGCAGGATGTTGAACCCGTCGGCCGCACCGGCGACAAACCATTCTTCGAGAATGTCGGCGATATGCCCCGGCGTGCCGCAGATCACCCAATGGCCGCGCGCCGCCGCAGTCAAATTGTAGAGGTCGCGCAAGCTCATGTTTTCGCGCCGCGCGGTCTCGAACAGCACCCGCGAAAAGGTGCGGCTGCTGCCGTCGGGCGGCGGTGCGGGCACCGGCCCGTCGAGCGGGTAGCCGGACACGTCATAGCCGATCCGCCCCGACACCAAGGTCGCGGCGTTGGTCGGGGTCAGCCAGCTTTGCAATAATGACAGCTTGTCCTTGGCCTCGGCGTCAGTCGCGCCGATGACCGGCATGACCCCCGGCAATACCGCGAGCTGGTTCGGGTTGCGGCCGTATTTGGCGAGCCGCCCTTTCAAATCGGCATAGGCGGCTTTCGCACCGTCCAGCTCCTGCACCACCGAAAAGACGACATCGGCGGTGCGCGCCGCGAGATCGAGCCCCGACGGCGAGCCGCCGGCCTGGATGACGACCGGGTGGCCCTGCGGCGAGCGGGCCATGTTGACCGGCCCCTTGACTTGGAAGAACCGCCCCTTGTGGTCGAGCGGCCTTACCTTTGCCGGGTCGACATAGGCGCCGGTCGTCTTGTCGGCGAGGATCGCGTCGTCGTCCCAGCAATCCCACAGCCCGGTGACGACATCGACAAATTCGTTGGCGCGCTGATAGCGCAGCTCGTGGTCCATATGCTGCTCGCGGCTGAAATTGAGCGCCGCCTTTGCGGCCGAGCTGGTGACCACGTTCCACGCCGCGCGGCCGTTCGAGATATGGTCGATCGAGCCAAAGGTGCGGGCGACATGGTAGGGCTCGCCAAAGCTGGTCGAGACCGTGGCGCCGAGACCGACATGCCGGGTCGTCGCGGCCAGCACCGAGATCAGGGTCGTCGGCTCGAACCGGCACAGAAACGACGGGTGGTCGCCCGGGTCCATGGTGAGCCCGTCGGAAACGAACAGCAGGTCGAATTTCCCGCGCTCGGCAATGCGCGCGATCTCCTGCGTCACCGCGAGGTCGAGGTTGCTGCTGGCCGCCCCGTCATAGCGCCACCCGGCCGAATGGTTGCCGGTGCCGAGCACAAAAACCCCGAGATGCATCTGACGGCTGGCGGCGCACATTGACGTGGTTCTCCTTTGACCGGGCGCGTTGCAGCATAGCCAGCGCGGGCCGCGGCGTGCACCCGCTGTTTTAACCCGACCCGTTTACGCCGCGCCCTCCGATAAACGCCGCCTCGAAAGGGCAAATTCAGGAGGGTCGTGGCCGGTGAGCCGTTCCTGGCAGGTGTCGCCATGACACGCCGGCGAATTTGCCCGATGCTGACCGCCGACCGGCCCAAAGTTACCGGCGTCAAAAGCGATTTCGATAATTTTTGGTCGGGTGTGAGCTGCTTCACACTTACTGGGAGCTGAAATCTTTATCCGTAGAGCGGCATCAGGCTCGAAGACCCACCCCCGGTAGGACATCGCCATGACACGCCGTCGAATTTACGTGACCCTCGCCGCGGCCGCGCTTTTGGCGTCGCCGATCCAATTTGGGGCGCGCGCGGACGCCGCACCCGAGGCTGCGACAGCGCCGGGTGAGGTCGATTTCGCGATCTCCTGCGGCCCGGCCGTGCAGCAGACGTTCAAGCACGCGGTGTGGACCCTGCACTCGTTCTGGTATCCCGAGGCGCTGAAGGACTTCACCGCGGTCACCGCGGCCGAGCCCGGCTGCGCCATCGGCTATTGGGGCATCGCGATGAGCTATTGGTACCCGCTGTGGTATCCGCCCTCCCCGGCATCGCTGAAGGCGGGCTCGGAGGCGGTCGCGAAGGCGATGGCGGCGCCGACCAAGACTCCGCGCGAGCAGGATTACATCGCGGCGATCGCGGCGTTCTACCGCGACAATGACAAGCTCGATCATCGCACCCGCGCCGTCGCCTACGAAAAGGCGATGGAGCAGGTCTACCTGCGCTACCCCGACGACCGCGAGGCCGCGGTGTTCTATGCGCTGGCGCTGAACGCGACCGCGCTGCCCACCGACAAGACCTACGCCAACAAGCGCAAGGCGGCGCAAATCCTCGACAAGATCTGGAAGGAGGAGCCCAACCATCCCGGCGTCGTCCACTACCTGATCCACAGCGACGATTCGGCCCAGTCTGCCGAAGCCGGCCTGGCCGCGGCGATCTGCTACGCCAAGATCGCGCCCGACGTGCCGCACGCATTGCACATGCCGTCGCACATCTTCACCCGGCTGGGCATGTGGCAGCAATCGATCGATTCGAACCGCGCCGCGGAGAAAGCGGCGCTTGCTTATACACAAACAACCCTCGGGCCGGGCGGCTACGACAGCAATACCGTCCATGCCATGGATTATCTCGAATACGCCTATCTGCAGATCGCGCAGGACGGCCCGGCCAAAGCGGTGGTCGACGAGCTGACCGGCTTTCGCCGCAGCGACGGCGCGAACCTGCCCACCGCGTACGCGGTCGCGGCGATCCCGGTGCGGTTTGCGCTCGAACGGCGCGACTGGCCCGCCGCCGCCGCGTTGACGGAGCCGGCGATCGGGTTCCCGCTCGAAAATTTCCCGTGGGCCGAGGCGATGATCTCCTACGCCCATGCGCTCGGCGACGCGCACACCGGGAACATTGCCGGCGCCCGGGCGGAGATCGCCAAGCTGCAATCGCTCGAAGACAAGCAGAAGGGTAAGGATACCTACTGGGCCAACCAGATCGAGGTCCAGCGTCTGGGCGCCGCCGGCATTCTCGCCCATGCCGAGGGTGACGACCAGAAGGCGGTCGAGCTGGTGCGCGCCGCGGCCGATCTCGACGCGACCATGGACAAGCATCCCGCCACCCCCGCCGCGGTCCTGCCGGCGCGCGAGCTGCTCGCCGATTTGCTGCTCGAGCTCAACCAGCCCGAGGCGGCATTGAAGGAATACGCGCAGGCTCTAACCGCCGATCCCAACCGTTTCCGCAGCCTGCTCGGCAAGGCGCGCGCCGCCAAGCAGGCGGGCGACGCAGCCGCGGCCCACGACGCCTATCAAAAGCTCGTGGCGCTGAGCGGATCGGCCGGCTCGCAGCGCCCCGAGCTGGCGGAGGCGAAGGCTTTTCTGACGAACTGACGGTTAAATGAAAGCGTGTGGCAGGTAACCAGAAGCGTGTGGCAGGTAACCAGAAGCGTGTGGCAGGTAACCTAAAGTGTGTGGCAGGAGCGGTCCGTTACCGGCCTCGATCATCCCGGCTGGCGCAGAGAGCATCAAGCCCGACGCTATGATTGGACTTCGACGTATCCTTCCGGCGAGCACCGCGGCGGTATGCCGAACGGGCGACCGCCGGCCGCGGCGGGGTGATATCATGGCGCCGCCGCCACGCTGACAGCCTCCGCCGATGACCGAGCCCGCAACTCTCCGCTACTACGCCGCTCACAGCGCGCTTACCGATCCGGGCGTGCACGCGGCCTCGGTCAACTCTCTGCCGGTGGACGTTCCAGCGTTGTGCCGAACCTTGCACGGTCTGTTGATCCATGAGGCGTGGCTCGACAAGTACGGGGTAAGCCCCGCCGTCTTTTCGGGCCAGAGCCGCGTGACCTTGTCGGTGGCGCAACGCTTGGAGCAGCTCCTGGCGATCGACCCGCGCCCGCTGACGGCCGCTCGACCGGACGCGTCAAAGGCGCTGAGCACCTGCCGGGACTTCTCATTGATGTTGTGCGGCGTGCTGCGCCATCACGGCGTGCCGGCGCGGGTGCGCTGCGGTTTCGGGCAGTGCCTTGCCGCGAACCCTTATGAAGATCATTGGGCATGCCAGTACTGGGCTTCGGGTGAACAACGCTGGGTGATGGTCGACGCTCAGCTCGACCGGTTGCAGCGCGACTACCTCAAGGTCGATTTTGCGCCGACCGACCTGCCTCGCGCCGCGTTTACCACCGGTGTCGACGCGTGGAGGCTATGCCGAGACCGTGTCATTGATCCGGAGCAGCTTGGTCATGGCACGGTGACCGGTCTGTTCTTCGCGCGGGTGAACCTGGCGCGCGATCTGCTCGCCCTTGCCAAGATCGAGACGTTGGCATGGGATACGTGGCGCGTCGCGTGCGAACCGGGTCGCGCGCTGGACGACAAAGCGCTGCACTTGTGTGACAGCCTCGCCGCAGCGGGTGAACCGAGCGCCGCCGAGCTCGCGCCGTCGCTATCTTCCCCGCCCTGGCAAACAGCTGTCACCCCAGGCTGACGATAACGGCCGTCGTTACGCCGCGGCGGCGCGGTCAGTCGGCTTTTCCGCCGCGATCGGAACCAGCGAGCAGCCATGACTTTCCGCTGAGGGCAATTCCGCGCTCGGCGGCATTGTTCGAGAGGCGGATGCGTTAAAACTATCCGCTCGCGGTTTGGTGCGGCGCACAGGTAACATCGCCGCCGGGTCCGGCACCAAGGGATGGCGGCGATGACGGCAGCGCGGCAATTGCATCTCGGCGCCTTTATGCGCCCGGTCGGCATCCACACCGCCTGGTGGCGCTATCCCGGCGCCTACCCGGACGCCAACTTTAATCTCAAACACCTGGTCCGGTTTGCGCAGAAGCTCGAACAAGGCCGGTTCGACGCCTGGTTCATGGCCGATCACCTGGGGGTGCTGAACATGCCGATGGCGGCGTTGAAGCGCAGCGCCACGGTCACCTCGTTCGACCCGCTGACCCTGTTGCCGGCCTTGGCGATGGTGACCGAGCATCTCGGGCTCATCGCCACCGCGTCCACCACCTTCGAGCCGCCCTACCTGGTCGCCCGCCGCTTTGCCTCGCTCGACCACATCAGCGGCGGGCGCGCCGCCTGGAACCTGGTCACCACCTCGAACCCCGACTCGGCGCTCAATTTCGGGCTGACCGAGCATATGGAGCATGGCGAGCGCTATCGCCGCGCCCGCGAGTTTTTCGATGTCGTGACCGGCTTGTGGGACAGCTGGGCCGACGACGCCTTTGTCCGCGATGTCGAGAACGGCGTCTATTTCGACCCCGAGCGGCTGCACGTCCTCGACCACAAGGGCGAGTATCTGTCGGTGCGCGGCCCGTTGAACATCGCGCGCCCGGTCCAGGGCTGGCCGGTCATCGTCCAGGCCGGCGCGTCGGACGCCGGGCGCCAGCTCGCCGCCGAGACCGCCGAAATCATCTTTGCCAGCGGCGGCAACCTTGCCGACGCGCAGGCGTTTTACGCGGACGTCAAGGGCCGGATGAAAGAGCTCGGCCGCGACCCCGAGCACATGAAGATCATGCCCGGGGCGCTCGCCGTCGTCGGCGACACCGCCGCCGAGGCGCGCGAAAAGCGGGCGTTGCTCGACAGCCTCGTCCATCCCGACAGCGGCCTCGCCTCGTTGTCGATCGCCCTCGGCCACGACGCCTCTAAATTCGATCTCGATGGGCCGTTGCCCGACATTCCGGAATCGAACGCCAGCAAAAGCGGCCGCCAGCGCGTCATCGACCGCGCCCGGCGCGACAACCTCTCGGTGCGCGATCTGGCGCGGATCGCCGGCAGCTATGGCGGCCACGCCCTGGTCGGCACGCCGGCGATGATCGCCGACCAGATGGAGGAATGGCTCGAGGCCCACGCCTGCGACGGGTTCAACATCATGTTCCCCTAGGTCCCCGGCGGCCTCGACGACTTTGTCGACCGGGTGGTGCCGGAACTGCAGCGCCGCGGCCTCTTCCGCCGCGAATACGAAGGCCGAACCCTGCGCGAAAACCTCGGCCTCCCCCGCCCCCAAAACCGCTTCTTCGCCAACCGCGGCTTCTGACCGCTCACCCTCCGAAGGCCCTCGTCGTTTCGCACCTATCTTCTGCAACGGAAAACCCATTCGCTCTTAATGCTCCGCCGGCCATGCGTTAGGTCTTCCTCTTTGCGACCCAGCACGCGCATCGACGCCGTTCCGAGGCGCGCCGGCTGGAGGCGCTCGCTCGGCAGCCAATACCGGTTGTGAGCGAATGGTTCGGCCATCGCGTTTATCCGCTGGTCGTCTCGACCGCCGCGGCCGCCGCTACCGGTATGCCGCTGGCTGCCTGAACTATTGTTTTCTGGCGGTCCCGGAAACTCCTGACCCAGTTCCTAAGGGCTTCGGCGTCCTGCAACTGCTCATCCGGCTCCGGCGTGGCGCGATTGCGGCCGCGCGACTGGTCATGGCCCGCCATAAGGCCGCAGCACTTGTCAAAATGGTTGGTCCAGAGCTGACAATCCTGCCGGGTGAGGATGCTGACGGAAGGCAGATCCTTGGGCTTAATTTGGTCGCGGTGGCGCATGATGACATGGGCGAACGCGACCTCTTCGAGCGCGCGCTCCCAAGCCGCGCGGAGATCACCGTAGAAGTGCCGGGCGGCCTCCTTATAAGCGTCATCGTCTCCTTGCGCGCGCAGCGGCACTAAGTCACGGGCGCGTTGTTCGAGCTTATGGATGCGATCCAGAAGCTTCATGCCCTCCCAAGGCAGGCTGAGGTTGACCATGCCGGCCGTGTTGGCTGAGGGTCGGATGTGGCGGGTCTCACAGACAAGTCCGTCGCGCTCGGCTGCCTCCTCGATGTCGTTCAAGAAGATCAGATCGTGGGTGAAGACGATCACCTGGCGGACCGCTGCCTCGGCAACTAGGCGCTGGGCAACCCTGTCCCGCCATTTGTGGTCGAGCGAGCTAATCGGGTCGTCAAAGATCAGAGCAGAACTGTGAAAAGCGGTCGCCAGCTCCGCCAGGAACGAGGCGATGGCTACACAGGTTTGCTCGCCCTCGCTAAGAACCCCCGCCACGTTGATGGCGGGCGCGGCCAGCAAACGAACTTGATATTGAGGTGAGCCGTATTGCCCCCCGACGCGGACCATCTCAACCCGGACATTCCGACCAGCCAGCTTGATGATTTCGTCATTAAACCGGTCACGAAGGCGAGGGGTCAGTAGTTGGTCGGCGATCCTATTGCCCAGCGTAGTGATGGTGTTGGTGGTGGTGTCGGCAAGACAGTGATCAACGAGGCGGACGGATTGCAGCCGAACGATCTCTGCCCTGATAGTCGGCAGGTGTGCGCGGAGCGTCTCGCGGTCGGCAAGCTCCTGACGTTCGGCTTGAAGCGCCTTCCTCTCGTCGCCGGACGCCGCCTTTTGAAGATCGTCGGCGTATTTCCGGGTGTCGGCCTCCAAGGCGGAAGTTTGTGCGGTCGGGAACGGCTCGGTGGCGGCCATGACGGCCTCGACATTTCCGGCGATGCGCTGCTTCGCCGCATAGCGGCGCGCTCGGGCGGACGCGAGGGCGCGACGGATGGCGCGGGCGAGGGTACGGTCGTACAGACCGACCTCTTGCAGGCTCTCGGCGATCGGGTGGAGCTTGATGTTCAGTTCGGTAAGGGTGCGCATAGTGGTGTCGAGCTTGGTCTCGGCCTCTTGGGCCTGGCGCTCGGTGTCGTCACGGATGAAGGATTCGAACCGTTTCATGCGGCCGATCGCTTCGGCTGAGAGGGATTGCTGGCAAAGCACACAGAGCTTGTCAGGACCGTCCGGCGGAAACGGCACATCAGGGTAGACGATCTCGGTCGAGTAACGCCGCGCGGCCTCCCAAAGGTTACGCCACACTTCGCCGCCGATCTCCGATAGTGCGTCTCTGGCGAATAGACCTTGAGCGGCGAGGCGCGCGGCTGTTCGCTTCACGCGGGCGTCTTCATGCAGAGCAAGAAGGCGTTCAAACGCGGCGTCGCCAGTTTGCGCGGCGATCGCGGTCAAGATATCGCCGAGGCGCTTGATGCGTTCCGCCTTAAGTCTTTGTTCAGCGGCGGCCGTGGCCGGGTTCTTCGACAAATCCTCGGTTAGACGAGTGAGTCTGGCTTGCTCCGGCTCGGCGAGCGTCGCCAGTGTTTCGAGTTTTTCGGCATCGGTCGAGAACATCAGCGCTGCGAGTGCCTCGCCGACAGCCGTCGAGGGTGTCCAAGGTGGGGTCGAGAAGATGGCGTTCCGCGCCCCATCTAGTTGGCGCTTCTCGGCATCCAGCACGGCCTTGACCCGCTTGCAGGCGTCAGCGAGTTCGTCGGGCACGTCGAGACCGAAGGGCCGGAACGCGACCTCGTTCTTGGTTTTCAGATGGACAGCCGCGCAGTCCGTGTCGAAAACGCTGATGGCAGAAAGGACCGGGTGCGGTTGGGGCTCCGAGTTACCGGTATCCTTCCAGGCCTCCGGCGTCGTCTCAGCGCCGCCAAGGGTATAGCAGAGGGTCGCCGATGCGGCCGTTGTCGCGGGCTCGCCGTAGACATTGGAGAGAATGGCTTCCGAGTGACGAGCGCGGCAGGCCCGCTTGAGGATGCGTGCATAGCCTGATTTTCCGGAGGCGTTATCACCGTAGACGACGGTGATGCCCTTCGGCGCGAAGGTGAGGGTTTGCGCCGGCGCGAGATTGTTGACGGCTGACACATCCTTAATGGCAATCAGGGCGACCGAAGCGCCGGCGCCGGGATTCGCTGGGAGGTGGGCCGCCTCTAGCGGCTTCGCCTCCGGGTCGGTCGGGGACGGTTTCGAGCTACGGCCACGTTTGCAGAGGGCGACCAGTTCGGGGAAATCGGTCTCGGTCAGTTTCTGGGCTTGTACGATCCTGCGCAGCGCGTCCCGCTGCCACGCCGGCCGATCAGCCGACCATTCCAAGATAATCTCAAGGACTGTCTTCGGCTGCGATGCGACGTCTGCCATTTGCTAAACACTCTCGATCTAAATGGACCGCGGACAGGTCACCATGGTTTCTGCGGTTTATCGCTCTTTTTCTCTGATTAGACATTTCTTCCTTGGAGTTTAGATCATTTAAGAAATTCAAATCACGGGCGCAAGGGTGGACGCGGAGTTCATTGCGGTGCCAAGCGCGGGCTGTAACGCGAGCAGCTCCGAAACCCAGAAAATTATCCTCCGGGGCCGCCCCTCAGCTGCAGTTTTGCATGGATGGCATGCCGGTCTGCCGTGCTGCTCGGCCAGAACACGGTTCTGTCGGCCGGCCAAACAGGCGACGATGCGCGGCACAATCGGGGGTTGGAGCACCGACAACGCTCTGACGCGAACCAACTGGGGAGCAACCTCATGAACAACGAACAAAACACCCTGACGGTTTCGGCAAATGGCGGGGCCGCGGCATCGGCGGGCGGCGGCGGCGCGTCGGCCGGCGGCGCTCAGGCGTCGGCTGCCGCACGCGCGCAAACCTCCGCGGCCTCGCTCAGCCCGACACCGCGATGGTATTGGGAAGCCGATGTCGTGGTCATCGGCTCGGGGGCGGCCGGGCTTCCGGCGGCGATCGTGGCGCGCGAGGCGGGCGCCTCGGTGATCGTGGTCGAAGCCCAAAAGGACATCGGCGGCCACGCGATCACCAGCGGCGGCAACGTCCCGCTCGGCGGCGGCACCAGCGTGCAGAAGAAGCACGGGATCGAGGATTCGCCCGATCTGGTGTTCCATGACCTGACCGACTGGTCGGTGGTCCAGCCCAACGGCTTTCCCGACTATCGCTACAACGACCGCGAAATCGTCCGCGCCTTCGCCGACCACAGCGCCCCCGCCTTTGAATGGCTGCTCGCGCACGGTGTCGTCTTTGTCGACAAGGCGCCCGATGCGCTGGGCGGCAACGGGGTCGGCAATTCGGTGCCGCGCGAGATGCACGCCGCGGCGATGGATTGGCGGCTGGTCCAGACCGGCGAGCGGGCGGACCCGGCGATCGCGGCGACCCGCTCCACCGGGAACGGCTTGATGCGCCCCTTGGAGGTCGCGGCGAAAGCGGCCGGGGTGCAGATCCTGCTGGAGCATCGCATGACCGCGATCCATCGCCAGGCTCCCGGTTCGGGCCGGGTGCTCGGCATTGCAGTCGACAACAACGGCACCGTGCTCAACATCAGGGCGCGCAAGGCGGTGGTCGTCGCCACCGGCGGCCATGCCGGGAATGTCAATTTCCGGCGGATGTTCGACCCGCGTCTGACCGAGGAATATTGCGGCATCGCGGGAATGCCGTGGTCCGACCAGGACGCCAGCGGCGAGATCGCGGCGATGGCGGTCGGCGCGTCGCTGTGGGGGTTTTTCAATCAGACCGGCGAATTCGGCATCCATCTGACCAAGCCCGGCGCCGTCGGGGCTCAGTACAACTACCGCAACCTCAGGTGGATGCCGGGCAGTGCGGTGTTCGAGCGCGCCCGCGCCACCGGCCTCACGGTTGCGGATTGGCAGGACGCAATCCTGGTCAACATGCTGGGTCACCGGTTCTATGACGAGACCGCCGGAAACTTCACCGGCAACAATTACAATTCGATCAAGCCCTATGCCCATGGCAGCTATCTGAACGCCGCGAACATCGACTACCGGCCCAACAACTGGATCAACGCGGCATTGGCGGGGGTCGGCGACGGGCACAATGGCGGCGGCCCGATCTGGGCGATCTTCGACGCCGACGCGGTGACGCGGGAGAAGTGGAACCCGGCGCCGCCCGATGTCGACACCGACGCCGGCTTTTTCTTCAGCGCCAATACGCTGACCGAGCTGGCGGCGAAGATCGTGATGAAACATCAGCGCGTGCCGATGCCATCCGAGGGTCTGGAGGCCACCGTCGCGCGCTACAATTCGTTTGTCGACGCCGGCCTCGACGCGGATTTCGGCAAGCCCCGGCCGGCCTACAAGATCGCCAAGCCGCCCTACTACGCGGCGTGGGCGACCCCGGTGCCGCACGATTCGCGCGCGGGACTGCGGATCAACGCCAAATGCCAGGTGGTGGACATGAACGGCCAGGTGATCCCCGGCCTCTATTGCGGCGGCGAGTCGGCGGGCGGCTTCAGCCAGCACGGCCTCGCACGCGCCGTCTGCCAGGGCTTTATCGCCGGCCGGAATTCGGCGACGGAAGGCGGCGCCTGACGAGCCCCGCGAACCCCTGATCGCCGCGCGCGCACCGCACCCCGGCTGGAGCGCTTTCCCCGCCACCACGTTCATCCTATCGTAAGCCCTGCGGCAACTACCCGAGGCAGAGGCGACACGGCGGAGGCGACATGGCGGATGCGGCGTGGGAAGCGGCGATGGCGCAGCTGGCGGCGGCGCAGCGCGACTTTGTGAACGGCGACGCGGCCGGGTTGCAGCGTCTCTATTCGCACCGCGACGACGTGACCGTGATGGGCGGCTTTGGCGGCTGCGAGCGCGGCTGGGCCGAAGTCGGATCGCGGCTCGCCTGGGCGGCCTCGCATTTTCACGGCGGCGACTACCGCCAACAGGATGTCAGCGTCACGGTCGGCGCGGACCATGCGTGTTTGGTGTGCTTCGAACGCTGGGACCGCACCGCCGCCGACGGCCGGCCCGAACCGGTCATGGAATTGCGCGTGACCCAGACATTCCGGCTGGAGGACGGCCGCTGGCGGCTCGTCCACCGCCACGCCGACGAACTGGTGCAAAAACGCGAACCGGGCTGATCCGAGAGCTGCGTCGGCTCCCTAAGGCGCGCCTACGCTGTCCTCCTCACGCGGCAGGGACCCTGAGGTGGCGCAGCAAAAAGCCGTGCCGCCGGGCCAGGATGTCGGCGACCCGGGAGCGGTGACAGCCCTGCCAGTCGGCCTCGTAGCACAACAGGCAGCTCGGCGCGGCCCGCGCGATCTCGGCGGCGCGCAGCAGGTCGAGCTCGGCCTCGGGGCGGGCGAGCTTGTCGTCGACGATGGCCCAGAACCGCTCCCACTCGCGCCGTTTGCCGGCGAGGCGGCCCTCGGGCGGCGTGCCGAGGGCGGCGAGATGGACGTAGCCGATGCCGGCCTCCTCGACCGCCGCCGCCAGCTGGCGCTTTGAAAAGCCCGGCCGCCGCGAAATCGGCCGGTCGCGCACGTCGAGCAGCATCGCCACCCCGGCCGCGCTCGAGCGCGGCGACGACGTCCCTCAATAACGCCTTCTCGTAGCCGATCGAGTACAGCGTCCCGACATCGCCCGTCCCCATATCGGCCGTCCCCACCTCGCCCGCCGCTGCGGTTCCCGGCATGCCGCCCGTCACAGCTCGCGGGTGCGGCGCGCCATCGCGTCGTCCCACAGGGTGGCGCGGTCGTCGTCAAAGACCAGCTTGGGGTCGCCCGGCGTGGTGAACCAGTCGTGACGGGCGATCTCGCCCTCGAGCTGGCCCGGCCCCCAGCCGGCATAGCCAAACGCGAAGAGCGCTTTCTTCGGCCCCTTGTGGTGGCCGATGTCGTGCAGGATCTGCTTGTCGGCGGTCATCGCCAAATCGCGCGCCGACGGTCATCGTGTCGGGGCGGTGGTAATCGGGGCTGTGCACGACAAAGCCGAGCTCGGGCTGCACCGGGCCGCCGGCGAAAACCTGCAGGCTGCCCTCGACATCCCGGTCGCGGTCGCCGGCCGCCTCCAGCAGGCTCTCGATCGAGCGCTCCTCGATCGGACGGTTGATGACGATGCCGAAGGCGCCGGTCTCGTCCTGGCGCACCAGCAGGATCACGGTCCGCGAGAAACCGCGGGTCGCCGATCGTGGGCGCGGCGATCAGCAGTTGGCCGGCGAGCGAATTGCCGTCGTCCCGCCCGCCGGGCGAAGTGCCGGGCTGCCGGCGCGGCGCCGAGCGAGCATCGCCGCCGCGAACAGCAACGCGGCAAGCCTCGGCACGGCGGAGTTGCGAGAGTCGCGCGGAGGCCATGGCCCGAATCTTACATCCACGCTCGCCGGCTCGGAAAGCGGTGCTAAGATCGCCCGATGTCGCGGCAGCGCGAACCGGAGGGGCGTCGACGCATGGCCAATCAGTCCTGGATCATCACCACCGCGGTCGGCACCGGCGAGCGCGGCTTTGCCGGCGATGGCGGGCCGGCGGCGACGGCGCTGCTGAACGGCCCGTTCGACGTCGGCTTCGATCCGCGGCGGCAATCTCTATTTCTCCGACACCTTCAACCACCGCATCCGCCGCGTCGACGGCGCGCACCGGGGTCATCACCACCATCGCCGGCAATGGTGCCGCCGGCTATTCGGGCGATGGCGGCCCGGCCGTCGGGGCCATGTTCAACGAGCCCTACGGGATCGCCGTCGACCGCGCCGGCAACATCTATGTCGCCGACCGCCACAATCATTGCGTGCGCCGGATCGACGGCGCCTCGGGCGTCGTCACGACCTTCGCCGGCAACGGCGCGCCGGGCTATGCCGGCGATGGCGGGCCGGCCGCGCGCGCCGGGCCTGGCCGAGCCGAACGGGCTCGGCTTCGACCCGGCGCAGCAGCGGCTCTTTATCGCCGATGTCGCCGACAACCGCGTGCGCGTCGTCGATCTCGCGACCGGGCACGATCGCGACCTTCGCCGGCACCGGCGAGGCGGCGCATACCGGCGATGGCGGCCCGGCCAACGCGGCCGGCGTGTTCGGCGCGCGCGCGGTCAAGGTCGCGGCCGACGGGACGGTCTACATCCTCGAACGCCAGGGCAGCACGTTGCGCGCGGTCGACCCCCGCACCGGGGTATCATCAGCGGTCGTCGCCGGCACTGGTGCTCGCGGCTACAGCGGCGACGGCGGCCCGGCGCGCGCCGCGGTGTTCGACGCGCCCAAGGAGATTGCGCTCGACCCCGAGGGCGACATCTTGATCGTCGATACCGAAAACCACGCGATCCGCCGCATCGACGCCGGCGACCGGCATCGTCGAGACCATCGCCGGCGGCCACAAGGGGGCCGAGGGCGACGGCGGCCCGGCCACCGCCGCCGGGCTCGGCCGCCCGCATGGCGCGGTCGTCGGCCCCGACGGCGCGATCTATGTCGGCGACACCGAAAACCACCGCATCCGCAAGCTCACCCGCGCCGGCTGAAGCAGGGCTGGCATCTCACCGCCGCCTTACCGCCGTGTCGCCAGCAGAAAAAAGACCTGTCCGAGCACGAGACCGGCGAGCAGGACGCTGGCGGCGGCGAGTGCCGGATTGAGCGGGATCAGACCGACCGCCAGCGTGCACAAGGCGCCGTTGGCCATCTGCATAAAGCCGTAGAGGCCGGAGGCGGCGCCGATCATCTGCGCGTCGGTGCTGATCGCCGCGGTGATCGCCACCGGGGACGCGGCCCCGACCCCGACCGAAAACAGGATCATCGGCGCGAGCACGGCAGCGACACTGAGCCTGCCGGTCGCGGCCACGACAAAAAACGCCAACGCGCCGGCGACCGCGATGGCGCTCGTCGCCCGCAGCAGCACCGAGAGGCGCACGCGCGAGGCGAGCCGGCTCGCCGCGAAGCTGCCGACCGGCACCCCCGCCATGACCGCCAGGTAATAGAGCCCGATTTCGGACGCCGGACGGTGCAGCATCTGGGTGAAGATGAACGGCGAGGCGGTCAAATAGGCAAAGAACGTGGTGCTGGTAAAGGCGCCCCCCAGCATGTACCCGCAAAACGTCCGCGAGCGCAGCAGGCGCAGATAGCCGGCGAGCATCCGCCCCGAGCCGCGCGAGGCCGCGGTTTCCGGCAGGGCGAGCACGACGCCGCCCAGGGTGACGACGCCCAGCACCACCAGCAGCACGAAGATCGAGCGCCAGCCGAACCACGCGCCGAGAAACCCGCCGACCGCAGGGCCGACGCCGGGCGCCAGGCTCTGCACCATCGTCAGCAATGCCATGCGCGAGGTCGCCTCGCCCGGACCGGCGCTGTCGCGCACGATCGCGCGCCCCAAGACGAGCCCGCCGCAGCCGCCGACCGCCTGCGCGACGCGCGCGAGCAAGAGGGCGCCGAGGGTTGCCGCCCAGCCCGCGGCCGCACTCGCCGCGACGTAAAGGACGAGTGCCGCGATCAAGGTCGGGCGGCGGCCGAAGCGATCCGAAACCGGGCCGTACAGCAACTGCCCGCCGGCGATGCCGAACAAATAGAGCGTGATCGCCTGCTGGATGGCGCCGCGTGAGACGCCGAAATCGGCGGCGGCGAGCGGCAATACCGGCACCAGGATGTGCATCGCCAAGGTGCCGGTGGCAGTTACCGCGACCAGCAGGGCAAACGGCGCCCGCCCGCGCCGCGCCATCACCGGCGCCGTCAGCCAGTCGAACCGGCCGCCGGCGTCAGCCCTCTTGCCGCGCCGGAGACCTGCGGCGGCGCCGCCGCTGCGCCCGCGCTCAAAGCCCCGCAAAGCCCGCCGGGTCAAATCGCGCCACAGACTGCGAGCCGTCAAACCCGATCCGCCAATGGTCAAAGCCGTCCTACAGCGTCGCAAGCGCCGTGCCAGATTGGGCTTTGGGATGCCCTCGCTGTTTGCCGCGCCGCCGCGAGATTATATGGTGCTCGCCGGCTGTGGCCGTCTGCCGGCGATCGGCGGCCGGCATGCGCGCAAAGCGGGAGGGGACAGGGTGGCTGCCGGCATGTTTCTAAAGCTCGCGGGCATTGCCGGCGAATTGCAGGACGCGGCGCACAAAGGCGAGATCGACATTCTCGGCTGGAGTTGGGGCGTCTCGGAAACACCGCCGGCGGGCGGCGGCAGCGCCGCGGGCAAACCGAATTTTCGCGAGATTTCGGTGCAAAACTGGTCGCCCTCGCGACCGCTCCCCTGCTCGACGCGGCCGTCAAAGGCTCGCGCATCGCCACCGCGGTCTTGAGCGTCGGCACAACCGGCGCCGCCCCGCAGGAGGCATAATCACACCTATTTTTGGGACCGACGCGCCAAGGGCCTCATCAGACGGAAAAGACTCCTGTAAGGAAGTGCTTGTGCTTGACGAGTTGGATATCCAATCCCCCAAGCGACACCACCGAGTCCGGTCGGGCTGGGGGGGGTTTTTCCCATACTATGCCGGATTTTCCGAAACTTTCGCCTATGCACTTTTGCGAAGTGCAGGATTGCACCAACGAAGCGATCGTGTTCGACCCTTGGAACGGCAGCGGCACGACCACTTTTGCCGCCTCCCGCCTGGGACTTAAGTCCTGGGGTTCCGATCTCAACCCAGTGATGGTCGTCATTGCTCGCGCTAGGTTGCTGCCCCCAAGCGAAGCGGACAGCATTGCCTCTTTGGCCACGAAGGTCGTGAATTTCGTGGAATTGGGCTGCTGTCCGCTCGATAATGACGCACTGTCGCTGTGGTTCTCGGACACAACCGCCTCCACTATCCGGGCAATCGAGCAGGGGATCAGACAATTGCTCGTAGGTCCGATGACCATAACCTCAAGTGGCGTCGAACTTGATTGTATCTCCGGGTTGGCGGCAGCGTTTTACGTAGCATTATTTACCGTCTGCCGTGAACTTGTGGCTCGCTTTCGCTCTTCCAACCCCACTTGGTTACGGCAACCTAGAGATCACGAAAGCAGAGCTGACGTGCCCGGAAAGGTTGTTCGGGAGATGATGGTCGCTAATCTGAAAGGCATGGCACACGCACTCGTGGGCCGGCAAGCTGTCGCAGCGGGCGAGCCGACTCCCGGCAGGTCGCAGGTGAAGCTTGCGGATACAGCGACAATCGACCTGCCCGCGGAGAGCGTTGACCTGATCCTGACATCACCACCGTATTGCACTCGTATCGACTATACTGCGGCGACACGTATCGAACTTGCGGTGTTGGATGGGTTGATACAGACGGTGCCAAAGACTTTGAGCCTGCAGATGATCGGATCGATACGCGTTCCACCTCATGAAATCGAAATCTCGCCGCTTTGGGGGAAAAAATGCGGTAAATTTCTTAATGCACTCAGAAAACACCCGTCCAAGGCATCGGCCGGATATTATTACAAAACACATCTAGACTATTTTGATAAAATTTTTCGCTCTATGACCAATGTTGTGTATTCCTTGAAGTCCGGCGGAACAGCAGTCGTCGTAGTCCAAGACTCGTACTACAAGAATGTCCATAACGATTTACCTTCTATCATGACTGAAATCGCCGAGGCTCGTGGACTGAGAATATGTCAACGCAACGATTTTCGTATGACTCGCTCGATGTCTGGCATCAATCCTTATACGCGCCACTATAATCGCGCTGCAGGATCTATAGAATCAGTGATCTGCTTCGTAAAACAATAGACAATGTGAGGGGGGTCCCACAAATGCCACCAAAATTTTCTAATCCGACCCTAATAGAAACCATTGCCTCCAATCTTCGAAAAGCCAGCACTCAAGCACTTGATCTCTCGTTCAATGAGTTGCTAGACATGTACGAGGAAAATGAACTAAACATTGCGCCGGACTATCAGCGGCTTTTCCGATGGAGCGAGGGACAACGCTCGCGCTTCATCGAGTTTTTGCTGCTGGAAATGCCGGTTCCGCCAATTTTCGTGATTGAAGAGGAGGACAGAACCTATCAACTCATTGATGGATTACAACGTATTTCCTCCTATTTGCATCTGCGTGGTAAGCTCAAAGCACCCCATCTGCGAACGCAGATCAAAGAAGGTGATGCCTTAATTCTCGTCGATTGTGACATTATCCCCGAACTAAATGGGCTGAGCTTTGACGCTCTACCAATGGCGCTGCAGATCCGGCTCAAGCGTGCCTTCATTAGAGTTGAAGTAGTTCGTAAGGAAACTGATCCTAAATTTAGATATCATATGTTCAAACGGCTTAACACCGGTGGAGAGCAGTTATCAGACCAGGAGGTGAGAAACTGCACCATACGAATGCTCGGTTCACGGTTTCCAGATTTCATTATTGAGATGAGCAATGATGAATCGTTCAAGTCATGCACCCAAGCCCTCACGGAAGAACGACGCCTTTCTGCTTTTGATCAAGAGCTGGTATTGCGTTTCTTTGCCTTAAAGAATCGACGCGATAAATTCAAACACGAGGTGTCTGAGTTTCTTACCGAGTACATGGAGGGAGTGGTAGATCCTGATAAACCTGAGCAATTCGATTATGCGATGGAGACAGTTAATTTCCGGAGAACGTTTGAGGTGCTCAAACAAACGCTTGGGGAGTACTCCTTCGCGTTTGCCAATCGTGCAAAGAATGATTTGAGTGCGGGCTTTAGCATCTACCACTACGAGGCAATCACCATTGGCCTACAGGCTATTCTTGATCAATTGGATTTAACTGACGTGGAAACGATTTAACGCCTCAAGGGTGAGCTTCGCTCAATCAAGCTCGATCCCGAATTTATCAGGATAACAACGGGGGGTGGCAGGAATTCGCCAGGTCCCTTGAATGATAGAATTCATTTTGTCGAAAAGGGGCTCAGAGATGCGATCCCCTGACGCCGTATTTCAAGATTTGGAAGCTGATCGAGCGCTTCGGGAGAACGAAATCAGACTTATCGAGAATATTGCGAACCGAACAGAAAATGATGAAGAACGAAAGATGTTACGCCGATCTCTTATCCTGCTAATATACGCTCATCTGGAGGGCTCATGCAAATTTTCATTGAACGCATATGTCTCGGCGATCAACAGCCTCGCACTCCCATGTCGAGAGGCTGTCAGCGCACTCGTGGCAGCGAGCCTGGGCAGGGTTTTTGCCGCCCTTCGCGACATAAACAGTAGGCATCCGGATTTGGGCCGCGAATTCCCCGATGATCGTGAATTGCACCTTGCGGCACGGGAGCGAGCGTTCGTCGAGGGTTACGATCGAATCACTACCCGCCATGTAGAAATTGCAGAACGGTCGATAGACACGAGATCAAACTTGAATTCCATATTGCTGAAAAGGCTACTGTACCTTTTAGGCCTAAATTATGCGATCGTTGATCAACAAAGAGGGAACATCGATATGCTGCTTGGGGTACGTAATGCCATAGCGCACGGAGATGTTCTGAAAATGCCCACCGAACGGGAGGTGCAGGACTATACCTCAGCAGCTTTTGAGGTGATGCGCTTCGTACAGCACGAGATTTATAGCGCGCTCCAGGAAGAAAGGTACCGAAGAACGCCAGTTGGCTACCAGGAGTGACCCGCCGCGCGAGGCAGCGAAGTCCACGGTTCGAACCTGCGGCTCTGCTGTTCGACTGGCTGCCAGCGAGACAGTCCACGATCGAGACAGTCTAACGGCGAAATCCGAATACGCTATCGGTATCGCCGGAGACCTAATCTTGTCCGCCTTCCAACCCAAACCCGCCGGCGCGACCGTAAATTGGCCAAATTCGCGGCGTATCAGGGCGGCTGTGAACGGCCTTGAGACAATGCGAGGAATGCCCGTTGCCCGGCAGACATCGACTATTGGCCGGCCGGTTCACCAGCAAACGGCGCCGCGGCAGATGAATGCAGTGTGGGGCGGTGCGCATGCGGGTACCGCGGCGCGGATCGGATCGTTGGTGCTGGCGCCGCAATTCCCGTCGAATACCCGGTTCGGCGGTTTGAGTTCCCGATTAAGGCGGTCACTATTCCCGATTGCCGACGCCACGGGAATTGGCTTGTAGATATTTGATATAAATATCGTTTTTGTGCCGAAATTTGGCTGTCGGCGCAAAATTACCCGATATTTCCCGGCGAACCGGGAAATCCGGTTTTGCCGTCCGCTCAGGCTTTCGCCGATGCCGCCGCTCCGTTGCCGGCGAGGCGGCCGAAGACGAGGCCGGACATCAGGCCGGTGCCGCTGGCGTAATTGTGGTAGAAGAGGCCGCCGACCATTTCGCCCGCGGCAAAGAGGCCGGGGATCGGATGGCCGGTGGTGTCCTCGACTTGCGCGTGGTTTGTGATCTTGAGCCCGCCGAAGGTAAAGGTGATGCCGGTCGTCACCGCGTAGGCTTCGTAAGGCGGGGTGTCGAGGGGCTGCGCCCAATTGGTCTTGTCGACCATGAGGCCGGTGGTGGAGAGCCCGTCGTGGATGTTGGGGTTGAACGGGACCTCGGGCCGCGGGGCGGCGTTGAACGCGCGCACGGTTTCGAGAAAGCGGGCCGGGTCGACGCCTTCGAGCCGCGGCGCCAGACGCCTCGAAGCTGTCGGCCTTTTCCTTGGTGATGCGCGGGATGCGGTATTCCTCGCGCAGCAGGTGGACGACCTTTTGGTCGAAGACCTGCCAGGCGAACATCCCCGGTTGCTTCAAAAGCTCGCCGCCGTATCTGGCATAGGTGTAGCTGTGGAAATCGAGGCCTTCGTCGAGAAACCGCTCGCCCTTTGCATTGACGACGATGCCGAACGGGTAGTTGTGCTTTTGAAAGCGGTCGCCGACATCGAGGTCGCCAAAGGGCGGCGCGTTCAAATCCCAGGCGACCGAATGCGCGCCCGACCAGTGGCCGTGCACCGCCGCCCCCAGATCGAGCGCCATCTTCAGCCCCTGGCCGGTGTTGAAGCGCGAGCCGCGCACCTTGGCGAGGTCCCAGTTGGGACCGAGATAGCGCGCCCGCATCTCGGCGTTGGCCTCGAACCCGCCGCAAGCCAGCACCACGGCTTTCGACCGCAAATCGCGCAGCCGGCCGCGATGGCGCACCCGCACGCCTTCGACGCCGCTGTCGCCGGTCAACAGCGCCACCGCCGGGGTCTCGTACAACACCGGGACGCCGTCGCGCGCGGCGCGGGCGTGCAACGCCTTGACCAATTCCTTGCCGCCGCCCCAGATGTGGCAGGCGAGCCCGCCCCAGAATTTGAACTTGCCGTCGACGCGGAACGCCTGGCGGCCGAGGCCGAGTTGAAAGCGCACGCCCTTCTCGCGCATCCACAACCCGGCCTCAAAGCTGCCGCGGACCAGGATTTCGGTCAGGTCGGGGTCGCAGCGATACTCGGTCATCCGAGCCATGTCGTCGAAATACTGCTCCTCGGTGTAGGTGCCGAAATCGACGTCGCGCAACTCGGTCTCGTTCATGTCGGGGATCAGCCGCGCCAGATCCTCGCCGCCGTGGTAGACGACGCGAAAGGCGCCGCCGGTAAAGGCGGAGTTGCCGCCGCGCTGGTCCTCGGGGGCGATTTCGAGCATCAGCACCGAGGCCCCGTTCTCGCGCGCCGACAACGCGGCGCAGCTGGCGGCGTTGCCGGCCCCGACCACGATCACGTCCCAAATTTTACGGCCAAAGATCTCGTCGGCTGCGATCGCCACGGCATGCCCCTCCCATCGACCCTGCGGTAACGGCGAAACCTCGCACCCGCCGCGGGGGACCGTCAACCGCCGCAAAGCCGCTCGCCGTGCGCCGGCCGAGCGGCTACCCTCGATCCGCGGCAACCGGCGGGAAGGCAATCGTGGCCGAAATTCATCAACAACAACAAGCGGCGACGGGCACGGCGCGGGTCGGCCTGGCGGCGATCTTCGCGGCGTTCTTCCGGCTCGGGGTGACGAGCTTTGGCGGCGGCACCGCGGCCTGGCTCTACCGCGCCTTTGTGCAGCGCCGGCGCTGGATCAGCGACCAGACGTTTCTGGTGGATGTCGGGCTCAGCCGGCTGATGCCGGGCTCGGCCGGGGTCAACCTGACGGTGCAGACCGGCCAGCGGCTGCGCGGCGGCTGGGGCGCGTTGGCGGCGGTGCTCGGGCTGCTGTCGGGGCCGCTGTTCATCGTCGTCGGCCTGGCGGCGGGCTTTGCGCGAATTGCCGGCAACCCGGTGGCGCATGCGGTCCTCGACGGGGTCGCCGGGGCGGCGATCGGGCTGACCTTTGCGACCGGGCTGGTGCTGGTGCCGCGCGGCAAGACCCAGATCGGCCAGATCCTGGTCACGGTCGCGACCGTGGTCGCGGTCGGCGTGCTGCGCTGGCCGATGCTGCCGGTGATCCTGTGCCTGGCGCCGGTCGGCGTCGGGCTGGCGCTGCTGCAGCCGCCGGACCGGGGGTGACATGCCCGACGACTGGCGGACCCTCTTGGCGCTGATCGTGGTGTTTGGCCCGCTGTCGCTGTTTTCGATCGGCGGCGGCGCGTCGCTGCTGGCCGAGATCGAGCACCAGTCGGTCGCCGTCCATCATTGGACGACGCATCGCGAATTCGCCGACCTGTTCGCGATCTCGCGCGCCGCGCCCGGCCCCGGGACGATGCTGTCGACCCTGATCGGCTGGCGGGTCGCGGGATGGGGCGGAGCGCTGACCGCGACCGTGGCGCTATACCTGCCGTCGTCATTGCTGGTTTTTGGCGTGTCGCGGCTGTGGGGGCGCTGGCGCGGCTCGCCCTGGCATGGTGCGATCGAGCGCGGCCTGGCGCCGCTCGCCGCGGGTCTGATGCTCGCCGGCGGCCTCGCCGTGCTGCAGGCGGCGGGAGGTGCGGCGGTGTGGGCGGCGGCTGCGGTGGCGACGGTCGTGCTGTTGCGCTGGCCAAAGCTCAACCCGCTGGCGCTGTTCGCCGCCAGCGGTGCGATCTTCGGGCTGGCTGCCTATATCGGCCGGTAACGGCCCGAACCTTGTCGGTTGGAGGAACAGCGTGAGCACCGGATTGGAAGGCAACTTTCTCGAAGCGCTGGTCGCGTCCTGTCCGGATGCGGTCATCTATGCCGACCGGGACGGAAAGATCCGGTTCTGGAATGCTTCGGCGACGCGGGTTTTCGGCTACGAGCGCGACCAAGCGCTCGGCCAGACCCTCGATTTGATCGTGCCCGAGGGGTTGCGCGCCCGGCATTGGGAAGGCTATGACCGGGTCATGGCCGGCGCCGCCAGCCGCTATGGCGAAGGCGACGTGCTCTCCGTGCCGGCGGTGCGCAAGGACGGCAAGCGGATTTCGGTCGAATTCACCGTATTGCCGATGCGCGACGAGGCCGGCGCGATGCTCGGCATCGCCGCGTTTCTGCGCGACACCACCGCCCGGTTCGAAGAGCTGCGCGCGCTGCGCCGCGAGCTCGCCGCGCTGAAGGCCCAGGCCAGCCCCGGCTGAGGCGGCGTCCCTGGCTGGCGCCGGGCGGAAATGGTAGGATGCGAGCCGCGTCCGCAGCAAAGACGGACGCTCTCAGGGAGGCTCGACAATGCCCAAGTATTTGCTCTCGGCGTCTTACAGCGCGGAAGGCTTGAAGGGTCTGCAAAAAGACAAGGCCTCGGGCCGCAGGAGCGCTCTGACCGCGGCGGTCGAGGCTCTCGGCGGCAAGCTCGAGTGCTTCTATTACGCGCTCGGCGAAGACGACGCGTACGTGATCGTGGACCTGCCCGACAACGCCAGCGCCGCTGCTCTCGGCGTGGGGATTTCCGCGACCGGGCGGGTGCGCACCCGGACCACCGCGCTCCTCACTGTCGAGGAGACCGACCGGGCTCTTGAAAAGAGCGTCAGCTACCGCGCGCCTGGCGGGTAAGCCGACAGGGCGCGCCGGCTCGCGCGCTCACGGCGTCCTGCCCGACGACTGCAGCCAGTGGCGCACGATTTCCTCGCCGGTGGCGAACCACACCCCGTCATGGGCGCGGATATAGGCGAGCGCGGCATCGAGCCCGGCAATGCGGTGCGGCACGCCGATCAGATAGGGGTGCAGGCAGATCGCCATGACCCGGCCGGATTGCGCGCCCTCCGCATAGAGCGTGTCGAACTGGCGGCGGATCGCCTTTTCGAACTCGTCGACCGTGCCGTTGCGTGCGCCGATAAAGGGGGCGTCGTTGATCTCGTAGGAATAGGGGATCGAGACCAGCGGCCTGCCGCCGATGTCCATCATGTAAGGCTGGTCGTCGTTGACCCAGTCGGCGACGTAGAGGCAGCCCTCGTCGGCGAGGAAATCGAGGGTGTGCCAGGTTTCGGCGAGACCGCTGCCGAGCCACCCCAGCGGTTTTTTGCCGGTCATCTCGGCGATGCGCGAGAGGGTGCGCCGGATCGTCTCGCGCTCGTCCTCCGGGCTCAGCGCGTCGAGCCACACGCTGTTGGTCTGGTTGTGGCCGAGGATCTCCCAGCCGAGATCGATTGCCGCCCGCACGATCTGCGGGTGATGATCGCAGATGTCGCTGTTGAGGGTCGGGCTGGCGCGGATGCCGTGCTTGTTCAGCACGTCCATAATGCGCCAGATGCCGACCCGGTTGCCGTAGTCGCGCTGGGCCCAGGCGCGAACCGAGGGCGGATTGCCGGGGGGCGCGCCGGGGTTGGGCGGAATGCCCTTGGTCAGCGGAAAGAACTCGATATTGGGGATGATCCAGACCGCCAGCCGCGCGTCGTGCGGCCAACTCAGCTTTGGCCGGTCTTTGATCGGAACATAGGGAAACGGCCCATAATCCTGCGGCTGCATCGCGATGCCCTCCGGAGTGCGACTGTGACCAGCTTGCCAAAGATCGACCCCAGGATCACCCTCCAATGGCAGCGCTTCGACGATTTGTCGGCGGCGGCGCTCTATGAGCTGTTGCGCTTTCGTCAGCAGATTTTCGTTGTCGAGCAGGGCTCGCCCTATCCCGATCTCGACGGTCTCGACCAGTCGGCCTGCCATCTGGTGTTGCGGGCCGAAGGCGTGCTCTCCGGCTGTCTGCGCCTGCTGGCGCCGGCCGGATCAGCGGCCGGAGCGGCGGCGCCGGTCCGGATCGGCCGGGTCGCGGTCGGAGCCGGTTGGCGCCGGCACGGGCTCGGGCGCCGGCTGATGACCGACGCGCTGTCGTTCTGCCGCGAGCGCTATCCGGGTCAGCCGATCGCCCTCAGTGCTCAGGCCACCCTCGTCCGATTTTACGGAACCTTGGGCTTTGTCGTGATTTCAGCTCCCTATGACGATTTTGGCGTCGCACACGTCGACATGGAACTGTCCGGGCTTGTCAAAGGCCGCGAAATTGTTTAATCTTACGTTAAACTTAAACAGGGAGGTCCGGTAAATGGTCGACGAAGCCAAATTGCATCAATTTGTCGGACAGATGCTGTCCGACCTCGGCGGCGCGGCGAGTGTAGCACTGGTGCGGATCGGCGACGCGCTGGGGCTTTACAAGACCATGCACGAGCGCGGCCCGATGACGGCAGCGGAGCTTGCCGCCGCGGCCGGGGTCAACGAGCGCTACCTGCGCGAATGGCTGTCGCACCAGGCGGCCTCGAACTATGTCTCCTACGACCCGGCGTCGCAGAAATTCACCTTGCCGCCGGAGCAGGCGATGGTCTTTGCGATCGAGGACAGCCCGGTTTTTTTGCCCGGCGCCTTTGGTTGCATGGCGTCGCTGCTCGACAACCAGCCAAAGGTCGAGCCGGCGTTCAAGACCGGCGCCGGTGTGGCGTGGGGCGACCAGGCAACTTGTCTGTTCTGCGCGGTCGCCCGGTTTTTTCGTCCGGGCTACCACAACAACCTGGTCGCCAACTGGCTGCCGGCGCTCGACGGCGTCGTCGCCAAGTTGGAGCGCGGCGCCAAGGTCGCCGATGTCGGCTGCGGCCACGGCGTGTCGACCGCGATGATGGCGCGGGCTTTTCCGAACTCGCAGTTTGTCGGCTACGATTTTCACCCGAGCTCGATCGAGCACGCCCAGGCGCATGCCCGCGAGCATGGCGTCACGGCGAACACCCGGTTCGAAGTCGGGACGGCGAAGGACTATCCGGAAAGAGATTTTGACCTGGTGGCGTTCTTTGACTGCCTGCACGACATGGGCGACCCGGCGGGCGCGGCGGCGCATGTGCGGCAATCCTTGAAGCCGGACGGCTCGTGGATGGTGGTCGAGCCGATCGCCGGCGACCGGCTCGAAGACAACCTGAATCCGATCGGCCGGATTTATTACGCCGCCTCGACCATGGTGTGCGTGCCGACCTCGCTGTCGCAGGAAGTGGGGGCTGCGCTCGGCGCGCAAGCCGGCGAAGCCAAGTTCCGCGAGGTCATCACCGCCGGCGGGTTTCGCAACGTCCGCCGCGCCACCGAGACGCCGTTCAACATGATCCTCGAAGCGCGGCCGTAAACCGCCGCGCCCAGGGCGCCCAGGGTCAGGCGGGAACTTCCTCCGCCAAAGGGACGCGGGTCACGTTGTGGGCGTGCAATGCCGGCAGCACGTCGCGGGCAAAGCGGCGGATCTGCTCGATGAACAGCTCATGCGGCAATACCCCGCGGTTGAGGCTGATTTGGACGTTGTCGGCGCCGGCGCTGTCGGCGGCGTCGATGATCCGCCGCGTCACCTCCTCGGGTGCGCCCCACGGCATCTCCTCGGCCTGGCGCTCGACATCGGCCATCGTCAGATTGCGGAAATCCTCGCGCGCAAACTCCGCGGCGCGGCGGTTCTCCGGGCTGACGTAGTCGGTTGAGGACGAAGTCGAATAGCCGGTCTCGCGCTGGCGGCTGGTTTCGGTGAAGTTGCCGTGGCTGAACAGCGTGCGGTTGAAATAGAGGTGGTAGGGACCCATCTCGCGCACCGCCTCGGCCTTGCTCGGCGCCACATAGGCGCTGATCCCGAGCGACAGGTGGTCCGGGGTGATGCGGTGCCCGGCGCGCTCCAGGCAGCGCGCGTAATAGCGGATGATGTCGTCGCGAAGCCCGCGCGAGCGGCCGAGACCGGGGGTGATCGGCAGGTCGTGGCGCGCGGCGAATTCGATCAACTCCTTGCTGCCGACCACCGGCATCCAGATCGGCGGGCGCGGCTGCTGGACCGGGCGCGGCCACAATGACACGTCCTGGTAATTCCAGAATTGACCGCGATGGGAAAAGACTTCCTCGCTCCAGGCGCGGGTAATGATCTCGAACGCCTCGTCAAAGCGGGCGCGCGAATCCGCGAGCGGCACGTTGTGGACCTGGTATTCGCGCGGGATGCCGCGGGCAAAGCCCGAGATCAGCCGCCCGTTCGACATGCAGTCGAGCATCGCCAGTTCTTCGGCCAGCCGCAGCGGCTCATGCAACGGCAACAGGTTGCCGTAGATCAGCAATTTTAGGTTCTTGGTGCGCTGCGCCGCGGCCGCCGCCAGCAAATTCGGCGAGTTCATCAGCCCATAGGGCGAGCAATGATGCTCGTTGAAGCCGACGCCGTCATAGCCGAGCCGGTCGAGCTCTTCCCAGGCGGCAAGGTGCTCGGCATAGGTGCGCGCCGCGACCTCCGGCTTGAAGTGCCGCCTCGCCAGCGGATAGGGCAATTCGCCGCCGACTTTAAGATGATCGAGCTGCTCGCCGTAAGCCAGCAGGTCAAAGACGAAAACTTTCATCGCGCACCTTTCACCGGCAATGCGGAACAGAGATTGTAGCGTCCCTCTGCGGCGGCTCAGGGCGGATCCGCGCCAGCCTGGATATTTTTGCCAAGCGTAGCTCGCGGATGCCGCGCGCCGCAAGCGGCCGAAGCCGGTCTCGGCTGCAGCAAACGTCAAAGGCGGTTCGGCGAGAAACCTGTTAGCCTCTGTTACACGGACCACCGCATTCACAGGAGGAACCGCGCGATGGATGGCATAGCGCCCAATTGTCTCGAAGGTGTTCGGGTTCTCGATCTGACGCAGTTCGAGGCCGGCCCGTCCTGCACCGAAACCCTCGCCTGGCTCGGCGCCGAGGTCGTCAAGGTGGAGAACCCGAAGGGCGGCGAAGCCGGCCGCGGGCTGGGCAGCGGGCCGGCGGCGGATGCCGAATTCGTATTACTTCATGATCTACAACGCCAACAAGAAATCCGTCACGATCGACTTGAAATCCGAACACGGGCTGGCGCTGGTCAAGGAAATGGCCGGGAAAGCCGATGTCTTCGTCGAGAATTTTGCGCCGGGTGCGATCGAGCGGCTGGGCCTCGGCTGGGAGGTATTGCACGCGCTGAACCCGCGCCTCGTCTACGGGCAGGTCAAGGGGTTCGGCAGCGGCAGCCCGTATGAAAAGAACCTCGCCTTTGACATGATCGCCCAGGCTTGCGGCGGCACGATGGCGATCACCGGCGAGCGCGACGGGCGTCCCTGCAAGCCTGGCCCGACCCTGGGCGACACCGGCACCGGCATGCTGCTGGCGATCGGCCTCCTCGGCGCGCTGTTTCAGCGCCAGACGACCGGCAAGGGGCGGCGCGTGCAGGTCGCGATGCAGGATGCGCAGCTGCAGTACAGCCGCGGCGCCTTTATCCAGCATGCGCGCACCGGCGAGCCGGCGATGCGCAACGGCGCCAAATCGCTGGCCGGCGGCATGGCGCCCGCCGGCATCTACCCGTGCAAGCCCGGCGGCCCGAACGACTACGTCTACCTGTTCACCAGCCCCGCCAACCCCGAGCACTGGCGGCGGCTCTTGACCGTTATCGGCCGCGAGGAGCTGATCGCCGACCCGCGGTTTGCCACCCTCGAGGCGCGCGCCCGGCACGAAGCCGAGATCGAGGCGATGCTGACCGAATGGACCTTGCGGCACGACAAGCACGAGGCGATGCGGCTGGTCGGCGCGGCGGGGGTGCCGGCGGGGGCGGTGCTCGACACCGGCGACCTGTTGGCCGAGCCGAGCTTTGCCGAGCGCGGCATCATCCAGACGATGCGGCACCCCGCGGGACCATTGCAGATGCCGGCCTTCCCGGTGCGCTTTGACGGCGCCCCCGCCCCGGTCAAGCCGTCGCCGCTGTTGGGCGAGCACACCGCGCAAGTGTTCGGCGACTGGCTCGGCATGAGCGAGGGCGACATCGCGGCATTGCGCAAGGAGGGCGTGGTCTAAGGCTGATTTATCAGTGACGGTGACCAGCACCGCTACGGCGCGGCGTATTCGACACGGAAAGCCTGGAGGCACCGCCCCATCAGCTCTCAACCGATAGTTTCTTTTGCCGCTCAAAATGGCGCGCTTTTAGGTTAAACACAAGCCTCCTCAAAGCCGCCGCGCCGGTCTCTTCACATGCCCTACAACTGCCGAGTGTCATTTCAGACCAATCGTGGCTTACAAGATCAACCTTTCCCATCTGACACGCTCGACCTCTATCCGGCCGTTTGCATCGTTGGCCGCCCACAGCCTTAGTAGGTCCTGTGTCAAAGCAGTGGGCCTTCGGGAGGCAGAAGTGTCGGCCGGTCAGGCCATTGTTCCAAAGCTTTACATAGCTCTGTGTCTATGCCTTTTAATACGTCAAGGTTGTTGTAACGATTTAAGCATTGTACTGCATAATCATTTCTAACGTTGACCACAAACTCCTGCGCTAACGTCTTCGAAATTTCTATTGAGGGTCAATTCCACCGATCCACTGAGAGCGGCTCGATTGGATCAACGTACAGTGCCAACTCGCGCTGCTCGTGCCGCTCGGTTGGAATGTCCTTTTTCTTCCGGCGAACTATTCGTGCTACTGCATCGTCGGTCTTTTTCCATTCTTCGGTTCCCGGTTGTGCCGTGATTCTGGACATCAGCAGTTGTCCGGCACCCGTATCGCGGTCGGCCTGCACCGTCACACTCAGCATTCCCGCTCGTTGTTTTCGCACGTGATTGCCGCAATGGCTCCTTATTTCCGCTATCGTAAGCGTTTTCCCGTCGACAACTTCCTTTCGCAAAGCAAGCAATATCTTCCATTGCCCAAGTGCTTCATGCGCGAATGCAGCCAAGACGACAGCACTCGGATAAGCGCCGCTTCGGTACAGCAGCGCCGCATCACGGAGCAATACCCGACATTGTTCCAGAGCGTAAGCCGCACCTTTCAACAAATACTCTGGTCTGACGGATGCAGCCATCTCAAAATCCTACGCAGTTTCCGGCATCCATTTAATTTTCCCAAGGACGCGTTTTAGAAGCCCGTCAGATGTATCTGGGCGATGAACACCACGGACGGCAACTCGGGTTGGCCACAAATAGCTGAGCGCCCGTCGGTTGGGCTGTCCGCTTTGGCCGGGCGGACAGCAGCGCGGTGCACTCGCCCGTCGCTCCGTCGGGCTCACTCCAGTTCGCAAATCGTCTTCTGGCCTAACCCATCCCCAGCCGCTGCGAGGCGATCCGGGCGCCGTCGGCGAGCGCGGTGAATTTGGCCCACACCACGTCCTCGGCGACCCGGCTCGACCCGACCGAAGTGCCGAAGCCGCAATCGGTGCCGGCGATGACCCGCTTCGGGTCGCCGACCACTTCGGCCACCCGCTCGATGCGGTCGGCGACGGTCTCGGGATGCTCGACGAAATTGGTCAGGCTGTCGATGACCCCGGCGACGAGGATCTGGTCGTCGGCGAGCGGCTGCTTCTCGAAGACCTTGTATTCGTGCGCGTGGCGCGGGTTGGCGAAGGGCAGAAAGAACGCGCCGACCTTGGCCTGCCGCAGGATCGGCAGGATGTCGGCGAGCGGCACGTCGCTGTCGTGCGGCCCTTCGTAATTCCCCCAGCAGACGTGGAGCCGGACCTGCTCTTTCGGGATGTTTTCGAGCGCCCTGTTGATCGTCGTGACGACGCGCTCGACGAACCCGAGAAAATCGGAGAGCGGCAGGTCCTGATAGGAGAGATGGCGTTCGAGCGCCAGATCGGGGCAATCGAGCTGGAGCAGAAAGCCGGCCCCGACGATGGCTTCGTACTCCTCGCGCAGGGCGGTGGAGATCGTCGAGATAGGCGGCCTTGGTCGCGTAATGCTCGTTCTTCATCGCGCCGGCGATGATCCCGGGCGAGGGCGCGGTTAGGAATGGCTCGGCGAATTGGGTGTGGGTCTCGTCAAGCGCGGCGCGGAACTCGGCGACTGGCCTCTACGGCGCCCCGGCCGAGATAGCGCACCGCGGCGATCGCCTTGGGCGGCCCCATGTTGCTGACCGCCGGGCGCGCGGCGAGCTGCTCCTCCATGATTCGCCGGAACACCGGGTAGCGCAGCGCGTCGGCGCGGATGCGGCGTTGCCACGCCGCCAAACCCGCTCATGCGGTGGCGGATGTGGAGGAAAAAGCCCTCGCGCTGCTGCTCGCCATTGTTGCCGATGTCGATTCCCGAGGCGGCTTGCTGGCGCACCGCCCAGCGCGTGGCTTCGTGCCCGAGCCGGTCGAGCTCGGCCGGATCGACGGATTCCCCCCGCGCGCGCCGGATCAACAGGTCCGTCAGCTGCGGCGGGCGTGGCAGGCTGCCGGTGTGGGTGGTCAGGATACGGTCTTCGCTGCGGCGCATGGTCGCTTCTCCCCGTGATAATTCCGGCTGTTGGCGCAGTCTAGCGCGAAACCCTCGGCGCGCCATCCCGCGCGATTGCCGAACAACCTGCTTGCTCCGGGCGCGCCTATCTCGTAGATTCGCGCTCCTCGTCGCAACAACTGAAAGGAGGTGATCCTGTGTCTAACCAAAAACCGCGGTCGTCCGCTGCCGTGACCAGGATCCCCGCTGCCGTGGGTATTTGCGCCTGACTGAAGGCGACGGCTCGCGGCCGTGATCGGCCGCCGGTAATCGGCCAAGGAAGGGCCGTCCCACGGGCGGCCCTTCCTATTTTGGCCCGTGGTGAATTTTGGGCCGTGGCGAATTTTGGGCCGTGGCGGAGCCGGCTCCCGGTTGGCCGCGGCGCTGCGACGGCATAAAAGAAACGTTGAGAGGGTCGCGAAGCCGAGGAGTGACCGCCATGCCCGACACGATGACGACCAACTCGCCGATCGTCGCCGCCTACCGCGCCGCGACACCCGGCTCGGCCGCCGCCGCGGCAAAGGCGCAGAGCCTGTTCCCCAGCGGCATCACCCACGAT
>CAVZJF010000027.1:0-26892 GCA_963775525.1 uncultured Alphaproteobacteria bacterium | reverse complement strand
TATCTCGCCGAGCGGCGGAGCGTCGGCAAGCGCGCCCAGGCTGGCCATGTCCGGCGCGCGAGGATCGCTGGGGCCGACCCTCCCCCCAAAATAGACGAGGGACGCGAGCCGCTCCTCCGGGTCGTAGAGCAGCCATACGCTGGTCAGCCCGCGCGCCTGCGCCTCGGCCAGAATGGCGTCGAATTTCTGCCCCAGCACCCGATCCGGCTGGCGGGCGTTGTGCAATGACCAGCGTTCGGTCCGCAGCACGATCTGCGAGCTGTGGATGTCCGCGAAGTCGTGCGCCCCGATCACGGTCCAGGCATGGCAGTCGGGGTTAAGGAAGTAGGACCGCTTCAGAAAATGCACGCCGTCGAGCACATAGGTGTTGAAGACCCAATCCCGATATTCCCGGGCGTGCTGGGCGGTATCGAACAGGTACCGTCCGCCGGAAAATACATTGTTGTCGGCGTCGAAGCTGATCGGGATATGCTTGTGAAGCAGGCCGGGACGGGCCGCCATGTACATTCGATCGCGCTCGATCGACGGCGCGATCTGGTCTTGGGGTAAAAGCACCGATCGGACGAAAGACCGAAGTCGCAGGTGAACGCACCCCCGGGCTGGGCATCGCCGTCCCCGCCCGCGGCGGCGCCGGTCGCCATTGTCAACAACAGGCCGAGGACGGGTCCAACAAAGGCAGCGGCGATCTTGTTCATTGTCTGCTCCTTTGGATTTACGGGTTGCAATCCTTGTCGTTGCACAGGCTTCGGCGCGCCGGTTGGCCGATTCCGGAGGATATTTACTTTAGAGACACTGGGACGACGGTCAGGGTATAGGTGACGTCGGTGGGCAGCGGCTGGGTTGGCTGTACCCCCGCCTGGAAGTGGATCGTGTGCTCCCCTGGCTTCAAGGGGCCGAGCGTCACGTAATATCCGTCATCCACTGATGGCGAATATATCCCGGCCGGGACGGTGTCGGGTCCCCCGCATGGAGCGTCGAATACGTTGTCGCCCGGCAATGCAACCTCGAAGACCTGCGACTGGACGCGCCGAAACGGGGTTTTGTTGCCGTCGACCTGAACCTTTACGCTCGAAAGGGGAACGGCATCGATAAAGGCCTTGCTCATTTGCCGCAGATCCTTGACTGCCGCGTTTTCTGGCCCCTGACCGCACACATTGGGAGCGTTGATGCTGACGTCGTTGATGACCGGGAAGAAAAGCGTGACGCCTTCCGGCACCGAGCAGGTGCGTTCCGCCGGTCCGCCCGAAAAGACACCGCCGAGGAACCATACGGAGCCGCGCTGGCCGACCATGCAGTATTGGCCGGTCGGATCCAATTGAGGGTTTTGACCGGTTGGTATCGACAACGCCCATTGCCACCATTCGGCAGTGAGCTCCGACAAGGAGGCGGGCGGCGCGCTGCCCGTGTCGGCGAGCGCCATCTGCATCGGCATCATGACCCCGATGGCGGCTGCCGCGATCCCAAATCTAATTCTATTCATGGTTTTTCTCCACTGGTGCTGCGATGCATACTAGACGATTGCCGCCCCGTCGCCCTGTAGGATGGGTTGAGCGCGCAGCGAAACCCATCTGGGGCGGCGGCTGCGATGGGCTTCGCAATGCTCAGCCCATCCTACGGCTACTGACCCCTATTTTTGCGGAATCTCTCGTTGTGCCTTAAACAGATCGACAAAATCTTGCGTGCTTAGCGTGTCGATTACATTCAGATCGTCGTCGAGAAGCTCGTATAAAACACCGCCATTTGCACGAATGCTGAAAAGGACGACAACATCCTGGTCACGTCCGCCACCTTCTCGGTGCGCGTCCCCCGGCGGGCTTGATGTGTAGCTGCCAACGCCGCGAATCTCCTTGATTTTGCCATCGGGATCATAAAGCCGATGCTCACCTTGCACGACAAAAGTGTTGTTGTGGACCATGTGCCGATGGAGCACGATCTGTTGGTTTCCGGCAAATTTGAACAACACGTCAATAATTTTATTGTCTTCATCAATACCAAGTATTGAGTATAACAAATGCTCAATATCTCCGAGCTTATTCCATTTAATATTTGATCATCAAAGCTGTACGCTGCCATCGCCTTACCCTCCCCGCTGGATGATTGGGAAGCCCAATGAGGGGTGCCCCGTTTGCGGCAGTCCCAACGGTTCACCCCGTCGCGCGGCAATATTTAACTTGCTCATGGCTCCCTTTCCCCGCGTCTTAAGATGCGGTGAGTTAGCCAGCGATGCCTGCATTTCGGGTGCGGTGCTCGTGCTGAAATCTTTCGAGCACCTGAACGCACCCTTTCGAGCACCTGAAGCGCATTAAAGCTCGGGAGCTGCGCCGTGTCGTCATGCGTTCGGATGACGATTGCCATTTTCGTGTAATATTTTTTTGCGGAAGTGTGAGGAACCTCACACTCGATCGGCGCGCCACGTCACATGGCTGTAAGCAAAACGGGCCAGCGCGCCTTCCGGGCCGGACGCTGCGCGCAATGCAGGGGGTGGCGATGCGCTTTCAAACACTTTCGGAATTTGTCGGATCGATCTACGACACGGTGGTGGATCCGAGCGCCTGTCCGACCATGCTCAATGGTCTCGCGGACCTGCTCGGAGCAACGGGCGGAGCGCAAGTCGGCGCCTACAACGCGAAAACCCACAGCGCGACGATGCTTGCCCCGCGCGTCGACCCCAAAGAATTACCGAGCTTTTCGCAACATTGGGCCGACATTTGGCGGCGTTGCGGCGAGCATCCGATCGGCGCCGTTATCGTCCCGGAAATACGCATTTCTCACCCGGATCGGCGGCACCCCGAGATCTTTAACGGATCTTTAACGCCGCACAGTCCGGAGAGGATGATGGGCGCCACCCTGTTGGCCGAGGGTTCTGTTTCGACGGTGGTGTCGGTGTCGCGTCCCTATTCCGAGGGCGCGTTCGACGCGGCTGAGGCGCCGGCTGTTCGCCGCCGTGATCCCGCATCTGCAGCGCGCCGTGCAATTGCGGCTGCGCCTCGCCGCTCTCGACGGGCCGCCGACGAGCTCGGCCGAGATGCTGAACCGGCTGCCTCACGCCGTGCTGCTGGCCGACGCCGGGGCGGGGGTGATCTTCGCCAACCAAGCCGCCGCGAGGATGCTCGGCGCCGGCGACGGCCTGTCCTTGGGCCGCGACGGCCTAACGGCCGAAACCACCGAGGACACGCGCCGGCTGCGGCAAACCATCGCCGATTGCGCGGCGCCGGCAAACGAGCTGGGCGGTGCCGGCGGCCGCCTGCGGCTTCTCCGCCGGGACCAAGGGCCGTTGACGGTGCTGGTGATACCGCACCGGACCCGGGTCACCTGGATCGACGTCCTGCGCCCGACGGCGATCCTGTTCGTCACCGACGCGGAGCAGGCTGGCGTGGTCCGCAGCGAACGGCTCGGCCAGGATTTCGGGCTGACCCCGGCGGAAGCCGTATTCGCGGTCGAGATCGCGAAAGGCGACGGGCTGCAGGCCGCCGCCAGCCGCCTCGGCGTTTCGTTGACCACGGTTCGCACACACCTCGCCCATGTGTTCGACAAGACCGGCACCCGCCGCCAAGCCGAGCTCGTTCGCCTGATCCTGCAAGGCCAGCCGTCAGCCGCCGCCGACTAGCAGGCGGTCCGCGCGAATGAAATTGCTCACGCTTGCCTGGCGGCGCGGCGCGCGGGCTTAACCCCCTCGACTATTGGGCGGGCTCCGGATATGGGATGCGCGCACTGTGCCGAGTGCATTGCGGGGCTCAGTGAGATTGCGGGGTGAAACATGCCGAGCCGCCGACGGTCTCGGTCCCGGAAGGCCATCGGCTTCTCGCTTTTATGGGCCGGCTGGCTGCTCTTCTCCTCGCCCGGCCCGGCGGCGGCCGCACCAGGGGCAACCGAGGTCGTCCAGCATTTTTACGCCGAGCTGGTCGATACGATGCAACATGCCGCAACCTTGGGCGCGAAGGGGCGCTACCAGAAACTCGAGCCGATTATGCTCAGCACGTTTGATGTCCCGTTCATGGCGCGGCTGTCGATCGGACCGTCTTGGTACAGGTTGACGCCCGACCAGAAACGGCGCGCCGCATCCGCCTATGGCCGCTACATCACTGCCGTGTACGCCACCCGGTTCGACGGGTATTCCGGGGAAAAGTTCGAGGTTCTCGGAGAGCAGCAGATAAAGCACGCAACCTTGGTCAAAACCCAAATCATCAAGGCGAACGGTGAACCGGTGTCGATCAACTACGTCGTGCACGACAACGACATCGCGTGGCAGATCCGCGACGCCTATATCGGCGACGCGATCAGCGAGCTGGCGACGCGGCGCTCGGAGTTCTCCGCGATCCTGCGCAGCAGCGGGATCGACGGCCTGATCGCGTCGCTCAACAAGAAGGCCGACGACCTTCAAATTTGAGCGCCCAAGCGAGCAAATTCGGGGAGCCAAAACGCGCGGCTGCTTCAGGCACGGCTACGTCAAGACGAGCGCCGGCCGCCTCGCAGAGAACAAATCGGGTATCTGCGCGAGCGCCGCTGCGGGCGCCTGGTCCAGCCCGGTGGCGGGCCGCTGGGTGAGGCTCGCAGCGGAACCTCCGACATCGCGATCCGGGTTCGGACCACCGACATGGGGTGGTGAGAATTCCGATCGACGACGCAAAACCGCGTCGGATCATTGAGGTTGGAGAGCGCCATGTCGACCAAAGAGATGCAGACCCGCAGCGAAACCCAATCCGAAGCTCGCCCCTCGGTGATCGCCCGCGTCGCCAAGCTCGGCCGGGGCGTGGTGGTGGCGGGGACGCTCGCCGCGGTGGCGCTGACCGCGATCCCGACGACGGCGCGTGCCGGCGGCCCGGGCGCCGGCGCGGCGATCGGCCTCGGCATCCTCGGCGGCGTGCTCGCCGGTGCTGCGATCGCCGCCACCGCCCCCCCGGTCTATGCCGCGCCGCCGTCTTACTATTATCCCCAGCAAGGGTACTACTATAATTCAGCACCGAATTACTACTATCCGCAGCAGCAGCCTTATTACGGCTCGGCCGCGTACAGCTACCCGCCCTACAACTACCAATAACGCCTTCGGCGGCGGTTGTGCGCCGTCCGCGGTCAAAGCCCGGTTTCCGTTGCGGAAGCCGGGCTTTTTCGTCGCGCCCGGCATCGGGCTTGACCCCGGTTTCAAATCGGCGAAAGTCGCTGGGCTCTTGGCCATGGAGGGACGGGTGGAAGCGAGCGAGATCGCCGAGACGATACACGGCGGACACGAAGAGCACAGCGCCGCCGCGGACACCAATTTCCGCAAGCTCACCGGCATTTATCTCGGGATCATCGCGATGCTCTTGGCGATCACCACGCTCGGCGGGTCGAATGCGACCAAGGTGATGCTGAACGCCAACATCCAGGCCTCGGACATCTACGGCTTTTACCAGTCGAAATACGCCCGCCAGACCTCCTATCGGCTGGCCGCCGACATGCTCGAAGCACAGCTCGCCGCGAACCCGGCGATGCCGGAAGCGGCCAAGGCGAAATTCGAGAACAACATCAAGCGCTGGCGCGGCACCGCCGAGCGCTATGAGACCGACCCGGCGAGCGGCCAGGGCAAGCAGGAATTGCTCGGCCGGGCCAAGGACTGGGAAGCCAAACGCGACCGCGCCGCCCGGCGCGACCCCAATTTCGACTTCGCCGAGGCGCTGTTCCAGATCGCGATCGTGCTGGGCTCGGTCAGCATCGTCGCCGCATCGCGACCCTTGGTGAAATTGAGCGGGGGTCTCGCGGTCCTCGCCACGCTGTTGATGGTCAACGGCTATTTCCTGCTGGTCCAGCTGCCGCTGGAGTGAGCCCGCCGGCAGACGCCGGAAGCAGACGGGCGAGGGCCATGAATTTTTCGGGGTCCTCGGGTTGGCCGTCGACCCTGCACCTCGTAGTGGACGTGCGGGCCGGTGCTGCGGCCGGTTGTCCCGACCAGCCCGATCTCGGCCTGCGCCGCGACGTTTTGACCGGCGAATACGAGAGTAGCGGCGCAGATGGCCGTAGAGCGTTACGATCCCAAAGCCGTGGTCGATCTCGACGGCCTTGCCGTAATCGCCGAGCCACCCGGCATAGATGACCGTCCCCGATGCGGCGGCATAGACCGGCGAGGAATAGGGCGCGTCCATGTCGACGCCGGTATGAAAGGAGGGCCGGCTGTTGAACGGGTCGACGCGTGCGCCAAACGGGCTGGCGATCTCGTATCGGGCGAGCGGCGCCGAAACCGGCAGGGTTTTCGCCAGGCTTTGGATCGCCGCGAGCTTTTCGGGGCTGACCTCGTCCGCCATTGCGCCGGCATCCTTGGGGGGTGGGACAAAGGGGCCGCCTTCGCCAGGAGCCGCGCCGAATTGCGACAGGATGCGCGCGACATCGACCCCGGCCGAACGGAGCGCCCGCTCGAACCTCGTCACATCCTTGAGACCGAGATCGGCGAGGCCGCCCCCGCCGTCGCCCTGAGCAGTCGCGCCACCTGCCGAAGATTTAGCGGCTTCGGCGACAGCGGCCGCGTTGCCTGGAGGCAGGAGCTCGATCTGCGATAGTTTTTGCCAGATTTCGCCAAGCCGCGCGCGTGCCCGGTCGCGCCGGATGGCACCCTTTTTCTGGGCAGCCCCGAGCTGCGCCAGCTCTCGGGCGGTTTCTTCGAGGCTCGCCTTGTATTGCGCGAACTGCGCCTCCTCGGCGGCGCGATCGGCTTGCATCTGGCCGAGCCGCGCGGTCAGCGCGGCATTCCGGGCCCTTTCCTGCTGCACTGCCTGGTTGGTTTCGTCGAGCGCCGGCGTCGGCTCGACCGATCGTCCGGTTTGCGAATTCGCTTCCGGCGCGACAGAAGGAGGCTGCTGCTCGATGTCACCGAACGGTTGGGCAAGCAGGCTGTCCGTCAGCTCGATCGCCTCGAGCTTGCCGGCGGTCGCGAACAGCTGATCGCGCAAATTCGCGGCCTGGCTTTCCAGCACCGCGGCCTGGTTTCCAGCATCGCGGCCTTCGCTACGACCGCTCCCCCTCGCGGGTAAAGGCGGCGAGCTTGTCCTGGAGCCCGACCATTGCCGTTGCAAATTGCCGTTGGCGCTCTGCGCGCGGGCGGCGGCGGCGTCCTTTTCGGCGGCAACGTGCTCGTAGCCGAGCCGGCTCGCGCCGACATAGGCAAAGGCCGAGACCCCCGCCAACAGGCTCGACAACAGCGCCGCCTGCAGGCGCGCCGGCACCGCGATTGGTGCTGACGACCGAAAAGAAATTCGTATCTGGGGGAAGTACCTGCTTCCCCAGCCCGAGTTATCGGCGACCATGTCTCCCCCACCGAGGGCCGAACCGTGGATGTCCGATGGGCTGACCGGACCAGGTTGCGGCGTGCATCGCAGCGGCGGCTGCCGATAATTCCCGGGTCAGCGGATGGCCGGCGTGTGGCCGAGCCGTGGCGTTCCGCATCCTTGTCCGAGAAAGGTCCTGTCGGCAGCGCGCCTAGCGGGTCGGGACCGTAATTGCTCGATTGGCCGCTGACAACATTAATCGCGAGGGTGGGCTATTTCTGCCAATCGTGGAATCCCAGTGACAAATCTCGCAATCTCATGCCCGATCTGTGGGCCAATCCTGTTCGATTCTCCGCCGCCGCCGCGGCCACTTCTCGGTTCGTTCGCTTGACCGATTTCGTCACACCGCCAGATTCTGCTGATCATGATCTCGATCGAAGCCCGATCTTTAGCTACAAAATTATCACGAAATACGTTCGCAATACTTACGGTCCGATCAACCAACGATCGCGGCCTCGGGTGCAGGCATGTGCGTCCGAAGCGAACTGGCTGCGGTAGTACCCGGCAAAGACGCCGCCGCGCCGCAGCAATTCGGCAAGGCTTCCGTGCTCGACGACGGCCCCGTCCTGCAGCACGACGATCCGGTCGCAGCGCTGCACGGTCGACAGCCGATGAGCGATGATGAAGGTGGTGCGGCCCTCCATCAGCCGCTCGATCCCGGCCATCACCAACGCCTCGGTCGCGACATCGAGCGCCGAGGTCGGCTCGTCGAGGATCAGGATCGGCGCGTCGCGCAACAACGCACGGGCGATCGTCACCCGCTGCTTCTCACCCTCCGACAAGGCGATCCCGGATTTGCCGATGACCGTGTCGTAGCCGTCGGGAAGCGCGGCGATGCGCTCGTCGATGCGCGCCAGCCGCGCCGCCCGCTCGATTGCCGCGTCGTCGGCTCCCGGGCGGCCATAGGCGATGTTGTCGCGCACGCTGAGCGGAAAGATCAGCGGCGGCTGGAGCACCAAGGCGATCTGGCTGCGCAGCGATTTGAGCGAATATTCGCGCAGGTCGACGCCGTCGATCGCGATGCTGCCTTGGGTCGGGTCGTAAAACCGCGGCAACAGCCCGAGCAGGGTCGACTTGCCGGCCCCGGTCGGGCCGACGACCGCGATCTTGGCGCCGGCCGGCACCGCGAGGTCGATCCCGCGCAGCACCGGCGCGTCGGGCCGATAACGAAAGCCGACCCCGCGCAAGGCGACCTCGCCGCGCGCGCCCCGCGCCGGAAACTGCCGTGTCCCGTCGACGAGATCGGGCTCGGTGTCGAGCACCTCGAACACGCGGCGGGCGCCGACCCGGGCGCCGGCGATCAGCCCCCAGCTCTGGGTGATCTGGTTGATCGGCGCATAAAGCTGGGCGAGATAGGAGATAAAGACGATCAGCTGCCCGACCGTCAGCGCGCCCGACAACACCGCCCGCGCACCGGCATAGATGACGAGCGCGGTGCCGGCGGCGATCACCGCGTTGACCGCACCCGAATAGAGCGTCTGCCAGCTGTAGAGGCGCAACGTGGCGCGCAGGCTCTCGCGGCTCGCGCCCATGAACCGGCGATGCTCGTCATCCTCGCGGGTGAAGGCCTGCACCACCTTGATCGACGACATCGCCGCTTGGACCAGCGAATAGACGCGGCTTTCCGTGGTCCGCACGTCGGTGGCGACCCCGACGATCTTGCGGTTGAACCCGGAAATCAGCGCGAACAGCGCCGGCACGACGCTCAGCGCCAGCAGGGTCAAGGTCGGGTCGAGCGGAAACAGCACGATCAGCATGCCGGCCAGCAGCACCAGTGCCGACAGAATCGGCAGCGCGCCGTTCATGATCATGGTTTGCACGGCAAAACTGTCGGCGGTGATGCGGTAGAGCAGGTCGCCGACCCGCTGGCGGTCATGGAAGGCCAGCGAGAGCCGCTGGAGATGCGCGTAAAAGGCGCCGCGCAGATCGTTGACCATCTTCTGCCCGATGCCGATCGCGGTGTAATTGTGCAGCAGGGTCAGCCCGCCGCTGCCCAAATGCACGACGACGATCCCGACGCAGGCAAGGATCAGCAGCCGGCTCGCCGGGACCCCTTGCAGAGCCGGGATCGTGGCCGGCTTGCCGCCGAGCACGTTGTCGATGACGATTTGCAGCGGCCACGGCTTCAACAACTCGAAACCGGCGATCAGAAACACCTGGGCCAACGCCCAGGCGATCGGCCAGCGATGCGGCCGCAGATAGGGCAGGAGCTTTCTCAGCATGATCCGGACGACGCGGTGGCGAGGCCTACCCGACCTCAAGCGGTCGCGGGTGCGGCGAGCGCCGCGCGGGCGTCAGCCTTCGGCTCGACCGGTATCAGCCCCGCGGGTTTGGCCACGGCTTCGATGATGCAATGCATCAGCCGGGCAAAGCCGGCGAGCTTGATGCTCATCGCCGCAAAGCTGGCGAGGCCGACAGCGGCGACGGCCGCCGCCGCCATCGGCCAGCCGAGCATCAGCGCGAAGGCGGTCAGGACGGCGTAGCCGCGCAGCAGAAACACCGCGAGCCGCGAGAACCGCATCGCGCACCGCACCCGCAGCAGCCGCTTGGCGCCGCCGTGATTCTCGGTGCAGACCAGGACCAGCGCCCGGCTGCACAGGCCGCGGGCGATCTTCAGATCCCAGCCGCTCCACCCGGTGTCGGGCACGACGAAATATTTCTGCGGGACGAGAAACTCCATCAACCCGCCGATCAGCGCTTCCTTCTCGATGCCGTCCTCGTTCCAAAAGGCGAGGTTGAGGGCGCGCTCGCGCCAGGCGACCCGGGCTCGCTGCTCGGTCTCTACGGGTGCCGCATGAGGCTGCGCGCGGGTCTCGCGGATGCGCCACTTGACGCGCTCCCAGCCGCGCAGCAGCGGGCCGAGATAGATCAGCAACGCCACCAGGGCGCGCGCCTTCAGCCAAGTCAACCACCGGCCGGTGAAGCGCTGGTCGATCGGGGCCTTCAGCGCGCCGTTGACGCACATCGCCCAGGTCGTGAGCAGCGGGACGACGAGCAGCAGCCACCATCCGCCCCCGGCCATGCCCGCCAGCGCCAGCACGATCGACGCGGCACTCCACTCGAAGGTCAGCGGCAAAACCGCGGTCAAGGACGAGGGCGGCTCATAAAGGGTTTGGAACAGGCCGCGTCCAAAGACCCCGGAATAGATCACCGGCCGCCGCGACAGCAGCAGCGAGGTCGACAGGTCGCCATAGATGCGGCCGAGCCATTTGGCCTGCCCAAACAGGTTGAAGCGAAACGGGTGCTTTGAATAGACCAGCGCCTCGGCCTTGCCGTAGCCGCGCTGCTGGCCGCAATAGGCTTTGACGGTGTTGCGGCGGAAATGCCAGACGACCGCCGCCGGGCTGAAGCCGATGACGTAGCCGGCATCCTGAAAGCGCCAGCACATGTCGACATCGTCGCCGGCGGCGCGGTAGACCGGGTCGAACCCGCCGAGATCGAGCAGCGCCTGGCGGCGGAACGCCATGTTGCAGCCGGCGATGTGCTCGGCGACCTCGTCGCTCAGCAGCACATGGGTCGGCCCGCCCGGCGCCACCGCGACCGCGGCCGGCACCAGGTTGTCCTCGGGCGGCGGGAAATTGGGGCCGCCGCAGGCGGCGAGCCCGCTCGCCTCCATCTTGGCGACGAGATAGGTCAGCCAATCGGGATCGGCGACGCAATCGCTGTCGGTGTAGGCGACGATCTCGCCGGTCGCGGCCTCGGCGCCGACATTGCGGGCGACGCTCAAGCCCTTGTTCGGCTGGCTGATGATCCGGCAATAGCCATAGCTTTCGGAGATTTCGAGGGTGCGGTCGCGCGACCCGTCGTTGACGACGACGACCTCGTAATCCGGGTAGTTCAGCAATTCGAGCGAGGCGAGGCATGCATCCATCGTGCGCTCGGCGTTGTAGGCGCAGACGACGACCGAGACGCGCGGATAACGCGGCAAGCGCGGCGGCAGCGGACCGCTGTAGCACTGCTCGACCTCGGCAAGCGCCGGTTTCGGCCGGCGCTCGCGGTCGACCACGCCAAAGGCCCAGTCCTCGATCAGGTGGCCGCCGGTGAACCACTCGTCGGTCCAGGCAAAAACGCAAGTGCCGGCGACGCCGGTCTCGAACGCGGTGCGAACCTGCCAGGACAGGACCCGGCGCTGCCCTTCGCGGCCTTCGCGGATCGAGTCGACGCCGAATTCGGTCAGGACCAGCGGCCGGTCGACGGCGAGGTTGTGCAGCCGCGCGACATAGCGCCGAAACGCGGTCTCCTCATGCAGATAGACGTTGAAGCAGACGAAATCGGTGAAGTCGACCGTCAGATATTCGGTGGACGGAAAATTGGCGTAGCTGACCAGCGCCTCCGGATGCTCCGCTTTGACGCAGGCGACGAGGCTGCGCAGAAACCGCCGCACCGGCTCGGCGCCGTGCCAGCGGATCATGTCCGGCGGGATCTCGTTGCCGACGAGGTAGGCGAAAATTGCCGGGTGGCGCCGGCAGCCGCGCACGCCGCCGATCACCGCCTCCCTGACCTCGGCCCGGATCGCGGCGCTGTCGAGAAAGGTGACGTGCTGCGGCCAGGGAAGGCCCGCCAGCACCTTCAACCCCGCCTCCTGGGCGGCGTCCAGCAGCCACACCGGCGGCGCGGTAAACACCCGGACCGTGTTGATCCCGGCTTCGGCCATCAGCGCGAAATCTATCTCGACCGTCGCCGGCTCCGGGAACGGCGCGCCGTGGCTGCCGGTCGGGAACGGGCCATAGGTGACGCCTTTGACAAAATGCTTGCGCTCGCCGGCGAAGAAGAATTTGCCGCTGACGCGGATCGGTTCGGAGGACGCGACGGGCGCCGACGGCGCCGTGCAGACAGTATCGGCTGCCTCGTCGATCTCGACCAAGGTCATGTTCAAAGCTCCCGGGATCGCTGCCGCGCCGATGCACCGGAATCGCCGGCGGCGCTCGCACAACGGAATGTCGGCTGGCTCATTCCAGCGCCCGTCGCGGCACTGGGTCGCAAGGATGCGATGCGGGTTCACCGCGGGTGGCGCGAATGCCAGGCAAGCGCCGTGCGCATGATCGTGTCGAGGCTCGAATGCTCGGCGCGCCAGGCGAGCGCCTTTGCCGCCAGGCTCGGGTCGGCGACCAGCACCGGCGGGTCGCCGGGCCGCCGCGGCGCCGCGCGCGCCGCGATCGGGCGGCCGCTCGCGGCCTCGGCGGCGGCGATTACGTCGCGCACCGAATGCCCTTGTCCGGTGCCGAGATTGAGCGCGACGCTGTCGCCGCCGGCGCGCAGCCGCTCGAATCGCCCGCAGATGGGCGCTCGCAAGATCGTGGACGTGGATGTAGTCGCGCACCGCCGTCCCATCCGCTGTCGGATAGTCGGTTCCGTAGATTTCGATCGCCGGCCGCTGCCCGAGCGCGGCCTGCAGCACCAGCGGCACGAGATGGGTTTCCGGCTCGTGGTCTTCGCCGATCTCGCCTTCCGGGTCGGCCCCGGCGGCGTTGAAATAGCGCAGCGACACCGAGCGAACAGCATAGGCCTGGCCGTACCAGTGCAATGCCCGCTCGATCGCGAGCTTGGTCTCGCCGTAGGGATTGACCGGGTGTTGCGGCGCGCTCTCGCCGATCGGCACGGCGTCGGGGATGCCGTAGGTGGCGCAGGTGGACGAGAACACGATCTCGCCGACGCCGGTTTCCCGCATCGCTTCGAGCAGCGACAAGGTGCCGCAGAGGTTGTTGCGATAGTAAAGCGCCGGGTCGCCGACCGACTCGCCGACATAGGCGTAGGCGGCGAAGTGCATGACCGCGGCCACGCGATGGTCGCGGATCGCGGCGCAGAGCCGGTCGCGGTCGGCGATGTCGCCCTCGACCAACGGGCCCCAGCGCACCGCCGCGCGATGCCCACGCGACAGATTGTCATAGACGACCGGCATATAGCCGGCGCGCGCCAACGCCTTGCAGGCATGGGAGCCGATATATCCGGCGCCGCCGGTGACAAGAATCGAAGTTGGCATGAGCTTTGCGCGCGGCTGTCGAGGTTGCAAACGGCGACAACGCCGGGCGGCCGGCGTTCTTCCACCGAAACCCCGGCCTCGGGCGCGGCGACTTGCCGCGGCCGGAGCCGGCGGAATAAGCCCGCGGCGGCTTCGTTTTCGAGCGCACCAACGTAAGGTCGGACAGCATGCGGATCACAATAATCGGAACAGGGTATGTCGGGCTGGTCTCGGGGGCCTGCTTTTCCGAGTTCGGCGTCGAGGTCGTCTGCGTCGATCAGGATGCGGACAAGATCGCCCGGCTGCGGCAGGGCGAGATGCCGATTTTTGAGCCCGGGCTCGAGGCGCTGGTGGCCAAGAACGCCGCGGCCGGGCGGATTTCCTTTACCACCGACCTGCCCACGGCGGTCGCAGGCGCCGAGGCCGTGTTCATCGCCGTCGGCACCCCCTCACGGCGCGGCGACGGCCATGCCGATCTCTCCTATGTGTTTGCGGCCGCCGAAGAAATCGGGCACGCGCTGACCGATTACGCGGTCGTCGTGACAAAGTCGACGGTGCCCGTCGGAACCGGCCGCGAGGTCGCGGCGATCCTGCGGCGGACCAGGCCGCAGCGCGGGTTCGACGTCGCCTCCAACCCCGAATTTCTGCGCGAGGGTTCGGCGATCGAGGATTTCATGCGCCCGGACCGGGTGGTCATCGGCGCCGAAAGCGAGCGGGCACGCGAGATACTGGGAGCGCTGTACCGGCCGCTTTACCTGATCGAGACGCCGATGGTGTTCACCGACATCGAGACGGCGGAACTGATCAAATACGCCGCCAACGCATTTCTCGCGACCAAGATCACCTTTATCAACGAGGTCGCCGACCTGTGCGAAAAGGTCGGCGCCGACGTGCAAGAGGTCGCCAAGGGGATTGGCCTCGACGGCCGCATCGGCCGCAAATTCCTGCACGCCGGCCCCGGTTTTGGCGGCTCCTGTTTCCCCAAGGACTGTCGTGCGCTGGTGCGCACCGCGCGCGAGGCGCAGTCGCGGTTGTCGGTCGTCGAAACCGTGGTGCGGGTCAACGACGCCCGCAAGCAGCGCATGGCCGACAAGATCGTCGACGCCTGCGGCGGCAATGTCGCCGGCAAGACCCTGGCGGTGCTCGGCCTGACCTTCAAGCCCAACACCGACGACATGCGCGACAGCCCGAGCCTGGCGATCCTGCCGCGGCTGAGTGCGGCCGGCGCCAGGATCCGCGCTTTCGATCCCGAAGGCATGGACGAGGCAAAAAAGCTGCTGCCCGATCTCGCCTATTGCGCCGACGCCTACGAGGCGATGGGCGGTGCCGACGCGCTCGTGCTGTTGACCGAGTGGAACGCGTTTCGCGCTCTCGACCTCGGGCGCGTGCAACGCCTGCTCGCCAACCCCTTGGTGATCGATTTGCGCAATATCTATCAGCCGAGCGAAATGGCGGCTGCCGGTCTGTCCTATGTTTCCGTCGGCCGCGCCGCGCGGATGGTTCGGCCGGTATTGCGGGCGCTCAGCTAACCCTCTCGCCCGTATTTGAAGTCTGTCACGAGGTAGCGTTTATGAACAATGTCGTTGCCAAGCGTGTTCTCGTCACCGGCGGCGCCGGTTTTCTCGGTTCGCATTTGTGCGAGCGCCTGATCGCACAAGGAGACGACGTCCTTTGCGTCGACAACTACTTTACCGGTCGCAAGGACAATGTCGCAGTCCTGTTGGGCGACCCGCATTTCGAAGCAATGCGACATGACATTACCCATCCGCTCTTTGTCGAGGCCGACGAGATCTACAACCTTGCCTGCCCGGCGTCGCCGATCCACTACCAGTTCGACCCGGTGCAGACGACCAAGACCAGCGTCATCGGCGCGATCAACATGCTGGGGCTGGCAAAACGGCTGAAGGCCAAAATCTTCCAGGCGTCGACCTCCGAGGTCTATGGCGACCCGACCTCGCACCCGCAGCCCGAGAGCTATCGCGGCAACGTCAACCCGATCGGCCCGCGCGCCTGCTACGACGAAGGCAAGCGCTGCGCCGAGACCCTGTTTTTCGACTATTACCGGCAGCACAACCTCAAGATCCGCGTCGCCCGGATTTTCAACACCTACGGACCGCGGATGCACCCCAATGACGGCCGCGTCGTCTCCAACTTCATCGTCCAGGCGCTGCGCAACGAGGCGATCACGCTCTACGGCGACGGCAGCCAGACGCGCGCGTTCTGCTATGTCGACGACCTGATCGACGGGTTTCTGGCGCTGATGGCGGCGCCCGACGACATTACCGGTCCGGTCAACCTCGGCAACCCGGTCGAAACCTCGGTCGGCGAACTGGCGGAGATGGTCATCGCGCTGACCGGCTCGCGCTCGCAGATCGTGCTCCGTCCGCTGCCGGTCGACGACCCGGTTCAGCGTTGCCCGGACATTGCCCAGGCGCAAGGGGTGCTCGGCTGGGAGCCGCGCGTCGAGCTCAAGGACGGCCTCACCCGCACGATCGCCTATTTCGACCAGCTGTTGTCGGCGCGCAGCAACAGTGTGGTCGCCACCCGCCGCCGGGTTCTGCGTCGCGCGGCCCCGCTTGCCGTCAAATGATGCGGCGCTGGCGCAGCAGGTCGACAATCTGCTCGGCTCCGTCCTCGGGCGGCATGCCCAACGTGGCCAGTCGCATTTCAGGGGTCTCGGGCTCCTCGTAGGGCGAGTCGAGACCGGTGAAATTGCCGATCCTTCCCGCTTGGGCTTTGGCATAGAGGCCCTTGGGATCGCGCCGGATGCATTCCGCGATCGGCGTGTCGACGAAAATTTCGAGGAAGGCGGTCGGTTCGATCAGCTCGCGCACCATCCGTCGTTCGGCGCGAAACGGCGAAATAAACGAGCAGATGACGATCAGCCCGGCCTCGGCCATCAGCTTTGCGACCTCGCCGACGCGCCGGATGTTTTCGACCCGGTCGACATCGGTAAAGCCGAGATCGCGGTTGAGGCCATGGCGGACATTGTCGCCGTCGAGCAGCATCGTATGGCGGCCGCTGGCCAGCAGGTGCTTTTCGACCAGATCGGCGACCGTCGATTTGCCGGCGCCGGACAGCCCGGTCAGCCACAACACTGCCGAGGCCTGGCCCTTCAGCGCCGCCCGCTCCGCCCGTCCGACGGTCAGCGCCTGCCAATGGATGTTGCTGGCGCGGCGCAGGCCGAACGCGATCATCCCCGCCCCGGCGGTCTCGTTGGTCAGCCGGTCGATCAGGATGAAGGCGCCGGTATCGCGATTGTCGGCATAAGGGTCGAACGCCACCGGCGCCGCGGTCGAAAGATTGCAGAACCCGATGTCGTTGAGCCCCAGGCTCTTGTCGGCAAGGTGCGCGAGGGTCCCGACATCGACCCGATGTTTGAGCGCGGTGATCGTCGCCGGAATGGTGCGGGCGCCGATCTTCAACAGATACGAGCGGCCGGGCACCATCCGCTGCTCGCTCATCCAGATCACATGAGCCGCGAACTGGTCCACGCATTCGGGCGGGTCGCGAGGGTCGGCGAGCATGTCGCCGCGGGCGATGTCGATCTCGTCGTCGAGCCTCAGGGTCACCGCGTCGCCGGCATCGGCGCGATCGAGCGCGCCGTCGAACGTCACGATTTCCTCGACCCTCGACGACCGTCCCGAGCCGGCCAGCAGGACAAGGTCACCCGGCATAATCGAACCCGAAACGACGGTGCCCGAAAAGCCCCGGAATTCGGCATTGGGGCGGTTCACCCACTGCACCGGAAAGCGGAACCGCCGCCCGTCCGCCTCGCGCGCGATCTCGACCGTTTCGAGCTGCTCCAGCAAGCTCGGACCGCGATACCAGGGGGTGCGGTCCGACCGGCCGATGACGTTGTCGCCGGCGAGTGCGGAGAGTGGAATGGCGCAGACCGCAGCGTCGCCCAAGCCTGCCGCAAAGGCTGAAAACTCGGCGACGACGTGCTCAAAGCGGCGCTCGGCAAAGCCGACCAGATCCATTTTGTTGACCGCCAGCACCAGATGCCGAATGCCGAGCAGCGAGCAGATGTAGGCGTGCCGCCGGGTCTGGGCGACGATCCCGTTGCGGGCGTCCACCAGGATGACAGCGAGGTCGCAGGTCGAGGCCCCGGTCGCCATGTTGCGGGTGTATTGCTCATGCCCCGGCGTGTCGGCGACGACGAACGAGCGCGCCGGGGTCGCAAAAAAGCGATAGGCGACATCGATGGTGATGCGCTGCTGGCGCTCGTCTTCGAGCCCGTCGAGCAGCAGCGAAAAATCGATGTCGCCGCCGGTCGTGCCAAAGCGCCGCGATTCCCGCTCCAGCGCTTCGAGCTGGTCGTCGAAGATCAGCGCGCAGTCATGCAGCAGCCGGCCGATCAGCGTCGATTTGCCGTCGTCGACCGATCCGCACGTCAGAAAGCGCAACAGGTCGCGGCCGGAGCTGCGCGAACTCGCCTCGCACGCACTCGCCATCAAAAATAGCCCTCGCGCTTTTTTCGCTCCATCGCTGCATCCTCGTCGCCGTCGATCAGGCGGCCCTGGCGCTCGGAACGCCGGGCGTCGCGCAATTCTACGAGGATTTCCGCCAGGGTGGCCGCCGCCGACTCGATGGCCCCGGTCAGCGGGTAGCACCCGAGCGTGCGGAAGCGGACGAGCCGCTGCTGCGGCTCCTCGCCGGGCAGCAGCGGCAGGCGGTCGTCGTCGACCATGATCCAGGTCCCGCTGCGCTCGACCACCGGCCGCGGTGCGGCGAAGTATAACGGGACCACCGGGATGTCCTCGGCGGCGATGTATTCCCAGACGTCGTGCTCGGTCCAGTTCGACAGCGGAAAGACCCGCATCGTCTCGCGCTCGCGCAGGCGGGTGTTGTAGAGCCGCCACAATTCGGGGCGCTGGTTGCGCGGATCCCAGCTGTGGTTGGAGCCGCGCAGCGAAAACACCCGCTCCTTCGCCCGGCTCTTCTCCTCGTCGCGGCGCGCCCCGCCAAAGGCGGCGTCAAAACCGCCGCGGTCGAGGGCCTGCTTCAGCGCCTCGGTCTTCATCACCGCGGTGTGCAGGGCGGAGCCCGAGGCGATCGGGTTGATCCCGCGGCGCACGCCGTCTTCGTTGGTGTGGACGATCAGCTCGAGGCCGAGCCGGCGCATGGTTTCGTCGCGAAACGCGATCATTTCGCGAAACTTCCACAATGTGTCGACATGAAGAAGCGGAAAGGGCGGTTTGCCGGGAAAGAACGCCTTGCGCGCGAGATGCAGCATGACGCTCGAATCCTTGCCGATCGAGTACATCATGACCGGCAGGCGGAACTCGGCGACGACCTCGCGCAGGATTCCGATCGACTCGGCTTCGAGGCGGCGCAGATGGGCGGGTAGGGCGCGAACGGGCGGCACAGGAGCGGCTACGGCGGACACGAGATTCTCTTTCGCAAGGTTGAGGCGGGCATCCGCGTCGGAGATCAGGTGCAGACGCCATCGACCATATGGCAATCCCGGGGCAACGGGGCCGCGCCGCCCAGACATTATCGGGGCCGAGCCTCAATGCCGGGTTAAGCCGACCGCGCTGCGCTCGCCGACTGCGTTGCGCTCGCCGACTGCGCTGCGCTCGCCAACCGCGCTGCGCTCGCCGACTGCGCTGCGCTCAATGCAGCTTGGGAGCCTTCAGAAAGCGCGTCCGGTCGGCGGACGACACGCGCACGGACAAGGTTTCGCCGTCCCGCGACACCCGCAGCGGGATCTGGTTGCCGGCGGGGCCGCCGGCCCACACCCGGCGCCAAAAGCCGGCGAGGCTGCCCACCGCATCTTCGCCGACGGCGAGGATGCGGTCCCCGGGCTGCAGCCCGGCCTCGCTCGCCGGTCCGCGCTCGGCGAGGCCGGCGACGACGATCGCGTCCTCGACCTCGGCGGCGTAGAGCCCGAGCCACGGGCGCACCGGGCGGTTCGGGCGGCCATAAGTCAGCATGTCGTCGAGGATCGGCGGCAACAGGTCGATCGGCACCACCATGTTGACATCGCGGCGCAGCTCGCGCCCGCTCGAATGCTGGACATGCAGCGAGCCGATGCCGATCAGCCGGCCGTCTGCGCCGATCAGCGCAGCACCGCCCCAGAACGGGTGCGCCGGCGCCGTAAAGATCGCGTGGTCGAGCACGTATTCCCAATAGCCCGCGAATTCCTGCCGCGCCACCACCCGCGCCGAAATGGCGTGGCGACGGCCGCCCTCGGCCGCCATGATGGCGCGGTCGCCGGCGCCGACCCGCATCCCGATGCCGAGTTCGAGCGGCTCGACGTTCAACCTGCCGAGCGCCTGGACCAGCCCGAAGCCGGTCTCCTGGTCATAAGCGAGGACATGCCCCGGAACGGCGCCGCCGCCGACCGAGGTCAGCCAGATCGTCTCGGCCTCGGTGACCAGATAGCCGATCGTCAGCACGAGGCCGTCGCCACGGATCAGCACCCCGCTGCCGGCACGTTCGGTGCCGAGCGTCCCGGCCGTGAAGGCATCCTCCGGAATCGTCGACCGCAGACCGAGCACTGCACCCAGCGCGCGGTCCAGATCAAAGCTGCACTCGCCGGGCTTCGGCTGGATTTCGCCCGGGATCTCCCAGTCTGCATCTCGCGGCATGGCGGCAACTCGTCAGTGGCACCTGATCCAATCATAACCCGGAAAGAGTGCGCGTGGCTCGCATTCTTGTCAAAACTGCCCGCGCATTGCGACCGTTGTCGGCCGGACCGGCGGGCGCGCTCGCGGGCGCAACCCGATACCCGGCTTGACAACCGGAAACCCGGCCGTTATCTGACCAGCACTCTTAGCACCAGCACTCTTGGCAAGAGAGTGCTAACAAATGGAAACGGGATCGAGGAGGGTTAAATGAAATTTCGTCCGCTGCATGACCGCGTGGTGATCCGCCGCGTCGAGGAGGAAGAGAAGAGCAAAGGCGGCATTATCATTCCGGATACGGCAAAAGAAAAGCCGATGGAGGGCGAAGTCGTCGCCGCCGGTCCCGGCGCGCGCGGCGAGGACGGCAAGGTCCACCCGCTCGACGTCAAAGCCGGTGACCGGGTGCTGTTCGGCAAATGGTCGGGCACCGAGGTAAAGCTCGACGGTGAAGAGCTGATCATTATGAAAGAATCCGACATCATGGGCGTTATCGCCTAAAGGAGAAAGAAAACATGGCTGCCAAAGACGTCAAATTTCATGCCGACGCCCGTGAGCGGATGCTGCGCGGCGTGGATATTCTCGCCAATGCGGTCAAGGTCACCTTGGGGCCGAAGGGCCGCAACGTCGTCCTCGACAAATCCTTCGGCGCCCCCCGCATAACCAAGGACGGCGTGACCGTCGCCAAGGAAATCGAGCTCGCCGACAAGTTCGAGAACATGGGCGCGCAGATGGTCAAGGAGGTCGCCTCGAAGACCAGCGACCAGGCCGGCGACGGCACCACGACCGCGACCATTCTGGCGCAGGCGATCGTGCGCGAGGGTGCGAAGGCGGTGGCCGCCGGCATGAACCCGATGGATTTGAAGCGCGGCATCGACCTGGCGGTCGAGGCCGCCGTCGCGGACATCAAGAAGCGCTCGAAAAAGATTCGACCAACGAAGAGATCGCCCAGGTCGGCACGATCTCGGCCAATGGCGAACGCGAAGTCGGCGAGATGATCGCCGAGGCGATGCAAAAGGTCGGCAACGAGGGCGTGATCACGGTCGAAGAGGCGAAGTCGCTCGAAACCGAGCTCGACGTCGTCGAAGGCATGCAGTTCGACCGCGGCTATCTGAGCCCGTATTTCGTGACCAACGCCGAGAAGATGATCGCGGACCTCGAAAACCCGTACATCCTGCTGCACGAAAAGAAGCTGTCGGGATTGCAGGCGATGCTGCCGGTGCTGGAAGCGGTGGTGCAGAGCTCGCGGCCGTTGCTGATCGTCGCCGAGGATGTCGAGGGCGAGGCGCTCGCGACCCTGGTCGTCAACAAATTGCGCGGCGGGTTGAAGGTTGCGGCGGTCAAGGCGCCGGGCTTTGGCGACCGGCGCAAGGCGATGCTCGAAGACATCGCGATCCTGACCGGCGGCCAGGTGATCAGCGAAGACCTCGGCATCAAGCTCGAAAACGTCACCCTCGACATGCTCGGCCAAGCCAAGAAGGTGAATATCGAGAAGGAAAACACGACGATCATCGACGGCTCGGGCAAATCCGACGACATCCAGGGCCGCATCGGACAAATCCGCCAGCAGATCGAGGAGACGACCTCCGACTACGACCGCGAGAAACTGCAGGAGCGGCTGGCGAAGCTCGCCGGCGGCGTCGCGGTGATCCGGGTCGGCGGCGCCACCGAGATCGAGGTCAAGGAGCGCAAGGACCGCGTCGACGACGCGATGCACGCGACCCGCGCCGCGGTCGAGGAGGGTGTGGTCGCCGGCGGCGGTGCGGCACTGCTCTATGCCGTCCGCGCGCTCGACGGTCTGAAGCCGGCGAACAACGACCAGAAGGTCGGGATCGACATCGTCAAAAAGGCGATCCTCTACCCGGCGCGCCAGATTGCCGAGAATTCGGGCACCGACGGCTCGATCATCGTCGGCAAACTGCTCGACAGCAACGACCCGAATTATGGCTACGACGCGCAAAAAGGCGAGTTCACCGACATGATCCGGGCCGGCATCATCGACCCGACCAAGGTCGTGCGCCACGCGCTGCAGGACGCGGCCTCGGTCGCCGGGCTGCTGATCACCACCGAGGCGATGGTGGCCGAGAAGCCCGAGCCCAAGACCGCGCCGGCGATGCCGCCGGGCGGCGGGATGGGCGGCATGGACTTCTAGAGCCGCGCCCGACCGTCAACTGACAAGACGCCGCCCGTCCGCGCAACCCGCGAGCGGGCGGCTTTATTTTTGTGCCGCTCGCCGGATGGGGAAGCTCGGCGCAGTGCTCGCCGGCATGTCAGATCACCTTCTCGGTGCGCAATGCGGCGATCTGGGCCTCGTCGTAGCCGAGGCGCCCGAGGATTTCGTCGGTGTGCTCGCCCAAGAGGGGTGCGGGGCGGCGGTAGGTGCCGGGGGTTTCGGACAGCTCGATCGGGGTCGGCGCCAGCGGAAAGGTCGTCGCGAGCGCCGGGTGCGGCACCTCTTCGAGCAGGTGGGCGGCGCGGATGTGGGCGTCGTCGAGCGCCTGCTGCGGCGAATAGAGCTGACCGGCGACGATGCTCGCTTCCTCGAGCGCGTAGAGCGCCTCGGCACAGGTTCGCTCGGCGCACCACAGGGTCATCCGCGCCGAGACGATCTCGGCGTGGTCGGCGCGCGACTGGTCGTCGGCAAAGCGCGGGTCGACGAGCCAATGGTCTTCGCCGATCATCCGCGTCCAGCGCCGGAACATCGCGGGGCCGATCACGGTCGTCGACGATCCAGCCGTCCTGGCAGCGGTAGAAATCGGCCGGGGCCGAGTTGAAGCCGCGGTTGAGGGTCGCGACCCGGTCGACCGCCGGTCAACGCCTGCTCGATCAGGGTCGCGTTGGCAAACGCGATCGCGGTGCGCAACAGGGCGCCTTCGACCTTTTGCCCGCGCCCGGTCTTGCCGCGTTCGATCAGAGCGCCGCCATGGTGCCGAAGGCCGACAGGCACGCGGTGCCGAAATCGACCCAGGGCAGCTTGAGCGCTGATCGGCTGCTCCGGCGTGCCGGAAAGATAGACCGCCCCGCTCATCGCCTGGCCGATGCCGTCGAAGCCGTGCTTGTGCGAGAGCGGCCCGCCGGCGCCAAAGCCGGTCACCGTCGTCAGGATGATGTCGGGCTTGACGCGGCGCAGGCTGTCGAGGTCGAGCGCCAACGAACGCAACACCGCGGCGGCAGGTTGGCGACGACGACATCGGCGGTGGCGACGAGCTTTTTGACGATCTCGCGGCCCTTGGGCGCGGCCGGGTCGAGGGTCATGCCGAGCTTGTTGCGGTTCATCGCCAGAAACATCGCGCCGCCGCCGCTCGGCGCTGCGCGCCGACCGGGATAAAGCCGCGGTCCTCGCCGCCGCCGATCCGCTCGATGCGGATGACCTCGGCGCCGAGATCGCCGAGCAGCGCCGCACAGAACGGGCCGGCGATATAGCGCCCGAAATCGAGAACGCGAATGCCGTCGAGCACGCCGGCCACAGAACCCCTCCCCGCTAGCCGCCGCCGCTCGGCGACAGCGGAACATACAACGCCGCCGCCGCACCCGACCATGCCGGCGTCAATTTCCGGCAATGTCTGGAAAAGCGACCTTAGCCCGCTGCCCGTCGGTGTCGCCTTGGCGCCAATTCCGGCTGTTCGGATGCCTACGGTTAACGACTCAAGCCTCTTTTTGGTTTTCGCTCAACGCAGTAAGCCGCGCCTACTGGCGGGAGGGCGAACGCATCGTCAAGGGCCTGCGCCGCGCGGAATGCCCGGATGGGGTCGATCTTGAGCATGAATTGACCAGCTTTTGGCGTAGCAACTGAACAATCCTTCGTTCGAAAACGCCGCTCCGAAGGGAGGCCTCGCGTAAGGATCGACCTCAGCGGGGACGCTGGAATGAAACTTCAGTAGCAAGGGGCACTCGTACACCCCGCGGGGCGCGGCGGACCATCACGGCCGCGTTCAATGGCGCCACCGTTTTGCGGCTTAGCCGCCGGCGATGCTGCCAACCCACACCATCGACCCTGTCCACAGCCAACGCGCGTCTGCGCCGCGGCCAAATATTCGAAAGGACTACGATCATGACTATTACTGCAAATTCTTCTCCAGGCACCGGCCTGTCGTCAGTGGCCGGTGACTTTCACAACAACACCGGCGATACGACCGAAACTCGTCTCTCCAACGGCGTCGCCGGCAAGACGCGAAGGGTGAATGGCAGAGCGAACCGCATTACGTTGGAGGCTCAGATTATGCGTCGCTTACTGGTCATCGGGTGCGCCACGTCCATCGTCGCGGCTTTCACGGTCTCGTTGCCACAACCCGCCCACGCCCGCAACATCACGCCGCCAGCCGTGCCGCTCGATCTGCAGGTGAACCTGGCGGCGAACGAGGCGTTTCTCGAGGGTAATGCCGTCGGCACCCAGAACTACATCTGCCTGCCAACAGACGATGGCTTCCAGTTTGCGCTCTTCACGCCGGAGGCCACGCTGTTCGACAGCGTTGATGGGAAGCAAGTCACGACCCATTTTTTCAGTGTCAATCCGAACCCATCCGACGGTGGCAAGATCCGCGCCACTTGGCAGCACTCGAAGGACACGAGCACGGTATGGGGAGGCAATGCGATCCCCTCCACCGACCCCGCCTTCGTCAAACCGGATGCCATTGCCTGGCTCCTGCTGCCGACGGCCGGAGTCAAAAACGGACCGAAGCCGGGCGACAACATACTGTCGGTGACCACCTTTATCCAGCGGGTGCACACTTCTGGAGGGCTCGCGCCGTCAGAGGGCTGTGCCAATTCAAACGACGTTGGCAATAAGGCATTTGTGCCTTATACGGCCGACTACTTTTTCTATCGCAAAAGGTAGGGACGTCCCTCGCCAAATCGCTTTCCTCGGCGGCTCTCGCGCCGCAAGCCTAAGCGCGGCGCCCTCCCCGGAGGGCGCCGTTCTTCGCGAATTGGCGATCTTGACATTATTCGGGTGGCGCTTGGCCGTTTGGGCCTCCGCTCGGCCACATCGAAGAAACGACAGAGTTTAGGGTGAGAATTCGACCGGGACCCTCACGACACAGTCGAAACCCGCGGGAAACGCTGGGCTGTTTGCGGCAATCATCTGTTTCGTTCGCACCACTAGGCCGACGCGCGATAATAAGGACCGCCGGAGAAGCCATAGTCAGAAGAGGGCGGGCGCCGGGCATCATGTGCCCTACTCCCGGATCCTGCGCAAACCATGTTGGGAGCACGCAGCCCGGAAAGCGCAACGTTTCGATGTTGTCCCGGAAATCAATGACGATGGCAAAGGCCCGTGTCATTCCTTCCGGCACCCCGGCGTGGCGCAGGCCCGTAAGATATGTCGTTTCGAGCAGGGTTCGGTCGCCGGCGCGGTGAAATCCTTGGCGCTGATGTTCCGCGCGGCGACGATGCTTGCGGGCGAGCCGTTCCCGCTTAGCCTGCGGGCTTCGGCGAGATCAGCGGCGGCCCGCGACAAATCGCCCTTGAGGCCATAGGCGGCGGCGAGCCAGACGGAGATGAACGGATATGCCGGATTGTGGTCGTGTGCTTGTTCGAGCCACGGATCGCCTCGTCGACCACGACTGCAGCACCCTCGCCTGACCGATCCGGAATTACCAGATGCCGAGAAATGGATCGCGCGGGCTGAGGTGGATCGCCTGCTCTTCGAGCGCGACCCCGTCGTCGAACCGCCCGAGATAAATCCCGCACCGGCCGATATTCCCGATCGAGCAGAGCGCGTTGCGATTGGCGGCGAGCACGGTCTCGTATTCGGGGATCGCTGCTTGGCAATGGTGCTGCGCGCGCAGCAGCTGGGCTTTGGCGAGTGCGCAAGTGGGTTGGCGGGCTGCCGCCGCCAAGGCTTGCTCGACCAGCCCGTTCCCCCGCGTCGATGTCGGCTTTAGCCGCCTCGCTCATGTCGTCGAGCACCCGGCTGGCAAGCGCGATAGCCAGCCGGCTCTGCGCCTCGACAGAGCCGGGATCGAGCGTCAGCGCCTGCTCGAACTCGGCAATCGCCTCTGCAAAATTCTGCCGCGACGCCGGCTTGTATATCCCGGCGCGTCCCCGGAAAATGTGGTCGAGTGCATCGGGGTGCTCGGTTGGCCGGGCCGCTTCGGATGCGATCAGCGTCAGGCTGAGAGCGTCGCGATACGCCCGGTGATCTCGTTCTGCACGGCGAACAGATCGCCGATGCCGCGTCGAACCGCTCGGCCCAGAGCTGCGTGTCGGTCTCGGCATCGATCAGCTGGGCGTTGATGCGCGCCTGGTGCCGAGCGCTGAACGCTGCCTTCGAGCACATAGCGCACGCCGAGCTCCTGGCCAATCCGTTTTGCATTGACCGGCTTGTCCTGATAGATGAAGGCCGTATCGCGCGAGATCACCAGCATATCGGCGAGCCGCGACAGATCGGTCGCCAAATCCTCGGTGATCCCATCGGCGAGATATCGCTGGCTGGGGTCGCCGCCGAGATTGGCGAACGGCAGCACGACGATCGACAATCGCGGCGCTGGGAGAGCGCTTGCGAGCCAACGAGGCTGTGCGTTCCAGGCGGCGCTCGCGGCGGCGAGAAGCATCAGCGCGCCGACAACCCCAGCCATGATGCTGCGGCGGGCTCGGTAGCGCGATTGCGATTTCAGGGCCGGAGGATCCGCATGATCCCGCTCTGGGGGATGGGTAGGCTGACCGGGGTCGGTTGTGCGGATCGCTCGGCCCGGGTCACCGGCGCGACGAACCGATAGCCGCGCCGAGCGATCGTTTGGATGCTACTGGGAGTCGTCCGCCGCTGTCGAGAACCCGCCGAAGCGCGGCAATCTGCATGTTTAGATTGTTGTCGCTCGACCGCCGTCTGCGGCCACGCGGCGGCGATGATCTCGTCCCTCGAGACGAGTTCCCCTGCGCGTTCGACCAGCACGCCGAGGACGTCGAGCGCGCGCGGACCGATCGGCACGGGGGTCAGTGCCGCCGTCTTCGGCGCATTGGAACAGTCTGCCGGCGCGCCGGTCGAGGCGAAGCCCTGCGAACAGGAAGATGTCGT
>CAVZJF010000026.1:0-10898 GCA_963775525.1 uncultured Alphaproteobacteria bacterium | reverse complement strand
GGCCGCCCGACCTGCCAAACTTCCTTGTTGGTAATCGAGGGGAGCGGACATGGCACGCTTCGACGACAAGGTGGTGCTCGTGAGCGGCGGGGCGCGCGGCCAGGGTGCCGCGGAGGCCCGCCTGCTGGTAGCACAGGGTGCAAAGGTGGTGATCGGCGACGTGCTGGACAATCAGGGCCAGTCGCTGGCTGTCGAGCTCGGGCCGGCTGCGTCCTTCGTCCGGCACGATGTGACCTCGGAAGCCGATTGGGCCCGCGCCGTCGAAGCCGCCCAGAAGCTCGGCGGCTTGCACGGCCTGGTCAACAACGCCGGAATCTATCAGCCGGCCACGCTGATGGAGACCGACGACGCGCTCTGGCAGCGGCACATCCAGATCAACCAGTACGGCTGCTTCCTCGGCATGAAGGCGGTAGTGCCGGCGATGGAGCGCTCGGGCGGAGGGTCCATCGTGAATATTTCGTCAGTCGCCGGTCTCAGGGGCTCACCCGGGTCCTTCGCCTATGCCGCGACCAAATGGGCGCTGCGGGGCATGACCAAGTCGGCAGCGATCGACCTCGCCGGCCGCAAAATCCGGGTGAACTCGGTTCATCCCGGTCCAATCGACACCGACATGATCGCGTTCCGCACGCCCGAGCAGCGCGAGGAGCGGATGAAGCAGGTGCCGATCCACCGCCACGGAACGCCGGAGGAGGTTGCGCAGCTGGTGGCATTCCTGCTCTCCGACGAGAGCAGCTACATCACCGGGGCGGAGATCGCCATCGACGGCGCTTCATCGGCCTAGCCCTGGGCTAGCTGTGGAGCCTCAATAGGTTGTCCTTGGGAGGGCGAGGCGGCTGATGGCGTTTGGGATTTTATCCCGCTGTGCGGTCGATGCCAGTTGTATCGATGCAGCCAGAAGGGCAATCCTGGCGCGGCGCTGCGAGGTGGGGTAGGCCTGTGCATAAGCCCATCCCGAGGCGGTCTGGATGAACTCTCGCCTTGCCGTTGTCTTGGGTGTAGGCTTGGTGCGGAGTGTTGAGCCCGGATCGCGGCAGGCGTCGCGAAAGTCGAACGCCCTATAGCAGACCGTTGTCGGTCATACCCGGCACGTGAGCCGAGAGTGTGGTAGTAGGCCAAGCTGCCTTGAGGAAGGCGAGGCGCTTGTTTGTCTCTCGGGCATGATCTGGGAGAAGGCGATGCGCGAGGCATCGTCGATGGGACATGGACAATCCCAGCCGATGCCGCGGCTGTTGCTCTGATCGCCGGTGATGCGGTGGCCGACTCGCTCGAAGCGGCCGAGCTTCTTGATATCGATATGGATCATCTCGCCGGCGCTTTGCGCTCGTAGCGAATACCGGCTCGCCGGCTCCAGATCCTTCATCCGGCTCAGGCCCAGACGCTTCAGAACCCGGCTGACCGTGCCGGGAACCCCGGTTCGCGGGCGATCTGCTCGCCGGTCCAACGCTGGCGACGCAGGCTTCAATCCGCTCCGCCGTCGTCTCAGAGGTCGGCCGTAGAGGCGATGCGGCCGCGAGGAGCGATCGACCAGGCCGCAACGCCTTCGGCCACAAAGCGAGCGACCCACTTGCTAACCTTTTTTACCAACGCCCATCGCAGTGACCACTGCCATACACATCTACCTTCTACCAACACCCACCTCACCAGTTCTACTCCACTCTACAATCAACACTCATTCTATCAACATTCATCCATCCCCCTTATCACCAAATTTTCACACCTTCACTCCTCCACACCTCCCCAGTGATGGGCTGCCCCACGCGTAAATTCCTCGGTCTGCGCCCCTAACCGACCATTTGGGTCGGTCGTCGCAGCGGCACTCTCGACAGAATTGGTTATCAATAATAAACCGCCGGCGACGGGGATGGACCGAGCTACCTCTTTATGGCAAGTCGGGGAATCCTATGCGATCCTCGGATCGAGCCCTCCGGGCCGCCGTCCTGGCGTCGGCGCGGACCTGCTTCTCAGGAGTTGACGACAGCGACGGCCTCGATCTCGATCATGAAATCGGGTCCGGCGAGACGGGTGACGCCGACGGTCGTGCTGGTCGGGGTCGCCACCCCGAGATAGCGCATGCGGATGTCGGCGCACTTCTGGAACTCGTCGAAGTCGGTGACAAAGGTGTTGGTCTTGACGACGTCGGCCCAGGTGGCGCCGGCCGCCTTGAGACACTGGTCGAGGTTCTGGAACGTCTGTTCCATCTGCGCCCGCATGTCGCCTTTGCCGACGCAGTTGCCGTCGATGTCGCGGGCCAATTGGCCGGCAGTGTAGACGATTTTGCCGCTGCCGCTCACCGTTACGACATGCGAGTAGGACGGTTTTCTGCCCGACATTCTGACATTCATGCCTTCCGGCTGAAACCGCTCGATCTTGAGTATCCATTCTGCTCTCCTGGTTCAGGTTCAGGTTCGCCACCAATGCGGCCGCCATTGGCGCACAAGACGGCCCGGCGGGGTAGTCGGCTCGGTTCAGCGGAGGCGAAGATGGCCGGCTCGCCTGCAAAAATGACGAAGAGACTGCAGGCTAAGCAGCTGTCCATCGTGTTGGCTTATGCCGACCGGATTTTCCCCGGAACATTTCGGCTAAATGGGGTACATCAAGGACACTTGGTGCTCAGCACGCTGCTGTGCTCCTGCCAAAGCAGCGACGCAACGGTCGGGTTGCAGCCCAGTTGAGGGCAGCCTACCAGGTGCATTCGCGATCGGCGATGTCCGTGCAGGTTCGATTAAACGGGTGGCTGCCGCTGTCGGCGAAGGCGCGCAAGTGGCGGCAGCGTTGCATGCGTTTCTCGCCACCGCGGCATCAAGTCGACAAGGCGCCGCCAAGATTGGAGGACCATGATGGCCGACGAATGCTCGCACGAGGGTTCAATTCGGATCGTGACGCCCAGCGCGCTTGGCTGCGAGGAGTGTTTGAAGCTCGGCTCTGCCTGGGTCCATTTACGCCTCTGCCGAACATGCGGCCATGTCGGCTGCTGCGATGATTCCCCGCATCGCCACGCGACCCGTCACTTTCACGCGACAGGCCACCCGATTATCGAAGGACGTTATCATGCAGGAGATTCCCTGGGCAAGGGGAGGGGGGCTTCGGTGTCAGTCGGGGGTGATCGGGAAGGCGTGCTGATGCCCCATTCCGGTCATAGGCCGGCGGCACCCGAGATTACCCAGGCGGACGGCAACCTGACCTTGCCTCTAATAAATCGCCGTCGAGAAGAAATCCGGGCGAAAGGATTGGCTTCCTTCGCCAAAGCCTCCCCGCGGATCCGAGGCCGCGCCGGGAATAACCACCGATCACCTTCGGGTTCAACGCCGCGGGCTGCGGATCCAGACTGGGTGCGGGATTTGTCCTGACGGGTACGGATGTTGGTCGTTTAGATCCCGAAAGTGGGCAAGCTCTTCCTTGTAATAGGCAACTACCGCTTCGATCACCTTGTAACGAGGTGTGTCCTTCTGAGTTTCTACCGCCAGAAGGTTCTGATAGGACGCCAGTGTCCTGCTCAGCCGGGATACCAGATGCGTAACAACATCTTGGCGCCTGGCCCGCAGCCATTGTGTGTAGACGCCCGTCGCAACATAGGGGCGCCTAGGAGTCGTGCCATAGATGTCACGCTGCGCCGACCATAAAGCCGCCGGCAATGGCTTGGCGAAGTGCTTCTCAATGAGCTTGATGACCACTTCCTGGGCCTCAAGTGGCGAGATCGGGAACAGCGTCCCGATATACGCTCGAGCATTGCAGAAAGTGAATGTCCCTCGAAAGCAATACTAGTCTTGGCGCGCAACGCCTTCAGCAATCCGATGCCAATGCGATCATTGCCCCACGTGAGCGGGGGTAAGCTGGTCCGGCCGCTATGCAGGCCGTTGATATCTTCTGACGTTACGATGCGCCGGAGCCGCGACCTGTGGCGCGGGGTAAAGCGCGCTGAGAGCGCGGCAGCCGTGTCGTCTGGCAGTCCGGCAAGAAAGATCGCTTCCGGTTTGATCCTCGACGCCGCATTGTTACGGCGCGCAATTTCCGCATCACTATCAGCTCTGGTCATGCGCGGGCCTTCGATCACAGGCAGATAGCGGCCGGGTTCGGAAAGTGCACAAGATAGCTGCGCGGCGAGCCGGGCGTCATCGGCGATGACCAGATTTCGCGACATCAGCGGGCACTTGATCGGCATAACCATACTCTGTCGATGATGCACAAAATTCCAAGGGCTCCGGGTGCTGGTCTGGTTCTAAGTCTAGGCGCTCTTATTGCTCGAAGCCGCTGCGCGTCTCCGCCCACACGGATGGCGATCTCTCGCGCATCTTTTGGCAGCGTCCGCGGCCGGGAGGAAAGCATTCAAATCGCGGCCCGCGGAACGGCCGGTTTCGGCGCACAGAGGAAGCGCGGTACGCCGGCACCCGCACCTTTGCCGGGTTTAGGACCGGTCGTGGATCAGGAGGTAGAAAGGTAGTTATGGGGCACTATCTCCGGCGAAGAGGGCATTATACTAAGGTGTCGCGTAATTCGGCAGCGAGGCGGGTTTACCGCGGCGTGTTCTGTTCGGGTTTTATCGAAGCTCCCCTTGATCGGGGATCGCTGGGCTCGGTGTGGGTCTCGGGTGCCACCTACGAGCCGAGCGCAGCGCCGCCTCGACGTCGTCTCGGCTCATCGAGCTCGTAAGTTCGTCGCGCTGTCTCGCGGCATCCTCCTGTCCCTGCGCCGCCGCCAAAATGAACCAAAATAGCGCCGCTGCATTGTCCTGCCGAACGCCGGCGCCGTGCCGATAGCCGATCGCCACAAAATATTGGCCGCGCACGTCGCCTTGTTCCGCGGCGCGCCGGAACAGCTCGGCGGCTTCGGCGAAATCCTGGCGAACGCCGGTTCCCTTGGCGTAAAGCAATCCAAGGCTGGCGAGCGCCGGCGGATAGGCGCGCGCCGCCGCCCGCCGGTACCACGAGGCCGCCTTTGCCGGGTCCGCGGCGACGCCGCTAGCCAAATCGTAGAGCGTCCCGAGGTCGAACTCTGCCTTGACGCTGCCGAGTTCCGCCGCTTTGGCGAAGCTCGCAGCCGCAGCCGCCGCATCCTTCGCGCCGCCCTGTCCGCGAAACTGCAAGAGGCCGAGGTTGGTCAGAGCTTCGGGGTCGCCCTGTGCCGCCGCCGCGCCGTACCAGCGGCGCGCCGATGCGAAATTTTGCGCCACTCCGTGCCCCTTCTCGTACATGGCGCCGAGGTTGAACTGCGCGATCGCGTAGCCGCCCGCCGCCGCCGTGGTGTACCACTGTAATGCCGCCGGCAGGTCCTGCAGTGGCCCCGCCCGCCCTGCAATCGCGCCGAGATTGTTCTGCGCCACCGGATCGCCCGCCTCGGCGAGCGGCAACCAGACCCGGCGCGCGCCCGCGAAGTCGCCGGCATGATACGCCGCAAGACCTTGCTCCAGCGAAGATTGCCCGGCCATCGCCGCGGCTGCGGCGAGCAGCAGTCCGGCAAGCGCCCCAAGGGCGCACGATCTCCATGAATGCATCGTCTGTTCCGGCGTCGCAGCCTCTCGTCTTATGCGCGCGAGCTGCAAGGTCGGCAAGCGGTGACCGTCGGTCGAGCGGGACCACGCCGTCTGCGTCGAATGCAGGTTTCGCGCGCGAGAGGGCAAGGCGCCTTAGTGGCGGCGACTGCCCGGGTGATGCTGCCGATGACCGAAGGCGCAGCCCGCCGCAACGGCGGCGCCTCGCCATAACCGGCTTCATCGTTATCGACATAACGCCGGCCTTGGCATCATCCCACCTCTTGAATCACCGTCGCGTTGGTGCCCCTAAACGGGATCCGCGACCAAGGCACCCCGCAACGCATTGAGGAAAAGGGCGATGTCCTAAACCGACGCTGCGGCAAGTGCAACGACAAGCAGTGTCGTTGCCACAACGCTGACAACCCAGGCGGCGGTAAAGGCAGACAAAGGGCGATCCATCATTCTGAGAACCGATCGTCTGATCGTCTCGACATTTGCTGCTGAAGACTTCTCTCCGTTTCCGAGACGATCGGCTGTGAGCCGGTTCACATAATCGGGTAAGAACAGGAAAGCTCCAGGGCGCCGGCGACGACCGCCATCTCTGTTGAACGCCTTGAGCTTGCCGAGGATTGCGATCTCGAGGAGCGCGGTGCGGTGGAGGTCGCTGATTGCCCGGAACTCGACCGCAGACGCTCCGCAGGCGTTTGCGAGCTGCCCACGGCCTTGAAATTTTTGCTGAAAACTGCCGGCGGCCCGCGCCTCGACCGCGCCGAGCTACTCGGCGCGGCGCTCGACGATCGCAAAGGAGGTCGGTATCGAGCGCTACACCGGCGCGGGATCGAGTCTCCGCGGAAAACCTCCACCCCGACGGCGGGACAACACAAGAGATTTACCCCTGCCCCGTCTCGGTCCGTAGCCGAGCGGGGCTGTCGTCGGGCGAAGCGCACATAGGTAACATGATCCCCGCGGTTTATGGCCGGAGAGACGACCATGAGGCGAGGCACCTGGCTGGTCGCGGCGGGGCTTCTGATCTGGGGCAGCCCGGCACCTGCGCAGGAGCGGGTGCAGTTCCAGTCGCTTGACGCCGGTGCGACCGTGCTCGACGGCTATATGTACCGCGTCGCGGGCGAAGGTCGGCACCCGGCTGTCGTTTTCCTGCATGGCTGCGGTGGAATGTTCCGCCGCAGCACCGGCTTGATCAATAACATCTATCAGGACTGGGCGAGGGCGCTGCTCGGCGCCGGCTATTCGGTGCTGATGGTCGACAGCTTCCGGCCGCGCGGGATCGCGATCACGTGCTCCCCCGCCACCTACAATCGGGCGGTCGTCGAAAATCGGCCGAAAGACGCCTATGCCAGCTTGTATTACTTGCAGAAACAGCCGTTTGTGCGCGGCGATCGAATCGCCCTGATCGGCTGGTCCGCTGGCGGCGGCACAGTGCTGCGGACGATCCCGCGGGAGAGTCGGGGGCGCCCGCCTTCGCTGCCGCAGGGCGATTTCCGTGCGGCGGTCGCGTTCTATCCCGCGCTGTGCAGCGATCAGCGGGAACCAGGATCGTGGACCAGCGATATCCCGCTCCTGGTGTTAACCGGCGCTGCCGATGTGTGGACGCCGGCGGCACCCTGCCAGCGTTTTATCGCCGGTGCCATTGCGCACGGCGCGCCGATCGAGATGCAGATTTATCCTGGCGCCTATCACTCATTCGACGCACCAAACCAGCCGGTCCGCGAATTGCCGCAGTTCCGGACCCCTGCGGGGGTCGCGCCGATTACCGGAACCGATCCCGCGGCGCGCCAGGATGCGTTCGTCAGGGTTCCAAGGTTTCTCGCGCGCTTCCTCGACGACTGAAGATCGACCGATGCACCGGGCCGCCGATGCGGCCCTGAGGAACGCTAATGAGGCGCATTCGATCGATCACGGGTCCGCCGCCGGGATCCGTCCCTGGCAACTCTGGCGCTACCGGCTTCTTGGCAGCGCGGTTTCTTGACGCCCTCAGCGGCCCTCAACTCACGCGTTCCGGCGCGCGCTAAATTCGGGTAAAATCTGTTATCAAGAATAACAGCGAGCCGGGCACCCCTTCGAAAGGTGTCATTTTGATCGGTAAATGGCGTAGAAATTTGATCGCTAAATGGCGCTGCTCGCGCTTACTTCTGCCAACTTGATCTCGCGCGCCCCGGGCCGAAGGGCCTCGTAGAGAGCCGTTTTGCCGACCCTGAGCCGACTGGCGGCTTCCCGCCCCGTCAGGCCCTTCGCGATCATGCTGCGGGCACGCGTCAGCTTGTTGGCATCGATGACGGGTTTCCGTCCGCCCTTGCGGCCCCGCGCGGCCGCTGCGGCAAGGCCGGCGCGCGTGCGTTCCCGGATCAAGTCGCGCTCGAACTGGCCGAGCGCGCCGAAGAGGTGGAATACCAGCCGGCCGCCGGGCGTGGTGGTGCCGATTGACTCGGTGACGGAGCGAAAGCCGACGTCGCGCTGTTCGAGCGCTGCGACGGTTTCGATCAGATGCGCGAGCGAGCGGCCAAGCCGGTCGAGCTTCCACACGACCAGCACATCGCCCTCGCGCACATAGTCGACCGCCTGGCGCAAGCCCGGTCGATCGGCACGAGCGCCGGAAGCGCGCTCCTCGAAGACCTTCGTGCAACCGGCCGCGGCGAGAGCATCGAGCTGCAGCGCCGGATCTTGGTCGAGGGTGCTGACGCGAGCGTAGCCGACGAGCGCCACGGGTTTTTGTCCGTCTTTCCGTCCGGCAATCATCTTGTCCGATTTGCCGTCAGTAGTCCAACATTACCGGACACCCTGAGGCTGGCCGACGTGGAGAGCCGCGAGCTTTTTGCATCCGATGTCATGCCGCACTTGGCCTGACGATCGATTTATGGAGGTGTCATTTTGAACGGTAATTGGCGTAGTTGTTTGATAGCTATCTGGCGCAGGCCGGGTCGTGGACCGGCGGCCCGGCGAGGCTGTCCATCCGCCGCACCGTGATATGGCCGAGCGGCGCGAGTTGCTCGCGCAGGAACTCGGCAAAGCTGTCGCTGGCAACCATCCTCCATCCCCGTCGCCTCCCGGCGATCCCGCTTCGTCGACCGTCGGGGCGATGCTTTACGGCTCGCCGGTGCGGCTGTCGCTTCCTTCCGACACGCGGATACCAAACGTTTCCGAGAAGCCACGCCGTCCCAACGCTGTGATGGCCACGGCGCTGCTGTATTTCACCCGCTCAATCCAACCGAGATCAAAGCAACGTTCGGTCAACGCAGCTCCTAACTCGCCCGCGATGTGCGGCCGTCGTTCTGTCCAGTCCAGGCATAATCGGCTTGAACTTAAAGCGGAGCGGTCAGCGCCGAATTCGGCCAGAAAATCCTACCGGCTCGGGCGGCTTCAGCCGCTTCACCATCGAGCACGACGTATTCGCGCTCGGTCAGAGTATCCGTCAGCTCCACGCTCAGGCGGCCTGCAAGATGATCGTAGCAAATTCGCGCCGCATTGAGCTCGATCGCCTTGCGGGTTAGCCCGTCTTATTCAGTGCGCCCCGAAGGCGCGGAACACCAGTGGAGGAAGGTACCACCCGGAGAGTTGTCGGTAAGGTCCGGTAGCTGACGAGCGGCTTTGTCGGGTAACCGGCTGGGCCGAAGCCTCGTGACGAAGGCCGCCTTGGGCGGTCGAGCGATCTGGCGGGCCGTAACGTGAGTGAAGCCTGAGCAGGCCTCGAAAGTGAAGTCGTGGGCGCCGACCCGCCTGAATAACGGGGAAGGCCGCGCGAGATGGGGAAGCAACCGACACGTGCACCCATCTCGGTCCGCCGGGGTAGTGGGCACGGCACGTCGGAAGGGTGTTTCGGGTAATCGGGGGATACCCGTCCAGGCGAAGGTAGCGTCTTCAACGTCGCATGAGGCGGCGGCCCAGGGCGGGAGTCGGACAGGGTCACGGTACCGTTGAGACCGGGTAATGCCGGCGGAGGGAAGGACCCTGACTTCTGGTGCGCTTTCGACGAAGACGAGGATTGGTGATTGGCGATGAGCCTGCAAACACCTGAAAGCATCCGGAGACTTCAGAGGAAGCTCTATCTCAAGGCGAAGGTGGAACCGGCTTTCCGCTTCTACCTGCTCTACGACAAGATCTGCCGCGAGGACATCCTGCGTCATGCCTATGACCTGGCGCGCGCCAATCGGGGTGCGCCGGGGGTGGACGGGGTCACCTTCGCGGCGATCGAAGCGGCGGGGTTGGAGGGTGGCTTAGCGGTCTCTGGAAGGACCTTGTCGCGAAGACGTACAGACCCCAGCCGGTGCGGCGGGTGATGATCCCGAAGCCCGGCGGCGGCGAGCGGCCGCTCGGTATCCCGACCATCCGGGACCGGGTGGTGCAGACCGCCGCCAAGCTCGTGCTGGAGCCGATCTTTGAGGCGGACTTCGATCCCAATGCCTATGGCTATCGGCCGGAGCGGAGCGCGCAAGACGCGATCCAGAAAGTGCACGAGCTACTCTGCGAAGGCTACACCGATGTGGTGGATGCCGATCTGTCGAAGTATTTCGATACGATTCCGCATCAAGTATCTGATGCGGTCCGTGGCTCGGCGGATCGTCGATCGGGACATGCTGCGTCTGATCAAGATGTGGCTCAAAGTGCCGGTCGAGGCGAGCGATGACGACGGGAAGCGGCGACTTACGGGTGGTAAAAGCAGCACCTGCGGCACGCCGCAGGGTGGGGTAGTCAGCCCTCTGCTCGCCAATCTGTACATGAACCGGTTTCTGAAGTATTGGCGTGCAACCGGACGGGGCGAGGCCTACCAGGCCCGGATCGTCTCCTATGCCGACGACTTCGTCATCCTCAGCCGCAAGTCTGCGGCGGAGGCGCTGGCGTGGACGCGGCAGGTGATGACCAAGCTTGGGCTCGCCCTGAACGAGGCGAAGACCGCGGTTCGGGATGCCCGGCGCGAGCCCTTTGATTTTCTTGGCTACACGTTCGGCCCGCATCGCTATCGCAAGGATGGCCATTGGTATCTCGGGGCAAGCCCATCGAAGAAGAGCGTTCTCCGGCTTAAGGCCAAAGTCAGCGACCTCATGGTGCCCGGCGACATGGGAACATGGCCTGAAGTGCGAGATCGGCTAAACCGCCTACTGCGCGGTTGGACGACATACTTCAGTTATGGCACCCGGATGCCCGCGTATCGCGCGGTCGACAATCACGTCTACGATCGCGTCCGTAACTTCCTGGCTGCGGCGTCATAAGGTGCCGTCGCGCGGCACCAACCGCTTCAATCGCGAAGCAGTCTTCGGCACGCTCGGGGTATTCCATCTCCGGCGTGTCCATCTTGGCCCGCCGCCGTGTGCTTTGAGATGAAGCCAGTCGGAAAGCCGGATGCGGGAAACCCGCACGTCCGGTTTGATGAGCGGGGAGGGGAAACGGCACCGTCATAGCGGTGACCGCGCCTCTCCTC
>CAVZJF010000025.1:0-248563 GCA_963775525.1 uncultured Alphaproteobacteria bacterium | reverse complement strand
CGAGACGACATTCCAGAAGTTCGGGATGCCGAGGACGGTTCGCTGGTCGGCGAACAAATGATAGGCCTGATCCTGCGGGTATCGCCGGCAGCAGCAGCAACCCGGCCAGCGACACCGCCATCAGACCGAAGAAGAATCAGCAACGGGTGGTTTGACCTGGCGTCGGCGAGCGTCATCGCGAAAGACTACCACGGGCCGGGCGGCTGGCGGCACCGGCAGCGTACGTCCGCGGTGTCCGTCCGGCCGTGTCCGCCGCCTGTGTCCGTCGGGCTGCCGCCTTGGTCTCACCGAGGACTTGACAGCAGCCCGCCGGCGCGTGGAGATGGTCGAAGGAGGAACCAGCCCATGCTCGACGCCTATATCTACAACGGTCTGCGCACGCCTTTCGGCCGCCATGCCGGCGCACTCGCGCGGATGCGGCCCGACGACATGCTGGCGGCGGTGATCTCCGCCGTCGTCGAGCAGAGCCCGTTCGACCCGGCCAAGATCGAGGACGTCGTCGTCGGCTGCGCCAACCAGGCGGGCGAGGACAGCCGCTGCGTCGGGCGCCATGCCGGGCTGCTCGCCGGCTTGCCGATCGAGGTCGCGGGCTCGGTGTTGCAGCGCAATTGCGGCAGCGGGCTCAACGCGATCGTCATGGCGGCGCAGGCCGTCACCTGCGGCGAGGGCGACGCGTTTGTCGCCGGCGGGGTCGAGAGCATGAGCCGCGCGCCCTTTGTGATGAACAAGGCCGAGACCCCGTTCGGCCGCGACGGCCGCGTCTTTGATTCGACGATCGGCGCGCGCTTTCCGAACCCGCGGATCGAGCGCCAGTTCGGCGCCGACACGATGCCCGAGACCGCCGACAACCTGGCGCGCGACTACCAGATCACCCGCGAGGCCTGCGACACCTTTGCCGCGGGCTCGCAGAGGAAATACGCCGCGGCCAAGGCCGACGGCTTTTTCACCGGCGAAATCTTCGCCGGTCGAGGTGCCGGGCGGCCGCGCCGGGCCGGTCAAGGTCGCCGAGGACGAGCATCCGCGGCCGCAGACCGATCTTGCCGCCCTCGCCAGGTTGCGCCCGCTGCAGGATGGCGGGGTGACGACCGCCGGCAACGCGTCGGGGATCAATGACGGTGCGGTCGCGATGATCGTCGCCAGCCGCAAGGCCGGCGACGCCGCCGGCGCCCCGCCGCTCGCCCGCGTGGTGTCGAGCGGTGTCGCCGGCGTGGCGCCGCGGATCATGGGCATCGGCCCGGTCGAAGCCTCGAAAAAGGCGCTGGCGCGCGCCGGGCTCAGCCTCTCCGACATCGACGTGATCGAGATCAACGAGGCCTTTGCCGCCCAGGTGTTGTCATGCCTGCGCGGGCTCGAACTGCCGTTTGACGACAGCCGGGTCAACATGAACGGCGGGGCGATCGCGGTCGGCCACCCGCTCGGCGCCTCCGGGCCGCGCATCGCGCTGACCGCGGCGCGCCAGCTCGAGCGCACCCGCGGCCGCTATGCGCTCGTCACGATGTGCGTCGGCGTCGGCCAAGGCATCGCCGCGGTGCTCGAACGCGTGCATAGCCGCAAAGGCGGCAAGGGCGGGGCAGCCTTGGCGAGCATCGCCGTCGAGCCGGTCGCGGCCCCGACGGCTGAGGCGACACAGCTCCTGGCGGAACTCGACCGGATCCTCGGCGCCGCCTACGAGCCCGGTCAACGGCACGGCCTGACGATGGACCAGCTGTTCCAGCCCGACATCCGTTTCTTCGTCGCCCGGCTGGACGCCGAGGCGGTGGATTGCGGCCGAGTGGCGCTGTTCGACGACTACGCCGAAGCCAAGCGGATGTATGCGCGCGAGGCGGCGCGTGGGCGCGGCGTCGGCAAGGCGTTGCGTCCGACGCATCGAGGCGGAAGCGCGCGACGCCGGCAAACCGATATTGAGGCTGGAGACAGGCATCCATCAGGCGGCGGCGATCGGTCTTTACGAGCGCTGGGGTTTCCGGCGGTGCGGACCGTTCGGCCATTATGCCGGTCTGCCGCCGGATAGGATCGCCACCAGCCTGTTCTATGAAAAGTTGCTGTAGAGGGTCGGTGGTTGCGTGTCTGAACCCGCATCAAATTCGGACCGAATACAGCGGATCGTCGTTCTCGGCGCCGGTTTTGCCGGGCTGTGGAGTGCGATCGGCGCGGCGCGCAAACTCGACGAGCTCGGCATCGGCCCGGACCGGGTCGAGGTGACCCTGGTCGACCGCAGCGCCGTTTCATTCGATCCGCGTGCGCAATTACGAGGCCGAGCTCGACGACACGCGCGTTCCGCTCGACGACATTCTCGGCCCGATCGGCGTCGCGCGCGTCGAGGCGGAGGTGACCGACATCGATTTGGCGCGGCGCCGAGGTCATCTTTTCGGGCGGCGCGGAGCCCTTGCCCTATGACCGCCTGGTCTTCGCACTCGGCAGCCGGCTGGTGCGGCCGCCGATCCCGGGTCTCGCCGAGCACGCCTTCGATGTCGACACCTATGACGCCGGCTGCCGGCTCAACGCGCATATCGCGGCACTGTCCGCCCGAAACCGTCGCCCGGGCAGTGGACGGCGCTGGTCGATCGGCGGCGGGCTGACCGGCATCGAGGTCGCGGCCGAAATGCCCGGCAAATTGCGCGCCGCGCTCGCCGGCGCGCCGGGCGAGCCGCGCGTGATCATCGCCGACCGCCAGCCCTGGATCGGCTCCGACATGGGCGAGGAGGCGCGCGCCGTCATCGACGAGGCATTGTCGTCGCTCGGCGTCGAAAGGCGGCCGGGCGTCTCGGTCGCGGCGATCGACGAGGACGGCGCCACCCTGTCGACCGGCGAGCGCATCGCCGCGGCGACGATCGTCTGGTGCGCCGGCATGCAGGCGCATCCGCTGACCGCGCGCTTCCCGGTCGAGCGCGACCGCTTTGGCCGCGTGCCGGTCGACGAGTTTCTCAAGATCAAAGGCATGGCGGCCGAATTCGCCGCCGGCGATGTCGCCTGGTTCCCGATCGACGGCAGCCGTTCCTGCGTGATGTCGTGCCAGCACGGCCGGCCGATGGGCCGCTTTGCCGGCCACAACGTCGTCTGCGACCTGCTGGGCCTGCCGATGCTGCCGCTGAGGATCGACTGGTACACGACGATCCTCGATCTCGGGCCGTGGGGTGCGGTGTGCACCGCCGGCTGGGACCGCCATGTCGCGACCACCGGCGAGGCCGCCAAGCGCACCAAGATCATCATCAACCGCGAGCGCATCTATCCGCCGCGCTCGGGCGACCGCCGCGAGATTTTCGAGGCCGCGGTCCCGGTCGTGCAGGCCCCGCCGGCGTTCTTTCGCTAGCGCTCAGACGCTTCAGATGGTGCATCCTCACCAGCACTCGTCATGCCCGGCCTTGTGCCGGGTCTATCCACGGGAAGCCGGCAGAGTTTGTGCCATGAGCCGTGGGTGGCCGGGACAAGCCCGGCCATGACAGTTGGTGAAAATCTTTTGTCTGCGTCTGAGCACTAGAACGGGTGTCGTCTGGATCGGGCTCCTCGAGCGGCTCCGACGAACATTTTCAGCGTATTGATCTGCAAGGCGCTTTGCCTAAATCGCGAAGATGACCGACATCCCGACTTTCGCGATTCCGCCGACCTTTCTCGGCATCGAACGCACCGACCCTGGCGCTGGCATCTGCGTCGCCGGCATCCCCTACGATTTCGGCACCTCGAACCGGCCGGGCGCGCGTTTTGGCCCGACCGCGATCCGCCAGGCGAGCCGCATGCTGGTCGACGGCGACCACCCGGCCAATTGGGGCGACCCGGCGAAGCTCAACCTCGCCGACATCGGCGATTTTCGTATCGCCCACGGCGACATCCTGGGAAGCCTCGCCAAGATCGAGGCGCAAGCGGCACCGCTGAAGCATCTGGTCGCGCTGGGCGGCGACCACACCGTCACCCTGGGCCTCCTGCGCGCGCTGGCAAGGCGGCTCGGACCGCTGGCGCTCGTACATTTCGACGCGCATGTCGACACCTGGCCCGACAGCTTTGGACTCGTCCGGGGTCACGGCTCGCCGTTTTACCACGCCATCGAAGAGGGGCTGATCGACCCGCGCCGCACGGTGCAGATCGGTATTCGCTCGCCGATGCACAAAGACGTGCATGACTGGACCGTCGGCAAGGGTGCGACGATAATCTTCGCCGAAGACGTGCACGAGTCCGGCCCGGCCGCCACGGCCGAACGCATCCGCGGCGTGATCGGCGACGCCCGGGCTTACCTGACCTTTGACGTCGACGCGCTCGACCCGGCGTTCGCGCCCGGAACCGGCACGCCGGAGGTCGGCGGTCTCGCGACCTGGCAGGCCCGCGCGATCTTGCGCCGCCTCGCCGGCCTCTCCTTTGCCGGAATGGACGTGGTCGAGGTGTCGCCGCCTTACGATGTGTCGGAGATCACGGCACTCGCCGCCGCGACCCTCGCCTGGGATTACATCGCGCTGCTCGCCCCGCGGGGCTGAACCCGACGATCGAGGCATCGGAAACCCGCGATAACGCCTTGCATCGCCGGTGCTAATCCCTATCTAACGCTCCCTGACGCAATCGCACGTGCCTAGGACCCCGCAGGTAGGGGTGCTGCTACGACGTAACGCGTCTCTTTCGGTCGAGCCGGTCACCTGTGGGCCGGCGTCCTTAAGGGAAACGGCTATGGTCCGGCACGCGATGCGAAGTCCTCGCACGACCTCCCGCCTCTGATTGGGAGGTCTGTCGCCGCGGGGCGATCCCTGCCCGTCTGACGGGCATCCCGCCGCGACCCCTCACCCAGATCGGTCATTCCGCCTCCGCCGCCGCCAGCGGTTGGAGCGGCATGTCGCCTCCTGCCGATGGAGGGCTGTGCGATGGCAACAATCCGCCATGGCGTTACGCGTTCGCTCGTGGACGCAATTCTTCCGACCGTCGATGCGGTCGTCGCCGAGTGCCGGCCGAGCGACCCGATGCTGTGCCTGCGCCCGGCGGCGATCACCGGCGCCGCGCAGCGTTTTGTCGGCTCGTTTCCGGGTGACGTTCTCTATGCCGTCAAGTGCAACCCCGAGCCGCGCGTGCTGCGCGCGCTGTGGGCGGGCGGGGTTCGGCATTTCGATTGCGCGTCGCTGGCGGAGGTGCGGCTGGTGCGCGCGCTGCTGCCCGACGCCGCGATCCACTTCATGCACCCGGTCAAGTCGCGGCCGGCGATTTGCGAGGCGTTCGACCGCTGGGACGTTGCCGATTTCGCGCTCGACAGCGCCGACGAGCTGGCTAAGATCCTGCAAGAGACCGTGCCGGTCGGCCTCGTCGGCGATCCGCCGGCGCTCGGCCTGTTGGTGCGGCTGGCGCTCCCCAAAGGCGGCGCCGTCTACGACCTCTCCGGCAAGTTCGGCGCGGCGCCCGAGGAGGCAGCCCGGCTGCTGCGCGCGGCGCGGCCGCATGCCGCCCGGCTCGGCGTCACCTTTCACGTCGGTTCCCAGTGCCTCGACCCCGTCGAATATGCGCGGGCGATGGCGTTGGCCGGCGAGGTCGTCGCCGCCTCCGGAGTTGCGGTCGACATCGTCGATGTCGGCGGCGGGTTTCCGGTCAGCTACCCGGAAATGACGCCGCCGCCGCTCGGCGCCTTTTTCGCAGCGGTCGAGGCGGGCGCTGCGGCGTTGCCCGGCGGCGTGCGGCTGTGGGCCGAGCCCGGGCGGGCATTGGTCGCCGGCGGCGGATCAGTCGTCGTTCAGGTGCAGCTGCGCCGCGGCAACGCCCTCTACGTCAATGACGGGGTCTACGGCAACCTCAGCGACGCCGGGGCGCTGGCCTTCCGCTTTCCGTCGCGGCGCATCCGCCTCGGCGACGCCGGCGACGCCGGCGGCGAGCTCGCCGACTTCATGTTGTTCGGCCCGACCTGCGACAGCGCCGACCTGATGAAGGGGCCGTTTCGGCTGCCCGCCGACATGCGCGAAGGCGACTGGGTCGAACTGGGCCAGCTCGGCGCCTACGGGGCGTGCCTCAGCAGCCGGTTCAACGGCTTTGGCCCGGCCCAGCTGATCGAGGTCGCCGACCCGCCGATGCTGTCGACGCCCGGCTATTGACGCGGTGCCGGCGCGGCGGCACTCAATTCGACCACGGTGGGTTGACGGGTCGGGAGGATTGCGGATGGACGATATCGGGTTGTTCGAGGCGATCTATTCGGCGCGGTCCTTGCGCCGCCTCAAACCCGATCCGGTCCCGGAAGAGCTGATCACCCGAATCCTCGACGCGGCGATCCGCGCGCCTTCGGCCGGCAACGCCCAGAACTGGGTGTTCGTCGCTGTGCGCGATGCCGACCAGCGCCGCAAGCTCGGGTTGATCTATCGCAAGGCGTCCGACATCGCCGAGGCAGTCTATGCCGCCCGCGGCCGGCCGCCGCATCTGAGCGACCGGCAATTCGCCCGCATGCTCAGCACCGGCGCCTATCTGTGGGATCATCTGGGCGAGGCGCCGGTGCTGCTGGTTGCGTGCCAGCGCCGCCCTGTGGTCCCGCCGCGCGCGACGTTGCCGCCCGCGGTCGCCGCCGGTTACGACGACGAGCTTGCCTATGCCGAGCGCATCCGCGGCGCCAGCATCTACCCGGCGGTGCAGAACATCCTGCTCGCCTGCCGCGGGCTCGGCCTCGGCGCGGTGGTCACCACCAACCACATCCGCTGCGAAGACGAGGTAAAGGCGGTGCTCGGCATCCCCGAGGATGTCGACACGTTCGCGCTGATGCCGATCGGCTGGCCGCTCGACAAATTCGGGCCGCTGACCCGCCGTCCGCTGGCCGAAGTCGTTTACGCCGACCATTGGGGCGCCGCCTGGCCCGGCGGCTGACCGGCGACCGGGCATCGACGCCGGGACGCCGTGGCTCAACGCACCAGCAGCGACACCAGCAGCGCCAGCGCCAGAAGCGCGGCCACGCCCTGCCAGACCCGCAACGGGGCGCGCTCGTAAAGCGTGCGCGGCCGTTGAACCGCAGCCGGAGCACGCGCCGGCCCGGCCTCCATTTCGAGCGCGAACTCGGTCATGTCGTGAAAGCGCCGCGCGGGGTCGACCGCGATCGCACGATCGAGCACCGCCTCGACCCAGGCGGGCAGGTCGGGCCGCAGGGTAGAGAGGCGCTGCGGCCGGCTGCGCCGCGACGGACTGGTGGCATCGAGATTGCCGTACGGAAATTCGCCCGCCGTGAACGCGCGGAACATCGTGACGCCCAGGGCGTAGATGTCGGTGGCCTCGTCGCCGGGTTCGCCGTCCGACATCTCGGGCGCCATGTAGGCCGCGGTGCCGGGAATGTTGTCCGGCGGAAATTCTTCCAGCCCGGGGACGCGAACCACCCCGAGATCGATCAGCTTCAAGGATCCGCCGCCTTCGAGGATCACGTTGTCCGGCTTGACATCGCGGTGGATGATGCCGGCGCGATGCAGCGCCGCCACCGCGCGGGCCAAGGTGACGGTGATGTTGCGCCCTTCCTCCAGTCCCAGTGCCGGGCTGCGCGACAGCCGCGTTTCGAGCAGCTCGCCCTCGTAGAGCGGCATGGCCGTGTAGAGACAGGTCTGGCGTCCCGGCGGCAGCTCGATGACGCGCCCGACCCCAGGGTTGTGCACCCGGGCGCCGACCCATGCCTCGCGGACAAAGGCCGCGTGGTACGCCTCGACGCTGGCGATCTGCGGCTTGGGAAACTTCAAGGCGACATTGCCGCCCTCGACCTCGTCCTCCGCGGCGTACAGCCGGCTGTACCGGCCGTCGGAGATCAACGCCTTCAGAACAAATCCGTCGATCGTCTCGCCGCCGGTCGGCACCGGGACTATCGGCAGCCGCAGGATGGCGGCGCTGATGTCGGCCGAGCCCGCGGTCGGCAATGCGACCACGTCCAGAACCAAGGCGGTGGTGTTGTCGGTGCCGCCGGATTGAAGCGCTGCCGCAACCAGCGCGCCGGCGGTGTCCTCGGGAGCGGAGCGGTCGCGCAGGATGTCGGCGATGCCCTGTTCGGTCAGAAACCCGTGCACGCCGTCACTGCACAACAGGAAGCGGTCGTGCAGCGCCACCGGTTGCGCGGCATAGTCGAGGCGCACTTCCGCCTCCACCCCGAGCGCACGGTTGAGCAGGTGCGAGCGGCCGCTGCCGTCCTCGCGCACATGGTCGACGGTGAGGCAGGTCAGGTGGTCTCGACTGAACCGGTAGGCGCGCGTGTCCCCGACATGCAGCAAGTGGGCGACGCGGCCGCGCAGCACCAGCGCCGTGAAGGTGCAGCCCATCCCCGCAAGCGCGGGGTCCTGGCGACCCTGGGTGTTGATCCAGCCGTTGAGCGCGCTGATGATCCTCGCGCCCGCGCGTTGCACCTCCATGGTCTCGGGCAGATCGCAAAATCCGTCGAGGAACCCGCGCACCGCGGTTTCGGCGGCGGTGCGGCCCCCCTTTGCGCCGCCGATCCCGTCGGCGATCGCCGCGATCACTTCCTGGCGCGGCTCGGGCAGCTCGGCGCCGTAGAGTGCTGCGGCGAAATCCTCGTTGTCCTTGCGCGGCCCGGTCTTCGAGGCGAACCCGACGCGCGCCTGGACGCCGACCTCAACCGCCGCCATGCCGCCGCTTTCGCCACGCTGCCGGTCGCCCCGGTCGTAACGCGGTGGTGAGGCGCGCGTGAACTGGCACTCGCGGCCTCACCTCGTGACCGCGCTTTTCGCGGATTGCAGCCAGGTCGGGAGCGACCCCCGAAGCGCGACGCCCATTGCCCAATTTATGCTCTCCAGCCTGTTCGAAACTCGTCAATTCGACGCTTTTAGGCGTAGTCATGAACGTATTGGTTAGGCCGCCCATAATTTCGCCATGTTATTGCCTATAGTTTAGGCGTATTGGCCTCGGCAATGCAGGGTCGGAGGAACTCGGACCGCGCCGCAACCCAGGCGCTCCCGCTACTCCGGCCGGCACGCGTAAGACAGGAAATAGCCGCCGGTGCTCGACGCGTTGCGGAATTGAAGCCTGCCCGTGGCGCGGTCGAGGTCAAAAAACCCCTGTTTCGGGTCATGCCAGCTGATCCACTTGTCGGTGATCGTCGCGGCGAGCGCGTCGACCTTTGCGTGATCGAGATCGACGACGACCGGCCAGCTTGCCCCGCTCGCCTGATTGGTACAGCGCAGGCGAAGGATTCCTCCCGCAGCCGCCCGGCCGTCACCGGCTAGGGCGAGCAGCAAGATGCCTGCCGCGATCCCGCAGACAGTCCAGCGCCGGCCGCTCGCCATGCCCCGCCGAGGCAGCGTTTTCGCGGGCCCAAACCCAAGCCGACCGAGCCTCGTCGAACAAGCGCACGGTCCAGATCCGGCGGCGGTTTTCAATCTAGGCATGAATTTTGCCTCAACGCGATTTCGAGGGATGCACTCCCCGCATTCGCCAGCGAGGGCTCGGCTCGAGCGCTTGGGTCGGATCGCAACCGTGAGAGGCAAAGAGATGTTAGTTCCATCGCCAAAATGGCTTGATACCGGGTCCAACGCTTGGCAAATGACCGCCGCGACTTTTGTCGGCCTGCAAAGCGTGCCCGGACTGGTGATCCTCTATGGGGGAATCGTCAAAAGAAAATGGGCGATCAACTCGGCTTTCATGGCGCTCTACGCCTTTGCCGCGGTGATGGTCGTCTGGGTGCTGTGGGCCTACAACATGTCCTTCGGCCCGCAAATGTTCCCGTTCTGGGGCACGCCGCAGCCGGCGCTCTCCGCCGGCTTCCTGCTCGGGCAGGCAACGATCCCGGCCGCCGCGTCGGGCATGCCGCCACTGGCCTTCCCGATGGCGACGATGATGTTCTTCCAGTTCGTCTTCGCCGCGATCACCGTGATCATCCTCGCCGGTTCGCTGATCGGGCGGATGAGCTTCAAGGCGTGGATCATCTTCGTGCCGGTGTGGATGACCTTTGTCTACACCGTTGGCGCCTTCAGCATCTGGGGCGGCGGCTGGCTGGCCCAGCTCGGGGCCCTCGATTTCTCGGGCGGCTACGTCATCCATCTCGCCGCCGGCACCTCGGGCTTTGTCGCGGCGGCGGTGATCGGCCCGCGCATCCAGCAGGATCGCGACCATTTCCCGCCGAACAGCCTGTTGATGGCGCTGGCCGGCGCCGGCATCCTGTGGCTCGGCTGGAACGGCTTCAACGGCGGCGACCCGTACTTTGCCAACGCCGACGCCTCCGCCGCCATCCTCAACACCAATTTGTGCACCTGCGTCGCACTGCTCGTGTGGACGATCATGGATTTGATGGTCTACGGCAAGCCGTCGGTGGTGGGCGCGATCAACGGCATGATCGCCGGCCTCGTCGGCATCACCCCGGCGGCGGGCTACGTCAGCGGCTGGGGCGCGATCATCATCGGCGTCTGCGCCGGCATCATCCCCTGGTTCTTCATGAACAAGGTGCAGAAGACGGCGCTGTTCGCCAAGGTCGACGACACCTTGAGCGTATTGTCGACCCACGGCGTCGCCGGCTTGATGGGCGGCCTCCTGACCGGCATCCTCGCCAACCCGGACATGATCGAATACATCGGGACCGAGAAAGACGCACCGGGCGTCAGCGGAACCGGCTGGTTCTACGGCAGCTTCCATCAGTTCATGCTGCAGGTCTACGCGGCCGCCTTCATCATCGTTTTCAACGTGGTCGCCACCTTCGTCATCCTCAAGGTGATCTCGATCTTCGTGTCCTTGCGGATGGACGAGGCGACCTTGCGCGTCGGCGACGACGCGGTCCATGGCGAGACCGCCTACAATTTTGGTGACGACGCGGACCAAATCCCCGCCGTCGCCGATTAAGCCCCAGCGCTTACTGCGGGATGTGCGAGAGGCCGGTCGCGACGACCGGCCTCTCTCGTCGAGCGGGTCCCGGCAACGGGGCCCGAAATTTCGCGACCGGTGGTCCCGGCCGCCGCCGCAAGCCCGACATGTCCGGCATGGTACGCCGGTGCGCTCCGGAACCCGTCGGTTGGCACGATTCTTGGGTCAGGTCGTCACGGGATCCAGGTCGGACCGGCGTTCACGGGTCGGTGAGTTTTGGAGGAAGGGAATGAGGTCGGTGATCGGTATCTGCGGCGTATCCTATTGTCCGCGTCCGCTCTTTGCATGGCGGCGGGCGCGGCGCTTGCGCAACAAGCGGCTCCCACGGCGGCGGCCGCGGCCCCGGCGAGCACCATCAATTCCGGCGACACCGCGTGGATGCTGACCTCGGTAGCGCTCGTCCTGATGATGACGGTTCCCGGTCTGGCGCTGTTTTATGGCGGCATGGTCCGCAAGATGAACGTGCTCTCGACGATCATGCAGAGTTTCGCCGTGACCTGCCTCGTCACGGTCCTGTGGACCATCGTCGGCTACAGCTTCGCCTTTACCACCGGTTCGCCGTTTCTCGGCGGCCTGAGCCGGTTCCTGCTGATCGGCATGACGATGGACACGGTCAACGACCTGGCCAAGACCATCCCCGAATCGGTCTACATGTGCTTTCAGATGACCTTTGCGATCATCACCCCCGCGCTGATCTGCGGGGCCATCGCCGACCGGATGAAGTTCTCGGCGTTGTTGTGGTTTATCGGGCTGTGGAGCCTGTGCGTCTATGCCCCGATCGCGCATTGGGTGTGGGGCGCCGACGGGTTTTTGAACGGCGCCGGAGTGATGGACTTTGCCGGCGGCACGGTGGTGCACATCAATTCCGGGGTTGCCGGTCTGATGGCCGCATTGGTCATCGGCAAGCGCCGCGGCTACGGCACTGAGCCGATGGCGCCGCACAATCTGGTTCTCAGCGTCATCGGCGCGTCGTTGCTGTGGGTCGGCTGGTTCGGGTTCAACGCCGGCTCGGCGACTGCGGCCAACAGCAGCGCCGGCATGGCGATGACGGTGACGCAGATCGCGACCGCAACCGCGGCACTCGCCTGGATGTTTGCCGAATGGATCTTCAAGGGCAAGCCCAGCGTGCTCGGCATCATCTCGGGCGCCGTCGCCGGGCTGGTCGCGATCACCCCCGCCTCCGGCTTTGTCGACCCGCGCGGCGCGCTCGCGATCGGCGTCGCGGTCGGCGTCATTTGCTATTGGAGCACCAGCAGCCTCAAGCACGCGCTCGGATACGACGACAGCCTCGACGCCTTTGGGGTGCACGGCATCGGCGGCGCGGTCGGCGCGATCCTGACCGGCGTGTTCGCCGTGGCCTGGGTCGGCGGCGCCGGGAAAAGCGGCTTGATCGACGGAAATCCGCATCAGGTGATCACGCAGCTCTACGGTGTCGTGGTCACCGTCGTCTATGATGCTATCGTGTCGCTGATCCTGTTGAAGCTCGTCGACCTGACGATCGGTCTGCGTGTCGATAATGATGTCGAGCGCGAGGGCCTCGACCTGGCGATCCATGGCGAGGCGGTTCAGTGAGCGGCGCTCTCGCGCCGTCCTCCTCAACGCAACATGAGATGGTGAGGTCATGAAAAAGGTCGAGGCGATCATCAAGCCGTTCAAGCTGGACGAAGTCAAAGACGCTCTTCACGAGGTCGGCGTCACGGGATGACCGTCAGCGAAGTCAAGGGCTTCGGCCGCCAAAAGGGGCACACCGAAGTCTATCGCGGGGCCGAATACGTCATCGACTTCCTGCCGAAGATCAAGATCGAGGTGGTGCTCGACGACGTCCTGGTCGAGCGTGCGGTGGACGCGATCCAGGATGCCGCGCGCACCGACAAGATCGGCGACGGCAAGATTTTCGTGCTCCGGTCGAGCAGGCGATCCGGATCCGCACCGGCGAGCAAGGGCCGGATGCGGTCTGACCCCGCCCCAACCGACTCAACCTCAACCTCGATCCCTATTCACCCAAAGGAAGCGAGCGATGTCGGACCCTGGCAAAGTGATGGCGCTGATCAAGGAGCACGAGGTCAAGTACGTCGACTTCCGGTTTACCGACCCGCGCGGCAAGTGGCAGCACCTGGCGCATCACGTGCGCACGGTGAGCGAGGATTTTCTCAATGACGGGGTGATGTTCGACGGCTCGTCGATCGCCGGGTGGAAGGCGATCAACGACAGCGACATGATGCTGGTGCCGGACTGTGCGACCGCGGTATTGGACCCGTTTGCGGCGCAGACCGCGCTGATCGTGTTTTGCGACGTGCACGAGCCGTTGACCGGGCAGCCCTATGTGCGCGACCCGCGCTCGACCGCGAAAAAGGCCGAGCAGCACCTGATTTCGAGCGGCATCGGCGACACCGCGTATTTTGGGCCCGAGGCCGAGTTTTTCATCTTTGACGACGTGCGCTACGCCGCCGGGATGAACGGGGCGATGTACGCGATCGACAGCTCGGAGGGGCCGTGGGTCTCGGGCAAGGAGTTCGCCGACGGCAACACCGGGCACCGGCCGCCGGTCAAGGGCGGCTATTTCCCGACCCCGCCGGTCGACGGCCAGGCCGACCTCAGAGCCGAGATGCTGTCGGTGATGGCCGATATGGGGCTCAAGGTCGAAAAGCACCATCACGAGGTGGCCCCGGCCCAGGCCGAATTGGGGTTCGAGTTCTCGACCCTGGTGTCGACCGCCGACCACATGCAGATCTACAAATACGTGGTCCACAACGTCGCCCAGCAATACGGCAAGACCGCGACCTTTATGCCCAAGCCGGTGATGGGCGACAACGGCTCGGGCATGCACACCCACCAGTCGTTGTGGAAGAACCACAACACATTGTTCGCCGGCAACCAGTATGCCGACCTCTCCGAGACGGCGCTCTACTACATCGGCGGGATCATCCGCCACGCCAAGGCGATCAACGCCTTCACCAACCCGACCACCAACAGCTACAAGCGGCTGATCCCGGGTTTCGAGGCGCCGGTGTTGTTGGCCTATTCGTCGCGCAACCGCTCGGCCTCGTGCCGCATCCCCTATGTGTCGAGCCCCAAGGCCAAACGCGTCGAGGTGCGCTATCCCGACCCCGCCGCCAACCCCTACCTCGCCTTTGCCGCGATGCTGATGGCCGGGCTCGACGGCATCCAGAACAAGATCCACCCGGGCGACCCGATGGACAAAAACCTCTACGACCTGCCGCCCGAGGAGTTGAAGGACGTGCCGGTGGTGTGCGGCTCGCTGCGCGAGGCCTTGGGCGAGCTCGCCCATGACCACGCCTTTCTGCTCAAGGGCGAGGTCTTCAACAAGGACCAGATCGAGGCCTATATCGAATTGAAATGGGAGGAGGTCTACACTTTCGAGCACACCCCCCACCCCATCGAATACCAGATGTATTACTCGGTCTGACCTTCGATCGATCGAGAAACCGGTTCAATTTATCGTTGCGTTAGACTCGCACGCGGCCCCGCAAGGCTTGTATCAGACTGAACGAGCCGTGGGCCGAAAAACGCGGGTCTAACGCCTTCCCCCACCGCCGTCCGAGCACCGACCGCCACGGAGCCGGCTACTGGGCGATAAAGCCGCCGTCGATGACGAGCTCGGCGCCGGTAATGAACGACGCCTCGTCGGAAGCGAGGAACAGCACGCCGTAGGCGACCTCGATCGGCTCGCCGAGCCGGCGCAGCGGCGTCGCCTCGATCTTGTCGGCGCGCTCGCCGGCATTGGTCGCGTTCAGCATCGGCGGCATGTAGCCCGGATGCACGGTGTTGACCCGCACCCCCGACGGCCCATAGCGCACCGCCGCGGCTTTCGAATAGATCCGCACCGCGCCTTTCGAGGCATGGTAGGCCGGATGGCCGCTGGCGCTGCCGACAAAGCCCATGATCGAGCTGATGTTGACGATCGACCCGCCGCCGCTCGTCGCCATCTGCTCGGCCGCGAGCTTGGTGCCGAGAAATACGCTGGTCTGGTTCACCGCGATCACCCGCTGCCAGCCTTCCAGCCCGTCCGGGTCGCCGACCGAGCTGCCGGAAATCCCGGCATTGTTGACCAGGATGTCGAGCCGGCCGTAGCGCGCCAAAGTCTTTGCGATCAGCGCGACCCAGTCGGCCTCGCTGGTCACGTCGAGTGTTGCGGCAACAGCCTGCCCGCCGCCCGCGCGAATGTCGGCCGCGACGGCCTCGGCCTGCTGCGCCAGGATGTCGGCGACCACGACCTTGGCGCCTTCGGCTGCGAACAGTCGTGCTTCGGCCTCGCCCATTCCGTGTGCGCCACCGGTGACAATGGCGACTTTGCTGATGAGGCGCATGGTCCTCTCCTGTTTCCCCGGTTGCCCTCGAAGCCGGTCGAGTTGACGCACATCCTGCTCCGGCTGATCGCACCGGTGCGGCCGGCGGATTTTGCGCTCTATACTGGCCGCAAACGGAAGCCACCACGAGAAGGAATGTCTCGATGATCGTCGGAAGCGGCAAATTCCAATACCGCGTCAACGCCGACTGGGCGAAGTTGCCGTCGGGCTGGTCGTTCAAGGAAGTCGGCGGGGTCGGCGTCGACGGCAACGACAACGTCTACGTGTTCAATCGCGGCGACCACCCGATGATCATCTTCGACCGCGACGGAAATTTCCTGCGCTCGTGGGGCGAGGGCCAATACCCGCGAGCCCACGGCGTTCACATGGCGCCTGACGACACGATGTTCCTGACCGACGACGGCGGGCATTTCGTGCGCAGGGTCACGCTCGACGGCAAGGTGCTGCTGGAGCTCGGCGTACCGGGCAAGCCCGCCCCGTATATGAGCGGCGAGCCGTTCCACCGCTGCACCCATACCGCACTCTCGCCGCAGGGCGACATCTACGTGTCCGACGGCTACGGCAATTCGCGGGTCCACAAATATACCCCCGACGGCAAATTGCTGATGTCGTGGGGCGAGCCCGGAACCGGCGAGGGCGAGTTCAACATCGTCCACAACATCTGCTGCGACGCCGACGGCTGGGTCTATGTCGCCGACCGCGAGAACCACCGCGTGCAGGTGTTCGACGGCAACGGCAAATTCGAGACGCAGTGGCAGAACCTGCACCGCCCGTGCGGGCTCTGCATGCCGTACGGCCGCCAGCCGCTCTTTTACATCGGCGAAGTCGGCCCGGCCGCCGCGGTCAGCCGCGACATCCCCAATCTCGGGCCGCGGGTCAGCATCGTCGACCATCAGGGCAAGCTGATCGGCCGCTTCGGCGACACGCCGGCAGGTATCGAGCTCGGCAAGTTCCTGGCGCCGCACGGTCTGGCGGTCGACTCGCGCGGCGACGTTTACGTCGGCGAGGTGTCGTGGACCGCATGGCCGCAGATTTACCCGGGAAAGCCGCACCCGGCGGATCTGCGCTCGCTGCAAAAGTTCGAAAAGGTCGCGTGAGGTCTTTCGGGATGGCGCCGCCGCGGCTGTTCGCCAATCGGTTGGCGGAGCTTTTGCCGGGTCGCCCCGCCGGTGTCGGCTGCCAAGATCGCCCGGCAACGACCGGATAGACCTCGCCGAACCGATTCAAGCCTGAAACAGCAACCCCATCCACACCGGAGCAGCGCCAATTACGTGCGGCCTCGCCCCGCCAGCAGGAATACGTCATGGAGCACCAACCTTCAGCGCCACACAAATGGGACGTCGACGCGGATGTCGTCGTCGTCGGCTTCGGGGCGGCGGGCATGGCCGCGGCCGTCACCGCCCATGATCTCGGAGCCAAGGTCGTCATCCTGGAAAAAGCGCCCGAGGGCGAGGAGGGCGGCAACACCCGGGTCGCGGGCCAGGGGTATCTGAATACGTCGTCGGCCGAACAAGCCGCCGCCTATCTGACCGCGCTGTGTGGGCCCTACACCGTGCCGCCGACGATGGTGACGGCGTGGGCCGAGGAGATGTGCAACAACAACGCCTGGCTCAGAAGCCTGGGCGGCGATCCGCAAGAGCATCAACATCCGCCGGTCGGCATCGAATTCCCCGATCTGCCGGGCTCGGACTGCGTGCACAAATTCCACGATGGGCCGACCTACGGCTATTCGTACACCTGGCAACTGTTCGAGCGCCTGGTCAAGGAACGCCCGGTCTCGATCTTCTATGAAACGCCGGGCAAAGAATTGATCCAGCACGACGTCACCAAGGAAATTCTCGGAGTGCGCGCCCGGCAAGGGAACAAACCGATCTGCGTCAAGGCGCGCCAAGCGGTGGTGCTGACTTGTGGAGGCTTTGAAAACAACCAGGAAATGGTTCGCAATTACCTTCCCGGCGTGCCCTATTGCTATACCTCGGGCTCGCCGTACAACGAAGGCGACGGCATCACCATGGCGATGTCGGTCGGCGCCGACCTGTGGCACATGAACAACTACGCCGGCCCCTCGATGGCCCTGAAAGTCCCGGAAGTCAGGACGACGTTTTCGATGCAGGCGTTACACTACAGCAAGGAAATACCGGGCGGCATGATCGTGGTGGGTCCGGACGCCAAACGCTTTACCGACGAGAAGTTCAAGACCCGCCACGGGAAAATTCCGGTGAACGGGCGCTGGCTGCCGCTGTCCGCCCCATGCCCGATGTTTCTGGTCTTCGATCACACGCTGTTCTCCTCCGGCCCGCTCTACGACAAGCACCCGAGCCACGGCTGGACGCAAATAGTCGAGCGCTACGATTGGACCGAGGACAACAGCGCCGAGCTGGCGAAGGGTTGGATCAAGACCGCCGACAGCCTCGCGGCCCTCGCCGCGGCCGTGGGGCTCGACCCCGCCACCCTGGAAGACACCGTCAGCCGCTGGAACCGCTTCTGCGAGGCACGGCATGACGCCGATTTCGGCCGCACCCTGATGATGGCGCCGATCGCCCGGAAGCCGTTTTACGCGGTCGAGCTGTCGCCCTCGATGCTCAACACCCAAGGCGGCCCGCGACGCAACGAGAAGGGGCAGATCGTGCGGCCCGACGGCACGCCGATCGCGAGGCTGTACAGCGCCGGCGAACTGGGCTCGATCTACAGCTATCTGTATCAGGGCACCGGAAACATCGGCGAGTGCCTGGCGTTTGGCCGCGTCTCCGGACGGAACGCCGCAGCCGAAACGCCGTGGGACTAGGAATTGGCCCCGCGAACCGCGCCCGGCTGGCCCTTAACCTCGAGAGGCGGCGCTCCTCGCCATCGCGTCAGCGGCGGCGGACATGGGGGCGAACGGCGTCGATCAACTGTTCCGGTGCGTGCGAGGCGCGGCCCCGCACCGTCGTCGACCGGGGCTATGATCCTCACCTGCCAGCCGGACAATTTCCTGAGCGAGGCCTGCGCCTCGGGATGGTTTAGGAGGGGCGCGTTCAGCGACGGCCCGACGATGACCGGGGTGCCGCGCCCGATCGCCTCGGCGACCACGGACAGCGCCAGGTTGTCGGCGATGCCGTGGGCGAGCTTGTTGAGCGAGTTGAAGCTGCACGGCGCGAACACCACCACCCCGTGCGGCGGCCGCGGGCGGATCGCCAGGTCAAAATACGATTGGACGACCTGCACCCCCTCGACCTCGGCGAGGTCGCGCGGCGCGATCACCCGCGAAGCGTTCGGCGTCGGAATGGCGATGACGGTTGCAAACCCGAGCCCGACCAGCCCGCGCAGAAGCTCAGGACAGCGTGCGGCCGTCGCGGCGCCGCTGAGCACCAGATAGGCTACGTCGAATTCTCCGCTGCCGGCCATGGCGCCGGAACTCATCTCGTTCTTCCCCTGCTGCTCGGGATCGCTTTCGAGAAGGGGATTATGGGGTTCGCGATCGCGGGGCGCGACCTTTAAACAGGATGGCCGGTAAACAGGATGGCCGGCTGCAGCCGCCAGGAGGGATCATGACCGTTCGGTTTTCATGCCGCTGCCCCAACGCCGACTACCTCGGGTTCGAGGCGACGCCCGAGGCCATCATCGCGTCGGCGGCAAAGGCGGAGGCGCTGGGTTTCGACGCCGTCTTTGTCAACGACCACATCGCGGTCGACGGGTCGCCCCGATCGGCTCCGTGGACCAATACCTACGACCCGCTCGTCGCGCTGTCGTTCATCGCGGCGAGCACGACCCGCATCGGTCTCGGCGTGTCGGTGCTGATCATGCCCTACCGCAACCCGATCGTCAGCGCCAAGAGTCTGGCGACGATCGACCGGATGTCGGGCGGCCGGCTGATTGCCGGCGTCGGGGTGGGCTGGAACGAAGCCGAGTTCAACGCGCTGGGCATACCCTTCCATGAGCGCGGCGCGCGCACGACGGAGTATCTTCGCATCTGGCAGGCCTGCTGGGCGCCGGGCACGGTTTCGTTCGCCGGGAAATTCTTCGCCTTTTCCGACATGCATGTCAGCCCCAAGCCATTGCAGCAGCCGTCGCCGCCAATCTGGATCGGCGGCGCCAGCGACGCGGCGCTGCGCGCGCGCGGCGAGGTTTGCCGCCGTGTGGCAGCCGACCCCGATGCCCGTCGCCGACCTCGTCGACCGCCAGGCGGCGTTACGCAGGGCTTGCGACCGGATCGGCCGTCAGCATCCCCCGCAAACGCGCATGAGCTTTCGGGTCGAGTTCGGCTCCGTCGCAGACGCCCCTTCCGCCGGCGCGGGGCGAGCGATCGGGCACGGCACGCCCGCCGAGATTGCCGCGGATCTGCTTCGCTACCGCGAAGCGGCGGGCTTGGACGCCTTCCAGATCAACTTCCACGGCTGCCGAAACCTCGACCACCTTCTCGCCTCGATGGAATGCTTTATGCAGGAAGTGAAACCGCTAGTGACGTGACGACGGCCGATCGAGACCGCCATGTGGGCGACAAGGCCGCGCCCCCGGGCAAAGCCACGGGCGGCATCATCATGCATCGGTATGCGGCGACGAATTCCTCGAGCGCATGCCCCTCACGTTTCTGATCAGCCTGCGCGCCGCGCTGTCTCGGTGCGGATCCCCATAGTGAAGCAGGGCCGTGACCCGAAGCTTGTCCGCGTCACAGGGCTCATTGGTGTGGATCGATCGATACCCCCAGAAGAAATACATCGTTCCGGGCTGCAGGCTGACCTCGACGACGCCCGGTCTCTTTCGACGAGCCGCTTTGCGAAGGACAGCTTGGGCAACAGTGTTTTCGACGAGCATCTTGTCGACGAGATTGGAGAAATACAGGCGTCGTATACGTCTTGTGCGAGGAATGATCAGTAGATCTCCGCCGGCATCGTCCTCGGGAATCACGACGGGAAGAAGTGCTGTCAGGACATACGAATCATAGTGAAATCGGTAAGAGTGACGCTGCCCGCTCGCACCTTGCACGCATCTGAATATCGAATAGAAATCGACTTCAGGCGCGGTTTGCGAGGTTCCCGAAGTGTAAAGGCGCCGGCAAAGATCCTTGAACGAAGCAGATTGCGCCAGTTCGTTCAGCACCGTTCCGGCGAAAGCTTCGAGTCCGGTGAAGTGGACGTATTCCCCGCCCGACGTCTCGACGGCGTCGCGCGCTATGGCGCATAACGGTTGCAGCTCCTCTTCGGAGACATAGTTCACGAGGGCGCCGTAGCCCTGACGATCGATGTCCGCGGCGATGTGCATCGCTTCGTCGTCCGTGATCGAGCCCCGCCAGCCGTCGCGCATCCGCGTCGTCCCCGCTTAGACGAGGCCGAGCGTAGAGATGCCTGCTGCGGTCGTCAATTCTTGGTTAACGTGATGTCGTCGCGTCCATTGTGACGCGTTTTATCAAGCCTTTGACCCGGATTATCAAAGACCGGGGACGGCGCCCAAACCATTTACAACGGCACCTTCTCAATCCGGTGGCGCCGTTTATGGCTATAGAGTGCTTTAGGCTCGTTCGCGCGCTCGGCGTGGGCGCACACCGCCATGTCAGGCATGCCGCGCGCCGGCTGACTGGGCGCTGGAGCACCCTGCACGCGGCAGCGCACAGCGTTGTTGCGGCGCACGCCGTCAGCCCGGCGATGGTATGCGTCCTTACGGGGCTTGCCGCTATTGGAGCCGGCGGCGTCGTTGCCGGCGCCCGGGCATATGGGTCGTCGGTTCCGCGCGAGATCCACAACCCGGCAACTACTCCGTCCGCATTTGATCCAGCCGGCCTCGGCGACGATACTCTCACTCTCGCCTCGTTTCCTTCGGGTGAGACCGGCGGCGCACCTGAAATTCCGATCCCGACCGACCCGAGAGAAATCGGCGGCTCGCCGGACACTCTGTCCTTGCTCGATCCGAGCGAGATCGCAGCCTCGCCGGGCGTCCCTCCCTTTGACCCCTATGAAATCGACAGCTCGCCCCATGATCCGAAAGGGTCGGTGGATCCGAACCGGCCGGTGCCGGCTCCCGAACCTGCGGGCATTTCAATTTTGGGGCCGAGCTTGCTCGCCCTCGTCGTGCTCCGCGAGGCCCAAAAAAGGCGCATTCGGCTCAAACCGGCAGGTTGAGCCCTCGATCTCGCCAGTAACCGGCAGCCGGCCGCGTCGGCTCAGCCGCGCCGCAGCCGTTCGACCTGCATGTTGGCGAGAAACGGCACCAGCGGGTGGACGCCCATCGCGACGATAGCACGCGTGTCGAGTGCGGTCAGCGCCGCCCGTTGCGCCGGCGTCAGTCGGTAGCGGCCGGCGTAGCCGGCGGCGTCGGCAAGAAAGGCGGCGCGGCTCGCCTCGTCGTGGGCCAGCCCTTGCAGCGCCACGGTCAGCTCGACCAGTTCCGGCTTGATCGACGGATAGTGCGGCGCGGGCGGAGGTTCCGGCGGGCTGAACCAGCCGAGCGAAGCGTAATTGTGGTGCCAGCTCGGCTCCAGAGAGACGATGTCGGGCTTGCGCTCACCGAGCGCCCCGGCGGCGCAAGCCCAGCACCGCAATTCGACATTGCCGGCGGCGTCGAGTTCGGCGGCGTCGTAGCCGGCGAGTGATTTGAGGTTGCCGGCGGCGAGCCGGTCGAGCGCCTTTCGGTCCCAGGCGAGGTCGGGTTCGGCATAGCGTTCGGTCCCCGGGTAATGCGACATGCCGCCGCTCGCCAGCACCACCGTCTTCAATCCCATCGCGCCGACGATCCGCGCCAAAGCCTGGCCAAAGGCATAGCAGCGCTCCGTCGTCGGCTGCGGCGGCAGGTAGGCGTTGACGTAGATCGGCAGGACCGGGTCGGTGACGCCGAGATGGGTCAGCGGGATGCCGAGCGCGTAGTCGATCTTGGCGACGCTGGTGAAAGCCGGGTCGAAACCCTGGCCGTACATCTCGCGGACGATCGCAAAGCCGATCTCGCCCGGCACCCGCCAATGAAACTGGCGGCCGGCAAAGGCGCCGTTGGCCTCGTCGCCGACATGGATCGTGAACGGCGGGGCGGCGGTGTGAAAAAACTGCTCGGCGTGGTCGTTGGCGAAGATGACCCACAGCTCGGGGGCCAGCGCCTTCAGCCGAGCGCCGATCTCGGCCGCCGCTTTCTTGACCCGCTCGACGGCGCCGCGGTCCTCGGTTTCCGGCATGGTGAAGAATTGCGGGGCATGGGGCAGCATCGCTCCGCCGATCACGCTTGACATCACGGCGCTTTCTCCCGATCGATCATCAACCGATACTATGGCGGTTCATATTCCGCTCGCGAACGCCAAATGCCTGCCGAGGAAACGCCCCCGATGCCTCCCGCCGACGATCCGCCGATCGACCGGGTCAGCGCGGATCTCTCCGTTGCCCCGTCCGCCGACGCCGCGACCCCAAGCATGCCGTCGAATGCCGCCGCCGAGCCTGCGCCGCACGGCGACGCCGGGTCCGGTGACGAACCGCACCGGCGCCGCCGTCGGCGTCGCCGCCGGCCGCCGCACGATGCGGCATTTCCCGCGGCAACTGAAAACGAAGCCGCCGTCTTGTCGGCCGGCGACCCGGCCGCGCGCTCAGAGGCCGCCGATCCCGATCCCGGTGGCGGCGACGCTTCGACGGTAGACCCGGCGGCAGATGCGGCAAACGCGGCTGGCGATCGCCCGCGCCGGCGGCGCCGTCGCCGGCGCCGGCCGCCGTCCGGCGGTTTGGGATCGGCGTTGCCGGCAGCCGACAGCGATGGTTCATCGCCGGAAGGCGCCGCCGATGGCGAGGCTGGCGCCGCCGACGCCAGCGGAGGGTCCGGCGCCGCCACGCTCCGTCTGCGCCTGCCGGTGAGCCGCCGACACCGGCTGCCGCGCCCGCCGGGATTGCAAAGGGGAGCCGCGGAGACACAGCCGGCGGGAGGCGATACCGCCGCCGGCGAGGCGGCGGCCGGCGTGCCGCGCGCCGAACGCGAGTTTCCGCGCCGACGGCGGCGCCGCCCCGGCCTGGGCATCGGCGACGCCGCGCCGGCTGGCGAAGCGCGTTCGGCCGAAGGCATGCCGCGCGACGCCAACCAGCCGCCGCGCGGCCGAGGGCGCGGCCGCCGACCCGGCGAGGAAAGACCGCGCGAGGCGCAACCGCAGCAGGCCGGGGAGTCGCAAAGCCGCGGGCCCGGTCCGGGACCGCGCGACGCAGACGCGGGCGGTCCCGGCCGACGCGACCGCAACGACAGCGGCGCGCGCGGCAGAAGCCCAAGCGGTTCGCGGGACGGCCAGCGCGGCAGGGGACGGGACGCCGCGCCGCGGCGTTTCGAGCAGAAGCTCTACGCGCTCGAATTGATGGTCGATCGCGGGTTTGAGGATGTGCCCGACGAAGCCGAGGACAACGGCGGCCGGCGCGTCCATTGGACAATCGTCAAACGCACCGTCGCCGACCAAAAGAGCGGCAAGGCGATGTCGGCGACTTATGTCCTGCAACGCGAAGGGGCCGAAACCGAATTTCCCAACCTCGGCGCCGCCCGTGCCGCGGCCAACAAGACGATCGTCCACCCCGAGAAGCTGACGCTGTCAAAAGCGGAGCACGCCGCCGCCAAGAACAGCAAGTGACCGCGCCGGCCCCGCCCACCGCCGTCCGGTTTTGCTCCGACGTTTAATTCGACCTTGCCCGGGCTGGTTCCCGGCATCCGCGTCTTGCGACCGGAGCGACTGAGCCCACGAAAGCGTGGATCACCGGCCGAGCCGGTCGAGCCCGGCGAAGACGAGGATTTTTTGGGCGGCTGCGCGGCTATTTCTCGCGCCGCTCTTCGGCCAGCTTTTGGTAGCGGCCGGGGTCGGCGATCTCGGCGACCGTCCCGTCGGGCGAGCGAAACTTGACGGTCCCGGCGTCGCGCTTCGACAGGATCGTGCCCCCGGCCGCCTCGATCTTGGCGAGGATGTCCTCGCGGTCCTCGACGGCGATGCCGAAATGGTGGATCGCCGGCCCCGCGCCTACCAGTTTTGCCTCTTCGTCGTCCTCGCTGTCATACACCATCAGCGCCAGGTCGACGTAACCGTCGGTCAGGTGACGCGAGGTGTGGCCGCGCGAGTGGCCGGTGCCGACCTGGCGAAAGCCGAACACGGTCTCATAGAACCGGGTCGCCTGTTCGAGGTCGGTCACCTTCAGCGCGACATGATTGATCCGAGCCATTGACTATACTCCTCCTCGCCGCCGCTGTCGGGCACGATGGACCGCGCCGGCGCGAAATCTTATCCGCTTCGGCCTTGGCTGCGGCGAAACTCATGCGGCCGGGTGCGTGTTTCTGTGACATCGACCCTGACAGAAAGTCCACTGATGACGATCGACATCGTTGCCGTACAGCCGCTCATGGCGCTGATCGCCGGCATCCTGATCTTGCTGGTGCCCCGCATTCTCAATTACGTGGTAGCGATCTATTTGATAATAATCGGAATTATCGGGCTTTGGCCGCATATAATATTGCATGTCCCCCACTGAAGGCACTTGCCCGAAAGTATCGAAAGCCGATCTTAGTTAGACGGGTCAAGAACACCCCGAAATCCTTTTCAGCACCCCTGAACCCTATAGCCCGGACCTGTTGCCCCGTCCCCGGCGATGGTCAGCCGGAGGCCAGCATCTGTTCGAATTCGTGTTCGGCAGCAAGCCCGTCCCTGTCGCGGCCGACCGTCAACACCGCGAGCTTGCGGCCGCCCAGCCAGTAGGCGACGGTCGCGTCGCGGGCGTCGAGGCTGCCGTCGATTTTGATCTGGTCCCACCGCTGTGCATGGCCGCTGTAGGACAAGGTCAAATCGTGCTGCTGGGTCCAGAAAAACGGCACCTGGTCAAAGCGTTCGCGCATGCCCAGCATATTGCGGGCGACGGTCTGACCCTGGCGCTCGGCGACGACCCAATGCTCGACGCGCAGCGTCTCCCCGGTCAGCCGGTCGGGCCATCGGGCAATGTCGCCGGCGGCCCAGATGCCGGGAACGCTGGTTTCGAGAAACGCGTCGACGGCGACCCCTCGGTCGACCGCGATGCCGGCCTGTTCCGCGAGTTCGATCCGCGGCCGCACCCCGATCCCGACGACGACAAGTTCCGCCGCGAGCCGCTCGCCGCTGTCCGTCACGACGCTGTCGGCGGCGATCGAAGCGATGCTCGAACCGAGATGGAATTTGACCCCGTGCCGCTCGTGCACCCGGCGGACCAGCCGACCGACTTCGGCGCCGAAGAGACGCTCCATCGGCACAGCCTCGGGGGCCACGACATCGACCTCCAGCCCCCGCGCCCGCAGCGCGGAGGCCACTTCGAGACCGATAAAGCTGGCCCCGACCACGACCGCCCGCCGCGACCCTTGCGCCCGCGCGATCAGCGCCCGGGAATCGGCGAGCGTGCGCAAGACATGGACATGCGGCAGTTCGGCGCCGGGCGCCCGCAGCCTGACCGGCTCGGCCCCGGTGGCGAGCAGCAAAGCCCCCCAGGGATGGCGAGCGCCGTTGGCGAGGCGAATTTCGCGCGCCTTGGGGTCGATCGCGGCCACCCGCGCATCGAGTTCGAGCGCGATTTGATGCTCGGCGTAAAACTCGGGCGAGCGCAACGGCAGCCAGTCCTCGGGCGCGTTGCCGGCGAGGAAATCCTTCGACAGATTAGGCCGGTCGTACGGGCGCTCGTCATCGGCGCTGAACATCGTGACCGGTCCGGCATAGCCCTCGCGCCGCAGCATTTCGGCCGCCGCCTGGGCGGCGGCCCCGCCGCCGACGATCACCACCGATTCCGGCCCTGGAGACCGCGCCGCGCGTGTCCGGCGCGGCGCCGGCTCGCGTTTGTCGCGCACGAACACCATCCCGGCCTGCTGCTCGACCCGCCAACAGGCGACCGGGTCGAGCGCCGGTGCGCGCAAGGCCTCGCCGGTGCGCAGGCTGAAGCAGGCGTGGTGCCAAGGGCAACGGACGGTGTCGCCGACCACCAGCCCTTCGCCAAGCGGGCCATGGTAGTGGGTACATTCGGCGCCGATGGCGAAAACCTCGCCGCCGCTGGCCGCAAGCAGCACCGGCTCGCCTGCGACATGCCCCGAAATCATGCCGCCCTCGGCGATGTCGGCACGCGCCACGCCCTTCGTGAAGTCGGGGCCGTCAGGCTGCTTTTCCTCGCTCATCACCGTTCTCCTGCCGTCGATCCGGGGGCGTCAGCCGATGTCGTCCGGCGCCGGCGCGGAGGCCGTCGCCCACACAGGTCGTAACGCCCGTCGGGGCGAGGTCGGTTCCCCGCCGGCCGAGCCTGCGGGCGGGATCATCGCGGCACGATGCGGCGATAGAGATGCCAGGTGGCATGGCCGAGAACCGGCATGACGACGGCCAGCCCGAGGAAAAACGGGATCGACCCGATCACCAGCCCGGCGGCGACGACCAGTCCCCACAATGCCATCGGGCCGGGATTGGCGAGAACCGCGCGCACCGATGTCGCCACCGCCGTGTCGAGCCCCGCGCCGCGGTCGAGCAGCAGCGGAAACGACACCGAACCGATCGCCAGCACGACCAGGGCGAACAGAAAGCCGACGCCGATGCCGAGCGCGATCATCGTCCACCCCGCGTAGGTCGTGAACACGTCGTGGACGAACGCCGCCGTCGAAACCGGGGGCTCGGGGCCGAGCGTCAGCATGTAAATCGCCTCGGCAGCGGCGAGCCACAACAGAAAGATCGCCATCAGCACGACGCCCAGCAGCACGATGGCAGCGATCGACGGCGAGCGGATCACGCCGAACGCGTCGACCCAGCCGATGTCGCCGCTCTCTTCGCGCCGCCGACTGATCTCGTAAAGGCCGAGAGCCGCGAACGGGCCGACCAGCGCAAAACCCGAGGCCAGCGGAAACAGCAGAGGCAGCATTTCGTAGCCCGAGGCCAAACGCACCAGGATGAGGCCGAGCACCGGGTAGACCAGGCACAGGACGGCAACGTCGGCGCGGCTCGCGGCGAAGTCGGCAAAGCCGGCGGCCAGCACCTGTTTGAGGTCGGCGGCGCGGATCCGCGCGACCCTCGGCGCCGGCGAATGCAAATCCGCCTGCGCGCGACGGACCGCATGTCCAGCGTCCTCAAACGCCTCCGCCGCGTGCTTGACTTGATCGACGCTCCATTCGACCGGATTTCGGATGGTCAACATCTCCGTATCCTCCCGAACCATGGGTTCGAAGGTCACGGCCCGCCCGTGACGGCTGCCTCTTCATCCGCCGGTCACGAGCGAACGCGCGACCGCTGTTGAGATGTGTGCATCGCCTTCTGCCGGCGCCATGTCGTCGGCGCTTTTTGCGGCGTCTTTTGCGGCGTGTCAGCGCGACCAGTCGAATTCGATGTCGGCGGCGGCCAACAAGTCGGGCCCGCAGCGCTCGGCGATCCGCGCATGTTGCGCGGCCGATGGCTCGACCCGGTAGCGGCGGCGCAGATCTGCCGCGAGCGGCGGCTCGGCCGCGGCAAGGCGGCGTGCGACCAGTTGGCCGACCTTGCGCGAGAACGGGCCGGTCTGCTGCTCGATATAGACGACGCGTAGCGCACCGGGGCGGGCGGGTTCCGCCGCGATCCGCTCGCCGAGCCAGCGTCGACCGTGTCGAGCCCGCGCATCGGGTCGCCGGTTGCCGGATCGCGGCCGTAAAGCCCGTCAAACACATAGAGCTCGTCGGGCGGACGCGCGCAATCGGCGATCGCGTCGACCGCCGGCATGCCCCCGCCCGAATGCGCGGTCAGGATCAAGCGGTCCAACCCAAGCGGTCGCGAAACCGCTGACGGCAGCGCCGCGGCAAAGCGTTCGAGCCCGTATTGAACCAGCCGGTCGAGGCCGCCCGCCATTAGGGCCGGGAAATCGTACCAGCTGTAGCGCAGCCAGTTGCCGCGCGGCAGCAGCGCCAGCGTGGGGCGGGGCCGGCGCGACAAATCGAGCCCGCTGCGCGGCACCTTCTCGGACAGCGGCATCGTCCCGCCGCTGCGCGAAAACCCGTGCAGATGAACCACCACGTCGATCGCGGAGATGCCGAGCGGGATCGTATTCCAGCGTAAAAACAGGTCGGGCTGGGCGCCGGCATGCGCCCGCAGCACCGGGGTGTCGTCGAGATAGGCTTCCCCAGGAAGACAGGCGTCACCGGATGCCCGGGCTTCATCCGTCAGCGTGACCGCGAAATCCGCCATCGGTCGGCTCCTCATCATGGGTCGTGGTCGGGTCGTGGTCGGTTTCAGGCTAAGCCGAACCCTTTATGACCGCCCGCTTTTTACCCTCGGCCGCCGGCGACCGCAAAAAACTCGGGCGCTGAGGCCGGTCCGTGTGACCTGCTTCACACTCGGCGCGGCCCATCGTCGTTCATCCTCACAGCCGATCCAGCGGTTTTGGGCTGGTTCGAGAGAAGCGAGCGAGCGAAATGGCAGACAAGGCACGTATCGACGAAGGCCGGTTGCCGCGGCATTTCCGGATCACCGCCGGCCAGGCGAATTGATCAGGAGGGCGGCGCATGGCAAACCAGGCGGCGCGGCTCTACCGCGTCATCCAAATCCATCCCTCCTTGCGGTGCAACCTCAGCTGCCGGCATTGCTATTCTTCGTCGGGCCCGTTGCGGGCCGAGACGATGCCGCAAGCGCTGGTCGAGACCTTGGTCGTCGACGCCGCCGCGCAAGCCTATGACGCGATCAGCGTCTCCGGCGGGGAGCCGCTGCTGTGGGCGGGACTGCGCGACACCCTGGCGCTCGCCAAGGCTTGCGGGCTGGTGACGGCGCTGACCACCAACCTGATCCCGCTGACGCCGCGCCGCCTCGACGGGCTCGCGCGGGTGCTCGATGCCGCCGCGGTCAGCCTGGACGGGATGCCGCAATCGCACGACCGTATCCGCGGCAAGCGCGGCGCCTTCACTGGAATGCTGCGGCGGCTGCCCGCCCTGCGCGCCGCCGGGATCCCGTTCGGTTTCATCTTCACGCTGACCGACGCCAATCTGCACGAGCTTCCCTGGGTCGCGCGGTTCGCAATCGAGCAAGGCGCCAAATTGCTGCAGATTCACCCGCTCGAAGAGGTCGGGCGCGCCGCCACGGCGCTGCGCGGCCAGCGTCCCGGCGAGCTCACGGCCAATGCCGCCTATCTCGCCTTTATGCGGCTGCGCGATCGCGTCGGCGACAGTATCGAAATCCGCCTCGACTTCGCCCATCGCGAGGTGCTGCGCGACGAGCCGTGGCGCGGCTGGAGCGAAGCCCCGGCGGACGGGGAGGCGGTGCGGCTGGCAAATCTGGTAAGCCCTCTCGTCGTCGAAGCCGACGGGACCGTGGTCCCGCTGCAGCACGGCTTCCCACGTCGCCATGCGCTCGGCAACCTGCACGCCGCTCCGCTGCGCATCCTCGCCACCCAATGGCGGCAAAGCGGCGGCTATGCGCGATTCCGGGCGGAATGCGAGGCTACCTTGCAGCGGGTCACCTCCGACCCCGACGCCTTGCCGGCGTTCAATTGGTTCGAGGCGGTCTCGGCCTGGCTCGGCGAGCGCGCGCCCGACGCAGCGAGCGGACAGGCCCCGGCCTGAGAGATCACGAACCTGTTCGTACAGGAATGCGCCGCAAGGTTTCGACAACCTTTACGTGCTATTCGGCCGTGACGTTGACGATCCTCAAGCAGGATGCGAGGTCACGGCGATGTCGGGTGGATCATCTACTACGGGCTCTCGTTTGCGTTGGACGTGGCGGGCCAGCGTGGGGATTGGCCTGCTGCTTTTTCTGGTAGTATCCGGCGCCGCGCGCGCCGACGATCGAGAGTCGGCTTTCTTCACGACCTCGCCCCGGTTGTTCAAAATCTGTACCGGGCAGACTTATGCGCTGTGCGCCGTCGCCAGCTGCTTTGTGTTCGACGGGCTGTCCTACTGCAAATGCGACGTGAAGTCGGGCGACAGCATCAGCCTGCCGTTCGATTACGGTCGCCACCTGGACGTGTGCACAGCCAATGCCGAGGGCAAGAAGAACGGCTATATGGTCAGCACCTACAGCCTGGCCGAGTCGGTTGTCGCACCTCACGGCGACCAGGCGCTCTACGACTGTCCGGCCGGCGCCTCGAACGGCGCCTATGCGCAGTGCGACGGCGGCGTTTGCTTTACCAGCAGCGAGGGGCAGTCCTTCCCCGGCTTCGACAAGCCGCTGAAGAAGGACGAGGTCATCTGCTCCTGCCCGATTACCGAGGCGAGCCCGTCGGCGATGACGGGCTATCAGATCGCCGGCCCCTATCCGTGCCAGCAATCGTTCTTTCGCAACTGCAAGAAGGCCGTCGCCAACACCGAAACCGGCTCGCAGATCTATGTCGGCGCTCCGACTGGCGTCGCCCGCTTCCTGACCCATGAACTCTACGGCTACGTCCCGCCGCTCAACCACTGCCGCCTCGACTACCGCGCCTGGGATGCGCGCTAGACGACATGGGAGGCCGGCAACCGCCGGAAAACCTCACGAACCCGGCTGGCGATAGCTCATCAACCCGGCGCCGGTCTTTGGAGGATGGGCGCGGATGGCGTCCTCGTCGGGCTCGGTGCCCCAGCCGGGGGTGTCGGGGACGACGATGTGGCCGTGCTCGAATTGCGGCGTCACCGTAAACAGCTCGTGGTCCCAGGGCAGGCGGTCGACATCGACCTCCATGATGCGAAGGTTGGGGGTGGCGGCGGCGAAGTGGACATTCATCATCGTCGCCAGATGCCCGTAGAAATTGTGCGGCGCGATGTTGACCTCAAAAGCCTCTGCCGCGGCCGCGATCTTGACCGACTGCCACACCCCATTCCACACCGCGTCGACAATCGCGACATCCATCGACTGCTCGCGGAAATAGGGCAGGAACTCGCGCAGCCCGAGCAAGGTCTCGCACGAGCTGATCGGGTGCGGGCTGTTGCGGCGGATATGGGCCAGCGCCGGGGCGCTGTAGCTGTCGATTTCGACCCAGAACATGTCGAAATCGGCGATCGCCTTCAGGATTTTCACATAGCCCTCGGTCTTGGCGTTGAAGTTGAGATCGAGGAGCAGGTCCATGTCGGCCCCGGCGCCGTCGCGGATCGCCTCCAAGTGGCGGCACAGATTGCGCAGCACGGTCTTGTCGACGTTGAGCTCGGGCATGAACGGCACGCCAAAACCCGGCCGCCAGCCGCGCGGCGCGCCGCCGTCATAAATGAAGACATTGGTCTTGAGCGCGCCAAACCCCTTGTCGCGGGCCTCCGCGCCGATCGCGCGAACCCCGTCGAGGCTGGTGATCGCCGGCTTGTAAAAATTCGGGTGGTTGATGCGCCAGGTCGCGCAATGCGACCAGTAGAACTCGCACCCGATCGCGGATCTTGCCGCCGAGCAGCGCATGGCACGGCACCTTCAGCGCCTTGGCCTTGGCGTCGAGCAGCGCGTTCTCGATAGCACCCAGCCCCTCGCCAACCACGCCGCCGGCGGCCGGCCGGGTCAGGCAATAGAGCTCGGCGTAGATGCGCTCGTGGTCGAAGATGTTTTGGCCGACGACCCGCGCCGCCATGCGCTCGATGACCGCGCCGACCCCCGGCGAGCCAAAGCCCTCGTCAAACTCGCTCCAGCCGACGATGCCGCTGTCGCTGGTGAGCTTCAGGAAATGATAGTTCCGCCATCCGGCGTCGCAGCTCAGGATTTCGAGACCGGCGACCTTCATCGCGCTCCTCCTTTCCGAGGGAAATGGGCGAGCTTAGCGACGCCCGATTGCCGGCGCACTATGGGGTGTTGCACGGGCGTTTTCCAAACGCGAGGGCTTATCGTGTCCAGCGTCGTGCCGATCGCCCCTGGCGGGCGGCTAAATCGAGTAAATCTAAAATGCTAGTGATCGCAGCCGGACATTAGGCTCCCTTTCTCGTCTTCCCGGCGAAGGCCGGGACCCATGTCTGCCGTGGGTACCGGCCTACGCCGGTATGGGCACGATCAGTCGGGCACCATCCGCCAGTGAGTGCCTCCGGCTATTCCTCAGGATTCGGTGACGTGTCAGTTTGAGATTGTAACAAGGAGACCGAGAAAACGTCACCGTCGCCTAAAGATGTCTGTTGACGAGAACGGCAAGGCGCGCAACGAATTCTCGGTATGCAATCAAAAAATGTTGGCAGGAGAGCTGTAGCTTAGCCCTTATCCAACCCATCGCGCCCGACCGAAAATCCTCGCGCCACTCCACCAGCCGGCCCACCGCGATTGCGAAGCGTTTCGAGCGAGCCGGTACCCGACGGCCGCTTGACACGCACGCGTCCGGCAAGCATTGCTCGTTGCCGGGCTCAAAATACCACTCGTCGCCCCAAGATTTGGTTAACCATAATTCTGGGAGGACGTCATGCGGACATTGCTGGCGGGGCAGGCCTTTCTGACGTTGCTGATTTTGTGTGCGGTGAGCCCGGCTCGCGCCTGGGATCGCGGGCGGACCGGGACATTCGCGGTGCTCCCGAACCTGCCCGGCAACGCGCCGGTTGCGGTCGAAGGCCTGACCGTCGGCCCGGACGGGACGGTCTACACGCCGACTTTCGGCATCAACAGCAAAGGTCCGGTGGCCGGGCCGCCGCACTTGTTCTCCTTCAAGCCGGACGGCGCCTTGCTCTACAACGTCACCCTGGTCAACCCGGCGCCGAGCCCGGCGCCGCAGCCGAGCACCACCCTTCTCGGGCTGGTCTTTCAGGCGTCGTCAAGGACGTTGCTGATTTGCGATCTCGCCCAGGGGATCGTCTGGCGGGCCGACCCCAAATCCGGGAAGGCGAGCGTGTTCATGAACACCGGCCTCGGCTCGGCCTCGGGGCTCAACGGCCTGACCTTCGACAAGGCGGGCAATGTCTACGTCTCTGATTCGTTCCAGGGCGTCATTTGGATGACCGGACCCGCCGGCGGGACGCCGGTCAAGTTTGTCGAACTCGCAAACCCTGTCGCCCGAGGCGGCTTCCGGAGTGATCCTGGTGCCGCCGTTCGGCGCCAACGGTGTCGAATTCAACAACGAATACACCGAGATGTACGTCGCCAACACCGCCTACCATTCGATCGTCGAAATACCGGTGAGCCTGAACGGCGACGGGTCGGTGTCGGTCGCCGGATCGGCCGCGGTCCTGACCACCGGCGTCAACGCACCGGACGGCTTCGCCGTCGACCGCCACGACAATCTCTGGGTCGTCGCCAATCAGGAAGACGAAATCGACGTGATCGACCCGAACGCGATCGACGCGCTCGGCGTCCCGTTGGCGAAGGTTGTCGCCAAACGCGGCGATTTCGAAGGTCTCAGCCAAAACGGCACGGTTCAGGGGCTGCTGTTCCCGGCGAGCCCGGCTTTCAGCCCCGACGGCAAAACCCTCTACGTCTCAAACCTGTCATTGTACCTGCCCTATGCCGGCGTGCCGGAACCTGCCATCGATTCGCCTTGGACACTCGAGGTCAAGCATTACACCATCGCCGCAATCAACGCCGAGATCCCGCCGCTCTCGGGACAGGACGCCGAGTGGAACCGCTAGCCCGCGGAAGCCGCCGATGCCCGTCTGTTCATGGCCAGCCAGGCTCGAACCGCATGTAAAGATCCACAGCATTGCGATCGACAAATAATCGCGTTGGGCCTTCAATCGGATTGACCAGCCCGCGGGGTCGGCGGCGATTATGCAACCCCAGCAAAACCGAGGTCGTGCCGGATGCGTCAGGTGCGTCGACATCCGAGGGTCGGGCAGCCGTGACCGTCGCACTCGCCTGGCGAATTCTGACTCACGACAAGGGCCGGACGGCGCTGGCGCTGGTCGGGATCTTCATGGCGATCGTGCTGGTCTACATCCAGCTTGGGTTGTTCTTTGCGGTGCCGCAGGGCGGGATGCTGCTGTACGACAACATGCGGTTCGACCTGCTGCTGGTTTCCGATCAGTACCAATATCAGGCCCAGCCCGGCGCCTTCGCGCTGAGCCGCCTCGCCGCCGCGCGTGGTTCGCCGGATGTCGCCGAGGCGACGGCGCTCTACTTTGGCGCGGCGAAGTGGAAAGGCGGCGAAGGCGGGGTGTGGCCCGATCTGTTCGTGATCGGTTTCGACCCGGCGAGCGATGTCCTCACCCCCGACAGCATCGGCGCCCAGCGCGAGGTGCTGGAGCGGCCGGACACGATCCTCGTCGACAGCGCCACGCGGCCGATCTTTGGTCCCCTCGAACCTGGGCGCGTCGTCGAGGTCGGCGACCGCAAGCAAACCATCGGCGGGCGGTACACCCTCGGCACCGGCTTCATGGGGCTCGGGGTAGCACTCGCCAGCGAAGCTAATTTTTCCCGGCTGTTTCCGCGGCGCGGGCTGAACCAGGTCAACCTCGGCGCAATCCGGTTGAAGCCCGGGGTCGATCCCGACCAGGCCGCCGCGAATTTGCAGAAATTGACCGGCTCCGGCACGCGCCTGTTCACCCGAATGCAGCTGGCGGCGCACGAGGCCTCCTATTGGACGACGCGCACCTCGGTCGGGCTGATTTTCGGCTCGGGGTTGCTGATCTCGATCGTCGTCGGGATCATGGTCGTCTACCAGATCGTTTCAACCCAGGTGAGCCGGCAGCTGCCGCAATTCGCCACCTTGAAAGCCATCGGCTACAGTGACGCCGCGCTGGCGGGGACGGTCGCGGCGATGTCGCTGATGATCGCCGTTGCCGGCTTTGTCCCGGCATTGGCTGCCGCCGGTTGGCTTTATGCCGTTATCCGGCGGGAGACGCTGCTGCCGGTAACCATGTCGGCGAGCCATGTCGCGGCGGTGCTGGCGGCGACGCTGGTCATGGCGGCGGTCTCGGCCTTGCTGGCGCTGGGCGGGTTGCGGCGCGCCGATCCCGCCGACGTGTTCTGAGCGGGACCGCCGGGTTGGCGACAGCCTTTCCCCTCGCCGGCCGCGCCGGGTCGCGCCCGGTCCCGCTCGCGTGGCGCAGCCTGACCGCCAACAAGCGGCGGCTGTTGCGTTCGAGCGCCGGGATCGGCTTTGCGGTGCTGCTGATGCTGATGCAGCTCGGCTTCGAGAAGGCGTTTTTCGACGCCTCGCTGCAGGTGCTGAGAGGGCTCGACGGCGACATTTTTTTGCAGAGCGCGCACAAGTACCAATTCGCGACCCAGGATCCGTTTCCCTCCTCGGTGCTGGCAACCGCAAAGACCGTGCGGGGAGTGGAAAGCGCGCGGCCGCTCTACGCCGACTGGTTCGACCTGTTCTGGAAGAACCCGGCCGACGGCAGGGTGTACCTGGTGCGCGGCTTTGCCTTCGATCCCGACGAGCCGGTCTTTCTGTTCCCCGAGGTCGACGACCAGCGCGCCCGGCTGAAGGCGGCAGACACCGTGCTTGTCGACCGCCGCAGCCGCCGTTTTCTCGGCATGGACAGGCCGGCGGCGCAATCCGAGATAAACGGGACAAAGGTCGACATCGCCGGCAATTTCGCCCTCGGCCCCGATTTCGTCAGCGACGGCACGGTGATCATGAGCGACCGCACCTTTGCCGGTTTGGTCCGCCGCGCCACCGGCAACCCGCCGGGTGTCGAGGCCGGTGTGATCAAATTGTCGGCCAGCGCGGACCGGGGGGCGGTGCAAGCCGCGCTGCGCAAGGCTCTACCGGCGAACATCGCGGTCATGACCAAGGACCAGCTGATCGCGTTCGAGCGCGCATTCCAGGCGGACGTGTCCTCGGCCGGACCGATTTTTGCCATCGGCACAATCGTCGGTTTTGTCGTCGGCATGTTGATTTCCTATCAGATCACCTTTACCGAGGTTTCCGACCAGTTGCCGCAATATGCGACGTTGAAGGCGATCGGTTATCCAACCGGTTATCTGTTGCGGGTGGTTCTGGAGCAGGCGGCGTTGAATGGTATTTCGGGCTGGGTCCCGGCGTGGCTCCTCGGCCTCGGCCTCTACGGGCTGATCGGCCACATCGCGCTGCTGCCGATGCAAATGAGCCTTGGCATCACCTTGCTGAGCCTTGGCCTAACCTTGGGCATGTGCCTGGTTTCGGCGGCGATCGCGGTGCGGCGGGTGGTCCGCGCCGATCCGGCGGCGGTGTTCTGATGTGCGCGATGCTCGCCGAGCCGGGAGCCCCGGCTCCGGTCGCCGCGGAGGCGATCCCGACGCCGGTCGTGCGGGTCGAGGCGCTCAACCACTTTTACGGCGACGGCGCGGCGCGCAATCAGGTGCTGTTCGACAACGGCATCGAGGTTCCGCCCGGCCAGCTCGTCGTCATGACCGGACCGTCGGGCGCCGGCAAGACCACATTGCTGACCCTGATCGGAGCCTTGCGGTCGGTCCAGGAGGGACGCGTCGAAATCCTCGGCCGCGATCTGTCGCGGCTGCCGCCGCGGGGTCTCGTCGAAGTCCGCCGCGACCTCGGTTTTGTCTTTCAGATGCATAATCTGTTTGACGCGCTGAGTGCCTACGAAAACGTCAAGATGGCGATGCAGCTCGGCCACGAACGCCCGGAAGAAATGCGCCAGCGCGGCACCGCGATACTCGATCGGCTCGGCCTTGGCCACCGCGTCGACTACAAGCCGCGGAATTTGTCGGGCGGCGAGCGGCAGCGGGTGGCGATCGCCCGCGCACTCGTTAACGGACCACGCCTTGTCCTCGCCGACGAACCGACGGCGGCGCTCGACCGGGAGTCGACAAAAAAGGTGATCGAGCTGCTCAAGGCGACGACGGTCGAGCACGATGCCGCGGTGATCATGGTAACCCACGATTACCGCATCATCGAATCCGCCGACCGGCTCGTGCACATGGTCGACGGCCGTATCGTGTCCGACGTCGTCTTGCATGACGCGCTGCGGATCTGCGAATTTTTGCGCGCGGTCGACCTGTTCCGCGCGTTGACCCCGACCCAGCTGACCGATGTCGCCGAAAGGATGACAAAGCGGCACTACGCTGTCGGCGAAACTGTCGTCCGCGAAGGCGAACTCGGGCGAGGAGTTCTTCCTGATCTCGGACGGCGAGGTTGACGTGGTTCGGTCCGACCATGAGATAGCGCGGCTTGGGCGCGGCGACTTTTTCGGCGAAGTGGCGCTGATCAGCGGCGAACCGCGCAATGCGACGGTCCTCGCTACCGAGCCGCTCGATACCTTCGTCCTCGGCAAAAGCGACTTCCAATCGGCGGTCGAGACCAGCGCCCCGTTCCGCGACCAGCTCCACCGGGTATATTTCACCCGCCATTGAGCACAGTCGCCGCCGCCGGGCGGGTTGATCGAGCGCGGTTGGGGGCCGCGACTTTTAGCCTCGATCGGCTGAAACCCGGCTATTGCCAGAGCTGGCCTTTACGCCTATCCCGAGGCGCGTGGCCGAGATCGCATCCGCCGCCGGGAGAGAAGACACCGAGCCCGCGGTCGCCGCAGCGCGCCGCGGCGAGACGCGGCTGCGCGACAGCGAGCTGTTTGTTCTCGTCTTGGCCCTGGCCACCGGCGTCGCCGCGGGCCTTGGCGTCGTCCTGATAAATTTGGTGCTCGGCGTCGTCCGGCACCTGGCGTTCGACATCCCGTTCGGCGCGCATCTCAGCGAAATCACCAGCGGCGAGCCCGCACGCACGGTGTTGATGCCGATCATCGGCGGTCTGCTCGTCGGGCTCACCGCGATGTTGCTGCGGCGCTGGCGCCCGCGCGAGGTTGTCGACGCCATCGAAGCAAACGCGCTGTTCGGCGGTCGAATGTCGCTGGGCGACAGCGCTGGGCTCGTCTGGGTGACGATCCTGTCGGGCGGGTTCGGCGCCTCGGTCGGGCTCGAAGCGGCCTATACCCAGCTTGGCGCGGCCGTGGCCTCGCGGATTGGCCGCGCCGTCGGCTTGCGCCGCGACGATGTCCGCCTTCTGGTCGGTTGCGGGGCCGCGGCGGCGATCGCCGCCGCGTTCAACGCGCCGTTGAGCGGGTCCTTCTACGCCTTCGAGCTGATCATCGGCAGCTATACCCTGCAGGCCCTGGCCCCGGTCGGGATTGCCGCGCTGACCGCGGTGCTTGTCGTACGGGCGCTGTTTGCCTCGAGCCCGATCTTTGTCGTTTGGCACGACATCGCCCTGACCCCGGCCGATTACCTCGCCTTTTTCGGCATGGGCTTGGCCTCCGCCGGGCTCGGCATTCTGACGATGAAAGGGGTAACCTCGACCGAGACGTTGTTTCGCACCCAGGCGGTGCCGCGCTGGGCGCGGCCGGCGCTGGGCGGCTTGATCCTCGGCGTGATCGCGGTGCCGTTTCCGCAGGTGCTGGGCAGCGGCCACGGCGGCATTCTGGAAGTGCTGCACGGCGGTTTCGGGCTGATCTTTCTGGGCGGGCTGGTGGTCGCGAAGATCATCGGCTCGGCGGTGTCGATCGGTTCCGGGTTCCGCGGCGGCCTGTTCAGCTCTTCGCTGTTTCTTGGCGCGTTGTTCGGCAGTTTTGTCGGCGCGCTGTTGGCTCGGGTGGAGCCCAATTTCGCCGCCGACCCGCTGATCTACGCCCTGGTCGGAATGGGGGCGGTCGCCGCTGCGATCGTCGGCGCGCCGATGACGATGATCATGCTGGTGCTCGAGACGACCGGCGATTTTTCCGCGACGATCGGGGTGATGGTCGGCGTCGTCACCGCCGCGATCGCGGTGCGGCATTGGTTCGGGTATTCTTTTGCGACGTGGCGTTTCCATTTGCGCGGACTGGCAATTCGCAGCCCCGAGGATGTCGGCTGGATCAACGAGCTGTTTATCGGCCCGATGATGCGGCGCGATCCAGCGGTGATTTCGGGCGATCTGTCGCTCGACGAACTGCACCTGCGATATCCGGCGGGGAGCACCAAGCAGGTGTTCGTCGTCGACGGCGACGGCCGCCTGTCCGGCATCGTCGACCCGGCGGAAACCCAGGGTGTCGCGGGCAAGGACGAACCCGAGGCGGTCGGCGACCTGGTAGCGGCGCCGCCGGCCTATTTGTTGCCGGGCGACGACTTGCGAACCGCACTCAATCGTTTCAGCGAAGCCGCGCAGGAAACTTTGCCGGTGATCGACAATGTCGAGGGCCGCCGGGTCATCGGCTATTTGAGCGAGGCTTATGCGCTGCGCCGCTACGCCCACGAGCTCGAACGCCACCGCGGCTCGCGGCCGGACGACGCCGGCATCTTCAGCCCGGCCTCCGGCGATATGACCGTCGGGCCGCAAGAGCCGGGAACCGCAGAGTAAACCGAGCTTTCCCCGGACCGGCCGGGCACGATATTTACGCCCGGGGGCAGATAATGACCGGGACGTTGCTCCCGCCGCGCCGCCGCTGTTGATCTATGCGTTTCCGATGGACTACTACATCTGCGGCTTGACCGCCGATGCGACAAAGTGCTGACAGGGAAGGACGGGCAGGATGGCGCAGGTTGCGCTCCGCAACATCGTCAAGATGTTTGACAAGACCCCGGCGGTGCAGGGGATCGACCTCGACATCGCCGATCGCGAGTTCATCGTCCTTGTCGGCCCCTCGGGCTGCGGCAAAACCACGACCCTGCGCATGATCGCCGGGCTCGAGGAGGCCACCGCGGGCGAGATCTACATCGGCGACCAACTCGTCAACGACGTGCCGCCCAAGGACCGGGACATTGCGATGGTGTTCCAGAATTACGCGCTCTACCCGCATATGACGGTGTTCGAAAACATGTCCTTCGGCCTGCGGCTGAAGAAGTTTCCGAAGCCGGAAATCAAGGAGCGCGTCGAGGCGGCGGCCGGCATTCTCGACATCACCAGCCTGCTCGACCGCCGGCCAAAGCAGCTGTCGGGCGGTCAGCGCCAGCGCGTGGCGATGGGCCGGGCGATCGTGCGCAATCCCAAGGTCTTCCTGTTCGACGAGCCGCTGTCGAACCTCGACGCCAAACTGCGCGTGCAGATGCGCACCGAAATCAAAAAGGTGCACCAGAAGGTCACGACGACGACGGTCTACGTCACCCATGACCAGGTCGAGGCGATGACCCTCGCCGACCGGGTCGTCGTCATGAACGCCGGGCGGATCGACCAGATCGGCACGCCACAGCAGGTGTATCACCACCCGAAGACGCGGTTTGTGGCCGGGTTTATCGGCTCCCCGACGATGAATTTCCTGCCCTGCCGGCTTATCCAAAACGGCAGCGGTCTGACGGTGCGGCTCGCCGACTGGCTTTCCTTCCCGGTGCCCGCGTCGCGCGAAGCCCGCTATCGCCCGCAGGTCGGCAGCGAGCTGTTGTTCGGGTTGCGCCCCGAGCACATCACCGAAAGCCGCAGCGACGTGCCGCCCGGCGCATCGCCGTTCTCGGCGCGGCTCGACGTCGTCGAGCCGATGGGGATGGAGACGATGGTCTACTTCGTCGTCGACGGGGTCGAGGTGTGCGGCCGCGTCGATCCCGCCGCTGCCGGCAATGCCGGCGAGATGATGCCGCTTGTCGCCGATCTCAATCAAATGCATCTGATCGATGCGCGCACCGAACAGGTGATCTGACCAGTCGGCCCGGAGCCGGTGGACGGAGCTCGGCGGCACGGTAATGCCGTGAGGATGGGGGAGCAGGCGGCATGAGTTTGGCCGGCAAGGCGGCCCTCGTCAGCGGCGCCGCGGGCGGTATCGGCCGCGCAATCGCGCTCGCCTTTGCCAAAGCGGGCGCCCAAGTCGCATGCTGCGACATTGACCTGGCGGGAGCAGAGGAAACCGCGCGACTGGTCGAAACCGTGGGCGGTCGCGCCCTTGCGCGACGCTGCGACGTCGCGGTCGAAAGCGACACGCTCGCAGTGGCGGCGGCGACCAACGACGCATTCGGCCGTCTCGACATCCTGGTCAGCGGCGCCGCCCCGCACGATTCCGGCGGCTCGGTGGTCGAGACCAGCGTCGCCGATTGGGAGCGGGTCGTGGCGGTCAATCTGACCGGCTCGTTTCTGTTGTGCCGCGCCGCGCTGCCGTTGATGGTTGCGAGCGGCGGCGGTTCGATCATCCTGATCGCCTCGCAGCTCGGGCGCGTCGGCAGCGCCGGCCGCGCCGCCTATTGCGCAACCAAGGGCGGCTTGATCCAGCTCGCCAAAGTCATGGCCATCGACCATGCCGGCGAGAACATCAGGGTCAACGCGCTCTCGCCGGGCGCGGTCGAAACCGGGCGGCTCACCCGCCGCTACGGCACCTTCGAGGCGGCCCGTGCGGCGATCGGCCCGAAGCATGTGCTGGGGCGGCTCGGCCAGCCGCCCGAAATCGCAGCGGCGGCGGTGTTTCTCGCCAGCGACGAAGCGAGCTTTGTGACCGGCAGCGACCTGCTCGTCGATGGCGGCTACACCGCGATCTGAAATGCCTGGGGAAACAACGGCGACTTGGCGCGATCAGGCTTCGAGCCGGTCGACAACGCTGCCGTCCGGCGCAAAGCAGGCGGCAAGCAATCGCCCGCCATGTCCGGCGCCGCCGTCGAGCGACACCGCAAATCGGCTTTCGACCAACCCGCGCTGCTGGCGCCCGACACCCCTGACGACGCGGCGGAACCCGCCGAACGGCGCGGCGAGATCGAGGATATCGTCGCGGCCCCACCAGAATGCGTCGCCTTGCGCGGTGAGGGCGCGCGCCGGGTCGACCGCGGCGTGGACGAACAACACCCCGCCCGCTTCGGTGAAAGCGGCGTGGCGCAAGGCCAAAAGCAGCGTCGTGTGGCCGGGGGCGGCGTTGATCGCGCCGCGCAGCGCGCTCGTCCAGTGGGTGATCGTACGCGGACCGCCACGGCTGGCGACGAAGCCCTGCCGCAGGTCACCGCCGTAAGCACGCAGCGTCGGCTCGATGCCGGCATTGACCATCCAGGTCAGAACCTCGCCGGGATTGGGCGCGAATTGCAGCTGCAGCAGCTTTTGCAGCATCTCTTCCTGCGCGCCGCGCAGAAACGTCACGTCGCAGGCGAACCCCAGCCGGCGCGCCAGCACGCGGCGGCGAAAATCGAGCAATTCGTCGATTGTCGCCCGCACCGCTTCGCCATGACCGAAATAATCGCCGAGATAGACGAGGCGATCACCTTCGCGAAAGCGCTCGCTGATCTGGTCGTGAAGGCGGGTGAGGCGCAACGCCGCACCATGGATGGCGGCGACCGCCCAGACCCTTCGGGCGTTTCGCAATTGTGCAAAATTGCGCTGCGGGCGCGCCGCGTCCACCCCGTTCCGCTACCCCTTTGAGGCGTTGACGTCAGGCCGTCAGCAGCTGCTCCACCCGCTGCGTCGCGGTCGTCTCGTCGATCCGCTCGACCGCGGCAAACTCGCGCACGAACCGGTCGAGCGCCGCCTGATAGATCTGCCGTTCGCTGTAAGACTGCTCGGGCTGGCCGGCATTGCGGTAGAGATCGCGCACGACCTCGGCGATCGAGCCCGGGTCGCCCGACGCGATCTTTGCCTGATATTCTTGGGCCCGGCGGCTCCACATCGTGCGCTTGGCTCGCGACCGGCCGCGCAATTTGGCGAGCGCGGCATCCATCTCCTTGCGGCTCGACAGCCTACGCAGGCCTGAAACTTTGGCCTTGCCCAGAGGCACGCGCAAGGTCATCCGGTCCTTGTCGAAGAGCACCACAAAGACGCTGAGGGTATGCCCGGCGATCTCCTGGATCTCGATGCCGACGATCTTGCCTACGCCATGGGTCGGATAGACGACGAGGTCTTCAACTGCGAACGGGGGCTTTTCCGACGTCATGGCCGTCTCTCACAATCGTGCCGAGTGGTAATGCCGGGACGCTTCGACCCGTCGCCCGGGGGCAACGGCAACCACCCGCACCTTGACGGAGAACTCGGAACCGGAGGGGAACGCGTCAGTAACACCAGCGCCACATTACCACGAAAGCGCTTTCGAGACCAGCAGGTCACACATGCCCGCAGCGCATACCGCGCCCAAATCTCCACAGGCCGGCATGGCCCTGCTCAGCTGCCGCCGGGCTTGGGGCTGAAGAATTGCTCATATTTGCCGGCGACATCCTTCCACTCGTCGGCATCGGCGGGCTCCGGCTTTTTTCGGGTGATGTTGGGCCATGCGGCCGCGTATTCGCGGTTCAGCTCGACCCAGCGCTCGGCCTCGGATTCGCTGTCGGGAATGATCGCGTCCACCGGGCATTCCGGCTCGCACACCCCGCAATCGATACATTCGTCGGGGTGGATCACGAGCATGTTCTCGCCCTCGTAGAAGCAGTCGACGGGGCACACCTCGACGCAATCCATGTATTTGCAGCGAATGCAGGCTTCGGTGACGACATAGGTCATGGTAGGGGCTTCTTCTCCTGAGCTTCGGCCGCCGGCCGGTTCGGCGAAGGATTAGGTGGCGTCGCCGAGCCCCAGCTGCCTGAGGACGCGCTGGCGCGCCATGCCGCGCTCGCGATCGGGCACATAGATCAGCCCGCCGACGCGGCGCAGCAGGCTGTCCTCATATTGGTCGAGTTCGCCGTCGGCATAGGCGACTTCCCACAGCATCTCAATCAGCTCGACCCGCTGGTCGAAGGACAGCCGCTCGTTGATGACCCGGGTAAAGTGGAACAGCTCGGCCGACCGCTCGGCCTCGCGCTCGCCGGCAGCGAGCAACGCGCGCGCATCGGCCGGCGAGAGGTTGAAATGCCGCTCCAGCAGCCGCGCGACGACGCTGCGCTCGTTTTCGTCGAATTGGTCGTGACTATGGGCTGCTTCGACGAGAAGCGCGGTCAGCGCCAGCTTGGGTTCGTCCTGTGGACCGACGCCATTCGCCGGCGTCCCCGTCAACCATCCTATGAGGCTGTCGATCATCGTTCCCTGCCTAACATGGCGGATCAAGAGCAGGCAACCCCACGCGGTTTGGGGTCTTGCCCGCATCGCGCCGGCAGGGCGTCCGCGTCTTGTGCACGGGTGACGGCGCCGGCGGGCCTGTCGCGATCCGCGGAAATAAATCTCCGCCTTGGCCGTTGTGCCGCCTGACACGGCAACGGACACGACCCTTGAACAAGCGCGGCACGATCCTCGTCCACCATTTCGTCGGGCAAATGCCTCTCGCCGGCATCGCCTGGCAGGCGATCCACTATCTGGTCGGGCTCCAGCGCCTCGGCTACGACGTCTGGTATGTCGAGGATGGCGGGGCCAATCCTTACGACCCCCGTGTCGCCAGCGTCATGATGGAGTGCGACTACAACGTCGCCTATCTGCGCCGCGCGATGGAGAGCCATGGTCTCGGCGGGCGCTGGGCCTATTGGGACGCGATCGGCGATCACTGGCACGGGCTGCCGCGCGAGCAGGTGCGGCGGCTTTACGCCGAGGCCGACGGCCTGATCAATCTGTGCGGCGCGACCCGGCTGCGCGAGGAGCATCTCGCGTGCCCGGTCCGCATCATCGTCGACAGCGACCCGATCTATGAGCAGATCAAATACGCGCAGGCCGATGCCGCCGCCCGCGCCTATCTCGACGCACACACACATTTTTTCAGCTATGGCGAGAATCTGGGATCGGAGGATTGCCCGGTGCCGCTTTCCGGCCTCGGCTGGCATCCGACCCGGCCGCCGGTCGTCCTCGACCTGTGGCCCGACGCAGGCGACGAAGCGCGCTGCTTTACGACGATCGCGACCTGGGAAAACAAGGGCAAGGACATCGAGTTCGCCGGCTCGCGCTATGTCTGGTCGAAGCACGTCAATTTTCTGCGGTTTCTCGACCTGCCGCGGCGCCGGCCGGATACCTGTTTCGCGCTCGCGATGGATCCGCCCGACGCCGCCGTGCGCGAGCGGGTTGCCGGGGCCGGCTGGAGCCTCGTCGATCCCGGCCCGGTCTCGGCCGGAATGGATGCTTACCGCGACTTCATCGCCACCTCGCGCGGCGAGTTCACCGTCGCCAAGGACATTTACGTGCGTCCGAACAGCGGCTGGTTCAGCGACCGCAGCGTCTGTTATCTCGCCGCCGGGCGCCCGGTCGTGACGATGCGCACCGGCTTCAGCAAATTCTACCCGGTCGGCCGCGGGCTGTTCGAATTTGCCACCGAGGCCGAGGCGCTCGCCGGCATCGACGCGGTCGCCGCCGATTATTCGACGCATAGCCGGGCGGCGCGCGAGATCGCCCGCGAGCACTTCGCCGCCGACCGCGTCCTCGGCGCGATGATGGCGGCGGCCGGGTTGTGATCGACGGAATTCCGACCCCGCAGCGCGGTGACCGGCAACGCCGCAAAGACTTGCATCAGCGCGATCGCGCGCCGGCCGCCGCGACGCGGGCCATGACGACGCCCATAAACAGCGAGAACGCCAAAGTATCCAGCCACCATTCCTGCCACACGCCGTAGGTGGCGGCGGATGCGACAAACGCGGTGGCGAGACTGCCGCCCGCCGCCGCGGCGTAAAAGCGCGGCCACTCCGCGCGTCCAAAAGCGAGCCAGAACCAGCCGCTCAACAAGGCGAACAGGACCGCACCCGGGACGCCGAGCTCAAGCCAGATCTGAAGGGCCGCGTTGTGCGGATGCAGCGGCAGCCACGTCTGATTGGGTCTGATCGGGTCGCGGCCGCCAGGAAGCACGCGCGACGAATCGATTCCCCAGCCGCGCAGCGGGTGCTCGGCGATCCGGTCGCCGACAAAGGACCAGATCAGCAGTCGATGCCCGGCTGAAAGCTTGACCGAGTCGGCGGTCTGGACCGAGCCGGACAACCGGTCGAGCCGGGCAAAGGTCAGCGGCGCGGTGACGACCGCAAGAACCGACAGCAGGGCCACAACCCTCGCCACCGGCGCGCGGCGGTAATAGCAGAGGAGCGCCAACGGCAGACCGGCGGCGAGCGCCGTCTTCGCCGCCGTTCCGGCGAGGACAAAGATCGTCGCGGCGCCGGCGGCGAGCAGCAAGAGGCCGGGCAGTCTATGTCCCGCCGCGATCAGGGCGGCGCTCGTCGGCAGCAACAGGATCGCGAACGCAACCGATGCCTGGTTGAGCCAGGCCGGCTGATAAACACGGTCGGAAAAAGGCTTGCTGAGCGCCCCGTCGGTGGCGAGATCGAGTGTCGCCATGCCGATCGCGATCACAAAGCCCGCGAGCAGAAACGACGCGAGCCGGCGTGGCGAAGCAACAAAGCCGGCCGCCGCCGCCAGCGCCAGCGCGGCGACAAAGAGACCGGCGAGCCGCGCCGCCTGCTCGATCGAGCGCAGCGGATCCGGCGACCACGCCGCGGACGCGACACCCCAAACCAGCAGCAGACCGAGAAAGGCGGCGGGGGCGGCAAGTGCTGGATGCACAAAAGGTTGGCGGCTCTTCGACCAAATCACGCCCGCGCCGAGCAGGCCCGCGGCCGAGGCGAGGGGAGCGATCCCGCGCGGCGCCACGACGAGCAGCGGAAAGAACAATAGCGCCGCGATGTCGAGCCCGGTCTCGCACCACGCCGCGAGCGGCTGCGGCGGCGTTCCCGTCTTGATGCGCAATCCGGCCAAGCGGCGAGCGCCGCCGCCCGGTTCGGGATGCGCGCCGATGTGCATCAGGGAAAGATTTCGAGCACCGAAAAGAAGAACGCGATCTCCTGCACCGCGTTGTCGATCGAATCGGAGCCATGCACCGAGTTCGCTTCGATCGATTGGGCGAAATCCTTGCGGATCGTCCCCGGCGCCGCCTTGTCCGGGTCGGTGGCGCCCATGATCTCACGGCTGAGGGCGACCGCCTCGGGCCCCTCCAGGACCTGGACGACGACCGGCCCCGAAATCATGAAATCGACAAGGCTGCGGTAGAACGGCCGTTCGGCATGCACCGCGTAAAACTGTTCCGCCTGCGCCGCGGTGAGCCGGATGCGTTTCTGGGCGACGACGCGGAGCCCGCGGCGCTCGAAGCGGTCATTGATCGCCCCGGTCAGGTTGCGCTGGGTGGCGTCCGGCTTGAGGATCGACAGGGTCCGTTCGATGGCCATCGGCGTCTTCGGCTGTTTGCGGAAAGCGGCGGGTTATACCGCCCACGCGCGCTGCCGGCAATTGCCGGCGCTCACGCCCGGCGCTCCCAGCCGGAGGCGGTCTGTTGCCAATAGGTCAGGGCATGCCCGCTCTCGCGCGCCCGCCGCCAGCGACCGCGCGCCGCCTCGACCGCGCCGTCGTCATTGCCGTCGAATATATCGGCGCAGCGCACAAAAGATGACAGATCGTCCGCCTCGATGCCGTCGATCAGCACCAGCATCGTCGCCGCATTCGGGTTCTCGACCCGCTCGGTCAGCCAGATCGGCTGGTTTGCCGCATTGCCGTCGCGGGCCGAGCCGTGCGGCAAAAAGCTCGCCTCGTCGTAAGTCCACAGCACTGCGTCGAGCTGGGCGACCCGCTCCGGCGAGCCGCATCGCACGACGATCGGGTAACCCCCTGCGCGCGCCCGTTCGAGCAGCTTTGGCAATGCCCGTTCGAGCGGCGTCGACAACAGATGGTAGAAGCCGATTTCCGCCAGGGCGCGCTATTCCTTCTCATAGTACCGCGCGACGAAGCGATCGAGCAGGCGCACCCCAAAGGCGGTGGCGCCCTTGGGCACGGTAGGCGCATCCTTGCTCGACCACGCCATGCCGGCAATGTCGAGATGGGCCCATGGCACCTTGTTCACAAAGCGCTGCAGAAACTGGGCGGCGGTGATGCTGCCCCCGGCGCGGCCGCCGCCGATGTTCTTCACGTCGGCCGCGTCGCTGTCGATATCGCGGTCGTAGGCATCGGCCAGCGGCAAGCGCCATACCTCTTCGCCGACCGCCTTGCCCGACTCGATCAGCCGCGACGCCAGCTCGTCGTCATTCGCGAAAAGGCCGGCGTTATGGTGCCCCAGCGCCACGATCACGGCGCCGGTCAAGGTCGCGAGATCGACCATCAGCCGCGGCTTGAACCGGTCCTGGCAGTACCACATGGCGTCGGCCAGAACGAGGCGGCCCTCGGCGTCGGTGTTCAGCACTTCGATCGTCTGGCCCGACATCGAGGTGACGATGTCGCCCGGCCGCTGCGCAGTGCCGGACGGCATGTTCTCGACCAGCCCGACGACGCCGACGGCGTTGACCTTGGCCCGGCGCGCCGCCAGCAGCCGCATCAGGCCGATGACGACCGCCGAGCCTGCCATGTCCCATTTCATGTCGCCCATCCCGGCGGCGGGCTTGATCGAGATGCCGCCGGTATCGAAAGTGACGCCCTTGCCGATAAAGGCGAGCGGCGCGTCACCCCCGGCCTTGCCGGCGCCGCGCCATTGCATGACGACGAGGCGCGCCGGCCGCGCGCTGCCCTGGGCGACGCCGAGCAACGCGCCCATTCCGAGTACACGCATCGCCTTGTCGTCGAGCACCTCGACCTCGACGCCGAATTTCTCGATCGTGCGCGCCTCTTCAGCCAGGGTCTCGGGGTAGATCACGTTGGCCGGCTCGGACACCAGGTCGCGGGTGAAACAAATCGCCGCGGCCGCTTGCTCGAGCGGGCGAAACGCGCGCCCCGCCGCATCCGCCGCGTCGGTCGAAACCGTGAGCTGCTCCAACGACGACTTTTTTTCCGGCTTTTGCTTGGTCTTGTATTTGTCGAAGCGATACGATCTCAGCAGCGCTCCGAAAGCAATTGACGCCGCCGCGTCGCCGGCGCCGATCGGCGCCCCACCCGCGAGGTCCACGGCGACAGCCGCTTCACTTTCCCCGGCGCCGTTCAAATGCGCAACAAGGGCGCCACCCAGCTCCTCGAAGAGCCGGGCGTCCGCCCGCTCGGGCTTGCCGAGCCCGGCCAAAACGATTCGGCTGAGCGGCAGCTTTGCCGGCGCCACGATCGCCAGCAACTCGCCTTTCTTGCCGCTGAACCGGGCGGCGCCGGCCAGCGCGCGGGTGACCGTCCCGTCCGTCGCTTCGTCGAGCCGGCGAGCGGCAGGCGTCAGCACGCGCTCCTCCCAGACCCCGACGACGGCGGCGCCGGAGAGCGGCAAATCCGGCTCGGCAAAGGCTATTTTCATGGTGCCACCTCGAGCTGTCGCCGAGGGCGGCGCGACCGCCGCCGCGGCATGGGAAGCTTAGCCGATAGATATATCAATCGTGCCGGCCGGCGCCAGTGATCGACGCACGGACGGCGCGCCCGGGGTTCCGCCAACCCGGTCGCCGAAATGCCTCTGGCCGGCCTCGGGTCGCCTGCCTATGATCGCGCGCCGATGAAGGGGCTCACCCGCTACATCTTGCGCCAGTGTTTTGGCGTCATGGTTTTTGTGACGGCCGCGCTCAGCGCCGCGGTTTGGCTCGCCCAGTCGCTCCGTCTGATCGACTTGATCGTCAATCGTGGATTGTCGATCGATGTTTTCCTTTATCTGGCCGTGCTGATCCTGCCGCGGTTTCTCGACATCGTGTTGCCGATCGGTGTCTTTATCGCGGTGTTGTTCACCTTCAACAGGCTGACCGCCGAGAGCGAACTCGTCGTCATGCGGGCGGCGGGGCTGAGCCCGATGGCGCTCGCCCGCCCGGTCCTGATCCTGGCCGCAATCGCCTTTGCTTTCTGATGAGCCTGTCGCTCTACGTGCTGCCCGTCTCCAACCAGGCGTTTAAGGACTTGCAGTTTGAGATCCGCAACCGCTTTGTCTCGAGCCTGATCCAGGAGGGGACCTTTACGACGATCTCGGACAAGCTGACGTTCTACATCCGCAGCCGCGACGCCAATGGCGATGTCGTCGGGCTGCTGATCAACGACAGCCGCGACCCGCAGCGACCGATCACGATCCTTGCCGAGCGCGCCGCTTTTGTCGACACCTCGGCCGGCTCGCGGATCGTCATGGTGAACGGCAACCGGCAGCAATTCGACCCGCAGACCCACAAGCTCTCGGTCCTGACTTTCGAGCGCTACACGCTCGACCTCGAAAGTATGCAGGACGCTCCGGTCGTGCGCTTTCGCGGGGCCCAGGAGCGCTTTCTCGGCGAACTGCTGTTTCCGCCCGCCGGGCTCGACCCGCTGATCCGGCAGAGCTTTATCATGGAGGCGCATCAACGCCTGCTGATCCCGCTCTCGGCCCTGAGCTTTTCGTTGATCCCGCTGGCCTGCCTGCTGCCCGGCGAGTTCAGCCGGCGGGGGCAGGTCAAACGCGTCATCGCGGCGCTCGGCGCGGCGTTTCTGTTTCAGGCGGTCGACGCTTGGCGTCAACGACCTCGCAGCGCGCTTTACCCAGGCGATCCCGCTGATGTACGTGGTTGACCTGCTGCCGTCTCGCGGTTGGCCTGACGATCCTGCTGCAACGCGGAATTCGCTTCGGCTTTCGGTGGCCGACATTCGCCGCCGCCCGCATCCACTGACATCGGTTCGGCTCACAAGGCGATCGGCATTGCACCTCGGAAAAACCCTGTCCGCCTACATCGCGCGCCATTTTTTTGCTTGGTTCTGCGGCGTCTTCGGGGCGATGGCGCTCGTTACCTTTTTGGCCGACTACATCGAGCTGATTCGCCGCGGCGGATCGAAGATCCAGGCGACGCTGGGGATGTTGTTCGAGATGGCGGCGCTGCAGTCGCCGCAGACCGCGCAGGAAGTGCTGCCCTTCGCGATCCTGTTCGGGACGATGCTCGCCTTCTGGCGGCTGACCCGCAACAACGAGCTCGTCATCGTTCGCGCCGCCGGCGTCTCGGTCTGGCAATTTCTGACCCCGGCGGTGCTGGTGGCGCTGCTGATCGGCATTGTCGCGGTGACGATCTTCAACCCGATCGCGTCGGTGGCGGCGGCGGCTTATGAAAAGCTCGACGCCCGCATCCTGGGCGAAGGATCGGATGAGACGCTGCTGTCGAACGCCGGCTTTTGGCTGCGGCAGAGCGACGAGGCGGGCGACCAGATCATCATCCATGGCGCCAAGTTTGCCTCGCCCGATCTGGTGCTCGACACACGTCTCGATCTTCTTCTTCGACAACCGCACCCGCTTCACCTCGCGGATCGACGCGCGCACCGCGCGGCTCGAAACCGGCAACTGGCTGATCGAGGACGGCGTGCGCTGGCGTCCGGACAAGCCCCTGGAGACCTTTGCCCGCTGGCAGCTGCCGACCCAGCTGACGCCACGAAAGATCGAGGAGAGTTTCGCCTCGCCCGAAACGATGTCGTTCTGGGATTTGCCGGGCTTTATCGAATTGTTGGAGCGATCGGGATTTCCCGCGCAGCGCCATCGCCTCCACTACGACGTGCTGCTCGCCCGCCCGTTCCTGTTATGCTCGATGGTGCTGGTCGCGGCGATTTTCAGTCTGCGCATGCAGCGTCGCGGCGGCACCACGTTGATGATCGTCGGCGGCGTCGCCAGCGGGTTTATCCTCTACGTCGTTTCCAATGTCGTTTTCGCCCTCGGCATCTCGGCCAAGGTCCCGGTGGCGCTCGCCGCCTGGACCCCGACCGGTGTCAGCCTGATCTTTGGCGCCTCGACCTTGCTGCATCTGGAAGACGGCTGATGCGCGGAGGGCCGGGGCTCGACCGCCGGCGGCGCCGACCGACATCGCGCCTGGCGACGGCTTCTCGCCGCGTTGCTGCTGGCGCTGGCGGTCGCACTCAGCGCTGCCGGCCCGGCCGCCGCCCAGCTCGGCTTGAGCCCAGGCTCAGCAAAATCCGAACTCCCCGATCGTGCTGCGCGCCGACGAGATCGAGCACAATGACGACCTCGGGCTGACGATCGCCCGCGGGAATGTCGAAGTGTCGCAAAACGGCAATGTGCTGCTGGCCGACACGGTCACCTACAACCAGCGCACCGACACGATGACCGCGTCGGGACAGGTCAGCCTGTCGCAGCCGACCGGCGAAATCCTGTTTTCCGATTACCTCGAATTGCGCAACGCGATGGGCGACGGTTTCGCCCAGAACGTGCGGATGCTGCTCGCCGACCGCTCGCGCCTGGCGGGCAACACCGCGCGTCTGACCAACAACAACCGCACCGAGCTGCGGCGCGGCGTCTACTCGCCATGCGACTTGTGCAAGAGCGATCCGACCGCGCCGCCGGCCTGGCAGTTCGTAGCCCGCCAGATCGACCACGACAAAGAATTCAAGCTGATCGAGATGCGCGATGCGACGATGGAGATCGATGGCTGGCCGGTGTTCTACACGCCCTACATCTCGATGCCCGATCCCTCGGTCAAACGCGCGAGCGGGTTTCTCACCCCGTCGATCGGGAGCTCCAGCTCGGTCGGCGTGCATGTGACAATCCCCTACTTCCTAGTGCTCGGACCGGATAAGGACATAACTCTTTCGCCGCGCTTCACCAGCAAGGCGGGACCGGTGTTCGCGACCGAATACCGGCAGCAATTCGGCGATGGCACGATCGACGCGCTCGGCAGCATCAATTACAGCAACCCGAACGACGCCGGGTCAGCGGCGGCCAGACTCCGCGGCAACGTCAACGCGACAGCGTGTTTGATGTCGACGAGAATTGGCGCACCGGCCTCAACCTGCAGCGCGTCTCCGACCAAAACTATCTGCTGCAATTCGGTTTCGGCAACCCGCCGCTGAATGCCGAGATCAGCCGCGCCTATGTCGAGGGTTTCGGACAGCGCTCGTCGACCGATGTCGACGCCTACGCGTTTCAGCCTCTGGTCCCCGGCCTCACCGTCGCCACCCAGCCGATCGTGCTGCCGGTGATCAACCGGAACTGGCAGAGCGAGCCCGACGCGCTCGGCGGGCGGTGGAACCTCAACGCCAACCTTCTCGACATCGTCCGCAAAGACGGCACGCAGACCAAGCGGATGTCGCTCGGCGCCGAATGGGACCGCACCTTTCGCGACGGCATCGGCGGCCAATACGAGTTTTCCGCGCAGCGTCCGCGGTGACGGCTATTGGGTCAACGATCTGAGCCCGCTGTCGAACCCCGATCTGCCCATCGGCGTATTTCCCGGTCAACGGCGCGCCGGCCGCCGAACCGATCAACCCCAACTTCCTGACCGGCCGCGTGTTCCCGCAGGTCGGGCTCAAATGGAGCTATCCGCTGGTCCATCCTGGATCGCTGACGCCGCTGATCGAGCCGATCGTCGGGCTCTATGCCGGCGCCGAACGGCGGCAACCAGCGCAAGATCCCGGACGAGGACAGCCTGTCCTTCGACTTTGACGATTCGCTGCTGTTTCGCCCCGACCGGCTCGCCGGTTACGATGTTCTCGATACCGGCCAGCGGGTCGATTACGGGCTCAAGCTCGGTCTTTACGACAATACCGGCGGCAGCTATCGCATGCTGGTCGGCCAGAGCTATCGGGCCGCAGATCAACCCGTTTTTGCCGCCGGGTTCGGGGGCGTTCAACCGGCTGTCCGATGTCGTCGGCCGGGTCGTGATGTCGCCCAGCTCCTATCTCGACCTGATTTACCGCTTTCGCCTCGACGGCAGCCACTCTCGCCTACCGTGAGCAGCAAGCCTCGATTACCACCGGTCCGCAAAATTTGAGAGTTGGCGTCACCTACATTCTGGTCCCGCCGCAGGTCGCAAGCGACGTCGTGACAAACCCGACCACCGGCCAGTCGGTGCTCTATGGAAAGCAGGAGCAGCTGAGCTTCTCGGTCACCGCGAAGCTCACTCGCTATTGGTCGCTTCAAGGCACCGAGACGTTCAACCTTACCGGCAGCTCGAACATCGTCAACGGGGTGGCGACGCCCGAATCGAGCAACACGAGCCTTTACGCGTCGTTGTCCGCGATCTACCAGGACGAGTGCATGGCCTTTGTCGGGGCCGTCACCCAGTCCGGAATCCGCAACGGCGCGGTGACCCCCGGCTACTCGGTGCTGTTCAGCGTGGTGTTCAAGAACATCGGCGAAATCGGCGGCACCGTCGCTTCGATTGCCGGAGCCGGCGGCTGAACCACAGTCGGAAACGCCGCGCCTTTCGGCCACAGCGCCGAGGCGACAGCAGAGGCGTAACCGGTGTAGGATCGGTCGGTCGGGAGGAATTTCGGGCGGCTCATCGATGACGGCAATCCGTTGGCTGTTGATTTTGCAATTCGTCCTTGCCGGTTTGTCGGCCGCGGCGGACGCGGCCTCGCCGCGAGTGCTGGAGTCGCGCGCCGCCCCACCGGGAGCGGCCCGAAATGGGCACCCAGGCCAGCCGCCGGCGACGACGCAATATCCGGAGACGCGGATTGCCGCCGTCGTCAACGACGAAGTCATCTCGGTCGCCGATCTCGCCTCGCGTATCCGCATGGTCATGCTGTCGACGTCGACCGCGGATTCGCCCGATGCCCGCAAGCGCGTCGCCGCGCAAGTATTGCGCACCCTCGTCGACGAGAAACTGGAGCTTCAGGAAGCCAAGCGCAAAAACATCACCGCGACCAAGGAGGAGATCGACAAGGCAATCGCCTCGATCGCCGAGCAGAACAACATGAAGCCGGAGCAGCTCGACCAGGTGCTCAAGACAAGCGGCATCGACCGCAGCGCCCTCGTCGGCCAGGTCACGGCGTCGATCGAGTGGGCCAAGGTCATCCGGCGAATGGCCGGCGAACTGGACCCGGTCTCGGACGAGGAGATCGACGATACCTTGAAGCGGCTCAAGCAGAACGCAAACACGCCCGAGGCGCGGGTTGCCGAAATCTTTCTCGCCATCGACAACCCGCAGCAGGAGGAGGAAGTCCGCGCCCTCGCCGAGCGGCTGATCGAGCAAATGAAGCAGGGCGCACGATTTTCCGCTGTAGCCCAGCAATTCTCGAAATCGGCGACGGCGGCGGTCGGCGGCGACATCGGTTGGGTTCATCCCGCCGAGCTCAGCGCGCCCTTGGCAAAAGCCGTAGCCGACATGCGCCCCGGTGAGCTGTCCCCGCCGATCCGGGCGCCCGGCGGCTACTATCTGCTGCTTGTCCTCGACCGGCGCAGCGGCACCGGCGCGGCCAGCGAGGACGACACCGTGCTGCATATCGTGCAGGTGGTGTTCCCGCTGCCGCCGCAACCGACCGAAGAGGCGCGGCGCGCGGCGGTGGCCCAAGCGCAAACCGTCAAAGCCGAAGCAAAAGGTTGCGACGACATGCTGAGGATCGGCAAGGCGCAGGCGTCCCAGCTGTCGAGCCAGGGTGACCTGCGGCTCAGCCAGATTGCCCCGTCGATGCGCAACGTGGTCTCGGGGTTGGGGATCGGACAGGCGTCCCAGCCGATTCTGCAGAAGAACGGCGTCGGGGTCATCATGGTGTGCAAGAAGACCGATCCCAAAGCCGTCATCCCGACGCGCGACGATGTCGCCGAGAGCCTGATGCGCGACCGCCTCGACGCGCTGGCGCGGCGCTATCTGCGCGACCTGCGGCGCACCGCGTTTGTCGACGTCAGGGTGTGAGCAGGATGACCCTGCCGCTCGCCTTGACGATGGGGGAGCCCGCCGGCATTGGCGGCGAAATTGCGCTCAAGGCCTGGCTCGGCCGCGCCGCGGGAGTGCCGCAATTCTATGTGGTCGACGACCCCGAGCGGCTGACCCGGCTGGCGGCTCGGCTCGATTGGCGGGTGCCGATCCGGCCGATCGCCGATCCCGCGGAGGCGGCCGAAATCTTTGTCTCGGCGCTTCCGGTAGCGCCGCTCGGGGCAGCGGTGCGCGGCCGCCCGGGACAGCCCGACCCCGCCGACATGGCGGCGGTCGTCGGCGCGATCGACACCGCCGTCGCCGACGTTCGTGCCGGGCGGGCGGCGGCGGTCGTGACCAATCCGATCCACAAGGACACCCTCTATCGGGCCGGGTTTCGCCATCCCGGCCACACCGAATATCTGGCCGAGCTGGCCGGCCCCGGCGTCATCCCGGTCATGATGCTGGCCTGCCCGGAATTGCGAGTCGTCCCGGTGACCGTCCATCTGGCGCTGCGCCGGGCGATCGAAATCCTCAGTGCCGATGCGATCGTCGCGGCGGGACGGATTGCCGATGCGGCGCTTGCGCCGCGATTTCGACATCGCCGCGCCGGTCATCGCAGTCGCCGGGCTCAACCCGCATGCCGGCGAGGCGGGCGGGCTCGGCCGCGAGGAGATCGACATCGTCGCAGCCGGCGATCGCCGCGCTGCGCAACGCCGGCATCGACGCGCGCGGGCCCTTTGCCGCCGACACGATGTTCCATGCCGAGGCGCGTCGAACCTATGACGCGGCATTGTGCATGTATCACGACCAGGCGCTGATCCCGATCAAGACCATCGATTTCGACGGCGGTGTCAACGTGACCCTCGGGCTGCCTTTTGTGCGCACCTCGCCGGATCACGGCACCGCATTTGCGATCGCCGGCAAGCGGTGTCGCGCGCGCCGCCAGCCTGATCGCGGCATTGCGGCTCGCCGCGCAGATGGCGGCAAAGCGCAGGATCCGCGCCGAGGCTGACGCCTGAAGCCGGGACCGGCGCCGGCAGCGGCCGCTCTGCCGCCGCTGCGCGAGGTCATCGCCCGGCACGGCATCGCCGCCCAACGCCGGCTCGGGCAGAATTTTCTTCTCGACCTCAACCTGACCGGGCGCATCGCCCGCGCTGCCGGCGCGCTCGGCGAGGCCAGCGTCATCGAGGTCGGGGCCGGCCCCGGCGGGCTCACGCGCGCGCTGCTGGCCGAAGGCGCGGGCCGCGTCGTCGCGATCGAGCGCGACCCGCGCTGTCTGGCGGCGCTCGGCGAGCTTGCCGCCGCCTATCCGGGCCGCCTGGAGATCGTCGCCGGCGACGCGCTCGACACTCGACCTCGTCGCGCTGGCCCCGCCGCCGCGCCGGATCGTCGCCAACCTGCCCTACAACATCGCGACGGCGCTGTTGCTCGGCTGGCTCGACCGGATCGGCGAGTTCGACAGCCTGACCCTGATGTTCCAGCGCGAGGTGGCGCTGCGCCTGACCGCGGCGCCGCGCACCAAATCCTACGGCCGGCTGTCGGTTTTGACCCAGTGGCTGACCCAGCCCCGCATCGTGTTCGACGTGCCGCCGCGCGCCTTTGTGCCGCCGCCGAACGTGACGTCGAGCGTCGTCGCCATCGTGCCCCGCGCCCACCCGCTGGCGCCGGCGGCAAAGCCGACGCTGGAGCGCGTCACCGCCGCCGCTTTCGGCCAGCGCCGCAAGATGCTGCGGTCGAGCCTCGCCACCCTCGGCGTTCCTGTCGAACGCCTGCTCGCCGATGCCGGCGTGGCGCCGACCGCGCGCGCCGAAGAGCTGTCGGTCGCCGAATTCTGCGCCCTCGCGCGGGCGATCGAGCAAGGATAGCCGAACCGCCTCTCCTCCCCGCGCTTGCCCTCGACGCTTTACTGATTTCGTCCGGTATGGGAATAGAGTCCGGGTCGGAAGCGGAAAGGAAGACGGCCGTGGTTGCGATCATCGAAGGCAAGGAAGAAGCCGGCGCCGCCCAGTACATCGAATTCAAAGTCGAACCAGGCCCGGACAACCCCAACCTCGTCATCGGAAGTTGGCGTCTTGATCACGGCGGAAGAACAATCGAGCAAAGCAAGCCCGGAAACTCGATATTGACCGAGTTTCGCTACGCCGTGGACTGCGCCGATCAGCATGGCATCCCATTTGTGTGGGTCAACGACCCCGAAGAATTGTTCCCGCCCTGGGAGCGCCGGTGAGGCATCGGACGCCGCGCTCGGGCGAACGTAGCCCCGCCCAACCGGCAACAATCGACAAATGGGCCGCATGCGGTTGCGTCCGGCCGCACGCGGACGTATCGGGTCTCGGTCGGCAAATTGTCGCCGCGACGCGCCGGAGCCGCCCAGCCTTTGCCGATGCCGGGTTAGCACAGTGGCAGTGCAGCGGTTTTGTAAACCGAAGGTCGGGGGTTCGAATCCCTCACCCGGCACCAGTCGCGCCCGGTTCGATCCCGATGAAGCGGGAATGACGAGCGCGGCGACTTAACCGAGTCGCTCCTCCTCAATGCTCCGTGGAATCGAGGAGGGCGTTCAGCAGCACGTTGCAGCCGGCGGTCAGGTCGGCGGGTTTGGCGTCCTCGATCTCGTTGTGGCTGATGCCGCCGACGCAGGGCACGAACACCATCGCCGTCGGCGCGACGCGCGCCATGTAGACCGCGTCGTGGCCGGCGCCGCTGACGATGTCCTGATATGGGTAGCCCTGCGCCGCCGCCGCATCGCGCACCGCGGCGACCAATGACGGTCGAACGGGGTCGGCGGGAAATACCAGAACTCCTCGACCGCGACTTCGAGGCTTTGGCTCGCCGCGGCTTGCGCACAGGCGGCGCGCAATTCGCGGTCCATTTGGGTCAGCACCGCGTCCTCGGGATGGCGGAAATCGACTGTGAAAAAAACCCGGCCGGGGATCGTGTTGCGCGAATTCGGGCTGACCTGGACAAACCCGACCGTGGCGCAGGCATGGGGCGCGTGGGCGTGGCCGATACGGTTGACGGCATCGATCATCCGCGCCGCGCCGACCAGCGCGTCCTTCCGCCGCGCCATCGGCGTCGGCCCGGCATGCGCCTCCTGGCCCGTCACCGTGACCTCGTACCAGCGCTGCCCTTGCGCGCCGGTCACGATCCCGACCGGCTTTCCGGCCGCTTCGAGGATCGGCCCCTGCTCGATATGCGCCTCGAAATAGGCGGCGACCTTGCGCCCGCCGACCGGCTCCGGCCCGGCAAAGCCGATCCGGTCGAGTTCGGCGCCGAGCGACAGCTCGGGCGCATTATTGTCGCGCGTCGCCAGGGCTTGCTCCAACGCGAAGACCCCGGCAAACGCTCCCGACCCGACCATCGCCGGCGAAAACCGCGAGCCTTCCTCGTTGGTCCAGGCGACGATCTCGATCGGCGCCTCGGTCTCGTAGCCGAGGTCGTTCAAGGTGCGCACGATTTCGAGCCCGGCCAACACGCCATAGGCGCCGTCGAACCGGCCGCCGGTCGGCTGGGTGTCGAGATGGCTGCCGGTCATGACCGGCGGCAGATCGGGATTGCGGCCCGGCCGGCGGGCAAAGATGTTGCCGATCCGGTCGACCGTAACCGTGCAGCCGGCCTCCTCGCACCAGCGGATGAACAGCCGCCGCGCCTCGCCGTCGAGGTCGCTGGCGGCGAGCCGGCACACCCCGCCCTTTGGGTCGCGCCGATCCGCGCCAATTCCATCAGGCTCGCCCACAGCCGCTCGCCATTGACCTGCAGATTGCGCATGGCGTCCTCGCCGATTTAGCGGTTCGATAATAGCTGGTCGGCGACCAAAAAAGAGACGTATCGAATGGCGTGATCGCTCGATTATAGCAATTACTATTGATAATTCAGCACTCATCCTATAAAATTCGCACCCATTCGGCGAGACGAGTTTGCTGCCAGCCAGCGTGCATTTGTGGAGTTTGAGGACGGCCGGCGACGGCAATCTCGGGCTCTGCTGTAACGACAACGGGATTGATCCTCGGGCGCACCCCGCCGATCGAGCGCCTGCCGGGGTGCTATGTTCTCCGTCCGCAGCCCGATCTCGACGGCTTTTCAAGCGCTCTTGCGACGGAGCCGACCTCAACCGGCTCTGCGCGGGCTTGCCGTTGTCAAATCTGCATTGGACGAGAACAACCTCTGTCTGGCGCAGATCGCTGCGGTGCAGCTGCGCATACCGGACCTGCCGGTTTCTTGCCGGCGCCGCCCTCGAAACCGAGGACCGGCTGATCAAAACCGAGCGCGGCGGCGATGTTCTGGCGCGCGCCGGCTGGGACCCGGACAAGCACCCGCGCGCCGGCACACCGCCCAATCCGGGCTGGTTCGCCCCGACCGAGGGCTCGAGCGCAACGAACTCGGCGCAGGAGCACGAGGCGGAAGGGCGCACGCCGACGGGAATGCCTCCATCCGGCCCAACCAGCTGTCGATAACGCAGGCGGAAGCCCGTCACCGATATTGCCGGTCGCCGAGCGCAGCACCGGCAACCCAGACTACGCCGCCCGCGCGTTGCGGATGGACCGGAACGTTCTCAGCGAGAGACTTCACCAAATTAAAGACCGGGAAGGTCTTGGCGGGGATGACGATGTGAGGATAATGATCCCGTCGGGCGATGTTTATTTTGGCTAAGAGAATATCGGTAACCTGAGGGAGTAGTGAGATCAGATGGCCGACTGTAGCGCTTATCGCATACATTGCCATGCGCTGATGCAGTTCTCAGGTGAGGATCTCGATCCCGAACACATATCGAGACTGCTTGATTTAACGCCGTCTTCCTCGGGGAAGAGGGACGAACCGATGGCCCGTCCTCGCCCCGGCCGCCCGACGCCCCTTGCTCGCCGGGGAGGGATTAGCTATTCGACCTATCGTAGCATCGTTAGCGACGATATAAATGATCATCTTCGTTATTTGCTGAACGCGGTCCGGCCCGTTTCCGAGCAACTTAGGGTGTTGGTGAACAGCGAGCATCTTCACTGGGGTATTGTGCTGTTTATTGACGACACTCCTGTGGACTGGCGCTCTCTCCTGGAAAAATCCATTGCCGACACCCTCGACAGTCTGGGGATCGAGGTGATCTTGGACGATCCGAATACAATTACGGTCGTCGAAGAAACGTAGCGCCGCGGCTCGCCTGCCCGCGCCGCGCCGTCGAAATCGCTGGCGGCGAGCCGAGACACCCTGCCCTTTGGCGTCGAACCGATCCGTCCCAATTCCATCAGGCTCGCCCACAGCCGCTCGCCATTGACTTGCAGATTGCGCATTGCATCCTGGCGGTTTTAGCTGACCGATCCCAGCCGTGCGGCCGGCGGGTCAAAAGGAGGAGCAATGGCTGGCGACGACACTATCGCCTATGCCTCGGCGGCTTCGCTGACCGAGCTTTACCGCAAAGGCGCGTTGTCTCCGGTCGAGGCGACGAAGCTGCTGCTCGATCGGCTCGACTGCCTTGCAACCCAAGCTCAACGCCTTTTGCGTCGTCGATCGCGATGGCGCGCTCGCATCCGCGCACGCGCTGTCGGAGGAGCGCTGGCGGCGCGGCGAACCCGCTGGGGCCGCTCGACGGCGTGCCGGTCACGATCAAGGATCTGATGCTGATGCGCGGTTTTCCGACCTTGCGCGGCTCGCATCTCGTCGACCGCGACCAGGACTGGTCCGAGGACACGCCGGCGGTGGCGCGGCTGCGCGAGGCCGGGGCCGTGATCCTCGGCAAGACCACGACCTCCGAATTCGGCTGGAAGGCGCTGGGCGACAGCCCATTGACCGGCATCACCCGCAATCCGTGGGATTTGTCGCGCACCACCGGCGGCAGCAGCGCCGGCGCGGCAGCCGCGGCGGCGGCCGGGATCGGGGTATTGCATCTCGGCAGCGACGGCGCCGGCTCGATCCGCACCCCCTCGAGCTTTTGCGGCATTTTCGGACTGAAGCCGAGCTTTGGCCGGGTCCCGGCCTACCCGCCGTCGCCGCTCGGGCTGTTGTCGCATCACGGGCCGATCGCGCGCAATGTCGCCGACGCGGCATTGATGCTGACCGTCATTTCGCGTCCCGGACCATCGCGATCCCTATGGTCTTCCACCTGAAGACCGCGATTGGCATGGCGGGATCGAGGGCGGAGTAGAGGACTGGCGGATCGCCTTCAGCCCCGATCTCGGCTATGCCCGGGTCGACCCGGAGGTCGCCGCGCGGTCGCGTCACGGCGGCGCGGCAGTTTGAGGCGCTGGGCGCCGTCGTCGAGCAGGTCGAGCCCATATTCGACTCGCCGCGCGATGCGCTGTTCACCTTGTGGGCCGCCGGAGTGTCGGCATTGCTCAAGACCTTCTCCGGACGAACGCAAAAGGCTTGGTCGATCCCGGGCTGCTGGAAACCGCCGCGGCCGGCGACCGGATCAGCGCCGCCGATTGGGTGCATGCCGACCTGGTGCGAAACGCGCTCGGCCGGCGGATGGGCGCCTTCCACCAGCAATACGACCTGCTGCTGACCCCGACGATGCCGATCCCGGCATTGCCGGCCGGGCAGGATCTGAACGACCCCGCCGCCGAGCGGCATTGGATCGACTGGTCGCCGTTCAGCTATCCGTTCAACATGACCCGCCAGCCCGCGGCGAGCATCCCGTGCGGCTTGACCAGCGCGGGATTGCCGATCGGATTGCAGATCGTCGGACCCCTCTACGGCGACGACCGCGTCTTGCGCGCCGCCCGCGCCTTTGAGGCAACCCAGCCCGAGCTGCGGGCGCCCCTTAGTTAGCGCCGGTCGGCCGCCGGCACCGGCCCGACATAGACCGAGGACGGACGGATCAGCCGGCCGGCCTTGCGCTGCTCCATCGCATGCGCGAGCCACCCGGCACAGCGCGCGACGGCAAACACCGGGGTGAACGCCGCGCGCGGAAGCCCGACGGCGTCGAGCAGCAGCGCCGCGTTGATCTCGACATTGGGTTGCAATGGCGGCCGGCCGGGTTTCAGCCGGGCACAGACCTCGCGCACGCAGCGCTCGACCTCGGCCGCGCAGGCGAGCCGCCCGGCGCTGGGGTCCAGCCGCCGCAGCGCGCCGCGCAATGCCTCGGCGCGGGGGTCGCCGTTGCGGAAGACGCGGTGGCCAAAGCCCATCAGCCGCTCGCCGGCGGCGAGCTTGCGCTCGATCCAGCCCTCGATGTCGCCGCTTGCCGCCGCCGCGTCGAGCATGTCGAGCGTCGGGCCCGGGGCGCCGCCATGCAGCGGGCCGGTAAAGGCGCAATAGGCACCGAGCGCCGCGGCGACGAGCGATGCTCGGGTCGAGGCGACCACCCGGGCGGCGAAGGAAGACGCATTGAGCCCGTTGTCGACGACCGCGGTGAAATAGGTGTCGAGCCCCGCCGCCATCGGCTCGGCGACCGGGAGGCCGTGCACCATGCGCAGCAAATCGGCCGCGACGCCGAGATCCGGAAGGGGCGCCAGCGGGGCTTCGCCGCGGCTCGTTCGGATCAGCACGGCAATCGCCACCGGCAGGGTCGCCAGGATCGCCGCCGGTGTGCTGTCCTCGCAAAGCGAGGCGAGCGCCACTCGCACTCCCTCGCTCAGCGGCCGCCGCGCCGCGGCACCGAGCCATTCGCCGATCCGCGCAAAGGCGGCGTCGCGAGCTTCCCCGAGCGTGGCGCGAATTGCGTTGCCGGTCAGCCCGTCGCCGTCAAATCCGTCCCACAACAGCGCGACGGCGCCCTCAAACCCGTAATCCGCGACCAGCTCGTCGAGGGTATGTCCGCGCACCCACAAAATCCCGCGCTCACCGTCGCTGTGGCTCAGCACCGTTTCCGCCGCCACTACCCCTTCGAGGCCGCTGTCCATCCCCGGCGCGACCGTCAGACGTTGAAGCGGAAATGCATGATGTCGCCGTCGCGGACGACGTAGTCGGCACCTTCGAGGCGCATGCGGCCGGCATCCTTGGCGCCCTGCTCGCCGCCGTGGGCGACGAAATCCTCGTAGGAGATGGTTTCGGCGCGGATGAAGCCTTTTTCGAAATCGCTGTGGATGCGGCCGGCGGCCTGCGGCGCCTTGGTGCCGCGCTCGACCGTCCAGGCACGCGCTTCCTTGGGGCCGACGGTCAGAAAGGTGATCAGGTCGAGCAGCGCGTAGCCGGCGCCGATGACGCGGTCGAGCCCGGCCTCGTCGAGCCCGAGCGAGGCGAGAAACTCGGTCCGCTCGCCGGCGTCGGCGAGCTGCGCCAATTCGGCCTCGATCGCCGCCGAGATCACCACCATGCGGGCGCCGCGGCCGGCGGCGTATTCGGCGAGCCGGCGGCTTTCGGCGTTGCCGGCGGCGGCGCTCGCCTCGTCGACATTGGCGACGTAGAGCACCGGCTTGGCGCTCAGCAACTGCAGCGCGGCGAGGCCCTTCTGCTGCTCGGCGCCGACGACCGCGCTGCGCGCCGGCTCGCCCGCGCGCAACGCCGCCAGCACCGGCTCGATGATGTCGACCAGCGCCTTGGCCTCCTTGTCGCCGCCGCGCGCGCGCTTTTGCACCGCGACCGCGCGCCGTTCGAGGCTTTCGAGATCGGCCAGCATCAGCTCGGTCTCGACCGTCTCGACATCGCGGATCGGATCGACCGAGCCCTCGACATGGACGACGTTGCCGTCGTCGAAGCAGCGCACGACATGGGCGATCGCGTCGACCTCGCGGATATGGCCGAGGAACTGGTTGCCGAGCCCCTCGCCGCGCGGCGGCGCCGCGCACCAGCCCGGCGATGTCGACGAATTCGAGCTGGGTCGGGATGATCTTGGCGGATTTCGCCAGGCGCGCGCAGACCGCGAGCCGCTCGTCGGGCACCGCGACGCGGCCGACATTGGGCTCGATCGTGCAGAACGGATAATTCGCCGCCTCGGCCGCGGCGGTCGCGGTCAGGGCGTTGAACAGGGTGGACTTGCCGACATTGGGCAGCCCGACGATGCCGCAGCTGAAACCCATCGGCTTACGGCGCGCGGGGCCGCGGCCGAGGCGCCTCGGCCGGTGCGAGGCGGCGCGCCACCTCGCTCATGAAGGCGTCGGGCGCGCCCGACGAGCAGCAACGGCACGGTCTCGGCCACCGCGTCGATCAGCGGCTCGACCCAGTCGGCCATCTCGTCGGCGGGAAAGTTCTGCAGCACGTAAGGCTGCACCAGCTCCTTGACGCCGGGATGGCCGACCCCGATCCGCACCCGCCAGTAATCGGGGCCGATCAGCGGGTCGATCGAGCGCAGGCCGTTATGCCCGGCGCTGCCGCCGCCGCGCTTGACCCGCAGCTTGCCCGGCCGCAGGTCGATCTCGTCATGGATCACGACGATGTCCTCGGGCGCGATCTTGTAGAAGCTCATGCGCGGCGAGCACCGCTTCGCCCGATGCGTTCATAAAGGTCTGCGGCTTCAGCAGCAGCCGGCGCTCGCCGCCGATCGTGCCTTCGGCAAGCTCGCCCTTGAAGCGATTGCGGAAGGCCGGAAACCCGTGGCGGCGGGCGATCGCGTCGACCGCCATAAAGCCGACATTGTGGCGGTTTCGCGCGTAGCGCGAGCCGGGATTGCCGAGCCCGACGACGAGACGCATCGCTCGAGGGACGCTTGCCGCCCGAAAACTCGAGGCTGCCGACTCAGGGTGCCGCAGCGGCCTGCTCGGCGGCGGGCGGCGCGGTGGCGGCGGTGGCCGCCTCCTCGCGCACGGCCGAGGAGGGCGCGATGCTGGCGATCGTGAAGTCGCGCGCCGGTGATCGTCGGGCGGCAGCCTTCGGGCAGCGCGACCGCGCTGATATGGACGCTGTCGCCGATGTCGAGCCCGTCGAGGCTGACGGTCAGATGATCGGGGATGCCGTCGACCGGGCAGTTCAGCTCGATCCCGTGGCGGACGATGTTGAGGATGCCGCCGCGGCGCATCCCGACCGACAGCTCCTGGTTGACGAAGACGACCGGCACGGTGACCGTGACCCGGGTGGTCGGCGCCGACCCGCATGAAATCGACATGCAGCGGCTCGTCGGTCGCCGGGTGATACTGCACCTCGCGCGGCAAGGTGCGCTGCACCGCGCCGTCGACCGAGAGATCGACGAGGGTCGCGAAAAAGCCGCGCTTGGCGAGCGCGCGCGACAATTCGCGCGGCTCGAGGCTGATCGGCATCGGCTCCTGGCCGCCGCCATAGACGATGCCGGGGACGCGCCCCGCGCGTCGCGTGGCGCGGGCGGCGCCCTTGCCGGCGCGGGCGCGCAGCTCGGCGCTGAGGGTGATGATCTCGGGCATCGACTGTGCTCCTCTTTCGCGGGATCACGGCTGGTTCGCCCGGAGCGTGGATTTGGCCGATCAGGCTGATCGCGCGCGCGCAAGCTCGCCGCCGCGCTTCGCGCTGCGGCGGCCGAGCCGGCCGAGCTCAATCGAACAGGCTCGAAACCGACCGCTCCTCGCTGATCCGGCGGATCGCCTCGGCCATCAGCGGCGCGATCGACACCTGGCGGATGTTGTTCGCTTCGCCGCACCGCCTCGGTCGCGACGATGCTGTCGGTCATGACCAGCATCTCGATCGGCGAGGCGGCGACGCGCGCCACCGCGCCGCCCGACAGCACGCCGTGCGTGACATAGGCGAAGACCGCCGACGCGCCGGCTTCGATCAAGGCCGAGGCCGGCGTTGCACAACGTGCCGGCGCTGTCGACGATGTCGTCGACCAGGATGCAGCGCCGTCCGGAGACGTCGCCGATGATGTTCATGACCTCGGAGACGCCGGCGCGCTCGCGCCGCTTGTCGATGATCGCGAGATCGGCATCGAGCCGCCGGGCGATCTGCCGGGCGCGCACGACGCCGCCGACATCGGGCGAGACGATGACCAGATCGCGGCGGGCATGATGATCGAGGATGTCCTTCACCAGCACCGGCGCGGCATACAGATTGTCGGTCGGGATGTCGAAAAAACCCTGGATCTGCCCGGCATGGAGATCGAGCGTCAACACCCGGTCGGCGCCGGCGGCGGTGATCATGTTGGCGACGAGCTTGGCCGAGATCGGCGTGCGCGGACCCGGTCTTACGGTCCTGCCGGGCATAGCCGTAATAGGGGATGACCGCCGTCACCCGCCGCGCCGAGCCGCGCTTCAGCGCGTCGAGGCTGACGAGCAGCTCCATCAGATGGTCGTTCGCCGGATACGAGGTCGACTGGATCACGAAAACGTCCTCGCCGCGGACGTTTTCGTGGATCTCGACAAACACCTCCATGTCCGAAAACCGGCGCACGCTCGCCTTGGTCAGCGGCAGGTCGAGATAGGCCGCGATCGCCTCGGCGAGCGGCCGATTGCTGTTGCAGGCGAGAATTTTCATGGCGGCGGCAATACCGGCGCCGGCGGGCCGAGCCCCGCGGCTTCGTGCAGCGATAATGTAACAATCCGCGGTCGGCCTGGCAACCTCGCGCGGCTCGACCAAGCCAGGCGATCGGTCCCGGCTTCACGATCGCCGCATTCAGGACTTGCCGGCCGATTGCGGGGCGCCGCGGGCGATCAGCTGCATGATGCCGTCCTGCGCCGCCACCGCGACGGTGTAGGCGACATCGCCCCAGGCGCCGTCGAGCAGCCCGGCCGGAACGTCGTTTTCCTGCGCGACCGTGCCGATCTCGCCGCCGTCCTTGCGGCGCACATGCCAGACGATCTTGACGTGCTGCTTGCCCGCCTCCGGCTTGTCGACGCTGACGTCGGCGTCGAGCAGCAGATCGGCTTTCGCCGTGCGGATCGGAGACGATCGCCACATCCTGCTGCTTCAACAGCGTGGTGATGGCGCTCGCCAGCGCCGTCCCGCCGTCGCCGGGCGCGCCCTCGACGCCGCGGATCAGCAGCCGGGTCCGTCCGCCTTGCGCCGCGGCCTCGACCGGCGCCTTGTCCTGCAGCATCGCGGCGATCTGCTCGGCGCTCGCGTCGGCGAGGCGGGCGACCGCGTCGTCCTTGCCGCGCTGCCAATCGTCGGCCGCGGCTTCGACCCGCTCGGCCCGCTCGCCGAGCGACTTGCCGGACGGGATCGCGCAGCTCCCACAAGACGACGACCGCCGCCTTGCCGCCGGACGGGGGCATCCCCTGAATCCTGCCGTCGAGCTGATAGCTGGCGATGCTCGCGGTGCGGTCGCTGGCGGCGATGTCGCGCTTCTGCAGCGCTTCGGCCATCGCCGGCGCGAGCTTTTCGGCGGTCGCCCGCGGCCCGCCCTTGAGCGGGGCGATCGCGACGCGTGGCGGTGTCGCGCAGGGCCAGCATCGGCGAGCCCGGCTTTGGCACGTCGTTGGCGAAGGGATGCGGCAGCGGCTGGCAGGCCGCCAGCAGCAGCAGCCGCCGCGCGCCCGCTTGCCGGCGCGCCGCCGCGGCCATTCATTGCACCAACAGAACGCAGGTGGCGAGCGGGCCGAGGAGGCAGAACGCCAGAAACAGGATCAGATAGGGCATCGCGGATCGGACATCATCGCGATCGCGCCGCCCGCCTCAGCCGTCGAGCACGATCGCCGAGAGGCCGCGGCCGAAGACCGTCTCGCCGCGCAGGCAGGCGCGACGATAGCTGAAGAAACGCTCCTCCTCGGCGACGGTGTCGCGATGCGCCGCATTCGACCGCTGCCACGCCGCGAGCCGGGCGAGGCGGCGCTCGACATAGCCCGCAAGGTCGAACATGAAATGGCCGGCGCGCGCGCGCCGGCATGAAACAAGCCTCGGCGGCCGGGTCTGCGGCGACGATCGGCCGCGGAAATTCGGGGCCGACCTCGTAGGAAGCGCGGCCGATGCAAGGGCCGATCCCGGCACGGATACGGCGCGCGCGCGGCGCCGAGCCGTTCCATCGCGCGACCGTCGCCTCGACCACGCCGCCGACGGCCCGCGCCAGCCGGCATGCGCCGCGCCGATGACGCGGGCGGCCGGATCGCACAGCAGCACCGGGGCGCAATCGGCGGCCAGGACGCCCAGCGCCAGGCCGGGAACGTTGGTGGCCATGCCGTCCGCGGCCGGCGCGCGCCTCGCGCCGCCACGGGCGTTCGACGGTGACGGCAGCGGCGCTGTGGACTTGCCGGCAGGTGACCAGCCGATCGGCGGGCAAGCCCGAGTCTCGCCATCGCGATCGCGCGGTTGCGCTCGACGTTCGCCGCTCGTCGCGCGACCCGAAGCCGCAATTCAGCGACGCAAAGAGCCCGTCGCTGACCCCGCCCTGCCGGGTGAAAAAGGCGTGGCGGATGCCGCGAACCGGTTTCGAGCCCGGCGAGACGGATCATCGCATCCAATCTGCTCAGTTCGAAGCCGGGCGGCGCCGGCAGCCCCGGCGAGGTCAGCGCCATGGCCTTGAACAGGTTGCCCATTTGCTCCGGGTCGAGCAAGCGCTCGAGCGCCGCTTTCGAGCTGCTGCCGCTGCGCCGGCGAGGCCCGCGCGGACAAGGCCGCGAGCCGCGCCGCGGCGCCGAGACGCTCGAGGAAACGGCCCTGCGGCACCGGGCCGTGCGCCTCGGCGCCGGCCGCGCCGGCAGCTTCGGCGAACGCGGCGAAATCGACATCGGCGCTGAGGTCGGCGCTGCCCGGGGCCGCGAGCGCGTCGGCCGGCTGGTGGCGCCAGACCGCGCGCAGGCTCGACCCGGTGGCGCTCTCGAGGCGGCCGTAGTCGATGAACAACGCCGCACCCGGCCCGTCGCTTCAGCCGGGCGCCGAGCGCCGCGGCGAGCGCCAGCGCCGGCGGGCACAGCTCGAAGACCGCGCCGGGCGGGGCGGTTCGCGCAGCGCCTCGGGGACCAGCAGGGAAAGGGCCGGGTTCTCGGGCCCGGCGACAAAGGCGAAGCGACCTTCGGGGTCGAGCGCGACCATCCGCTCGCACCAATGGCGCGGCCCGCGCACGAGCTGGCGGATCGGCAAGCGCGTCGAGGAACTCGTTGGCGACGAGCAGCATCGCGCCTTGCGGGCAGGTCCTCGGCCCGGGCGAGCCAAACCGGCTCGGCGGATCGCCAGTCGGCGCTGCTGCTCGGCGCGCAGCATCGGGCTCGCCTCGACCAGATGCAGGCGCATCGCGCGGCGAAATTCCGGCAGCGCCGCGGCGGCGCGCAGCAGATCGGCGGCGAGCGCGCCGCTGCCCGGCCCGAGCTCGGCGAGGATCACCGGATCGGGCCGGCCGATCCGCTCCCACATCAGCGCGCACCACAACCCGATCAGCTCGCCGAAGATCTGGCTGATCTCGGGCGCGGTGACGAAATCGCCGGCGGCGCCGATCGGCTGCCGGGTCGCGTAATAGCCGAGCTCGGGATCGTGCAGCGCCATCGCCATATAGGCCGCGACCGACAGCGGCCCCTCGGCGCGGATGCGGCGGGCGATCTTGTCGGCGAGCGCGCCGCGGGTCACGGCGGCGAAGGGCGCGGAACCCGCCGCGCCCACAGGATGATCGCGATGCCGGCGATCAGCACCGGGATCGACAACAGCTGGCCCATCGTCGTGCCGAAGATCAGATAGCCGATCTGCGGGTCGGGCTGGCGGAACAGCTCGCCGGACATGCGGGCGACGGCGTAGCCGGCGAGAAACAATCCCGGTCACCATCCCGGGCCACCGCCGGGCGCCGCGCCGCTCGGCGACGAACAGCAGCACGAACAGCAGGATGCCCTCGCAAAGCGCCTCGTAGAGCTGGCTCGGGTGGCGCGGCACCGGGCCGCCATTCGGAAAGATCATCGCCCAGGGCACGTCGCTCGGCCGGCCGTACAGCTCGCCGTTGATAAAATTGGCGATGCGGCCAAAGAACAGGCCGATCGGGATCGCCTCGGTGATGATGTCGGAAAAAGCGAACAGCGGGATCCGGCGCGCGCGGGTGAACAGGATGATCGCGAGCGTCACGCCGATGGCGCCGCCGTGAAACGACATCCCGCCATGCCACACGTAGAGCGCCTGAACCGGATGAGCGAAGTAATAGCCGGGATTGTAGAACAGGACGTAGCCGATGCGCCCGCCGAGAACGACGCCGAGCGTCGCCCAGACCAGGAAATCGTCGATATCCTGGCGCCGCACCAGGTGCGGCGGGCGATCGGCGAGGGCCAGGCAATAGCGCCAGCCGATCACCAGCCCGGCGATATAGGCGAGCGCGTACCAGCGAATCGCAAACGGGCCGAACGAGATCGCGACCGGGTCGATCGCCGGAAACGGGATCGCAAAAAACGGCGGCATCGGGCGGCAATCATCGACGCTGCACCGGCGCGGCCGGCCGCGGGTCGCCGACCCGCCGCGCGGCGACCCCATGCGTTGACATCGCGGTCGCAAGAGAGCTCAGCCCTCCGACAAGAACAGAATCGCGCCGTTCGCCTCGCCCGCCGGCACGACGAGGCTGCCGTCGGGCATCTCGTCGAAAGCCGACCTGCTGGCCGGGTCAGATGACCGGCGGCGCGCTCACGCCGTTCGACGCCGAGCTCCAGCGCGACGATCCCCGGCAGCGGAAAATCGCGCTCGAGGTCGAGCCCGGGATGCATCGTCCGAAAATCGTCGGGCGTGCTGAACACAAGACGCTGCCGGCCGACATGGATTGAGGCGACGGCGTCGGTCGTCGTCACCTGCACGATCCCGAACAGCCGGTCGTAGGCCGCCAGCAGCGGCGCCGTGCTGTCGACCAGGACGTGCACCGCCTTCAGACCGGTCGCGCCGTTCGGGATGGTCGAGCCATTCCGGCCGCCGCATCAGCTCGGGCGTCAGATGGCCGCATAAAAAGCAGTCGAGCCCGGGGGTCTCCTCGGGCGGCAGCGAGACCAGGCTGAAGCGGGGTTGGGCGGTTCCCTCCGGCAACTCGATTTCTCCGGCCGAGCGGGCGCGGCTCGGACGGATGCAGCCCCCGGCGCAGCAGCGCCGCGCGGGCGTCCTCGGCGCTGCCGACGGGGCGAAGGCGGCCCCCATCAGCCCTTCGCGCCGCGCCAGAAAAGCTGCCGAGGCGATGGCCGAATCGCCGGCATCGACAATGCCCAACAGCTCGATGTAGTCGGCGGGGAACATCACGCAGTAATTGCCGGTGGGCTGGCCGATGTGGCGGCCGCGCGGCGACGAGCGTAAAGCCGAGCCGGCGCCATGCCGCCCTGGCGGCTTCAAGATCGCGGACGCCGACGATGACGTGGTCGATGCCGGCTATGGCGTCCATCGCTGCCATCCCTGATTGCGCGGTTTGCTCAGCGATGCTCCGGAAACAGCGCAAGCAGCCCGGCGCGCGAGGCCGGGCAAATGCCGCGCTCGGTGATCAGCGCGGTGACCAGCCGCGCCGGGGTCACGTCGAAGGCGTAATTTTCGGCCGGGCTGCCCTCCGGGGTCACGCGCACCGCGACGCGCTCGCCCGTCCTCGGTCCAGCCCTCGACATGGGTGACCTCGCGGCTGTCGCGGCGCTCGATCGGGATCGCCGCCCCGTCTTCGATGCTCCAGTCGATCGTCGGCGACGGCAACGCGACATAGAACGGCATGTCGTTGTCGCGCGCCGCCAGCGCCTTCAGATAGGTGCCGATCTTGTTGGCGACATCGCCGCCGGCGGTGGTGCGGTCGGTGCCGACGATGCACAGATCGACGAGGCCCTGGCGCATCAGATGGCCGCCGGCATTGTCGACGATGACCGTGTGCGGGACGCCGTGCTGGCCCAGTTCCCAGGCGGTCAGGCCGGCGCCCTGGTTGCGCGGCCGGGTCTCGTCGACCCAGACATGGATCGGGATGCCGTCATCATGGGCGTGGTAGATCGGCGCCAGCGCGGTGCCCCAATCGACCGTCGGCGAGCCAGCCGGCATTGCAATGGGTCAGCACCTCGACCGGCCGATCGCGGTCCTTGCGCCGCCACGCCTCGGCGATCAGCGGCGCGCCGTGCTCGCCGATCGCGCGGTTGATCGCGACATCCGCCTCGGCGATCTCGCCGGCGCGGGCCAGGGCGGCGGCAAAGCGGCGCTGCGGCGGCAGGTCGCGCAACGCGCCGCTCCATCTCGGCGAGCGCCCAGCGCAGATTGACCGCGGTCGGGCGGGTCGCGGCGAGCGTCGCGACGCGCGCGGTCGAGCGCCGCGTCGGAGGCATCCTCGGCCATCGCCAGCGCCACGCCGTAGGCCGCGGCGGCGCCGATCAGCGGCGCGCCGCGCACCTGCATCGTGCGGATCGCCGTCGCCGCGTCGTCGAGCGTCGCCAGTGCGACGATCGCGAGCTCGTGCGGCAGCCGCGTCTGGTCGATGATCTCGACCGTGCGCCCGTCGGCGGCGAGCCAGATCGTGCGCATCGGCCGGCCGTCGACCATTCACGGCGCCGCGGCTCGCCAGAGCACGCGCCCGGCGACCGCGTCGAGCCGCGCCAGCAACGCCGGGTCGCGCCGCTCGGGCGCGGTGATCAGCGCGTGGTCGAGCGCGTGCCGGCAGCCCTGCCGGCACGGGCCGGTATGCGGCGGCGAGCAGCGGCACGACCCGGCGGATCAGCGCCTTGGCCTTTTCCGCATTGGCCAGCAGTACGCCCGACGATCATTTCGACGCGTGACCGCGTCGTGGTCCGGGTGCCAGCAATCGTAATCGGTGACCATCGCCACCGTGGCGTAGCAGATCTCGGCCTCGCGGGCGAGCTTGGCCTCGGGCATGTTGGTCATGCCGATCACGTCGCAACCCCACGACCGGTAGAGCCGGCTTTCGGCGAGGCTCGAGAATTGCGGCCCCTCCATGACCAGATAGGTGCCGCCGCGCTTCAGCGCCAACCCGGCCGGCGCCGCGGCCGCGGCCAGCGCGTCGCCGATCCGGCCGCACACCGGATGCGCCATCGAGACATGGGCGACGCAGCCGGCGCCGAAAAAGCTCTTCGGCCGGGCAAAGGTGCGGTCGATGAACTGGTCGACGACGACGAAATCGCCGGGCGCCAGATCCTCGCGCAGGCTGCCGACCGCGGACAGCGAGACGATGTCGGTGACGCCGCAGCGCTTCAGCGCGTCGATATTGGCGCGGAAATTGATCTCCGACGGCGGCAGCACATGGCCGCGCCCGTGCCGCGGCACGAACACGACCCGGTGGCCGTCGAGCGCTGCCAAAGCAGAATTCGTCCGAGGTCGGCCCGAACGGGCTGTCGACCCGCCGCCAGGCGACATCGGCGAGCCCGTCGATCTCGTAGAGCCCGCTGCCGCCGATGATGCCGATGACCGGGGCGGTCATCGCCGGGCTCAGTGAACGGCCGCCCAGATCTTGCGCTTGGCCGCGTAGAAGATCCCGACGCCGACGATCAGGAACAGGAACACCTTGACCCCGGTGCGATGGCGGGTGTCGAGATTGGGCTCGGAGGCCCAGGTGAGGAACGTCACGACATCGTGCGCCATCTGCGGCACCGTCGCCTTGGTGCCGTCGGCATAGGTCACCGCCCCGTCGCTGAGCGGCGGCGGCATCGCGATCTGATGGCCGGGGAAAAATTCGTTGTAATATTTGCCCGGCGCGAGCTTGAACCCGGCCGGCGGCGGGTCCTTGAACCCGTTCAGCAGCGCATAGACGTAGTCGGGGCCGCCTTCGCGCGCCTTGACGATCATCGACAGATCGGGCGGCAGCGCCCCGCCGTTTGCGGCGCGCGCCGCCTGGTCGTTCGGGAACGGGCCGGGGATCGGGTCGGAGGGGCGGCCCGGCCGCTGATACATCTGGCCCTGGTCGTTCGGCCCGTCGGTGACCTGGTAGCTCGCGGCGATCGCCTTGACCTGGTCCGGGGTGTAGCCGAGCGCCTCCAGGTCGCGAAAATAGAGATGCTTGACCGGATGGCAGGCCGAGCAGACCTGCTTGTAGACCTGGAAGCCGCGCTGCATCGCCGCCCTGTCGTAGGTGCCGAAGACGCCGTCGAACGACCATTGCTGGCGGGGCAGCGGCGTCTCCTGCGCCCGCCCGGGCGCGGCGGCGGCGAGCAGCACGAACAGCGACACGGCCGCTGCGGCCGTCGCCCTGGCGAGAAGAACCGGCATCATGTCAGGGCTTTCCGATTGACGCGGGCGGCAGCGCCGCTCAGCCGCGCCCCGCCGCCCAGCACCGCGGCGGCGATGCTGGTCGGCAACGGCCGCGGCCGCTCGATCTTGCCGATCAGCGGCAACAGGATCCAGAAATGGAAGTAATAGTAGAACGTCGCGATCTGGCCGACGGTCACGACGATGCCCTCGGGCGGGTTGGCGCCGACCCAGCCGAGCGCCAGCACGTCGATGACCAGCAGCCAGAACACCCATTTGTAGATCGGCCGGAAGCGCGCGCTGCGCACCGGCGAGGTGTCGAGCCACGGCACCACGAACAGCATGAACAGCGAGCCGAACGACAAAATGACGCCGAGCAGCTTGGCCGGGATGCCGAAGACCGAGAACGTGATCGAGCGCAGGATCGCGTAATAGGGCAGCAGATACCATTCGGGCACGATGTGGTTCGGCGTCTGCATCGGGTTCGCCGGGATGTAGTTGTCCGGGTTGCCGAGCAAGTTCGGCGCGTAGAAGACGAAGAAGGCGTAGATCAGCAGAAACACGCACAGCCCGAACAGATCCTTGATCGTGTAGTAGGGATGGAACGGGATCGTGTCCTGCGGCCCCTTCATGTCGATGCCCAGCGGGTTGTTGGAGCCGAAGCGGTGCAGCGCGATCAGGTGCAGCAGCACCACGGCGAGGATCACGAAGGGCAACAGGTAGTGCAGCGCGTAAAAGCGGTGCAGGGTCGGGTTGCCGACGGTAAAGCCGCCCCACAGAAAGGTCACGATGCTTTGGCCGACGAGCGGGATCGCCGAGAACAGGTTGGTGATGACGGTGGCCGCCCAGTAGCTCATCTGCCCCCAGGGCAGCACATAGCCCATGAAGGCGGTGGCGATCATCAGCAGCAGGATGATGACGCCGAGGATCCACAACAGCTCGCGCGGCGACTTGTACGAGCCGTAGTAGAGCCCGCGGAAAATGTGGATGTAGACGATCGCGAAGAACATCGACGCGCCGTTCACATGGGCGTAGCGGATCAGCCAACCGTAATTGACGTCGCGCATGATGCGCTCGACCGAGTTGAACGCCAGCAGCGCGCTCGGCGTGTATTGCATCGCCAGAAAGATGCCGGTGACGATCATCACCACCAGCATGATCCCGGCGAGCGAGCCGAAATTCCACCAATAGCTCAGATTGCGCGGGGTCGGGTATTCGTAGAGCTCGTGCTCCATCGCCGCCATGAACGGCAGCCGATGGTCGATCCAGCGGATGATCCGGCTTCCGGAGCCGGGGCGGTCGTCGGCCATCGCGGTCTCCTAGCCGATCTTGATGGTGGTGTTGCCGGTGAACTCGTAGGGCGGCACAGCGAGGTTCAGCGGCGCCGGCCCCTGGCGGATGCGGCCCGAGGTATCATAGATCGAGCCGTGGCAGGGGCAAAACCAGCCGCCAAACGGGCCGCGGTCGTCGCCGGTTTTCTGCCCGAGCGGGATGCAGCCGAGATGCGTGCAAACGCCGACGACGACCAGCCATTCCGGTTTCTTGACGCGCTCCGAATCCGGTTGCGGGTCGCGCAGCTGCGAAACGTCGACTTCTTGCGCGGCCTTGATCTCGGCCGGGGGGCGGTGGTCGATGAACACCGGCTTGCCGCGCCAGGCGACGGTCAGCCGCTGGCCGACCGCCACCGGCCCCAGATCGACTTCCGTCGTCGCCGCGGCCAGGGTGTCGCGAGCCGGGTTGAGCGTGTCGATAAACGGCCACACCGTGGCGCCGACCGCGACCACGCCCAGCGCGCCCGCCGTCAGGATCAGAAAATCGCGCCGGGTTTCGCCGGAATGCGCATGGCTAATGTTCTCGTGCGCCAAATCGGCCATCACATTCCTCTGCAGTGCGTACTCGTTTGTCGCCGCCGGCGAACGGGAGGCGAAGCTATACCGTTGAAGAAGCCGAACTATGCGACAGACTGCCGCATAATTGGGCGGCAAATCGCGGTTCGGGGGAATATGTATAACGCGCTCGTCCGCGCTTGAGAACCCGGGGGTTTGCTTGCGCCTCGCCTTGTTCGAGCCCGATATTCCACAAAATACCGGGGCATTGCTGCGGCTCGCGGCCTGTTTCGGCATTGCGGTCGACCTGATCGAGCCGTGCGGCTTTCTGCTCGACGACCGCCGTCTCAAGCGCGCGGTGCTCGATTACGCGCCCCATTGCCGCGTCGCCAGACATCTGTCCTGGCAGGCCTTTCTCGCCGGGCGCGACCCGGCCTCGCGCCTTATCCTGATGACCACCGCCGGCACGGCGGCGCTGCATCGGTTCGCATTCGCGGCCGACGACACGATCCTGCTCGGCCGGGAGAGCGCCGGCGCGCCGCCGGCCGTGCATCGCGCCGCCGCGGCGCGGGTCGCGATCCCCTTGCACGCCCCCGCCCGTTCGCTCAACGTCGCGCTCGCCGGTGCTATCGCGCTCGCCGAAGCGCTGCGGCAAACCGATCTGCTGCCCGAGCGCATGAGCACCGCCTACCCCGTTTCCGCCCGACCCCGAGCGCGGCCGGCGAGCGACCGAGCTGGTTCGCGGCGCTGCGCGACCGCATCTGCGCCGCATTCGAGGCGATCGAGGACGAATTCGCCGCGGACCGGCCGGACGGGCGGCGCGCCGGCCGGTTCGAGCGCACGCCGTGGCAGCGCCCGGGCGGCGGCGGCGGCATGATCTCGGTGATGCGGGGCAGGTGTTCGAAAAGGTCGGGGTCAACATCTCGACCGTGTCGGGCGAATTTTCGCCCGAGTTCCGCAACGACATCCCGGGCGCCGCGGCCGACCCGCGGTTTTGGGCGAGCGGGATTTCGCTGGTCGCCCACATGCGCTCGCCGCTGGTGCCGGCGGTGCACATGAACACGCGCCACATCGTCACCGGCAAGGCGTGGTTCGGCGGCGGCGCGGATCTGACGCCGATCTATCCCGACGACCGAGGCGGAGGGTATGTTCCACGCGGCGCTGCGCGGCGCCTGCGACGCCTACGATCCCGACTGCCACGCGCGGTTCAAGGAATGGTGCGACGAGTATTTCTTTCTCGAGCACCGCAACGAGGCGCGCGGCGCCGGCGGGATCTTTTTCGACTACCTCGACAGCGGCGACTGGGAGCGCGACTTCGCCTTTGTCCGCGCGGTCGGCGAGGCGTTCCTCGAGGTCTACCCGGCGATCGTGCGGCCGCGCATGCGGCTTCCTTGGACCGACGAGCAGCGCCGCCATCAGCTGGTGCGCCGCGGCCGCTATGTCGAGTTCAACCTGCTCTACGACCGCGGCACCCGGTTCGGCCTGAAGACCGGCGGCAATGTCGAGGCGATCCTGATGTCGCTGCCGCCCGAGGCGGCGTGGCCCTAGGGCTCAGACGCAGCCAGCAGCCGTAGGATGGGCTGAGCCTGCGAAGCCCATCACCGCCGCCGCACCAGATGGGTTTCGCTGCGCGCTCAACCCATCCTACGCCCAGCCCTCGTCAGACCTGCTGAATCGCCGACAGCAGCCAGTCGCCGCCGCGTCGGCGCACAAAGGTCCACACCTCTTCGGTCTCGATCGGCCGCTGCGGATCGCCGCCGACAATGGCGTTTCGGTCGCCCGGCGCGGCGTCGAGGCGGAGGACATAGTCGATCGCGCGCCACCGCAGGAGCGCCGTCGCATATTGCAGGTCGCGCTCTTCCCATGCCTCGGTGAGCTCGCCTTTGACGAGCTGCACGTCGGAGACGAGGTTGCGCAGCCCGCGGCTGGTGTTGCGAGTAAGCTCGTCCGAGAAATAGCTCAGCATCTCCGGGGTCATCAGGCGCCGCATGCGCGCAAGATCGCCGGCGCTCCAGGCCTCCTGGATCGCCGCATGCAACCGCTGGAACGCTTCCAAATCGGTGTCGGCGAAGTTGACGTCGCGCCCACGAAATCGCCCCGCCGGGGTCGCCGCGGCGCCCGCCGAGCGGGCCGCGAACCCCGCCCTGCCTGCCGGCCAGCCGTTCGAAAAAGCCCTGGCGCGAAACAGCCTCAGCGCGAGCCAGACCAGCAGCCCGATGACCGCGAGCCAAAGGAGGGTGCCGAGCATGGCGCCGGAGCCGCCGCCGCCTTCGGCGTAGGCGGCGTGCCCGAACAGCCACGAGCCGACCAGCCCGCCCGCCAGCCCGGTCAGGAACGGATGGCGCTGGAACATGCCGCCGCCATAGGCGGGCGCGGGCATCCCCGGGGCGAGACCCGGCTGGCTCGGTGCCGGCGTCGCGAGGCTGCGGTTGAGCGGCTGGGCGCCGTTGTTGTCCCAGCTGCGCACCCCGCGGCTGCCAAAACTCGACGGTCTGCCGCCGTAGGAGCTGCCGCCGCGCGCTTCGGCCAAAGCCGGCGCCAGCGCCAAAAAGGCGCAGCAAACGAGCGCCAGAATGGCGCGCCAGTTCAGCTTCGCGTTCGACATGGCACGCGTCCGCCTGCGCAGAGGAGAAGTCATCGTCATGGATATTGGTGCGCCTTGCGCGCAGCGGAAGCGGTCGCGCCTAAAACCGCGGCCAAAAGGGCCCGGTGTCGACGACCGCCGGTGCTTGCTTGATCGGCGCTCTGCTCAACCTAAATTACATTTGTTTGACAAGCGATCCGCGACCGGGCGCCGCCTTCGGGTCCGGCCGCGGCTTTCTCGCTCACCGACGAGGAGAAGAACAATGTCGCGACTGTCGCTGTTCAACTCGCCATTGCTGCTCGGCTTCGACCATTTCGAGCGGGCGCTCGACCGGGTCAGCAAAGTGTCGAGCGACGGGTATCCGCCCTACAACATCGAGCAGCTCGGCGAAAACGCCCTTCGCATCACCCTCGCCGTCGCCGGGTTTACGATGGGGGATCTCGGCATCACCATCGAGGACAACCAGCTCGTCGTCCGCGGCAGGCAAACCGACGACGCCGAGCGGGTTTATCTGCATCGCGGCATCGCGGCGCGCCAGTTCCAGCGCTCCTTTGTTCTGGCGGAAGGGATCGAAGTCGACGGCGCATGGCTCGACAACGGGCTTCTGCACATCGACCTGGTTCGGCCCGAGATCGAAAGCCGGGTGCGCACGGTCGAGATCAAAAGCGGGTCCACTGCCGCCGATAGAACAGTGGAACGCTCGCAGAATTTGCAGAATTTAAAGTGACAGGTAAAGAAAATGGACAGAATTGAACGAATTCGGCAGTTGTCGGCGAATGAGCTGGCGGCGTTTGGCGTGCAGCACCTGGCCTACATAAAGCACGTCGTCATCGACGACGTCCCGGGCTATGCCGTGCACGCCGCCGACGGGACCCAGATCGCGGTGCTGCCGGATCGGGACGTGGCGTTTGCGACAGTGCGCCAACACGATCTGGAGCCGGTCAGCGTCCACTGATTGCGCGAGACTAGGCGGCGTCGCTCGCTGTCATGTCGGTGAGCAGCGCGTAAAGCGCATCGGAACTGTCGGTGCCGCGCAGCTTGTCGCACACGGCGCGGTCGCGCAGCAGCCGCGAGACGCGGGCCAAGGCCTTGAGGTGGTCGGCGCCGGCAGTCTCCGGCGCCAGCAGCAAAAAAATCAGGTCGACCGGCTGGTCGTCGATCGCCTCGAACGGAATCGGCCGTTCGAGGCGGGCAAAGATGCCGCAAAGCCTGTCCAGGCCGGGCAGCTTGCCGTGCGGAATTCCGATGCCCATCCCGATACCGGTCGAGCCGAGGCGCTCGCGTTCGGTCAAAACGTCGAAGATCGTCCGCTCGTGAATTCCGGTAATCGTCGCGGCGCGCCGGGCGAGCTCCTGCAACGCCTGGCGCTTGCTCGAAGCGCGCAGCTGGGCAACCACGCTGCGCGGCGTGATCAGGTCGGCGATCTCCATGGTCCGGCCAGGCAATTCCGTGGCGGCCTCAGCCGGTCTCGGTGCCGCCGGACGAGCCGTATCCACGCGAAACGACCGCGACCGGCAGGCGGCGGCCAAAGAGCGCAGGTTCAGTCATCGCCGATCGCGGACGACATCTCGCGCTGATGCTCGCGCCGGGCCGGATCCAGCTCGGGATCGACCCAGCCGATGTTCCCGTCCGCGCGCCGGTAGACGAGGTTGAGCTCGCCATGGGCGCGGTTGCGAAACAGCAGCACCGGCGCATCCGCGAGATCCATCCGCATCGCCGCTTCGCCGACGGTCAGCCGCGGCAGCTCGGTGCTGATCTCGGCGATGACCGCGGGCGCCCCCGCGGGACCTTCCTCTTCGGCCTCCTCGGCAAGCGGCGCCAGGACGGCGTCGCGCGCGCTTTCGACGGGTTCGGCCGCCTCGTGAATCTTGGCGTGATGGTCGCGAAGGCGGCGCTTGTAGCGGCGCAACTGCTTGGCGACGCGCTCGGCCGCCGCGTCAAAGGCGGCGTAGGCGTCGTCGAGCGCGGCGCTCGCGTTAACGACGATCCCGCGGCCGATGCGCAACGAAACCTCGGCGCGGATCAGGTGCGCCTCCTTCGCCACGACGACATGGGCTTCGATCGCGGTCTTGAAGTACTTCGTCAGAATCGACTGCAAGCTGGCTTCGACATGTCCGCGCAGCGCGACGCCGATGTCGACCTGCTTGCCCGTGACCGTCAACTGCATGGCAGCGAGTGCCTTTCCGCTGGAGAGGGGCTGCCGTCCAGGGCGCCCGTAAGCGAAATTGGGGTCGCGTCCAAACCCGGTCAAGCGACCGACGCTATGTGTCGCCGGCCAGCGCGTCAAGGACGGCCGCGGTCGGTCCCCTCGGGAGCGGCTCAGAAGGTCAGCGATTTCTCGCGACGCCGCTGCACGGATGACGGAATCCGCATCGCCTCACGGTATTTGGCCACGGTGCGCCGGGCGATGTCGACGCCGTCGCGCTGCAGCAATTCGACGATGCGCTCGTCCGACAACGTTGCGGCGGCGGGCTCCTTGTCGATCAAATGGCGGATCAAATGGCGCACCGCTTCGGCCGAATGGGCGTCGCCGCCGCTCGACGCAGGGATCGACGACGTGAAAAAATATTTCAGCTCATAGAGACCGCGCGGCGTCGCCATGTGCTTGTTGCTTGTCACCCGGCTGACGGTGCTCTCGTGCATGCCGATGGCTTCGGCGATGTCGCGCAAGATGAGCGGCCGCAGCGACTGGACGCCGCGCCGAAAAAACGCTTCCTGCTGGCGTACGATCTCGGCCGAAACCTTGAGTATCGTGGTCGCGCGCTGGTGCAGCGACTTGACCAGCCAGTTCGCTGCCTGCAGCCGGTCGGTCAGGTAGTCTTTTTCCGCCTTGTTGCGAGCCGACCGGCTGACCTGCGCGTGGTATTTGTTGTTGACGAGGACGCGGGGCAGGGTCTCGGCGTTGAGCTCGACGATCCAGCCGCCTTCGGGCTGCGCCCGCATCAGGATGTCGGGGACGACCGGCTGCGCCAGTGGCGGATCGAACGCCAGCCCCGGCCGAGGATCGAGCGACTTGATCTCGGCGATCATCTCGGCCACGTCCTCGGCGTCGACCTGGCACACCCGGATCAAGGCCGGGATGTTGCGCGCCGCGAGCAGCGGCAGATGGTCGAGCAGGGCCTGCATGGCCGGGTCGAGCCGGTTGCGGTCGCGCAGCTGAAGGCCGAGACATTCGGGCAGATCGCGAGCGAAGACGCCGGCCGGGTCGAACTGCTGGAGCCGTGCGAGCACCGCCTCGACCCGCACCAGATCGCAGCCGAGAAGCGCCGCTATGCTGTCGAGCGGACCCCCGAGATAACCGTTCTGATCGAGCAGGTCGAGCAGGTGCAGCGCAATCAGCTGGTCACCCTGGTCGGAAAGATCGGTTCCGATCTGCTCCAGCACGTGCTCGCGCAGAGTGCGCGGCCGCGCCGCGGTCTGTTCGATCCCCGGGCGGTCGTCGCCGCCGAGCCCGCTGTTGCGACTGCTGCGCCAAGCTTGAGGTTCTTCGGCGAGATCGAACGACCCGTCCCCCTCCGCTCCCGAGGCGGCATGCCAATGCTCGGTAGCGTCAGGCGCCAGGTCGTTGACGAGACCCTCCGGAAGCGCCGCGGTCGAAGCCTGCTCGGCGGCGGGCGCGGCGTCGCCGGCGGCAGGCGCCTCCTCGCCGGTCCACTCGCGCCGATCGAGAAGCGGGTTCTGCTGGATTTCGGTGTCGACGAAATTGTTGAGCTCGAGGTTCGAGAGCTGCAGCATTTTGATCGCCTGCTGCAGTTGCGGCGTCATCACCAACGCCTGCGACTGGCGCAGCTCAAGCCGCTGCGAAAAACCCATCCTATTCACATCACGCTCCGCTCGGAGCGGCTTATAGGCTAAACCGGTCGCCGAGGAAAACCCGCCTTACATCTACGTTAGCGACGATTTCTGCGGGTTTTCCTTCCATCAACACCTGACCAGCGTGCAGTATATAGGCACGGTCTACGATTTCAAGAGTCTCGCGCACGTTGTGGTCGGTGATCAGCACGCCGATGCCGCGATCCTTGAGATGCCCGATCAAATCGCGGATGTCGCCGACCGCAATCGGGTCGATGCCGGCGAGCGGTTCGTCGAGCAGGATAAAATGGGGTTGCGTCGCGAGCGCCCGAGCGATCTCGCAGCGGCGGCGCTCTCCGCCCGACAGCGCCATCGCCGGCGCCCGCCGCAGATGGGTAATCGAAAATTCGGCGAGCAGGGAATTGAGCATGGCTTCTCGTGCTTCAAACTCGGGTTCGACGACCTCCAAAATCGCGCGAATGTTCTGCTCGACGCTCAGACCGCGAAAGATCGAGGCCTCCTGCGGCAGATAGCCGATCCCGCGGCGGGCGCGGCGGTACATCGGCAGATCGGTGATGTCCTGGCCATCCAGCATCACCATCCCGGTGTCGGCCGCGATCAACCCGGTGATGATGTAAAAGCATGTGGTTTTGCCGGCCCCATTCGGGCCCAGCAGCCCGACGACCTCGCCGCGCTGGACCGAGACGTTGACGCCGCGCAATACCGGCCGCCGCTTGAAGCTTTTGCCGAGCCCGATGCCACGCAGACCATGCTCGGTCGGCGCCGGCCCCGCTGGGCCGCGCCTCGGCCGGGCGAGGTTTTCGGCGACCAGCCGCGGCGTCCGCGCGATCGCCTCGCGCGAACCGAATCCGAACGGTCTGGTGGTCGCCTTCACGATTTCGGCGCTCCGGCGCTGGCTGGTTTCGCCCCGGATTTCTGGGCGCCGTTCGGCCCGGTGGTGGCGTCCTGACGATAAAACAGTCCTTCCACCCGCGGCGCCGGGGCGCCGGGTTTGGCGGCTACGGTCATCATGCGACTGATATTCGTGTTCAGGTCTACCACCGCATATTGCCCTTTGACCGTGTCTTGCCCACGGGTGATCGACACGTTGCCGAGCAGGGTCACAATCCCGGTGTCGGCGTTATAAACTCCATAATCGCCGCGTCCGATATCGGTCGCGGTCACGACGACCACATGGCCCTGGGCGTCGACGCGGCTGATCTTCGAATTGCCCTCGCCGGCATCGGCCGGTCCGGCCCCGGGCTTGTTCTGTCCGGCCCGGGCTGTCTGTCCGGCGGCCTGCGCCGGCGCGGGCTTGGGCGCGGATTTGGCCGCGGATTGCCTGGCCTCGCCCGGCTTGTGCGCTCGGCCGGCTTGGCCCCGGCTGCGGCGGTCGCGGTACTTTTGTCCTTGACGAAGTGGGCGGTCAGGACATCGCCGCGGATCCGCCGGTCGGCGCGGATCGCCAGCGCGTCGCCGCGCGCCACGGCCACCTGCTGCTGGTCATACCATTCCAGGCTGTCGCGCGCGGTGACGACGTCGGTCGGCGTCGTCATCTTCAGATGCTTGCCGGTGACGACACCGATCTGCTGGTCGACATCGTAGATCGCCTGGTCGCCGACGATAGTCTGGTTCGGCCCCTTGATCACGACATGCCCGTCGGCATCCAGCCGGTAGACCTCGCTGCCGCCTTCGGCCGTTTTGCTTTTGCTCGGGCGATAATGCGCGGTCAGCGTATCGGCGTGCACCTCGCTGGTGCCGCGCGTCGCCACCGCATTGCCGCGGGCGATGTAGACCTGCTTGTCCTGTTGCCACTCGATACCCGAATTGGCGGTGATATCGATCGGGCGGACGTCGTTGGTAGCGCCGAGAGGGCTCAAACCCTGCGCCGCCGCCGCCAGCGGGAGGCACGCCACAGCCGCGAGCAGCATCGCCGGGCCGCGCGCCGGACGCCAACGCTCACGGCCGGTCCTTCCTGAGGCCGCGGGTTTTGCCGCGCCGCACTCAGTCGACATGATGCTCGACCTTGTGGACGGCGGGCCCGGTTCTGGCCGGCGCTTTGGCGGCATGCCGGGCGACGTGATGCGGTCTCGCCGCCAACGGGTGGGCGCCGGCCGGCCTGGCCTGAGCCGGCTTCGCGCCGCCGGCCGGCGCCGGGCTTTGGTTGGCGGTTGCCATGGCGGCAGCTTCGACCATGGCGGCGGTTTTTGCGACCTCGGGCGGCAGTGCCGGCGGACTGGCCGGCTTGGTCGGCTTGGTGCCCTTCAAAATGGCGTGCGATCGCTGGGTAAAGATGATGGTGTCGCCCTTGTCGAGGACGCGGAAGCCCTGTCCCCAGATGTCGCCCGAAGGGCCGTGTCCCTCGATCGGGTCATGACCCTCGGCGGTGCTGTCGGCAAGGTTGGCGTGAGCCCGCCGGGTCACAAAACGAGTGCCGTTTTCGTGGGTCAGGACGACGTTGTCGAACAAATCGAGCAGTTGGGGCTGCGATTGATAGATCCCGGTCGCCGCCGTCAGCACGACCTGCGCCCCGCTATGCACGATCATCACCGCCTTGGGGTCTTCGAGCGACATCAGATCGCCGCGGTTCGGCACCTGGCGGCCGACTGCGGCGGTGACCACGTAGGGCCGGTTCAGGCGGTCGGTCCCGGCATATCGCGGGTTCATCATCTTGAGCTCGCGGGCCTCGCGCAGATCGATCGCCGAAACCGCGAGCCGCACGCTCTCGATCAACGGGGCGATGCGCGGCCATGCGGCGACCAACAGCAACAGGGCGGCGCCGACCGCCGGCAACACCCGCTTCAGCAGGGCGACGCCGCGGCTGTGACGGTCCGCGCCGAGACGAGGGCGAACCGGGCGGACAGCCCTCGCCTCTCCCATCAGGGGTGCGGCCTGCGCGAAATCGGCTCGAGGCTCCAAGGCTTTCACGGTCCGCCGGTGTCCATCGCCTATGCGACGCCGGCCCGCAGGCAGTCGTGCATGTGCAAAAAGCCGACGGGACGCCCTTTGTCGTCGACGACGAAAAGCGAGGTGATGGCGGTGCGGTTCATCACCCCCAGAGCTTCCGCGGCCAGTGCCGCCGCGGCCGTCGTCTTGGGCGAGACATGCATGATTTCCGCCACCGCCCGACCGAGCAGCGAATCGCCCATATGCCGGCGCAAATCCCCGTCGGTGACGATGCCGACCAGCCTTCCCTCGCCGTCGCAAGCGCCGACGCAGCCAAAGCTCTTGGCGGTCATCACCAGGATCGCCTCCGACATGCGGGTGGCGAGGGGAACCAGCGGCACGGCGTCGCCGCCATGCATGATGTCGCCGACCCGCAGCAGTCGCCGCCCGAGCCTGCCGCCCGGATGGAACAAGTGAAAGTCGGCGCGTCGAAAAGCCCCGGCGCTCGAGCAAGGCGATGGCGAGCGCGTCGCCCAGCGCCATCATGACCGTCGTCGAGGTTGTCGGTGCGAGCCCCATCGGGCAGGCTTCGGGCGACGGCGGCAGCAGCAGCACCACGTCGGCAGCGCCCGCGAGCGTCGAGCGGGCGCCCGAGGTGACCGCGACCAGCGGGATGCCGAAGCGTCGCGAATAGGCGGTGATGTCGGCGAACTCCGTCGTCTCGCCCGAATTGGACAGCGCCAGGACCGCGTCCTCGCCGCCGATCATGCCGAGGTCGCCGTGGCTCGCCTCGCCGGCATGGACGAATTGCGCCGGGGTTCCGGTAGAGGCGAATGTCGCCGCGATCTTGCGCGCCACGTGACCGCTCTTGCCGACGCCGGTGACGATGATGCGCCCGCGCGCCGCCGCGCACCGGTCGACCGCGGCGGCGAAGCTGTCGCCGAGCGCCGCGGCGAGGCTTTCAAGGCCGTGGATTTCCGCCCGTATCACACGGCGCGCGACGGCCAGGTCGCGATCGAGGCCGCCATCGAGGCCGGGTTGTCGCGGCGCGCCCGAAATTGCGCGATCCGCCGCGGTCGTGCCGCTCACCGCCGCCGGCCGCCCCGGCCGGCTCGAAGAATTGACAGCGTGGCGAAACCCTCCCCGGCCCGCGGGTCAGTGCGCGAAGATGTCTTGCTCAGCCCAGCCGCCGAGATCGAGCAGCACGCGATGCGGCAGGAAATCGAAGGCGGCGCGGGCCAACGGTTCGCGTCCCTCGCGCGCCAGCATCGCATCCAGCCGGGCCCGCAGCGCGTGAAGGTGAAGCACATCCGAGGCGGCGTAGCGCAGCTGCTCCTCGGTCAGCGCCGGCGCGCCCCAATCGGAGCTTTGCTGCTGCTTCGACAGGTCGACGTTGAGCACGTCCTTGCACAGATCGCGCAGCCCGTGCCGGTCGGTAAAGGTCCGTGCGATCCGCGACGCAATCTTGGTGCAGTAAACCGGCTGGGCCATGACCCCGAGATAGCGGTACATCATGGCCAAATCAAAGCGCGCAAAATGAAACAGCTTGGTCACGCACGGGTCGGCGAGCAGCCGCTGCAGCCGCGGCGCGTCGTAGGCGCCGGGCGCGAACTGAACCAGATGCGCGTCGCCGTCCCCGGCCGAGAGCTGGACCACGCACAGCCGGTCGCGATAGGGGTTCAGCCCCATCGCCTCGGTGTCGATCGCGACCGCCGATCCGAAACCGACGCCGTCAGGAAGATCGCCGTGATGAAGCCGGTATGTCATTCGACGCCGGAGCGCGAGGTGGCGCTGCCGAGTAATGGTGCCCAGGAGAAGACTTGAACTTCCACGAGCTATCGCCCACTAGAACCTGAATTTAGCGCGTCTACCAATTCCGCCACCTGGGCCCGTTAGAGCCAGCGGAGATAACCCCCGCACCGCGCGATGTCAACGAGCGCGAGGCCGCGAGCGACCGGGAGATCGCCATTGCGGACGCGGTGGATGCCATCGTGATATGATATGCGGCTGCTTCCGAAATCCCGGTGTACCGCGCGTTTTGGGCTCGATCCCCGCCGAGCCTGCGTCGCCGTCGCCGACCTGAGGCGAATCGAGCCGGTGATCATGGCAACACCCCACCTCGGCATCGCGTGTTGGCTGCGCCTCGCGGCCGTGCTCGCCGGCGGCGCCGGTTTCCTCGCAACCGCCGCGGCGCAGCCGGCCCCGCCGGCGGTGCTCGTCGCCGCCGCGCAGATGCGCGACATCTCGGGCACCGCCGAGTTCGTCGGCAGGGTCAAGGCGGTCGACAAGGTCGAGCTGCGCGCGCGGGTGTCGGGTTATCTCGGGCCGCGCCTCTTTACCGAGGGCGACCCGGTCAAGCCCGACCAGACCGTGTTCACGCTCGATCCCGGCACCGTTCGAGGCAACCCTCGCGCAGCGCAAGGCTGAGGTCGCCGCCGCCAACGCGGCGCTCGATTTCTCCGATCTCCAGGCCCGGCGCGGGCGCGAGCTGATCAAGACCAAGACGATCCCGCAGGCCGAGCTCGATCTGCGCGAATTGGCGCTTGCTTGAAGGCGCGCGCCGCCGTCGAACAAACCAAGGCGGCGCAGCAGGCGGCCGAGGTCGATCTGTCCTATACCCAGATCAAAAGCCCGATCACCGGCCGCATCGGCCAGGCCGCCTATTCGCCCGGCAACCTCGTCGGCCCGAACAGCGGGGTGCTGGCGACCGTGGTCAAAGAGGACCCGATCCAGGTCGTCTTCAACGTCAGCCAGCGCCAGCTGCTCGAGGCGCGCCGCGACGTGCCGCAAGGACCAGCTCGACCGCGATTGTCGCGCGCCTGCGGCTCGCCGACGGCTCGACCTATGCCGAGCCGGGCAAGCTCGATTTCGTCGGCGTGCAGGCCGACCCGAACACCGATTTCGATCCCGCTGCGCGCGTGTCTTTCCCAATCCCAAGGGCGTGCTCGCCGATGGGATGAGCGTCCGCGTGATCCTCGAAATCGGCAAGCCGGTGCAGGCGCTGGTGATCCCGCAATCGGCGATCGCCCAGGACCAGGCTGGCACCTATGTCTTTGTCGTCGACGCGCAGAACAAGGCGCGCAGCGCCCGGTCAAGATCGAGATCCAGCGCGACGGCACCGCGATCGTAAAGGACGGGCTCGCCGCCGGCGACCGGGTCATCGTCCAGGGCCAGGCCCGCGTGCGCCCGGGCCTGACGGTCGCGCCGAGCGCAGCGCCGCCCGCCTGAGCCAGGACAAAGAGGGGGTGCGCCGATGATCTCGGCCGTTTTTGTCGACCGGCCGCGGCTCGCCATCGTCATTTCGATCCTGATCACGCTCGCCGGGCTGATCGCGCTCGCGGCGATCCCGATCGCGCAGTTTCCCGACATCGTGCCGCCCGAGGTGTCGGTCACGACCACCTATCCCGGCGCCAATGCCGAGGTCGTCGAGCAGACCGTCGCCCAGGTCATCGAGAGCGAGATCAACGGCGTCTCCGGCATGCTCTACATGCGCTCGTTTTCGGGCAATGACGGCTCCTACAGCCTGACCGTGTCGTTCGCGGTCGGCACCGATCCCGAAACCAACACCGTCAACGTCGCAGAACCGGGTGCAGCGGGCGATGGCCGCGGCTGCCCGCCGAGGTGCAGCAGAACGGCGTCAAGGTCGACAAGCAATCCTCGGCGATCCTGCAGGTCGTGGTGCTGCGCTCGCCCAAGGGGACGCGCGACAGCCTGTTCCTATCCAACTACATGCTGATCAACATCCGCGACACGATCAGCCGCATTCCCGGCGTCGGCCAGGCCAATTTGTTCGGCCAGCAGGACTATGCGATGCGCATCTGGCTCGACATGGACCGGCTGACCGCGCTCGGGTTGACGCCGCAGGATGTGATCGCCGCGGTGCGCGCGCAAAATGTCCAGGCCGCGGTCGGCCGCATCGGCGGCGCGCCGGTGGTCGAGGCGCAGCAGCGGACGATCCCGCTGACCACCCAGGGCCGGCTCGAAACCCCGGAGCAATTCGGCGCGATCATCGTGCGCGCCCAGCCCAACGGCTCGCTGATCCGGGTGCGCGACGTGGCGCGGGTCGAGCTCGGCGCGCAGTCGGGCGACGTGTTTTCGACCTTCAACGGCCAGTCGGCCTCGGCGATGGGGATCTATCTGGCGCCCGGCGCCAATGCGGTGGCGACGGCCGCAGCGACGTGCGCCGGGCGATGGAGGAGATGGCCCAGCGCTTCCCCGACGACGTGACTTGGGAAATCCCCTACGACACGACGGTCTTTGTCATCGGCCTCGATCCACAAGGTGGTCTCGACCCTGGTCGAGGCCTTTGTGCTGGTGGCGGTCGTCGTCTTTGTGTTTCTCGGCAGTCTGCGCGCGACCTTGGTGCCGATCATCGCCGTGCCGGTGGCGCTGGTCGGCACCTTTGCGGCGATGCTGGCGCTCGGCTTTTCGGCCAACACGATCTCGCTGTTGGCGCTGGTGCTGGCGATCGGGATCGTCGTCGACGATGCGATCGTCGTCGTCGAGGCGGTCGAGCACATGATGGCCGAGCATCCCGAGATGTCGCCGGCCGAAGCGACCAAGGCGGCGATGCAGCAAGATCACCGCGCCGATCATCGCGATCACCCTGGTGCTGCTCTCGGTCTTCGTGCCGGTCGCCTTTATTCCGGGCATCGTCGGCCAGCTCTACCAGCAATTCGCCGTCGCGGTGTCGGTGTCGATGCTGATCTCGGCGGTGAACGCGCTGACCCTGTCGCCGGCATTGTGCTCGCTGCTGCTGCGCCACGGCCGCACGCCGGGGCGCGCGATCCGGGCGATGCAGGGCGGCATCGACCGGATGCAAGCGCGGCTATGCTTGGATCGTCGGCCGCCTCGCGCCGCGGGTGCTGCTGACCCTGGCGTTGGTCGGTGTCGCCGTGGCGCTGATCTGTGTGGTTCGGCCGCGCTCGTTCCTTCGGGCTTTTTGCCCGAGGAGGACCAGGGCGCCTTTCTGATCGAGGCGCAGCTGCCCGAAGGCGCCTCGCTCAACCGCACCGGCGCCGTCGCGGCCGAAGTCGAGCGCATCACCAAAGCAACGCCCGGAGTGGCGGCGGTCACCACGATCGTCGGCTACAGCCTGATCGACGGCATCAACCAGTCGAACAAGGCGACGTTTTTTGTGACCCTCGCCCCTTTCGCCGACCGCACCTCGCGGCCGAAAGCGTGTGGGGCGTGCTCGACCGGCTGCGTGCCGATTTCGCCCAATTGCCGGCGGCGATCGTGGTGCCGTTCAACCTTCCGCCGATCATCGGGCTCGGCACTGGCGCCGGGTTCGAATACCAGCTGCAATCCTATGCCGGCGCGTCCGGCGAGCGAGATGGCGACGGTCGCCCGCGGGCTGGTGCAAGCGGCCAACGACGAATCCGGCGCTTGGCCGGCGTCTTCACCACCTACGGCGCTTCGACCCCGCTGATCCGGCTCGACATCGACCGCGAGCGCGCCGAGACCCTGGGCATCGGCATCAACGACATCTTCACCGCATTGCAGGCCGCACTCGGCGGCTACAGGGTCAACGACTTCAACAAATTCGGCCGCACCTGGCAGGTCATCCTGCAGGCCGAGACCGCGCAGCGCATGCAGCCCGACGACATCTTCGAGGTGCATGTGCGCGCGACGAACGGCGCGCTCGTGCCGATCCGCTCGCTCGCCACGGTCGAGAACGTGCTGGGTCCCGGCTATATCTACCGCTTCAACAATCTGCGCGCGGTGGCGATCCAGGGGCGGCCGGCGCCGGATTATTCGTCGGGCCAGGCATTGGCGGCGATGGAGCAGGTGTCGAAAGCGACCCTGCCGCCGGGCTTCGGCTTTTCGTGGAGCGGCACCGCCTACCAGGAAAAGCTCGCCGCCGGCCAGACGACAGTGATCCTCGCGCTCGCCGTGCTGTTCGCCTATCTGGTGCTGGTCGGGCTTTACGAATCCTGGGCGATGCCGGCGGCGGTGATCGTCTCGATCACGGTCGGCCTGGCGGGCGCGCTGGGCGGGCTTCTGCTGACCGGATTGCCCAATGACGTCTTCGCCCAGATCGGCATCGTCGTCTTGATCGCACTCGCCGCCAAGAACGCGATCCTGATCGTCGAATTCGCGATGGAGGCGCGGCGCGACGGGTTTCGCCGTCGCCGAAGCGGCGCTCTCCGGCGCGCGAGCCCGGTTCCGCGCGGTGATGATGACCTCCTTCGCGTTTATCCTCGGCCTCGTGCCGTTGCTGATTTCGGGCGGTGCGGGTGCGGTGACCCGGCATGCGGTCGCGACCGCGGTGTTTTTCGGCATGCTCGCGGCCTCGGTCTTCGGGATCTTCCTGATCCCCGGCCTCTATGTCGTCTTCCAGCGGTTGCGCGACGGCGTCAAACAGCGGCTCTTCGGCATCGAGCCCGCCGCCGGCCCGGTCAAGGAGCCGACCAAGACCGCGGCGGCGAATAGCGCGCCGCCGCGAACCGCACCCGAAGCCTCCGGCTGAACCGGAAACGCCGCGACCGCTCGGGCCGCCCCGGTACGCTAATGAAACGCCTTGATCGCGTTGACCAGGGTCTGGACCACTCCCCAGACCAGCGGAACCCCGACAAAACCCCAGGCCAAGGCCAATTTGAGCCCGTTGCGGGAGGACATCCGTTCTTGATCGTTCGCCATTGTCATTGCTCCGCCGTCACCTGCCGTCCGACGCCTCGCTCCGCCGCCCCGATGAAATGCCGCGCGGCGACGGGACCGATGAAAGCGTTGGCGACAAAGCCGATAACGAGCAGGCACGCCATTACGTACATCGTCACGTTGTAGGCCTGCGCCGGCGCGACGCCGTGCGTGACATTGTATTCGCGGATGTAGTTGACCAGCACCGGGCCGAAGATTCCCGCCATCGACCACGCGGTCAGCAGCATTCCGTGGATGGCTCCGACATAGCGGCTGCCGAACAGGTCGCGCAGATAGGCCGGCACGGTCGCGAAGCCGCCGCCATACATGCTGAAAATCACCGCATAGCAAGACACGAACAAGGCGACGCTGCCGATCGCACCGCTGTGCGGCACCACCGCGTAAAGCAGGGTGCCCAATGCGAAGAACACGAAATAGGTGTTCTTGCGGCCGACATAGTCGGAGATCGACGACCACGCATAGCGGCCGCCCATGTTGAAGAGGCTGAACAGCCCGACCAGCCCCGACGCGGCGACCGCGGTGATCTTGCCGCGGAACATCTCCTGGCTCATCGCCGAAGCCTGTCCCAAGACGCCGATGCCGGCGGTGACGTTGAGGCACAGGACCACCCAGACCAGCCAGAACTGCGGCGTCTTCAGCGCGTCGTAGACGTACACGTCGCGGGTCGTCACCAGCCTCTTTGGCTGGGCCGGCGCGGCGTACCCGGCGGGCTCCCAGCCGGGCGGCGGGATGCGCACGATCGCGGCGCCGACCATCATGAAGCAGAGGTAAATCAGCCCCATGACGACAAACGTCTCGGCGACGCCGACATGGGTCGGGGTCGAGAACCGGCTCATCAGCCACACCGAGAGCGGCGAGGCGATAAAGGCGCCGCCGCCGAACCCCATGATCGCCATCCCCGTCGCCATTCCGGGCCGGTCGGGAAACCAGCGGATCAACGTCGACACCGGAGAGATGTAGCCGATGCCGAGGCCGAACCCGCCGAGCACGCCGTATCCCAGATAGACGACCCACAAGGTGTGCAGCCAGACGCCGATCGCCGAGACAAAAAAGCCGCCCGACCAGCACAGGGCGGCGGCGAACATCGCCCGGCGCGGGCCGCCCTCCTCCACCCATCGTCCGCGCAAGGCAGCGGACGCGCCGAGAAAGAAAATAGCGAGGCTGAAGATCCAGCCGAGATCAGTCAGCTTCCAGTCCCCAGGCGCCGATTGGGTAATGCCGATGAGCCGTGTCATCGGCAGGTTGAAGACGCTGAACGCGTATGCCTGGCCGATGCAAAGATGGACGCATAGGGCCGCCGGTGGGATCAGCCATCGGCTGTATCCAGCCGGCGCAAGCGTGCGCTCGCGGCGCAGAAACGCCAAGTCCATGTCTCCTCCCAATATGCTTTAAGCTCAGCGGTCGCGCCGATCGCTTGGGCCAGCTTCGCCGCCGTTTTTGCGTAGACGCTGTATAAACTGTTGCGCGGCTGTTGCGTAGCCACTTTTCAGCTCGGCATTTGATGCGGACAACCTTTACCGGATGTCGAATTGACCCGACATGCCTTTGGGTCGAGCCGATCGGGCCTACGCAACGCTGTGGCGGCGAATTGTCGTAGCGCGCGCGCCGGGTCGTTGCCCACTTAACGATTGAGCGGCGCGCACCGGCGCTGCCGCCTTCCGCCGGATGCCCGCTGCCAATGACCTGTCTGACGCTCCCCTTCGGACTTGCTTTCGCCGATCTTTACGAGCGCGACGGCCTGGTGCGGGTCGACCGGGCATTTGTCGCCCATCTCGCGGCGGCCGACCCCGAGCTGCACGGCCGGCTGATGACGGCGCGCCGGGACCCGGACGCGTTCGGTCATATGGCCGAGTTGGAGCTGCTGGTCGAGCTGGCGCCCTATGTCGAGGATTTCCTCGGCGATCTGTTCGGCATCGCAGCCGAGGTGCGGGCGTTGCAGGCGCGCCATCACGCGTTGGCGCCGCTTTATTCGGTCAAGCGGCTGTTTGTGCAGCGCCGCGCGGTCAAGGGAATCAAGGAAGCCGACGCGGCGGCAATCGACGGCCCGGCCCTCGCCCGCGAGCTCGACGCGCTGATCGGCGGCCCGGCCAACGGCGCGGCGGAATGGGAGCGGCGTTATGCCGTCCAAGTCGCGGCCTGGCTCGAAGACGAGAGCGGCAATGCCGCGCGGCTCGACCAGGCGCAGCGCTACGCCGCCTGGGCGACCCTGTCGCCGGCAGGCCAGGAAAAGCACCGCGGCGGCGTCTTGTTCAAGGCGCCGCGGCGGCTCGATATGAACCATCTCGTCCCGGTCGAGACCATCGAACGCGACGGTGTGGCGATGCTGCGGCTGCCGGAGGACGAGTGGCGGCATCGCGAAGGCTTTGCGCTGACCGACCACGGTGCCGACCTGACGGGCGCGCTCGACCAGGCGAATTACTGCATCTGGTGCCACAACCAGGGCAAGGACAGCTGCTCGAAGGGGCTCAAGGAAAAGGACGGCGCGTTCAAGAAGAGCGTGTTCGGCGTCACCCTCGCCGGCTGCCCGCTCGAAGAAAAAATCTCGGAGATGAATTTGGTCAAGGCGCGCGGCAACAGCCTCGGCGCGCTCGCCATCGTCGCCGTCGACAACCCGATCTGCGCCGCGACCGGGCACCGCATCTGCAACGACTGCATGAAGGCCTGCATCTACCAGCGCCAGGAGCCGGTCGACATCCCGCAAATCGAGACCCGCACTTTGAAGGACGTGCTGGGCCTGCCCTGGGGCTTCGAGATCTATTCGCTGCTGACGCGGTGGAACCCGCTCAACCTGAGGCGTCCGCTGCCGCGCCCCGAGACCGGGAAAAAGGTGCTGGTGGTCGGCCTCGGCCCCGCCGGCTTCACCCTGGCGCACCATCTGGTCAATGACGGCCATTTCGTCGCCGCGGTCGACGGGCTGAAAATCGAGCCGCTGCCGGCCGAGATCTGCGGCGTCGCCGCCGACGGCAGGTGCACCCCGTTCCGCCCGGTCCGCGATATCGCGAGCCTGGTCGACAGCCTCGACGACCGGGTCATGGCCGGGTTTGGCGGGGTCGCCGAATACGGCATCACGGTGCGCTGGGACAAGAACTTCCTGAAGATCGTGCGCCTGCTGCTCGAACGCCGCGCGGGGTTCGCGATGTATGGCGGGGTGCGCTTTGGCGGCACGATCACGATCGACGGGGCGTTCGAGCTGGGCTTCGACCATGTCGCACTGTGCGCCGGAGCGGGCCGGCCGACCGTGATCGCGATGCCGAACAACCTGGCGCCGGGGGTCAGGCAAGCATCGGACTTCCTGATGGCGCTGCAGCTGACCGGCGCCGCCAAGACCTCGAGCATCGCCAATCTCAGCGTGCGGCTGCCGGTCGTCGTAATCGGCGGCGGGCTGACCGCGATCGACACCGCGACCGAGTCGCTGGCCTATTACCCGGTCCAGGTCGAGAAATTCCTGTCGCGCTACGAAACCCTGGTCGCCGAGCGCGGCGAGGAAATGGTGCGCGCCGAGTGGAACCCGGCCGAGCGCGAAGCCGCCGCCGAGTTCATCGCTCATGGCCGCGCGATCCGCGCCGAGCGCGAGGCCGCGCGCCGCGAGGGCCGCGCGCCCACGCCTCGCCGAACTGATCGACGGCTGGGGCGGGGTGACGATCGCCTATCGCCGCCGGCTGGTCGACGCGCCGAGCTACACCCTCAACCACGAGGAGGTGGCGAAGGCGATGGAGGAAGGCATCCGCTTTGCCGAGTTGCTGACCCCGGCCGCGGTCGAGATCGACCGGTTCGGCCAGGCGGCGGCGCTGAGGTTAACCCGGCCGGCGGATCAGCCGGGGGCGCGCACCGGCCGAAGTCGTGTTGCCGGCGCGCACGATCCTCGTCGCCGCCGGGACCCAGCCCAACACCGTTCTGGCCCGCGAGGACCCCGACCAGATCGTGCTCGACGGCCGCTATTTTCGCGCGCTCGACGAGGACGGCAACCCGGCGTCGCCGGAGCGGGTGGCGAAGCCCGGCGCGGTGCGGGTGCTGACGAGCCTGCGCCCCGACGGCCGCGCCGTCAGCTTTTTCGGCGATCTGCACCCGAGCTTTTCGGGCAACGTCGTCAAGGCGATGGGCGGCGCCACCCTCGGCTATCCGGTGGTCAGCCGCATGTTGGCGCGGCGCGGCGCGGCGGCGCCGTCCCCGGCCGGGTTGCGGGCGCGGCTCGACGACGAGTTGCGCGCGCGGGTGCACGCCGTCATCCGGCTGACCCCGAAGATCCTCGAAATCGTCGTCAAGGCGCCGATGGCGGCGCGCGCCTTCAAGCCCGGCCAGTTCTATCGCCTGCAGAATTACGAGACCCTGGCGCCGCGGGTCGACGGCACCACCCTGGCGATGGAAGGGCTGGCGCTGACCGGCGCGGGGGTCGACAAGGAGGCCGGTCTGCTGTCGACGATCGTCCTTGAAATGGGCGGCTCGTCCGACCTCTGCGCGCTGTTGAAGCCGGGCGAGCCGGTGATCCTGATGGGTCCGACCGGGACGCCGACCGAGACGCCGCCGGGCGAAACCGTGCTGCTGGTCGGCGGCGGGCTCGGCAACGCCGTGTTGTTTTCGATCGCCGCGGCGCTCAGGGCGCAGGGCTCGCGGGTGCTCTACTTCGCCGGCTACAAGACCATCGCCGACCGCTACAAGGTCGAGGACATCGAGCGCGCCGCCGACGCCGTCGTGTGGTGCTGCGACGAGGCGCCGGGCTTTGTCCCCGGCCGGCCGCGGGACCGCGCCTTTGTCGGCAACATCGTCGAGGCGATCGCCGCCTACGGCGCCGGCGAGCTCGGGCCGACGGCGATCCCGCTCGCCGAGGTCGACCGCATCGTCGCGATCGGCTCGGACGGCATGATGAACGCGGTCGCCGAGGCGCGCCGGGCGCGGCTCAAGGGTTATTTCCGGCCCGGCCACCGCGCGATCGCCTCGATCAACTCGCCGATGCAGTGCATGATGAAGGAGATCTGCGCGCAATGCCTGCAGCGCCACCATGACCCGGTGACCGGCACCGAGACCGTGGTGTTCTCCTGCTTCAACCAGGACCAGGAGATGGACCAGGTCGACTTTGCCGCGTTGCGCAGCCGTCTGTCGCAAAACGGCGCCCAGGAAAAATTGACCAAGCTGTGGATCGACCGCTGCCTGCACCATCTCGGCGAGCGCCCCGCCCTGGCCGCGGAGTAGTAGAGAGAGGGCGCGCGCCGGCGGCCGGAGGCAATTCCCGGTTCACCGGGAAATATCCGGGAAATTCGCTGCGGCAGCGCCGTTTCGCGGCGAAAAGAGCATTAAATGTCAATCTGTTGCGGGCCAATTCCCGTGGCCGGCACAAGCGGGAATTCCAGCGCCCTCAATCGGGAATTATTCGCAACGAACCGGGAATTGATTTGGCCGAACCGGGATTTGCTTCATCCGAACCCCTCTCGACCAACCGCCGCTCTCACCCCGTCCCGATGCTGCCCGTCATACGCGGCGAATTTGGCTATTTTAGCGGCGCCGTCGCGGCCGGCTCGTCTCGTTACGCCGACCGCTGCGTCGGAACGGGACCCCGGTCCGGCTAGCGCATAGCGACCGCCTCGGTTGTCCGGCCGGTCGACGGCGCCAGCAGGTGAAGCCGGATGGTCAGCAGGACGGCGACGACCGCCAGCCCGAGAGCCAGCCCCCACCACAACCCGACGGCGCCGTAGCCGAGCGGAAAGGCGAGAATCCAGCCCCCGAGAAAGCCCGCGCCCCAATAGCCGAAGGTGGCGAGCAGCATCGGGACCATGGTGTCCCGGTAGCCGCGCAACGCGCCGGCGGCGATCACCTGCATCCCGTCGAAGACCTGAAAGCTCGCGGCGATCGCGAGCAGGCGCCGTGCGATCTCGACGGTTTCGCGATTGCCCGGGTCGGCGATGTTGACGTACACCGCGATGATGGACCGCGGCATGGTCCACAGCACCACAGCCATGGCGCTCATGAAACCGATCCCGAGGGCGAGCGCCACAAAGCCTGCCCGCCGCGCCGCGACCGCCCGGCCGGCGCCGAGCTCGTAGGCGACGCGAACCGTGGCGGCCTGGCCAAGACCCAGCGGCACCATAAAGCTGACGCTGGCGCAATTGAGGACGATCTGGTGCGCCCCGAGCGCCGCCGCCCCCAAAAGCCCCATCAAGACCCCGGCGGTCGCGAAGACGCCGACCTCGATCCCCATGATCCCGCCGATCGGCAGCCCGAGGCGAAGGATCTTCGCCATCTCGACCCGGCCCGCGGCGAACGCGCCGCTCAGCACGTGCAAACCCGCCCGGCCGGGCATGATCCGGGCGCACAATGCCAGGCCGGCCAACATCAGCCACTGATTGACGGCGCTGGCATAGCCCGAGCCCGCGACACCGAGGGCGGGCGCCCCGAGATGGCCGAAAATCAGCACCCAGTTCAGCGCCGCGTTGCCGGCGACGCAAATCAGCAGCACCGCCATTATCAGACGCGTGCGCGACAACGCGGCGAGCAGGCTGCGCAATACCGCGACACCGAGAAAGGCCGGCGCGCCCCAGGCAGCCGCCCGCAAAAAACCGCCGATCATGGCGGCGAGCGCGGGATCGTAGCCCAGCGCGTGCAGCAGATGGTCGACATTGGCCAGCGCTATGACAAAGGGCAGCGCCAGCAGCACCGCGAGCGCCAGCCCGGCCCCGGCGATCCGTCCGGCCGCGGCGCGGTCGTCGGCGCCGAGCGCATGCGCGGCGAGCGGCGCCACCGCCGACAGGATGCCCTGCAGCATGACCCCGCCGCTGAAGTAAAGCAGCGCGCCGAGCCCGGCGGCGGCGAGCGGCGCGGCGCCGAGACGCCCGACCATCACCATGTCGGTTACCGCCATCGCCATCTGCGCGAGATTGGCGGCAGCCAGCGGCGCCGCGAGCGCGAGGGTCGCGGAGACCTCCGCGCCGACGCCGCCGCCCGCGAAGCGGCCGCCCGCAACGCCGTGACGCCGCCGACCGGCTGGGTTGACCCGATCCATCTGGCTCTCTCCGTCCTCCGCACGGCGCCGCCGCCGACCCGGGAGAGACCCCGAAAACGGGAAGGGCCCCGACCGGTAGCGGCGGGGCCCGGTAGTGTCGCGTGTTCGTTGTGTTCAGCGCGCGCGCATACCCTCGGGCCCCCCGGCAACGCCGCGCGGGGTGGTGGTCTTGGTCATCGACGGGAACGCGCAATTCATCCTCGGTTTGTAGAGCAGCGCCGAGGCGTGCGTCAACCCGCGCCGGCGAAGCGGGTGGGCGGGCCCGGAAGAGACGAACCCGGCGGGCGGAGCGCGGCCGCGCCGGGATTTGGCGCGGCGATGGATTGAGAGATACTGCCTAAAGTTGAAAATCGTGCGTGGCGATTGACCAATTATTAACCCGTCATCCTGTCATGTTGCCCGGCCATAGTCGCCCTGCTCAGGCTCGGCGCCGGGTTTCGCTGTGAAATCCGGCCGCGGGCAACGCGGGTACGCGCGGTAACGAGCTTCGCTTCAGGTTCGCTTGCGCTCCGCCGCCGGCACGATGCCGGCGCAGTTCATTTGGGAGTTTGATTGCCGATGTTTTCACGCCGTACGTTACTGCTCGCTGCCGCACCGGCCCTGATTTCGCCGGCGCACGCGCGGGCTCGGGTCAGTGCGACCACAACGACGACCACGAATACAACTGCGACCTGTCCGCCGGCGCCGGCGCCTTCGGCGTATACCGGTCTCGGCGACATCTACGGGCCGGCGATCGGCTATTGGGGATTGCGCGCCTTCAACAGCGCCTATGCCGCGACCGGCGGGCCGGCGGTCCAGCTTCAGCGGGCTTCCGACAACGCCACAATGGACGTTCACGTCCTCGCCAACGGGCTGCTCGACGTCACGACGGCGGCGAACTTTCTGTCGGGGACGAATGGCGGCGTTTCGATCTGGTATGACCAGAGCGGCCACGGCTATCACCACAGCCAGCCGGACCAGTCTATTCAACCGCAGTTCGCCTTCAATGCGATCGGCTCGCAACCGGGCGTCACATTCATCGCCAATGCGGGCATATTCCTCGAATACGCCGCCGGCATACCCAACACCGTGGCCCCGGTCACGTTCTCGCACTACATGATGCCGCATATGGCGGCTGTTCGAAACATCAACTACATGCCGATCGACAGCGCCGCCGGGGGAAACCAAGTCTATCAAGTAGACGGCTCGGGAAGCATCAACTATTTTGTCTTTTTTTCGTCGTCCAACTCGATTCCTTTATCCAACAATGCCTGGCATTCGGTGCAGTTGCAGCTGAGCGTCGGACACAACGCCTCGAATATCTATCTCGACGGCGAACCCAACGCCGAGACGTTCGCGATTTCCTCGCAGACCGACATCCTTACCGGTGCTAATGCCATCGGCTGCGACCTGTCCGGGCCCGGCGGCCCCTATCAGGCCTATTTCAACGGCGTCATGGCCGAGGTCGCGATCTTCCCGGCCGCGGCCACGCCGGCCCAAATGGCCGCCGCGGCGTCGAACCAGGCCACATACTGGTCTGCCACGGCCGCCAACCAGGCGACCTGAACCGCCAAGCGCGGCCGAGGCAACGCGATGTCGGCGGCTTCTCGGGCCGCCGGACGCCGCGGCAACGGGCGATTTCGCCGTCGGTTCCGCGAAGTCGGTTAAGCGATGGGCTATTCCCGGTGATAAGGGTGGCCGGCGAGGATTTGCTGCGCCCGGTACAGCTGTTCGAGCAGCATGCCGCGAACCAGGAGGTGCGGCCAGGTCATCGGCCCGAGCGATAATCTCGCCGAAGCATGGTCGAGGATCGCCGCCCCGAGCCCCTCGGCGCCGCCGATCGCGAAGGCCACCTCGGCAACGCCATGGTCGCGCCAGATGGCGAGATGGCGGGCGAGCTCGCGGCTCGACCACGCGGCCCCCCGCTCGTCGAGCGCGACGAGGGTGGCGCCCGGCGGCAATGCGTCGAGGATCAGCTCGGCCTCGCGCGCCTTCAGCATTGCCGGCGGCAGACGCTGTTTTACGTCGAGCTCGACGATCGCCGGCGGCGGCGCGATCCGCGCGGCGTAGAGCCTTTGCAATTCCTGAAACGGCCCGGCGCGGAGCCGGCCGATCGCGAGAAGGCGGAGCCTTATCGGCCGCGTCCGGCGCTATTGCCGCGCCGCTTCGGCGTCGGGGAACGCGGCGCCCCACATCTTTTCGAGATTGTAATAGGTGCGGATTTCCGGCCGGAACAGGTGGACGATCACGTCGCTGGCGTCGATCAGGACCCAGTCACCCTGCTCTTTGCCCTCGATCGACAGCCGCACCTGGCTCGACAACGCCTCTTCGAGATGCTCGGTCAAGGCCGCAACCTGCCGCGCCGAACGGCCGCTCGCGATCACCATGAAATCGGCGATCGTCGTCTTGCCGGCGAGGTCGATCGTGACGATTTCCTCGGCCTTGCCGTCATCCAAGGTCTTCAGCACGAGGTCGAGGATCTCCCGCGGCTCCGCTTGCCGGGTGCGCCGCGGCCGGGGACGCCGGGGGAGTGCGGTGATCGTTGCCAATTCAGGTTTTTGCTCCGTCAAAGGTTGCGTCGGCGCCGCCTCGCGCTCGGATCGTATCCGGGTCGCGGAAGTCGGATCGAGCCGGGTATGGAAAAACACCCAGGCCGGCGGTTTCGTCTCAGCCAGCCGGCGCGCCGACGCTTCCGGCACCCGGCTGCGGGCGAAGCGCTGCGCCGCGCCGCCGGCGAGCGCCTTTTGAGAGTAGGAGGGCCGGTCGAACACGGCAACGGGCACGGTCCGGAATATCTCGGCCCAGCGCGCCCACTGCGGCAGTTGCACCAGATTGTCGCCGCCCATCAGCCACACGAACCGCAACTGCGGAAACAGCCGGGTCAGTCGCTTCAGCGTGTCGGCGGTATAGTACGAGCCGCCGAGCCGATCCTCGATGTCGGTGACATGAATGCGCTTGTAGCCGGCCGCGACCTCTCGGGCCTGATCGAGGCGCTCCGCAAACGGCGCCATGCCGGCGACCGGCTTCAGCGGGTTCTGCGGCGAGACCATCCACCACACCTCGTCGAGGCCGAGGCGGTTGAGCGCCGTCATGCTCAGATGCAGATGGCCGTGATGGGCCGGGTTGAACGAGCCGCCCAGCAGCCCGATGCGGCGATGCCGGCTGCTCCCTCTCTGCCCCTCGGGGCGGAGAGGGCATTCGAGGCGCATAATTGAGCCGGTCAGGGCCGCACCTGGCCGGCGCCGCGCACGAGGTATTTGTAGGTCGTCAGCTGCTCGGCGCCGACCGGGCCGCGCGGCGGCAGCCGCTGGGTCGAGATCCCGATTTCAGCCCCCATGCCGAACTCGCCGCCGTCGGCGAACTGGGTCGAGGCGTTGACCAGCACGATGGCGCTGTCGACCTCGCGCAGAAAACGCTCCGCCGCGGCGGCGTCCTCGCTGACGATCGCGTCGGTGTGATGCGAGCCCCAATGGTTGACGTGGGCGATCGCACCGCCGACGCCGTCGACGACCGCGACCGACAGGATCGCGTCGAGATATTCGGTGCGCCAATCCTCTTCATTCGCCGGAAGAACGGCCGGGTCGATCGACAGCACCGCGTCGTCGCCGCGAAGCTCGCAGCCGGCGGCGCGCAGGTCGCCGAGGATCGCCGGCAGCAGCTCCGAGGCGACCTTGCGGTCGACCAGCAGGGTTTCGGTGGCGCCGCAGATCGACACCCGCCGCATCTTGGCGTTCAGCACGATCGCGCGCGCCTTTGCGGGGTCGGCGGCGCCGTCGACATAGGTGTGGCAGAGACCTTCGAGATGGGCGATGACCGGGATGCGGCTGTCGCGCTGCACCCGCTCGATCAAGGAACGCCCGCCGCGCGGCACGATCACGTCGATGTGCTCGCTCATGCCGAGCATGATCCCGACCGCGGCGCGCTCGCGGGTCGGCACCAGCTGGATCGCGGCCTCAGGCAGCCCGGCGCCGCGCAGCCCCGCGCCGAGTGCTGCGACCAGGGCACGCGACGAATAAAAACTTTCCGAGCCGCCGCGCAGGATCGCGGCATTGCCGGATTTGAGCGCCAGCCCGCCGGCGTCGGCGGTCACGTTCGGCCGGCTTTCGTAGATGATCCCGATGACGCCGAGCGGCACCGCGACGCGCTCGATGTCGAGCCCGTTCGGGCGGGTCCAGCGGGCGAGCGTGCGGCCGACCGGATCGGGCAGGTCGGCGATCGCTTCGAGCCCGGCAGCGATCGCCTCTACCCGTTTGGGGTCGAGTGCGAGCCGGTCGCGCAACGCCGGCGCGAGGCCGTCGGCCTCGGCGAGATCGCGCGCGTTGGCGCCGAGGATTTCGCGCTCCCGCGCCCGCACGGCCCCGGCGGCGGCGCGCAGCGCGGCGGTCTTGGCCTGCGCCGAAGCCAGCGCCAGTGCCTCGGCAGCGCCCCGCGCGCGGCGGCCGATCTCGGCCATTTCCTGCGGCAGACCCGCCTCGGCCGCCCCGGTGCGGCCGCGCTCCAAAATCTCTGTCGTCATCGGCTCTCGGTCACCACCAGATCGTCGCGATGGATGATCTCGTCGCGACCACGGTAGCCGAGGATGCCGGCGATTTCACCACTCTTGTGCCCGGCGATGCGACGAATGTCGGCGCTCGAATAGGCCGAAAGCCCGCGTGCGGCCTCGACATTCGCGCCGGTGCGGACAATTACCGCATCGCCGCGCTCGAACACACCCTCGACCGCGACGATTCCGGCCGGCAGCAGGCTGCGGCCGCGGCGCAATGCCGATGCCGCGCCGTCGTCGACGACGACGATCCCCGACGGCTCGACGGTCCCCGCGATCCACGCCTTGCGCGCCGATCGCGGCTCGCCGCGCGGAAGAAACAGGGTCGCGCGCGCGCCGGCCTCGATCGCGGCCAGCGGCGCCGTCGCGGCGCCGGCCTCGGGGACGCCGCGGGCGATCAGCATCCGGCAGCCGGCGCTCATCGCGATGCGCGCGGCGGCGAGCTTGGTCACCATGCCGCCCGAGCTGTAGCCGGGTGCGGCCTCGCCGGCCATCGCCTCGACCTGCGGCCCGATCTCTTCCACCGTCGGGATGTGACGCGCGGCGGGGTCGTGGCGCGGGTCGGCGGTGTAGAGCCCGTCGATGTCGGACAGCAGCACCAGCATGTCGGCGCTCGTCATCTGCGCCACGCGGGCGGCGAGCCGGTCGTTGTCGCCAAAGCGGATTTCGGCGGTGGCGATCGTGTCGTTCTCGTTGACGACCGGCACGGCGCCGAGCCCGAGCAATTGGGCAAAAGTGGCGCGCGCGTTCAGGTGACGCCGCCGCACCTCGGTGTCTTCCAGGGTCAAGAGGATCTGCGCGACGGTGATGCGGTGGCGGGCGAGCGCCTCCTGATAGGCGTGGGCGAGGCGGATCTGCCCGGTCGCCGCGGCCGCCTGCTTTTCTTCGAGGCGCAGCCGGTTGCCGGCGAGCCCAAGATGCCGGCGGCCGACCGCGATCGCTCCTGACGAAACCAGGATCACCTCCTGGCTGCGGGCGCGGCAGCGCGCCACGTCATCCGCCAGCACATCGAGCCAGGCGCGTCGGATCTCGCCATCCTCGGCGACCAGCAACGCCGAGCCGATCTTGACGACGAGGCGCCGCGCCGCCGCCAGCGCCTCAGCGGGGTTCGACGCCGAGCTCCAGCCGGTCACGAGGTATGAACGAGCGAGCCCAATGGCGCTCGCTCGCTCTCGCCTATGGGCTCTTCGGCCAGCGCCGCGAACAGTGCCGCCAGCACCTCCGGCACACCGGCGCCGCTGACGCCGGACAACGGCAGCACCTTGGCGCCCCGGCCGGCGGCGCGGTGCAATTGCCGCAGCTTCGCCTTCACCGCTTCGGGGGCGAGGGCGTCGATTTTGTTGAGGCCGACGATCTCGGGCTTGTCGGCGAGACCGTGGCCGTAGGCCGCCAATTCCAGCCGGATCGCGCGATAGGCGGCGGCGACATCGTCGATGGTGCCGTCGACAAGATGCAGGATCACACCGCAACGCTCGACATGACCCAAAAATCGCGTGCCGATGCCGACACCCTCGCTCGCCCCCTCGATCAGCCCAGGCAGATCGGCGACCACCAACTCGTCATCGTGCAAGCGGACGACGCCGAGCTGCGGCTTCAGGGTGGTGAACGGGTAGTCGGCGATCTTTGGCCTCGCATGCGAAACCGCGGCGAGAAAGGTCGATTTGCCGGCGTTGGGCTGGCCCACGAGGCCGACATCGGCGATCAATTTCAGCCGCAACCACACCCACGCTTCCCTGCCCGGCCAGCCGGGATCGGCGCGGCGCGGGGCGCGATTGGTCGAGCTTTTGAAGTGCGTGTTGCCAAAGCCGCCGTCGCCGCCGCGCAGAAACACCAGCCGCTCGCCCGGCCGCGTCAGATCGGCCAGAACCCCGGAATTCTCCTCGTCCATGATCTGGGTCCCGGCCGGAACCTGCAGCACGAGGTCGTCGGAGTTGGCGCCGGTCTTTTCGCGCCCCGCGCCGCGGCCGTCCGTTCGCCGCCCGAAAATGCTGGCGATAACGGTAGTCGATCAGGGTGTTCAGGTTTTCCGCCGTCACAAAGACGATGTCGCCGCCCTTGCCGCCGTTGCCGCCATCGGGGCCGCCGAACTCGATGAACTTCTCGCGGCGAAAGCTCGCGGAACCGTGACCGCCGTCACCGCTTTTGAGGTAAATCTTGCACTGGTCGAGAAACTGCATCGGGGGTCGAGAGACTGCTCGGGGTCGAGAAACTGCATCGGGAACGCTGCCCTCACCCCGGCCCTCTCCCCGCTTGCGGGCGGAGGAGCGCCGGCGCGGCGGGATGGGCGACGGCAAACGGCTATTCGGCGGCTTCGGCCGTCGGCAGCGCCCCGGGTGGCGCCTCGGGCGGCACCACCGACACATAGGTCCGTCCGGCAATCCCGCTGTGAAACCGCACAGCACCGTCCACGGTCGCAAACAGCGTATGGTCGCGGCCGATCCCGACATGCTCGCCGGGGTGGAACTTGGTGCCGCGCTGGCGCACGATGATGTTGCCGGGGATCACCGCCTCGCCGCCGAACTTTTTGACGCCGAGCCGCCGCCCGCGGCTGTCGCGGCCGTTGCGCGACGAGCCGCCCGCCTTTTTATGGGCCATTTGAAACTCCTTCGTGTGCGGCGGGCGGCGCGCCGCCGGCGCCGCGGATCTCGGTAATGCGCAGCACGGTCTGATACTGACGGTGACCCTTTTTGCGCCGATAGTTCTGCCGCCGCTTTTTCTTGAACACGATGATCTTTGCCGCGCGGCGCTGCTCGACGACGGTGGCGCTGACCGCAGCGCCGGCCAGCAGCGGCGCGCCGGTCGCGACCTCGGCGCCGTCGCCGATCATCAGCACCTCGTCGAATTCGACGACCGCGCCGGGCTCGCTCTCGAGCTTTTCGACAGCGATGACGTCGTCCTTGGCAACTCTGTATTGCTTGCCGCCGGTTCGGATCACTGCAAACATGGTATCGGCCGATATGGGTTGTGATGCGCGCACGCGACAGCGAACCGGCCATGCGAAGGGCCTCCCGCGCGCGAACCGCGGAATATAGGGGCGCCGGGTCGTCTGTCAATCGAAAGCGGGGGCGCCCGGCCGTGCCTGTGGCGACGAGGTTGCGCACGAGCCGGCTCGGGCATCTGACATTTGCGGCACTTGCGATGGCGGCGCCTGTCGCGCTGGGCGCGGCGGCGGCCCTCTTGCGCTGAGCGCGGTAGTGGCGCTGGGCGCGGCGGCGATGGCGGACACCCTCAGCCTGCCGCCGGCGGTCGGGCGAAACCGGCCGCTCACGGTCAGCTACCATTTCGACCGGCCGGCAACCGGGCGCGGCTTTATCGATGTCGAATGGACCGACGCCGACGGGAGGGAGGTCGAGCGCCGCCACCTTCCGCTCGCTTTGGCGAGAGCGTCGCGGGTCGCTTTTCGCCTCGACATGCGGCGTGCGACGGCGGTCGAGAACACGCTCACGGTCCAGTTGTCGCTCGACGGCGTCGACGCCGGCGGGTCGCCCTCCCACCGCCAAAACCGGCTCACTGCGTCGTTTCTCGCAGCGCCGGCCGGCGACCCGTGGCGCGATTATCAGATCATAACGTGGCAGGAACAGACGCCGGCCGGGTATTCGACCTTAAAGCGGCTCGGCGTCACCGGGGCCATGGTCGAGGCCGACCACTCGAACGAGGCCGGCACCTATTCCGGCGCCGAGCTGACGCCCGTGCTCGCCCAGGATTTGCGGTTTTATCTCGAAAACATCGCGCACCGATTTTTACTCTCCCTACCACCGATGGTCGCGTGGCCGCCCGGTCAACTGGCGCTTCCGCGAAGCCGAGAAGCTCCATCGAGACGATCCCGAGGACGCTGCCGCCTTCATTCGCCACCCCAGCCTTTCCGACCCGGAATGGCTGGCGAAAGTGCGCGACAGGCTGACGCGGGACGCGCGCGTTCTGCGCCCTTATCGTCCGCTCTACTACAGCCTCGGCGACGAAACCGGGATCGGCGATCTGGGGCGCTTTTGGGACTTCGACTTTTCCGCTGCTTCGCTCCACGCGATGCGGGGCTGGCTGAGAACGCGCTACGGCGGTTTGCCGGCTCTCAACCGCCAATGGGGCACCTCGTTCGCGAGCTGGGGCGACGTGGTTCCCCCGACAACCGCGCAGATGGCGGCGCTGCCCGGCGAGAATTTCTCGGCCTGGGGCGACTTCAAGGAGTGGATGGACACCGCGTTCGCCCGCGCGCTCGCGGCCGGCGCCGCCGCGATCCACGCCGCCGACCCCGACGCCGTGTCGGCGATCGAAGGCGTCCAGAACCCGGGGTGGGGCGGCTATGATTATGCTCGCCTCGCGCGCAGCGTCGACCTGATCGAGGTGTATGATTACGACGACAACATCGAGTTGCTGCGCTCGCTCAACCCAAAGCTCGTCCTGCTGACGACGTCGTTCCTGAGCGGACCTCCGGCGGCCTACCGCATCTGGCGTCAACTGTTGCGCGGGACGCGGGGGCTGATCTTGTGGGACCAGCACAACGGCTTTGTCGGCAAGGACGGCAATCTCGGCGAGCGGGGTCGGGAAGCCGCGCCCTACTTCGCCGAGATCCGCGACGGGCTCGGCCAGTTGCTGATCAACAGCCGGCGGCATCTCGACCCGGTCGGCGTGCTCTATTCGCCGGCGAGCATGCGCGTGCAATGGATGCTCGACCACAAATCGGGGACCGAAAAAGCCGGGATGACAGCAGCGCGCGAGCCTCCGGGCGCCGCACCCGGTATTTCCTCGCGCAATTTTGTGCGCGCTGTCCAGCATTTGGGCTTGGAGCCGCGCTTTGTCTCGGACGAAGAGATCGCCAAGGGGGGGCTGCGCCGAGCCGGGTTGCGCGCTCCTGATGCTGCCGGACGCGGTCGCCTTGTCGGGCCCGGCGGCCAGCCGGATCCGCGCCTTCGCGGCGCGGGGCGGCATCGTCGTCGCCGACGGCGAGCCGGGCCGGTTCGACGAGCACGGGCGCAAGGCGGCAACGCCCTCGCTCCGGGCGGTGTTCGCGCGCCCGCCCGGCGGCCCGGCGGCGCATTTTGCATTCGGCGCGGGTGCCGGCGTCTACGCCGCTTTCAGCGGGGCCGACCAGGCCGCCGACCTCGGGCGCGCCGCCGACCTTCTTGCCGCCGCCGGGGTCAAGCCCACCTTCCAGGTCGCGCGCGAAGGCGGCCAGCCGGCAAGCGACATCGAGACCCATGTCTTCGACAACGGCAAGGTGCGGATCCTCGCGTTGCAGCGCGACTTTGCCGAGACCAGCCCTGGCGACCGGGAAGCCGTCAACGTCACCCTGCCCCGCCGCTTTTTTGTCTACGACCTGCGGGCCCGCCGCGCTCTCGGCGAGACCGACCGGGTGCGGCTCGATGTCGGCTCGGTCGAGCCGGTGATCCTGGCCTTGTCGCCGACACCGCTCGCCGCACCCGCGATCGCCGGCCCGGCCACCGCCCGGCTCGGCGATACGATCGAATTTCACATTCGGGCGAATTCGCCGGCCGCGCTGGGAGTCGTCCATCTCGACGTCATCGACCCGGCGGGCCGCATCGTGCTGCCCTATTCCGGAAACATGCTGGTCCGCCACGGTGCGGCGGTGAGGCTGCTGCCCCTCGCCTTCAACGACAAGTCGGGGACCTGGAAAATCCGCGCGACCGAATTGCTCAGCGGCCAGACCGCGACCGCCGAGCTCAATGTCCGAGCCCAGCGATCAGGCGGCGTCGACGAGCACCAGCTCGGCGTCGTCGAGCGCGCGAATCCGCAGCCCCGCCTCGTCGCGGATCGCCGCCCCGTCGCGCGCGTCGAGCCGCACGCCGTTGACCTCGACCGCGCCCTTCGCCGGCACCAGATAGCCGTGCCGGTCACGCCCGAGCGGGTAGTCGACGGTTTCGCCGGCAGCCAAGGTCGCGCCCAATACCCGCGCGTCGGTGCGGATCGGCAATGCCTCGGCATCGCTCTCGAAGCCGCTCGCCAATGGCACGAAACGTCCGGAGCGCTCGCCTTTCGGAAACGGCCTGGTGCCCCAGCTCGGCGGCGCGCCGCGTTTGGTCGGCACGATCCAGATCTGGAACAGCTTTGTCGGTCCGGGCTCCAAATTGTATTCGGAATGGCGGATGCCGGTGCCGGCGCTCATCACCTGCACGTCGCCCGCTTCGGTACGGCCTTTGTTGCCGAGACTGTCCTGATGGGTGACCGCCCCTTCGGTGACATAGGTAACGATCTCCATGTCCGCGTGCGGGTGCGGCGGAAAGCCGGCGTCGGCCGCGATCTCGTCGTCATTCCACACCCGCAACCGGCCCCAGTTCATCCGCTCCGGGTCCTGGTAATCGGCGAACGAGAAGTGATGTTTGGTAGCGAGCCAGCCATGGTTCGCCCCGCCCAGTTTTGCAAAGGGTCTGCGCTCGATCATGTGGGTCATTCCTGCTTGCGAAGCGCTCACGCGCCCCGACGATGCCCCTTACATCGGACGCGCCGCCGGGCGTTGAAAGACCCTGGCGCCGCAGACCAGATTGGCACTTTGCGCCAGATTGGAACTTTGGGGGCGAGTTCAACGGCGAGCGTGTCGAAGTCCAGGATGCGGGCCTAACGGCTCGCCAGCGTCTTGGTCATCAGAAAGCGGGTGTGGCCGGGCGGGTCGCATTCGATCTGCCCAAGCACCTGCCAACCCTGCCGCTTGTAAAAGCCGGGCGCCTGGAACGAGAGGGTGGTCAGGATCGCCCGGCGTGCAGCCGCGCCGCAGACCCTCTTCCTCGGCGGCCTTGATGATCCGGGTCCCGAGCCCTTGCTTGCGCAGGTTCTCGGGCAGAAAGAAGCGGTCGACGTAGAGGAGGCCGAACGACGTCCGGCCGAGCAGCCCGCCGACGACCTCGCCGTTCTCGGGGTCGCGCACCAGGATCGCCAAGGGCCGGTGATCGCGATACCCTGCCTTCTCGAAATTGTAGGCGCCGAGGCCGTCGCGGACAACCGCTTCGTCTTCCGCGCTCGGCGCGTCGGTTACCACCAGGCACGCGTCGCCCATTTGTGAAGTCATGGCAGCCCTCCCATGGTCGCGGCGTTACCTGCCGCCCGGCTCAACCGGTCTCCATCGGCAATGACGGGTCGTTCGCCCATTCGCTCATCGACGCGTCGTACAGCCGGACATTCGGATGGCCGAGCATGACCAGCGCGAGAGCATCGGCGCTGGCGGCGATGCCGCCGCCGCAATAGGTGATGACCTCCTTGTCAAAGGCGCCGACCTTCTCGAAGCGTCGCCGCAATTCGTCGGCGGGCAGGAAGGCGTTGGTCGCCGGATCGAGCAGATGTGCGGCCGGCAGGTTGACGCTGCCCTTGATCCGGCCGGGCCGGCCATAGCTGTTGCCGCCGGCGCCGGCGTGCTGCTCGGGTGCGAGAGCGTTCAGGGTGCACACCGCGCCGTCGCCGACCGCGCGCAACACCTCTTCCCTGTCGGCCATCAGCGGGCGCTGTTCGCGGACGACAAAGTTGCCGGGCGGGCGCCCCTTTGCCGGGCCGGTTTCGACCGCGCGGCCTTCGCGGCTCCATTTCTGCCAGCCGCCGTCGAGCACCGCCGCGTCGTCAAAGCCGAAGACGCGCAACAGCCACCACACCCGCGTCGCCCACCACGGGTTGGCGGTGCTGTAGAGCACGACACGCGTCCCTTCGCCGACGCCGAACCGGCTCATCGCGGCGGCGAACGCCTCGGCCGAGGGCAGCATGAAGCGAAAGCGGTGGTTGTTGTCCGATAAATCGCCCTGGACATCGGCGAATTGCGCGCCCGGGACATGGCCCTTTTCGAAATCGGCGCGGCCCGGCACGACCTGGTAGGTCGTTTTCGGATCGGGGATCAAATGCGTCGTGCAGTCGAGCACGATCAGCCCCGGCTCACTAAGCCGGCGCTCCAGGGTCTCGGTGTCGATCAGGAATTCGGGATGGATGAACTCTTGCATGCCCCGCCTCAGAAAGCTTTAGGCAACCCGGCCTGTTTCAGAGTGTAGTTTGCCCAATGGCGCGATTTGATGAAGTTGTCGACCATGAACCGACGGTTGGTAATTGGGCTTTGCCAGATCTCGTGGTCGCCACGCCCTTGCCTGACGAATGCGCATCGGTTTTGGAGAAGGATTGCTTTCACCCGCGGCGTATAATTGTCCGCCATCAGGCGGCGCGGCGGGCATAATCGGCCCGTTCGGCAAGAACCGTGAACGGAATCTCGTCCGTTTTCAAATCCAGGAGCCCGTTCTCTTCGAGCAGCTCTGGGACAACCACGCGCAATTTCTCGATCAATTCCTCAAAGGTGTCGGCCCCGGTGGCAAGTCCCGGCACGTCTTCGCTCGATGCCACCCAAACCTGGGCTTCCCCATCCCATTCGGCTTTGATGTTGTAGGGGCGCATTGTCCGGCTCCATCAGCAATAATCCGACGAGATATGTCGGCAGGGTGACCACTTCCAGGGCGACCCGTCGCACAAACCCTGGGTGACAGAGATCGTCATCCCCTCATTTCCTTGGCCGCCTGCCCGGCCAGAGCCGCTTGAATCTCCGCCGGAGCCAATTGAATCTGCGCTGGTGTTCGATGAGTTCCATCATTTCGGGCAACGTCCGCAGGTATTCCGCCCAAATTTGCTCCGGGCGATCTTGGCTTTCTCGGGGCATGAGCAGGCGCGCTCGGTGTTCTGCCTCGTTTATGCCTGCAGCTTCGAGCCTGGTGAGGAGGTGAATTGCCGATTTACAGCCCAACTCGCGCTCATCAATGGCGAAATATGCTTGGCTTAGGATCGAGACGCCTTCCAGACATGCTCGAAAGGTGTTCTCCGCGCGTTCAAGCCGCAAGCGCATTTCTGGTTCGCGGTTGTTAATCACTCTGCTGATTGGCCATTCCTTTGGCGAGGGAACCTCAGCGATTTCCCGCTTCAGGGTGGCGATCTCCTGGTAGATTGCCTTTTGGAGAAACGGAATTGTTGCTATCAATAACGCGTGTTTATTCTCGGGGCTGTACGCTTCGAGCGCGTCTTCGACGCCCTGAATAGCAGCTCGAAGACCCTCCATTCGATCGTCATCGAGAGCCCTTCGGATCGCAACAACATCCTTTTGGACTCGATCAATCTTGGCCGATCTCTACCAACATCAGATGGCCGGACAGCATGCCAGCCGAAGCCAATAGTCGCGATCCCAAATTAGATATCTTCAACCACTGTACATTACCAGCAATTCTACCGTCTAATCCCTTGGCATGCCCGAGGTAGAGACCATCTGGACCCTTGTACATCCGCGCAACGACATTAGGCGGTCCCACGGGAGTGAAAGCGTCTGGCTTTATGCAGTCCCCGAGTATTTGACGACCTGTGTAAGCGCTCGCGATTCCGCGCAGTACCTCTTCTCGCGCCACACTCGAGTTCCCTGCGCACAGGATCTATCAGCCTGGCTGGGATTGTTATGGGGAGGTACATCGTTCCCGCCATTCTGCACGATCGTCCGCTATGCGCGGCCGGGGAGCGGGGCGGCGATCGCCGGGCGCTGGCGGTGGAAATCGGTCGCCTGCTCAAAGGCGTGGCCGACGCGCATGACCCCGGCCTCGTCGAACGGCTTGCCCGCGATCTGAAAGGCGAGCGGCAACCCGTCCTCGAAGCCGATCGGCACCGACAATGCCGGCGAGCCGGTCAGGTTGTAGGGGCCGGTGTAGGAGGCGCGCTCAAAGGTCGAATAGGTCGGGATCGCGTCGATGCGCGGCGCCGGTCCGGTGGCGTTGGCCGAGACGACGGCGTCGACGCCCTCGATCGCATCGGCGAATTCGACCGCCAGCTCGCGCCGCTGGCGCATCGCCTCGACGTAATCCGCCGCGGTCAGAAAGGCGCCCAACCCGATCCGCGCGAACATGTGATGACCGAAATCCTGCGGCCGCTCGCGAAAATCCTTCTCGTGCAACGCATAGGCCTCGGCCAGCATGATCAGCCGGTTGGCGTCGAGGTAGTCGACCAGCGGCGACAGCCTGATGTCGACGAGGCGGGCGCCGCGGCTCTCCAGGGTCCGGCAGGCGGTGTCGAAGGCCGCGGTATAAGCGGCACTCGGCGCGCTGTCGGGGCCAAAGCCGGCGACCGCGTCATGCTCGTGAAAATGGCGGACGACGCCGATCTTGAGCCCGTCGAGCCGCGATGTCAGCGCCGCGCGGTAATCCGGCACCGGCACATCGGCCGAGGCGGGATCGTGCGGATCATAGCCGGCGAGCGCGGACATCATGATCGCGCAATCCTCGACGGTGCGGGTCAGCGGGCCGCAATGGTCGAGCGTATAAGAGAGCGGGAAGACGCCGCGCCGGCTGACCCGGCCATAGCTCGGCTTCAGGCCGACGATGCCGCAATACGCGGCCGGCCCGCGGATCGAGCCGCCGGTGTCCGAGCCCATCGCGCCGGCGCAGAGGCCGGCCGCGACCGCGACCGCCGAGCCGCTCGACGACCCCGCCGGGTAATGCGCCGTGTTCCACGGGTTGCGCGCCGGCGCGAACGGGAGCGTGAAATCGGGGCCGCCGATCGCGAATTCGTGGGTCTCGTTCTTGCCGAGCAGGACCGCGCCGGCTTGGCGCAGCCGCACCCAGGTTTCGGCGTCCTCGTCGGGAACATGGTCGAGGTAGCGGCGCGAGCCGGCCGTGGTGCGCACACCGCGGGTTTTGTAGATGTCCTTGAGCCCGATCGGGATGCCGTGCAGCACGCCGCGCGCCGGCGTCTGCGCCGCCTTCAGCGCCTGGTCGCGCAACACCAGCACATAGCTGTGCAACTCGCCGTCGAGCGCCGCGATGCGGTCGAGATAGGCCTCGGTCAGCGCCACCGGCGACAGGCTGCCCGCGGCGATGGCGCGGCTCGCCTCGGCGATGGTGAGTTGTGCCGGGTCCATCACCGTACCCCCGCCCGCGGATGCACAAAGATATGCGCCGGCTCGGCGGCCCGGTCGCGCGGCCGCCGCACGACCCGCTGCATGCGCCGCACAAAACGATAGCCCTGGCGCAATTCGTCGAACTGCTCCGGGGTCAGCCGCAGCCCCGCCTGCTCGACAAGGATCGCGAAACGCTCGGCGGAAATCGGTTCCTCAGGCATGATCCCTCTCTCCTATACTTCGGAGCTCAGAGAAAGACAGGCGCCGCGATGCGCGATCAGCGCCGATCGATCTCTAAGTTTTTATCCAGTCGCTGTTTTTCTAGCGCATGGATGGCCCGCGCCACATTGCTGACAATCAGACCGTCAGGAAAGAAACCGAGTTTATGCAGTCGCGACAGAATATCTTCGACGTTGGGATAGGCCACGTTGCCTTGAGGCACCCTGTCCGCGAGCTTTTCGATCTCGTCAGCCAGTCCTACAATTTGGTCCTCTCGGGCCGCGGTTTCAGGAGGCAACAACATCTGTGGCCCGTGGCGGACAAAGGCCCAGGAGTGGCTTTTCACTTCTTCAGCCAATTTCTTCAAGGCCGAGACGACCGTTTCAGTTGGATTCTCGATTCGGTATGTCCATCCACCCTTGATGACCGACTGCATCGGCGGCGGGATCGGCTTTTCTGGATCAGGACGTGGCATGTTTCCATCCTTGGACGACGATTGTGCCATTGGCACCGCCGTACACCACTTGGCGCCCAAATATGAAGACGACCGTCTCAAGGCGATGAGCAAGGCGACGATCAGGCTCAAAAACGCTCGGTTGCGAGCCTGCAACCTTGCGACGTTTACTCTCTGGATATCGGCTGCACCAAGCTCATACTGTTCAATCATAAAGGTTCTCAGATCTTTTACAACTTGTTGCTCGATTTGAATCTCATTCAAAGTCCTTAATCCCCCGTAGTATCTTCGCAAATTATCGATATATCCTCTGCAGCTCACTCACCGGGGACAAAAAGCAACGAGAGTGGTCTCGCGCTGATGGCCGCCCATAGGAAACCCAATGCGGTCGCGATCGAGCCCCAGAATAAAACCAACAATGTCCATGTCATGATCGCAAACATGTCGTTCAATTGGGTAGGGATTTCACCTCTGACAGCTGCCATAAAAGCAAAAATGATCGCCAATGCAGCAGCGGCAAAGGGCAGGTTCCGAAAAATGTTCTCGTCTTGATCGACTTCGCGCGCGTACCTCTCCGCTGCTATCTTTTCGAGATATTCGTCTACCTCCATCGTAGCGTTCGCATCGAGGACTGTCGCTACTCCGCCGCCTGTGCGACCGGTGTTGCGTGGAAATTCTTGGGCAGGCCGGCTTTGGCGATGGCGCCGTATTGGACGATGTCGGGCAATGCGCCATGCACCAGCTCGCGCACCTCGACCAGGCGGTCGAGGTCGATGCCGGTGTCGAACCCCATCGCTTCGAGCATGAAGACCAGGTCCTCGATGACGATGTTGCCGGTGGCGCCCGGCGCGTAGGGGCAGCCGCCCAGCCCGCCGAGCGAGGCGTCGAACGACCGCGCCCCGGCGTTCAACGCCGCCAAGACGTTGGCGAGGCCGAGCCCGCGGGTGTCGTGGAAATGGCCGCAGACCGGCACCGGCGCCACGTCGGCCATGACGCGCCGGAAAACGCGCTCGATCGCCGCCGGCTGGCCGTAGCCGACGGTATCGGCGAGCATGATCGCGTCGGCCCCGGCCTCGGCAACCTCGACCGCGATCCGGCGGACCCGCTCCTCGTCCACGGCTCCCTCGATCGTGCAGCCGAAGGCGGTGGCGAGGCCGCAGGTCAGGCGCGGGCGCCTGCCCTCGGGCGCGGTATGGCACAATGCCACGACGCGGCGGAAATCCTCGACCGACTCGGCGGTGCCGCGGCGGACGTTGGCGCGGTTGTGGCCCTCGCTGACCGACAGCACGAAATTCATCTCGTGCACGCCGAGTGCCAGGCCGCGCTCCGCCCCTTTGAGGTTCGGGATCAATGCCGACACGGTCAGCCCCGGCAAATCGAGCGCATGGCGCACGACCGCCTCGGCGTCGGCGAGCTGCGGCAGCAATTTCGGCGGGACAAACGAGCTGACCTCGATCTCGCGCACCCCGGCGGCGTGCTCGGCATCGAGCCAGGCGAGCTTTTGCTCGGTCGGCATGATCGCGGCGAGGCTCTGCAGCCCGTCGCGCATGCCGACTTCGCGGACAAAGGCAGGTTCGCGCATTCTCTCCTCCCGATGATGCTGAAAGAAAGCTAGTCCCGCCGCACCATCGCGGCAACGGTCTCCGAAGAGCGCTTCTCTCCGACCGGCGGACGCCTCAGCCGCCGAACCGGAAGATGTTGGCCGGTTCTTCGGACCATTCGCGCTCGCGGTAGAGCCGGCCGGTCATCGCCTCGACATAAGGGGCGGCGGCGCACAGCATCGCGAATTGCCGGTCGGAGAGGGTGAGGCCGGCGCTGCGGCAGGCGGAAGCGGCGCGGTCACGGGTGGCGGCGTCGACATCGGCGGGCGGCGGGTCGGGGACCGGCGGCAATTCGGTCGAGAACGCCGCGTTCGGGTCGAGCCTTGGCCGGCGCGCCCGCCACTCGGTCGCCTGCTCATAGGCATGCGCCACCCGCAACACCGTCGTCTCGGCGAACGGCCGGCCGACGACCTGCATCGACAGCGGCAGACCGCTGCTGCTGAAGCCGATGCATTGCGCCAATGCCGGGCCGCCGGTGACGTTGAACGGGGTCGTCAAGGACGGCCGCCGCCAGAACTCGATCGTCCGCCAGGCGTCGAGCCGCGGCGCCGGGCCGCCGGCGGTCGCGGTGACCAGCACGTCGTAATCGGCGTAGACCGGCGCCATCTCGGCCAGGATGCGCCGCCGCTCGCGCTGCGCCTGCACATAGTCGCGGGCGCTGATCAGCACCGCCGGCAGCACGCGGCCGAGAAAATCCTCGCCGAAATCGCCGGGCCGGGCGCGCAGCACCGGCTCGTGCACCGCCAGCAGCTCGCTTTCGGCGATCGTGACCTTGACGTCGTAGTAATCCTGGGCCGGCCGCAGCCTTACCTCGCCGAGGATGGCGCCGAGCGACCGCAATACGCGAAATGCTTCCTCCAGCGCCTTGCCGACCTCCGCATTCACCGGGCAGTCGTCTTCGTGCAGGTGACGGACGATCCCGACCCGCAGGCCCGCGATGTCGCCGGTCAACGCCGCGCGGTAATCGGGTGTGGGGTGTGCCGCACTCGCCGGGTCCTTCGGGTCGTGTCCGGCGATCGCCTGCAACAGGATCGCGCAATCCTCGACGGTCCAGGTCATCGGCCCGGCATGGTCGAAGCTGAACGAGTTGGCATAGACGCCGTAGCGGCTGACGAGGCCGTAGGTCGGCTTCAGCCCGACGATGCCGCACAATGCCGCCGGGCCGCGGATCGAGCCGCCGGTGTCGGAGCCGAGTGCGGCCGGCACGAAACCGGCCGCCACCGCCGCCCCCGAGCCGCTCGACGAGCCGCCGGTGAAATGATCGCGGTTCCACGGGTTGCGCGCCGGCGGCCAGGGCAGGTCGAAGGACGGCCCGCCATGCGCGAATTCGTGGGTCGCGAGCTTGCCCATCAAGACCGCGCCCGCCTCGTGAAGCCTGGCGACAGTGGTCGCGTCGAAATTCGGCACCGTGTCGATGCAGGTCCGGGAGTGCCCGGTCGTGCGGATGCCGGCGGTCGCGTAGATGTCCTTGAGCCCGAACGGGATGCCGTGCATCGGCCCGCGACACCGCCCGGCCATGATCTCGCGCTCGGCGGCGCGGGCCTGGTCGAGCGCGCGCTCCGGGGTCGGCAGCAGGTAGGCGTTGAGCTGGGGGTCGAGCGCCTCCGCCCGCCCGATCAACGCCGTTGCCAGCTCGACCGGCGACAATTCCTTCTTCCCGATCCGCCGCGCCATCTCGGCGATGGTCATGAAGGCGAGCTCGGTCGATGGCGATGTCACTTCGTCGGGCACGGCTGGGACTCCTCGGTGAGGGAGGCGGCGGGACCAGGGCAGAGGCGCCTTTTGTGGGCGTTTTGCGCTCAGCCGGTGCGGGGGCTCAGCCGGTGCGGGGGCTCAGCCGGTGCGGGGGCTCAGCCGGGCGCGGCCACCGACAGCCGGCCGACGACGCCGTGGCGCTCGATCAGCCGGCCGACGAGGCCGGATTTTTTCGCCTCCTCGACAAACTCGCGCAGAAACGCGGCGCCGGCGGCATTGGCCTTGGCGGTGCCGACCGCCTGCTGCACCGCGGCGAACTGCCCGTCGAGGATGCGCGCGCCGGGTCGCGCCTTTTGAACATCGAGCAGACCCGGCCTCAACCCGGCATAGGCGTCGAGCTTTTCATCGTCGAAAGCCTTGAGCGCCGCCTCGGCATTGTCGAATTGCAGGAGCTGGCCCTTTTTATAGTTGTTTTCGAGCCACAGGCCGTAGGCGCTGCGCGCGGTCACCGCGGTGCGCCTGCCGGGCTGGTCGACTTCGGAGATCGACCGGATCGGCGAGCCCGCCGGCACCAGATAGGTCGCCTCGATCTCGACATAGGCGGCGGTGAAGTCGATCTTTGCGGCGCGCTGGGGCTCGGCGCCGATCAGCCCGATATCCCACACCCCGGCGCCGGCCGCGTCCGCCAGCTCGCCCGGCCGCGCATAGGGGACATAGGCCACCGGCACGCCCAACCGCTGGGCGATTTCGCGCGCCATGTCGGGGGCGACGCCGACCGGGTCGCCGGCCGGGGTCTTGCCGGTGACCAGCAGGAAATTGCCCATGTTGATCGCCGCGCGCAAAACGCCGGTCGGGGCGAGTTCGGAGAGTGCTTGCTCAGCCATTGGTCAGGTCCCGCGAGTTGTGAATCCGATCGCCGCATCCTGAAGGATCGGCGCCGGCTCGGCACGTGAAAATTCGGATCAGGTGATAGGATCGCCCGGTGTGGCTTACCGGAGGAAATACGGGATCATGAGCGAAGACCATGGCGGGCGCCCCAAGCGGTTTCGGCTCGAAGAGGCGACGATCGACGATTTGCACCGGGCGATCCGCGCCGGCGAAACCACTCTCGTCGCGGTCGTGCGGCACTATCTCGCCCGCGCCCGCGCCTATAACGGGGTCGCGAGCCTGCTGGTGACCGAAGACGGGGCGGCTCTGCCGGAGGCGGCCGGTGCGGTGCGCGCGGGGGCGCCATTGCGGTTTCCGACGGCGACCGTCAAGGCCGCGGCGATTCTCCCCGATCTCGACAAATACCACGGGCCCGCCGCTCGAATTCGGCCGCATGGAGGCGACCGCCTCCGATCCCTCGGTGCAGCAGCAATACGGCATGATCGCCGGCATTCCCGATGCCGGCCAGTTGAACGCGCTGGCGACCTTGAACATCCGCGGCGAGCGTTCGGTCACGTGCAGCGGCGAGTTCGACCGCCACCCGTCGCTCGGCCCGCTGCCGTCAGGCGCGCCGCCGGTCTGCGAACATTTTCGGCATCTGCCCGATGCGCTCGAACGTGCCGCCGAGCTCGACGCGCGATACGGCCACAACCCGCCGCTCGACGAGATGCCGATGTACGGCGTCGTGTTCTCGTTCAAGGACCCGTTCGACACCAAGGACATGCGCACGACCGCCGGCGGCGACGCGGCCTACGACATCGATTTTCCGGCGCGCGACCACATCCTGGTCGAGCAGCTGCGCAACAAGGGTGCGATCATCTTCGCCAAGGCGGTGTGCACCGAATACAACGGCCGCGCCGGCAACCCCGGCGGCCGGCACCAGCCGGAAAAGGTGCTGCCCTCGACCCTCGGCTATCAGCGGTCGAGCTGGGCCGGCAACCCCGCCAACCCCTATGACACGACCCGTGCCGCCTCGCTCGGCTCGTCCTCCGGCTCGGGCGTGTCGGTCAGCGCCAACCTCGTCATGTGCAGCCTCGGCGAGGAGACCCGCGCCTCGACCCGCGGCCCCGCCAACCACAATGCCGTGGCCTTGATCCTGCCGCACAAGGCGATGCTCGGCTTTGACGGCGGGGCGATCGGCGCCGACATCTATTGCGACCGCAGCGGCATCCTGGCGCGCACGATCGGCGATTGCGCCAAGGTGCTCGACGCGCTCGCGGACCCGGAACGCGGCTATTACGACCCGCGCGACCCGTACACGACGGTGCCGCGCTCCTCGGTGTTGGCGAACGGGTATGCGAGACACGCCACGGGCGCGGGCGTGCCGGGTGCGTTGCGGGGGCGGCGCATCGGGGTCGATCCGCGAGTTGATGCTGGTCCGGCCCGGCGAAAAGGCGACGATGCCGATCGCGACGGCGGCCGCGGCCGAGATCAAATCGGTGCTCGGCGGCAAGCTTGGCGCGACATTGGTCGAATCCGCCGACCCGCTGTGGGAGCGCGACCCCGACCTCGAGCAGATGAACCCCGATTTCCGCCGGGCCTTGGCGCGGCTGGTCCCGGTGTTCATGCCCGACCTGTTGTTCCGGCTCGGCCGCCGACGGAACCCCTGTCTTCAAGGAATTCGCCGCCGCGATCCGTCCGACCGAGTTCCTGCCGGGCAAGATCTTCGGGTCGGGCAAGATGGCGCCGATCGACTATCTGGTCGAACTGGCCGAGGGCCGCCTGGCGCCACCCGCCAATCTCGACATCGCGACGATCCAGGAGCAGCAGCTGGCGATGTCGTTCCGCTTTCACATTCCGCAATATCTGTCGCGGCGGGCGGCCGATTGGCGGGCATGCGGCTTTGTCGAAGGCCTGGCCGATTTCGCGGCGCTCAATGCGCGCTCGAAATTCTGGGGCGACGACGGGCGCGCCGCCTTCAAGAACTGGGAGGAGGTCGCCGACCCGCGCAACCCCCTCGGCGGCCGCCAAGGGGTCGACGAGCGCATCATGCTGCGCGAATTGTTGCGCCGGGTCGACATGATGGTGATCCTCGAAAACCGGCTCGACGCGCTGGTGCGGCTGCACACGCCGCTGCCGCCCGCCAGGATCGGCGGCGCCCACGACCGCCTCGGCGGCCCGTCCAACCTGAGGATGGAGTTGTTCTACGGCCCGAACGCCGGCCTCAGCGAGGTGCTGGTCCCGGCCGGCTATGTGACGACCGTCTACGACCCGGTCTTTGCGCTGAGCCCCGAGCGCACCCGCTACCTCCCGGTCGCCGCCGAACATCCGACCGAGCTGCCCCCGCCCGGCCTGCCCTTTTCGCTGGTCTTCCGCGCCGAGCCCGGCAGGGAGGATTCGGTGCTCGAAATCGCCTCCTCCTACGAGGCCGCCTCCAAGCGCCGCATCCCGCCCCCCGCCTTCGGCCCGCTTCACTGATCACAAGACAAGCGAGCCACAGGCCTGAAAGCGGAGGGGGTCCTCTATGCGGAGCGCTTGTCGGCACGAAGATTTTGGCGACGAGCAACGCAAAGGGTTTGTTCGCGGTGTTTTCATTGGCGATACGGGATCTCCAGCAGGCTGCTGAAAATGTCGTTTCCTTCACTCAGCGGACATCGGGTCTAGAAGCTGATTATGCCGGCGCGTGGCCGAGCAGGGTGTCGGCGGCGCGGCTGAAGGCGGCGGCGAGCTGGCCGTCCTGCAGCAATTCGCCCGGGGCGCAGTCGAACAGCTCGCAGATTGCGGCAAGCTCGGCGAAGCGGATGTGGCGCGCGCCGGTCTCGATGCGGTGATAGGTCAGCCGCGGCATGCCGAAGAGCCGCGCCGCAGCTTCCTGGGTCAGCCCCAAGGCGCGGCGGCGTCGCCGCATGGCGGCGCGGATGCAGGATTGCGGGTCGTCGCTGTGGCGCATCGGCGTCGTCTCCAGTCGGGGTTTGAACAATCGGGGGCTGAACAATGGGGCGCTGAACAATCGGGTGCTGAGCGCGGCGGCCGATCGCGCCGATTTCGAGCGCGCGCCCGGCCATGCCGTTTTGAACGTTGTCATCAGCCGCACTATTGCACATCCAGCTATGAATTGTCAATATTGAAATATGATATTCACACGCTCACTCGCTGTCTTGACGCGGTTCCGCTGAATCCTCGACCATGCCGCGCCGGTGTGGCCGGCCGGTACCACCAAGCGGAGCCCGCGATGGATTTCTCGCTGCCCGACGACCTTCTCGACCTGAAGCAGCGCACCGAGCGCCTGGTGCGCGAGGAGGTCATCCCCTTTGAGGCCGACCCGCGGCAGACGCCGCATGGCCCGGCTGCGGAACTGCGGCATCGAGCTGGTGGCGCTGGGCCGCCGGTCGGGCCTGCTGTCGCCCCATGTCGGCCGCGAATGGGGCGGGCTCGGGCTCGATCATCGCGGCCGCGCGGTGGTTTTCGAGGAGGCCGGTTATTCGCCGTTGGGGCCGGTCGCGCTCAACTGTTTCGCCCCCGACGAGGGCAACATGCACCTCCTCGAACAGGTCGCCGACGACGATCAAAAACAGCGCTGGCTGCGGCCATTGGCAGCGGGCGACACCCGGTCCTGCTTTATGATGACCGAGCCCGCGCCGGGGGCGGGATCGGACCCGTCGATGCTGAAGACGACCGCGCGCCGCGCCGCGGACGGCAATCGCAGCGATTTCGTCGTCGACGGCGAGAAATGGCTGATCACCGGCGCTGTTGGTGCTGAATTCGCAATCGTCATGGCGAAAACCGATGATGACGCGGGCGGCCCGGCCGGCGCGACCATGTTTCTCGCGCCGATGAACGCTCCCGGGATCGTCGTCGAGCGCGTGCTCGACACCTTGGACCAGTACATGTCCGGCGGTCATGCGGTGATCCGGCTCGACGGGGTGCGGGTGCCGGAAAGTGCGGTGCTCGGACGCATCGGCGAGGGCTTCCGCTATGCCCAGGTGCGGCTCGCGCCGGCGCGGCTGACCCATTGCATGCGCTGGCTGGGTGCGGCGCGCCGCGCCCACGACATCGCCCTCGACTACGCCCGCCGCCGCACTGCCTTTGGCAAGCCGTTGGGCGAGCACGAGGGGGTCGGCTTTATGCTCGCCGACAACGAGATGGATTTGCACACGTCACGGCTGGTGATCTGGCACACCGCGTGGCTCCTCGACCAGGGCCGGCGCGCCGGCCATGAATTGAGCATGGCCAAAGTCGTCTGCTCCGAGGCGATCGGGCGCGTCGTCGACCGCAGCATGCAGATCCTGGGCGGGCTCGGCGTCACCGACGACACGATCGTCGCGCGCCTGTGGCGCGAGGTCCGCCCGTTCCGCATCTATGACGGCCCCTCCGAAGTCCACCGCTGGTCGATCGCCCGCCGCATCCTGCGAGGGGGCGGCTCGCGCCCGTCCAATGAATGATCCGTGCCGCGAGGTTTCGAGCCTCGGCAAAACAGAACGTTGCGATTGTCGAGGTTCGTGATATGTTCTGTAATTCGACGATTAAAACGTGTCGGCATGCCGGCTATTGGAGTTTTGGGTAAGAAATGGCGAAGCCAGGACCACAGCTCGCAGCGGCCACGCATCCGGCAACGGCGCTCCCCTTCGATCGTTCGCTCGCGCTGCAGCTCGCCGCGACCCTGGCCCACCAAAATCGCGCCGAATTTGCGCGGAGCTTCTCGGCCGCGTTGGTTGAGGCTTATTGGAAGAGGCTCTATCGAACGCCGCCGCCGACCTCATTCAATCTGATTGCCAGTGGCGGTGGCGCCGTGCTGCCGGCGGATGCCTGGACGGTGACCGAGCAAATTGCTGCGGCGATCGAAATCTTTCGTCGCCGGCCGCGGCGGCCTATGCGGTTGGATCGCTCTATACTGCGCTTTTGCCCATTTTCGTCCAGAGCACAGCATGGGATATTTTATACCCCGCCGGAAATCGTCGAGTGCCTTCTTTTCATGGCCGAAGACGCCGGTATCGACTGGCAAACCGCCCGGGTGCTCGACCCCGCTTGCGGTGGCGGAGCGTTCATGATCGCGATCGCCGATCGAATGAGGCAGGCGCTAAAGTCCGCAGAGCCCGCCATCACGTTACAGAGTATCGCCACACGGTTGCGCGGGTTTGACTTTGATCCGTTCGGCTCGTGGCTCGCCCAGGCGATGCTGGCCATCATGCTGGAGCCGCTCGCGCAGTCGGCCGGCCGCGAGCTGCCCAATTTTGTCGAGGTCCGCGATAGCCTCGATCTGCGCTCGAGCGAAGCAGAGCATTTCGACCTCGTCATCGGAAACCCGCCTTACGGGCGCACGACGCTTTCGCCGCTTCGCCGAAAACGATTTTCGCGCAGTGTGTACGGTCACGCCAATCTCTACGGCGTGTTCACCGATGCTGCCCTTCACTGGGTCAAAGAGGCGGGAGTCATTGGCTATGTTACGCCACCATCGATGCTCTCGGGACTTTACTACAAGTCGCTACGAGCGCTATTGATCAGCGAGGCGCCGCCGCTCGCAGTCAATTTCATCAGCGAGCGCAATGGTGTTTTCGCCGACGTGCTGCAAGAAACGATGCTCGCGACCTACCGCAAAGGTGGCTCGCCGGTGCCGGGCAGGGTTGGCTTTATCAAGACAGCGACAGAGAAAGATGTCGTCAGCCGGAACGCGGGATATTTCACGTTTCCGGCGGCCGCTGATGCCCCTTGGCTTTGCCGGGCCTCCCGGAGCAATCAACCCTCGTCAAACGCCTGCGGTCGATGCCCCACCGCCTCGTCGATTACGGCTACCGCGTGTCGACCGGTCCGCTCGTGTGGAACCGCTTCAAGGACCAGCTTGGCCGGACTTCGTCCCGCCGCATTCCCGGTGATTTGGGCAGAATTGGTGACGAGCGGTGGGCGGTTCTCTTGGCGGAGCGAGAAACGCAATCATTCCCCTTGGTTCATCGCGAGACGGCCAAAAGATGATTGGCTCATCGTCACACAGCCTTGCGTGCTCCTGCAACGAACAACCGCGAAGGAGCAGGCACGCCGTCTGATAGCAGCGGAGCTTCCCGCCAGCTTTATTCGAAATAATCGGGGGGTGGTGGTCGAGAACCACCTCAACATGGTGCGAACGATCGAGGCGAACGCCGCTTTATCCGCGGGAGTGATCGCACGGCTTCTGAACAGCGCGGCAGTCGATTCGGCTTTCCGATGCATTAATGGTTCCGTCGCGGTATCGGCCTTTGAGCTGGAGCAATTGCCGCTGCCGCCGCCTTCAGTGATGGCGAACCTCGGGCGGCTTATAGCTGCGGGTGCGACGGCAGCAAAGATCGAAGCCGTTGTCGCGGCCGCCTATGGATCGCGCGATGCTTCCGCCACTGCCTAGCGTCGAGGAAATCCGGGAGCGCTTGCGGGTCGTCTTTCCCCCGGGCACGCCCGAGCGCGCGAAATGCACTGGCCTCCCTGCTGCGCGCACCATCTTCGTCATGCTTTATGTCGGTGCGGTCGAGGGCGGCGAGTGGCTCGCGCCAAAATTCGTCTATCGCATGGGAAGCACGCAGGCTGCGATGACGAGCGATGCCGAGCGCTTGGCGTATCTGACAGCGGTCAAAAAACCGGGCGCCGCCGAGCCACCGGACCGCTGGTATAAGGAGAACACTCGCGAATTGATCCGAGACGAAGCACTGAAGCGAGGGCTGGTGCCGGTTGGTGCTGTCCTCGTCAACCCGTATGTCCCGACCACCTCCAGCAGGGGCCGTTACGTTCTCCGAGAAGATTTGGCTGCTCTCTTTGATCCGACCCTTTCTCCGGAGCGATTTGCAGCCGCGGCAGAGGCGTGGCGAGGAAAGCACCTAACACCCAGCGCTCTGGCAACGGTGAAGGTTCTGCAAGTTGCCGCCGCGGGAGCCACGGCGAGGGTCCCCGTTACGTTGCCGAGCGGCGAGGCGCGGGTGATGGCCCCAGGACTCTCGTCTATCATCACAAAGGCCGTGGTTGAAGTGTTCGCACCTATTTTCCTGGCCAATCCGGCTGTGGTCTGGATTTCCGAAAGCCGCAAGCATGTCGTGGAGAGAGACGATAAGCTGCTGCGGTTGCTCGGTATCGACATCAACCCGGAAAGGCTGCTGCCCGATGTGATCCTCGCCGATGCCGAAGGCGATCTGCTGCTGTTCCTCTTCGCGGAGGTGGTGGCTACCGACGGCCCCATTGACGAAGCACGACGGGCCGATCTGCTCAAATTGATCACGGACGCGGGATTTCGGCCCGACCAGGCCGCTTTCTTGACGGCCTTTCAGAGCCGCAATCACGCGGCGTTCAAGAAAACTGTCGGGAGCCTGGCTTGGGGCTCGTTCGCCTGGTCCTTCTCGGAACCGGAACACCTCATCGTCTTTGACGGCGTTCAGTCCGGCGCCGGAAAGCGCTTGCGCGATTATCTGCCATCGTAACCAGCGCCCATGCCTGGCCGCAGCGGTGGCCCGAGCGGCGGATGGCAAGCGGTCGGGCATCGGTGACGAGGCGGTTGCTGTACTCCCGTCCCGCTGTATCTTAGGCGGCGGCGCCGATCAGGGGCGCGGGATCGCGACGCGATTCGGATGCGGGTCGGCGATCGGCAGAAGCGCCGGGTCGCTATAGGGGCGCTGGTCGCGCTCGACGCGGCGGGGGATGCGGTGCAGGCGGAGGTAAAAGGCGGCGAGCTTGGTGTGGGTTTCGACGATTTCGCGCGCAGTGTGGCACTCGTCGTGAGCGCGTATTTCGATTGCGACATCAGACCCGAGCGCATGGCGCGCTACAAGGTCGGCGGCGAGCCCGTAAAGACAGGCGAGCGAGTTCGGGGGCATCCACGACTTCCACCACTCGATGACATAGCCGTCATCGTCGTAATGCGACGGCTTGACGAGATCGACGACGAACCGGCGGTCCCCGATCACCCCCTCGCCCCCGCAACGTGGTATCAACCCGGAGTATTACCTGCGTTGCGGTCGCGGAGAAAGCCTTTGCTCGCAACCGCCGATCGAACCGGCTAGTTTGGCGGCGGCCGGCCGGGTGTTTGGCGCCTTGCGCTCAGGCCGGGCAGAGCGGCCACAGAATGCGGGTTTGGCGAGCGGCGGTGAGGAGTTGGCGGACATGTTTGAAGGCTTTACCCGGACCGAAATCGAAACCTCGGGCGCGCGCATCAACCTGCGCCATGGCGGCGACGGCCCACCCTTATTGCTGCTGCACGGCAATCCCTTGACCCATGCCTCGTGGGGCAAGATCGCGCCGCGGCTCGCCGAGCGGTTTCATGTCGTGGCCGCCGATCTGCGCGGCTACGGCGACAGCGTCGGCCCCGACGACGGCGGCGAAAACAACGTCAACTATTCGTTCCGGGCGATGGCGCAGGACCAGGTCGAGGTCATGGAGCAGCTCGGCTATCGCGAGTTCTTTGTCGCCGGCCACGACCGCGGCGCCCGCACCACCGCGCGGATGTGCCTCGACCACCCCGACCGGGTCAAGCGCGCGGCGTTGATCGACATCCTGCCCAACCACCACATCTGGACCCATACCTCAAAGGAATGGGCGATCCGCTCGTGGCACTGGGCATTGATGGCCCAGCCTTACGACTTCCCCGAGCGCATGCTGGCCGGCATCCCGGCGCAGTATTTCATGGAAAAGAAACTATCGAAGCCCGGCATCGGCCTCGGCTTCTTCGACCCCGAAGCGTTCGCCGAGTATGTCCGCTGCTTCAATTGGAAGACGATCAAAGGGTCGTGCGCCGACTACCGCGCCTGCCCGACCTGCGACTTCGACATGGACAAGGCCGATTTCGACGCCGGGCACAAAATCACCCTACCGCTCTTGGTGATCTGGGGCGCGCGCAGCCATACCGAGGGGGTGCATGGCGACGTGCTCGCGGTGTGGCAGCGCAATTACGCGACCGACGCTTACGGCGGCTCGCTGCCGTGCGGCCATTACGTCCCCGAGGAAGCGCCGGAGGAAACCTTGAGCTGGCTGCTGCGCCATTTCGGCGGGTGAGCGGGCGCTCACGGCTGCGGCAGAAACGAGCGCGACAACACCTCGTCGAGGGTAAACGGGCAGGCGGTCGGGAACGGGTCGTCGGCGAGGCCGGTCGCGGCGATCGCGCGGGCGCGGGCTGTCGCGTAGGCCTTGGCAGCCTGCCGGCGGCCAACGGCTCGGCGACGCCGCAAAAACCTACTCGACGCGTGATCTCATTGTGTGGTCCGGTGCCGGAGGGCCAGCTCTTCCAGCCGCGGCAGCAACGGCTTTAGCTCCGCGTCGATCGTTGTGAACAGGATCGTATCGTCGATCCCGAAATAGCCGTGGACGACCCGATTGCGAACGGCCGCCATTGTTCCCCAAGGGATGTCGGGGTTGCCGACTTTCAACTCGTTTGGTAGGTGCCGCACCGCTTCGCCCATGATTTCGTAGCCACGCATGACGGCATACCGTGTCTTCTCGTCATCAAGATAGGCTTCAAGGCCGAACCCGTCGACGAAGCGGATGATCGAACGGCACGCACCGACGATATCGTCCAGAAAATCCCGATAGTCGCGCGGCGCATTCACAGAGGCAGCGCCTCGGCAAGAATGCGGCGGCCGATGTGAGACTCAGCGCTCGGCGCGACACGAGATCGACCGGCCGCCCAACCAATCCAGCAAGCGACGCTTCCAGCGCGAGAAACGCCGACAGCCCGATCGGCCGCTCGAATTCGACTAGTATGTCGACGTCGCTCGTCCGGCTGTCTTCGCCGCGCGCAACCGAGCCGAACAACGCGAGGGACCGGATCGGCCACCGCTGTCGAAGACCAGGGCCGGCCGCCCGCAACACCGCCAAAATTTCATCCCTCTCGCTCATGCCGCCATTGTAGCGCGCCGCGACCGGATAGTCCGCCGCGCAGTGCGGTTCGTAGGCAGAGTGACATTCGCGCGCGCGGGCACGAAGACTTGAGAGGGCGATCGAAACCCGGCAGTGTGCGCCGATCGCGGTTCACCAACGCAGTCAGGAGGGGTCATGAAGATCGGTTTTGTAGGGCTCGGCATCATGGGGCGGCCAATGGCTCTCAACCTGATAAAGGGCGGGCACGAGTTGTTGGTCCACGATAAGTACACGATGCCGCAGGATGTGCCGGCCGCCGGCGCGACCGTTTGCGACAGCTCGAAGGCGGTTGCCGAGCGCGCCGACATCATCATCGTGATGGTGCCCGATACCCCCGACGTGAAGGCGGTGCTGTTTGAGCCCGGCGGGGTCGCCGAAGGACTGTCACCGGGCAAGCTCGTCGTCGATATGAGCTCGATCTCGCCGATCGAGACCAAGGAATTCGCCGCCGAGATCAACAAGCTCGGCTGCGACTATCTCGACGCGCCGGTCTCGGGCGGCGAGGTCGGCGCCCAAGCCGCCAGCCTGACGATCATGGTCGGCGGCCCCGAACGCGCCTTCGCTCGGATGAAGCCGCTGTTCGACCTGATGGGCAAGAACATCACCCTCGTCGGCGGCAATGGCGACGGCCAGACCACCAAGGTCGCCAACCAGATCATCGTCGCCTTAACGATCGAGGCGGTCGGCGAGGCATTGCTGTTCGCCTCGAAGGCGGGCGCCGACCCGGCCAAGGTCCGCCAGGCATTGATGGGCGGCTTCGCCTCCTCGCGCATCCTCGAAATCCATGGCGAGCGCATGATCAAGCGCACCTTCGACCCGGGCTTTCGCATCGAATTGCACCAGAAGGACCTGAACCTGGCATTGCAGGGCGCGCGCGCGCTCAGCCTGTCCTTGCCCAACACCGCGACGACGCAGGAATTGTTCAACGCCGCCGCGGCGCTCGGCGGCAAGGGCTGGGACCATTCCGGCCTGGTCCGCGTCCTCGAACACCTCGCCCACCACGAAGTCGCCAAGGGCTGACCGCAGCCGATGACTCCTCGCCCCGCATGCGGGGGAGAGGGTCGGGGTGAGGGGCCGAACCCGTGCGCGGAAGGAACGCTACCGTCTGCCGAACGGGCGAGATCTCTACGCGTCTCGACCACGCGAGCGGAATCGATGCTGTGGAGCCGACTTCGCAATCGGCAACTCGGCGGGCTCAAATTCGTCCGGCAAGAGCCGATCGATGTTGGAGCACCAGCAGTAGCCCCTCATCCCAACCCTCTCCCCGCTCGCGGGGCGAGGGAGCGAACCCTCATCTTTTGCTCAATACGCGGTCCAGCGATTTGATCGCGTTGTCGGGGCCGGGTTCCTTGTCGTCGTATGCGGCGGCGAGGTCGGCGTAGAGGCGGGCGACCGCGGCGTAGATGTCGCGCGACGGCGGGTTCTCTTCGAGAAAGTCGGAGATTTCCTCCATCTCGGCGACCCAGCGATAGGCCTTGTCGTACATCCGCGGGATGCCCGAGCGCATCCGCGCCAGCATCTCGGGCTGGCTCTCGGTCAGTTCGGCGACCAGCGCCTCGCCGCAGCCAAAGCGCGCCGCGCCCAACAGCATCGCGCAAGCGATCGCGGTCGTCCCCTTGGTGATCCCGGCATAGGACATCTTCAATGCCGAGGCGGCGCCGACGGGTCCGTCGACGACCCGCCAATCGATCCCCCAATCGCGCAATACCGCGGTCTGTCCCGCCTTTGGGCCCGAGGCGTAGATCGTCGGGCTGTAGCCCGGCCGCGGCGGCCCGCCGATGATCCCGCCATCGACAAAATCAGCGCCGCTCGGCGCCACCGCCGCGGCGATGCGGATCGCGGTCTGCGGGCTGACCGCATTGCAGTCGACGTAGACCGGCTTCTTGTCGAGCGCCGTCAATGCCGGCGCGAGCCGGCGCGCGAGCGGCTCGGCCTCGCCCGGCGGCAGGATCGCCAGAAAGAAGTCGGCGCCGGCGAGCAGCGCGCGCTCGTCGGCGGCGGGCTCCATCCCGGCGGCCCGCGCCCGTTCGGCGCTGGCGCCGCTGCGGCCCGACAGCAACGTGCGCACGGTTGCCCCGTTCTCGTGCAGCCGCCGGCCAACCCCGGCCCCCATCATGCCCTGTGCGATGACCGCAATGACCGCCATTCCCTTGCCTCCAGCGACAAACCCGTTGCGGCTCAGGGTATCGGGCGGGGCGGTTCCTGTGAAGGGGCGGCCAGGGCGGGGTCGAGCCAGCCCCGGCGCGCGACCCATTCGCGGGTGCGCCGGCCGACCGCGGCGGGATCGGCGCCGCCCGCGCGCCAGGCCCGGCGCAACCCCGCGATCTCGCCGAGCCGCAATTCCCACTCCGCCCCGATCCGGCGCTCCAGCACCCGCCGCATCAGCGACGCGAGGCCGGGGCTTTTGCCGTTGGTCGAGATCGCCACCGTCAAATCGCCGCGCCGGATCACCGCGGCCGAATGAAAATCGCAGCGCCGCCGGTCGTCCTCGACATTGACCAATACCCCGGCGGCCTTCGCCACCCGGCAGATGTCGCCCGCGGCAGGTTCGGCGAGCCCGGCGACAAAGACGAGTTGCGCCCGCGCCACCTCGGCGGGTTCCGGCAGGCGGCGGCGCAGCCGCGCCCCGGCCATCTCGGCCAATGCCGGCTCGGCGGTCGGCGCGTAGATTTCGAGCGCCGCGGCGCCGGCCTCGTCGAGCAAGGCCAGGCGCCGCCGCACCGCGACGCCGTCGCCGACCAGCAGCACCCGGATTTGCGCGAGGTCGACGCTAATCGGCAGCATGACGCCGAGTCTCGCCGGCGCGCGCCAGCGCCTGCTGCAACGCCGGCAGCCCGACGCGGTGGCAGAAATCGCCAAACCCCTCGCCGGCGATGCGATCGGCGGCATAGAGCGCGAACAGCGGGTCGAACGTCTCGCCGATGGCGCCCAGCGCCACCCTGTCGACAAGAAGGGTGTTGAGCCGCGTGCCTTCGAAATCGCCGCCGACAAAGAGCGCGTAATAACCGGGCATGCGGCCGACGATCCCGATGTCGCCGGTATAGGGCCGGGCGCAGCCGTTGGGGCAGCCGGTGATGCGGATGCTGAGCCGCTCGGCTTCGAGCCCGTAACGGGCGAGCCGCTCCTCGATCGCGCCGACGATGTCGCCCTGCACCCGCTCGGCCTCGGTCAGCGCCAGCCCGCAGGTCGGCAGGGCCGGGCAGGCGAGCGCCCAGCGCTCGGCCGGCCGCATGTCCTCGGCAAGCCGCACGTCATGCTGCCGCAGGATCGCGTTGATCGGGTCGCGGTCCTCGGGCCTGATCTCCGAGAGGATGACGTCCTGGCTCGGCATCAGGATCGGGTTGCAGCCGAACCGCGCGACGATCTCGCGCAACGCGCTGCGGACGCGCGAACCGGCATTGTCGACGACGCGTCCGCTCGCCACCGGAACCCCGAGATAGAGCTTGCCGTCACCCTGCTCGTGCCAGCCGAGATGGTCGGGCACCGACAATGGCGGCAATGGCCGGCAGGGTTCGAGACGCCTGCCGAGATATTCCTCGAGCCGTTCGCGCGCCCATTCCTCGCCGTTTTCGGCGATCACGTATTTGAGCCGGGCGTGGCGGCGGTTGCCGCGGTCGCCATGGTCGCGGTGCAATTTGACGACCGCCGCCGCCGCTTCGAGCAGGTCGTCGGGCATGATAAACGCGACCGGCGAGGCGAGGCGCGGATAGGTCTTCGGGTTGTTGTGGGTCATCCCGTGACTGCCGCCGAGCAGGAAATTGTAGCCGGCGAGCCGGTCGCCCTCCCACATCGGGACGATCGCGAGGTCGTTGGTCAGCACGTCGATCGAGTTGTCCTCGGGCACGGCGAGCCCGATCTTGAACTTGCGCGGCAGATAACGCTCGCCATAGAGCGGGTCGGCCGCTTCCTGCGCCCCGGCGTCGTCGCGCCATTTCTCGCCGTCGACCCAGATTTCGTGATAGGCGCCGGTGCGCGGCAGCATATGGCTCGACAGCCGCCGGCCATCGGCTTCGAGGCGGTCGTGGATCGGGTCGCGGATCGGCGCCGGTCCGGTGGTCACGGTGCGCACCACGTCGCCGCACGCCGCCAGGGTCGTCAGCAGCGAATTGTTGATTTCGGCCATCGCCGCCTTCAGGCCGGATTTGACGACGCCGTGGAACTGGATGCTCTGCCGCGTCGTGATCCGCAATGACCCGTCGGCCCAGTTGTCGGCGACCGCGTCGAGGTCGAGGTATTGCTTTGCGGTCAGCCGCCCGCCGGGAATCCGCACCCGGACCATGAACTGCCACGCCTTGCTCTCGCCGCGCTGCTTCAGCGCTGTCGCGCTGTCGCGGTCATAGCCCTGGTAGATTCCGTGGAATTTGAGCAGCGAATACCCCTCCTTGTCGAAAGGGGTAGCGGTGTCCGGCAGGTCGCGGGCAATATGGCCGCGTAGCTGGCGGCTCTGCTGCTTGACCGCCTCGGCCTTCGAAATTGTCTCGATCTGCGCCATGTCGCCCTCGGCTGCCATGACGGTAAATACCGTCTTGCGATGTAGCTCACGTAATGACAGACCACGCGCTCTGTCAATGGCTGCAATTATAGCGCAAATCGACTGTAAATAATCCGACCGGTCGGCCAGGCGAATTGACGCCCGATGCCGGCGCCGCTTATCTGCGGCCATGGGTCCGCCGCATCTCGACGATTTCGATTTTCCGCTGCCGCGCGAGCTGATCGCGGATCGTCCGTGCGAGCCGCGCGAGATGGCGCGCCTGTTGCACATCCCGGCCGCGGGGCCCTTCGCCGACCGGCATGTCGCCGACCTGCCGGACCTGTTGCGCGCCGGCGACCTCATGGTCTGCAACGACACCAGGGTGATCCCGGCCCGCCTTGTCGGCAGGCGCGGTGCCGCGACGGTCGAGGTGACCCTGCATCGCGACGAGGGCGGCGGCAGCTGGCGCGCCTTTGCCAGGGGCGCGCGGCGGCTGCGCCTCGGCGACCGGGTCGATTTCGCCGAGGATTTCGCCGCGACGGTCGCGCAAAAGCATCCCGAAGGCGACCTGACCTTGCGTTTCGATGTCGAGGGTGCCGCCTTCCATGCCGCGCTCGCGCGGCACGGCGCGATGCCGTTGCCGCCCTACATCAAGCGCGCCCGCGGCGGCGACCCGCGCGACCGGGCCGACTACCAGACCATGTTCGCCCGCACCGAGGGGGCGGTCGCCGCCCCGACCGCCGGGCTGCACTTCACCCCGGCGCTGGTCGACGCCCTGGCGCGGCGCGGCGTCGGCCTCGCCAGCCTGACCCTCCATGTCGGCCCCGGCACCTTTCTGCCGGTCAAGACCGACAACCCGCGCGACCACCCCATGCACGCCGAATGGGGCGACCTTATCCGCCGACAACCGCCGGGCAGATCGCCGCCACCCGGCGCGCCGGCGGCCGCATCGTCGCCATCGGCACGACCAGCCTGCGCCTTCTAGAGTCCGCCGCGGCCGAAACCGGCGAAGTCCGGCCCTTTGCCGGCGACACCCGGCTCTTCATCCTCCCCGGCTACAATTTCCGCGCGATCGATCTGTTGCTGACCAACTTCCACCTGCCGCGCTCGACCTTGTTCATGCTGGTGGCCGCCCTCGCCGGGCTCGACCGCGTCAAAGCCGCCTACGCCCACGCCGTGGCGCAGCACTACCGCTTCTTCTCCTATGGCGACGCCTGCCTGATCGAACGCCGCCCCGGATGAAGAAACCCCGGCCGAGCTCGCTCGTCACCCGCGCCGCGCCTTCTCGACATAGGACCGCAGCACCGCATTGATGCGGGTCTGATAGCCGCGTCCCGTCTTGCGGAAAAAATCCAGCACGTCGCGGTCGATGCGCATATGCAGCTCGGCCTTCGCTTCAGGCAGCTTGACCGACATGGTATCCCAATCCACCACCATCCCCGCCTCGTCAGGGTCGGAGGCGATATCGCTCTCGATCTCCTTTTCGGTCATCGCGGCTGCCCGAGCCCAATCAGAGCGGGTCTCCCCGCGCTCGCGCTTGCCGGCCAGATCCTCAGCCGAATATCTGACGATATGCTCTTTCTTCGCCACGGCTTGCTCTCCTAAAGGAAATAATCCGTTGATTAACGCCCCGCCACATCCATACGACCGTGTAAAGCTTCCCACCGATCTCGGCGGTCGAAACAAACGGTCTTCGTTATTGCGCAGCGATGCCGCCGTCGTGACCGGACGGCCGTCGAACACGAGATCGGCGTCTTCAAAATCGAGGCCGCGCCGATCCAGGTTTGCGCGCCGCTTTGCTTCATCCCATTCAAACATGGTCTAATGTCGGCGTTCTGTGTACACAGTCAATCACATATTGGTATAATGACAACCCGAAAATTGCCCAGATTGCATGATGAGTTGCGCCATCCGCGCACCATGTGTGGGCCGCGGGAGTTTTTGGCCAAGCCGGTGCGGTCGAACGCCCGACCGGGGCGGTGGTTAGGGCCTCGACTCCGCATTCCCGACAATTCCCGGTTTGGCTGATTTAATTCCCGGTTAAGGTGGCAAAAATTCCCGGTTCTCGCTCGTACATCTTTGATGTAAGATATTGATAATGTTTTTATTAATGCTCGGATCGCAGCCGAATCGGGACAATTTTCCCGGTTGTTTCCCGGTTATGCGGGAATTTGCCGCGGCCACGTGTCGCCTCGCCTCCGCCATGCTGACACGGCCGGACCGGGTCGGGCACGGTGCGCCGCTGACCGCGCGCGTAGACGCTGGCTAGCGCCCGGTGACCCTCGGCTTTCGAGATGCTGGCGCGCGACGGCGCCGCGCGGCGCGGGCGGCTCGCGACCGCGCATGGCGCGGTCGAGACGCCGGCCTTCATGCCGGTCGGCACCGCCGCGACGGTCAAGGCGATGACCGCCGAGGGGGTCGCCGCGACCGGGGCGCGGCTCGTCCTCGGCAACACCTACCATCTGATGCTGCGGCCGGGGGCGCGAGCGCATCGCGGCCCTCGGCGGGCTGCACCGCTTTATGAACTGGCCACACGCGATCCTGACCGATTCCGGCGGGTTCCAGGTCATGTCCCTGGCCAAATTGCGCAAGATCGGCGAGGACGGGGTCGCCTTCCGCTCGCATCTCGACGGCAGCGCCCATCTGTTGACGCCGGAGCGCTCGATCGAGATCCAACATCTGCTCGGCGCCGATGTGACGATGGCGCTCGACGAATGCACCCCCTACCCGTCGCCGCCGGACGCGGTCGAAGCCTCGATGGAATTGTCGATGCGCTGGGCCGCGCGCTCGCGCCGCGGCTTTTGCCGCGCGGCCGGGGCACGGCATCTTCGGCATCGTCCAGGGCGGGGTCCATCCCGATCTGCGGCTGCGTTCGGCCGCACGCCTCGTCGAGATCGGCTTCGACGGCTATGCCGTCGGCGGGCTCGCGATCGGCGAGGGCCAGGCGACGACCTTCGCCGTGCTCGACGCGACCGTGCCGGCATTGCCGGCGGACCGGCCGCGCTATCTGATGGGGGTCGGCAAGCCCGCCGATCTCGTCGGCGCGGTCATGCGCGGCATCGACATGTTCGACTGCGTGTTGCCGACGCGCTCGGGCCGCACCGCGCAAGCCTTCACCCGCCATGGCCCACTCAATTTGCGCAACGCGCGCCATGCCGACGACGCCGGCCCGCTCGACCGCGAATGCGGCTGCCCGGCCTGCGCCGGCCACAGCCGCGCCTATCTGCACCATCTCTGCCGCAGCGGCGAGATTCTCGGGTGCGATGCTGCTGACCGCGCACAATCTGCATTATTATGCCGATTTGATGGCGGCGATGCGGGCAGCGATCGAGACAGGCGCGCTCGCCGATTTTGCCGCCGCGTTTGCCGAGGCGCAGATGCCGACGCCGAGCGAGATGCGCGAATGACCGACAAGCCCGCCCTGACCCAGCTCGGCCGGCCGACGCCGCTGCCGCGATCGCCGGCCGAGGCGGTGCTCGAAACCGTGCCCAACCCGCATCCGGGCCTCTTGTACCTCGTCCGCTTCACCTGCCCCGAATTCACCTCGCTGTGCCCGGTGACCGGCCAGCCCGATTTCGCCCATTTCGTCATCGACTACGCGCCCGAGGCGGCGATCCTCGAAAGCAAGTCGCTGAAGCTCTATCTCGGCTGCGTTCCGCAATCACGCCGCCTTTCACGAGGACTGCACCCTCGCCATCGCCCGCCGCCTCGTCGACAGCGCTGGCGCCGCGCTGGCTGCGGATCGGCGGCTACTGGTATCCGCGCGGCGGCATCCCGATCGACGTGTTCTACCAGACCGCCGCGCCGCCCGTCGGCCTGTGGCTCCCCGACCCGGGCGTGCCGCCCTATCGCGGCCGCGGCTGAGCGTGGCGGACGCGATCCGCGAGGCGATCCGCGAGCGGGCGTTGGCCGCGGGCTTCGACGCGGTCGGGTTTGCCGCCGCTCACCTCGACGACGAGGCGCGCGACCACCTGCGCGAATTTATCGCCCGCGGCTAGCACGGCGACATGGGCTGGCTCGCCGCCACCGCCGAGCGCCGCGGCGACCCGCAGGCATTGTGGCCCGAGGCGCAGACCGTCGTCGTGCTCGGCGTCAACTACGCGCCCGCGGACGACCCGCTGGCGTTGGCCGACGACCGGCAAGCCGGCGCGGTCTCGGTCTATGCCCGCGGGCGCGACTACCACGACACCCTGAAGCGCCGGCTGAAGGCGCTGGCGCGGTGGATCGACGGAAAATGGCCGGGCGCCTTGAAGCTGTTTGTCGACACCGCGCCGGTCATGGAAAAGCCGCTGGCGCAGCAGGCCGGGATCGGCTGGCAGGGCAAGCACACCAACCTCGTCTCGCGCGAGTTCGGCTCGTGGCTGTTTCTCGGCGAAATCTATCTGAGCCTAAAGCTCGAACCCGACCCGCCCGAGCCCGACCGGTGCGGCTCGTGCCGGCGCTGCCTCGACATCTGCCCGACCGCGGCGTTTCCGGCACCCTACCGGCTCGACGCGCGGCGCTGCATCTCGTACCTGACGATCGAGCACAAGGGGATGATCCCGCTCGAGCTGCGCCCGCTGATCGGCAACCGCATCTATGGCTGCGACGACTGCCTCGCGGTCTGCCCGTGGAACAAATTCGCGCAAACGGCGCATGAGGCCGATTTCCTGCCGCGCGCGGGTCTGACCGCCCCGCGCCTCGCCGAATTGGCCGCCCTCGACGAAGCCGGTTTCCGGCGGATGTTCGCCGGCTCGCCGATCAAGCGCACCGGCCGCGAGCGCTTCCTGCGCAACGTGCTGATCGCGATCGGCAATGCCAGGCCGGGCAATGCCGGGCCGGACGACCCCGAGCCGAGCCGGGCCGAGCTGACCGCCGCGGCGCGGCGCTGCCTCGACGACGCCGCACCATTGGTCCGCGCCGCCGCGGTCTGGGCTTTCTCCCGGCTTGCGCCGCTCGGGTTTCGCGCCGAACGCGCGAGGCCGGCTCGCCGTCGAGTGCGATGCGCTGGTCCGCGCCGAATGGGAACGCGAGCCCGCCGACCTATGAGCCGACCTATGACGCACCGCGATGGTTGCGTTCGGCGCCTTCGCCCGGCACACTCCACAGCACCATCGAGCGACGGAACCACAATGCGAATGCTTTCAGCCCTTGCGCTCCTCAGCCTCGTCGCCGCGGGCTGCACGCCCGAAATCCCGGTCAAGGACGAGTTCGGGGTCAGCGCGCTTAGAGCCGAAGGCGAGATCCCGCCCGAATTTGCCGCGTTCAACCGCTACGACCCGCGGATCAACCCGCTGCTCGCCGACCAGATCTGCGCCACCCCCTACGATCTGCAGGTGATCAAGGCGCTCGAGGCCGCACCAGGCGCCATCCTCGCCGCGCAAGGCCGCTGCCAAACCTACCGACCGTTTTTCGCCAATCTCGGCCCGCAATCCGCCCCGTAATCCGGCGAACAGCATTCACTGCGTCACCGGAATCTGCGATCGGGGGCGAAGCGGGCGCGCCTGCGGCCAAAATTCCGCTTGACGCGACGCGCCAGGGCGGCGCGGCGGCGGCGGCGCACAAATTCCCGCAGCAAGAGAGCCGCCGCCACCAGGCCGAGTGCGGCCAGCGCCGGCACCGCATCTTGGACCAGCATGTCGTCGCCGGGGACGAGGACGGGGCTGCGTCGTTCGCCGCCGCCGGCGCGACGACCAGGTCGTTGACCAGGTCGACCGGGCCGCTTGACAGAATTCGGAAGTCCTCCGGCGGCGACGGAGCTGCGGCGGGGTTGAAGACGGTCGAAGCCTCCAGCGCCTTGAGAAGCTCGGCCTCGAGATCGCCGCCCGACCCGGACGGAACGTCGCCCGAGGGCGAGGCGACCGCGGACCCGCTTCCCTTCGCAGCCGCCTCGTCAGCGGCATGCCCGCGAAGACCGCCGCGGACATCGACCGCATAGTCACGACTGGCGAAGGGGTCGGGCTGGAGCCTCTCGCCAGCCGACAACGAACCCGCGACGAAGCTGTCGGCGAGCGCGGCCAGGGGCGCCCCGTCGGAGCCCATAAATCCACCACCGATCGACCCGGCCGGCGAGGCGTAGCCGGTACCGCTCGCGGCTGCCGCCAACAGGACGGCGCCGACCGCCAAGGTTCCTCGATTCACGTTCGCCGTCGCCTCGCCCTACGAAGTAGCTCCACCGCGCGGATTACGAGCCCAGGGATGGCAGGTTGTCAGTGCCGGTGGAACGCGATAGCCGAAGCCCGTTGGGCGTTTGCCGCAATGGGAAAGACCTCTATATTCCACTTTCCGGTGCGTTCTTATTAGGTCTCTGCCCAGCATGATGCAACCTGCCGTCGATGTTGTCGGTATCGGCAATGCGATTGTCGATGTGATCGCCCGTGCCGACGAGGCATTTCTCGCGAAGGAGGCGCTGGTCAAGGGGACGATGGCGCTGATCGACGCCGAGCGCGCCGAGGCGCTCTATCGGATCATGGGGCCGGGGATCGAGGCGTCGGGCGGGTCCGCCGGCAACACGATGGCCGGGATCGCCTCGCTCGGCGGCAGCGGCGCCTATATCGGCAAGGTGCGCGACGATCTGTTGGGCGACGTGTTCCGCCACGACATGACGGCGCAAGGGGTACGCTTCGAGACGCCCGCGGCGACCACCGGCCCCGGCACCGCGCGCTGCCTGATCCTCGTTACGTCGGACGGCCAGCGCACCTTGAACACCTATCTCGGGGCCTGCGTCGGGCTCGGACCCGACGACATCGACCCCGACATCGTCGGCGCGGCGCAGGTGACCTATCTCGAAGGCTATCTCTTCGACCCGCCGCTGGCGCAGCAGTGCTTTTACAAGGCGGCGGCGGTCGCCCATGCCGCCGGGCGGCGGGTGGCGCTGTCGCTGTCCGACCCGTTCTGCGTCGAGCGCCACCGCGCCGCGTTCCGCGACCTCGTCGACGGCCATGTCGACATCCTGTTTGCCAACGAGGCCGAGATCTGCTCGCTGTACGAGACCGACGACTTTGCCGCCGCCGCCGCCGCGGTGCGCGGTCATGTCGCGATCGCGGCTTTGACCCGCAGCGCGCTCGGCAGCGTCATCCTCGGCGGACGGCGAGGAGCACCGCGTCGCGGCGGCGCCGGTCGCGCGCGTCGTCGACAGCACCGGCGCCGGCGATCTCTACGCCGCCGGCTTTCTCCACGGCTTGACCCGCGGGCTGCCGCTTCCCATGTGCGGCGAGACCGGCAGTTTGTGCGCTGCGGAAATCATCAGCCATGTCGGCGCCCGGCCCGAGCGTCGCCTGTCGGAGCTGGTCGCCGAGGCGCGGTCGGGATGACGCCTGATTGTTGATTCGCTGCAAAAACAGGAGGACGGCGGATCGCGCCCCCAGGGGCGCGGTTCTGTGTTGGAACCATGGAAATCCGCAACATCGCGATCATTGCCCATGTCGACCACGGCAAGACCACCCTGGTCGATGCGATGCTGCGCCAGTCGGGCGCGTTTCGCGCCAATCAACAGGTCGCCGAGCGGGCGCTCGACTTCGAACGAGCTCGAGCGCGAGCGCGGCATTACGATCCTGGCGAAATGCACCTCGGTCCTGTGGCATGACGTGCGCATCAACATCGTCGACACGCCGGGCCATGCCGATTTCGGCGGCGAGGTCGAGCGCATCCTCAGCATGGTCGACGGCGTGCTGGTGTTGGTCGACGCCGCCGAAGGGCCGATGCCGCAGACCAAATTCGTGCTCGGCAAGGCATTGCGCCAGGGTCTGTGCCCGATTGTCGTGATCAACAAGGTCGACCGGCCGGACGCGCGCGCCGGCGAGGTCCACAACGAGATCTTCGATCTCTTCGCGGTGCTCGACGCGAGCGAGGCGCAGCTCGATTTCCCGACGCTCTTCGCCTCCGGCCGCAGCGGCTGGGCGGCGACCGACCTCGACGCGCCGCGCCGCGACCTCGCACCGTTGTTCGAGCTGATCCTGTCGCATGTGCCGGCGCCGCGGGCCGACCCCGACGCACCGTTCTCGATGCTGGCGACGACGCTCGACTACGACCCCTATCTCGGCCGGGTGCTGACCGGGCTCATTCATTCCGGGGTGGCCCGGCTCAACATGCCGGTCAAGTCGCTGGCCCGCGACGGCCGCGTCATCGAACAGGCGCGGCTCACCAAATTGCAGGCGTTTCGCGGGCTCGACCGGCGCCCGATCGAGGAGGCGCAGGCCGGCGACATCATCGCCGTCGCCGGCCTCACCCTGACCACGGTCGCCGACACGATCTGCGCCCCCGAGGTCGGGGCGCCGCTGCCCGCCGACCCGATCGACCCGCCGACCCTGGCGATGACCTTTTCGGTCAACGACAGCCCGCTCGCGGGGCGCGAGGGGACCAAGGTTACCTCGCGCATGATCGGCGAGCGCCTGCGGCGCGAGGCCGAAGGCAATGTCGCGATCCAGGTCTCTCAAAGCTCGCAAAAGGACGCGTTCGAGGTCGCCGGCCGCGGCGAATTGCAGCTTGGCGTCCTGATCGAGACGATGCGGCGCGAAGGCTACGAAATGTCGATCTCGCGGCCGCGGGTCTTGTTCAAGAACGACCCCGAGACGCGCCAGCGGCTCGAACCCATCGAAGAGGTCGTCATCGACGTCGACGAGGAGTTTGCCGGCATCGTCGTCGACAAGATGAACCGCCGCAAAGCCGAGATGCAGGACATGCGGCCCTCGGGCGGCGGCAAATTGCGCCTCATTTTTTTCGGGCCAACCCGTGGGCTGATCGGATATCAGGGCGAGTTTCTGACCGACACCCGCGGCACCGGGGTCATGAGCCGGCTGTTTCACGGCTACGCGCCGCACAAGGGCCCGCTCGAGGGGCGGCGCAACGGCGTCCTGGTCTCGACCGCCAACGGGGTCGCGATCGCCTATGCGCTGTGGAACCTCGAAGACCGCGGACCGATGTTCATCGACCCGGGGGCGCAGATCTACGAGGGGATGATCGTCGGCGCCCACACCCGCGGCAACGACCTCGACGTGAACCCGGCCAAGGGCAAGCAGCTGACCAACATCCGCACGACATCCAAGGACGAGGCGGTGCGGCTGACCCCGCCGATCATCATGAGCCTGGAGCAGGCGATCGCCTATGTCGGCGACGACGAGCTCGTCGAAATGACGCCGAAGTCGATCCGCTTCAGAAAGCGGCTGCTCGACCCGAACGACCGCAAGCGCGCCGCCCGCGCCGCCGCCGCGGAGTAGCGCAGGCGGCGGGTGGAGAGACCTAGCCCGGAGGCTGGGCGAGAATGCGCTGCATCAGGCGCCGGCGTGCTTCGAGACGCGCCCCGGCGCCGCCGGGCCGCTCCTCAGCATGAGGATTTGTCGCTGATTGTATTGAGAAAAATTCCCATCCGCTCAGGATTGCTTTATCGCAAGCGCCTTCTCGCAAAGACAATCGCGGCCTACTCGTTGAGCCAGCGGCGCATGAAGCCCAGTAGACCTTGCGGCATGAAGATCACCATCGCGACAAAGATCACGCCGACCGGGATCAAATAAAATTCGGTGAAAAAGCGCGACAATCCTTCGCGCAGCAACAGGAAAAAGGCGGCGCCGACAATCGGCCCGACCAGGGTCCCGATCCCGCCGACGACGTTGTAGATGACGGCCTCGCCGGAAACGAGAAAGAACACGAAATCGGGGGCGGCGAACTCATTTTGCAAGGCATAGAGCACGCCGGCGAGACCCGCAAACAGTCCGGACAGCATGACGGCGACGATCTTGTAGCGTTCGACCGCGTAGCCGATCGCGCGGGTGCGGGCCTCGTTCTCGCGGATCGACTGCAACACCATGCCGAACGGCGACTGGGTGACGCGCCGCAAAAGCAGATAGGACCCCGCCACCACCGCCAGCACAAACCAGTGCAGACTGGTCGAGGAGAAACGCAGGTGAAACAGGCCGGGGATCGCCAACAACGGGCGCTCGAAGGTCAGCCCGTTCTCGCCGCCGGTCATCTCGGTCCAGGTATAGATGACGACGTAAAAAATCTGCGAAAAGATCAAGGTCGTAATCGCAAAATAAATGTCGCGCAATCGCGTCGAAAAATAGGCGACAAAGCCGGCCGCGGCCGCCGCGCCGAACAGACCGTAGACCAACGCCAGCCACAAATTGGGCGGCGACACGGTCAACAGGGCGGCGGCGGCGCCGTACATGCCGAGCCCAAAAAACGCCGACTGGCCGAACGACACCATGCCGGTGTAGCCGATCAGCAGATCGGACGACATCGCCAGCAGGCCCCAGATCAGGATCTCGGTCAACAATCGGCGCCAGAATTCCGGCAACACCAACGGGGCTGCGATCAACAGCGCCAGCACGACCGAAAACCCGGCCCAGTAGACGAGCGTCGGCCGCGTCTTCGGCTCATCGGGTTCGGCTCATCGGGTCGCCGTCGCGAACAGCCCGGTCGGACGGAACAGCAGGGTCAGGATCAGCACGACGAACGAGACGATGACTGCTTGCGCCGGGCTGACCCACAGCGAGGCGTAGGCTTCGAGCAGGCTGATAAAGATCGCCGCCACGATCGAGCCGGCGAGGTTGCCCATGCCGCCGACGACGACGACGATGAAGACTTTGAGGATCCAGTCGACCCCCATCGCATGGTCGACCGCGGTCAGCGGCCCGAACAACACCCCGCTCGCCCCGGCCATGCCGGCGCCGATCGCGAAGACGGTCGCCAGCACCCACGGCACCGGGATGCCCATCGCCTGGGCCATGACCCGGTCCTGCGTCGTGGCGCGGATCCAGATGCCCCAGGTCCCGAATTTGAGAAACAGCCACAGCGCGCCGATGATCGCCGCCGAGATCAACGCGATCACCACCCGGTACCACGGATAGTCGAGATAAAAGAGCGTGAAATGGCCGGTGATCGGCTCGGTGATCTTGCGGGCGACAGGGCCGAACTGCCACAATGCGTAATTCTGCAAGATCAGCGAGACGCCGAAGGTGGCAAGGATCGTCGTCAGCGGGTCGCGGCCGAGCAGCGGGCGCAAGGTCGTCACGTAAATCAACGCGCCCAGCACCGCGATCGCGATGGTCGCGGTCAGCAATGCCAGCCAGAAGCTGCCGGTCGCCGCCAAGGTCAACACCCCGACATAGGCGCCGAGCATGAACAGTTCGCCGTGCGCGAAATTGACCACGTCCATGATCCCGAAGATCAGGGTCAGGCCGGACGCGACCAGCGCCAGGATCATGCCGGTGACGACGCCGTTGACCGTCTGGATCAGGATTTGCTGGAGCGGGATCCCCATCTCGCCTCACACCCCCATGTATTGATGGATGACCCGGTCGTCGGCGCGCAGCTCGGCCGAGGCGGCGTGGTGGCGAACCGTACCCTTTTCGAGGATGTAGACGCGGCCCGAGGCTTCGAGCGTCAGCGGCACGTTCTGCTCGACCAGCAGCACCGCGATGTTTTCGCGGTGCAGCACCGCGATGATCTCGCGGATTTGGGAGATCATGCGCGGCATCAGCCCTTCGGTCGGCTCGTCGAGCAGGATGATCTTGGGCTCCAGCATCATCGCGCGGGCGATCGCCAGCATCTGCTGCTCGCCGCCCGACAATGTCCCGCCGGCCTGGTTGCGCCTTTCCGCCAGCACCGGAAAGAATTCGTAAACCTTGTCGAGCAATTCCTTTTTGCGGTCCTTGCCGACGCCATGGCGGTCGAGACCGGTGCGGAGATTTTCGGTCACCGTCAGAAAGCGAAAGACCCGCCGCTCTTCGGGCACATAGCCGATGCCGAGCCGCGCCAGTCGGTGCGACGCCAGGCCGGTCACCGGCCGGCCTTCGAACACAACGCGGCCCTGGCTCGGTTGCACGAGGCCGATGATCGCTTTCAGGGTCGTGCTTTTGCCGACGCCGTTGCGGCCGAGCAGCGCCACCACCTCGCCGCGGCCTACGGTAAGCGAGACGCCATGCAGAATATGGCTCTTGCCGTAAAAGCTGTGGATGTCGTCGACTTCGAGCAGCGCGGCATCCGCCGCCGCGCCGGATCCCAATCCCGGGTTCATGTCTTCAGGTAGACCTCGAGCACCCGCGGGTTTTGTTGGATCTCGGCCGGCGTTCCCTCGGCGAGGATGCGACCGTAATGCAGCACCGTGATGCGGTGCGCCAATTCCATGACCACCTGCATGTCGTGCTCGACGACAAGGATCGTCAGGTCATGGGCGATGCGGCGCACCAGCTCGATCGTCTCCTGGGTCTCGGCCGCGCTCATCCCCGCGGTCGGCTCGTCGAGGCAGAGCAGCTTGGGCTCGGTCGCCAGCGCGATCGCGATTTCGAGATTGCGCTGCTCGCCATGCGACAGATTGGCCGCCGGTTCGCCGGCTTTGGCGAGCAGTCCGACCGCATCGAGTGCCACCTCGGCTTTCTCGGTGATGTCGCGATAGCTGCGGTAATGGGTCAGCAGGCTCCAGCCGTGGCGGCGCGACTGGGCGGCGATGCGCGCGTTTTCTAGGGTGGTGGCGTTGGGCAGGATGTTGGTGATCTGGTAGGAGCGCGCGATCCCCTTTTGCGACACCCGGTCGGGCGACAGGCCGGTGATGTCCCCGCCGTCGAACCGGATACGGCCCGCCGACGGGCGTAGAACCCCGGTCAGGCAATTGAAAAAAGTGCTCTTCCCGGCGCCGTTTGGCCCGATGACCGCGCGCAGCTCGCCGCGTGCGACCGAAAAATCGACATTGTCGAGCGCCGTCAGCCCGCCAAAGCGCACCGTCAGGCCCTCGATGCGCAGGATCGGTGGCGTATCCGATCCGGCGCTGCCGCCCACTCGCGGCGCCGGCGCGCCTAAAACTTCGGCAGTCACCTAGGTAAAGGTGCAGGCCGGCGGCACCAAAGTCTTGTCCTTTGGCACGGTTTCGAGGATGTGCGGTTTGCCGTCCTTGATCACAAACAGCAATTCGCGCAGAAACGCTTGGTGGTCTTCCTTGCGCAAGGTCTTGTCGCCTTGCGGAAAGTCGTCGCCCTCCTTCATTTCCAAACCCTCGAGCGCGGCGATCAGCTTGGGGGTGTCGTCGCGGCCCTGAAACCCCGATTTCTCGATGCCGAGCTTCAGCGCGTTCATCGCCTCGTAATTTGACTGGGTATAGCGGTCGGGGAGCGGGCCGGACGGGTCGATCTTTTTCAGGCGGGCGACGGCGTCGTTGAAAAATTTGTGGTTTGCCTCGGTATCGAGCGGCGGGTCGAACACCGGCAGATAGCGGTTGATGCCGACAAAGCCCTCGATCTTGTTGCCGAGCGCCGGCAGGTTGGTCGACTCGGCGATAGCGCCGTCGCCGGCCCATTTATACTTCTTGGTCAGACCGAGGTCATACGCCTGGTTGGCGAGCGTCACACCGTCGGTGGCGAAGGAGATACCGAACAGACCATCGAAATCGCCGTTGATCTTCGACAGAAACGGCGTCGTGTCGGCGGTGCCGAGCGGGATGCCGGTGCCGCCGACGACCGCGCCGCCCTGTTTCTCGATTTCCCGAGTATAGGCATCGCGGGTCGACTGGCCCCAGGCATAGTCCGCGTAAATGATGTGCCACTTCTTTCCGAGCTTCTCGACCAGATAGGGCGCGAAGGCGACCGCCTGCGCCGGGGCGTAGTCGAAACTGCGGAACGTGTAGCGGTTGCACTTGCTGGTTGTCAGCGTCGTGTCGAGACAGACGCCGATCATGTTAACCAGCTGATGACTGTTCCAGACCGGCATGCAGGCGAGGCAGATATTCGACAGAAAGCCGCCGACATGAGCGTCGATATTGTCCTCGGTGACCATTTTCTCGACCGCGCGACGGCCGATGTCGGGCTTGGATTGGTCGTCGGCGACGATCAGATCGACCGGCCGGCCGTTGATGCCGCCGATCTTGTTGATGCGGTCGACGGCCATCTGCATGCCGACAAGGGCGGTCTTGCCGCCCGAGGCGGCGACGCCGGTCAGCGGCTGCAGGGTGCCGATCTTGTAGGGCTGGGCCTCGCCAAAGGCGGCGCGCCACGGCGACGGCATCAACATCGTCGCCACCCCGCCGACCGCCCCCCACCCGAGCACTCGGCGCCGCGTCGCCCCGGCATTGCCTGCGGCACTGCCTGCGGCACTGCCTGCGGCACTGCCTGTCGTATTGCCAACGCCGCCCATCGCCGCTCCTTCCCCCTGTCCGACGCAATATTCGTGCCTGTTAGTCGGCAACCGATGCAACTGAGAGCGAGAGCGGGCGGCTTGTCAAGCTGAGTGCCAGTCAAACCCAAGCGACGCCGGCAAATTCCACGGCGCGTCTCAAGCGCGCGCGACGCCGCGATGCCGATCGCGGTCAGGCCGCCGGCGCGCGCTTGCATTTAGGCCAAGCCTGTAGGCCAAGCCTGCCTCGTTGCCGCTCACCGCGGCTGCCTCGCCCGCCCCGTAAGCCTAGCCTCGGCGTCACGCGCCGCGCACATCGCGCGCCAGACTTTTTCCGCGGTTGCCGGCGGCGCCACCCGGGCGGCGCCAACCTGCGCCAGCGCGTCGTTGACGGCATTGATGACCGCGGGAATGGCGCCCAACGTGCCGGCCTCGCCGACCCCTTTGACGCCGAGCGGATTGCGGCCGGTCAGGGTCGGATTGTTGGCCAGCTCGAAATGGCGGAAATCGGCGGCGCGCGGCATCGCGTAATCCTGGAACGAACCGGTCAACAGCTGTCCGCTCTGCCCATCGTAGACCAGATCCTCCATCAACGCCTGGCCGACGCCCTGCACGATCCCGCCGTGGATCTGCCCCTCGCATAACAGCGGGTTCAGCACGCGGCCCACGTCGTCGACCGCGGTGTAGCGGGTCAGTGCCACCGCACCGGTCTCGTCGTCGATCTCGACCTCGCAGACATGCGCGCCGCTGGGAAAGGTCGCCGAGCCGGCGGGGCCGAAATTGGCCCGTTCGGTAAAGCCGGGCTCGATGTCGTTGGGCAGGAACCCGGCGTCGAACGACTGCCGCGCGACTTCGCCGAGGCCGACCGAGCGGTCGGTGCCGGCGATCGCGAAACGGCCGCTCTCGAAGACGATGTCGCCGGTCGCCGCCTCCATCATATGCCCGGCGATCCGGCGGCCCTTTTCGATCAGCCGGTCCGCGGCGACGACGATCGCCGAGCCGGCGAGCTGGGCCGAGCGCGAGCCGAAAGTGCCGATCCCCATCGTCACCAGGTCGCTGTCGCCATAGCGGTAGCGGATCAGGTCGGCGTCGATGCCGAGCCTTTCGGACAGGACTTGCTTGAAGGTCGTGCCGTGGCCCTGGCCGTGATCCATGCTGCCGGTCATCAGCACCACCCCGCCCGCAGGGTCAAAGCGGATCTCGGCATGCTCGTAATCGCGCCCGCCGGTGGCGGCGACCGCGGTCGCAACCCCGATCCCCAGCAGCTTGCCGCGTTTTCTCGCCGCCTCGCGGCGCGCCGACGCCTCGCTGTAACCGGCGAGCGTCAGGCAATCGTCGAGGTTCTTGGCAAAATCACCCGAATCATAGGTTTGCTGCAGCGCCGTCGTGAACGGCATCGCCGTCGCCGGGATCGTATTGCGGCGGCGCAGCTCGGCGGGCGCGATCCCGAGCTCGCGCGCCGCCTTGTCGATGATGGTTTCGGTCACGTAGATCGGCTCGGGCCGGCTGCCGCCGCGATAGGGTGCGGTCGTCATCGTATTGGTCAGCACCGCCACGACGCGGGCATGCACCGCCGGGATGCCGTAGGTGTTGACGAGGCAGCCCAGCCCGATCGTCAGCGGGATCGTCGGCCGGTCGGTCGAGTAATAGGCCCCGATCGCCGCCTGCCACTGCGCCCGCAATGCCAGAAACCGGCCGTCCTTGTCGAGCGCCAGCTCGGTCTCGACGACGCTGCCGCGGCCCTGCTCGTCGCTCGCCAGTCCTTCGCCGCGCTCGCAGATCCAGCGCACCCGGCGGCCGGTGCGTTCGGCCGCCCATAACGACAGCGCATATTCGGGATAGCAGCCGCCCTTCATGCCAAAGCCGCCGCCCATGTTGTCGCAGACCACCCGGAACTGATGCTGCGGCAATTTGAAGATGCGGTCGGCGAGCGCCGAACGGGTCGCGTGCACCGACTGGATCGTGCAGCGGATCGTGTAGCGGTCGTGGCCGGGATCGTATTCGGCGATGCAGCCCCGCGGCTCCATCGAATTCGCGGTGACCCGGTTGATATGGATTTGGTCGCGGACGACGTGCTCGGCGCGGGCAAACGCGGCGTCGACCGCGGCCTTGTCGCCGACCTCGTGAAAAAAGGCTTCGTTGCCGGGGTTTTCGTCCCACACGGCGGGCGCGCCCGTGGCGAGGGCTGCCGCCGCGGTGATCACCGCGGGCAGGGGCTCGTAGTCGATGTCGACCAGCTCGGCGGCGTCCTTGGCCTGGTCCAAGGTGTCGGCGACGACAAACGCGACCGGGTCGCCGACATGGCGCACCCGCCCCAGGGCGAGCAGCGGCTGCGGGCAGACAAACGCCGGCGTCCCGTTGCTGCGCCGGCGGCGCACGCCCGGCATCAGGGTGCCGAGGCCGCGGCATGCCAGATCCTCGCCGGTCAGCACCGCGAGGACGCCGGGTGCGGCCCTCGCCGTTGCGGCGTCGACCGCGCGGATCAGCGCGTGCGCGTGCGGCGAGCGCAGCACGTAGGCGCGGGCGTCGCCGGCTTGGCCGGCATCGTCGACATAGCGTCCGCGCCCGCGCAGCAGGCGCAGATCCTCCTCGCGCCGCACCGCCTGCCCGATCGCCTGCACCGCCATCGTCCTGCCCCCCGCTTGCTTGCACCGACAGTATCGACGCCGGCATAGCGGCGCCATAAGCGCGGGTGCGCGCCTGCGCAAGCAGGTTCGCGATGCCGAACCAAAACGCGCTATGATCCGATGCTGACGACGGTCGGCGGAGGTGACGGATGAACCGCGAATTCGAGACGATACGATCGGAGGACCGCGGCGACGGGCTCCTGGTGCTGACCTTGAACCGGCCTCAGATCGCAAACGCGCTCAACACCCAGATGGGGCGCGATCTGCTCGCCTTTTTCGAAACGGTCAACGCGGCGCCGGCGCTGGCGCGGTGCGTGGTGCTGACCGGCGCCGGCGAGCGCGCCTTTTGCGCCGGCGGCGACCTCAAAGAGCGCAACGGCATGAGCGACGCGCAGTGGCAGGACCAGCATCTGCTGTTCGAGCGCATGATCCGCGCCTTTATCGCCTGCCCGGCGCCGGTTGTCGGTGCGGTCAACGGCGCCGCCTATGCCGGGGGCTGCGAATTGGCGCTGTGCTGCGACTTTATCTATGCCGCGCCGACGGCGCGCTTCGCCTTGACCGAGGTCACGCTCGGCATCATGCCGGGCGCCGGCGGCACCCAGAGCCTGCCGCGCGCCGTCGGCGAGCGTCGCGCCAAGGAGATTATCCTGACCGGGCATCCGTTCTCGGCCCAGGAAGCTTACGAATGGGGCATGGTCAACCGGCTGTGCGCACCGGGGAAGGTCGTCGAGGAGGCGCTCGAAACCGCGCGCCGCATCGCCGACAATGCGCCGATCGCGGTGCGCCAGGCCAAGCACGCGATCCACCATGGCCTGCAGATGGATCTGGCGAGCGGCATGATGCTCGAAATCGAAGCCTACAACCGCATGGTCCCGACCGAGGACCGCCGCGAAGGCATCGCCGCGTTCAACGACAAGCGCAAACCGGTATTCAAGGGTCGGTAAGCGCGCCAAACTTGGTAGCAGGAGAGGGATTTGCACCCCGACCTTGGGATTGACATGCCCCGCGTATTTATATCGCAACGCCATGACGACGCGCGCTGACCGATCATACCGGACATCACCGTGCTCTTTGCCGGCCCGTGCACTCTCCGGCCCGTGCACTCTGTTGAACTCGGTCCGAGCTGTCGTCCACGGTTCGCGAGGTATTTTTCAGCTTCGGACCGCACCCGCGCCATGAGCCCGTCGGACGCTGCGTGGCAGCAATTGATCTCGACAGTGCACGGGTCCGGCCGCAAGGCGGCGCTCGCGATCACCGGGGGCGGCAGCGGGGCGGTCGGCGAGCTGTTGCGTGTTCCCGGCGGCTCCAGGCTCTTGATCGAGGCGCAAATCCCCTACGACGAACAGGCGCTGGCGGCGTTTCTCGGCTTCGCGCCGGCACAGGCGTGCAGCGCCGACACCGCGATCGCGATGGCGCGAGCCGCACGCGCCCGCGCATCGAGGCTCGCGCCGGCGGGCGCCGATCTGGTCGGCCTCGGCGCCACCGCGGCGCTGGTCAGCGATCGCCCGCGCCGGGGCGAGCATCGCTTTCACATCGCCTTCGCCAACGCCGCCCAAATCGCGCACTGCACTGGCGTGCTGGCGAAGGGCCGCCGTGATCGCGCCGCCGAGGAAGACCTCGTTTCGCGCGCGATCGTCTTGTGGCTGGCCCGCGCCTGCGGGGTTGCCGCGCCGCCGCCGCAGAGCCTCGTCGATGCGGATGAACATGTTGCGGAGACAGTGGTGCCGGCCGGGGCGGCCGCGGACACGGTCGACCGGCTCGTGGCGGGCGAGCTCGATCGCGTCACCGTCCAGCCCGATGGACAAATGATGCTGTCGGCGCCGCCGCCCTCGGTACTGTTCCCGGGTTCCTTCAACCCGATGCACGCGGGGCATGTGATGCTGGCGCGGGTCGCCGAAGAACTCCGGCAGCAGCCCCTGGCGTTCGAACTCTCCGTCACCAACGTCGACAAGCCGCCGCTCCTGGGCGAGACGGTGCGACGCCGGCTCGCGCAATTCGCCTGGAAGTCGGCGGTCGAGCTGACGCGGGCGCCCACCTTCCTCGAAAAGTCGCGCTTGTTTCCGAAGACGACATTTGTGATCGGCGCGGATACCGCGGAGCGGCTGGTGGCGCCGAAATATTATGGCGATGACGAGCTCCAGATGCATGTCGCGCTCGATGAAATCGCCAATTCGGGGAGCAGCTTTCTGGTGGCGGTGCGCATCGACGCGGCGGGGCGCGTGCGCGCGCTCGCCGACATCCGCGTGCCCCGGCGCTATGCCGATCTCTTCACCGAAATCCCCGAGCACCGTTTCCGCCTGGACACATCCTCATCCGAAATCCGCGATCGAGGACGTGCAGACGGGGGACGCGCCGACGGCATTTCATAGCGAGCCCGCACCTCCCCCGCGGATTGCCGGCCCGCGCCGACGCGACTGCGTCAAACCCGCGCTTTAAACGGCATCGGCGCAACGCGCGAAGGCGTTCCGCCCACGGTGTGGTTTCCATCCTCGTGCTAAGACCCATTCGCAGGATTCACAAGGCGAAGCGGGACCAACGCACATCGAAAAAATCTCCCACACCGGCGAAGGCCGGTGCCCATGGCTGACATAAATCCCGACCTTCGCCGGGAAGGCGAGGAGGGGGCCTGCCATCCTGCCATCCTGAATCACCTGAAGGGCTTTCGGTGAGGATCAGGGCGGCTTCGATGGAGGCCGGCGAGCCCGGTGGTCTAATTTCCGCTTCGGGACCATCGTTTCCGTCGAAGCAACGGCGGCCCATCCCGCGAAACCGAACATCGCGACGGGTGTGCTAATCGTTCGCGGCGGGATCGGGATGGAGCCGCATAAAAGCCTTTGTCGCCTTGCCGGCGCGAAGCTCGGCCTCGGCCGGCCCGGGGGCCTGGGCTACCCCCAGCAGCAAGCCCACCAACAGCCCCTCCCAGAGAAGTCCGAAATACTGCGTCGCCATTTCGGTCGCATCTCCCGGGCCCAACAGCGCGCTCGACTGCGCGCTCGCCAAAAGCCTGGCGAGCGCATCGCGCGCACCGCGGCGGCCGGCCGCGTCGAGCGTTTGGGCAATCTCGGGCGAGCGCGACGCCTCCGCGATCGCCAGGCGGAATACCGCGATCACCGACGCCTCGGAGATCTCGCGCACCAGCTTGGTCGCAAACACCGTAAGGATGGCGGCCAGCATCTGCCGGTCGTGCGGCGCCGGCAGGTCGGGCAGCGCCTGCATCCGCTCGGCGCGGCTCTTGATGCAGGCGGCAAGCACCGCTTGCTTGCTGCCGAAGTTCGCATAGAGGTCGCGTTTGGAAACCTTGGCGCGCCTGGCGATGTCGAGCGTGCTGGTTGCGGCATAGCCGTCGCCGGTGAATGCCTCGAAGGCCGCGCCGAGAATGCGCTCGTGGGTTGCGGTTGCAGCCGGCACGGTGCGGCGGAATTTTTTCATGCTCGCTGACAACACCCCTTGTGCTGGTACCTGTACGTACCATAAATAGGTACTGAAGGGTACCAGCCAACTTTGCGCCGAGCAGCTCATGAGTGTCCAGCCCTCTCGCTCCCCCGACGCGCGAAGCCGGCAAGGCCACCCTCGGCCCAGCGATGCCGGCACAACGAACCGCTCCCAAGCACCGCGAGCGGCCTGGCTGATTGTCGGCCTGCTCTTTTTGTTCATGTTGATCAACTTTGCCGACAAGGCGGTGATCGGCATCGCCGCGGTTCCGCTGATGACCGAGCTGCGGCTTGGCCCGCGTCAGTTCGGCCTGCTCGCCTCGAGCTTTTTCCTGTTGTTTTCACTGTCCGCGATCGTTACCGGCTTCATCGTCAATCGCGTGGAAACGCGCTGGGCCTTGCTGGTCATGGGCCTGATCTGGGCGTTGACGCAGTTCCCGATGATCGGGAGCGTCGGGTTGGTCACGGTCATGGCCTCACGGATAGCGCTCGGCGCCGCCGAGGGGCCGGCCTACCCGGTGGCATTGCATTCGACCTACAAATGGTTCCCGAACGAGCTGCGCGCCCTGCCGACCGCGATCGTCGCACAAGGCGCCGGTGTCGGGATCATGGTGGCGCTGCCGGCGCTCAACTGGGTCATCGTGCGCTATTCCTGGCACTGGGCGTTTGGCGTGCTCGGCGTTGTCGGGCTCGCCTGGAGCGTGGCGTGGCTGGCGTTCGGCCGCGAGGGACCGCTCACCGCCGCCGGCGCGAGGGAGGCGGCGGCGACGCGGCACAGGGTTGCCTACCGGCAGCTGCTGCTTAGCCCGACCATCATCGCCTGCTGGTGCGCGAGTTTCGGCGCCCAATGGGGATTGTCGCTGGCGCTGTCCTGGCTCGGCGCCTTCCTGATCAAAGGGCTCGGCCTGTCGCAGGGCTCCATCGGCCTCTTGGGCGCGCTGCCGGCCGGTCTCAGCGTGATCCTGGTCATCAGCGCGGGCTGGGGCTCGCAGCGGCTCCTCGTTCGCGGCGTATCGAGCCGGGTGGCGCGCGGCCTTCTCGGCGGCGCGTGCGTCGCACTCGGCGGCGTGGCGATGGCCGTCATGCCGTTTGCGCCGGGGGTCGCGGCAAAGATCGCCCTGACGACGATCGGCGTGGCTCTGCCTTCGGCGATTTACGTGATCGGCCAGACCGTCGTCGCCGAGATTGCGCCGGTGGCGCAGCGCGGCGCATTGCTCGCGATCGGCACTGCCGTCAGCACCTCGGCCGGGCTGATCGCGCCCTACGTGATGGGCAGCCTCGTCGAAAGGGCGCCGACGCCGCTCGCCGGGTTCAACACCGGGTTTATGATTTGCGGCATCGTCATGCTGATCGGCGGCCTCATTGGGATGGCGCTGATCCGCCCCGAGCGCGAGGCCAGCCGATGGCCAATGCCGGAACCGGCGACCGTAACGGCCTGAAGCAAGCATAGGCTTCGCTCGCGAAACCTGCCTCCGGCCTGCATCTCACGATGCCGTCCACGGGTCGATCACGGTGAGACCGCAACCGGCAAACCCGCCGGTGTCGCGCGTAGCGATGCTGGCGCCGGCCGCCAGCGCCATTGCCGCGATCAGCGCGTCAAAATTTCTCGATCGGTTTTCCGGCTCGGCGTCGGGCCACCACGATCCTAGGATAGTGCGCCGCCGCGCGCGCCTCGAAGGGCAGCAAGCGGTCGGCGAAATCCTCGGCGAACATCGCCGCGGCCGCGGCCGCCAACGCCGTGCGCCGGCGTCCGTCGGGTAGGGCGGCAATCCCGTAGAGAATTTCCGCCTGGCTGACATAGGTCGTGTAGAGCAGCGAGCGTGGCTGCGCCGCCACCCAGGACAGCACCGCCGGATGCGGATCGCCGCGCATCAGTTCCGAGATCACATTGGTATCGACGACGATCACGGATCGAAGGACGGCGGATCGTCCACGAACTCAGGCGGCGGCAGCTCGAGATCGACACCGCCAAGGGGCGCAAAACGCCGGCGGATCGCCTCGGCCAGGTTCGGCTCCGGCTGATCGCGATCCGATGCCACTGCCTCGCCGAGGATTGTCCGCGCCTCGGCTTCCATCGACCGCCCGTGCCGGGCCGCTCGCACGCGTAGCCGCTCTTTCACCGCCGCATCGACATTGCGGATCGTCAGGGTCGCCATCGGCGTCTCAAGCTCCTGCGTGCCAGCACAGCATACAAAATGCTGGCACAACGCCATACGGACATGAACATCAGTTCGGCAGCCAGGCGGCGGCGCGGATTTCGCCGAATTCGCGGGCGATCTTATGCCAGGAGGCGCCGGCGTTTTCGGTGACGTAGACCTCGCCGAAGAGGGTGAACGCCAGGATGCGGTCGGGGTCGGCGGGGTGCGCGGCGAGGCCCCATAGGGTGGCGTTGGGCTGGGTCGGGAATGGCAGGGTCTCCCAGGTCTTGCCGAAGTTGGTGGTGCGGAGCACGTGGCCCTTTTCGCCGGTCGTGGTCTCGCCGCACCCGGCGAACAGCACACCGGGATCATCGGGTTTGACCACCATGCCGCGGGCATAGGGCAGCGGCCATTTCTCCTTGATGCCCAGGGGCTCCCAGGTGTCGCCCAGATCGTCGCTGACAAACATCTCGCGCGCGGTGCTGGCATAGACGCGCTTGGGCTTTGTCGCCGCGATCGTCACGGCGTGAATGTCCGGGTCGTACAACCCCCCATCAAGGTGCGTCCAACTGTCCCCGCCGTCGCGGCTGCGGAAGACGCCGTCGATTTCGACCCCGGCCCAGACCATGCGGTGATCGTCGGGGTCGACGACGACGCTGGTCACAAAGGGTGTGCCGATCGAGCACTCGCGGGCGAGGTCTACGGCCAATTGCTGCCACTGGCGTCCGCCGTCGCGCGAGCGCCAGAGCCCAGCCGGGCGGGTGCCGGCAAAGAGAGTATCGGGGTCGACCGGGTCGATGGCCAGGGACCAGATCGTCGGCAGCGCCCCATCGGCGCCCCCACTGATGCGCTCCCACCGCCCTCCGCCATTATGGCTCACGAACAAGCCGGTATCGCCGCCGGCGAAAACGGTCTGCGCCTCCTTGGGATGGGCGACCAATGCCTGGATGCGGCTGTTGAGGGGAAATGGCTCGCGATGCCGTGTCCACGACTGTCCGGCATCCGGGCTGTGCCACACACCCCAACCAGCCGTTCCAAGACAGATGCTGTAATCCGCCGCCATACGCCGCCTCCCTTCGTCCCGCTCGCTGCGTCACCCGCACGCGGGGGTAATATTTTACTTTGCCCGAGACTCCCACAACAAACGGATCCGGTGCTGGTGGTAAGAATTTCACAGGTTGGTACCCGATCCCTTCTCGCGTCATTCCGGCGAGGGGCGACGAAGGGTGCGCTATGGGAACCATCTGTCTGGGTCACACGCCGACCTGGTTAGCCGCTGGAGAGCACCCGAGGCAGGCGAGTGTGCTTGCTCCCGCCGGCCGAAACCCCTATGAGATTTGCCTCAACTTTGTCCCGGCAAGGAAGGGGGGCCAACCTTGCTCTCGTTTATCAGATTTTCGCTGTCGCTCGTCTTGGCGGTTGCCGTCGCGGCCGTGGCCCAGGCGCAAACGCCCTCGGACGCCGATCTCGCGGCGATGCGCGCCGCGCTCGCGGCGGCCGAGGCCGGCGACTGGAACCGCGCCTATGCCGCTGCCGGGCCGATCGCCGACCCGCTGCCGCTCAAGATGCTGCGCTGGCTCGATTACGCGAGCCCGGGCGCCCCCGGGCGCTTTGCCGACATCGCCGACTTCATCGAAAAAAACCCGAGCTGGCCGCATCAAAAGACGCTGCGCAAGCACGCCGAGGAAGCCTTGTCGGGCGAAACCGATGCCGTCGCCGCGGCTTGGTTCCAGAAGAATCCGCCGGTCGGCGCCGCGGGACAGGTCCGCGCCGCCGAGATCATGCTCAATGCCGGCAATGTCGAGGGCGGCACGGCGGCATTGCGCGCAACCTGGGTCGACGGCGATTTCAACGCGCTCGACGAACGAAGCTTTCTCGCCGGTCACGGCGCCGCAATTCGGCCGCAAGATGACGAAAACCGCCTCGACCGGTTATTGTGGAACGGCAAGACCGAGGCGGCGCGGCGAATGTTGTCGCGGGTCCCGCCCGATTATCGCGCCCTGGCGGAGGCGCGCCTGGCACTCGCATTGCAGGCCCCGGCCGCCGACCTGCTAGTTGGCCGCGTCCCGGCGCAACTGCGTTCCGATTCCGGCCTCGTCTACGAGGAGCTGCGCTGGCGGCGAGAAAAAGACATGACCGACGCCGCGGTCGAAATCCTGCGGGCCAATCCCGGCGACCCGGTGCATCCGGAGGCATGGTGGCGCGAGCGCCAGGTCATCTCCCGGCGTCTGCTCGCCGAGGGCAACGCCGATCTCGCCTATCGGATTGCCGAGCAGCACGGCGTGCTGGACGGCAAGGCCTATGCCGACGCCGATTTTCTCTTGGGGTATGCCGCGCTGCGGTTCAAAAAAGACCCGGCGCTCGCCTTTAACGATTTTTCGCACATATTGACGCGGGCCGACACCCCTTACGCCAAGGCGCGGGCGGGGTATTGGGGCGGGCGCGCGGCCGAGGCCGAGGCCAAGCCCGATCTCGCCCGGAAATGGTATGCCGCCGGCGCCGAGCACATGGCGACGTTTTACGGCCAGCTCGCCGCTCACCAGCTCGGCGACGACGCGCCGCCGCATCCCACACCCGAGCCCGTCCCCACCGGCGCCGAGCGCGCGGCGTTCGACGGCAACGAAGTCGTGCGCGCCACCCAGGTGTTCTTCGCTCTCGGCGACCGCGACCACAGCAAGATCTTCCTGTTGCATTTGGCGGACGGGGCACACACCCCGACCCAGTTTTCGATGCTGGCGGCGTTGGCCGAGCAAAACCGGCGCATCGACCTCGGAATTGCGGTTGCCAAGCGCGCGATCGCGGCCGGGACGCCGCTGATGATCCACGGCTATCCGATCATCGCCTTGCCGGCGGGCGGCAACACCGAGCCCGCATTGCTGTTCGCGGTCATCCGCCAGGAAAGCGGTTTTGAGGTGTCCGCGATCAGCCCGGCCGGCGCGCGCGGCCTGATGCAGCTGATGCCGGGGACCGCGAGCTCTACCGCCAACCAGCTGGGGGAGCCGTTTTCCTTGCCGCGGTTGACGATGGACGGGCTCTACAACGTCGCCCTCGGCCGCGGCTACATGCAGCATCTGATCGACGATTTTGGCGGTTCTTACGCGCTGGCGATCGCTTCCTACAACGCCGGCCCCGGCCGGGTTCGGCAATGGCTCGGCGAATACGGCGACCCGCGCGGCGGCAAGGTCGACATGGTCGACTGGATCGAGACGATCCCGATCGACGAGACGCGGCTCTACGTCCAGCGCGTTCTCGAAAACCTGCAGGTGTACCGCGGGCAGAACGGCCGCAATTCGGCGTTTTCGCTGGTCAGCGACCTCGCCCGGTGAGCATGTTCGAGACGCGCCCCCTGTCCGAGACGCCGCAAAACGGCGCATGATGGCGGCGTTATGACGGCGCCGACGCCCGCATAAACGCCAACGCCCGCATAAACAAGGCGAGATCGGCGACGAGCCCGGTGTCGCGCTCGACCGCGTATTCGCTGCGTTCCGCCTGGTTTTTTTCAAGGACCATCAGCAGGCCCGCATCGTCGGTTTCGAAAACCCGCAGATTGCGGCCGTCGTGGTCGAGCTCGGCGAGCTTGGTTTTCAACGGCACCGTCGGCAGCCGGTCGCAAATGTCGATCAGCTCGATCAGGCCGTCGACGGTAATGCCGGCATTTTCAACCTGCCGGCGGATGTCGTCGGCCGCCGTCTCCTGCGCCTGACGCTGGCGCGCCTGGATGCGAGCCTCTTCATCCGCCTTTGTCCGATATTCCTGATAATGCGGCGCAATCCGCTGCAAAAACACTGGAGTGGGCAATTCGCCGGTGTCGATCCAGCTCTTCGCCCGGGTCCAGGTGGTGGCGAGCCACTCGCGCACCCCGGGATCGACGATTTCACTTATCCTGGCGGCCCGCAGCGACGCGGCCCATCGGATTTGTGTCGGCGCGCCGGTCAGCCCGGCCCAATTGGCCGGCTCCGGCGCCGGCGCGGCAACCGGCGCCGCAACGGGAGCGGCCGCCGCCCGACCACCGCTGGCGTGGCGCTGTTTGGCGAGCTCGAACTGGCGCCGGTATTGCGCCTCCCATTCCTCGCTGTCCTCGTCGGGGACGAACCCGCGAGTGTCCCAGAAAAAGCGCGTGGTCCCCTCGATCGCCTCCTCTCTGACCAGCTTCAGGTCCATCGGCTCAATCCTTGCTTCTTACTGCCTTTCGCGAACGCTATCATGACCCGCGACAGCGACGCGAGCGGCGCTGTTCGCCGCCGGTCGACCGATGGAGAAAGCCGGTGATCAAGAGCATCGGACTGCTGACCCGCAAGGACGGGCTCAGCCATGAAGATTTCGTCAAGCATTGGTTTGAGGTGCACGCCCCGTTGGCCCACGCCGTGCCGGGGGTCCGGCGCTACGTGCAGTCGCACATCCTCGCCGAGCGGACCCGTCCCGACATCCCGACGACCGAGGTCGAAATCGACGGCGTCGCCGAACTTTGGTACGACGACCAGGACGCGATGGAACGCGCCAACGCCACCCCCGAAGCCAAGCGCCTGCACGCCGACGGCGCGCTGTTTATCGGCCGCATCAAGAGCTTTGTCGTCGAAGAGCGGGTCATCATCCCGATACCGCCGGAGTGAGCGCGATGAACCGCTATCTATCCGGCTTTGCCAACGAGCAGTCGAGCGAGGCGCTGCCCGGCACGTTGCCCGAAGGCCAGAATGCGCCCCAGCGCCACCCGCGCGGCCTCTACACCGAGCAGATTTCCGGCACGCCGTTTACAGCACCCCGCGCCGCCAACCGCCGGTCGTGGCTCTACCGCATCCGGCCGTCGGCGGCGCATCCGGCCTATCGCCGCATCGGCAACGGCCTTGTGCGCGGTGCGGCGCTCGACGAGGTTGAGCCGACCCCCAACCGGCTGCGCTGGGACCCGCTGCCATACCCCGACGACCCGGCGGATTTCGTCGACGGGCTCGCGACGATCGGCGTCAACGGCGACGCCCTTTTGCACGCGGGCATCGCCGTTCACGTCTACCGCGCGACCGCGCCGATGGACCGCCGCGTCTTTTACGACGCCGACGGCGAGCTCTTGATCGTGCCGCAGGAGGGTCGCCTCGCGCTCGCCACCGAATTCGGCGCGATCGACGCCGCACCCGGCGAGATCGCGGTCATCCCGCGCGGCGTCAAATTCCGCGTCGCGCTCCCCGACGGCCGGGCCCGCGGCTATGTCTGCGAGAATTACGGCGCGCTGTTCCGCCTGCCCGAATTGGGGGCGATCGGCGCCAACGGGCTCGCCAATCCGCGCGACTTTCTGACCCCGGCCGCCGCCTATGAAGACCGCGACGAGAAGTTTGAGGTCGTCGCCAAATTCGCCGGCAATCTATGGGCGGCGGAGTTCGACCATTCGCCGTTGGACGTCGTCGCCTGGCACGGCAACTACGCGCCCTGCAAATACGACCTCGCGCGGTTCAACACCTTGGGCACCGTCAGCTTCGACCATCCCGACCCGTCGATCTTCACGGTGCTGACCGCACCCTCCGAAATCGCCGGCACCGCCAATTGCGACTTCGTGATTTTTCCGCCGCGCTGGCAGGTGGCCGAGCACAGTTTTCGCCCGCCGTGGTTTCACCGCAACGTCATGAACGAGTTCATGGGCCTGGTTCACGGCTCTTACGACGCCAAGGCCGGAGGCTTCGTTCCGGGCGGCATGTCGTTGCACAATTGCATGGCGGGCCACGGCCCCGACGCCGCGACCTACGAGAAGGCGAGCACCGCCGAGCTGAAGCCGCAAAAGATCGAAAACACGCTCGCCGTGATGTTCGAGGCACGCTTCCCGATCCGCCCGACGCGCTTCGCGCTGGACACCCCGGCCTTGCAGCGCGACTACGATTCCTGCTGGCTGGACCTGCCGAAATTGTTCACGGGGTAGGGTGGCGCAATCCCCAGAGAGCGTCAGCCGTCGCGAAACAGATGCTGCGCGTCGGCCTGGGTCATCGCCGGGTTCAGCGCGTCGAAGCGGCCGGTCGCCTTTAGCTGCTCGGCCATCTGGCGCGTCGTCGCGGCGGCCATCAGCGCGATCTGGCTGGCGGTGCTGGCGCGGGCGACCCCCAAGGCCTCGAGCTCGGCCACGCTCGGCAGCCCGGCCCGCACGTTGACGTTGACCGGGGCCGCCAACGCCTTGACCAGCCGGCCGATCGTCGCGGGATCGCGCAGGGTGATCGGGTAGAAGCAATCGGCCCCCGCGGCGAGATAGGCGCGGCCGCGCTCGACCGCCTCGTCGAACCGGGTGGCGGGGTCGCCGATGTTGCGCAGATAGAGGTCGGTGCGCGCGTTGATCACGATCGGGACCCCGGCGGCGCGGGCCGCCTCGCGCGCGGCGCGGATGCGCGCGGCGGCGTCGGCGATCCGCGCGGATCGGCGCGGCGCCGCGCGGGGTGCCGTCCTCGAGGTTGACCCCCACCACCCCGGTGCCGATGATGTCGCCGACCGATCTGCCCACTGCCTCGGGCGTGTCGCCAAACCCCGCCTCGATGTCGGCCGTCACCGGCACCTGCACCGCGCGCACGATGCGGCGGGTCGCGGCCACCACCTCGTCCCATGGCGCGGCTTCGCCGTCGGCGTAGCCGATCGCCCACGACACGCCGCCGCTCGTCGTGGCGATCGCGGCAAAGCCCGACGCCGCAAAAATGCGGGCGCTCAGCGCGTCCCAGGCGTTGGGCAACAGCAGCAGGGACGGGCCGCGATGCATGGTGCGAAAGCTCTCGGCCTGTCGGGTTTGTTCCGCGGCGGTCATTGGCTGCTCCTGCTCATCGTCAAGGTTTGTTCGGCCAACCCTGTGATCATCGTAAAAACGGCGTCAAGCGAACGCTTTGCGGAGACAGACCCAGGGCATAATTGACACAGGTTACCCATGGCCCTTTCAGCATGTTCCCGTCGTGTTTCCTATTGCACCACGCCAAAATCGGCTAATGTCAGCCAGACGCGAATGACCGGCAGGTGGAGGCCATGTCAGCCGCCTACAGCACAATCACATCCCCAGAGCGGGTAGTCGCCCGGTTCCTGCTGGAATACTACAACGTTTGGGATAAATACTTTCCGGGCCTTAATAAACGCGCGCACTGGCACGTTATTTTCATGGCCAGAACCGGCGATGAGAGCGGTGTCTCGAGCCGCGCCGTCCACCGGACCCTTTATGGTTCTTACGGAACCGACATCAGAACTTGCATCGAGCGGATCAAGGATTGCGAGCGCGACGGCTTTATCAAGGTTTTCGATGCAGCCAACCGGGAATGCACCGCCGCCGCGGGCTGCCTGATAGGGCCCACCGACCGCCTGTTCGAGAGCTTCGACGCGCATTGCCGCGACACCATCGACGAGATATGCGCCGTCACCGACACGATCGCGCCGTACGGTAAGGCGGCCGGCTGCGACGACGCCCTGATCTCGGAGGTCTACCGCTTTTTTGGCGCCTGCGACCGAAATTGGCGGGAAACCTGCGAGCAGGTGGTCCGCAAAAAAGGATTGACCCCGGCCCATGTCGAAGACGCGATGGACCATCTGGTAACCTACCAGTATTGGGCCATCGTCATGCTGTTGTGGTCGGCGAGCGCTTTCGGGAGCGACCGTGTCGGCTCCGGGGCGTTGGTCGTCGACGAGATCATCAGCCGGATGTGGGACCGGCTGCGGCTCGGCCATCTCGCGATCAAGGAACGGGTCGGCAATCTGATCCGCTGGGGCTTTTTCGTCGAGCAGACCATAAAGAAACACAAGGCGGTGTCGCTGACGCCGGTCGCGGGTGGTGCGATCAGCGCCGGTCTCGCCGAGACGCGGCCATTGCTGGTCGAGCTGCATGGCAGGCTCGTCCCGCAGCATGTCGGACCGGCCGCCGGCAAAGTCGCTTAGCTTCAGCCGGACCTCCGCCCATTTTTCGACAGCGGACGGCACGAGCTACCGGCCAGGCTGCGCGCCGACCGGCACAGAGGTGTCGATGGGCCGCGTTGCCGGCGTCCTAGCCGCACTTTTGCTTTTGCTCGCCGCACCCCATTCGGCGGCGGCGGTTCCGGCGACGCGGAGCGATGCGAGCGCAACCTTGGCCCGCTCGCTGGCGACGGCGGAACAGCGCGTGGGACCGACCGCCCCGGAATTGCTGCCGATCCTGGCACCGCTGGCGCAATTGCGGTTCGAGAACGCCGAGTTCGCCGAGGCGACGGCGCTGCGCCGCCGGGCGCTGAAGATCGCGATCGCCAATTACGGCAGTTCGTCGGCCGAGGCGGCGCAGGCGATGGCGGCGCTGGCCCACCTCTATGTCGAGCGGCGCCGTTATCTCGACGCCGAACCCCTGGCGCTTGCCGCGGCCAATATCTTTCATGATCTGCCGGTACCGGACGATGTCGGGACGGCGCCGGTCCTGGCGGATCGGGCGCGGATCGCACTTGCGCGCGGCGATGACGGCCTGGCCCGCAAATGGGCCGAGCAGGCGATCGAAATCGACAAGCGGAACGGTGGCGCCGCGCACGGCGACCGGCTGCGGGCGCTCGGTGCGGTGCTCGCCGCCGAAGGGAAATTCGCGGACAGCGAGAATGCGCTGCGGCAGGCGCTGGCACTCGACCGCACCCAGGGCGACCAATTGGCGGCGGCGCGCAGCCTCGCACAGCTCGGCAATGCCTATTTGCGGCAGAAGCGCTTTGCCGAGGCCTTGCCGCTGGTCGAAGAAGCGGCCCTGATCGACCAGGACCACCTCGGCCCCGATCACCCGCTGATCGCCGAGGATTTCCACGACATCGGCCTGATCTATCTCGCGACCAACCGCCCCGGCGACGCGGCGAAGGTGTTGCGCGCGGCGGCCGCGCTGCTGGAGCGCGGCGCCGGGCGGGACACGCCGACCCTCGGCTACGTCGAGCTTGACCTTGCCCGCGCCGAGCACGCGCTCGGCCACGAAGACAAAGCCCAGGCCTTGTTCAACAGCGCTCGCCGGATCCTCAACATCGCCGAGGACGAAGAACGCGACCGCCAACGCGAGGCCTGAGGGGCTCGCGGGACGCGACGCGACCCGTCGCTCCGAGTCACTTTCCTCTTGAAAGTCACGTTTCACGATGTTACTTTCACCATGAAAGTGACAAGGGGACGCCCGATGCAGCGCAAAAGCTACGGCAACATGAAGTGCCCGATCGCCCGCAGCCTCGACCGGGTCGGCGAGTGGTGGTCGATCCTGATCCTGCGCGACGCGTTTTACGGCCTGCGGCGGTTCGACGAGTTTCAGAAGAGCCTCGGCGTCGCCCCCAACATCCTGACCCGACGCCTGAACGCGCTGGTCGAAGCCGGGCTGCTCGAGCGCCGCCGCTACAACGAGCACCCGCCGCGCGACGAATACGTGCTGACCAAGCTGGGGCGGGACTTCCACCCGGTGTTGCTGGCATTTTCCGCCTGGGGCAACCGTAATTTTGCCCCCGAAGGGGCCGCGGTGCAGCTCGTCAACACCCGCACCGGCGCCGTGGTCGAGCCGGTCGTGGTCGACGGCGCGACCGGCGAAAAGATCGCCGGCCCCGGCTTTTCGATGGTTGCCGGCCCCGGCGCCGATGACGGGGTGCGCCGCAAGCTGTCCCTGCACGGCCATCGGCCGTTCGCCAATGGAGGGGAAGCATGAGCGCCGAAACCCTCGACCGCGGCGCGGCGCGCGAGTTCGCACCCGACGCTCTCGGCGGTATCGCCGCCGTCCGGCCGCGCTTGCGCTTCAACCGGCGGCTCGGCCTTGCCGCTCTCGGCTTGCTCCTCGCCGGCGGGGTCGCGTGGTACGGATACAATTGGTGGGAGGTCGGCCGCTTTGTCGAGACCACCGACGACGCCTATGTCGGCGGCAACGTCACCACCATCTCGCCGCACGTCGCCGGCTTTGTCTCCCGGATTCTCGCCGCCGACAACGAGTTCGTCAAAGCCGGTCAATTGCTGATCCTGCTCGACGACCGCGACTACAAGGCCAATCTCGCGCATGCCGAGGCGGTCGTGCAGCACCAGACCGCGGCACTCGCCAACCTGCACGCCAAATCCGATCTGCAGCAGTCGATGATCGGCGAGGCCGAGGCCGATCTCGCGGCGAAACAGGCCGAAGCCGGCTATGCGCATGTCGACGCCGCGCGCTATCACGCGCTGGCGGTCACCACCTTCGGCTCATTGCAAAACGACCAGAAGGCGTTCGCCGCCGATCGCAAGGCCACCGCAACCGTGCGTTCGGGCGAGGCCGCACTCGGCGCCGCCAGGCAGCAATTGTCGGTCATCGCCACCGAGATCGCCGAAACCCAGGCGAGCCTGGCGCAGGCCGCAGGCCGATCTGCGCACCGCCCAGCTCGATCTCGGCTATACCGAGATCCGCTCGCCGATCGACGGCTATGTCGGCAACCGCGGCGCGCAAATAGGTGCATATGCAACTGTCGGCACGGCGCTGTTGTCGATCGTGCCGGCGCATTCGTTGTGGGTCGACGCCAACTTCAAGGAAGACGAGCTGGCGCGGATGCGGCCGGGGCAGCCGGCACACTTTGTCGCCGACGTGCTGCCCGGCCGCACCTTCGCGGGCCGGCTGTTGAGCCTCGCACCGGCGACGGGTGCGGTCTTCAGCGTGATCCCGCCGGAAAACGCCACCGGCAACTTTACCAAGATCGTGCAGCGCGTGCCGGTGCGCATCGCGGTCGACGATCGCGACGGGACCCTGGGGCTGCTTCGCCCGGGCCTGTCGGCCACGGTCAGCGTCGACACGCGTTCCGCCGCGGAGATCTCGAAATGACCGGGTCGGCACCCGCAACCGGCGAACCGGCAACACCCAGCGTCGTGCCGTTCGCGGTCATGTGCGTCGGCATGTTCGTGGCGTTGCTCGACATCCAGATCGTGGCCTCGTCATTGCAGGACATCGGCGGCGGCCTGTCGGCGGCGCAGGACCAGATCAGCTGGGTGCAGACCGCCTATCTGATCGCCGAGATCATCGTGATCCCGCTGTCCGGCTGGCTCACCCGGGTGTTCTCGACGCGCTGGCTGTTCGCGGCCTCGGCGGCCGGCTTCACCGTGGCCAGCCTGTTGTGCGGGATCGCCTGGAACATCGAGAGCATGATCGTGTTCCGGGCGTTGCAGGGGCTGCTCGGCGCCTCGATGATCCCGACCGTCTTCACCTCCTCGTTCCACTACTTTCCAGGGCGCCGGCGGGTCTATTCGGCGGCGGTGGTCGGCGGCATCGCCTCGGTCGCACCGACCCTTGGCCCGGTCATCGGCGGCTGGATCACCGACACGCTCGACTGGCGCTGGCTGTTCTACATCAACCTGGTCCCGGGCGTGCTGGTCGCGGCGACGGTGCCGGTGCTGGTCAAGATCGACCACCCGGATCTGTCCTTGCTGAAGGGCGCCGACTATCTCGGCATCATTCTGCTGGCGTTGGCTCTCGGCAATCTCGAATACGTGCTCGAGGAAGGCTCGCGCTGGAATTGGTTCGAGGACCGGACGATCACCCTCTGCGCCTGGATCGCCGGCGTTTCCGGCGTCCTCTTCGCGGCGCGCAGCCTGAGCTTCGCCCGGCCGGTCGTCGATTTGCGGGCGCTGCGCGACCGGAACTTCTCGCTCGGCTGCTTTTTGTCGTTCGTCACCGGCGTCGGCATCTTTTCGACGATCTATTTGACGCCGCTGTTTCTCGGCTATGTGCGCGGGTTCAGCGCCTGGCAGACCGGCGTCGCGATCTTTTCGACGGGTGCGGCGTCACTCATCGGCGTGCCGGTCTACGTCATGCTCGCGCGCAAGCTCGACACCCGCTGGCTGATGATGTTCGGTCTGGCGAGCTTCGCCGCGGCGATGTGGTCGTTCAGCTTTATCACCCATGAGTGGGGCGGCGCCGAGCTGTTCATTCCGCAGGTATTGCGCGGCTTCCCGCAGGTCTTTGCGGTGGCCCCGGCCGTCACCCTCGGGCTCGGCAGCCTGCCGGCCGAGCGGCTCAAATATGCGAGCGGCCTCTTCAACATGATGCGCAATCTCGGTGGTGCGGTCGGGATCGCGGTCTGCGGCGCTATCCTCAACAACCGGACCAACCTGCATTTCCACGACATCGCGACGCATCTGACGCCGGCGAACGGCGCCATGGAGCAGCTGTTGCACAACACGAGCGAGCGCTGGGGTGCCGCCCTCGGCACCGCGACCGCGGGGCATGCCGCCGCATTGTCGCAGCTGTGGCATCTCGCCTATCGCGAGGCCTCGACCCTCGCCTATGCCGACGCCTTTCGTGCGATCATGGTCGCGTTTGTGGTCGCGACCCTGCTGGTGCCGTTGCTGCGCCAGGTGGCGCCGGTCAAAGCCGCACCCGCCGAGGCGCACTGACCCGACCCCATTCCCCGGTCAATTCCAAGGAGCATCACCCATGCGCATTCTCGTCGTCGGCGCCGGCGCGATCGGCGGCTATTTCGGCGGCCGGCTGCTCGATGCCGGCCGCGACGTGACCTTCCTGGTGCGGGAACGCCGCGCCGCCGAGCTCGCGGCCGAAGGCCTCGTCGTCAACAGCGGGTTCGGCGATTTTACCCGGCCCGCACCGCCGACCGTGCTGGCCCGCGACCTCGACCGGCCGTTCGACCTGGTCCTCGTCAGCTGCAAGGCCTATTCGCTCGCCGACGCGATCGGCTCCTTCGCCCCGGCGGTCGGCGCCGACACCGCGATCCTGCCATTGCTCAACGGCATGCGGCATCTCGACATCCTCGACCAGCGTTTCGGAAAACAGCACGTGCTCGGCGGCCAGTGCGTCATCGCCGCGACGCTCGACGCCCGCCATCGGGTCGTTCATCTGAACCAGAGCCACGAGTTGTCGTTCGGCGAACGCGACGGCGCGCTGTCGGAGCGGGTCGGCGCCATCGCCGCTCAAATGCAGGGCGCCGTATTCGAGGCGCGGGCGAGCGAGCGGATCCTGCACGAGATGTGGGAGAAGTGGGTGTTTCTCGCCGCTTTCGCCGCCGGAACCTGCCTGATGCGGGCCGCGATCGGCGACATCGCCGAGGCGCCGGGCGGCGCCGAAATGATGCTGGGCCTGCTCGGCGAATGCCGGGCGATCGCCGCGGCCAACGGTTATCCGCCGCGCGACGCGTTTATCGAGCGCACCCGCGCCCTGCTGACCACCGCCGGCTCGACCTTGACCGCCTCGATGCTGCGCGACATCGAGAACCACAATCCGATCGAGGCCGACCACGTCATCGGCGACCTGATCGCGCGCGGCGAGCAGACGGGTGTATTGTCCGACAAAGGATCGGTGCTCCGCCTCGCCTATGCCCACATGAAGGCGTACGAGGCTCTGATGCAGCGCACCCGGCAGGCCCAATAGCGCTTGCACGAGGGCGAGATCGGCGCGAGTGTCGCCGCCGCTACCGGGGGAACGGCAGTATGGCAGACACCGCAGCGGGAGCACCGACGGTTGTCGTTCTCGGCACGGCGACGCCGGGTGGCGGGTTTCCGCTCTATGGCGGCGTCGTCGCGGAGACCGTCGGCGCTGTCGACCCGTCTCTGAAGATCGAGCCGCGCAACACCAAAGGCAGCACCGAAAACGTGCCGCTGCTCGAAGCCGGCGCGGTCGACATCGCGCTGGTGCAGGGCGAAGTCGCCTACGAGGCATTGTCCGGCATTGGCCGGCCGCCGGCGCCGCTGACGATCCTCGCGGCGATGTACTCGACGCCGGGGATGTTTGTCGTACGCGGCGACAGCCCTTGCCGCACGATCGGCGATCTCAGGGGGAAGCCGGTCGCGTTCGGGGCGCGCGGCTCCGGCCTCGTGATCCTGGCGCGCTATGTCCTCGACGGGATCGGGCTCGACCCCGAGCGCGATTTCGCCGCGATCTACCTCGACCGCGCCGGCGACGGGCCGGCAATGGTGTTGGACGGCCGCGCCGCGGCGCTGTGGGGCGGCGGCATCGGCTGGCCCGGTTTTGTGACCGTCGCCGAAAGTCCCGCCGGAGCGCGCTTTATCGCGCCGACCGCCGCCGAGTCCGGGCATATCCGCGCCAAGCATTCTTTTCTGAAACCGTTGACCGTCGCGGCCGACAGCTATCCGGGGCAGAGTGCGCCCATCCATTCGGTCGGCTCATGGTCGTTCATCATGGCCCGGCCGGGACTGGACGACGACTGTCGCCTATCGCTTTGCGCGCGCCCTGCACCGGGGCGAAGCCGCACTCGCCGAGCGCTTGCCCCAAGCGCGCGAGACCACCGCCGCCAATACCGCCGCGGCGGCGCCGGACCGGGCGTTGATCCATCCCGGCGTATTGCGTTATCTGGGCGAAATCGGAATCCTCGGCTGAGCGCCGTCTCTGGAGGAGCCATGCCTGCGTTGTCCATCACCGAGCCGACCGATCGACGGGCCCAGCGCCTGGGTGCGCGCCGATGTCCGCACCGAGGATTGGCGGGTCGAGCTGACGCCGCTCTGTCTCGACGAGATCCGCCATGTCGCCGACGAGTTGCGCGCCTACCCGCTGCCGACGATCGTGCTCGGCGCCGATGATTTCGCGATGCCGGCCTGCCATGCGGCGATGGCGCGGGCACGCGCGATCCTCGATCAGGCGTGCGCTTTGCGATCGTCGACCGGCTGCCGCTCGACGAGATGAATGCCGGCGCGGCGACCGCGATCTACTGGCTCCTGTCGAGCATGGTCGCGCGCCCGGTCGCGCAAAAGCTCGACGGCACGCTGATCTATGACGTGCTCGACACCGGGCAGGAGGCGTTGCCGGGATCGGGCGTGCGGCCCGACAAGACCAACATCGAGATCCGCTTTCACAACGACAACGCCTATAACCGACACGCCGCCCGATTATGTCGGCCTCCTCTGCCTGCGCCGGGCGATGAGCGGCGGCCACAGCCGGGTGATCAGCTTTCACCCGCCTTCAACGAGATGCTCGCGCGTTGCCCCGATCTGCTGGGGCGGCTTTACGAGCCGTTCTGGTTCGACCGCCAGCGCGAATTCCACCCCGGCGAAAGCCCGATCTTTTCCGCGCCGGTATTCGACGACGGCGCCGAGCTGAAGGCGCGGTTCAGCGTCCACCAGATCAACAGCGGCTATGCGATGCAAGGGCGAGCCCGTCGACGAGGCGGGCGAGGCGGCGCTGGCGGCGATGCTCGAGATTTTCGAGGACGAGGCGCTGTCGGTCGATTTCGACCTCGAGCCCGGGCAGATCCAGTTTGTCGACAACCGCGCCTTGGGCCACAGCCGCACCGCCTTTGTCGACTACCCCGAGCCCGAGCCAAAGCGCCATCTCGTCCGCCTGTGGCTGCGCGACCACGGCCGGCGCGCCTATCCCGGCTGAGATGGGGGGGAGGAAGATGCTCCTGACGACGCCGGCTTTAGTTAACGACCCGACGGACTTTCGCGACCGTTTCGCGATAACCCGGCCGCAATTCGTCACCGAGCTCCGTCGCTCGCCGGCAGCGTTCGGGATGTGGCCCGGCGTCCCTGCCGCCGAGCAGGCCATCGCAGGCCGAACCGTCGCCGATGCGCCAGGTTACCACCGGCAGCTGTCGGTCTGGCGGCCTGGGCTGGTCGACTCTGATCGGCCTCGCCACCTTTACCGCCGCAGAGCCGGCCAGTTCAGCCCCGCCCTGCCCAGCGGCGAGCCAGCCCGCATACATCTACATCCAGTGCCAAAGAACGCGGCGATGCTGCGGAGGCTGCGCCGGCTCGCAGTTCGACAATTGTCCCGAGGACAAGGACGGCACCGCTGCAGATGGGAGGCTGCCCATGTTCCGGATACTGCACGACCCTGTGGCAGGCCTATGCCATTGCGACTGATCCCGGGCACAGGATTTCGCAATCAGCGGCGTACGCTGCGCGGCGACGCCGCCACCTGCGACGATGCGCTGAAGACGCGCTGGCTCTCTGATCGACGCGCCGAAGCTCATCCAGCCGCTGTTTCTGGAAATCCTGATCGCGTGGATCAGCCCGATCTTTGTCAGCTTCGGGTACAACGCTCCGCTCAACGCCACGGTCACAACGACCTTTCTGATAAGCGCCGCGCGCGCTCGCCACCTGCATGCTCGATCGATCGAAGCCCTTCGCACGACCTGCACGGTTCGAGCAGCCGATGCGCACCCCTGCACACATAACAGCCAGGGAAGCGACTGGGGCAGCGGCGGTTACGTGTGGATCGCCTACGCCACCTTGCAAAGGCTCGCTCAAGGCACGGCTCTCTATGTCCCGGACTGATCGACGGATGACCCAGAGCCCACGCCGCCAACATCGATATTGCCGCAGCACTCGCCGAGGCCGAGGAGCACTACCGGGCGCGCAACCCGAAAAGCCTTGCCCAGCACCGCGAGGCTTGCGCCGCGATGCCGGGCGGCAACACCCGCGCCTCGATCCATGTCGACCCGTTTCCGCTGACGATGGCGCGGGGCGAAGGGGCGCGGTTGTGGGACCTCGACGGCCATGAATATGCCGATTTCCTGAGCGAGTTCACCGCCGGGATCTATGGCCATTCGCATCCGGCGATCCGCCGGGCGATCGAGGAGGCATTGGCGGGCGGCCTCAACTTTGGCGCACAAAGCGCAGGCCGAGGCGCGGTTTGCCGCGGCGCTCTGCGCCCGGTTCCCGTCGATCGACCTGGTGCGGTTCACCAATTCCGGCACCGAGGCCAATTTGATGGCGGTCAGCGCCGCCCGCGCGATCACCGGCCGGCCCAAAATCCTGGTCTTTGGCGGCGGCTATCATGGCGGCGTGTTCTATTTCCGCGGCCATGGCAGCGTGGTGAACGCGCCGTTCGACTATCTGATCGGCCATTACAACGACACGACAGCGGTCGAAGACCTGGTCCGCCCCCATCGCGCCGAGCTCGCCGCGATCCTGGTCGAGCCGATGCAGGGGACGACCGGCTGCATCCCGGCCGAGCCTGCCTTTCTCGCCGGGTTGCGCGCGCTCGCCGACGAGACCGGGGCGGTGCTGATCTTTGACGAGGTGATGACGTCGCGGCTGGCCCCGGGCGGGTTGCAGGAGGCCCACGGCATCCTCCCCGACCTGACGACGTTGGGAAAATATCTCGGCGGCGGCATGAGCTTTGGCGCATTCGGCGGCCGCGCCGACATCATGGAGCGCTTCGACCCGCGCCGCCCGGACGCGTTCCAGCACGCCGGCACCTTCAACAACAACGTGCTTGACGATGAATGCCGGCTTTGTCGGCCTGACCGAAATCTACACGCCCGAGCGCGCCCGCACGCTCAACGAGTGGGGCGATCGCCTGCGCGGCCGGCTGAACGCGATCGTGCGGGAGCACGGGCTCGCGATGCAGTTCACCGGGCTCGGCTCGATGATGTCGGTCCACATGACCGACATGCCGATCCGCTCGGAGGAGGACGCGGCGCGCGGCAACGGCGCGTTGCGCGATTTGTTCTGGTTCGACCTCGCCGCGGCGGGCATCTGGTTCGCCAAGCGCGGCATGTTCGCGCTGTCGATCGCGCTCGACGACGCCGACGCCGACAAGCTCGCCGGCGCGGTCGAAGACTTCGCCCAAACCCGCGCCCCGCTGTTCGGATAGCGTCGCGGCCGGAGGTTAACGTAGAGTTGGGAAATTGCTGATATTCCGGGCTTTCTGCCGTCGCGTTAGACCGCCACCTCGACATATTCGACCCGGCTCGACGGTTGAGGAATAGGCAATCCGTCCTCCCGCAGCCCATTCAAGTGCAATTCCACCGCTTCGCGGATCAATTGCTCGGTCTCCTCCAATGTCCCCCCGGTTGCGACACAGCCGGGAAGGTCCGGCACGTAGGCGGAGTAATTATTACCGGCGTTCTCGACGACGATCGCGTAGCGCATGCACACACCTCACTGTTTCAGATCGGCCTGCTTCAGAATGCTGTTCAGGGTCTTCGCGACTGACGGAGCTGTTGCTTGGCCCCGCCAAGGTCGCTCTTGAGGTGCTGCAATTCGCCTTGAAGATCGCGGATCTGCCGTTCGATCGCGTCGATGCGATCGCCGGGGGTGCTTTGCGCGGCGGCGGCGACAGGCAGGATGGCGACACATAATGTAACCGCCGCATCGCAACAGCGGTAACGGCTGGGGAGTTTATTGATCCGGTGGTCAATGCTTGACGCTGTCGGTGTAGCGGCCGATACTCGAGGAACACCACACTCTGACCTGAGAATTAACCCGCCGGTCGTCCCGATCCGCGCAGGATTACACTTTTCCTTCATTGCTCCCCCTTTAAGCAGGATGAGCAACGTTAACGATTGCTTATGAAAGTTTTGCGAAGGTGTCGATAACCTTACGGCGGCGCTTCGTCACACGCGTCAGGCCGCCACCCCGTCATATCCGACTCGGCTCGACGGTTGAGGAATTGGCAATCCGTCCTCCCGCAGCCCGTTCAAGTGCAATTCCGCCGCTTCGCGGATCAATCGCTCGGTCTCCACCAAATTCCCACCGGTGGCGACACCGCCGCGCCCGCCTCTGACGGGAGCGGCGAGCGCGACACCGAACCGAGCGGCGAGCCTCAGTGGGAGTGGATCGACTTGCCGATCGAGCCGCCGACGCTGACCGAGGTGTCGGTGCCGGGGATCACAAACGAGCGCGGAAAGCTGCCCGCGCCGGGCGCGCCGTTTAGCGCCGGGCTGTCGAGCGTCGGCGGGCCGTCGGTATCAGGGTCGGCCGGTTTCGACCGCGGGTCGATCTGCGAATTGGTTTGCGCCTGGTTGGCGCGAAGATCGCTCAACTCGTCCGCGCCCGCGGGAGAGACGCCGGCGGATATGATCGCGGCAGCCAGCACGGCGATTGCCACCGTGATCGAGACATTCGGGGTGATCGAGACATTCGGCTTCATCGCCATCTCCGCCCAGCGAGATCAGGACAGCCATCGGCAAGCTGTCTCGCATTCGTCACTGCGTGGGTGAAGATCCATGATACGGACCTGTCGCCGCCGCAATCGCTAAATCCCTGGAAAGGGTTTGCCGAGCGCGCACGGCGGGCGGGCGGCGCCGACAAAGCCCGCCAGCACGACGACCGTGACGAGGTAGGGCAGGGCCTGGATCAATTCGACCGGCGCGCCGCCGGCAAGGCTTGCCCCTTGCAGCCGCGTCTGCACCGCGTCGGCGGCGGCGAACAACAGACAGGCGGCCAGCACCGGCCACGGCCGCCACTTGCCGAATATCAGGGCCGCCAGCGCCAGATAGCCGCGGCCGGCGCTCATGTCGCGCAGAAAGCCGTTGCCCTCGGCCAGCGACAGCGCGGCCCCGGCGACACCGCACAAAGCGCCGTTTATGGCGAGCGCCAGATAGCGCAGCCGGACGACCGACAGACCGGCGGCGGCGACCGCCTCGGGGCTTTCGCCGACCGCGCGCAGGCGCAGGCCAAAGCGGGTGCGCGCCAGCAGCCACGCGGTGACCGGCGCCGCCAGCCAGGCGAGATAGACCGGCAGGCTTTGGCCGCCGAGAATGTGCGTCCAGATCGGGCCGATGATTGGCGCGGCGCCGAGCGCTTCAGTCAGCGGCAAGGCGATCGGGCCGAAACGCGCGCCGGCGGGCAACGCCGGGGTCGACCCGCCTTGGCCGAACCATGCCGCCGCCAGACTTGGCGCGGCGCCGGCGGCGACCAGGTTCAACGCCATGCCGCAGACGATCTGGTCGCCGCCAAGGGTGACCGTCGCCAGGCCGTGGAGGAGCGCCGACAGTACCGAGGCGGCCACCGCCGCGCCGAGCCCGATCAGGGCCGACCCGGTCACCGCGGCGGCGGCCGCACCGGCAAAGGCGGCGACCAGCATCTTGCCCTCGAGCCCGATGTCGACCATGCCCGAGCGCTCGGCATAAAGGCCGGCCAGGGCGGCAAGGATCAGCGGCGCCGCCAGCCGCACCGTCGAGCCGGTCAAGGACAGCAGCAGCAGGCTCACGCCCGCTCCCGCGCCGATATCGCGCGCAACGCCTGCACCAGCCGGCCGAAATGACCCCGCACCGCGCCGTCGAGCGCGCCGCAGACGAAAATCGCCACCCCTTCGGCCAGGACCACGACGTCATGGGTGATCTTCGGCATCTCGAACGACAGCGCGGCGCCGCCCTGGTTCAATGCGCCGAACAGGATCGCGGCGAGCACGATGCCGAACGCCTTGCCGCGCCCCATCAGCGCCACCGCGATGCCGGTGAAGCCGGCGCCGGCAGTCAGGTCGAGGGTCAGCCGGTGCTGCGCGCCGAACAGCTCGTTCAACGCGATCAGCCCGGCGAAACGCGCCGCCGCCGCAGACCGCGATAACCGGAACCCGCGCGACCGGGATGCCGGCGGCGTGCGCCGCGCCGGAGTTGAACCCGACCGCGCGGATCTCGTAGCCGAGCGGCGTGCGGCGCAGCACCAGCCAGTAAAATGCCGCCGCGACGAGCGCCAGAAACGCCGTCGGGTTGAGCGGCGCGCCGCCGGCGTCGATGCCGAACCGGGCGGCGAGATCGGCCAAAGTCGGCAGCCACAGCGTGTGGGGAAACTCGCCGCGTCTCGGGGGCGCTGTCGCCGGGAGCGATCAGCACCCGCGCCAGCAGCCACGTCATCAGCGCCGCGGCGATGAAATTGAACATGATCGTCGTGATGACGATGTGGCTGCCGCGCCGCGCCTGAAGCCATGCGGGGACAAAGGCCCAGGCGGCGCCGAAACCGGCGGCGGCGGCGGTCAGCGGCGGCAAGGACCAGCGGCGGCGGAGCGCCATGCAGCGCGAAGGCCGCGAGAGTGGCGCCGAGACCGCCCAACGCCGCCTGACCCTCCCCGCCGATATTGAACAGACCGGCCTGAAACGGCAGCGCCACCGCGAGCCCGGCGAACACGTAGTCGGTCGCGTAGAACAGCGTGTAGCCGACGCCCTCCGGGTCGCCGAACGCGCCGCGCAGCAGGATCAGCAACGCCCTTCCCGGCGCCTCGCCGACGATCATTACAAGCATGGCGATAGAAGCGAGCCCGGCGCGAGAGGCGGCGGCGGGGATCAGCAGGGTATGAAAGAATTGGCGGCCGTGCGGAAAAACCGCCGCACCGCGCCGTGGTCAGGCGTGGGCGCGGCGATAGCTGGCGTCGATCGCCGGCGGCCCGTCGCTCTCGACAATGCCGCGCCCGACGAGATCCAACAGATGGGCATGGACCGATCGGCCGGCGGCGCGGTGCAACCCAGGCCGAAGACCGACATAAAGCCGGTCGACGATCGCCTCGATCCGCTGCGGCCCGGCGGCGAGGCAATCGAGGATGCCGGCCTCGCGCTCGCGGCGATGGGCGATAAAGGCGTGGACATGAGGCATGCGGCTCGGTGATCGCCGGGCCATGGGTCGGCCAATAGACCGTGTCCGGGCGGCCGAGCAATTTGTCGAGCGACGCCATGTAGGCGCTCATGTCGCCGTCGGGCGGAGTTATGACGCTGGTCGACCAGCCCATCACATGATCGCCGCTGAACAGGATGCCGCGCTCGGGCAAGGCAAAGCACAGATGGTTCGAGGTGTGGCCGGGCGTGTGCACCGCCTCGAACCGCCAGCCGGCGCCGGCGATCTCGTCGCCGTCATGCACGGTCACGTCGGGGGTGAAATCCCAGTCGCCGCCTTCCTCGACGCCGCGCTCGCCGCGCCTGCCGCCGGCATGCGGGCCAAAGCCGTAGGTCGCGGCCCCGGTCGCCGCCTTCAGCGCCTTCGCCGCCGGCGAATGGTCGCGATGGGTATGGGTTATCAGGATATGGGTCACCTGCTCGCCGGCGAGCCCCGCGAGCAATGCGGCGACATGCTCGTCGAGATCGGGGCCGGGGTCGATGACGGCGACCTCGCCCTCGCCGACGACATAGGTGCCGGTGCCCTTGAAGGTGAACGGGCTCGGGTTGCGCGCGACGATGCGGCGGATGCCGGGCGTCACCGTTTCGAGCCGGCCATACTCGAACGTCAAGTCGCGGCGGAACGGGATATCGACTGCCATGACGCCGGAGAGTACACGAGATCGTCAGCATTGTCTCAGTATGCGCGAGATCATTGCGGGAGGAACGAAGCGATGAAGATCAAGCTCGATGTCGATTGCACGGCCGAAGAGGCGCGCAGATTTTTCGGGCTGCCCGAGGTGCAGCCGTTGCAGGAGGCGCTGCTGAAAGAAGTGCAGGAGCGATTGACCGCCAACATCAAGGCGATGGACGCCAAGACGATGATCGAGACTTGGCTGCCGGCGACTCTGAAAGGCTTCGAGCAACTGCAGCAGATGTTCATGGCGCAAATGGCCGGACGCGCCGGCGAAAAGAAATAGTCGTGGCGGTGTCGCTGCCCGCGCGCGGCGGCGGCGGCCGTGGCGCGACGCGGCTCACGGTTTCCCACTCAAAAAAAGAAGGTCAGGTTCTTGGTCATCAATACGTTCTGGTCGAGGATGATCTTGCGGCGCGCGATCCGCCAGCCGCCGTCGACCCGCCGCAGCAAGTCCTCGCGCTTGCCGACGAGGATGTCGGTCTCGGTCTCGACCCGGTTGCGGTAGACCAGAAAGCGGCATTTGACCGCGACCTCCGCGGCGTCTGCGACCGAGGGCGTGGCCTCGATCAATTGCACGTTCGAGACGATGTGGGTGATGCGCGAGACCGGCTCCTCGGCCCAGTGGATGCCGGTCATGATCTGCTTGACCCGGCGGTCCAGGGTTTCCTTGCCCTCGTCGAACCAGTTGATGTCGTGGTCGGCGCGGGTGAACTCCCGTTCGTGCTCGCCGACCTTGACGTTGCGCCGCATCGGCATCCAATAGCGGATGTCGTCGGCGATCAATGCCAGCCAGTCCTCGTAATGCCGCTCGTCGAGAAGTTCCGCCTCGTGGTAGAGGAACTCCTCGATTTCCTGCCGCAGCAGCAGACGGGTTATTTGCTCAGCCTGATCTGACATTGATGCCGGTTACGTCGTTACGTCATTTCCAATCCCCTTGCGCGGGCGTGACCCGCGCATCCACGCCCTGTTTGTCTGTTTGAAGGCGTGGGTGGCCGGGTCAAGCCCGGCCAAGGGATATTCTTCCGTTCGACAGCGGCAGCTAAGCTGCGACTACTGTGCCGCGGCGCGCTGGGCTTGGAGCTCCACGTCCCACGGGCCGGGGAAGCGGCCGTCACCCATCAATTCGCGGGTGAAGACATGGTCTTCATGCGGCCATTCGGAGCGCGGCATTTCGTAATAGACTTCGACACCGTTGCCGTCGGGATCGCGCAGGTAGATGCCGAGCGAGATGCCGTGGTCGGCGACCCGGCCGATCGGGACGTTGATTTCCTTGAGGTGCTGATAGAATTCTTTCAAATCGTCGAGGCTGTCGAGGCGCCACGCCATGTGGTTGAGCCCGACCTGGCCCTTTTCCTGCAACGGCGCGTTCGGCCCCAATTGCATCAACGCCACCTCGTGCGACTGCTCGCGATCGGCCGACATAAAGGCGGCCCAACCGGGGCGGTACTCATAGGTGTGCAGGCCGAGGACATCCTCGTACCATTTCTTCGAGCGGTCGGCGTCGCGGACAAAGACGTTGACGTGTCCCAGATACTTCGGCTTTACAGTCATCCTTTCCTCCTTCACAAATTATCGTCGTCATGCCCGAGAAATTCGAGCACGCGATCCATGGCTTCCTGCTTCGGGTAGATCGAGGCGAGTGCCCGCGCCCTGGTCAGCGGGTCGCTCGCAAAAAAGCGCTCGTACAACACCTGGCGGCTGCCAAAGGCGTTGCCCGCCAGGTCCCAGGCGAGCCGGAACAATTTCACCCGGTCTTTCGCCGAGGTGGTGTCGGTCGCCAGGTACTGCTCGATGTCGGCCTTTAACGGGCCTTTGAAATCCGCCTCGCTCGGGGTCAGCATAAAGCTCGACGACCCCAGCAATTGCAGGATCTCGATCATCCGCGGATAGGCGTTCATAAACAAATTGCGCGGGCTTTCGGCCAAGAGCGGGTCGGGGCACATCACCCCCCATTCGTCGAGCTTGGCGTCGGCCTCGGCGGCGCGGATGCAGGCTCGCGTCAATTGGGTGGTCAGCATCAGCTCGCCAATGCGCTCCTCGACATGCGGCAGATGGCCGTTGCCGAGGGTCTGGGTCATCAGCAGTGCCGTCCCCAGCACAAACTCGCATTTGGCGAGGTTTTTCGCCGCCCCCTGATGCGCCGAATGCACCGAGGAATGGGTGGCCTGCGCGGTGGCGTTCAGCCGGTCGACGTCGCCCAGCAGAAATACCCGCTCCCACGGCACCATCACGTCGTCGAAAAAGACGATGCAATCCATTTCCTCGAAGCGCGAGCCGAGCGGCTGGTCGAAATGCGAGCGGCCGTGGTCGAAGCTGTCGCGGCACAGAAATTTAAGCCCCGGCGTCCCGCACGGGATCGCAAAGGAGAGCGCGAACGGGCTGTGGCTCTCGGTGTGCCGGCCCATGCGCGGCGAGTAGACGCCGATCTCGTCGGCGAGCGGCCCCAGGGTCGCCAGGATCCGGGCGCCGCGCACAATGATGCCGGCATCGGTCTCGCGCACGACTTCGAGTGCCGTCCCTTCCTGCAGGTTGAACACGCCGGTAACCGTGCGGCTGCGCTGCAGGTTGATCAGCGAATGGGTCAGGGTCAGGTCGTTCTCGCGGATGTATTCATAGTAGCGGCGCATGTTGTCGCCGAACTCCGGCCGGCCCTGCGCGAAGAACTCGGCAGCTCCGGCCCAGGCGGCGTAGGTCACGTTCATGAAATCGGGCGAGCGGCCCATCATGCCGCACGTGGTCCGCGCCCAGTTCAGCATCATCGCGCTGCGGCGTTCGAGATCTTCGCGGGTGCGCGGGATGATAAAGGACAGCCCGACCCGCTCGCCCGAGGTCGGCGAGACGTAGGTCATCGCGTCGCGCAGTTTCGGGTCCTGCTGCTGGTCGTAGAGCGAGGCGATGGCGCGCGCCCCGCCTTTCAGCCCCGGATGCGTGGTCACGTCGCGGACCCGCTCGCCGCCGAGCCAGACCTCGCGCTGCTGTTCGCGCAGGCCCGCGAGATATTGCTTTCCGCTACGCGCTCCCATCACGCCTCTCCCAGCCGGCGAAACGGCCGCAAGATTACGACAATGCCGGGCCTAAGGCCAGCAAGCTCGCCCGTGGCTTCCCGGCGCGCGAAAGGACGCTCTTGCGGGGGCGTCGCGCCACGCACACAGACCGCCAGGAGGTCGCGGGAGGCGACGGTCACCGTCGAGGGTTCCGCTTTTCAAGCTTTGTCAGGTACTGGTCCAGCATCAGCACCGCCAAAATGACCAGCGCGAAAACCACGCACCACACTGCACTATCGACCGGTGTCACCTAAAGACGCTCCGTTTGACCGTTCCGGCCCGGAGAAGACCCCTCGCGGCGCCAAAGCTGCGGCAGGAAACCTCGCCATCGCGACACCGGTCAGCCAAACCTCCGGGATGTTCCGGGCTTGGCATTTGGGTCAAGCTTAGCCATTTATCCAATCGATTGTTGGCATGGCGATCATAAACATCATGGATATTCGTGCGGTCGACCTGAACCTCTTAAAGGCGTTCGACGCGCTGATGACCGAGCGCGCGGTCACTCGCGCCGCCGGCCATATCGGCCTGTCGCAGCCGGCGATGAGCCACGCATTGTCGCGCCTGCGCGACCTGTTCGCCGACGATCTGTTCGTGCGCAGCCCGGCGGGGATGGAGCCGACCGCCCGGGCGCGCGAGATCGCGCCGCTGGTGTCGACCGCGATCGCGCATATCGACGCCGCGCTGAACCCCGGCACCGGCTTCGACCCGGCGCAGAGCGAGCGCATCTTTACCGCCGGCATGGCCGAATACGCGGAGGTGCCGCTGGTCGAGCGCCTCGCCGAAGCCTTCAGCCGGACCGCGCCGCGCGCGACCCTGCGGCTGGTGCCGATCACCGGCGCCGAGGCGGCGGAGCGGCTCGATCGCGAGACGGTGGAGGTCGCGGTCACTCATCTCGGCGCCCGGCTCGGCACATTGCCGCAACGCTTCGATTCGATGCCGCTGTTCAGCGACCCGTTTGTCGTCGTCGCCCGCCGTGGGCACCCCTGTCTCGTCGAACCTTTGTCGGTAGAATCCTATGCCGGGCTCGGACACGTCCTGGTGTCGCCGCGCGGCGACACCACCGGCGCCGTCGACCGCCCGCTGGCCGCGTTGGGTCTGAGCCGGCGGATCCGGCTGCTGGTCGCGACCTACCTGGCGCTGCCGGCGGTATTGCAGGCAACCGACCTGATCGCGACGGTGCCGGAGCGCACCGCCCGGCAACTCGCTGCTGCCGGCTGCGCCGTCACCGCGCTGCCGATCGACCTCGCGGTAACCGTGTCGATGGCATGGCATCGGCGCAATGCGCGCACGCCGGCCCATCTCTGGTTCCGCTCTTTGCTGATCGAAGCGGCGACTTAGCGAGGCGGCGAGGGCCTAGGCGCCTGACCGCCCGCGGCGCCGTCCGGTTGACCCCACCCGGTTGACCCCATCCGGTGGACCCCACCCCATTGACCCCACCCGATTGACAAGGCGCGGCCCGCGCGCTCTTGCTCCGAGAGCATAATCAACTCAGGGGAAGCGCCGAAATGGTCCCGCCCACCAAACCTGCCGGCGACACCGACAGCGGCAGGTTGTCGCCCGGCGCGAGCTTCGAGCTGAGCCGGCCATTGCCCGCAGGCTTGCTCTATCGGCGCTGTGATCCGGCGGAGTTGCCGTTTGCGCTGTGCACGCGAGCTCGAAGAGGCGCCGGGGCTGATCGGCCAGGACCGCGCCGTCGACGCCATCCAATTCGCCATGCGGATGCGGCGCAAGGGCTACAATGTCTACGCGCTCGGCGCCAGCGGCACCGGCCGGCACGGCATGGTCGACGACCTGCTGCGGGCGCGGGCGCAGGACGAGCCGACGCCGCCCGACTGGTGCTACGTCAACAATTTCGTCGATCCGCAGCAGCCCCGTTGCCTGCAATTGCCGCCGGGCCGCGGCGCCGGGCTCGCCGCCGCTATGAAGCGGCTGGTCGAGGAATTGCGCGCCACCCTGCCGGCGGCGTTCGAACGCGACGAATACCGGGTCCGCCGCGACGCGCTCGACCAACAGTTCAAAGCAGCGCAGCGAGCAGTCGTTCGGCGCTTTGCAGCAGCAAGCCGAAAGCAAGGGCGTGACCTTGGTCCGCACCCCGATGGGTCTCGGCCTGGCGCCCCGGCGCGACGGCAAGGTGCTGACCCCGGACCTGTTCGAGGCGCTGCCGCCCGCCGAGCACGAACGCCTGCAGCATGAGATCGAGAGTGTTCAAACCCAGCTCGAAGCGATCATGCGGCAGGTGCCGCAATGGGAGCGCGAGCACCGCGAGGCATTGCAGGCGCTCAACCGTGAGACCACGGGTTTCGCGATCGCCCATCTGATGAAGGAGCTGCGCGCGGGCTTTGCCGATCTCGCGGAAGTCGGCGGCCATCTCGATTTGGTCGAGCGCGACATCAAAGAGAACACCGACGATTTCCTGCCGACCGCGCCGGCAGAGACGCCGACGCCGGTTCCCCAGCCGGTCGCCGAGGCGCGCGACGACGCCCGCTTCCGCCGCTACCAGGTCAACGTCATCGTCGACAATGGCGGGCGGCAGCAGGGGGCGCCGGTCGTCTACGAGGACAACCCGACCCATCAGACCCTGGTCGGGCGGGTCGAGCATCTGGCGCGGTTCGGGGCGCTGGTCACCGATTTCAACCTGCTGGTCCCGGGGGCGCTGCACCGGGCCAACGGGGGCTATTTGATCCTCGACGCGCAGAAGCTCTTGGCCGGCAATTTCGGCTGGGCGTCGCTGAAACGGGCGTTGAACGCCGGTCAGGTCCGGATCGAAACCTTGGAGCAGCTGCTGAGCACGGCGAGCACGGTGTCGCTCGCCCCGGAGCCGATCCCGCTCGACGTCAAGATCGTGCTGATCGGGCCGCCGGCGCTCTATTACATGCTCAGCGCCGCTGACGAGGAATTCCCGGATTTGTTCAAGATCGCCGCGGATTTCGAGGACCAGGTGGAGCGCGACCCGCAAACGACCTGGCTCTATGCCCGGCTGATCTGCGCGGTCGGCCGCCGCGAGCAGCTGCGCCCGCTCGACCGCGACGGCGTCGCCCGGGTCATCGAGCACGCGGCGCGGCTCGCCGGCGACGCCGGCAAATTGTCGACCAGCATGCGCGCCACCAACGGTTTGCTGCGCGAGGCCGACCAACTCGCGGCCGACGCCGGCAAGGACGTGGTCGGGGTGGCCGAGGTGCAGGCGGCGATCGACCTCCAGTTCCGTCGCGGCGACCGCATCTATCGGCGGCTGCAGGAGGAGATCGGCCGCGGGACGATCCGCATTGAGACCGACGGGGCCGCAATCGGCCAGCTCAACGGGCTGTCGGTGATCAGCCTCGGGGCACTTTCCTTCGGCACCCCGAGCAGGATCACGGCGCAGGTGCGGCTCGGCCGCGGCGAGGTCGTCGACATCGAGCGCGAAGTGGCGCTCGGCGGCCCGCTGCATTCGAAGGGCGTGCTGATCCTGTCGGGCTTTCTCGGCGGCCGCTTTGGCAACAGCCGGCCGTTGTCGCTGAACGCGAGCCTGGTTTTCGAGCAATCCTATGGCGGGGTCGACGGCGACAGCGCGTCGGCCGCCGAATTGTTCGCGCTGCTGTCGGCGCTCGCCGAGGCGCCGATCAAGCAATGCTTCGCGGTCACCGGCTCGGTCGACCAGCGCGGCCAGATCCAGGCGATCGGCGGGGTCAACGAAAAGATCGAGGGATATTTCGACAGCTGCCGGGTCACCGGCTTTACCGGGAGCCAGGGGGTCATCATCCCGGCGAGCAACGTCCGGCACCTGATGCTGCGCCACGACATCGTCGCCGCGGCGGCCGCAGGGCGGTTTGCGGTCTATCCGATCGATACGGTCGACCAGGGGCTCGAGCTGTTGACCGGGATCCCGGCCGGGATGCCCGATGCCGGCGGCGAATATCCCACCGGCACCCTGAACCAGCGGATCGCCGCGCGGCTCGACGCCTTCGCCGCGAAAGCCGCCGAGCTCGCCCGCTTCGCGTCCGGCCAGGGTGGCCGTGGGTGAGCGGGGCAATCGGGCGTCTCGAAGGGCGGCCGGCCGCCGCAACATGGCGGCGCTACCCGCATTTCGAATAGTCGCAGCTGGTGCATTGGTCGCAGCCCTCGATCCGGATCAACGCCGCCTCGCCGCATTTCGGGCATTGCGCCGGCCGCGGCCGGGCTTGCGCGGCGAGTCCGCCGGACCGATCGGGGGCCGGCAGGTTGACGACCCTGGCGCCGGCGGCGCGGTCCATCCCCGGGCGCGGCAGAAAGCCGATCTCGACCATGTGGCGCTCGATCACGTCGCCGATCGCGGCCAGCAGCGAGGGGACGTATCTGCCGTCCATCCAGGCGCCGCCGCGCGGGTCGAACACCGCCTTCATCTCCTCGACGACAAACGACACGTCGCCGCCGCGGCGAAAGACGGCGCTGATCATCCGCGTCAACGCCACGGTCCAGGCGTAGTGCTCCATGTTCTTCGAGTTGATGAACACCTCGAAGGGCCGCCGCCTGCCGTCCTGCACGATGTCGTTCAAGGTGATGTAGAGCGCGTGCTCGCTCTCCGGCCAGCGCAGCTTGTAGGTTTGGCCGGGGAGCGCCTCGGGCCGGCTCAGCGGCTGCGTCATGTAGACGACGCCGCCGGCCTCGTAGATGTCCGCGGGCCGTGGCGAAGCCGCCGGCATCGGCGCCGGCAACGGCAGCTCGGCCTGCCGCGGCGCGGCACGCACCTCCTCGCCGGCCGCTGTCTGCGGCCGTGCCGCCAGCACCGCCCCGGTCACCTCGTTCGGTCGATAGGTCGTGCAGCCCTTGCAGCCCAGCGCATAGGCTTGCAGATAGACATCCTTGAAGCGCTCGAACGGGATGTCGGCCGCAACGTTGACCGTCTTCGAGATCGAGCTGTCGACGTGCCTTTGCACGGCCGCCTGCATGACCAGGTGGTCTTCCGGCCGCAGCACCTGGGCATCGACAAAATAATCGGGGAGCGGCGCGGTCTCGCCGCGGGTGCGGCGGAACATGCGATGAGCGTAGTCCTCGACTTCCTCCTCGCGGCGGCTGCCGTCGGGCATCAGCACGTTGCGGGTGTGGCGAAAGCTGAACACCGGCTCGATCCCGGAGGAGACGTTGTCGGCGAACAACGAAATCGTCCCGGTGGGCGCCACCGAGGTCAACAGCGCGTTGCGGATGCCGTGCCGGGCGATTTCTTCGCGCACATCCGGGTCGAGAGCGGCGACCGTTTCTCCCTCGAGATAGCGGTCGCGGTCGAACAGCGGGAACGCGCCTTTCTCGGCGGCCAGCGCCGCCGAGGCGAGATAGGCCTCGCGCTCGATGACGCCGAGCCACTCCTCGGTCGCCGCCACCGCCGCCGCCGAGCCGTAGCGCAGCCCGCACAGGATCAGCGCGTCGGCGAGGCCGGTGACGCCGAGCCCGACGCGCCGCTTGGCTGTCGCCTCGTGCGCGCTGCTCGGGCAGCGGGAATTGCGAGATGTCGACGACGTTGTCCAGCATCCGCACGCAATCGGGCACCAACGCCCGCAGCCGGTCGAGGTCGAGCCGCGCCCCATTTACGCCGTCGGGCGCGGTGAACGGCGCCGCCACCAGCCGCGCCAGGTTGATCGACCCCAACAGGCACGCGCCATAAGGCGGCAATGGCTGCTCGCCGCAATTGTGGGACCACAACCCATTTGCGTCGAAGGCATTGATGCCGGGGATCGCCGCGTCGAAAACCTCCGCCTCGCCGGCAGGTTCGACCGATTTAACCGTTGCGATAAAGCGCTCGCGGTTCAGCAGACGACGATAACGAGCGAGGGCGTTGCTTAGCCGCGCCGACTTTTCGGTGTCGGCAAAGCCGACTTGCTCGGCAAAGCGCGCCAGATTTTCGCCTGATATTACCAACTCGTGATTGGCGCGCGTCGCGTAGAGCTTAGCCCCGCCGGCCCCATCGGGGAGAAGACGCTGCTGCGCCGGGCGGCGGCCGGCATAGGTCGTGCTGGCGATACCAAATTGCAAAAGCATGCGCTGCACCGCGGCCAAGGTATCGAGGTTGCTTTGCGACAGCCGGACACTGATACCTTTCTGTTGGGTGCCTTGAACGCTGCCGTCGGCGTCGAATAATCCTCGCAGAAATGCTTCGCAAAAGGCGCTCGATCGTCGCTCGATGGCTGCGGTTAACCGCTTCTGGCCCGGGACCAAGCCGTGATCAGCGGCCAGCCGCTTTACGGCACCCAGCGCGAGACGGTACTCGCCGCGTGCCCGGACCTCGACCCAGCCGACAAAATCGGAGCGGTGCGGCAGCTGCTGCGCCGCCGCCAGCGCAGCGGTCATGACTCCCTCAACGCCCGGCCGCTCGACCTCGCCGTTCACCACCTGTCGACCCGGCCATGCCGAAAGGACTGCTTTGTCGGCTTTCAGCGTGCCATCGCCTATCAGCAGCCCTAGCAGATAGCCTTCCGCGGCATCGCGCTCAGCCGACTGTGGTGCGCCCCACACCGAAGCGGTGCGATGGTCGTGGAGCACGACTTCATCGCCGATGGCGAGCCGCCGCACTTCGCACCATTCCCAAGCAAGGGCGAAGCGGGTCCGGCTCGCAACCCGCCGCACGCGGTGATCGGCGGTCAGCCGCAGGCGGTGGCCCTCCGCCGTATCGAGCGTGACTATCGGCTTGACGCCTCGCGGGAAGAAACCGCGCCCGTCGCTGGGCCACAGCTGGCCATCGGCGATCGCCGTGAATTGCCGCCCGACGAGGTCGCTGACCTGAAGCGGTCCGTCGGCCGTAAAAATCCAGCTATCTGCAGTCAGGCAAGGGTTGGTAGCAGTGATCGTCTCGCAATACCAAAGGTTGTTGCGGCGGTTGATGCGGTCGATAAAGATCACGCCGGGCTCGGCAAAGGCATAGGTCGCCCGCATGATCTTGTCCCACAACTCGCGCGCCGGCAGGACTTTCGCGACGGTCCCCCCGGGTCCGCTGGGGAACGCCAGTTCCCACGGCGCGTTTTCCTCGACCGCCTGCATAAAGGCGTCGGTCACCAGCACCGACAGGTTGAACATGCGCAGCCGGCCGGGCTCGCGCTTGGCTTCGACAAAGGCCTCGATGTCGGGATGGTCGCAGCGCAACGTCGCCATCATCGCGCCGCGGCGATAGCCGGCGCTCATGATGGTGCGGCACATCGCGTCCCACACATCCATAAACGACAGCGGCCCCGACGCGTCGGCGCCGACCCCCTTGACCGGCGCGCCGCGCGGCCGGAGCGTCGAGAAATCGTAGCCGATGCCGCCCCCTTGCTGCATCGTCAGCGCCGCCTCGCGCAGATGGGCAAAGATCCCGCCCATGTCGTCGGGGATCGCCCCCATCACAAAGCAGTTGAAGAGGGTGACGGACCGGCTGCTGCCGGCGCCGGCGACGACCCGGCCCGCCGGCAGGAACTTGAAATCCTCCATCGCCTGGTAAAAGCGCTCGGCCCATTTTGCCGGCTCGCGCTCGGGGGCGGCGAGTGCGGTCGCGACCCGGCGCCAGCTGTCCTCGATCGTCTTGTCGAGCGGCTCGCCGGAGGGCGCCTTGAGACGGTATTTCATGTCCCAGATCCGCTGCGAGATCGCGCCGACAAGAGCCATGGCCAACAAATCCTAGTGCCGCGGAAACCTAATACCGATCGGCGGATCGAGAGAACGAATACGGAACCATAATACACGCTTGGGCCTGCTATGTCCCGGCGCGTGTGTCTGCCTGCTACGACACATTGTTAGCGGCGGCGGGAGGGACCAGTTCCCGAGACCCCGCTCATCGGCCTGTCAAGCGGGATCGCGGCCGCAAGTCCATGCTGCTCGGCCTCGGCCTGCTGTTCGAGCGCGGCCGTCGCCGCTTCGATGCGCGCTTCGAGTTCCGCCATCAGCCGCCGGCGCGGCCAGCCGGGCGGGATCGGCTCGAGAAATTCGAGGGTGATACAGCCGGGCCGCTTCAAAAAGCTGCGCCGCCCCCAGAACAGGCCGGAATTGACCGCCGCCGGAACCAGCGGCAGCGACAGCGCCTGGTAGAGCGCGAAGACGCCCGGCTGATACGGCGCCGAGGCTCCCGGCATCACCCGCGTCCCTTGCGGGAAAATGACGATCGGGCGCTGCTCGGCCGCGGCTTGCCGCGTCGCCGCGATCATCGGGCGCAACGCCGCGGCGCCGGCCTTGCGGTCGATCGCGATCGCCCCGGCGCGAGCCATGTACCAGCCGTAAATCGGCAGCAGCAGCAGCTCGCGCTTGACCACCGGCGCCGGGTCGTCGAGCACCACCGGCAGCAGGATGGCATCCCAGGCCGACTGATGCTTCATCGCGACGATGCAGCCGCCCGCCGGGAGCCGGTCGAGCCCGAGGACGCGATGGTCGAGCCCGACGATCAGGCGCAACAGCAGCACCACGCCGCGCGACCAGAACCGTCCGAATCGCATCGCCGTTCGGCGCGGCATCAGCAGAAACGGGAGGCCGAGCACGCCGACAACAGCGGTCCACGCGAAAAAGGCAATGTTAAAGGCGACCGCCCTCGCCCAGCTCATCGGCGCGCCTCGGTTCCAACCGGCTCCGCCCCGCCCGCCGCCGGGCGCTCGATCAGCGGACGAAACAGCGCGCCCAGGTACTTTTCATATTCGCCGATCAGCAATGCCGCGGTGCCATGCCATGCCCACCAGCGCTGCTGCTTGACGCGCTCGGGAAAGACCGGATGCAAAAGGATGTGGAGATCGGGCATCGCCCGCTCGAATTCGAGCCGGCTGCGGGGCATGTGATACCACGCGGTCACGAGGCGCAGGCTGCGATAGCCTTGCCGGCGCATCCAATTCGCGGTTTCGAGCGCGTTGCCGGTCGTGTTTTCCGCCTCGTGACCGATCACCACACAGCACGCCAGCCATTTCGGGGTGTCCTCGGCCGCCACGCGCAGCAATTCGTCGAGGGTAACCCGCTGGTTGACGCCCGACACAAAGAGCATGCGCCCCTTCCCTTCGCGCATCAGGTCGACCCCGCTTTGCAGCCGGAGAGCGCCGCCGGTCAGGACCACGATCGCGTCGGTCTGCTCCACCTGGTTCTCGGGGGAGGGCGGGATGGCGAAGCGGACGAAGCCCGCGACCAGCAGCAGCCCGGCGGCGAGCCCCGCCAGCCCCGCGCAACACAACGCCAGTCGCAAACGCCGGCGCGCGGCCGGTCCGCCGCCGGCCGGATGCTTAGGTGCGGTCGCCCTTCGGGGGATTTGCAAGTTCGACCGGATCGATCTCGGCTAAGCGATTTCGGCACGGTAGGCCGGTTACGCGCCGTCGGCAAGCGAGTGTGCCGCCGAGTAGTGGCTCAATTTGAAAAATTTTTGCCCGATTGGATGTCCCTGGGTAGGTTTTGGTCAGGGCTGTGTCTGCCCCAAAAATTGACCAACATAGCCTTTCGCAGGCGTCCCAAGGGTCGCCTCGAAAATGAGCTGACAAATAGGCATTCCAACATCAAGAATGATCTCATTCGGTCCGAAATTGATCATTTCAAGTTGGATCTGTCCCTTGTAGCCGGCGTGAATGGTGGGGGCAGTAAGATGGACAACTAACCCCAACCGAGCGAGAGCGCTCTTTCCCTCTGCTCTCGCGGCGAATCTGGATGTCACCGGAAGATGAACCGTCTCCGCCGTCCATGCCAACACAAAGGCACCCGGGATCAAGGTATAATTGTGCAGAGATTGGATTTTTGTCTTTCGGATTATAAGCTGATCGTAATTGTAGCCTTTTGCCCCTGGCCTGATCGGTTGACCAGGCAACGAATTCCAGAGTTCGGCTGGATCGGAGAGGGTTAAATCCAAGCTCGTGGAGCTATATGCTCCCGCGTCTGGTTTCGGCGTGATTTCGATTTGACCGTTCTCGATTGCCACTTGAATTTCGCGATCGGTCAAAATCACGATGCGCCCCTCTCCGTTTTCCGCTCAAGGCTGACGAGGGATTACGCCGCCGCCGACCTACGAGGTATTAGGGCTGATTTTGGAACCCAAACTCGCCAACGCCCGGAAAACGTTTCTCTAGGCAGCTCGACCAGTAGCTGATCACCCTTTTCGCCGATGAAACCGACCTCGACGCCCTCGGCGTCCGCTTGGCTCTGATGAACGACGACATCTTCTGTCCCGCCGCCGACTGTCGGAATTGTCACCACGGTCTCTGACGGAATAGGTCCTTCTCGTCGATTGGTAAATCTAATTCGCATTCCCCTTTCCCCCGTTGAGAATTTTGCGGGGCCATCATGCCAATATATCTGCGTAGGAAATAGCCCGTTGCGCCCGCGCCGACCGCGCGACCCGAACCAGCTCGCCAAGCTGATCACCGGCCGGGATTTCAAACTGACCCAATACTTGCCGCCGCGGTCGGGGCTCATCGGGACGCCGTCAGGCCGGGGTTTGGCCGTTGATCAGCGGCCCGAACAATTGCCAGCGCTGGCCGTCGAACCGGCCCATCTGGATCTGTTTGACCGGGGCGAAATCGGTGGGGCTGGTGTTGATTTCGATCCCCGGCAGCATCATCGGCACGCGGAAATGGTGCAGGTCAGCCGCCTCTTTCATGACGTTCTCGCGGCTCAAATCGTCACCGCATTGCTTTAGGACTTGGACCAGCGTCTGACAGAAAGACGGGCCGATGACGTTGCCGGCGTCGGTTTTGTCGCCGGCGGGATAGTATTTGTCCATAAAGGCGACCCATTGCAGATAGCCGGGGTCGTTCTTCCATTGCGGGTCGGTCGGGTCCTTCATGTAGAAGTCGGAGACGATGTCCTTGGCGTTCTGGAGACCCGCCGGCTTTAACGTGGCGCCGACGGAATTGCCGACGCTGCTGAGTATATGCAGCGGCTTCCAGTCGATTTCGGCAGCCTTGCGGATCGCCTGCGCGGCAAATTTGGGGATGCCGGTGTTGACGAAGACGTCGGCGCCGGCCCCTTTCATGCTGATGATCTGCAAGTCGACGGTCGGGTCGGTGGTCTCGTACGGCGCCGCCAGGATGATCATGCCGGCCTTGGCGCCGAGACCGTCCTTGACGCCCTTTAAATAGTCCTTGCCGAAATCGTCGTTCTGGTAGAGCAGGCCGATCTTCCCGTCCGGCTTGTTTTGCAGGATATAGGCGGCGTAGGCATGCCCTTCGCTTTGGTAATTGGGCTGCCAGCCCATCGTCCACGGGTGATTTTTGGGGTCGTTCCATTTGGTGGCGCCGGTGGCGACAAAGAGCTGCGGCACCTTCTTCTGGTTCATGTAGCGCCAGATCGCCGAGTTGGTCGGCGTGCCGAGCGGGCTCATGACCAGCAGCACGTTGTCTTGCTCGACCAGCTTGCGCACCTGCTCGACGGTCTTGGGCGGGCTGTAGGCGTCGTCATAGGAGATGAAGTTGATCTTGCGCCCGTTGACCCCGCCCGCTTCGTTGACCAGCCGGAAATAGGCGGCCTCGGCCTTGCCGATCGTGCCATAGGAGGAAGCCGGCCCGCTATACGGCACGGTGTTGCCGATCTTGATCTCGGTGTCGGTGACGCCCGGTCCGTAATTCTTCGCCGCGCGCGCCGGAACGGCGGCGAGCGCCAATGCCGCGGGGGCGGCGGCAAGGATCGACCGGCGGGTAATCTGTTTCATCCACTCTCTCCGTTAGGGATCTGAGGCCAAGAATTTTCGGGCGCGCCGCAGCCGGGCGGCGACGAGCCGCGCAAACCCCGCCGCACCCATCGGCATGACAAAAATGACGAGCAGCAGGATGACGCCGTAGATCGCACCCGACAGCCCGGTCGACACCCGCTCGGCGAGGTTCGGCACGAACAGCACAAAGACGCCGCCGACCAGGCTGCCCGGGATCGAGCCGACGCCGCCGACGACGAGCCCGACCAGGAACGAGACCGACAGCAAAAACGGAAAGCTGTCCGGCCCGACAAACTGGATCGCGATCGCGCCGAGCGCCCCGGCGACGCCGGTGTAGAGCGCGCTGACGCCAAAGGTCAGCGTCTTGTACAACGAAGTGTTGATCCCCATCGCCGCCGCCGCGATCGGGTGGTCGCGGATCGCCATGATCGCTCGTCCGGTGCGGCTTTTGACCAGGCTGGCGGCGCCGGCGAACATGACCAGCAATACCGCCAGCGTGAAATAATACAGCCACTGATCGGCGTTGAGCGGGATGCCGGCGGGCGGGTCGGGCTTCAGCAGCGCTATTCCCTGGACCCCGCCGGTCCACGGTTCGAGCGGCCCGAATTTAAGGATTTGCGGCATCGCCGTCGCCAGTGCGAAGGTCGCCAGCGCCAGATAGATGCCCTGCAACCGCAATGCCGGCAACCCGAACAGAAAGCCGACGACAAAGCACACAGCACCGGCGCACGGCAGTGTCCAGTAATAATCGAGGTTCTGGTTCATCAGGATCGCCGCGGTATAGGCGCCGATCCCGTAGAACGCGCTGTGGCCGAGCGAGAACTGTCCGTTGAACCCGGTCAACAGATTGAGACCGAGGATCGCCAACCCGTACACCATGACCAGGGTGAGCTGGAAAACGACAAAGTTCTGCACGACGAACGGCGCCGCCAGCGCCGCGACCACGGTGGCGCCGATCGCGAGGTTGCGGCCGGTCGCCCAATTCGTCCGGATCCTTGAGACAGCGGCGGCGGGCCGGACCGCGACCGGCCGGTCGAGCGCCACCGTGTCCGGCTCGGGCGCGCTCACACCCGGCTGACCACGACCCGCCCGAAAATTCCGGCGGGCCTCACCATCAACACCGCGACGATGACGATCAGTGCCAACGTCAACTTCATTTCGCGCCCGACATAGGGGATGAAGGCGCCGGCGAGGTTCTCGATGACCCCGACCGCGAACCCGCCGACGACGGCGCCGCCGGGGCTCGACAAGCCGCCGAGCACCGCCCCGGCAAAGCCGTAGAGCAATACCCCCAGCATCATGTTCGGCTCGAGGAACACGACCGGCGCGATCAACATGCCGGCGACCGCGCCGATCGCCGCCGACATCCCCCAGCCGAGCGCGATCATCCAGCCGACGCGGATGCCGACCAGCCGCGCCGAGTTCCGGGTTCGCCGCCGCCGCCCGCATCGCCAGCCCCAGCCGCGAGCCGCGAAAGAACAGATAGAGCAGCCCGAGCATGACGAGGGTGACGCCGATCATGCCGGCTTGATGGGTGCTGATCAGGCTGCTGCCGAGAAACGGCCTGGTGCCGAACGGGGTCGGGAACGTCTTGATCGTAAAATCCCGAATCTCCCCGGCCGAGCTGTTGAGGATGCTGAATAGAGCGATGAAGGCGACCAGCTGGCTCAGGATCGGCGCGTTGTGGATCGGGCGGAACAATACCCGCTCGATCGCGACGCCGCCGACAAACGACAATGCCACCGCGGCGGCAAAGGCGCCCCAATAGGGCACGCCCCACTGCATCATCTGCCAGGCGAGAAAGGTCGAGAACATCGCCATCTCGCCCTGCGCGAAATTCAGATGGTCGATCGCCTGGTAGATCATCACCACCGCGAGCGCCATCGTCGCGTAGATCGCCCCGGTCGCGAGCCCGGCCAGCACCTGTTGCAGCAGCTGCTCCATGCGGCCCTCTAATAACCGAGATACGAGCGCCGCACGGCTTCGTCCTTGGCGATTTCGCGCGCCGGCCCGGTCATGACGATATGCCCGGTTTCGAGCAGATAGGCCTCCTCCGCGAGGTCGAGCGCCAACGCCGCATTCTGCTCGACGATCAGCATCGCCACCCCCCGCTCGCGGTTCAACCGGCGCAGAATCGCAAAGAGCTCGGCGACGATCAGCGGCGCCAAGCCGAACGAGGGCTCGTCGAGCAGCATCAGCCGCGGCCGCAGCATCAGCGCCCGGCCGACCGCCAGCATCTGCTGCTCGCCGCCGCTCAGGGTTCCGGCCTGCTGGCGGCGCCGCTCCGCGAGCCGCGGGAACAGCCCATAGATTTCGTCGAGATCGGTGGCGATCGCGCCGTGATCGCGGCGCGTCATCGCGCCGAGCCGCAGGTTTTCGTCGACCGTCATGCGCACAAACGTGCCGCGCCCCTCGGGGACATGGGCGACGCCGAGCCGCACGACGTCCTCGGTTGCCCGCCCCCCTATCGGCTTGCCGTCAAAGCGGATGTCGCCGGTCATCCGCACCATGCCGCACAACGCCCGCAAGGTCGTCGTCTTGCCCGCGCCATTGGCGCCGAGCAACGTCATGATCCCGCCCTCGGCGAGCGCGAAGTCGAGCCCGTGCAGCGCCTGGCTCTGGCCGTAGAACGCGCACAGCCCGCGCGCCTCGAGCATCACCGGCCAGGTCCTCCCCGAATGCGGCTGCCCCAGGATACCGGCGTCGGACATGGCGGCGCCGTCACGCGGTCGTCTCCGGTGATGCGGCGGCGTCTTTCGGATTGCCGAGATAGGCGCGGATCACCGCCTCGTCCCGCTGGACCTCGGCCGGCGTCCCTTCGGCTATTTTGCAGCCGAAATCGAGCGCTACAACCTTGTCGGAGACCGACATGACGAGGTTCATGTGATGCTCGACGAGCAGCACCGTGACCTGCTGCCGGTCGCGCAGCCGGCGGATCAACGCGCCGAGCTCGGCAACTTCGCCGTGGCTGAGCCCGCCCGCCGGCTCGTCGAGCAACAACAGCTTGGGGCGTGCGGCGAGCGCCCGCGCCAGCTCGACCCGCTTGCGCGTGCCGAGCGGCAGGCCTTCGGGCAAATCATAGGCCACCGCACGCAGATCGAGCAGGTCGAGCAGACCCCAGGCGATCTCTTCGAGCGCCCGTTCCTGACGGCGCACCCACGGCAGATGCAACGTGTCGCTGACAAAATCGCTGCGGCTGCGGGCATGCCCGCCGATCCTGACATTGTCGAGCACCGACTGGCGCGGGAACAATGCCAGATTTTGGAAGGTGCGCGAGATGCCGATCTCGGCGATCCGATGCGCCGGCCGGCCGAGCAGCGACCGGCCCTCGAACCGAATGTCGCCGCTGACCGGCGTGTACAGCCGGCTGAGGCAATTGAACAGTGTCGTCTTGCCGGCGCCGTTGGGGCCTATCAGCCCGAGGATCTGCCCTTCGTCGAGATCGAACGAGACGCCGTCGAGCGCCATGATGCCGCCAAAGCGCACCACGACGTCGCTGACTTCGAGCAGCGGAGCGCCGGGCGCGCTGCCGGTCATCGGCGCAAGGTGGGGGAGCGGGCGGCCGCGCCCGACATGCAGCCCAGGCCGTGCACCCTCTTCCCGCCTCCCCTACAATCTTCGGTACCTCTTTTTCGAACCTGCCGATCTATCCGGGTTGCGTCAAGCCGGCAAACCCCGCACCGGCATCCTGCCAACCCGCGACCGCAATGGGCCGCAATGGGCCGCAATGGCCGCCTTCCCAGCAACCTCGTCGCGGCCTATCATCCGCGCGCTCTCGGGGAGGAAGCAAATGTTGCTGCGCGATGCCTGGTATATCGGCGCGTGGGCGGACGAGATCGGCGGCGCGCCATTGGCGCGGCGGATTTGCGGCGAGCCGGTCGTGCTGTTCCGCGACCCGGCGGGACGAGCGGCCGCACTCGCCGACCGCTGCTGCCATCGCTCGGCGCCGCTCAGCATGGGTACCGTCGTCGAAGACGGCATCCAATGCGGCTATCACGGGCTGATCTTTGACGGTGCGGGTCGTTGCGTCCACATCCCCGGTCAGCAGCAGATGCCCCAAGATGCGCGGGTGCGCGCCTATCCGGTGGTCGAAAAGGACCAGCTGGTGTGGCTGTGGACCGGCGATCCGGTGAAGGCCGACCCGGCCCGGATCGTCGATTACCCCTATCACAACGACCCCGGCAAATGGCCGAACAAGCACGACGTCTACCCGATCAAAGGCAATTACATGCTGATGATCGACAATCTGATGGACCTGACCCATCTCGGCTACCTGCATGCCAAGACGGTCGGCGGCAACCCGTCGCAGCACGTCGCGGCCGAGATGAAGACGACGCGTACGCCGACCGGGCTCAAATTCGTGCGCTGGATGAAAAATTCGGTGCCGCCGCCGAGCTATGTCAAGGCCGCCGGCTTTGCCGGCCGTGTCGACCGTTGGCAGGAATTCGAGTTCGTCGCCCCGTCGAGCGTTTTGCAATGGACCGGAGCCGCCGATGCCGGCGCCGGCGCGCCCGAAGGCCGGCGCGACGGCGGGTTTCAGTTCCGCCTGTTCCACGGGCTGACACCCGAGACCGAGACCAGCTGCTTTTATTTCTGGTCGGTGGCGAACGGCTACCGCCAGAACGACCCGGCCGCGACCGGACAGCTCTTTCAGGAGATAGCGCCGACCTTTGTCGAAGACCGCGTCATGGTCGAGGCGCAGCAGGCGCGCTTGAGCGAGTTCGGCGAAACCGGCCTCACCGACATCGCCTCCGACGCCACCCGCATGCAGATGCGCCGCATCCTCGAGCGTCTGTCGGCCGCGGAGCACGTGCACCCCGGCGCCGAATAGCCTCCGGGGACGGCAGCCGCCCACGGCCGGGCAGGCCAGCCTGTCGCAGCCTGCCGGCATCTCGATCACCGACGAATAGCCGCCGACAAGGGCGCTTCCAATGACTCTGTTGACCGGGTTGCGTGTCGTCCAGCTTGGCCGTGGCATGGCCGCGGCGGTCTGCGGCCGCCTGCTCGCCGATGCCGGCGCCGAGATCGCCTGCGTCGACCCGGACGGGTCGAGCCCGCTCGCGCAATACCTCAACCACGGCAAGCGCGTCGCGGCCGGCGCTCCGGCGGCGACGCCTGAGTTGTGGGCGGGCGCGCTGCGGGCGGCCGAGCTGATCGTCTGCCAGGGCCGGCCGCGCGAGCTTCGGGCTCGCGGGCAGGACGCCGACTTGTTGCGCCGGGTCAATCCGAGTGCGGCACTCGTCTATATTTCGCCCTACGGCCTGACCGGCGTGAAGGCGGATTACCCGGCGACCGACCTGACATTGCTGTTCGCCAGCGGGATCGCCCGGCTGCTGACCGGACAGGTCGACGACCTCGACGAACCGCCGATCCGTCCGACCGGCGGGCAATCGGCCTTTGTCGGCGGACTGGCCGCGGCCTGCGCCGGGATGCATGCCGCTCTCGTCGGCGGACCCGCGGTGGTCGACGTGTCGATCGAGGAGGCGCTGGCGACCCTGGCGATCACCGAGCTGGCGAATGCCGGGCTCAACCGCAGAAGCCGCCCGCGCAAGCGCGTCGGCGACGGCAACGGCGCCACCGTCACGATCCTGCCGGCCAGTGACGGCTATGCCGCGATCTCGCCGCGCGAGGAGCGCCAATGGGCGGCGTGGCTCAAGGTGATGGGTTCGCCCGATTGGGGCGACGACCCGCGCTTTGCCACCAAACCCGACCGTGTCGCGAATTGGGACGCGCTCCACGCGCTGATGTCGCAATGGAGCCGCCAGCACCAAAAGCAATGGATCGCCGACCAGGCTCAGGCCGCCCATGTGCCGAGCTTTGCGCTGCGCGAGCCGGCCGAGCAGCTCGCCTCGCCGCAGCTCGCCCATCGCGATTTCTATCGGCCGCTCGAAATCGGCGGGCGGACGCTCAAGGCGCCCGGTCCGCCGTTCGGGCTCCAGATCAGCCGTGCAGAGCGCAAAGCTGCCGGCCGCCCAGCTGGAACTGCCGGGCCGATGCCGCTCTCCGGCGTCCGCGTCCTCGATTTCAGCTGGGTTATCGCCGGTCCGACAGTGACGCGGTATCTGGCGGCGATGGGCGCCGAGATCATCAAGGTCGAAGCCCCCGGGCGCGGCGATCCCGGCCGCGCGTCGGAGCTGCACACGGTTCTCGGCCAGGCCAAGCGCGGCATTGTCCTCGACCTGAAAAAGCCGGAGGCGGTTGCCGCCGCGCAAGCGCTCGCGGCCCGGTCCGACGTGCTGATCGAGAATTTCGCGACCGGGGTAATGGAGAGGCTGGGTCTCGGCGCGCAAGCTCTCGCCTCGGCCAATCCCGACCTGATCTATGTCTCGGCATCCGGTCTCGGGCGCACCGGGCCGGAGGCGCACGCCGTCGCCTACGGCACCCTCTTGCAATGCTACGCCGGGTTCGCCGGCCTCAATCGCCACCCGGATGTGGCGCCGCGGGTCGGCTTTGCCTGGCTCGACCCGATGTGCGGCCTGATGCTCGCCTTTGTCGTCGCCGCCGCGGTCTGGCACAGGCGCAGGACCGGCGGGGTCGCGCGGATCGATTTCTCGATGATCGAGGCGATGCTGTGGACGATGGCCGAGCCCCTGTTGCAGGCCCAGCTCGGCGCCGCCCCGCTGCCGCGCGGCAACCAATCCGACTGTCACGCGCCGCACGGCGCCTACCGCTGCGCCGGCGCCGACGACTGGCTCGGTCTCGCGGTTACCGACGATCGCGAGTGGCGGCGGCTGTGCGCGCTCGTCCCCGATCTCGCGCACATGGCGGATCTCGGGTTGCGCGAGCGGCTGGAGCAGCGCCGGGCGATCGACGCGGCGCTGGCGGGCTGGCTGCGGCCGCAGAATGCCGCGAACGCCGCCGAAATCCTGCAGCACGCCGATGTTCCGGCGGCAGCGCTCGCCAGCTCGCTCGACCTCGTCGCCAGCGACCACCTGCGCCGGCGCGGCTTTTGGGACGAGCACCGCACCGGCGTCGTCCCCGGCCTGCCATGGCATGCAAGCTTCGGCCGCGTCACCGGCCCCGCACCCGGCCTCGGCGCCGACACCGACGCGGTCCTCGGCGACGTGCTCGGCCTGTCCGGCGAAGAAATCGCCGCGCTGCGCCGATCAGGCGCGCTCGGCTAGCCGAAACCGCGGTTATTCGCCGGCAATGCGCTCCCAGCGCAGCTCGCGGTGTTCGGCGCCGGCGCCGGTCCCGCGCGGCGGCGGGGAGAGGACCATGTGGCCGCCCTCGAACCGCACCCCGCGCGCCTGGTCGCTGCCGAGCCGGCTCGGATCCGAAGCGGCGTCGACGCGGGTGACGAGCCGCGCGCCGTCAAAGGTGTAGTTGCCGCAATACGAGCTGTAGTCGCGGCTGACGCCGGCCGGCAGCTCCGGCCGTCCGTCGCAGACCACCGACATCATCCGCCCGTCCGCACTAAAGGTGACGCGGCCCATCGCATTGCCGCCATAGGGGGCAGGCAATGCGGCGCCGTTCGCGTCCCGCGCGCTCGCGCCCACCAATTTCCAAGTCCCGACGATCGACGGCATAGAAAGCTTCTCCAGGGCCTCAAAAGCTAAAAATCGCGTACTACGTTCGCCATCCCTCGCGTGACAGTCAACCCTTCTCCTTTAGGGAGAAAAATTGCTAGTGCTCAGACGCATATCAGCACGATTCACCCCCATCGCCGTAGGATGGGCTGAGCGCGCGCGAAACCCATCGCCGCTGCCGCGGCGATGGGCTTCGCTAAGCGCTCAACCCATCCTACGGCTATGGGGCTGAATCATGCGATTGCGTCTAAGCACTAGGGAGACAGTAACGGCATTCGCGATGTCGACATTCCGCCCCTCGCTCTCCAGCCCGCGGTCCTCGGCTTTCCGAACATAATCGTCGACCTGCTCGCGATACGTATAACGAAACGTGTCGCAGCGATTATCGTGAAGACCATCGACCAGTGAATGATGCGCGCACCCGCCCATGCAGCCCGGCAGCGCCACGCACGACCGACATTCGTGATCGGCAAACGGATCGTACTTTAACCATTTCTGAAGACGGCCGTTTTGCTGTTGGTATTCGCGAATATGGCCGACCACCTCGAGCGCATTGCCCACCGACTCCCAGCACTTGTACAGTTCCCCCTTGCTTCCGACGATCAGCTCATTTGCCCGCACCGCCGTGCAGGGGGTTCCCTTGGGTTTCGGTAGCATCGAACTAGTCAAGCCGTACCGTGCCGCTGTTGCCAGAAACGCTCGTTCCACCCGCGCAAACTCCGGTCTGGGGAAGCAACGAGGCTGATATGTTCTGGATGGTGCGGGCGCACCATCGTCTACCGAAATGATCTGTCCCGGATATACCGCGACCTTGTCAGCTAATCCTTCATCGACCAGAATTTGAAACAGCGTTTCGGCATGCTCATAATTCTCGGTACTCAAGTTAACCCTTACCGTCACCTCGAAGCATTCGGCCGCATAGTGCAGGTTCTCCACTATTTCCCAGAACGAGCCTCCTCCTCCCACTCGCGGCCGCATTCGGTTATGGATCTCGGGCGGCCCGTCCAGAGTGATCTGCGCCCCGGCAATGCGCCGATCTCTTAGTTGTTCACAGGTTTGTTTTGTCAGGAGATAGCCATTCGTTATTATGTCGGCGCCGTAGTTGACGCCGGCGGCGTCGCAACGTTCGATAAAAGCGTCCGACAGCGCCAGCAGGGCTCTTTTCCCGACCAAAGGCTCTCCGCCATACCACGAAACTTTAAAGCCGGCGATTTTCGGCAGCTGGTCATCGAGAGCCTCGATGACCAATCTTTGCACCTCGTCGTCCATGATCGAGGGGTGCTTGTCCTCAAAGCAATAGGGGCAGTCAAAATTGCAGCCGAGGCTGGTGACAATCGTCAGGGCAAAGTGAGTCAAATCGTTCCGGCTCACTCGATACCGCTTTTCCAACAGATCCAGTTCATCGGCATCATCGGGAATCAACATTCGGCCGACCGCCATATTTTTTAACAGACCGGTCGAACATTCGGGAGACGGGTCTCTTGCGGAAAGAAATCGCTGAACCGCATCATATTCGGACGTCGGCACGCGCAACAAGGCGCCGCTGACACCATTGTAGACATACTTGGCGCCGCCGTAATCCGTCCAAATGTTGTACCTGGACTCCTTCATCGGTGCCCCCAATTAAAAGCCGAGTTTCAATCAGCAATGCGGCAACCAACATTGACAAAGCAAGGTTCTTTGAAGAGCGGTTGACACCGACCCAGCGCTCCGCATCTGTAGGGAGGAGTGCAGTCGGACAGCTCTCCGCATATAAGCGCCGCCCGTTCAACCGATCTGCCCGCCGAAGGTTCTTCGAACAGCTCGGCAATTACGGTGTTAAGCGCGGCCAAAACCTTGGCCGACGGCTTGGCGCTTTCGGTGATTTCAATGTGGAAATCCGTCTGCCCGGCGCCCGGTGGCTCCATCAGCCATCCTACCTTTTTTGCCCGTTCCGATTGTCCGGAGTCGTTTGTCATATGGCCTCCTCTCCGCTTCGGCAGACGTCTTTGATAGGTCACCTTACAGCGAGGTTACACAGGTTGAGGGCGAGGCGTAATTAAAATCGGCGCTGAGATCACGATTTTAGTTAACAGGGTGACAATCTCAAAACTCGCCGCTGCGGTAGGCGTCGTCGAGGCGTTTCGGTCTTCTTCGGAGGGTTCTTCCCAGGCTTCGCCGCGGCGGCGCAGCGCGCCGGTGAAATCGGGCGGGCGCTTTTCGTTAAAGGCGCGCCGGCCCTCCTCGCCGTCGGCCGTCGTCTGGATCAGCAACGAGTTGATCAGGTTCTGGACGTGCCAGGCCTGGTCGGTCGGCAGGTCGCCAAAGCGCACGACAAACTCCTTCATCATGCGCACCGCGACCGGCGGCATCGTCACGATATGGCGGGCGATTTTTTCCGCGCGCTCCATCAGCTGGGCGTGCGGCACAACCTCGTTGACGAGGCCGATCCGCAACGCCTCTTCGGCGTCGACCGGCTCGTCGGTCAACAGCATCTTCATCGCGTCGACATAGCGCAGCTGCTTGACGAGCAAGGCGGCGCCCGGCCCGTTGCCGACCCAGCCCTGCGTCGTCAGCGCGAATTTGAACCGCGCATGCTCGCGGCTGGCGACGCGGATGTCGGTCGACGACAGCAGGATGTAGAGCCCGGCCCCGGCGGCCCAGCCGTTGACCGCGGCGATGACCGGCTTCCACACTCGCGGGTAATGGTCGCCCATGCGGCCGTCGACGCCGGTCTTCTGGCCGTGCACGGTGCCGGCGAGCGGCCAGTAGATGCGCTGGGTGCGCAGATATTCGCGCTCTTCCTCGGTGATGTTCTTGCGCGGCGCCAGATTGTGCCCGCCGCAAAAATGCCGGTCGCCGGCGCCGGTCAGGATCGCGCAGCGGATGTCGCGGTCTTCCCACAGATCCACCCAGGCCTGCGAGATCGCATCCGACGTTTGCTTGTCGAGGATGTTCGCCTTTTCGGGGTTGTTGAGCGTGATGTAGGCGACGCCGTCGCGTTTCGCGTAGTCGATGGGCAACTGGGCTTCCTCCGCCAGGGTCTTATGCGGTTCCCGCCGCGGCGAGCTCGCGGGCCGGGCGCAGAAATTCGGGATCGAACACCTTTGTCGCCATCACCTGGCAGCGGCGGATCAGGCGGATTTCATCCGGGCGGTAATCGGCGATGGCGCGATGGATCGTGCCGAGGTGATCCCAGATCAACAGATCGTTCTCGGCCCACACATTGGTGTAGCGGAATTTCGCCTGCAGCTGGTGGGCGAACAGAAACTCCAGCATCGCGTCGCTTTCCTGCTCGGGCAGCTCGTTGATGCGGACCGTGAAACCGGGGTTGCAGTACAACACCTTGCGGCCGGTGATCGGGTGGGTCAGGAACACCGGGTGCGCGACCGGCGGCCGGCGGCGGCGCTGCTCGTCGGTCATCGGCGGGCGCGGGCTCGCGTGGTTGCGGCGCATGTGCTCCCAGAACTTCTCGATGTCGTGGGTCGCGGTCATGCCGTCGAGCCGGGTCTTGAGGTCGCGCGGCAGGTCGTCATAGGCCGCGTGCATGTTGGAAAATTCGGTGCCGCCCAAGGGCTTGCCGTCGCGGTGCGGGATGCGCACGCCGTAGAGCACGTTCACGAACCCGGCCACCTCGCGATAGGTCATGTCGGTGTGCCAGTCCTGGCCGGCATCGGGGCTGCCGATGTATCTGCCGTCCTCCTTGAGGTTCGAGAGGATGTCGATCTCCGGGTATTCGCGGCCGCGGTCGAGCTCGCGGGTGGCGCTCCCCTGGATTTCGCCGAACTGCTCGGAAAAGCGCTTCAGCGCGCCGAGGTCGAGACGCTGGTCGGGAAAGCGCAATACCCCGTGCCGGCCGAGCCCCAGCAGTATCTGCCCGAATTCCGCCTCGCCGAGCGGTTGCGCGAGGTCCACGCCGCGCACCGTCGCGCCCAGCACCGCCCCCGTCGGCTCGATCGTCAACATCGCGTTTCTCCCTCCGGCCCGGCTATCATAGCGCCGGGAACAGGGCGAAGCCCGGCTTTCGATTCGCCTTTTTGGAGCTTACGGCAAAAACGGAGAGGGCGGTCATGCATGTCGGGACCCAAATCAGGCCGCGCGACGATTCCGACTACCGGGTCTGGGCCCAGCTCGGGGTCACCCATGTGTGCGTCGACCCGCCCGGCAACCCGCATCACTGGAGCCTCGACGACCTGGATCGGCATCGCGAGCACGTCCGGTCGTTTGGCCTCTCGCTCGACATGGTGCAATTGCCGATGTCCTCGGCGCCGATCGAGAAGCAGGACAGCCCGCACATCCTGCTGGCGAAGGAGCCCGAGCGGCAGCGCGAGATCGACAGCATCTGCGGCTTGATCGAGCGGCTCGCGGCAGCCGGCATCCCGGCAGCGAAATACAATCTGACCCTGATCGGGATCCCGCGCACCGAGCGCGAGCCGGGGCGGGGCGGCTCGCGCAACGCCGCCTTTCGCTGGAGCCGCGCCGACCAGGCGGCCCCGCCGACGGCGGCGGGCATTGTCTCGGAGGACGAGAACTGGGAGCGGATCGACCATTTCCTCGCCGCGGTCGTCCCGGTCGCGACCGCGGCCAAGGTCCGGCTCGCCTGCCATCCGCAAGACCCCTACACCCCGCCCGGCTACCGCGGTGTGACCAGCGTGCTCGGCACGGTCGCCGGGCTGAAGCGCTTTGTCGGGATGCACGAGAGCCCCTATCACGGCCTCAATTTCTGCCAGGGCACCGTCGCCGAGATGCTCGACGACCCGGCGCGCGAGATCTTCGACGCGATCCGCTGGTTTGGCGAGCGCGGCAAATTGTTCAACGTGCATTTCCGCAACATCAAGGGCCGCCGGCTCGACTTTATCGAGGCGTTCCCCGACGAGGGCGACATCGACATGGCGCGCGCGGTCGCCGCCTATCGCGATGTCGGCTACCAGTACATGCTGATGCCCGACCACGTGCCGCAGATCGACGGCCGCGACCCCTCGGGTGTGGCCTTCGGCTATTGCTATGGATACATCCAGGCCCTGCTGGACGCGCTGGCGCCGCGCCCGGCCGGGGCATGAGCCGGCTCGACGAGCCGCGCCGGTCGTTCGTGCCAGTCGCTCGCGCCGCGACGTTCGACGCGGGCTTCACCCTGTCGGCCGGTTTCGCTATCGTTCCGGTACAAAGACTGGGGGCAGCGCGATGACGACCGCAGAAGAAACCTATGATTTCATCGTGACCGGGGCGGGCTCGGCGGGGTGCGCCGTGGCCGGGCGGCTCAGCGAATCCGGAAAATACCGGGTGTTGCTGCTCGAAGCCGGCGGGCGCGACAGCAACCCGTGGATCCACATTCCGCTCGGCTACACCAAGACGTTCACCAATCCCGAAGTGAACTGGATGTTCGAGAGCGAGCCCGAAAAAGGGCTCAACGGCCGCACCCTGTACCAGCCGCGCGGCAAGGTTTTGGGCGGCACCAGCTCGATCAACGGCATGGTCTACATGCGCGGCACCTCGACCGATTACGACGGCTGGCGCCAGCGCGGCTGCGAGGGGTGGGACTGGGATTCGGTGCTGCCGTTCTTCAAAAAGGCCGAAGACCAGGAGCGCGGCCCCGACGAGTTCCACGGCAAGGGCGGGCCGCTGCACGTCTCGAACCCGGTGCGCTCGCCGCTCGGCGACGCGATGGTCGCCGCCTCGATCGAGGCCGGCATCCCGGCCAACAACGACTTTAACGGCTCGCGGCAGGAGGGTGTGGGCTACTACCAGACCACGACCAGCAACCGTCGGCGCTGGAGCTCGGCGCGGGCCTATCTCGGCCCGGCGCGCGGCCGCCAGAATTTGACGGTCGCGACCAACGCGCACGCCACCCGCATCCTGTTCGAGAACGGCCGCGCCGTCGGCGTCGCCTACCACACCCCGGACGGGCAAAAGACCGCCCGCGCGCGCGGCGAGATCGTCGTCTCCGGCGGGGTCTACGGCTCGCCGCAGCTGCTGCAGCTCTCCGGGCTCGGCCCCGCCGATCTGTTGGCCGGGTTCGCCATCCCTGTCGTGCGCGACATGCCGGGGGTCGGCGGCCATCTGCACGACCATTTCAACACCTATCTGGTGTGGCGCTGCACCCAAAAGGTCACGGTCAACGACATGGCGATGAGCGGGGCGCGCAAGCTCAAGGCGGCGGTGCAGTACGCGGTCAACCGCTCCGGGCATCTGTCGAACGCCGGGATCTATGCCGGCGCGCTCGTTCGCACCGACCCCCGGCTCGAGCAGCCCGACCTTCAGATCAACATGTCGGGCTGGAGCGCCCTCGAGCGGCTGCGCACCGGGATCAAGCCGCACCCGTTCTCGGCCTTTACCTTCAGCCCGGTGCATCTGCGCCCCGACGGCCGCGGCTGGGTGCGGATCAAAAGCCCGGACCCGCTGGCGCCACCGGCGATCCAGTTTAACTTTTTGGCGAGCGACGCCGATTTCCAGGCGCTGATCTACGGCATGCGGCTGTCGCGCACGATCGCCGCCCAGCCGGCGCTAAAGCCGTTTGTCGCCGAGGAGGTGTTGCCCGGCCCGCAATGCGAGAGCGAAGCCGACATGATCGAGGAGATCCGGCGTGCGCGGCGTCTCCAACCTGCACCCGGTCGGCACCTGCCGGATGGGCCGCGAGGTCGACGCCGTGGTCGACCCCCGGCTGCGGGTCTACGGCGTCGACGGGCTGCGCGTCGCCGACGCCTCGATCATGCCGCAGGTGCCCGGCGGCAACACCAACGCACCCTCGATCATGATCGGCGAGAAATGCGCCGCCATGGTGCTGGAGGACGCCCAGGCGGCGTAGGGCGCCGCCCTATCTCCATGCTCACACCGGCACGTTCCAGATGTCGCGGGCGTAGCCGCTGATCGTGCGGTCGGAGGAGAACCAGCCCATCCCGGCGATGTTCAGCAGGGCGGCGCGGCCCCAGTATCCGGGTGCGCCCCACAACGCGTCGATCCGCTGCTGCGCCGCCCGATACGCGGCGAAATCCGCGGTCACCATAAAGCGGTCGGCGTGTCTGAGGCGGTTCCCCAGGGGCTCGAAGCGGTGCGGGTCGTCGGGCGAGAACATGCCCGTTTCCACCGCGTCGATCACTTCGGCAAGCTCGGGCGAGGCCGCGATGGCGGCGCTGGCGTCGCTGCCGGCGCGCCAGCGTTCGGCCACCTCCTCGGCGCGCAGGCCGAAGATCATGATGTTCTCGGCCCCGACCCGGTCGCGGATCTCGATATTGGCGCCGTCGAGCGTGCCGATGGTCAAGGCGCCGTTCAGCGCCAGCTTCATGTTGCCGGTGCCGGACGCCTCCATGCCCGCGGTCGATATCTGCTCCGACAGATCGGCGGCGGGGATGATCGCCTCCGCCAGGCTGACGTTGTAGTTCGGCAGGAAAACGAGCTTCAGCCGGTCCTCGACCAGCGGGTCGTTGTTGATCACCTGGGCCAGATCGTTCGCGAGCTTGATGATCAGCTTTGCCTGCACATAGCTCGGCGCCGCCTTGCCGGCGAAAATCTTGACGCGCGGCACCCAGTCGCGCTCCGGCTCCGCCCTGATCGCGAGATAGCGGGCGACGGTTTCGAGCAGATTCAGCAATTGCCGCTTGTACTCGTGGATCCGCTTGATCTGCACGTCGAACAGCGCCGCCGGGTCGAGGCGCAAGCCCAGGCGGTCGCGGACCAGGCGGGCGAGCGCGCGCTTGTTGGCATGCTTGACCGCGGCGAGCCGCTCGCGCAATGCGCGGTCGTCGGTCTGGTCGGCAAGACGGCACAAGGCTTCCGGGTCGTCGAGAATTTCGCGGCCGCACGCCTCGCACAACAATTTGGTCAATGCCGGGTTCGCCTGGTGCAGCCAGCGGCGAAAGGCGATGCCGTTGGTCTTGTCGACGATGCGGTCGGGGTAGAGCCGGTGAAAGTCGCTGAACACGGTCTGGCGCATCAGCTCGGCGTGCAGCACCGAGACCCCGTTGACGCGATGGGAGCCGAGGAAGGCGAGATGGCCCATGCGCACGCGGCCGCCCTCGGCTTCGTCGATCAGCGAGATCGCCGCGAGGCGCTGCGGGTTCTCGGGCTCGCTGAGGCTGACCTCCGCCAGATGGCGGGAGTTGAGCGCGTAGATGATTTCGAGATGGCGCGGCAGCAACCGCTCGAACAACCGCACCGGCCAGCTTTCGAGCGCCTCGGGCAGCAGCGAGTGATTGGTGTAGGAACAGGTCGCCTGGGTGATCCGCCACGCCCCGTCCCACGGGACGTTGCAGCGGTCGACCAGGACCCGCATCAGTTCCGCCACCGCGATGCTCGGATGCGTGTCGTTGAGCTGGATCGCGGCCTGCTGCGGCAGGGTGAAGACGTTGCCGTGGGTTCGGACGTGCCCCTGCACCAGATCCTGGATCGAGGCCGAGACGAAGAAATATTCCTGACGCAGCCGCAGCTCCTGCCCCGCCTGGGTGTCGTCGCTCGGGTACAGGACCTTTGAGATGGCTTCGGCGCGCGCCTGCTGGGCCAGCGCCGCGACATGGTCGCCCTCGTTGAAGATGTCGAGCCGCAACGGGTCGACCGCCCGGGCCGACCACAGCCGCAACATATTGACGTGGCGCCCCCGCCAGCCGACGATCGGCGTGTCGTAGGCGACCGCCTGAATGGTTTCGTCGGCATGCCACACCGCGCGCGACCGGCCATTTTCCGCGACCTGGTCGACATGGCCGCCATAGCCGATGTCATAGACGATCTCGGGCCGCTCGAATTCCCACGGGTTGCCGAACGACAGCCAGCGCTCCGGAAATTCCTGCTGCCAGCCGTCCTTGATGACCTGCCGAAAAAGACCGTGGTCGTAACGAATGCCATAGCCGCAGGCCGGGATGCCGAGTGCGGTCATGCTGTCGATAAAACAGGCCGCGAGCCGCCCCAGACCGCCATTGCCGAGGGCGGCGTCGGGCTCGGCGGCGCGCATCCGCTCGAGGTCGACGCCGATGTCGCCGAGCGCCACGCGGACGGTTTCGGTCAGCCGCAAATTCTCGACAACGTCGCCCAGCAGGCGTCCGATCAGGAATTCGAGCGACAGGTAATAGACGCGCTTGCGCCCCTTGGCCTGGCTCGCACGGTCGGCGGCGAGCCAGCGATGGATGACGCGGTCGCGCACCGCCAATGCGGTGGCGACAAACCAGTCCCGGTCGGTGGCGGCGGGTGCGGCCTTCCCCACCGCCAAGGTCAGCTTGGCCAAAACCGCCGCTTCGAACTCACGGACGTCGTCTTCGCTTGGCGGCGCGTCGGCAATCGGCGGCAACAACACATTGTCCGCCAAATTCTGGTCGCTGGTGTTCAGTGGCATTAAGGAGAGACCCGGTCGGATTTTAGTGTTGTTGGGCGGGCGGGCCCGGCTTGGCGGGCAAGGCGGCGCGAGACCCAGAGTTACGCTACGAATGCCGGCGGGCGCAACCGCGCCGCCTGGCGTTAAGCACGATCATCGGTGTTGCCGGCCGACAATCGCGGTCGCGAACGACGATCGGTCGAATCGACGCTTGGTGCCGAGGCGCCCGCCACCGAGAGTGCTTCGCTGAGCCCGTCCCCGGGCCTGCCGAAGGCCGGACCCACAGGCTCGAAACGACGCCGCACGCCACGCGCTGGAGGTATGAACCAGACAGATGGGTCCCATTGCGCGTCCTTCGTCGCCCCCGCGAAAGAGCGTGTGAAGAAATAAGAGATGCTGTCATTCCGGGGCGCGGGCGTTGCCCGCGAGCCCGGAACCCAAGCACACGGCGTTTTGAGATACCGGCAAGACGCCGTTTTCGTAGGTTCCGGGCCCGCCAAGGGGCGTCCCGGAATGACAGGTTCTCGGCGGAGGCAATTCCTTCACACGCTCGAAAGCCGGGGTCCAGGGCGGCAAATGGGGCTTTGGTTGCTCTGGGTTCCCGCTTTCGCGCCGCTTTCGCGGGAATGACGCAAGAAGGGATCGGGACTACCTGTCAAATTCGTACCGCTAGATCAGGCCGAGATCGCGCAGGCTGGTGTGCCGGTTGCGGGCGATGATGACATGGTCGTGCAAGGCGACGCCGAGCGGGGCGGCGGCTTTTTTGATGTCCTGGGTGACCGCGATGTCGGCCTTTGACGGCGTCGGGTCGCCCGAGGGGTGGTTGTGGACCAGGATCAGCGCCGAGGCGCCGAGCTCGAGCGCGCGCTTGACGACCTCGCGGGGATACACGGGCGTGTGGTCGATGGTGCCGCGCTGCTGGCGCTCGTGCTTGATCAGCACGTTCTTGCGGTCGAGAAACAGGATGTGGAACTCCTCGATCTTGTTGTGGGCAATCTGGGCGTTGCAGTAGTCGATCAGCTTGTCCCACGAGTTGACGACCGGCTGCTCCTGCAATTCGGCGCGCATCAGCCGCAATGCCGCCTCGCGCGCCGCCTTGACCGCGGCGACGCCGGCGAGGTTGAGGCCGGCCTCGGCGAGCGCCTCGGGGTCGGCGCTCATCACCTTGCCAAAGCCGCCGAGCTTCGCCAGCACCGCCTTCGCCAACGGCTTTACGTCGCCGCGCTGGTAGGCGGCGAACAGCAGCATTTCGAGCACTTCGTAGTCGGGCAGCGTCTCGGGGCCCGAGGCCATCATCCGCTCGCGCAGCCGCTGGCGGTGGCCGTAGTAATGCGGACGCGCCGCCCCCGCTTCGGCGAACTCGTTCCGGCCATGCCCGGCGACGGCGTCGGGGAATGGCGCCGACCCGGCGGTGGCGTTTGTCCCGTATATTTCGCGGCACAGCGACGCGACGCGCTCGCGGTCGTTCGCGTCGAAGACCCACACCCGCCGCGCGGCATCCCAGCTCCCGCCGAGACCGCGCGCCCGGGCCGGAAAGTCGGGGTGGTAGGGTGAACTGACGGCGATATGGCCGTCCTGTTCGACAATCGAGAGAGGCATCCGCGCCGCGCCTTCAGCCTGCCTATCGCCGACCCTGGCGCCGCGACCGTCAATATGGCGTCTTTGAACGCCGGGTCATCCCGATCAAAGGGCTGACGGCGCGGGGTTGCGGCCGGGGCGCCGCCGAGCGGCGACCGAATTTGCGCCCCCGCTCGAGCGCGCGCACCGGCCGCGGCGCCGGCGTGGGGAGGTCGACGCCTATCGGCAGAAGCGGATCGGCAGGTTGAAGGGCCGGCCGAGGATCATGACCGCCCCAAGGCGGTGCGCGCCGTTCCAAACCACCCGCCCGGCGCGGTTGGCGGTGGCATGGACCACAACCGGGTCGTCGTCGCCGCGGTCTTCCCAGCCGCCGGCATCCATCACCGCCGCGTAACGGGCGGAGATTTCCAGCAGGATCATCCTGGCCTGCGGCGTGTGGAACTGGGACTGGAGCCAGGTTGCAGCGGTCGCCGGCCGGATCGTGCACCGGATCAACTCGGGAGCGTGCTGGCGGTAGACCCGGTCGCCGGAGGCGGGCATCGGGCCGGGGTGCCGGCGCCGATAGTCGTCGAGCGCGTCAGCCGCATCAATCACCTTTACCTCCTCGACGAGGGTTCGACGCGATTGGTGAAGACGATCATGCCTCAGCGCGGCTCGCGACGTCGACCCGATCAAGGTCCGCGCGACACCGGGCCGGCCTCACAAAAGACCATTTTTAGTCATAGCGTTAGCTGCCGCTGCGATTTTGCTGGTCGCGTGCGGGGCTCGCGGGGCAATGACAGGGCGGCCTCTTCGATTTTGGGCGGCCCTGTCAAGGTTCCCGGTAATTCCCGGTTCGGCGCAACGACTTCCCGGTTCGGGTGCGGCAATTCCCGGTTCGCCATGCCACGGGAATTATCTCGCAACATATTGATAAGCCGGTCTGATTTTAGGCCGAAACGGCATCGCGCGGCGGCGGTTCCCGGTTTTTTCCCGGCGAACCGGGTATTCGGTCGAGAACGCCGTCGACCTGGTGGTCGGACCCCAGGCTGGGGCTCGGCCCGACCGGGGGGCTCGGCCTGATCCGGGGCTCAGCCGCCGTCGCGCCGGAGCTCGCCGATGTCGCGGCGGCAGAACCCTTGCGGCCAGTCGATCCGGTCGACCGCGGCATAGGCGCGGCGGCGCGCCTCGGCGAGGTCGGCGCCGAGCGCGGTGACGCCGAGCACGCGGCCGCCGTCGGCGACCAGCCGCGCGCCGTCGCGCCGGGTCGCCGGCGTGGAAGATCTTGACCGCAGGGTCGGCGCCGGCCCGGTCGAGCCCGCGGATCTCGCTGCCGCGCTCGGGCGCCTCGGGATAGCCCTGGGCCGCCATCACCACGCACAGCGCCGCCTCGGCGCGCCAGCGCAGATCGACCTGGCGCAGGATCCCGTCGCGCGCCGCGATCAGCGCCGGCAGCGGGTCGCTCATCAGCCGCATCATCAGCACCTGCGCCTCCGGGTCGCCGAAGCGGGCGTTGAATTCGAGCAGGCTCGGCCCGGCTTCGGTCAGCATCAGCCCGGCGTAGAGCACGCCCTTGAACGGCCGCCCTTCGCCCGCATCGCCGCGATCGCCGGCAGGATGATCCGGTCCATGACCTGGCCTTCGAGGGCGGGGGTCAGCGCCGGGGCCGGCGACAACGCGCCCATGCCGCCGGTATTGGGCCCGGTGTCGCCGTCGCCGAGCCGCTTGAAATCCTGGGCGGTGGCGAGCGCCAGCGCGTCGTTGCCGTCGGCCAGTGCGAAAAAGCTCACCTCCTCGCCGTCGAGAAAATCCTCGACGACGATCTCCTGCCCGGCAGCGCCGAAACGGCGCTCGACGAGGGCGGCGTCGACCGCTCGGAACGCGGCGTCGAGATCGGCGGCGACGGTGACGCCCTTGCCGGCGGCGAGGCCGTCGGCCTTGACCACGATCGGCGCGCCGCGCTCGGCGATATAGGCTTTTGCCGCCGCCGGGTCGCGGAACCTGCGATAGGCCGCGGTCGGGATGCCGGCGCGGGCGCAGAGGTCCTTCGCGAACGATTTGGAGGCTTCGAGCGCCGCCGCCGCCGCGGTCGGGCCAAAGGCCGGCGATGCCCGCGGCCTCGAGCGCGTCGACGAGCCCCAGCACCAGCGGCGCCTCCGGCCCGACGACGACGAAGTCGATCCGCTCGCCTCGGCAGAAGCCGACCAGCCCTGCGACGTCGGTCGCCCGGATCGCCACGCACTCGGCCTCCTCGGCGATTCCGGCATTGCCCGGCGCGCAGATACAGCCGGTCGACCAACGGCGAGGCCGCGATCGCCCAGGCGAGCGCATGCTCGCGTCCGCCCGACCCCACCACCAGCACCCGCATCGCGCTTGCTCCTGTGCTCGGCTATCATATGGCGATGAACGATCTGCTGACCGCAGCCCCGCCGCGGGCCAACATCATCGAATATACCGTCTCCGAGCTGTCGCAGGCACTCAAGCGCTCGATCGAGGACGGGTTCGGCCATGTCCGCGTGCGCGGCGAGGTCTCCGGCTTCAAGCGGCACGGGTCGGGTCATTGCTATTTCGCCCTGAAGGACGCCGAGGCGGTGCTCGACGCGGTGTGCTGGCGGATGACCGCGATCCGCCTGGCGGTCAAGCCCGAGGACGGGATGGAGGTGGTGTGCACCGGCCGGCTCACCACCTTTCCCGGCCGCTCGAAATACCAGATCGTCATCGATTCGATCGAATTGGCCGGCATCGGCGCGCTGCTCAAGCTGCTCGAAGAGCGGCGCCGGCGCCTCGCCGCCGAGGGGCTGTTCGCGGCCGAGCGCAAAAAGCCGCTGCCGTTTCTGCCCGCGGTGATCGGGGTCGTGACCTCGCCGACCGGGGCGGTGATCCGCGACATCCTGCACCGGCTCGCCGACCGCTTCCCGCGCCGGGTGCTGATCTGGCCGGTGGCGGTGCAGGGCGAGAGCGCGGCGGCCCAGGTTGCGGCGGCGATCGAGGGTTTCAACCGCCTGCCGCGATGGGGCTGTGCCGCGGCCCGATCTGATCATCGTCGCGCGCGGCGGCGGCAGCCTCGAAGATCTGATGGCGTTCAACGAGGAGATCGTCGTGCGCGCCGCGGCGGCCTCGGCGATCCCGCTGATCTCGGCGGTCGGGCACGAGACCGACACGACCCTGATCGACCATGCGAGCGACCGCCGCGCGCCGACGCCGACCGCCGCGGCCGAGATCGCGGTGCCGGTGCGGCTCGATCTGATCGCCGACCTCGCGGGCAAGTCGTCGCGGCTGTCGGGCGGCCTCGCCCGGCTCTTCGCCGAGCGCCGGCTGCATCTCGCCGGGCTGGCGCGCGGGCTGCCGTTGCCGCAGGATCTGATCGGCAATGCCGCGCAGCGCCTCGACGACCGCGCCGAGCGGCTGCGCCTTGCCGCCGAACGCCATCTGCGCGCCTCCCGGCACCGCCTCGACCTCGCCGGAGTGCGGCTGCGGCCCGAGGTGCTGAAGGCCGATCTCGCCCGCGCCGGCGCCGCGGCTCGCCGAAACCGACGCCCGGCTGCGCGCGGCGGCGGCGCGCGCGATCGAGGCCAAGCGCGACGGCGCTCGACAATTTCGCCGGCCGCCTCGCCACCCATTCGGAGCGGCATGAGAGCCTGCTGGCGCGCGGCTATGTCGTGGTGCGCGACGGCGCGCTGCGGGTGTTGACCGAAGCCGCCGCGATCACGCCCGGCGCGGGCCTCGAGCTCGAATTCTACGACGGCAAGGTCGGCGCCATCGCCGGCCGCACCCCGCGCCGTCCGGTCCGCCGCGCACCCCCGCGACCCGAGCAAGGAAGCCTCTTCTAGTGCGCTCGACTGGTTTGGTGCGCCGACTGGTTTAGTGCGCTCCGCGGGCAAGTTCTAGTGCGCTCCGCGGCGGGGCAAAGGCCGACGACCAGCGTGCGGCGATCGCTTTTCTCGGACGGCCGTCCTCGTATGGGGCGGGGGTTGACCGGGTCGAGAGGATCGAGACGCATGTGTCCCTGGTGTTTCTCGCCGGCGACCGCGCCTACAAATTGAAGCGCGCGGTCAAGCTCCCCTATCTCGATTTTTCGACCGCCGGGCAGCGGCGCGCCGCCTGTGCCGCCGAGCTGGCGTTGAACCGCCGCACCGCGCCGTCGCTTTACCTCAACCTGCGCCGGCTCGGCCGCGACGCGGCAGGAGAGATCGGCTTTGTCGAGGACGGCCCGGCTGTCGACTGGGTCGTCGTGATGAGGCGCTTCGACCAGGGTTGCTGTTCGACGCGCTGGCCCAAAAGGGAGCGCTCGACGGGCCGCTGATGGATGCGCTCGCCGACCATGTCGCACAGTTCCACGAAGCCGCCGAGCAGCGCCCGGAGCAGGGCGGCGCCGCCGCGCTCGCGGACATTGCCCGGACCAATCACCAGGTTCTGGCCGGGGCGCGGGGCGCCGTCTTTGCCCCCGAGTCGGTAGCCGCGATCCTGTCCAAATGGCGCGCCGCGTTGACCAAGACCGCAGATCTGCTCGAGGCGCGGCGGGCGGCGGGCTGGGTGCGGCGCTGTCACGGCGATCTGCACCTGCGCAACATCTGTCTTGTCGACGGCAAGCCGACCCTCTTCGACTGCCTCGAATTTTCCGACGCGCTCGCCAGCGTCGACGTGCTCTACGACCTCGCTTTTCTGCTGATGGATCTGGTGCATTGCGGGCTGGCGGCGTTTGCCGATCGGGTGCTCAACCGCTACCTCGATCGAACGGCGCAGGATGACGGTCTGGCGGCGATGCCGTTGTTTTTGTCCCTTCGCGCCGGGATCCGCGCCCATGTGACGGCAACGGCGCTGACGCGACCGGCAAACGAGCACAAAAAAGAAAAAATGGCCGAAGAGGCGCGGCGCTATCTCGATCTTGCGCATCGAGCGTTGGAACCGCAGCCCTGCCGGCTGATTGCGATCGGCGGGCTGAGCGGCAGCGGCAAGTCGACATTGGCCGCCGGCCTGGCGCCCGAGCTCGGCCTGCTCCCCGGAGCGCGGGTCTTGCGCAGCGACGTCACCCGCAAGCTGGCGCTGGGGGCCGCCCCCGAGACCCGGTTGCCGGCCGCGGCCTACACGCCCGAAATCACCCGCCGCGTCTACGACGCCCTGGGGGAGAAGGCGGCGGTCGCCCTCGCCGCCGGCTATACCGCGATCGTCGACGCCGTGTCGTTGGCTCCGGAAGAGCGGCGATCCTTCGCCGAAATCGCGCGCAAGGCCGGAGTGCCGTTTTGCGGACTGTGGCTCGACGCCGACGCGGAGACGATGAAAGGCCGGGTTCGCGACCGCCGTGATGACGCATCCGACGCCACCGCCGATGTCCTCGCGCAACAGCTGAGGGAGGATCCCGGTCCGCTCGACTGGGTGCGGGTCGACGCCGGCGGCGGAGCCGAAGAATGCCTTGCCGCCGCCCGCCGCGCGCTGGCCGCGGCGGTTTGAGGCCGGCGGCTGCCCTACTCCATCGGCAGGCCTGGATGGACCGAGCGGCTGTCGAGTGGGGTGAATTGCGGCGCCAGGGCCGGTATCGCCACCTCGGCCAGGATCTCCGGGGTCCAGCCGCCCTGGCGATGAACCATCCGCACCGGGCGCATGTGACCGTAGAGCGAGAGCTCGCCGGCGCGCTGGTGAAACACCTGGCCGTTGACGTTCGCCGCCTGCTCGGAGGCGAGAAAGACGCAGAGCGGGGCGATCGCGTCGGCCCGGCTCCGCCGCAGCCGCTCCTCGCGCGCCGCGGCCGCCGACGGGTCCTTTGGTGTGGGCACCGATCGGGTCATGCGGGTGTCGGCCGACGGGCAGATGACGTTGACGGTGATCCCGCGCGCGGCGTTTTCCATCGCGACGATGCGCGCCAGCGCGACGATGCCGAGCTTGGCCGCGCCGTAATTGCACTGGCCGACATTGCCGAGCAGCCCCGAGGTCGACGACACCATGATGACCCGGCCGTAATTCTGCTCGCGGAACAGATTGATCGCCGCGCGGTTGACGTTGAAGTGCCCGGTCAGATGCACGTCGATGACCGCCTGCCAATCCTCGGGAAACATGTTGTGGAACATCTTGTCGCGCAGAATGCCGGCGGCGTTGAACACGATGTGCAATCCGCCGAACGTGTCGCGCGCCTGCTGGACCATCGCCAGGCAGTCGTCGAACTTGCCGACCGAGCCGTAATTGGCGGCTGCGTCGCCGCCCGCCGCCTTGATCTGGTCGACGATTTCCTGCGCCGGCGTGAGGTCGGCGCCTTCGCCGCTGCCGCTCGTGCCGGGATCGTTCACGATGATTTTGGCGCCATGCGCCGCCATCAGCTTGGCAACCTCGGCGCCGACCCCGCGCCCGGAGCCGGTACAGATCGCGACCCGTCCGTCGAGCATGCCCATCCCTCGATCCCTTCCTTTTTGTCCGACGTGGGGTTGTCGGGGCCGCGACCGGTTTTGTCAATCGGCGGCGCCGGTGTTTCGCTCGGACCACCCTAACGGAGTGACCGCGATGCCGTTCGAGACCAGACGCGCCGCGCAATCGCCTGATGCGATCGCCCCCGACGGGTCGGAGGTGCGGGTGCTGTGCAGCCTCGCGCGGGGCGCGCTTGCTGTGTTTTCGCTGATGCCTGGCGCCGTCTCGAAGCCGGTCGTCCATCGGACCGTCGAGGAGCTCTGGTATGTGATCTCAGGTCATGGCCGGATGTGGCGCAAGCTCGGGCAACAGGAGGAGCTCGTCGAGCTCGCGGCCGGCCTGTCCCTCAGCATCCCGACCGGCACGCATTTTCAGTTCCGCTGCGACGGGTTGGAGCCGCTGACGGTTCTCGGCGCGACGATGCCGCCTTGGCCCGGTGAGGACGAAGCCTCCGTGGTCTCAGGAAAGTGGCCGGCGACAGTGTGACCGCGGCGGCGGCAGCTACAGCAAATGCCCGCTGCGGCTGGCCTTGGTGCGCAGATAGCGCTCGTTGTGGCCGTTCGCCGGGAAGACATGCGGCATCCGTTCGGCGACGTTGATGCCGTAGCGTTGGAGCGCCGCCACCTTCTCGGGATTGTTGGTCAACAGCCGGATCGTGCCAAAGCCCAGCTGGCGGAGCATCTCCGCGGCCGGCAGATAGACCCGTTCGTCGGCGTCGAACCCGAGCTGCTCGTTGGCGTCGAGGGTGTCGAAGCCGGAATCCTGCAGCTGGTAGGCGCGCAGCTTGTTGACGAGGCCGATGCCGCGCCCCTCCTGCGCGAGATACAGCAGGACGCCGCCGCCGGCGCGCGCGATCGCCGCGATGGCGCCGCGCAGCTGGTCGCCGCAATCGCAGCGCAGGCTCGCCAAAAGATCGCCGGTGAAGCATTCCGAATGCAGCCGCGCCAACACCGGCGCCGCCGGATCGGGGGCGCCGATCACGATCGCCAAATGCTCGACGCCGCCGTCGCCCGGCCGGAATGCGATCAACCGGGCGTTTTCCGCGTCGGCGAGCGGCACCCGCGCCTCGGCGACCCGGGTCAAGCCCGCGGCCGCGGCGTGGCGTTTGAACACGGCGCCGGCATCGATCGCCACGAGGTCGCCGCGCCGCCCGAGCAGCGCGGCCTCGGCCATGCCGACCCGCACGACCAATGCCGCCGGCAGCAGCGAGGCGAGTTTTGCCAGGGTCACCCCGGCGAGCGCCCCGCCCTTGGCGGCGACCGGCTCGGGACCGAACCCCGGCGGCTCCGCCCCCAAGGATGCTCCCGGATCAGCGAGGTTGCGGATCACGGACGCCGGCATCTCGGGCGACACCGAGATGGTCAAGGCGCCCGACAAATCGTCGCGCGACGCCAGACCGAGCGCCACCGCGCGCCGGCGCGTCAGCACGACGCGGGGCGCCACCGATGAGGCCTCGCGCAGCCGGCGCAGATTTTCCTCGGTCACCAGCTCGGCGGCGATGACCAGCACGCTCAGCCGGTCGTCGCGGATCAACACCGGCTCGCCGCGGCGCAACGCGGTGATCGCCGCACCGAGATCATCGCCAGCGGCCGGTCGTTCGGGTGAGGCGCCGTCATGCATCGGGGTCGAAATCGTTCTGAACTCAGGCACCCCTGTCTCCTTGCCGCTGTCTTCTCGGCGCCGCGCGGGCATGATACGGGGCCAGCAGCGCTGTGCCAGCAAACTTATTTGCATTGGAGGTTTACCGCAGCGGACGAGCCCGGCGCCGACCGGGTCGACGAGCAAAGCCGGCGGCTCCGCGCTGGAGACGGCTTTAGAAATCGGCTATGCTGAAATCGCCCTCAGCGGGGATAACGCGGAGAGGCCCGACCAATAATCAGCGGCTTTGCAAGTTCGGTCCGGTGACGAATTTGGAGGCGCGGCTGCTGCTTCGGACCGGCGGGGAGAATTATGAGAGCTGGCCGCAAAATCCTGATCGTGGACGACGACGCGGCACTTCGCCAGTCGCTGGCCGAGCAGCTGGAGCAGGACGACGAGTTTGTCGCCGTCGAGTGCGACACCGCGGCGCAGGCGTTGGAAGTCGTCGAAAACCGAACGGTTCGACGCGATTTTGCTCGATATCGGACTGCCCGACATGGACGGGCGGGAATTATGCGGCTTCTCCGCCGCAACGGCATTCACGTCCCGATCATGATGCTGACCGCGTCGGACACGCGACGCCGACACCGTGCTCGGCCTCGACTTCGGCGCCGACGACTATGTGACCAAGCCGTTCCGGCTGAGCGTGCTGTTGGCCCGCCTGCGCGCGCATCTGCGGCAGAGCGAGCACAGCGACGACGCCGTTCTGACGATCGGGCCCTATTCGTTTCGCCCGAGCGCCAAGCTGCTGACCGAGCCCGGCGGCCGCAAAAAGGTGAGGCTCACGGAAAAGGAGACCGCGATACTGAAATACCTGTATCGCGCCGGCGACCAGGTGATCGGCCGCGAGACGCTGTTGGGCGAGGTGTGGGGCTACAATGCCGGGGTAACGACCCACACGCTCGAAACCCATGTCTACCGCCTGCGCCAAAAGATCGAGCGCGATCCGGCCTCGGCGCAAATCCTCGTGACCGAGCCCGGCGGCTATCGGCTCGTTCCTTGACGCGGAGAACCGTAGCGTGACGGAACGACTTCGGCCAGCGCCCGCAACGGCTTGTGACCGGGTGCGCCCGGCCGGTCTGCTGATCGTCAGCGGGGCCGACAGCGCCTATTTCCCGCTGTTGCGCGACACCGTGCTGTCGGTGCGGGCGCTGTGCCCGGAGGCGGCGATCGGGATTCTCGATGTCGGGCTGGATCCGGAGCAGCGCGAGTGGCTCGCCGGGCGCGTCACCCATCTCGTGCGTCCCGGCTGGGACATCGATTTTCCCGGCCGCGCGCAGCTCCCCGAAGGGCGCCAGGCGCAATTCGCCCGCCCGTTCCTGCCGCGCCATTTCCCGGGCTACGAGACCTATCTGTGGATCGACGCCGACGCCTGGCTGCAGGATTGGCGGGCGATCGAGCTTTTTGTCGGGGCCGCGCGCGGCGGCAAGCTGGCGATCGTCCCCGAGATCGACCGCGCCTACAAGCGCCATTACAAGCGGCCAAAGCTCTTCGGCCTGACATTGGCCTGGAAGAACTACCGCGAGGCGTTCGGCTGGCGCGTCGCCGACCGGCTCGGCCGCAACCCGATGGTCAATTGCGGCGTCTTTGCCTTGCGCGGCGACGCCCCGCATTGGCAGGCATGGGCGCGGATCATGGCGCGGGTGGCGCAGCGGACCCGGTTTTTCTTTGTCGAGCAGACCGCCCTCAACTATGCGATCTTTGCCGAACATCTGCCGGTCGATTTCCTGCCCGCCTACTGCAACTGGATGCCGGGCGACGCCGCCCCGGCCTTCGACGCCGCGCGCGGATTGTTTGTCGAACCCTATTCGCCGCATGAGGTGATCGGGATCATGCACCTCGCCGGCGCCGAGCAGAAAACGCATGTGTTTCGGTTGAACCGGCTCGATGGCGGCGAGGTCGAAACCTCGCTGCGCTACGGCGAAAGCCGGGCGTTGTGCGCGTTGGCCGACGCCGGCCGGTCGGCAGCGTCGGCCCTGGCCGCGTCAGGCATCACGACGAATTGAAGAAATCGCCGCCGGAATATTGCAGGCCTCGGGAATTTTCGACTTCACGTCGAGCAGGCCGTTCAATAGTCTGCGCCCCCGAACGGCATTTAAAGGGAGGCGAATATGCGACGTCTGATGCTGTTGGTCCCAAGCCTGCTCGCGCTGTTGCTGATCGCCGGGACGGCGCAGGCCGCGACCCAAACATTCAAGGCGACGTTGAGCGGCGCCGCCGAGGTTCCGCCGACGACCGGCGCCGGCGCCGGCGCCATGACGGCGACGCTCGACAGCGTGACCCGAAAGCTGACCTGGGACTTGACCTATTCGGGCCTGACGGGCCCGGCGATGGCCGCCCATATCCACGGCCCGGCCGATCCGGGAAAGAACGCCGGGGTGGTGGTCCCGCTGACCGGAAGTCTGACGAGCCCGGTCACCGGCTCGAAGGTTTTGAGCCCCGCCGAGGTCGCTTCTCTCGAAGCCGGCAAGTATTACGTCAACATCCACACGGCCGCGAATAAAGCCGGGGAGATCCGCGGCCAGCTGCTGCAGGCGCCATAGCCGCAGTCGAACCGTTAGCCGAACCGTCCCGCCGTCGGCCGGCCGCAGCACCGCCGGCGGCGCGTATTCGTCATCGCCGTAGCCGCCTCCAACTCGTTTGGATCGCACCGGATCGGCAGCTTTCGGGTGCGTAAGGCTGCCCAGCCGCGTTCGCGGAGACGCCATCTGACGTCCTGCCGACGCAACTGCGGTTGGCTTGTATCCTGCAAAATCAGCACGTCATCTTGCAGTCGTATATCTACGTACCTATATTTAGGGCCGTCGGTTGTTATCTCCCGTAATCGACAGTCACGGTGGCGCTGTCTTCAGCAAACCAGGTTTTCATTTGTGGAATGCTGCGTACCGGCATGGCGCGTCAGCCAGAGAGGTCGATTAGTCTCGCTTTGCATTCGCCGCCGCCGGAAGGGGACAGGGAAATTCTGACAGCGGCATAATCTCGCCTGCTAACCCGAAATTCGGGCGAGGAAGGTAACGGGCGCGCACCCTCATTCGGGAGCGGCGCGACCACGGCCGGGCGATTGTCGCCCGCCGCTGGCCGACCCGCCACTGGCCGACCCGAGCCGAGCGGCATGGCGCGGAACCTGTCGCCAGCCGGTGCGGTTTGTAATCACCGTCACCCGGAAGCAAAACACCGAAGGCGAGAGCGACCTTCCCGGTGACCGTCCTGCGATGATTGTCATCAGGAGAGGCTGCGAGCGATGCGGATTGCCCAGGTTGCACCCCTTGTGAGAGCTGTCCGCCGCAGCTTTATGGCGGCACCGAGCGGGTGGTCTCTCACTTGACCGAGGAACTGGTCCGCCAAGGGCACGAGGTAACCCTGTTCGCCAGCGGCAATTCGCGAACGAGCGCGACGCTGGATGTCGCCGTGCGAGACGAGCACTGCGTCTCGACGCCCGCTGCCAGGATCCGCTCGCGTATCACATGATGCTGCTCAATCGCGTAGCACGCAGCGCCGATCGCTTCGACATCATCCATTTTCATATCGACTACCTGCATTTCCCGCTGTTTGCGGCGAGCTGCGGCCAACCTTGACGACCTTGCACGGCCGCCTCGACCTGCCGGATCTGGCGCCGTTGATGCGCGAATTCGCGATGATGCCGCTGGTGTCGATCTCGAACGCGCAGCGCACGCCGTTGTCCTGGGCCAACTGGTACGGCACGGTGCATCACGGGCTGCCGCCGGATCTTTACGCCCAAGGGCAGCGGAAAGGGCGGCTATCTCGCTTTTATTGGCCGCATCAGCCCGGAGAAGGGGCCGGAGCGGGCGATCGAGATCGCCCGCCGCGCCGGTTTGCCGCTGACCATCGCCGCCAAAGTCGACAAGGTCGATCACGACTATTACAAGGCTCGAGTCGAACCGCTGCTCGACTGATCCGCTGATCGAGTTCATCGGCGAGATCGACGACAAGGAGAAAGGAGCGTTTTTGGGCGATGCGATGGCGCTGCTGTTTCCGATCGACTGGCCCGAGCCGTTCGGCCTCGTGATGATCGAGGCGATGGCCAACGGCACGCCGGTCATCGCGTTTCGCCGCGGCGCGGTGACGGAAATCGTCGAGGACGGGGTGACCGGCTTTGTCGTCGACGACATCGACGAGGCGGTCGCAGCAATCCCGGCGGCGCGCGGGCTCGATCGCCAGGTGATCCGCCGACGCTTCGACGAGCGTTTCGGGGTCGAGCGCATGGCGCGCGATTATGTCGCCCTCTACAACGAAGTCCTGCGGCGCGGCAGCGCTGCGGCGACGGCCGCGCGGGCGGTTGCCGAGGCCGGAGACGGCTGAACCGCCGCCTATAGCGCCCCGAGCCTGCGAATGCCGCCCGAAAGCAGACGAAGCCTCTCGCTTTTACATCGAGTCGCCGGCACCGCTTCAGGAGCGCCGGCCGCGCACGCTGAAGCAGGACCACACCTTCGCGGTTTTCGACCCGCGCGGCGACATCGTCGCCGCCGAAGGCAGCGCCGACGGCATCTATTATCGCGACACGCGCTATCTGTCGCGGCTGGAATTGCGGCTGAACGACGCGCCGCTGCTGCTGCTGAGCTCGAACGTCCAAGAGGACAACGTCGTGTCTGACGGTCGATCTGAGCAATCCCGACCTCATGGCGGGCGGCCGGAATGTCCTGCGCGGCGAACGCATCCACGTCAACCGGCGCAAATACCTCTGGCAGAATTAGCTGCTACGAGCGGCTGCTGGTGCACAATTTCGACCTGGTCGCGCATGATCTGGTTTTGACCGTCGATTTCGCCGCCGATTTCGCCGATCTGTTCGAGGTGCGCGGGCAAAAGCGGGCGCGGCGCGGCCGGCTGTCGATCGAGCGGCGCTCGGATGCTTCGGTCGCGCTGCGCTATTTCGGACTGGACGGGGTCGAGCGCGTCACCACCCTCGACCTTCGAGCCGGCGCCGACCCGGCTCGACGAAACCGGCGCGCGCTTTGAGCTGGCGCTCGGGCCGGGCGAGGCGGCGCGCGCGGTGATGCAGGTCGCCTGCGACGAGACAACCGGCGACGACGAGCCTCGGCCGACGCTTCTACAGCTCGCTGCGGTTGGCGCGGCGGGCGATGCGGACCGTCGAGCGGGCGCGCCGCTTCACCTGGAAAGCTCCAACTCGCTGTTCAACGAGATGGCGCGGCGCTCGGTCGCCGACCTCTACATGCTGGTCACCGAAACCGAACGCGGCCCCTATCCGTTTGCCGGGATTCCGTGGTTCAGCACGGTGTTCGGCCGCGACGGGATCATCACCGCGCTGTTCGCGCTGTGGATCGACCCGACGATCGCCAAGGGCGTGCTCAATTTCCTCGCCGCGACCCAGGCGACCGAAGTCGACCCCGAGCGCGACGCCGAGCCCGGCAAGATCCTGCACGAGATGCGCGACGGCGAGATGGCGCGGCTCGGCGAAGTGCCGTTCTCGCGCTATTACGGCAGCGTCGATGCGACCCCGCTGTTCGTCATGCTGCCGGCGAATATTTCGAGCGCACCGGCGACCTCGAGACGGTGCGGGCATTGTGGCCGAATATCGAGGCGGCGCTGCGCTGGTGCGACACCTATGGCGACGCCGGACGGCGACGGCTTTGTCGAATATCACCGCGCAACGCCGACGGGCTGGTCAATCAGGGCTGGAAGGATTCGCACGACGCGATCTTTCACGCCGACGGCCGGCTGGCCGAGGGCCCGATCGCGCTGTGCGAGGTGCAGGGCTACGTCTATGCCGCCAAACAGCACGCCGCGAGACTTGGCTCGGCGGCTTGGGCCATCCGCGACGCGGCCGTCGCGCCTGGCGCGGCGAGGCGGAAAGCCTGCGCGAGAAATTCGAGGCCGCGTTCTGGTGCGAGGAGCTGTCGACCTATGCGCTGGCGCTCGACGGCGCCAAAAACCCGTGCCGGGTCGTCGCCTCCAATGCCGGGCATGCGCTGCTGACCGGGATCGCCGCGCCCGATCGGGCGCGCCGCGTCGCCGAGACCTTGCTCGGCACGGTCATGCTTTTCGGGCTGGGGGGTGCGCACGGTGGCGGTATCGGCGGCGCGCTACAACCCGATGTCGTATCATAACGGCTCGGTCTGGCCGCACGACAATGCGCTGATCGCGCTGGGCTTGCCGCGCTATGGTCTGAAATCGGGCGTGTTGCGGATCTTCAAGCGGCCTGTTCGACGCCGCCGAGCTACATGGAGCTGCGCCGGCTGCCCGAATTGTTCTGCGGGTTTCCGTGGCGCAAGCTCACCGCGCCGACGCTCTATCCGGTCGCCTGCAGCCCGCAGGCCTGGGCGAGCGCCGCGGTTTTCGCGCTGGTCCAGGCGAGCCTCGGGCTGAGGTTCGCCCAAGACGCCGGACGAGATCCGGTTCGACCGCCCGGTGCTGCCGCAATTTCTCGACGAGCTGCATCTGCGCGGCGTGCAGGCGCGAGGACGGCTCGGCCGACCTGGTGCTGCGGCGGCTACGACAGACGACGTGGCGGTCAACATCACCCGGCGCGAGGGGAAGGTGCCGATCGTCGTGTCCGCGGTAGGGCGCCGACGAGCCGAAGTCAAAAGCCGACGGGCACGTTCGGCCGCCGCCGCACCGAAATAGGCCTGCGGCTCGGAGGGCCGCTCGCCGAGCGCGTGCTCCTCGCGGCGACGCAGCCTTTGGTCGCGCGCGAACACCGCCCTTCCAACTCGCCGCTTTCGGCAACGCGCCGAGCAGGCAGCCGTCGAAAAAGGTATAGGTGCGCTCGGCCTGGCAGCCGAAAGACGGCCGATCGCGGCGCGCCGCGGTCAGGATGATGCGGTTGGGCTTGGCCATCGCCCCGGCGGCAAAGCCGCCGCTGTAGCAGGCTCGAGACGATGACCACCGTCGGCACCGCGGCGCAGCCGCGCGACAGCGCCTGGGCCAGCTCTTCGGGAGGCAGCGCGCGCTGCGAACGAGCGAGCCACAGCCCGGCATCGGGCTCGCCATGCGAGGTCAGGAATACGAGGCACCGGTCGCCGGGCCGCGCCGGCAAGTTCGGCGATGCGGCGCAGCAGGTTTTCGGCCGTGGCCGGCTCGACCCCGCGGGCGCAGCTCGGCGGCGCTGGCGCTCAGCCGATGAATATTGCCAGCCGGCACGCCCGCCGCGCGCAGCCGCTGGGCCAATGTCTCGGGTGGCGTCGTCGAATACCGGCTCGGCGTCGTCGCCGGCGGCGAGCACCACCTGCCAATTGCCACCGCGCGGCTGTCGGCGCGCCGCGCCGCCGATCAGCGCCAGCGACCAGTCGAGAAGCGGCCATGACCAGCCGGCGAGCCTAACTACATGACCGACCGCATCGAACCGGCCCTCCACGGCCGCTTCACAATTCGTGCTATGATGCGCCCTCTTCGAGGAGGTGACGCGATGGCCATAGCACTCGTCGAGAAAAACTGCACGCCTTGCCGCGGCGGCATTCCGCCGCTGACCGCCGAGGAGGCCGAAGAGCTTCATCGCCAGGCGCCGGACTGGGCCTTGCACGACGAGGCCAGGCGGATCGAGCGCACCTACCGCTTCAAAATTTCCGCGAGGCCTTCGGTTTTGTCGAGCGCGCCGCAGCGCTCGCCGAGGACGGAGGGGCATCATCCCGAGATCCGGCTTTGGCTGGGGGTATGCGACGTCTCGCTGCACACCAAAAAGATCAAGGGCTGCACCAGAACGACTTTATCATGGCCACCAAGCTCGACCGCATCGCGGCCGCGAGCGCGGCGGCGGCGCCGTAAAGACCGCAGGTCGGCGGCTTGCGCCGGCCTGGAGAATCCGCGCCCATAGAAAGCAAGGGAGGATACGCCGTGCCGACTACATCATGCTCGCCAACTGGACCGACCAGGGCGCCCAGAAAAGTCAAGGACTCGCCGCGCCGGGTCGATACCGCCGGAAGGCGCTGACCGACATGGGCGGCGAGTTCAAAGGCCTCTACATGACCATGGGCGACTACGATCTGATCGCCGTTTACGAAGCGCCCGACGACGCGGTGGCGGCGAGGTTCACCTTGCTGCTCGGCATGCTCGGGACCGTGCGGACCAAAACCCTGAAGGCGTTTCCCGAAGCCGCCTATCGCGAAATCATCGCCTCGCTCGGCTAGGCGCTTAACGCTCGGAAAATGCCCCGGATCGAAGCCGGACCGTCGAGAAACAGGCTCCGGCCGAAGGCGCTCAGATCAGTCGAGGCACGGCCGCCGCCGGGCGCGGAGGCTCGCGGCCGGCGCAGCAGCAGCAGCAGCGGCACCGCGGCGACGACCAGGATCATCATCAGCATGAAGTCGTCGATATAGGCGACCATCGCCGCTTGGCGCGTCGCCTCGGCATTGAGCGCGGCGACGCCGGACGGGTCGGTCAGGCTGTAGGGCGCCGCCAGATGCGGTGCGCGGGCCAGCGGGTTGTCCGGCCGCAGATGCTCGACCAGGCGCGAATGGACGATCTGGGTGTTCTGGGTCAGCAGCACCTCGACGATCGAGATGCCGATGCTGCCGCCGATATTGCGCATCAGGCTGAAAATCGCCGTGCCTTGGGTCAGCATCGTGCCGCGGCAAGGTCGAGAACGTGATGATGCTGAGCGGGGTAAAGACAAAGCCGAGGCCAAACCCCTGCAGCACGCCGGTCGAGATGATCGGGCCCATCCCCATATAGAGCGAGAACCCGGTCATCTGCCACATCGAGGCCGCGGTCATCACCAGCCCCGCCATGATGATCAGCCGGGTGTCGATGCGGCCGGCCAGGCGGGCGACCAGGATCATCGCGACCATCGTGCCGACGCCGCGCGGGGCGGTCACCAGCCCGGTCGTGACCACCGGATAGTTCATCAGATCCTGCAGCATCGTCGGCAGCAGGGTCATGGTCCCGTAGAGCGGGATGCCGACGAGAAACATCATCATCGTGCCGACCATGCAGTTGGCGTCCTTCAGCAGGTCGCGGTTCAAAAACGACCGGTCGGTGGCGGTCGCGGTGTGGACGACGAACAAGTAGAAGGCGAGCCCGGCGATCGTCGCCTCGATCCAGATCTCGGTCGAGCCGAACCAATCCTTGAGCTCGCCGCGATCGAGCAGCATCTGCAAGGCGCCGATCGCCAGGCTCAAGGTGGCAAAGCCGAACCAGTCGAACGCCTCGCGCCGGCCGTGCCGGGTCTCGCGGATGAAGATCAGGATGCCGAGCGCGGCAAGAACCCCGAACGGCACGTTGATGTAGAACACCCAGCGCCAGCTGTAATTGTCGGTCAGCCAGCCGCCGAGCGCCGGGCCGATGATCGGGCCGAGAATCACCCCCATGCCCCAGACCGCCATCGCCCGCGCATGCCGTCCGGCGGGTTGATCTGCAGCAGCACCGCTTGCGACAGCGGCACCAGCGCCGCGCCGCAGATGCCTTGCAGCAGGCGGAAGATCACCAGCTGGGCGAGGCTCGTCGCGGCGCCGCACAAGGCCGAGGCCAGGGTGAAGCCGACGACCGAAATCAGGAATACGTATTTGACGCCGAAGCGGCCTGGCGAGCCAGCCGGTCAGCGGCGTCATGATCGCCGCGGCGACGATGTAGGAGGTGACGACCCAGGCGATCTGGTCCTGCGAGGCCGACATGCTGCCCTGCATGTGCGGCAGCGCGACATTGGCGATCGTCGTGTCGACCCCCTGCATGAAGGTCGCCAGCATGATCGAGACGGTGATCCAGCCCCGGTTGGCGACCGGGGCCGGGGCTTCCGACTTCACCGCTCCGCCGCTCGGCTCGTTCCTGTGCCGGCGAGCCACGCGAGCACGCCGTTGACCCGGTCGAGCCACGGCCGGCGATGCCGGGTGTCGACCTCGACGGTGGCGCTGAGCCCGGCGGCGAGCGGGTGGTTCGGGTCGAGCTCCTCGAGGCTGAGCCGCACCGGCAGACGCTGAACCACCTTGACCCAATTGCCGGTCGCGTTTTCGGCCGGCAGCAGCGAAAAGGTCAGACCCGTCCCTGGGCTCAGGCTCTGCACCTTGGCCTGAAACACGACATCGGGATAGGTGTCGATCTCGACCGTCGCGGTTTGGCCGGGCCGCATATGGGTGAGCTCGGTCTCCTTGAAATTGGCCGTCACCCACACGCGCTCGGTCGACACCAAGGAAAAGAGCGCGGTCGGAGCCGCGCCGGTGTTCACTCCCTGCACCCAGTCGCCGACCTGGAGCTGGTCGACCTTGGTGACGATGCCGGCTTCGGGCGCGCGCACCACCGTGTAGGAAAGGTTCAGCTCGGCGCGATCGAGCGCTGCCTGGGCATGCTGCACCATCGGGTGCTGGGCGACCGGGATATCGGGATCGCCGCCGAGGCTGGCGAGGGTGCTGGCGACGTCCTGCTCCTTCGAGGCGAGTTGCTCGCGGGCGATCTTATAGGCGTGGTTGGACTGGTCGTATTGCGCCTGCGAGGCGGTGCCGGATGTCGAGCAGGCGCTGCTGCCGCTCCAGCTCGCGCTGCTGATAGACGAGGGTCGCCTCGGTGGCGGCGGCGTCGGCCTTTTTCTGCTGATAGGTTGCCTTCATCGCGTCGATCTGGAGCCGCACCGCGGCGAGCTGCGCCTTGGCCTCCTCGACGGCGATGCGGAACGGCCGCTGGTCGAGCCTGAACAGCACCTGGCCGGCGTTCACCCGCTCGTTGTCGCGGACGTCGATTTCGGCGACGCGGCCGGACACTTCGTTGCTGATCGAGATCCGCGCCGCGTCGACATAGGCGTCGTCGGTCGAGACGTAGCGCCCGGTCGTCAGATACCAATACCCGCCGCCGAGCAGCACGACGATCGGCCCGAGCAGCATCAGCGGCAGCCGCAGCCGCTGGCGCCATGGGCGCCGCCTGGACGATCCCCGGCCGGCGCCTCGAGCCCGGCGCGCAGGGCGCCGAGAGCTGGCGCCTCGTCTTCGGCCGAAGTCGTCACCGGTGGTCCCCCAGCGCCGGCCAGCCGGCATGACTCCGCGGCTCGCGCTCGGATGCGCGCGCTCGCGGCCGGCTCGCGGGCCTCCGCCGAAGCTCGCGGAGCGACGACGGCAGCACCGCGCTCGGCGAGATTGCCGTGAACCCGGCGCAGCAGATCGATCAGATGCCGGCCCTCCTCCTCGGACAGATCGGCGAACGCCTCACGCCGGATCTCGGCCGACAGATCCAGGATGCGGGCCAGGATCGGGCGGGCCTTTTCGGTCAACACCAGCCGGCGGGCGCGGCGGTCGGCCGGGTCGGGGCGGCGCTCGATCCAGCCGTCCTCTTCCATGCGGTCGATCTGCCGGACCAGGGTCATCGGCTTGATCTCGAGCAGGTCGGCGAGGCCGGCCTGGTTGATGCCCTCGTGGCGCGCGAGATAGCCCAGCACCCGGCACTGCGAGCGGGTGAGGCCGAGAAACAGCAGCGCCCGCTGGTTGAAGCGCCGCGCGAACAGACGCGCCACGTCGTGAACGAGATAGCCGAAGCTGCGGTCGAGGTTCATGGTCATGCCGACCGAAAAAACTACCCGATGGTGATAATAAGCTATGATACGCAAAATTTAGAGCGCCGCCATCCGTTTTGATCGCGCGGCTGGTAGACGCGAATTCGATGGCTCCGGCGAAGTCGCGCCGATCAGCCGCTCGGCCGGTCAGCCGGCGCGGCCGGCGCAAAGTCCCGACCGCGACGGGACCGGCGCGCCGGCGCGGCGGCGGGCGCACCAGCAGCAGCAGCGGGATCGTCACCACGACGATCATCATCATAAACGCGTAAACGTCGATATAGGCGACCATCGCCGCCTGCCGGGTGACCTCGGCGTTGAGCGCGGCGATGCCCGGAGGGGCTGGTCAGGCTGAACGGCGGCGGCAGAAACGGCGCGCTGGGCGAGCGGGTTGTCCGGCCGCAGATGCTCGACCAGCCGGGAATGCACGATCTGCGTGTTCTGGGTCAGCAGCGCCTCGAACACCGAAATGCCGATGCTGCCGCCGAGATTGCGCATCAGGCTGCGCAATCGCCGTCCCCTGGGTCAGGATGTGCCGCGGCAGGTTCGACAGCGCCATCGTGTTCAGCGGGACAAAGGTGCAGCCCAGCCCAAAGCCTTGCAGCAGCCCCGAGGTGATCACCGGCGCCATCCCCATCTGCAGCGAAAACCCGGTCATCTGCCACAGCGAGACCACGGTCATCAGCAGCCCCGACAGGATGATCAGCCGGTTGTCGATGCGGTTGATCAGCCGCCCGACGAGGAACATCGCGGCCATCGTGCCGACGCCGCGCGGCGCGGTGACCAGCCCGGTCGTGAACACCGGGTAATCCATCAGCGATTGCAGCATCGTCGGCACCAGCGCCAAGGTGCCGCTCAGAATGCCGCCGACAAAAAACATCAGGATCGTGCCGACCGCGAAATTGGGGTTCTTCAACAAATCGCGGTTGAGGAACGACCGCTCGCCGGCGGTCGCGGTATGGACGATGAACAGGTAGCCGGCGACCCCGGCGACCGCCGCCTCGACCCAAATCTCGGTCGAGCCGAACCAGTCCTTCAGCTCGCCGCGGTCGAGCATCATCTGCAACGCGCCGACGCCGATGCTCAAGGTCACAAAGCCGAAAAAGTCGAAGGCCTCGCGATGGGCGTGCCGCGCTTCGCGGATGAAGACCAGGATGCCGAGCGAAGGCGATCACCCCGACCGGCAGGTTGATGTAGAAGATCCACCGCCAGCTGTAGTTTTCGGTCAGCCAGCCGCCGAGCATCGGGCCGAAGATCGGACCCAGCATGACCCCGATGCCCCAGACCGCGATCGCCTGGCCGTGGCGCTCGGGCGGGTTGATCTGCATCAGCACCGATTGCGACAGCGGCACCAGCCCGGCGCCGCAGACCCCTTGCAGCAGGCGGTAGACGACGAGCTCGGTCAGGCTGGTGGCGCTGCCGCACAAGGCGGAGGCCAGGGTGAAGCCCCCGACCGAGATCAGAAACACGTATTTGATGCCGAAGCGGCCGGCGAGCCAGCCGGTCAGCGGCATCGTGATCGCGGCGGCGACGATGTACGAGGTCAGCACCCAGGCGATCTGGTCCTGGGCGGCCGACAGGCTCCCCTGGATATGCGGCAGGGCGACGTTGGCGATCGTGTTGTCGACGCCCTGCATGATCGTCGCCAGCATGATCGAGACGGTGATCGCGGTGCGATTGCCGAGCAGGCCGCGCGCCTCGCTTCTCACCGCAACTCCCGGCGGGCAATGCTTTTTGCTGCGGGGGATCGTCCGCCATCGTCATATCCTATGACAAAAACAAACCACCACCTGCGGTATTAACGCGATGCCCCGTGCCCGAAATTCGATGGCTCGGGCAGAGCGGCAGGCGCCGCCACTTCCTCATCGCTGATCCTACCCGACCCGGCTACCCGACCCGGCGCGGACGCAAGCTGCGGGGATTGAGAGCGGCGGCGCCCTCGGACCGGGTCGGCCGGATAAACAGCAGCAGCGCCGCCGAGGCGACCGAGAGCAATCATCAGGATTACGAAATCGTCGATGTAGGCGATCATCGCCGCCTGCCGGGTGACCTCGGCGTTGAGCGCGGCAATGCCGGCCGGCGCGGTCAGGCTGTACGGCGCGCTCAGATAGGGGGCCTGCGCCAGCGGGTTGTCCGGCCGCAGCTGCTCGACCAGGCGGGAATGCACGATCTGGGTGTTCTGCGTCAGCATCGCCTCGAGAACGGCAATGCCCACGCTGCCGCCCAAATTGCGCATCAGGCTGCGCAGCGCCGTGCCCTGGGTCAGGATGTGACGCGGCAGGTTCGACAGCGCAATCGTGTTCAGCGGGACAAAGGTGCAGCCGAGGCCAAAGCCCTGGACCAGACCGGAGATGATCACCGGCCCCATCCCCATCGTCAGCGAGAACCCGGTCATCTGCCACATCGAGACCGCGGTCAGCAGCAGGCCGACCAGGATGATCAACCGGTTGTCGACGCGATCGATCAGGCGGGCGACCATGAACATCGCGATCATCGTGCCGACGCCGCGCGGCGCGGTCACCAGCCCGGTCGTCAAGACCGGGTAGTTCATCAGGTCCTGCAGCATCGTCGGCAGCAGCGCCAAGGTGCCGTTCATGATCAGCCCGACCAGAAACATCAGCACGGTGCCGACGACAAAATTGACGTTTTTCAGCAGATCCCGGTTGAGAAACGAGCGGTCGGTCGCGGTCGCGGTGTGGACGACAAAAAGATAGAGCGCGACCCCGCAGACCGCCGCCTCGACCCAAATCTCGGTCGACCCGAACCAGTCCTTGAGCTCGCCGCGGTCGAGCATCAGCTGCAGCGCGCCGATCGCGAAGCTGAGGGTGACAAACCCCAGCAGGTCGAACGGCTCGCGATGGGCATGGCGGCTGTCGCGGCCGAAGAACATCATCCCGAGGGTGGCGACGACGCCGACCGGCAGGTTGATAAAGAACACCCAGCGCCAGTTGTAGTCATAGGTCAGCCAGCCGCCCAATACCGGCCCGCAGATCGGCCCCAATATCGTGCCGATGCCGAACACCGCCATCGCGTGGCCGTGCCGTTCGGGCGGGTTGATCTGCAGCAGCACCGCTTGCGACAGCGGCACCAGCCCGGCGCCGCACACCCCTTGCAGCGTGCGATAGGCGACAAGCTCGCTCAGGCTGGTGGCGCTGCCGCACAAGGCGGAGGCGATGGTGAAACCCGCGACCGAGAGAACGAACACGATCTTGATGCCGAACCGGCCGGCGAGCCAGCCGGTCAGCGGCATCATGATCGCCGAAGCGACGATATAGGAGGTCAGCACCCACGAGATCTGGTCCAGCGAGGCCGACAGGCTGCCGCGGATATGCGGCAACGCCACGTTGGCGATCGTGGTGTCGAGCCCCTGCATGATGTTGGCCAGCATGATCGCGACGGTCAGCGGCCCGCGATTGGGCACGGGCGCGCGCGGCTCGCTTCTCACCGCGCGCCCCGCGGATGCCGGGGCAGGCGGCGCGAGCTACCGCCGCCACGAGCGGGTCTCGCCGGCAAGACCAATACGGCGTTCCTTCCCGGAACGGATCGGGGCCTGACGCCCCGTTGTCGCAATACCGTCACGCCATCATAGGTGGCGGCGACGGAAACGCAAAAGCCGGCGATCTTCGCGATTGCGCGGCTGCCCCCTTGGAATTCGATGGCTTGGCAGAGCGGCGCTTGTCTCGGCTGCGCCGAGCTTTCACACTGTCGGCAGGGTGCGCTTCGCGGACATGGCGCCTCGCGTCGCGAGGCGCCCGAGGAGGTGGCGTTTGCCGGAGCTTCACCCGGGTTCAACCTCGACCCTGACCGAGGCGTTGATCGCGACCGCCGACCGGCGGTTGTGGGCGCGATACTGCCGTCTCGCATTCGAGCTGGAAGGCGGCGGGCCGGCGGCGAGCCCGGCTTACGCAGTCGGCTCGGTCGAGTGGCGGCGGCAGCAGGAGGCGCTGCCGGCGGGGACGGAGCAGCCTCTCACCCCCGAGACCGAGGCCGCCGGCCGGCGGCGGCTCGGGGCGCGGGGCGCGCCGCCGCCCTTCGCCGGGGCGCCGTCGCCTCTCGGAGCGGCGGGGGGTGCGGCGTTCGACGCGTTTGTCGCGGGTCACCGCGGGCCGCCGGCGCTGCTTTCTGAGATTGCGGCGGTCGAGCACGAGCTGGTCGAGGGCTTCGAAACCGCCGGCCGCTCCGGCCGCTGTCGTGCGAGCGGTTTTCGCGACGGCGCAAAGCAGGAGGTGGCGGCGGAGTGGTTCGGTCGCGTGCGCCTCGATTTTGCTGAAAATCGCGTGGTCCTGCCCGACGGGTCGGCGATCGCCGGGGTCGAGGTGACGCCCGCCGCGGCCGGCGGCGGCGGACGCGGACGTCCGGCGCGATCGATGCTCCGCGAGGCGTTGACCGCATTGTGGAAGCGCGGCGCCTTCACCGCCGGCACCGGCAACGAACGGGTGCTGGCGCTGGCCTTGCGCGAGCTCGGGCTCTCCGCAGTCGGATCCGCCCTACGGCTTCAAGAGCGCCGAGACCGTGCGCAAGCTGCGCAAAGCGCTGGGGATGTCGCTTTAGCCGCTCTGCGAGGCGCCGAGCTCGCAAACTTCCGAGCTTGCAAGCGGGGAGATGCCACGCGCCGGCGAGGCCGATTATGTTTGCCGTCAGCGGACCCTCCCAATTGCTGCCCCGCCTATCAGCTCACAACGGAGAGAGCATGATCCACCATCGCCTGATCGCCCCCGAAGGGATGGATCCGACCACGATCGAACTCTCGGGAGGGAGGCAGTTGACGGTGCCGCCCGACGGGATCGTCGAGATCCCCGACGCTCTCGTCATGCCCGGCGACCCGGGCGTCTTCGAGCCGGTCGAGCGCGTTGTCGAGACCGCGTGGTTGCGCCAATTGCTCGATCTCGGCTTTCGCCAGCTTGCGCGCACCGGCCCGACATTGGCCCGGCCGGCCGCCGGCCGCTACCCCGGCGACATGTTCTTCGACGAAACCCTCGGCCGCCCGCTGTGGTGGTCCGCCGGCGCCTGGCGCGGCGCCGACGGCAGGGCGATCGAGCCGGCGCCGGCGGGCTAGGGCTCGACGTAAACCACTCCGTACATCCACGGATGCGGGGTACAGATGTAGTAGTGGGTTCCGGGCTCGGTGAACGTGATCTGTTTCGACTGGCCCTTTTCGATCGCTCCGGTGTCCCATTTGCCGGCGTCGCCCGCCGCTCCGGTGGCGGTGTGCGTCAAATCCCCGAAATTGGTAAAGGTGATCGGGGTTCCGGCCTTGACCCGCAGGCGAGCCGGGAAATAGGCGTATTCGGCATTCAAATCCGCGATCTTGACCGTCGTCGTGGTGTCGTTGATCGGACCCCCGGGTCCGGCTTTGGTCAGCGGCGGGGGCGGCGGCCACAGCGGCGAAACCTGGCCCTTCAGCGAAAACGCCCATACCGCGTCGCCATTGGCGCTGCCCTGGATCGCATTGCCGCCGGTGACGATCGCCAGGTACTCCTCGCCGTCGACCTGGTAGACCATGGCCGGCGCGTCGGCGCCAAAGCCGGTCTGGAACTTCCACAAAACCTCGCCGCTCTTGGCGTCGAGCACGACGAAATTGCCGTCGGGCTCGCCGCGCAGCAACAGGCCGCCGGCGGTGACCGTCGAACCGCCGCCGCCGCCCATCCGGTAGGGCATCTGATGCTGCCACGCGATCTTGTTGGTCTTGCTGTCGATCGCGGTGAACGTGCCGGCGAGCGATGCGCCGATCGGCGGCGCCTGGGTCCCGCCGACATAGCGCAACCCCGGCTTGTAGGTGTCGCCGTAGCGCACGAAGGTGCTCGGGCGGATCGTCCCCGGCACGTAGAAATAGCCGGTGTCGGGATCGTAGGGCATCGGCGACCAGTTGGTCCCGCCCTGCCCGCCGGGCTCGATCAGCACCGGGGTTTCCCAGAACGCGGCAAAGATGCACCCGACCTTGTCATAGCCCGGCAACGGCTTGGCGCAAGTCGGCACGGTGTTGTCGCCGACCGGAAACGGCTGGGTCTTCGCGGTCTTCTGCAGCGGCTCCTGCGGCACCGGCTTTTCCTCGATGCCGACCAGCGGCTTTCCGTTGGTGCGGTCGAGGATGTAGACCCAGCCGGTGCGCCCGGCTTCGGCGATGCCCTTGCGCGGCTGCCCGTCGACGACGGTGTCGAACAGCACCACCGGGCTCGCCGCGTCATAGTCCCAGATGTCGTGATGCACTTCCTGGAAATGCCAGACGTATTCGCCGGTCTTGGCCTTGAGCGCCATGATCGAGGAGCAGAACAGGTTGTCGCCCTCGCGCACCGCCCCGTTGTAATCAGGGCCGCAATTGCCGGTGGCGAAATAGATCAGGCCGAGCTCGGGGTCGAGCGCCGGCGTGTTCCACACCGGGGCGCCGCCGCGCAACGCCTGGTCGCTGCCCTTGGGCCAGCTGTCGCTGCCGACCTGGCCCGCCGCCGGCAAGGTGTAGGCGCGCCACAAAATCTTACCGGTCTTGGCGTCGAGCGCGGTCAGCCGGCCGCGGGTGCCGAACTCGCCGCCGGCGATGCCGCTGTAGACGATGCCGTCGTAATAGAGCGGCGCGCTGGTGACGACATAGCCGTTCTGCCACTTCTCGATCGGGGTCTTCCACACCTCCTTGCCGGTCTTGATGTCGAGCGCCACGACATTGGTGTCGAGCTGGCCGAGAAACAGCATGTCCTCGCCCATCGCCAGCCCGCGATTGAGCCAGCCGCAGCACACGGTCGTGATCTTCTGGTCGATCCCCGACTTGCGCTCCCACAGCATCGCCCCGGTCTTGGCGTCCATCGCGAACACGTCGTCGTTGCCGGTGACGACGTACATGATGCCGTCCTTGACCAAGGGCGTCGCTTCCGCCGAGTACTTGCCGCCGATGCCCGAGCCGTTGAGGCGGGTCATCCACGCGCCTTTGAGCTCTTTGACGTTGCCGGTGTTGATCAGCTTCAGCGTCGAATAGCGCTGATTGGTCATGTTGCCGCCATTGGTCACCCAGTCCTGGCCGACCGGGCTCGTCAGCAACTTGTCGATCTGCTGGTCCGCGGCCGAGGCCGGCGCGCCGCCGATGCACGCCAGCAACGCCGCCAGCATCGAAACCGTCGCAAAAATGCGGGCGCTCATATGGTTTCCCCCCAACTTGTTTGCCGATGTCGCCGGGTTGCCCGCCGAACCGGGCGATCTTCGCCTATTTGGCGTCTAACGCAACAGGCTTAAGACGCCCGCTCGGGGCGTCGTCAGCCGCCGGGAACTCCGAGCTTTCGCCAGGATGTCGGCGCGGGTCATGCCGGCCGCCCGCATCGCGCGGATTGTCAACGCATGATCGCGTTTGGCGAGGCGGCGTCCGTTCGCGTCGGTGAGCAGCGGGTGGTGGCGATAGCGCGGCGCCGGCAGGCCGAGCAACGCCTGCAACACGCGGTGGACGTGGGTCGCGGACGCCAAATCCCGGCCGCGGGTGACCAGGGTCACACCCTGGATCGCGTCGTCGACCACGACCGCGAGATGATAGCTGGCCGGGATGTCCTTGCGGGCCAGCACGACATCGCCGAGCGGCGCGGGGTCGGCGCGGACCACGCGCGGTTCGCCGCCGCCTTCCTCGACCCAGTCGAGCGGCCCGGTCAGCGCCAGCGCGCCGGCGAGGTCGAGCCGCACCGCGAAATCGAGCCCGGCGCGCTGTCTTGCGGCGCGCTGCGCGGCGTCGAGCCGCCGGCAGGTGCCCGGATAGGGCGGCCCCGCCTCGCCCTGCGGCGCGCCGCCGGCGCCCGCGATCTCGGCTGCGATCTCGCGCCGCGTGCAAAAGCACGGATAGAGCACCCCCAACTGCTGGAGCCGGTCGAGGGCGGCGCGGTAATCGTCGAAATGCTCGGACTGCCGGCGGACCGGCCCGTCCCAGTCGAGCCCGAGCCAGTCCAGGTCCTCGATGATCGCGGCGGCGTACTCGGCGCGGCAGCGCCCGCGGTCGATGTCTTCGAGGCGCAGCAGAAACTGCCCGCCGCTGTCCCGCGCCGCGCGCCACCCTGCAAGCGCCGAAAACACGTGACCGAGATGCAGATACCCGGTCGGGCTCGGCGCGAACCGCGTCACGATCCGGGCCGCGCTCATCGCTCGCGCCGGTGCGGGTGGCAGCGGCGGCGACTTTCGGCTATGCCTGTGGGCTTGCACCGGCTTTCCGCGAGACCGCACCGATGACGCCCAAATTGTCCGGACCGTCGCGCCCTCCTGCCTCGGGCGGCAAGCCCAAGCAGCTCGTCATTCTGCTGCACGGGCTCGGCGCCGACGGCAACGACCTGATCGGGCTGGCGCCTTATTGGGCGCCGTTGCTTCCCGAGGCCGAATTCGTGTCGCCGAACGCGCCCTTTCCCTGCGACATGGCGGCTTACGGCTATCAGTGGTTCAGCTCGCAGGACCGCAGCCCGGCGGCGGTTCTGGCCGGGGTGCGCGCGGCCGCCCCGATCCTCGACGCCTTTATCGACGAGGCATTGGCCGAACGCGGGCTCGGCGCCGCTGCCCTGGCCTTGGTCGGGTTTTCGCAGGGCACGATGATGTCGCTTTTCGTCGGCCCGCGGCGGGCGGCGCCGGCGGCCGGCATCGTCGGCTACTCCGGGCGGCTGCTCGCCCCCGAATTGCTGCCGGCCGAGCTGCGCTCGCGGCCGCGCATCCTGCTGGTTCACGGCACCGAGGACCCGCTCGTCCCCTACGCCTCGCTGGCCGCGGCGGAGACCGCGCTGAAGGCCGAGGGCATCGCGGTCGAAAGCCTGACCTGTCCCGGTGTCGGCCATTCGATCGACCAGGAAGGGCTGCGCCGCGGCGGCCAGTTTCTCACGGACGTGCTTGCGGAAACGACGTCTTGACGATGTCGTCCTCGGTCAACAGCGGTGCTATGACCGCCATCATCTTTGGCGAATCCCATTCGGCCTCGCCCTCGACATGGCCCAGCACCCGCCCCTGCCGGTCGATCAGAAAGCTCGTCGGCAGCCCGTCGACCTTGAAGGCCCGGCCGACAGAGCTTTTAGGATCGAGATAGGTCTTGACCGCCTTGAGCCCGAGCTTGGCGACAAACGGCGCCACCACCTTGGCGCCGCCCATATCCTGCGAGATCGCGAGCACCGTGAGCCCGTCGCCGAGCCGGGTCTGCAGCCGCTCCAGGGACGGCATCTCGTGGCGGCAAGGCGAGCACCAGGTCGCCCACAGATTGACGAGCACCAGCTTGCCGGCGAAATCGGCAAGGGTGAGCGTCTTGCCGGCGGCGTCGGCAAACGCGACCTGGGGCGCCGGGCGCGGCGGCGAGGCCGGGATGAACTGGCCGAGCGGCCCCTGGTCGGGGACGCCGGGTTCCGCCCGCGCGTTGGTGACGCCGCCCGACAACAGCAGCGGCAGAGCCAGCAGGGCGATGCAGGCCAATCTCATGACCACTCCCTCGCGTGTCAGTTGCGGCGGCGGCCGATGACCGCCGCCGACAAGCCGGCCGGCGCCGGGGCCAATGCGCAATGGGGCGGACAGATTTGTCGCCGGCCCCGCCGAGATCATGAAGCGCATCAACGCATCGATCGACTTCGACAAACGCCTGTGGGCCGAAGACATCGCCGGCTCGAAGGCGCATTGCGCGATGCTGGTGGCCCAGCACATCCTGTCGCCCGAAGATGGCGCGGCGATCGCCGCCGGTCTAGAGCAAATCCGGGAGGAGATCGAAAGCGGCCGGTTCGTCTTCAGCGACGCGCATGAAGACATCCACATGAATGTCGAGGCGCGGCTTGGCGAGCTGATCGGGCCGGCGGCCGGACGCCTGCACACCGCGCGCTCGCGCAACGACCAGGTCGCGACCGACCTGCGGCTGTGGCTGCGCGCCGCGGTCGACCGCATCGACGGCGCGATGCGCGACCTGCAGCAGGCGCTGATCGACCGCGCCGAGGCCGAAGCCGACACCGTCATGCCGGGGTTCACCCATCTGCAGATCGCCCAGCCGGTGACCCTTGGCCATCATCTGTTGGCCTATGTCGAGATGATCGGCCGCGACCGCGGGCGTCTGGCCGATTGCCGGCGGCGGATGAACGAGTTGCCGCTCGGGGCGGCGGCACTCGCCGGCACCTCGTTCCCGATCGACCGCGAGGCGACCGCGGCCGCACTCGGTTTCGACCGGCCCGCGGCGAACTCGCTCGACGCCGTGTCGGACCGCGATTTCGCGATCGAGTTTCTCGCCGCCGCAGCCCTCGCCGGAACCCACCTGTCGCGGTTCGCCGAAGAGATCGTGCTGTGGTGCAGCGACGGGTTCGGCTTTGTGGCGCTGAGCGACGCGTTTACGACCGGCAGCTCGATCATGCCGCAAAAACGCAATCCGGACGCCGCCGAGCTCGTCCGCGCCAAGACCGGGCGGCTCAACGGCGCGCTGGTGGGGCTGCTGACGGTGATGAAGGGGCTGCCGCTCGCCTATGGAAAGGACATGCAGGAGGACAAAATCCCGGTGTTCGAAGCCGCCGACGTGCTCGAGCTTTGCCTTGCCGCGACCGCCGGGATGGTGCGCGACATGCGGCCCGACCGCGAGCGTCTGCGCGCGGCGGCGGGACGCGGCTTCGCCACCGCCACCGACCTCGCGGACTGGCTCGTGCGGGTTGCCGGGTTGCCGTTCCGCCGGGCGCACCACGCGACCGGCGAGATCGTCAAACGCGCCGAGGCGATGGGTCTTACCCTCGCGGAACTGCCGCTCGCCGAATTGCAAGGCGTCGAGCCGGCAATCACCGCCGACGTCTTTCACGTGCTCGCCGCCGAGCACTCGGTCGCGAGCCGAACCAGCTACGGCGGCGCCGCGCCCGACCGGGTTCGCGCCGCCGCCGCCGCCGCAAGGCACAGGTTCCTCGAGTGACCGCCGGGGCGGGGCTGCTCGGGTTGTCGGCGCGCGAGCCGCGCAAGGGTCATGCCGGAAGGCCGTCCCGGCGTGCATGCAGCGCCGCGGTCGTGCTGGTGCTGCTGGCACTGGAGCTGGCGGCCTGCGGCAAAAAAGGCCCGCCGGTACCGCCGCCGGGGGCGCCCAACGTCTATCCGCGGACTTATCCGCATGAGTGAGTTCTTCGACTATCGCGGCGGCGAGCTTCACGCCGAGGAGATCGCGGTCCGGCAGATCGCGGCCGCGGTCGGCACCCCGTTCTATCTCTATTCGGCGGCGGCGTTTGACGCGCAGTACCGGCATTTCGCGGCGGCCTTTACCGTCGAGCAGCCGCTGATTTGTTACGCGGTCAAGGCGAATTCGAACCTCGCCGTGCTGCGTCTCTTCGCGGGTTTCGGCGCCGGCGCCGACGTCGTCTCCGAAGGCGAGCTGCGACGCGCGCTGGCCGCCGGCATCCCGCCCGAGCGCATCGTCTTTTCCGGCGTCGGCAAGACGGCGCAGGAGATGGCGGCCGCGCTCGGCGCCGGGATTCACCAGCTCAATGTCGAGTCGGTGCCGGAGCTGCGCCAGCTGAGCGAGATCGCAACAAAGCTCGGCCGTCACCGCACCAGTGGCGCTCAGGGTCAACCCGGATGTCGACGCGCTGACCCACGCCAAGATCGCCACCGGCAAAAAAGACAACAAATTCGGCGTCGCTCTCGGCGAAGCGTCGGCGGCCTACCGCCTGGCCGCGTCGCTGCCGGGCATAGTACCGGTCGGGCTTGCCGTGCATATCGGCTCGCAGGCCGGGGGGCTCGCGCCGTTTCGCGAGGCCTTCGGGCGGCTCGCCCGGCTGGCGGGCGAGCTGCGCGCCGGCGGGCTCGCCGTCTCCCGCGTCGATCTCGGCGGCGGTCTCGGCATCCGCTATCGCGACGAATGCCCGCCCGAGCCGGCGGAATACGCGCGGATCGTGCGTCAGGCTTTCGGCGGCTTGGGCCTCACTCTGGCGTTTGAGCCGGGGCGGGTTCTGGCCGGCCCGGCGGGGCTGCTGGTCGCCCGCGTGCTCTATGTAAAGCAAGGGGCGACCCGCCGGCTCGTCATCCTCGACGCGGCGATGAACGATCTGATCCGTCCGGCGCTCTACGACGCCTGGCACGACATCGTGCCGGTCCGCCTGCCGCCGCGCGAAGCGGCCTCGGCGCCCGCGGACGTCGTCGGGCCGGTGTGCGAAACCGGCGACACTTTTGCCGTCGGTCGCGACCTGCCGCCATTGGCGCAAGGCGATCTGGTGGCCTTCACCGCCGCCGGCGCCTACGGGGCGGTCATGAGCTCGACCTACAACAGCCGCCTGCTGGTGCCGGAAGTGCTGGTCTCGGGCGACCGCCATGCCGTGATCCGGGCGCGGCCGAGCTATGATGCGCTGCTGTCGCTCGATACAATCCCCGACTGGCTCGATGATCGCGTCGCTCGGCCGGCGCGAAAGCGAGGTGCCGCATGACCGACCGCTCGGCTCACCCGACCGAAACGGCGCGCTTTGCGACACGGCTGCGGCTCGCCCGCGCCGCGCTATTGTGGGAGCGGGTGTGGCCGGGCTGCTGGCCGGCGCTCGCCATCCTCGGCGTCTTTTTCATACTGGCCCTCTTCGGCGTGCTGCCGTTGCTGCCGGGCCTGGTCCACGGCGCGGTCCTGCTGGCTCTGGGGGCTGCTTTTCTGGTGGCGCTGGCGACGGCGTTCCGCGGCATCGCGATGCCCGACGGCGCCGCGGCGCGGCGCCGTATCGAGCGCGCGAGCGGGTTGCCGCACCGCCCGCTGCAGGCGCTGGCGGACCGGCCGGGCACGCCGCTCGATCCGCTGGCCGCCGGGCTGTGGGAAGCGCACCGGCGGCGAATGGCGGCGGCGGCACGCCGTTTGCGGGTCGGACTGCCGGTCGCCGGGCTGGCCGCCCGCGATCCGTGGGGCGTGCGCGCGGTGCTGGCGATATTGCTGCTGCTGGGCGCGGTCGACGCCGGGGCGGAGTGGCGCGAGCGGTTGCTGCGCGCGGTGGATCCGAGCATCGACAGCAGCGCGCCCGCGGTCGCCGCCAGTCTCGACATCTGGATCACCCCGCCCGAATACACCGGGCTGGCGCCGCAATTCCTGCGCCCGGAGAACCGGCAAACGATCCGGATTCCGATCGGCGGCGTGCTCCTGGCGCAGGTGCATGGCGGCGACGCCCTGCCCCGGCTGGAGATCGACGGCAAGAGCAGCGACTTCGCCGCGGTCGACAAGGAGAATTTTCACACTCAGGCAACGCTGAAATCCGGCAAGCGGATCGAGGTGTCGCAGGCCGGCGCGGTGCTCGGGAGCTGGCCGATCGAGATCATTCCCGACAACCCGCCCACGGTCGCCTTCGCCAAGCCGCCCGGCGCGACCGCACGGCAGGCATTGCGGATCGACTACCGGGCGAATGACGATTACGGGGTCGAGCGCGTCAAGGCGGTGATCCGCCGCCAAGGCGACAAGCCCGGCGGCAAGCCCGGGGACAACCTGGCGACAAGATCGAGCTCGAGCTGCCGCTTCCCGGACTGCACCTGAAGCAGGCGCAGGAGACCAGCTATCACGACCTGACCCCGCATCCTTGGGCCGGGTTGCCGGTCGAAATCCGGCTCGTCGCCAGCGACGCGCTGGGCCAGACCGGGGAAAGCGCGCCGGTGCATATCAAATTGCCCGAGCGCGAGTTCCATAATCCGATTGCGCGCGCGATCATCGACCAGCGCAAGGAGCTGGCGAAGGATCCGAATTCGCGCACGGAAGTCGCCGAAATCCTCGGCGACCTGCAGTCGCGCCCGCAGCTTTACGGCGACGACGCCGTGGTTTTTTTGGCGCTTCGCATCGCGCAGGAGCGGCTGCGGCTAAATCGCGGCGCGACGACGATCGCAGAGGTCGAGCAATTGCTGTGGGACACTGCGTTGCGCATCGAGGACGCCGGCGCGTCGCTCGCCGAGAACCAGCTTCGGCGGCTGCAACGCCAATTGCAGGACGCATTGGCCACGAACGCGCCCGACCACGAAATCGACCGCCTGATGAGCGAATTGCGGCAGGCGCTCGACCGCTATCTGCAGGCGCTCGCTAAAAACATGGCGCGCAACCCGGAGCAGAGCCAGCAGCCCGTCGATCCGTCGCAGCAGATGCTGACCAGTCGCGATCTGGAGCGGATGCTCGACCGGGCGGCCGAGTTGGCCAAGAACGGACAACGCGACCAGGCGCGGCAATTGTTGTCGCAGCTGCAAAACATGCTCGAGAATTTGCGCATGGCGCAGCCCGGGCAGGGTGCCCAGCGGCAGGCGAATGAAGCGCAGCAGATGATGCGCGGCATGCGCGAGCTGATGCAGCGCCAGCAGCAGCTGCTCGATCGCAGCTTCCGCGCCCAGCAGCAGGGCGAGCAGGGTCAAATGGGCATGCCGGGCGACCACGGGGACGCGCGGCGGCAAGGAAACGCCCAGCAGGGCGGGAACGCCGACATGAGCGATGCTGCCGGGCAGCAGGAGGCATTGCGCCGCGCGCTCGGCGAGATGATGCGGCGGATGGGCGACGGGCTGGGCGAAATCCCCGACCCGCTGGGCCGGGCGGAGCGGGCGATGCATGACGCGTCCCGGGCGTTGCGCGGCGGCCGGCCGGGGGCTGCGATCGACCCGCAAACCGACGCGCTCGACCAGTTGCAGCAAGCAGCCCGCGAGTTTGCCCAACAGATGCAGCAGCGCCTGGGCAACCCCTTGGGCCGGGGCGACGCTCGCGACGACGAGTCCGGCTTTGGCCAGCGCCGCGACGGAACCCCGCGCGACCCGCTCGGCCGGCCGCTCGCCAATGGCGGGGCCTACGACCAGGGCGACGTCAAAATCCCCGACAACAACACGATGCAGAAGGCCCGGGACATCTTGGACGAGCTGCGCCGCCGCGCCGGCGAACGCGAGCGCCCGCAGATCGAGCTCGACTATATCGACCGGCTGCTGCAGCGGTTCTGAACCGTCGGGCCCGCCGCCGGCGCCGGGCGGGCCCATGGGTGGGCCGTGCTCGGCCGACCGCCCGGCGGCACGCTCCAGCGCATTTTGTTCAGTGATTATCAACTTCTGAACGCGATCCGCACTATAGTCGCCAGCGATGAACCGACGTCAGCTTCTCTCGATAATAGCCGGCGGCATGGCGTGGCCGATTGCGGCGCGGGCGGTGCCGCGGCCGCCGACATTGCGCCGGCTGAGGCTGGTCAACGCCCATACCGGCGAAACCTTTGACGGCGCCTATCGCGACGACAACGGTCCGATCCGCGACGCGGTCCAGGAGCTTTGCGTCTTTCTGCGCGACTTTCATTGCGGGGCCGTGACCGAGATCGATGTCGGCGTCCTCGACTTTCTGGCCAGCGTCGTCGATGCGGTCGGCGCCGCCAAGGCGACCATCCTGTCCGCCTATCGCACGCCGGAAACCAATGCGATGCTGGCGCGCACGATGTTCGGCGTGGCCGAGAACAGCCAGCACATGTACGGCCGGGCGCTCGACATCTCGCTCGACGCGAGGCTGCCGGAGGCGATGGCGGCGGCGCGCGCGATGCGCCGCGGCGGGGTCGGCTGGTATCCGCATTCCGATTTCATCCATATCGACACCGGGCCGGTGCGCAACTGGACGCTCGACGAAAGCGGGCTCGGCAACCTGTTGCTGTTCGACGGCAAGAGCTGGGTGCCGTTTAGCGGTGCGCACCATCCGATGAAGGTCGCCGACCGCCTGGCGTTGGAGCGCCTGCTCGCCCGCGCCGAATTCCTCGCCCGCCACAAGCTGCTGAACCCCGGCCCCACGCTGCCTTACCGACGAGCCCCATCACCTGTAGGATGGGTTGAGCGCGGCGAAACCCATCTGCGGCAGCGGCGATGGGCTTCGCAGGAGACTCAGGATTCTACCGGGAAGGAAAATTGGCAAACTCCCACCGCCGTCCCGGCGAAAGCCGGGGTCCATTTTTCCGCTGCTCGGAACTTTCAAGCAGAGGCATGCCTCCAGCTATCGTCGGCTAGCGCCGCAGAGAAATGGACCCGGCTTTCGCCGGGGAGGCGAGAAAACGTACGGTGGTATAGAGGTTCTTGCCCAGCCTCAAGGCTCAGCCCATCCTACGGCTCTTTACTGCTGCGTCTGAGCACTAGGGTCCGCGGGAACGTCGAGGAGTTCACCGATGCGGTCGGCGGCCTTCAGGCCGTGTCCGGTCAGCACCGCGACCGTCGTCTCGCCGGGCATGATGGTCCCGCTGCCGAGCAGACGCGTCAGCGCGGCGCCGACGGTGGCGGCGGTCGGCTCGACGAAAAGGCCGAGACGGCCGAGAGCGCGCAATGCCGGCGCGATCTCTTCCTCGGCGACGGCGACGACACCGCCGCGCGAGCGGCGCAGCGCGCGCAGCACCGGCGCCGGCCGCACCGGCCGCATGGTCGCAATTCCGTCGGCGACCGTCGGGCTTGCGGTAAACGGCACCAAGTCGCCCGCACCTTCGCCCCAGGCTGCGGCGAAGGCCGCGCAATTCGCCGCCTGGACCGCGTAAAGCCGAGGCCGGGCGGTGATCTCGCCCGCCCGTTCGAGCGCATCAAAGCCGCGTTCGAGGCCGAGGATGTTGCTGCCGTAACCGGTCGGCACGAGGATGTTGTCAGGCATGCGAAAGCCGAGCTGCTCCCACAGCTCGAAGGCCAAGGTTTGGGTCCCCTCGATAAAATAGGGGTGCCAGTTGTGGCTGGCGTAAAAGCTGTCGCCGATGGCGGCAAGCGCCGCCTCGGTGACCGCCTGCCGCGTGCCCGGTATCGCGCAGACCTCGGCCCCGGCGGCGGCGATCTGCACCAATTTGGCGCGCGGCGCGGAGGCCGGGACGTAGATGCGGCACGGAATCCCGGCGGCGGCGGCGTAGGTTGCGATCGAGGACCCGGCATTGCCCGAAGAATCCTCGTGGATCGGGCCGACCCCGACCTCCAGCAAGTGGTTGATCATGACCGCCGTGCCGCGATCCTTGAACGACCCGGTCGGCATCTGCGATTCGAGCTTGAACCAGACTGGGGCGCCCTGCCAGCCGCGGCTGACGAGCGGGGTCCAGCCCTCGCCGAGCGACACCCGGCCTGGTTTCGCCAGCGCCAACGCCGCCTCGTAGCGCCACAATGACGGCTCGCCGGCAATGATGTCGGCGCGGGCGAAGGGGCGGCCCGGCGCCAGTTCCAGCGGGCCGCCGCAAACGCACCGCCACAGCGGCCGATCGGCCGCAACATCGCGGCCGCAGACCGGACAATGGTAGCTCGCACCCATTCCGCGCACCCCTTTTCGATTTTGCGCCGACCACAAGCGCCACGGCCGAGCCCGAGAACAATTGCGGTGTCAGCTGCCGCGCAGCTCGGCGGCGAGGGCGGCGATTTCGGCGGCGGCGGGGCTCGCGGCAGCGGTTTCGAGCACGCCCAGACCCTGCGCCATCGCGTGGACGAGGGCGACGCGGTTGCCGACCCGGCTGGCCGCAACCGGAACGCCGAGGCCGGCGAGATCGGCGGCGATGCGCTCGACCGCGGAGGATCGCGGCGGGACCCGGTTCAGCACCGCCAGCGCCGGCCGGCGCTCGTTCTGCGCCATCCTCAGGGTTGCTTCGGTCGCCCACAGGTCGAGCGGCGAAGGCTGCACCGGGATCAGAACCAGCCCGGCCGAGCGCACCGCGATCCGCGCCTCGGTCTCGACCTGCGGCGGGCTGTCGATGACGACGAAGTCGGCGTCGCGGGCATGGTCGCCGATCCATTGCTCGGCGCGCCAACCGGGCAGTGCCGCGAACTCGAAGCCGATCGCGGCATCGCCGAGCCGCTCTCGGCGCAGCCCGGCCCAGGCGGCGAGGCTGCCCTGCGGGTCGATGTCGAGCACCGCGACCCGCACGCCGCTTCTCGCCCAGGCGACCGCGAGCTGCGCCGCGAGGGTCGTTTTGCCGGCCCCGCCTTTGCGCTGCGCGATCGTGACAACCCGCCCCGCCATCCCTCACCCGTCTCGCGGCGTCCGGCATCCTCTCCCGCTTACGGGAGGAGACGCGTCGGCCGCCACCCTAACCCCTCCCGCGCGTTTGGGGGAGGGAGTGGGAGGGGGCAGGGAGCGAGGGCGGCCGAGGGGCGATGCAGGACGGCAAGGATCAGCTATTCGGCCGCCTGCAAGCGGGTCGACAAGCCCAGCCGCTCGGCGACACCCGCGCCATAGGCGGGGTCGGCGCGGGTGAAATGGGCGATCTGGCGCAGCTGGATCGCCTCGGGCACGCCCTGCATCGCGGCGGCGATGTTGTCGAACAGCTGGCGCTTCTGGTCGTCGGACATCAGCCGGAACAGGGCGCCGGGCTGGCTGTAGTCGTCGTTGCCGGCGCGGTGGTCATAGCGGTCGGCCGCACCCGAGACCGGCAATGGCGGCTCCTTGAAGGCGTGGTCCTCGACCGGCCCGCCATAGCTGTTGGGCTCGTAATTGACCGAGCCGCCGCCATTCTCGTCAAACCGCATCGCACCGTCGCGGTGGTAGTTGTGCACCGGCACCCGCGCCCGGTTGACCGGCAGGCTCTCGTAGTTGACGCCGAGCCGGTGGCGGTGCGCGTCGCCATAGGCAAAGATGCGGAACTGCAGCATCTTGTCCGGGCTGTGGCTGATGCCGGGCACGACATTGGCCGGCGAGAACGACGCCTGCTCGACCTCGGCGAAGTAGTTTTCGGGGTTGCGGTTCAGCTCGACGATGCCGACCTCGACCAGCGGGTAATCCTTATGCGGCCACACCTTGGTCAGGTCGAACGGGTTGTACCAGGTCTTGTCGGCGTCGGCCTCGGGCATGATCTGCACACACAGCCGCCATTTCG